>NZ_JCAMRR010000009.1:0-27154 GCF_059821195.1 Opitutus sp. sgz309028 | reverse complement strand
CCCACGATTGTCGCGCTTCTCCCCATCTTCCACCAACTCCGTCGAGATCGTTCCCATCCACCGAGACTACCGCATCCCGCCTCAACCGCCTACGAGGCACCTGTTCGGACGTTTACACATGATTTCACCCTAAACGACGAAGTCCTGCACGCAAGCGCCGCGAGCGCGGCGTCCGAGCACACCTTCGGCGCTTCGCGCGGCGCGCGAGTGAAAGTGACGGGGAAAGGGACGGAGCCGGCGAAAAGCTGAAAGGATGGCGGTCGGGACGACCGCCGCTACCAGGCTCTGGGCTCTAGGCTCGCCGCGGCGACGCGGCGCCTACGACGGCCGCTACCTGCACTTTCAACTCTCAACTCTGAACTCTCAACCTTCCGTCCCATCTCCCATTTGCTCGTCGCTCTGCCCGGTGGGCGCCCGTGCTCCTCACCCTTCCGCTCCGCTCCAAGGCAAAACGCTCCGCATTTTGCCATCTCAGCCTCACGGCTTCGTCCCATCTCCGCCGCGGCAAAGCCGCGGCCTGGTTCGCCTCCCGGCTCCGTCACCGTCAACTCGCGCGAACGCGCGCAGGGCGACGTGCGCGGGTGCCTTTTGGGCAACGAGCGGAGCAGATGCGCGCGGGTTTATCCAAGTTCCATCAAGGACGTCACCCGATCGTCGTTGAACCGTTCCATTGCCTCTCTATTTCGTCGCAAGATCGTTTCGATTTCGCGGGTCGGACAGTTGCCCATCGAGACCATGACGAGTTTTGGCGGCGCGCCGTGAACGATCGACAGCTCACGAAAGTCGTCGTCCTTGGTCACGATGGCGAAACCATGCGTGGCGGCAAAGGCCTAGACCGTGCGGTCATCCGCGCCCGTCAGGCCTAAATCGCGCAAATGGCCGGAGCCTGGAAAAACGTCCACCAAGCGTCGCACCAGGCTTTCCGACAGATTTTCGTCGAACAGCAATTTCACGCCGCATGTGACGCATACGTGCGTCGGTCACGCTCGGCCACGAAAGCGAAACAGGCGAGAATGTCCTCGTGCGTGAGATCCGGGAAATCGTTCAGGATTTCGGCTTCTGCCATCCCTGAGGCAAGGTAACCGAACACATCATACACGGTGATTCTGGTATCGCGAATGCACGGCTTGCCGCTCCGTTTCCCCGGCGTCACAGCGATACGATCCAGCAGGCTCATAGAGTGCCATGATGAAGAAAGCGGGACACAGAGCAAGCGCAGCGCGCTCCGCGCGAGTTTAGGTTTAAAGTGTAGAGTTTAAGGTGGGGGCGACCGTCGTCCCGACGGCCATCCTCGAAACACACGAAAACGTACCGAGGAATCCGGATTAAGCGCGAAGGACGCGGAGACGCGCGAAGGTGGCGAAGGACGACAGATCTGAACCACGGATTGCACAGAATGCACGGATCGGGCGAATGGATCCCGAGCTTTGAACCACGAAAAACGAAGGCACGGAACGCCGCTGCGACGCAGCGGCGAGTTGAGACGGAGCCGCGAGGCGTATGAAGCCGAGAGGCGAAAATGGTCTGCGCGAATGCGCTGGCCCTGAAGCGAAGCGAAAGGGTGAAGAGCACGGGTGCCCACTGGGCAGGGCGACGAACAAATGGTCGCACCGAAGGTGCGGCCCTGGAGCGCAGCGGAAGGGTGACGTGAGCGGTCGCCCGAATCGGGCAGCGAACGGAGCAAAACTAAAGTGAAAGGGGCGAACGGCCAAGACGTCTCGGAGAGACGTCCCTACCTAGCGATCGGGACGATCGCCGCTACCGCGCCGCATTTCGCGGCACACCCCATCTCCTATCTCCTATCTCCTATCTCCTATCTCCGCCGCTGCACGGCAGCGGCTTCGATCCCGAGCGCCGCGAGGGAGCGGACGACTTCCTCGAACCCCGGGTCGCCGCGCAACTGCTCGAAGGGCCGGTCGCTCGTGACGCGGACGAAATACTGTTCCTGGCTCCCCGCCCACGCGTAGTGCAGCATGTCGCGCCACCATTTCACCACGCTTGGCCGGCGGTTGAAGCCGCCGCCGTAATCGTAGAGTTCGTCGCCGACGAGGTGCCAGTAAACGACGTAGTGCGGTGCACGCTCGCCCGGCGGCACGAAGGTCCGCCAATACGCCGGCTTCAGCGGTCCGTCCGCCGTGGCCCAGTTTTCCGGGAAACGTGACTCCGTGCAGGTCCAGCCGTTCTCCGACCAGCAGCGGTCGGGCGTATGCGAGGCGACTTTCTCCATCGGCATCCGCCCCGGCGCCCAATACGCCACATACACGCCGAACTCGACGCCGCCGCGGCGGTAAACGCGGTTCACCATGTCGTCGTAGTTCAGCGTTTTTTCCGCCGCCGTGCTCACGAGCTCGGTCGGCCCGAGCGGCAGATCCGCCGTCGCCCAGCCGGCGACACTCCGCGGAACCCGGTCCGTAAGCCCGATCGGCCGCGCCGGACTGGTGACGTCGCCCTGCTTCACGTCGCGCAGGCGCACGAGTTGCAGGCCGATGCCGCCGGCGAGGACGAGCGCGACCGCTAAAAGGATGAAAGGACGAAAAGATTTAGGATGAACCACGGAAGAGGCGGGGCGCGCTCCGCGCGAGTGAAAGTGACGGAGCCGAGAGGCGTAGATGGCAAAATGCGGAGCGTTTTGCCCTGAAGCGAAGCAGAAGGGCGACGTGAGCGGGTGCCCTTTGGGCAGCGAACGGAGCAAAGGGAAAGTGTCGGAGTGGCTAGAGGCGAGAGGCGGTCGGAACGCCGAGCGCCAGCGCGTGAACCGCGAAGGAACGCGAAAACTCGCGAAGGAATTGAAGGTAGGGACGGTTCTCCGAACCGTCCTGGGTTCGACGGGCGAATTCAGGATTGGTCCACGGAATACACGGAAAGCACGGAACGCCGCCGCGACGCGGCGCCTACGATTGCCGCTACCTGACTCTCAACCCTCAACCCTCAACTCTTAACTCTGTACTCTCAACTCGCGTCGCACGCGCTGCGCGTCAGCGCGTCACGAGATGCTTGAGCGCTCGGAGCTCGGAGATCTCGATATCCGCGGCTTCGTGGGGCGCGGCTTCATAATCGCAGTGTTCACCACCCGGGCGCCGCAGCCGCACGCTGCGCCAGCCCAGCGCACGCGGCGCGAGGAAATCCTTCCTGGGGTTGTCGGCGATATACACGAAACCCTGCGCCGGCCGTTCGCCCTGCCCCATTACTTCCTCGAACGCGCGTCGCGATGGTTTCCAGAACTCCCGTCCCCAAGCATCCGTCAAAATGATCTGCGGCACGATTTCGGCGAGTCTCACCGCCTGCACCTTGTTTTGTTGGGAGATGAGCGGGCCGTCCGAGATCACTGCGAGGTGAAAGCGCTCCTTCGCCCACGTGAGCACGTCGGCGGCGTCGGGCTGCAAGTCGAGCGTGGGCACATGTGCGCGATAGATTTGGACGAGTTGAGCGATCCGTTCCGGCGTCGCGTCCAGCCCGCACGCGGCGAGCGCTTCGTTGAAGATCTTTCCCCGGATTCCGGCCGCGAAGCACGCCAGCGCCGCCGGCGCGAAACCGGCCGCGTTCCAATTCGAGTTCACCCACTCGCCAACGACTGCGAACCCGCTCGCCACGTAATCGCGTTCGGCGATCAGCGTATCGTCGAGATCGAAGACCAGAGTATGGATGTTCCACATTTTTCGGAGATCGGGAGCCGCGCTACCGCGGGGAGAGCCGAGAGCGTTGCCCACGGAATACACGGAAATCACGGAAGAACCCGAAGTTTAGAACCACGAAACACACGAAAAACACGAAAGAGCACGGAGGAATCCGAATTAAGCGCGAAGGACGCGAAGCGGCAAAGCCGCTGCTGGATCCGACTCTCATCTCTCAACGCTCAACTCGCTGCAATGCGGCGATCCGGCGCCTACTACCATCGCCATCAGCTCCGCACTTTCAGGAGCCGCTTGCCTCTTTGAACACGGCGGCGTCGTAGCGCAGCATAGTGATGCCCTCGCGCCAGTTGTCATTCCCGCTCGACGGGAGTCCGGTCACTTCCTCGAGGAGCCATTGAGCGAACGGCGCTCCGGCGCGGTCGGCCAGCGGATATCCGCCGCCGAAACGCGCGTTGAGCTCAAACACACCGGCTTCGCCGCGCTCGTTGAGAATCGCTTGGAAACAAAGGGCGCCGCGCGCGCCGGGCAGCGCCTCGGCGATCTTGTGGGCGGCGTCGATTAACGCCGGTAACCGCTCGGTTCGGCCTTTGCTGACCTCGCCGCCGCGGGTTTCAATCCGCCAGTGTGGTACGGCCGTGCGCAAACGACCGCTCGCATCGAAAAACAGGTTCACCGTGTATTCGCGACCGAACCACTGCTCTTGGGCGAGGTAGTCGTCGCGCTCCTCACTCGCGCGTCGCGCCTCGTCGACGGTCTTGACGATCTTCAGTCCAACGGAGCTGCTGCCGCTGATCGGCTTGAGCACGACGGGCCAGCGCCAATCCCCCGGAGCGTGCAGCAGATCCGCCAATTTGGCCGTGCGCGGCACGGTGACACCGGCCGCCGCAAACACCTCCGCGGTACGCAGTTTGTCCCGTGCGATGCCAACGACCTCCGGAGACGAAACCGCCACACGTGTGCCCAGCTTGGAAAACTCCTCCGCATGCGCGGCCAAGATCGGCAGCTCCGTATCGATCGTAGGAACCAGAAGCGACACATGCTCGCGCTCACAAATGTCCAAGAGCGTCTGAACGAAGCCTGGCTCGGTGCACCGCGGCACCGAAAAACTATGCTCGGCTGCTTGGCAGGCTGCACTCAGCTCAGGTCGCAGGTCCGCCGCCAGCACATCCAGCTTCAGGCCGAGTCGTTCCGCGGCAGATCGAAAGCAGCCGATCAGTTCGACCCGCCGGCCGGCGGACGAGAGCAAAACCCGTGGTGGTACTACATCCATGAAAATCTCAGCGCTCCTACTGTGCGCCTCAGAATCATTACAGGGAAAAGTGTGCCAAACACATGCCCAAGGTCCTGTCGAAGGCTGATACTCTTCACGTATTGTAGATTCATCGCGACCTTCCTCGGAAAAATCGTCTCCCGGTTATAGCGATCGGGGTCTGGCACGCTCCTGAGGAGCTCCGCCTCGTTCGCAAACGCCAGCGTCGCCGGTCCGGTGATTCCCGGGCGCACGGCGAGGATGAGTAGATCCTGGCCGGACAGCTTGTCAGCGAATCCGGGCACATCCGGGCGCGGGCCGACCAGGCTCATCTCACCCCAAAGGACGTTCCACAACTGGGGCAGTTCATCCAAACGCCACCGCCGCAACCACGCGCCCAGCTTCGTCACCCGCGCATCATTCGCCACCGTCACCGGGCTGTCATTTCGCTTCCGCACAACCATGGTGCGGAACTTCGCGATCCGGAACGTTCGACCGAAACGACCGATCCGTTCCTGCCGGAACAAGCACGGCCCGCCATCGATGACGCAGATCAGGGCCGCGATAACCAAAAGAGGAGCGGCGATAATCAAGAGGCCAACGCCCGCGACCACGATATCCAGCACCCGCTTGCCGGTTCGGACGTAAAATCCCGAAGCCAGATACTCGAACGGTCGATGCTGAGGCGGGCCGTCGGCCCGGTGCATCTCGGGCCGGGACGGATTGGTGGCCCCGCCCGAGCGCATAAAGCCCAAGCCGTAATATATACACTCCGCGATGAACGGCATCACGTCCGATGCCCTGAAATCGTCGAAGACCACCCCGGGACGCTTCGAATATAAACGCTTCGGCAGCTCGAGGAGCGACGACACCGACAAGCTGGAAAGGTCACGGATCAGCGCAATCCCCTCGCCCACCAGCCACAAAGCCCGCACGGGTTCGGGACGTCCGGGGAAATAGCGCGCGAGGTCCGACTCTCTTCTGGCCAGCCCCACCGCCGCCGCCGGGAAATGAAAGCCGTTATCGACCGCGAGACGCACAGCGCCCCACAACCGCGGATTAATCTCCAGCAGAACTGCACGCCCGCTCTTCCGGTCCCGGATGAAATCGCAATGGCCGATCCCGGACCACCCCAGCGCCGCCGCGAGCTTCACCACCTCGCGCTCAGGCTCCCGCCAGTCGCTGGGTTCCCGAAACACGCTCGTGCCGAGCGCCCCGTCCTTGCACCGCAGGTATCGCTCGGTGAAGGCGGCGCGGACCTCGCCTTGATCGGCGATGAAACAGCACCCGTAGACCTCGCCGTCCGCGAACTCCTGAAGCAGCGGCCACGCCTCGGCTGGCAGGTCGGCAGCTTGTACAAACTCAGCCACGGCGGCGACGGCCTCGGCCAGATTGGAGACGACGCGCACCCCTTTGCTGCTGTTGCCCCGGCGGGTTTTGACGACGAGGGGGAAACCGAGTTGTTCGCACGCCTCGCCGACTTCTTCAAAATTCGGCGGAGCCTTCGTTAGCGGCACTCGCACTCCCGCACGTTCGGCGGTCAGGACCGTCTCGTACTTGTCACAGCCGAGACGCAAATGCGCCAATGGGGGCGCCGCCACCCTGACGGACGCAGGTAGCAGATCGGCATGCTCCAACAGGGCCAGCGCGTCTTCATGGCCGGGCAAAACGACATCGATGGCCCGGTCGCGACAAATCTCTGCCACCGCGGCGGCATAGCCTCTCGGCTCCAAAAAAGGATCCGGCACGAGATCGAATCCGGACGAATACTTCGAGAAGCGAGCCATCGCCAGCGGGCTGGCATCGCAGACAAACACCCGGTGCCCGTGCTTTGCCAGATCCTCGACGGCGACGAACGCCGTGCGACACCAGCCATAGGTAACGAGTACGGAAAGCTTCGAGGCTTGTGCCGCCGGTTTCCTCACAAGAAGCCCAGCACCATCATTGCACTACGTTTTGCACACGCTCTATCGCCGCGGCAAAACTCGCCTCAAACCTGTCCACGCCGCGGCTGAAAGAAAGCTCCCGCGCGTAATAGGCGTGCCCACGCTGCCCCATCTGGCGGCGTGCTTCCGGCGTCAATTTGCTGCACGCCAATACTGCTTCCGTAATCGCGGTCACGTCCTCCGACGCAAAGCAGAGGCCGGCCTCCGCCTCCCGCACCAAGACAGCCGCATCGCCTTCCACTCCCATGAGAATAGGTTTTCCGGCAAACAGGTAAGCCTGCGTTTTGGAAGGAATCGTAATGGAGAACAAAGGGTCCCGCCGCAAATGAACCAGGAGAGCGTCGGCCACACTCGCCAACTCCGCCGCCTCGCGTCCGCTGCATTTGGGCAGAAACTGCACATTGCTCAGCCCGGCCGCCTTCGCCTGGAGCGAGGATACCTCCACACCACCGCCGACAAAGGTAAAGAGGACCTGCGGCGCCATGACTTCTATCTGTCTCGCGGATTCAATAACCGCGTCCAAAGCCTGCGCCTTGCCCATCGTTCCGGCAAACAGGACATTGAACTTCCCGGCGAAGCCAACCCGCTGGCGCAGGGCGTCGGATTGAGCTTCAGTCATGGTCATCGCGTGTTCGTCACACCAATTGTGGATCACATCGATTCGCGAAGAATCGACGCCCAACCGCGTGAGGTGCTGCTTGAAGCCGTGCGACAGCACCGTAACGCGATCCGCACTTCGATAGGCGCCTCGACACAAGTGCTTCAAAAGCCAACCGGCGCCGGGATTTTTCATCATGCGCGAAGCGAACACCGACTCCGGCCACAAGTCCTGCACGTCGAGCACGACCGCGGAGCCACGCAGCGCCCGCAAAAGTCGCCACGCGGCGCTCAACGTCACGAGATTGTAGACATAGATGACATCGGGGCGACGAGTCACCCACGGTCCGTAGGCAGCCGCAGAGCTGGCGAAACTAAGGTAGTTCGCCATCCGACGGGCGGAGGACAGGTCGTGGCTCGGGTAAAGCGGCGCACGATGCACCGTGATGCCGTCCATTTCCTCACGTTGGAACGCCCTGACCCGATAGCCCGGATAGACGCGGCCTCCCGGATAGTTAGGGAAGCCTGTCAGCACCTCGACTTCGTGGCCCCGATCCCTGAGCGCTTTCGCAAAGGGCAGCCCCTTGAACATGGGCTCCGGCTGAAAAAACTGGGAGAGTAGCAGTATCCTCACCGCGGAGTGTCCCTGACCGCCCCTCCATCCAAACGCCAGAAATCCGGCGGCAGGCGAAAATCGTCCGACGCCGCGTCGCCAATCTTTCCGGAGGAAAAAATCATCAGTGCCGAACCGGGCTCAATCGCCATCGTCGCCGCATAGCAGCCAGGAGGAATTTCCAAAATGGCGGGGGCCGTGGCTTTGAGCGTAAAACGTTCAGGCGTTATGTCCGGTACCGGCCGTTCCCAATCCGGCGGTGCCACGACCCCGACCTCGAACGCTCCCTGAATCGCCAGAAAGAATTTCCAATCGCGGCGGTGTCCGACCCAACCGCGCACCTCCCCTGTCCGCGCCGGCCGGACGATGTAACCGCGATCGACGTGTTCAAACGTGAAATCGTTGATGTGCCTGACTTCGCCGCGGCTGTCCCGAAACACACCGCCTTCTATGAGGCGAGCCCGCGGCGTCACGGGTCCTTTCGCCATACCGTACGGTTCACGTAATCCGTATAGCTGACAATGATACGGACGACTTTCTCCGAGACATTGGGCATGCTGTAGTCCGCGACTGGCCGGAGCGTGCGATTGGCTCCCCGGCCCTGTTGTTCGATGATGCCGAGCCCGGTCTTCACCTTCGCATAGTTCATCCCGACCATCATTACGGAAGCCTCTTCCATCCCTTCCGGACGCTCGTGGGCCTCGCGAATATTCAAGGCCGGGAAGTTCAAGATGGAAGACTCCTCGGAGATAGTGCCGCTATCGGACAGCACCGCGCGGGCGTGCATCTGCAATTTGACGTAGTCGGAAAAGCCCAACGGCTTCAGCAACTCGACGCGTTCATCGAACACAATTTTTTCAGCCTCGAACCGCTTCCGAGTCCGCGGATGGGTGGAAACGATCACACGCTGGCCGTAGTCGCGTGCCAGACCATTCAGGATCTCCGCCAAACCGGCCAGCTGGCGGGGCGAATCGACATTCTCCTCCCGGTGCGAACTCACCACGAAATAACCGCCCTCTTTGAGGCCAAAGCGGGCCAGGACATCCGAGCGATCGATCTTCGGACGGTAATGAGTCAAGACCTCGAACATCGGACTTCCCGTCTTGATCACCCGGTCGGGCGGCAGACCTTCCCGCAGGAGGTATTCTCGCGAGATATCGCTGTAGGGAAGATTGATGTCGGAGATGTGATCGACGATCCGCCGGTTGATTTCCTCCGGCACGCGCTGATCGAAGCAACGGTTGCCCGCTTCCATGTGAAAGACGGGAATCTTCCGTCGTTTGGCCGCATAGGCCGCCAAGCAGCTGTTGGTATCGCCCAACACCAGCAGGGCGTCCGGCCGCTCCTGCTCGAGAATCGCGTCGGTGCGCACGATGATGTTGCCGACCGTCTCCACCGCCGTTCCCCCCGCCGCTTCGAGAAAATGATCCGGGCGGCGTAACTCCAGATCCTCAAAGAACACCTGGTTAAGCTCGTAGTCGTAGTTCTGTCCGGTGTGGACCAATCGGTGTTCGGTGTACTTGTCCAGCGCCGCGATCACCCGGGCCAAGCGGATGATCTCGGGCCGGGTGCCAAGAATGGTCATTACTTTCATGCGGTCGCAGGGGTCGGCAGGACGTTGGTGAAATAGCAGTCGGGCCGCTTCGGGTCGAAGATCTCGCTGGCCCAGAACAAGGTCACAAGCTCGCCCGGCCCGACGTTCTCGATCGAATGAACGTAGCCGGGGGGAATGTCGACGACGCGAAACTCGGCGCCGGATACGCGGTGTTCGATGACCTCGGCGCGCTCCACGTGCCGGAAGCGGATCACCGCCTCCCCCTCCACCACGAGAAACTTCTCGGTTTTGGTATGGTGGTAGTGGTTTCCGCGAGTGATGCCCGGCTTGGTTCGAGAAACGAAGATTTGGCCGAAGGACGCAGACTTCATGAACTCCGCGAGACTTCCGCGAGGATCCGTCTTCTGTTCGAGCGCATAGCCGAACTGAGGGCCCGCCAAGTAGCTCAGGTAGGTGGCATAGAGACGCCGCGTGAACTCGGTCGCAAACGACGGTAGAACGAGGGACGTGCGACTCTGGCGAAATGCTTGAATCTCCTCGGCCAATCCGCCGAGCGTGACGCGATACACGGGCTCGACATCGCGCCGAGCACAGCCTTGCGCGGCGGGCTCGTCGATCGTGCGGATCAGCGCTTCCGTGACGTCGTCGATATACACCAATTCCAGTGCACGTGCCGGATCGGAAATGCTAATCGGGAGATCGTGAGCGATATTATGGCAGAATGTCGCCACCACCGAGTTGTAGTTGGGCCGGCACCATTTCCCGAAGACATTTCTCAGGCGGAAAATGACCGCGGCTCCGCCCGACGCCCCCGCCCACGCTTCCACAAGATCCTCGGCGGCTCTTTTGCTTTGGCCGTAAGGGTTGTCCAATGCAGCTTGGATGGACGAGGTCAGAACGACGAGAGGGCGGCGGTTTGCACCGCGCAGCGTGTCGCATATCCGGCGGGTGAACTCCGCGTTGCCCGTGGCAAACTCTTTTGGGTCCTCGGGGCGGTTCACGCCGGCAAGATGAAAGATGACCTCTGCGTCGCGGATCGCGGCGTCCTGCGAGTCTGGCGAAGCACTGCGGTCATACTTAACGACCGTGACGTCTGGCCGCCGCCCGAGCGCTTCCACCACATGGCGGCCAATAAAGCCGGACGCTCCGGTAACAAGAATGGTCTTCATGAGTGCTTAAAGCTTAACCCGCCCGTCCTTCACCTCGGGCACGGCGATCCCGCGCTCCCGCATGGCAGTGCGGACCTCATCGAGTTCCAGGAGCAGGGCCATCATGCCCTCGACATCGAGGCGCCGGGTATTGTGCGAATGATATCCGTCCACTTCTGCCGGCTTGGGTGAGCCCTCGGAGAAATACAAATTGTAATTTAAATCCCGATTGTCCGCGGACACGCGGAAATAGTCTCCGAGATCTTCGGACCGGGCCATCTCCTCGCGGGTCAGCAAAGTCTCGTACTGTTTCTCACCGTGGCGCGTGCCGATGACGTGCACGGGATTCTCGGCCTGCAGCAGCCGCTTCAACGCCTCGGCGAGCACCCCAATGGTAGCGGCCGGCGCCTTCTGAACGAACATGTCGCCGGGGCGCCCGTTCCCAAAGGCGTAGAGCACAAGGTCAACGGCGCCCGCAAGCGTCATCATAAAGCGGGTCATTTCCGGTTCAGTGATCGTGAGCGGTTTGCCCGCAGCGATCTGTTCCATGAACAAGGGAATGACGGAGCCGCGCGACGCCATGACGTTCCCGTAGCGGGTGCCGCAGAAAACGAGCCCACGCTCGGCGGCAACTCGCGAGCGGGCGACCATGACCTTTTCCATCATCGCCTTGGAAATGCCCATGGCATTGATCGGATAAGCCGCCTTGTCGGTGCTCAAGACCACCACCCGCTTGACCTGGTTGTCGTAAGCGGCCTGGAGCAGATTGTCCGTGCCGAGCACGTTGGTACGCACGGCCTCCATCGGGTAAAACTCGCACGAGGGCACCTGCTTGAGGGCGGCGGCGTGGAAGACGAAATCCACGCCGGCCATGGCCTGTTGTAGGCCGTCGATATTCCGGACGTCGCCAAGATAGAACTTCAGCTTCGGCGAAGCATACTGCCGGCGCATGTCGTCCTGTTTTTTTTCGTCGCGGGATAGGATTCTGATCTCTGTCAAATCAGAGCTTAGGAACCTTGCCAGGACAGCATTCCCAAAGCTCCCGGTGCCACCCGTGATCAAAAGCTTACGCTTGGCAAAAAACTGCCGGCCCTCACTAAATTGTGCGTTAGGATTCATAAACAAATTCAGGTCGCGGACCGCGTCCGAGCAACCAGCGGTATAGCTCCAGCGATTTCTCCGCAATTCCGCGCCAAAGGAATTCTCGTCTGATCAGGTCGCGCCCAGCCGCACCCATCGTATTCAGGTGGTGGTCCCCCAGTGCAACCGCCTCTTCAAGCGCCCTCTTTATTCCCTCTACATTCGTGCTCACCCACCAACCCAACTTCTCTTCTGCCAACCGGCTCCATGGCGTGCCCGTCGTAGTGATAACCGGCACGCCTGCGCCAAGGGCTTCCAAAATCACGAACGGCGAACCCTCGCTATAACTCGGCAGCACGAAAAGCCGCGCAGCAGCAAAAGCGTCACGCTTGTCTTGACCGTATAGGGGACCAACGAATGCAAGCAGCTCTGTGACTCCCAGTTCCTCAGCTCGCTTCCGGACCTCTCGTTCATGCCCGAACTCATCTGCGCCTCCGATAACTACGGTCCAGTCGTCCAACTCTCGCCGAAGACCAGCAACCGCGTCCAACAGCATGAGCAAGCCCTTTTTCGGACTAATTCTGGACAAGAAGAGTAGGCATTTACGATCCATTCCGATCCCAAAGCGGGTGCGAAACCGACGGCCACTCGCCTCCTGTTGAATCCAATCTTCGCTCATTCCGTTGGGCAGGAGCGCAATCGGTCCACGATATCCCATCCGACGAACTTCGCCTACTTCAGCCATTGACACCGCATGCACCGCTGTCGCCCGCAGCAGATTATTTCTCTGATACAACCACCACGCCGCCCGCTTCTTCGTGCGTGATTTTCCCAGCGCCCACGGCGCTAGCGAACCATGCGGGGCCACGACCAATGGATGCCGGAACTTTTGGCTCCAGCGATTCGCATAATACGCCATCAACGTCCATGTCCCGTGCTGGTGCAGCACGTCGCACTCGCTCAGCCCCGCAATTTTTGCCCGCATTTCCGGGGAAAATCCCAGAGACCTTGGCCCTATATACGGGTAAAAAAGAACAGAATCGGAGGTAATCCCCAACAAATCCACTGACGTCGACGTTTGCCCTGCATCGGTTCCAGTGATGATACAGCTGCTTGCGCCAAGTCGGCCTTGTAACCTGCATAGATTCAGAGGGGCCGGAGCGAGCCCATACGCAAATTTCCCAACCGATGGCACCACGTGAGCAATATTCATATTACAGCCCTCATCTTTTGTGCCCGAGTCCATCCCAGGTTCTGTCGTAGGTCAGCCAAAATTCACCTTCACTAATAACGAATAAATGAATACTCCTCACCCGTGGCGCTTATTGCGGCACACCGATAGCCCAGCCGCTTGAGATTGGCTAAAGCCTGCCGAGTCCTTTCCACACCGATCTCTGGCCAGCGGTGATGGAATTCAACCAGCAGCTGACGCGGCAGACTCATCTGCGAGCTCCATCGTTCAAAAACAGCATACTCCGCCCCCTCGATGTCGAGCTTTAATAGATCAATCCGTTTATGGTCTAGTTCTCGCATAATGGTCGGCAGGCATTGGACCCGAACGCGCACCTTCCCCTCCTCTTTGCCGCCACTTCGATTTACACAACTGTGAGAAATATGCCCTGGTTCAGTCGGTTTGTGCAGCCAAATGAAACCATCGTGGTCACCCAGTCCGACATTGTGGTGTTTAAACTTATCCGGGACCTGCTGCAGCTTCAACCATTCACCAACCGCGGGAGTTGGATCGAAAGCATGAACCACAACGCCAAACTGCGAAATTAGGCTGCAGTCGAAGCTGATGTCTGTTCCTATGCCCACCGAGTATACAATCGAATCTGATGAGAGCGGCGCTGGCACCAGGACCCATGCGCCGTAGCCCGTTCCATGGGTCTCCGTCCGGAGCGCCACATCAAGCCGAGGGGCAATATCGCGGCCGGCTAGGACTCTGCACCACAATCGTAAACGGCGGTAAAGGCGCAATGCTCTCTCATATATAGATTTTTCATGCATACCCATTTCAAATATTCTTCGCCAGCTGTGATGCCAGCGTCACGAAACTGTTGGCCATTGCCTCAAATGAGTAGCTATTGATCGTTCGTTCAGACAACCTTACACGCACCTCGCCCAAGCTCCGCCATTGTTTACAAGCAAGTACCAGCGCATCCGCGAGACTTTCGGAGTCGTCAGCCTTAAAAAATCGGCAATAATGATTATTATACGCCAGCTCTATTTCGGGCGAGTGCGGCTCTTGGTCCGCAATTAGGGCTGGCACACCGAACGCAAGGCTTTGCGTAAGCGATAAACCGGCATAACCTGGAGTAACGCTCACAAACGATTGTCCGTACAACTTGCGCAGCGATTCGATGTCAGATCGCTCTCCCGCCCATGTGATGCGATTCTCAATTTGGAGGTCGCGGGCTAATTGCTGACATCTTTTCAACTCAGGACCGCCACCAACAATCAATAAGTTTGAAGAAAAGGCCGACGCGAGCCGGCTCGCCGAAGCGAAAGCTCGGATTAGAAGCGACACCTTCTTCGCCGCAATTAATCGACCAACATAGATGATTGATCCCCTCTGCTCGTCTGCGTCCGCAACATGGATATCTTTTTCACTATAACACGCATTAGGCGAGCTGACGACAAGCATCTTCGGCAATCGTTTTCTGATCTCCCGCGCTTGGGTTTCCGTGTAGCAAACGATTCCGTCGGCCAATCTCGCGGTCACCATTCGTAGTATGCCGCTAAGGCTTTCGGCGCCACCTACGCCCCAAGCATGACCCCATAGCACGAAACGAGCACCGCAGCTCCGGCAGAGTAGCCAGTCTCGCCAGAACGAGAGGATTCGCAGATTCCATTCATGAATCACGATGGTGTCCGCATCTACCCTGACTGCGGGGCTGAGCCAGACCAGGCGCCGACGGCAGAGAAAGCGATTCACGCATAATGTAAACCAGCGTTCCCGCGTGGGGACCGTTTTGGTTGTAACATCGAAGCTCTCCCTTCCAGCCCACACAGAAAATGCAATCCCTCTTTGGGCGACAGCCCGAAAAAAGCCCACGCGGTAACTGGGCACGCAGAGCTGCCGAATCAAAAGTCTCATCCTCGTGTGCTCAAACCCTCCGGCGCATTTTGCGAAACTGACCTACGCTGCTGTCGTTCCGTCCTGACTTCTGCTCGGTCGCCCCCGCCCCCGGTCCGCGGAATGGCCAATACAGCCAGCATCGTTATCCAAAGCACACCATTTAGCAACGAGCCACTGAACATTCCCGCGGACATGTTCAGCAAGAATATTCCGGCGATCCATGAGTACTCGGTCATGGCCTGAACTCGCTTCACCGCCACGAAAATCGAGTAGCATAGCACAGATACGAAGAGCACTCCGCCGACGACTCCGGTCGCCATAAATGCTTCTAAAACAGCATTATGCGGCGCATACTCGGTGACGCTTTCCACTAGTCCACTGCCTAAAATTGGCGAAGCCAAGTATTCCGCTACCGCCATTTCCCATATTTCCACGCGCCCCGACCCCCCGGGACCATCATAGCCGCTACCGAGGGACCTAAATCGGTCTCCGATGCTGGTGCCCAATCGATTCGACGCGACTAAACCCACAATACACGCCACACTCAGCCCCACCACCAATAGGCTCATGCCGCGTAGATTTCGCCAGCCGGTCTTTGAAGCCAACAGCGGAAGGATTGCAATTAGGATTGCTATTACAGGTCCCCGAGAAGATCCGTACACTACGCCACCGCCACCTAGCACAATCGCCGCCATGTTCATAGTAAGTCCGCCCCGCTTCCTTTGATCCCTACGCAAGGTGAGCTCATATACTGCCACAACAATCGAGGCAGCGCCAAGATAAGAGAACGTCAGGGGTGAAATCAGCACCTCCTTGTCGACACCCGAGTATACTAGTGTTCGGTAGTCTGAACCTAAATAGTCCTTATACACGGCGAATCCGACCACCAGGCCGACGCAGGTTGCGATCAGTGTCGCCCGTCGAGCAACCCTCGACTCATCAGGTCGCAGTGCCCAAGTGAAAGCGAGTGCCGGTCCCACCGCCATTCCTAAAAATCGTGCTATATATTCGGTAGCCGTATAGGTCATTGGCTTATCTGCAACATATCCGTCATAAACAATCCGAATCAGCAGGAAGGACCAGAAAACCACAATGCCGAGCATGAGCTCGGCTCTAATCCGAGGTCGCCGCCCGCGGGCGAACACGATCATCATTCCCACGGAACATATAAGTGCTACAGCGCGGTACGGGATTGTAATTCGCTGGCTTACTGCCGACTGCCCAAGGCCGAAAACAAGAAATAGGAGGATGTCGTAGCCATGGAGTACAAGCAGGAAAAGCAATGCGACGCGAATAGGGAACGCCCTCCCTCCCCGTAGACCAGCAGTCCCCTCCATCATATTAGAGTTTGCATACATTTATTTATCATTATTTATTTGCTCTATCCACCTCGGGCCTATTCTTTCGATCGAGAAAACTTCGGCGCGCTTCTGTGCTTCGCCTGCCATCTCCATTCGGTAATTGTCGCTTCCCATGAGATTATCCAGCGCCGCGGCGTATTGCGCCGGGTCGAATCCGGGGACCAGCAGGCCGCATTTTCCGTCCGTGACAATCTCGCTTAGCGTTGGAAAAGAATTCACCGCGACCGGAACGCAGCCGGATGCCATCGCTTCAACCAGCGCAAGTCCAAATCCTTCGTAAGCCGAGGTAAAACCAAGAATTGAACTCTCGTTGTAGAGCTCAAATGGAGATCCGCTTCCTATGAAGCTTGCCCGAGAAAGTCGCAGCTTCGTGCCCAGCGCTTTGGCTTTCGGCAGATGCTTTCCGTCGCCAACGACCAGCAGCGACCAGTCCGGACGCCTCCCTTCCAATAATGCCCAACTCGTAAGAAGGAAATCCAGCCGTTTACTGTAATCGACTCGTCCGACCCAAAGAACCTGACGCCGCTTAGCGAAGCTACGATTAGCCAACAACTCCTTTGGTATCGCGTTGGGTATCGCAATCACGTTTTCCGGACAGTAGCCCAGATATTCTTTCATATCCTCCTTAAACACTTCAGAGAGCAGGACGACTCGGTCGCTTGACGCCGTCAGTTCCCGGTAGTGCCGTGCATACCGCGCACGGTAAAGGAGCCGGGCCCATTTCCGTCCGGTTCTGCCATCCAACCAGGCCCAACAGTAGCGGCTGAGAATATTCCGAGAGGCACTTTCTTTTGCATGGCCAAGCCAGCCGATTGCGCCCAACGGGCGGCTATGCACCACAGATATGACTCTTCTTCCGGGTCGCCGAGCAGACAGGGCGAGCCTGCAGGCAGCTCCGCCCAACCCGTTTTGATTGATTATCACGTCAATCGCCAATCGCCTGCAGGTGTTATCAAGGAATACTTTGTTCGCCCGTGCCAGAGGCTCCTCGGCATTCGGCCAGCATAGCTGCCGTGGTGATTTTAGCTCCCCAGTATACGGTGATGATATATACCACACGCGATGGCCGGCACTTTCTAAGTAGTCGGCTAGAGTTGCGGTGACTCGCCTGATTCCGCCGCGTTCGGGGATGATGGCTCCGCTGTGGGAAAATAGTACGTTCAAACCGCCCCCCCCAGCTTCCGCTGTAAGCCGGCGAGTATTCGGCCAACCTGAACACTCGCGAGCGCTGGACCAATATAGGGTGTCCGCCAGGCGTGGCCATCAACCACAGCCAGATCACCGTGGACATTGAATGTATGGATTCCAAGTGGCCAGTCCGAGCCCATCGGATACCTCCGCCCGATCTCCGTTAGCCTGATTTTCGACCCTACGATGCTGAACCGCTGAAACACTAGGCCGTGACCGTACCGACGATCACAGTCTTGCGCTGGCCTGATCCAGTCTTCGCCAAGCCTAAAGAACGATCCTGCATTCCGGGCAAACCGTCCGCGCAACTCAATCGCCCCTATTTTTTCATACCCCCCTCTCCACGATGAGGAGGAGTAAATGTCCAGCAAGCTTCCTGATGGCGAAGGCTGCTGCGTTGAAAAGAGGAGGTATTTTCCAGCGATCTGTTGCGGGAATATTATGGCATCGGTGAGCGGAGCTGCCACCAATGTGCAGATTTTCTCCAATACCTCGTGCTCTTCGTCATACCGATATGCTTCGCATTGCCCGTTCGCACAGCTTTCCGGATAGACAAATATCTCACCATCACGCCTTTCCAAGGCCGGAAAGGAAAGATGCGAGCCGGTGTCGAGAACGGGGACGATTCGCCGCAATGCTAATGTCCGTCGATCCACCACCAACTTGCTAATACGGCCACGCCGCAATTCATCGACCCACTCCTCTACCAGAAGTTCGATTGTACTATCTCCGGCGCGCAAAACGAATGGATCTGCAAACCACCTGTCACGATAGCCATGGCCCATCCATCGAATTGGCGGACCGCCACCTCTTACAAAGGCCGCTAAATCCGGAGACTCAATAAATCCGATATTCCAGCGCGTGCCTATTAATTGGCGCACAGTTCGTCTAGCCGCCACTTTTAATACTCCTTCTTCAGTCTTTGACATGCGTGATTTAAAGACGCGATGGTCCGGCTACTATCCTAAACTCAGATAAATGCATTGGCTTTAGCGGACACTTCGCCTTCTACCGCTGAGGCTACAAACAAACCAAACATCAACAATATATTCAAAACTAGATCAGTGACCGAAAGAACCAAGTACACTCTGTCTAGTTATTTCTCTCGCGCATCCTATCTTACTGCGACATGCACAGCGGAATTCCTTTTTGACTCATTAGCAGACAGCCGATACAATTACGACAAACGTCTGAACAAGCGTCCGGTGCGAGATTTTGTTTAGCCTTCGATATTATTCTCTAATCGTTCCTTCAAAATCCTATTTTTTCCCACGCGTGAGCATAAGTGCTCCCAGTTCGCGTGCTGATGAGTCCTTACCAACCATCGCGCAGAGCAGCATAAGTGCCCAAAGCAGTGCAATCTTGGTAAGCTCTGGCAAGATGAAGGCCTCCGTCGTCGCTACAGTCAATCGAATCCAACCGCACGACAGTCCAGCCGTAACTGCTAAATAAAACGGCACGTTTGCGCCATATAGAGCACAAGCGGCACGTCTAGATCCCCAACCAACAGATCTTGCACCCAAAAAATAAAGAATCGTACCGACACTTCCCCGCTGAATAGCGACCATAGTAGCTGCTCCGGTAATTCCGGCTACAGACGCCCCAGCACCTGCGGCAACCACTACAAATATCCCGTCAGCCATAACCGCTAAAGAACGCCTTTTCCAATATCCGCCAGCCTCTAGAATCGATCCGCCAATGCAAGACGACACGATGCGCAATGGAAGCGTAAGAGTGATTACCTGCGCGGTGAAAACGGCAGCATCCCACTTTCCGCTCCATAAGGTATGCATCGCAAAGGGCATTGCGACTAACATTGCGATACAAAACAATCCGCTCACCAGCGAACCAACTCTGATCGCTTTACCAAAGCCGTTCGCTACTCGTTGGGTCTCATTTCGGATCGAAGCAAATATTGGCAAAAGAACATTATTCATGCCAGATCCAATGAGCTGCACTACCGAGGCCACCAACTCGAATCCAAAGTAGTAGATCCCATTCTCCGCACTGGTCACGATAAATCCTAACGCAAAATAGTCGCCGCGAAGCGCGAGACTTGTCGCATAGGAACTAAACACCAGCCATTTACTTCCCACAAACGTCTGACGGAAGAACGTCCAGCTAAACTTAAGCCCGGGATGAATCGGTCTGCTGATTTTGCGATACAGCACAAGATGAAGCAACGACGACGCAGCTTGTGCGGATACATACGAGAATAGACCTGCCCCCATGAATGCAGATAAAGCCATTACGGTACAGCCGAAGAGTGCCGTAGTTGAGTCAATTACAGCCACCTCCCTAAAACGCAGATCAATATTCAGCCGGCTCTTGTACAGCGTCGCCGCCGTATTTACAGGAATGCAAAGTGCAATCGCTAGAATCGCAGGGGCTAGACGGAAATCACTGAAATTCCACGCGAATATTGGCGCAATAATAATCAGTATAGCTACCCCGACGGCATTCAGCACTTGTGCGCTTTTGAGCAATCTGCGAGCATCTAAATCAAACCGCTCACGCGCCATTACCAGTTGCTGGTACAACCCGACCTCCTTTAGGCCCGAGACAACGAGTTGAGCGACAGCCAGGAGCGCGATCGCACCGAAGTCATTTGGTGTAAGGTAATATCCTAGCACCCACTGACTAGCGGCAGACGATACCTTTCCGATCAACGCGACGGCCGCCATCGCAGTTAGTCCCTTAGCGGTGACGCGTCCCAGGCCGGTGCACCGGGTGCGCTCCCCTTTTTTACTAACTACAGGCTGCACTGGAGCGACGTCCTTAAGTACTCCATCGACTCAGATTTGGACAATTTAATCGACTTAGCAACAGCCTCATAGTCGATAGAACGCGACATCGCTTGGCATATCCAGCCCGCATCCCCCCCGGGAAAAATTCGGTCATCTAGTCTGCAAGTTTCCAGATAGTCAGCAATCCTACCAGATCGCCAGCCACTAGTGTACGCGACAAAGTTACGCCGAAACTTCGTCGCGAATGTGCACCCATGAAAAGAATCAGTCACAAAGAACCGCGCGGTCCTAAGCAGGTCGAGCCACTCCACAGGATCAGCATTGTTCAGTACGGTGTCAGCCCATGCAACATGATATCGATGCTCGCCGCTTACGAAAATGATTTCCGAGCCTGTGCTTTCCTTTAGCCGTGTAGCTAACTCTCCCCCGATGCTCAGCGTTGTCGGGTCGAGCGCATACACGAGAATGCAATCCCGCTCTTTGAAAACATTCAGATGGGTCATTTCCTTGTAGTCCCATAGAATTGTCGGATCCGACACAATTTGCGGAGTCACACCGATCAACTCTGCCATCCGGGACGCAGAGGTTCTATTCCTAACCGACAGATGACGGAAGCGCTTTAACGACTCGGCGATAACGGGCGTATATCCCTCAGGCTGTTTTGTGGAGCCGAAGCATGATGCATAGCTTATGCACTTTTGTCCGTCTGCGCCATTCAGGAAGCTACCGAAGTAGAACCCGTCAAATTCACTCATCCAGTTCGTGTTCCATACCTGGTCGCTGCCTACGACAATCGCTGAGTAGTCGCCTAAATACCTTCCAAAATCCCTTAGGTATTTAATTCGCGAATCAACTTTTATATATTTTGCCCTTAGCTCATCAAATTTTGAATACCTTCTCCATTGCCCGGCCCTCAAGTATAATGCGCGAATAATTCCGTGCTTACGAATCCCGATATTTCTAAACTTGGAAGCATTGCTCCGTTGATATGGCGGAATATACTTTGGAACAAATGCTTCTACCCCCAAGAAATTTAGCGCCTTCACTGTGCCGACTGCCTGCATAAGCGCGCCGTAGTTGTAGTTATACCAAAATGTAAGTAGTAAAGCCTTCATATTACCATGCTATTCTATCAAGGTGCAGTATAACGCCAATTTTACGCACAAGTCGCTTTGTCCACGATTTTGAGGCCAAAGGAGCGCGCTCTTCTTGAATAGTTTTATCATATTTTTTTACCAATGGCTCCATTTTCGCCTTAAAATGGTCGAACGAGCCGATCTGTTTCGCTTCGACAAACGCACCATGGCTCCGCTCGGCAATTTTTACGCGGAGATCATAGATCGTTTTCCGATGCTTATCCGAAATATCCTGCGCAGTTACTCTTTTTATAGGAACCCACCGGCCTTCATTTTTTGCAGCGTTTAGCCTGTAAGCGAGCCCCTCTCGCCGATGCCTTAAGCCAGCCCGTTGTGAGTCGACAGCTTTATCGGGAGACACGATGGTCATCGACACACGTCCTTGTTCAATTGCGTCCGTATATAACTTTTCAATCAAGCTACTTCGCACGACAACAATATTGTTTCCCCTATAGTCACTACTATAGCCAGGAAGCCAAGCATCTCCAATTGCCACGTCGGCAGTTTCCGCTAATACATCGTCACAATAGTCGCAAGCCTTCAGCCGAAACATTCCCATCCCCCAATCGGCCCCGTACATCGAGCTCATAGAGGCTATTGTTTCTTTTCCCGCCTTGCTAGATACAGCAATGCCATATGAAGTAGCCCCCCTAAACATTAGCTTTTTTCTGAAATCGACCTGCTGAATCTCGTCTGGCGCAACGCCGGCTTGCCAGGCGAGCATTTCAGCAAACGCCGTGCTTTTTAAATGGCCACATACAATTCCCACAAACACGACGATTCTCCGTCTTATAACTGGGTTTTTTTTTGCTAGTGCACGCACTCCTTTTATGAAGCAGGGGAGCCCTACTAGCGCATAGCGTCGCTCAGGCCCGGCAATGACTTCTTTTAGGACACTGGACAGCTCGACCGGATAGTACCGCGACTTCGCGCCACTAATAACATCTTCCTTACCGTAGGATATTGCATAGTGGAACAATACGTCACTGTTTTTTTCAGCTGTTGGCCGAACATGAATAATCCCTTCGACAATCTGCTTTTCTAGCAACTCGACGCAGGTCCAGGTGACGGCGCCGCCGGAGCTTCCTTTTTTTCGATACTCGCCCTCAACGATGTAGCCTGCCAAGCAGCTTTTATAGTATCCGACACCATCGTGGTAGCGTACATCTATACCGCCTTCTGAGAAGGCAGACTTAGCGAGTGTATCTTCGTTATCTTCAGTCAAAAGGAATGGGCATACTAGATTTTCATCTTCTCCATTTGCCAGCTTGCTAGTTTCAGGCAGCTGTCCGGTGGCGGATGCAATATATGATCCGAACGGGGTTAGGGTCATTGAGGGACCCGAGTTACTGGCCGCGCATACGCCGCAACCCACACAATACCCCCCATCAATGATCGTGCTTTTTAGCTCAGCAAATGAAGACATCTCTTATTCTTTTTCCGCTATGACTCTAGGCTCGTTTCTGGCCACTGCTTTGAGCCCTGATCGGGGGCCGCTAACCGGACGGCGAGTACCCCAACTTTTCCGCAGATCGGTTAACGAGGTGTGCGGTGTATCAGAGCAAAACAGCCGCCGGTGTATCCGACCGGCGACTGGCTTTATACTTTGCGGTTAACCGCGTCGCGTTTGGGAGGGCTAAAGACTGCTGTAGGTCGAACTGCAGTCGGAAGGTGATCGTAGTCTCGGACACCCGCCGATTTCAGCGTGCTACCTTTCAGCTTTTCAGCTTTCTCCCCGTCCTTAGCTAGCCCACACGGCGGTTTTCACGCCGGTGTGGCCGGGGCGGTCGACGGCCGTCGCGGTGATCGTCACCGGATCGCCGGCCGGCGGCGCACTCGTCCCCCGATACACCCAGGCGCCACCCTCCAACACGGCCGCGCCTTCCTCCAGGACGGAGTCGTCCGCCGCCTGGAGCTTCACCGTGACTCCCGTCACGCCGACGTCGTCGGACGCGCGGATCACGATGCGGTCGTTCACCTGACCGTGGTAGTCGGTCAGCACGATCTCGTCGACGACCGGCGGCTTCAGGTAATCCGTCAGCATGAGGCTGAACACCGGTTGCTGACGCGTCCGGGCCAGGCCGTCGTAGAACGCGCGGAGCGTCGGATCGGCGCCGGCGGTGCGGGCATACGACCGAAGGCGGCCGCGGCTCTGCCGCGGCGGAGATGGGAGATGGAAGATGGGAGATGGGACGGAGCCGGGAGGCGTAGATGGCAAAATGCGGAGCGTTTTGCCCTGGAGCGGAGCGGAAGGGTGAAGAGTACGGGTGCCCGAATCGGGCAGTGATCGGAGCAAATGCTGGCCCCCCGCCCTCTTCGCGCCCTTTCGCGTTCTTCGCGGTTGATACGCGTCGGAGCAAAACAGCCGCCGGTGGATCCGGTCGGCGGCTGGGGTTTATACTCTGCGGTTACCCTTTAGCCTTCCCTTTAACTTTCACTTTCACCTTCAACTCGCCGCGCCGCGCGGCGTTATCCTCCAACAGCAAATCAGGATCACGCGACATCGAGCAGGTCGTCTGCGATCTGGCGCAGAAATCGCGGGCGGCAGGCCGACTTGGATACCAAGTCCACTGGCTTTCCCACGATCTCCTCGAGTCTAAATTTCAAACCCATGTAGTTCAGCAAATCAGGGGGACTGCCAAACTCCACCAG
The DNA here is from genome assembly GCF_059821195.1 of Opitutus sp. sgz309028. NCBI lineage: Bacteria > Pseudomonadati > Verrucomicrobiota > Opitutia > Opitutales > Opitutaceae > Opitutus > Opitutus sp. sgz309028. The sequence goes on along the minus strand of NZ_JCAMRR010000009.1, from coordinate 3,171 downwards.
CACGTCGACATCCCGCGGGTCTGCCTCACCCCGCGCCGACGAACCGAACAGCCACAAGCGCTTCACGTCGAAAGGCGCCAGACTGCCGGACTCACGTCGGATTTTTTCAGCGATGTCCATCGGGACGAAAACGATACGCTTTTAGCTGTGATCGGCAACGCGCATCGCGCGAGTTTCGGGGGTGAAAATTGAGAGCTGAAAGTTGAGAGCTGAGAGCCTCTTGAAACGCTGAAAAGCTGAAATGCTGACAAGCTGAAAAGGTGGCCCTCTCGCCCCTCGCCTTTTCCCCCTAGCCTCACCTTCGACCTTAAACCTAAACTCCCGCCGCTGCGGCGCGAAACGCGCCTTCCGTGCACTCTGTGCGATCTGTGGTTCAATGCCAGGAGCATGCGTCCGCCAAACTCAGGACGGCTCGGAGAGCCGTCCCTACCTCGATCGAATTCTTCCTTTGCGGTCCTTCGCCTCTTCGCGTCTTTGCGCTTAACTCAATTTCCGTCTTCGCGTATTCTTCGCGTTCTTCGCGGTTTACGCTCTGACGCGCGAGTGAAAGTGACGGAGCCTCTTGAAACGCCGAAAAGCTGACATGCTGACAAGCTGAAAGGGTGGCGGTCGGGACGACCGCCGCTACCTGGCTCTCAGCTCTCAACTCTCAACTCTCAGCTCGCCGCGGCAACGCGGCGCCTACCCTGTCAGGCGAAATTGATGTTGTGGGCGAGTCCCTGCTCGCCAGCACTTTTGAGGAGAGTCAGCAATCGGCTCGTTTCAAGCTGACGGGTGCGACGGCGAACGAGAACGATCACGCCGGGATGTCCGGCATGTTGACGAGCCAATCCGAGGTAGTCATCGCGGTTGCAGGTGATAGTGATCAACCCGTGCGCGCAGGCGTAGGCAAACGCCGCTTCGTCGGTCGCAGAGATCGGCAACACCTCTTTCAACGCCACGACATCATGACCCCAGTAGCGCAGAAGGACCGCGGTATCGGCGGGGACGTCGTGATCAAGGAAGAATTTCAAGACGCTCGCTCGCTCATCTGCTGTGCGACCAGCGCATCGATCTCAGGGCGATGATCCTCATAGTAAGCGAGGCACTCGTACACCTGCGCACGCGTGAGGTCAGGGAAACACCGCGGAATGACGGTGTCGACCGTCTCGCCGTTCTGAAGCAGACCGATCACATCGTGCACCGCGATGCGAGTGCCTTCAACCAGGGTCTGGCCGGAGCGCACGCCCGGCAGTCGAATCAGATAACGGTAGGAGCTGGCAGGCATGCCATGAAGTTAGCAAAAGAGCCGATTGTCGCAATAGCGGAGGGCGGACATTTTGCCGCGGCGGAGATGGGACGCGCTACGCGCGAGTCGAGAGCCTAGAGTTGAGTGCTGAGAGTTGGAATTCCGAACCACGAAAAACACGAAATACACGAAAGGGATTAAGCGCGAAGACGCCAAGGCGGCGAAGCTCCGCAAAGAACGAGGAAAGGTATCAGGCCTTAAACTTCAGACTTTAAACCTAAACTCGCCGGATCGCGGCGCGAAACGCGCCTTCCGTGCACTCTGTGCGATCTGTGGTTCAATGCCAGGAGCATGCGTCCGCCAAACTCAGGACGGCTCGGAGAGCCGTCCCTACCTCGGTCGAATTCTTCCCTTTGCGGTCCTTCGCCTCTTCGCGTCTTTGCGCTTAACTCAATTTCCGTCTTCGCGAATGCTTCGTGTCCTCCGCGGTTTACGCGCTGACGCGCGAGTTGAAGGTGACGGAGCCTCTTGAAACGCTGAAAAGCTGAAATGCTGACAAGCTGAAAGGGTGGCGGTCGGGACGACCGCCGCTACCTGGCTCTGGGCTCTGGGCTCGCCGCGGCGACGCGGCGCCTACCTGGCTCTCAACTCTAGGCTCTCAGCTCTCAGTTGTTCCGATCGCTGCCCGAGGGGCACCCGCTCACGTCACCCTTCCGCTGCGCTGCAGGGCCGTACCTTCGGTGCGACCATCTCCGCCTCCCGGCTTCGTCTCAGCTCGCCGCAGCGCGGCGTTATTCGCGCGAAGCGCGGGCACTCTCGTCACCTGCGGAGTGCGCGAATGAGCGAACTGATTTCCGTTTTAAGCAACGGCAGGTGGTCGACTGACGCAGTCCAAAGTATCCGGTAATCCACGCTGTCGTAGCCGTGCGACAGGATATTACGCAGGCCGATGATTCGGCGCGCGTGACTGATTCTTGTCTCAAATTCAGGAGCCGCGCGCAGGAGCCGGTTCATAGCCTCACCGAGTATCTCGAAATCGCGCTCGAAAACCCGCTGCAGAGCCCGATCGGTGAGAAAATCGTCGAGCGTGCGTCCGCGGCCGAAATCGCCGATCTCCGCCAGGATCGTCTCAATATCGATCAGGTGTTTCTGGACCGAATCAGGCGGAGACATACACGGGGGTTTTGGTGCGCTGAAGCTCTGCCTTAAAGATCTCGTTTCTCACGGCATCCGCCACGACCAAGTCCACCTCTCGACCGACGAGCCGCTCGACCGCCTCCTTGAACCCGAAGTATTGCTCAAAGGCGTCCATCGGGGCCGTCCGGTCGAACTCCACGAGGAGGTCGATATCGCTGTTTCCGCTGAAATCGGAGCGCAGGACCGAACCGAACGCCTCAAGCCGTCGCACGCGAAACTCCCGGCATAACTCGGCCAGCGCCGGTCGATGAGAGGAAAGAGCGCCGTTCATCGCGCACGAAGTAATGCGGGGAGAAGATAGGGTCAAGGGAGCGGGCGGCGCGGCTATGCCGCGGCGGAGATGGTTGCCCACGGAAGACACGGAAGGCACGGAAGAATCCGGAGTTTTTGAACCACGAAAAACACTAAATACACGAAAGGGGAGCGGAGATGGGACGGAGCCGAGAGGCGTAGATGGCAAAATGCGGAGCGTTTTGCCCTGGAGCGGAGCGGAAGGGTGAAGAGTACGGGTGCCCGAATCGGGCAGTGATCGGAGCAAAGGGAAAGTGAAGGAGGCTAGAGGCGAAAGGTTAGAGGCGAGAGGCGCTTGAAACGCTGAAAAGCTGACATGCTGAAAGGGTGGCCCTCTAAGGAGGTATCAGTAATTCTGTGTGTGGATCGGTTATGGTGTAGTTTCCTTTTGCCCTCAGCTAGCTGAGGGCAAAAACCGCGATCCAAAAAGAACGGCAAACTGGCCAAGTGCTTTC
>NZ_JCAMRR010000008.1:0-100971 GCF_059821195.1 Opitutus sp. sgz309028 | reverse complement strand
GCCCACGATTGTCGCGCTTCTCCCCATCTTCCACCAACTCCGTCGAGATCGTTCCCATCCACCGAGACTACCGCATCCCGCCTCAACCGCCTACGAGGCACCTGTTCGGACGTTTACGCTAAACGCGCGAAGTCGCGCGGCATTACGTCCTCGCCATGGGCCATCGGCAGGAAAGTCGTGTTGATTCGCAAAGCCGCCAACATGTCCACATGTCCCATGCTCCTACTCAGGTGGAGGTCAGTGAAAAGCTGGAGCAGGCAATTACCGCAATGCCCGCCAATCGCCCCCTTTCGGCGAGCGCTAAGCTGAACGTTTTACGCCGAGGTGGCGAGTCGGTTGCGACACGCTTCTCGATCTCAGCCTGACGCCTTCGCCAGTGTCTCGCCAGCACTCAGCTCCAACTGCATCAGGATCTCGGTCGCATCGTCCAACGGCCGAATCTTGTGACGCATCTCATCCAGCAATTTCACCGTTTGCGCAGCAAGCTGCTCCTCGTCGACGGTGACCGAGACCAGGCGCCTGGCTATAGCGCCATCCCGCCAGCGTCCGCCGAAGCTTATAATCGAAACGTCATCCGGCACTCGATAACCCAGCTTGCTTAAGAGCAGAAACACCAGTTCAGCCTCGGCATCGAACGTGCAGAAAACAGCCGTCGGTCTGTCTTCGCGAGCCATGATCTGCTTTAGGTTGTTGGCGACCCAGGACTCGTGCTCGGACGTAAATCTCGGCGTATCGTCGCAGCGGACGAAATCCGCCGTCAGCCCATATCCACCGCTCTCCATCTCTTCGCGCAGACCTTTTTCATACAGCGGAGTCAGTCCTCCGCGGGTGTGACTGAACATGGCCACACGACGGTGCCCGAACTTCAAAAAGGCCCGCCCCGCCAATCGGCCCACCTCCTTGGCCGAGAACGTGATCAACGGAGCCTGAATACCCTCGACGCGACGGTGACAAAATACCACCGGAATACCCGCCGCCTGCAGGGGTCGGATGTGGTGGGGCGGAGTCACCGTCGTGGTCGTTGGCACGATCGCGATGCCGGCGATCTTCTTGTCCATCAACTGTAACAATGCCGAAGCCTGCTTGTTCGTATCGTTATCCGTGTCGCAGACGATCACTTGATTATTGAGGGCCGCGGCCGCGGCGTTGAATCCCCGCTGCAAAGAAGGATAGTAACCCGTTCTCGTTTCCGGAATGACCAGACCGAACGCATCGAGCCCTGATTTGAGCCTGATCAGCGCGGACTCATGCACAAACGACCCCCGACCTCGCGTGCGCTGAATCAATCCTTTCCGCGCCAATTCGCCGAGCGCCTGCCGCACGGTGTTTCGCGAAATATTGGCCGCCCGCGTGAGCTCTTTCTCGGTCGGCAACGCATCCCCCGGACGCAGCCGACCCGAAATCAGCTCAGTCATGAAATAGTTGTGCAGACGCTCGTGCTTCGAGCCAGCCGCGGAATCTCCCAGATCCAATGTTAAGGAATCTCCCATTTTGTAGGCACTTTAATCGAGGAGTTGCGGCGTGCTGTCAAATCGCGCGCCCTCCTCATTTCAGCATTGCTACCAACTTTGTTCCTACTTTACTTCCGTTCTGATGCGCAAAAGTCTCATCAAATCGAAGCTGCAACGCAATGAGGTGTCATTGATCACCACGCTCCACTTCGCGGACGAGTCCGCTTACGAGATGACGAGCTTGCTGGGGTTTGATGGTATCTGGATGGACCTGGAACACCATGCCCACTCGCTCGAAACCGCCTCTCAACTGATGCGCGCGGCCCGCGTGGGCGGCGCCGACATTGTCGCTCGCCCCGCCAAGAGCGAATTCATGCGCATGGGCCGACTGCTCGAGGCAGGCGCCCAAGGAATCATGTATCCTCGCTGCGAGACAGCCGACGAAGCCCGTGAGATTGTGCGCTGGGCCAAATTCGCGCCGATCGGCGAACGCGGCGCCGATGGCGGCGGACCCGACCTGCCTTATGGCTTGTATTCACTTGGTGACTACGTTCGAGCGGCAAACGAGGAAACTTTTATCATCGCGCAACTCGAATCTCCGAAGTCGCTGACGCACGCGGAGGAGATCGCCCGGGTTCCCGGGATCGATATCCTCATGTTCGGCCCCGGAGACTTCACCGTGTTGGCCGGGATTCCCGGCCAGTTCGATCATCCGATGGTAGCAGATGCGCTCAGGACCGTCGCTCACGCCGCGAGCCGCGCCGGCATTCACTGGGGTTCGGTAGCTTTCAACGCGCAGCATGCCAAGATGCTCCTGGACCTCGGAGCGAAGTTTATCTGCCACAATGCCGACATCATGATTTTGAAACGCGGACTCGAGACCATAAAACAGGAGTTCGCACCGCTCGGTTTTACCTTCCGGTCCTAAACGGATCACCCTTCCGGCATCTCCAGCGAAAGTCGCGGCCGCGCCTTCTCGCGCGCGACCAAGGTTAGTCCGCTCAAGGAAGGATGGACACGTCCCCGCCCGGCGTAATCATGACACCTGTTGTAGAACGGATTCAATCCCAAGGGCACGCTTTGGTTCGTTGGCAGTGCGGCTCCTCGACATATGTAGCGTGCCCTGAAACAGGCGCTCGACTCATGAGCTGGCACCTGGAAAGCGACTGCGGCCGGCGTCAGGAAATAATATATTGGCCGGTTCAATACTCGATGGCCGACTTCGGCGACATCCGTGGAGGCAATCCGATTCTATTTCCGTTCGCCGGAAGAAGCTTTGATGAGGGTGCGATCAACCTCTGGCGCGGACCTGACGGCGTGCAGCGCCCCATGCCGATACATGGGTTCGCCCGCCACAGCAGATTTCAGCTGCGGAACCTCGATGCGTCTGGATTTAGCGCCGTATTGACCTCCGATGCGGAGGCTAAACGATGTTATCCCTACGATTTTGAGTTCGAGGTCACCTACCGGTTTCAGGCCGCCGCCCTCCACTGCGAGCTGAGCCTGCATAACCGAGACACCCAAGCCCTCCCTTGGTGCGCCGGACATCATCCCTACTTCTCGCTGCCGTGGAGCGACGAACGCGTCCAAGAGAAGTTTCGTATCCATCTCCCTGCGACGAAGACGTGGAATCACGACTATGATGGAGCAGGAAGACTGATCTCCCGCCCGTGTTTAAGCGGGGATCAGTCGTTGGCCAACCCAGCCTTGATCGATGCGATCCACTCCGGTCTGTCGTCCAACAAGATCTATTTCGGAGACCAAAGCGGGACGCGGACGATCCACCTCCGTCTTGGGTCCTCCGAAACGCCACCCGACGGCAGTTGCCTCGTCACATGGTCGCAAAAAGGTTTACCCTACTATTGTATAGAGCCGTGGATGGGCGTGCCGAACGCGTTTGAAAACAAGATCGGCCTGGACTGGGTCCAGCCGGGACAGACGCGAAGATTCGGCATATCGATCGTCGTCGCCTAGGCGAGGTCAGGCGCAGCCGATTGGGGCGGCTCACGAAACGCATAGAGCTTCGGCCGTCCTGCCGGCGGGGGCGATCGGGCTGGCTCAAGGTCTCCTAGCCCACCACATTACTCACTGATACTTGTTACTGAAGACCAGGTCATCGATATAAAAATCGTCACCCACTCCTGAGCTCGAATAGCTGGTAAATCTCACCCGGTCGATGGACGTCTTCGTGTTCCATTCATAACCGTAACCGGCGAGGACCCCGTTCACAAACACGGCGCAATGCCCCATGTCGAGCGCGACGATCCGCACGGTGTTCCAGGCATTGAGCACGAGACTGGCGCCACCCATGCTCTTATATTCCAGAATGCCGCCGTTGTCCTCGTTGTAACAATAGCAACTGAGTGCCCCCGAACTGTTCACTCGGATATGAAACGCCATGCTCGCATTATCATCCCCGCCACTCCCCAGGCTGACGTAGAAGCCCTGGGCAAGCGTCACAGGCTTCAACTTGAATTCAACGGTTTTGAACGCTCCAGCGTTCGAAGTTTTGACAACCGAAGACAACACGGAACTCGACGTATCGTGAATACGAAGCGAATTTGACCCGCTATACGCCTGGAGATTGCTGACGCGGGCGCTCGCCGCCACCTCGGCGAAATCGGCCGGCACGTTGCCAACCGTGTCACGGTCGAAATTACTGACGTAATCCGTGCGTTGCAGGTTATCGACGTGGATGTCGTCGCCAACACCGGGGGTGGAGTAACTCGTGAAGCGGATACGGTCGATCGTGCTGTAAGTGTTCCACTTCCCCGCCGTGCCGGCCACCGTCCCATTCACGGTGACAAGCGCGCTGTCGGTGTTCGGCGCATCGATACGAACGGTATTCCAACTGTTCACGATGACGTTACTCCCGCTCAACGGCGTGTAGGTGCTCCCGTCATACCAATGCAGACCGCCGGAGGAATTGATCCGAAGATGGAAGATCACGTTGCTGTTCGCGTTACCCCCGCTGGCCAGGCTGATATAACAACCGTTCGGCAAACTCGGATGCAGCTTGAACTCATACGATACCGCGGTGTCGGACTTGGCTACCTTCACCACCGACGTCAGCGCCGAGGACGAGTTGTCGTGGATGCGGAGCGACTTTGACCCTGCATATGCGTTGGCCGAACTTACCCGGGCGCTGCCCGACACCTCCACATATCCCGGAGGGACGGTCCCGGCGACGTCGTTTTCGAACGTGTCCAGATAGTTGAACGGCCGCGGCCAATCCGAAACGCTCGTATAGGTGCCGGCGCAGATGCCTCGCTCGACATCATAATATACCGTAAACAACTCATCGGTATCCGGGAGGTAGACTGAGCTGGGATAGCCCATATCAAACACGTTGGATCCCGTGGAATTGTAGATCAACCTGCTGCCATTGCCCCACCATCCGTATTCGGGATAGAACATTCGTCCCTCCACCACGCGGTTCCCATTGTTGGCATCGGGCCGACACCAAGTGACGAAGAACCTGTCGTTGGCCAGCTTCAACGCGTGTGGCGCATGCACTTGCGGGCGCGCCATGTCCACACTGGTCCAGGTGGCTCCGTTGTCGGTGGACTTGGAAATCCAGCCCCGATAACGGACCAGCGAGTAAAGGGTGCTCCCACCCGCATACATTGCGGCCGACTCGTCAGCGCCACCATTGATGATCGTTCCCTGACTGCTCCAGGAACTGCCCGAATTCGTGCTCTTGAAGACGCTCACGACCGGCCCTCCGACTTGATAAACGGGCGCCAGCCACGCGCCGTTGGCTTCCACCACGCTCGCGGTGGTTGCGGCGTTGCTCACGATCTGCACGGGCGAAGTCCAGGTGACGCCATGATTCGAGCTTTTGATGGAAAAAACCCCCTTGTTCTCCGGCACGCTCCCGGGAACTTTTTTGAAATAAGTCATCGTTACGGTGCCGTCACTCATCACCGAAATGCTTGGGTCGCGGGCGTCGTAACCATCGGCGCTGTGATCAACCAGCAGGGTTGGCGTCCCCCACGTCGCACCATCGTTGGTGCTTCTCGTTATCCAAATCGTGCCATAGCTCCCCACCCCAACGTGGACGTGATTCCAATAGTAAACGACCAGCAGGTCGCCATTGCTACACCGAGCTACCTCCGGAAAACGCGGCTCATAAACCTGTCCTCCGATCGTCTGGGCCCCCTTGATCAAAACGTCATAACTGGTGGGAACGTCCAGACTCGCCCGCAGGTTAGGAGTAAAACGTGCTACCGAAACAAGCGTTAACAGAACCGCCAGGACCAAAATAGAGGTTCGTCTGTATCCATTGCAAACGTGGCTCCCGCCGTCGCGGAGCAGTTTAATGTGAGGGCGGCAAGCTCTGCGGGTCGGGGCGGTATGCATAGAAACGGGGGTTGCAATCCGAAAGCAAAGCTCCAGCGGGATAGAGCTGGAGTGGTGAAGCTTGCGCGGCGCCGGGAAGATAAGCCCGGCGCCGCGGTAACAATCTATATGGCGCCGAGGCGATTCGACGCCAGCAAGACGCTGGAAATGGGCTCGAAACCGCCGGGGCGTTGCCACCCCCGCGGTTTGCCCAGGCTCAGAAGCGGCGGCTCACGCGGAATTTCACGATCCGCATAGGTCCTTGGAAGACCTGATAGTGATTGACCGCACGGGCGAGATCCCATTCGTCCGTGACGTTCTGAACGTTGAGCTGGAATTTATATTCCTTCCAAGTGTAGCTAGTCCACGCTGATGCATTCCAGCTTGGCGGCAGCCAGTAATTGGACGTGGTCCATGCCGCCACGGCGTCTTTCCAAGTAAGTCCGAGACCGGCCGCCCACCCTTTCAAGGCGCCTTGGCGCGGTGCAAACCGTGTGGTGAAGCTTGCGGTATACCGGGGAACGTTCCTGGCAACGTTATATAAAGCCGGAGGAGTGGGAGCGGGCAACCGCGCATCCTGCAGCGCGCCTCCAAACCCAACCTGAAGCGACTCCAGCATCTGCCAGTGCATGTCGAGCTCCAGTCCCTGGGTGCGCTGTCTCGCCGTCTGGATGTAGAAGCCAGGATGCTCCGGATCGGGATCGCGCTCTTTGATATTGGTCATCCGCAGATCATAGGCGGACAACGTGCCCGACAAACGACCGTCAAAGAAGTTGGCCTTCAAACCGACCTCATCCAAAATTCCTTCCAACGGCTTGAACGGGCGTCCATCCGGCTGAGCGCCATAGTTCGGGGTATAATTCGTCGCGTGGCTGAAAAACACCGAGTAGCTCCGGGTCGGCTTTATAACCGCTCCATACCGGTGCGTGTAGGCATGACCGCGGTTGAGCTCACCCTCCTTCTTTAACAGCAGGTCGTTCGTCTTCGTATCGTAGTCATCATATCGGATTCCGGCCACGAACTGCAGCTTGTCGCCAAAAAACTGGATATGATCGCGAATGGCCCACGCCGCCGAGTGATCATATCTCTGCGTCCGAGCGTGGGTATAAGTAGGCAGCTGGGGCGAGAAATAGTAGTTGGGATCGTCCGTGAGATAGAGATAGTTGGTCTCGCCGGTGTTTAGATTCTCGTAGTTCTGAAACAGCGACTTCTGGTTATACTGTGCGATCGCAAGAATCTTGTGCGAATGACTCGACAATTGCAGGTCGTAAACCGCGTCCACGGCCGACGTGAAGAAAAATTGGTCGTCGCTATAGTCGCGCCAACCACGGCGAATTCGATAAGCCTTTTTTGCCGCATCGTAGGATATGCCTGCGCTGTGGGGAAAAATATCTTCTGCCTCGTGGTCCCACCACGTGGCGGTGCTGGTCAAGCGGACAGCCAGGTTTTCCGTCGGCTGGGTCTCGAGATACAAATAAGGCGCCTGTTTGCGGTTCCGAGAATAGCCTTGCGGGCTCGAGACCGTAAAATCGCGGGGCAAGACACCCCAGGTAGTGATGCCACCCTCTTCTTTGGTGAGGCCGAACGGCAACTCAACTTCGCCAAACACGGTGCTTGTAGGATACCACATGGCGAGCTCTCCCCAGTGCTTGAAGCCTTTTTCTTCGAGCAGCTCACCCACCAGCTTTAGCTGGACCCGGTCACCAATCTTCCACGTGACTTGCGGGGTTGCGGTCCAGCGATGGAGATAAGCGAATTTGACCGCGACGTTATTCACCAAGTTTTCATCCCTGCCCGTCGCGATCAGGCGAACCGACACCTTGTCGTTGATTGGCTTGGTGTAGTCGAACTCCGCCTTCACCTGCCCGTGATTGCCCACGGTGACGGCGAACTCACCCTGCTCCTTCCAAAGCGGCTCCTTGCGCACGCGATTCAGCACACCGCCGATGGCCGTTGAGCCGTAGACAAGCGCCGATGGCCCCTTCAGCACCTCGAGTCGCTGAAAATTAAAGGGCTCGGCGCCCGCCTGGCTTTGATATTGGTTGTCGATGATACCATTGGTGTAATGATCGCGCACGGTGTATCCGCGGATCATGACACTGTCGCCGACGTTCGACTCGATCGACACCCCGGGAACATACTGCAAGACGTCAAACACCTCGCTTGGCTGGAAGTCCTGCATGAACGCCTGATTAATGACATTGATCGCTTGCGGCGTGTCGATCAACGCGGTGTTCGTTCGGGTGACACCGATGGCGTTGGTCGTGGAGTAACCGACATCCTGGCTGTCCGTTACCTGAAACACATTCAGCATTACGGTCTCGCTCCCGTCGTCGATCGGCGTATCCGCAATTGTCGACGTCCGTTGCTGCGCAAGCGCAGGAGACGCACAAGTGCAAGATATCAAAAGCCCGACCAGCAGTGCCGGGAACGTTTTGGAGCGCAGGGGTGGTTTCATTGTTTGCAATGTAGTTTTTATGGATCCTTCGGTTTCAGGGCTCTATTGAACGCTCAATGAACCCGCAGTTTTGCCAGGTAGATGGCAGCCTTGTCTTCATGACTTGAGTAATATGAGACCCAGACTTGGTCTTTCACTTGCACCATCCCGGGATAACTGCAGTCGCCTCCGCTCGGGAGCCTGACCAACGGCACCAAGTGCCCGTCGTCTCGCAACTGCGCCAATATAGAAGCGGCACCGGCCCACGAGCCTTTCACCTTCATCTGGGAATAGTCACGGGTGCCAACGACCCACTCCCCCGACGTCAGTTGAAGAGCATTCTGCCCACCGAATCGATAGTTGGAGGTCGACCACTGCCATTTCTTATAGGGAGGAGCGCTGGTTCCAACAAACCCGATGGAGTCGTCGGCGCTGTCGCGGCGGACAAGCGCGAGCATCCTCCCGTCACTCATGAATCTCAGGGTCGTCTCGTTTGGCCGCCCGTCGACTTGCAAGCGGGTAATCAGCTTCCACTGGATCCCATCGGTCGAACGATATAGTTTCAGAACCCCGTCGGACTTCTTCGACCAACTTGCCACCTGGCGCTGCGGGAAATTGTTATAAGCCGCTCCATACGCCACCCCGTCGTGCCAGGTCACCCGCCACAGCCATTCATTTGGCCCCACGACCGGCACCGGCTTGGTCCATGCCAAACCGTCATCCGAGAACAGGACGAGGGAGACCCGGCCCTTGAGCGTCTTGCCCTCATAGAACGAACTGCCGCAGTTGATCATGAGACGGTCCTGCGGAGTGACGGAGAACTTTGGATCACGCAGATCCGCACCCGGAGCAACGAGGTAAGCCGCCGACACCCACTCGATGCCGTCATTTGAGTTCAGGACCCGGATCGCTCCATTGCCCCCGACGTGGGCCGCCGATTCACGGAACGTGCACCACCAACTCCCCCGCCAGTGAATCAGGTCCGTGAAGGCGTTGTGAGCCGCCGCGTCCCATATCCGCCGGGTCTCCAACACCTCCAGTCGGACCGCGGGTGCAGGTTCCGCCGCCGAGGGAGCGGCTTTCAGCCCCCCTCCGACAACAACGAAGAAGGCAGCCAAAAACAGGGCATAAGGTCCAGTCTTGTTCCTCATTTGTTCCGACAAATCACGAGATTGTTGTTGCACTTCAAGCTTATTTTTGGAGCTTTTTTCTATTGCAGACAATTGCCTTGTCGCGCCCTTCCGAGCCCCGCCGCCCCACGATTCATATGTTCCTACCTTTACTACGTCGGCCGAGTGCCCGCCTTTTCTCTCATCTCCTCCCTGTCCGAATACTACCCCTGCGGCTCGCCATCGGCCTCTGTGTCCACGCGGCCCCCGCGCTGATCGTGAGCCGGGGCGCGGGTAATGAACAAGCCCCTCTCGATCCGGGCCAACTCCGTGACCGATGCGTCCACATCCTCCAGCGAGAACTACGCGGAGGCGCCTCATGGATCAAAGTGCACGCCGCAGAGGGTCTGCTGGAGCACAACACTCCCGACGGAGTCGTTTCATTATTCAGGGCCGAGCTGACGAAGGCGACGCCTCCTTATCAGATCGGCGTGCTCCGGGTGCTCGCCGTCGCCGAGCCCGCGGAGAAGCCATCCCACGTGTCGCGAATCCGCGCAACGTTCGCCGACCTAGACTCGCCGGCCCGAGTCCACGCCACCGAGACATTGGCGAAGCTTGGGGCCGGAACGCTCCTCGATATACCTATTATAGAAGAGTGGCTTCGCGACGCCAGCGCCCGCGACGCTGCCTATCTCTACTGGCTCCTCTCCACTGCTCCGATTGGCGAGCGCCGCGAGTCCGTGCTCGACCAAATCGCAGGCCTCCTGCGTTCACCCGACGAAACCGCTCGACTGCGGGCCGCCTATGCTCTCGCGCGTGTTAAATCCCTTACGCCCAACTCCCTGGCCGCTCTGGACGACCAACTCGCCCAGGAACCACCCGAATCCGCGGCGTTGCCCTATATTATAGCCGCACGTGCGCAACACACCTCGCCAAGCGCACCGCCCTACCAAAATCTGATCAGCCGCCTGCTTCAATTCGCCAGCAGCGGCACCACGGCGCAGAAATACGAAATCCTTCCGCTTCTTGGCCGACTCCAGGTCAGCGAGGCACTGCCGATCCTGATTCAACAACTCGGAGCCACGGAGTCCGACGCAAGAATCGGAGCCGCGAACGGAATTCTTCACCTCCTCCCATGAATACGCAGTCCGGAAATCCGCTTCCACGAGGCTGGCTCGTCGTGGCTTTATTATGGCAGCTCGCATGTCTAAACTATCTCGACCGCATTCTGATCACGACGATGGGCTCCTCGTTGAAGAGCAGCATCGCGATGTCGGAATCGCAGTTCGGGCTGCTCACCTCCGTATTCCTTTTCAGCTACGGGGCGTTTAGCCCTATCGGCGGATTTCTCGCGGACCGTTTCAGCCGCAGTCATGTGATTATCCTGAGCGCGTTTGTCTGGTCAGCCGTCACGTGGTTAACCGGGCATGTCACGAACTACGAGCAACTGCTTGCTGCCCGGTTCCTCATGGGAATCAGCGAAGCTTGCTATATGCCCGCCGCGCTCGCGCTGATCGCCGACTATCACCGGGGACCGACCCGATCGCTCGCGACCGGCATCCACATGACCGGAACGTTTGTCGGCGGAGGACTCGGGGGCCTCGGAGGCTTTATTGCCGAATCCCATGGTTGGCAGCACGCCTTCATCATCTTTGGCGCCGTGGGCGTCGCCTATTCCGTAGTGCTTATAGCTCTGCTTCGAGATCCTAAAACTCCCGCCGTTTCGAACGAGACATCCGGTCACGAATCGGATGAGAAACCGTCCATCCGCGCTGCCCTTTCATTTCTGGCGCACAGCCGCAGCTTCTGGTGGATGATGCTTTTCTGGGGGCTGTTCGGCGTCGCAGGCTGGGTGATCCTCGGTTGGATGCCGACGTATCTTAAGGAAGCTTTTTCCCTCGGCCAAGGTGCTGCGGGTCTGTCTGCGACAGGTTATTTCCAGATCGCGGCCATGGTGGGAGTAATTTTTGGCGGCAAGCTGGCAGATCGATGGAGCAGAACGAATCCTTTGGGCCGAGTGTATGTTCCGAGCATCGGACTGGTGATCGCCGCCATCGGGCTCCTGGGCACCAGCCTGTCTCCTGTTTTGTCCGGCGCGATCGTCGGGCTGGCGTTGTGCGGATTCACCCGAGCATTCACGGATGCGAACATGATGCCCATTTTGTGCATAGCAGCCCCGGCACGCTATCGCGCCACCGGTTATGGCATTCTAAACCTGGTAGGCTGTCTCGCGGGAGGTGGGATGGTATATGTAGGCGGAATATTGAGAGATCAACAGACGCCGCTCAATTTGGTGTTTACAGCTTCCGCCGCAGCCTTGGCGGGTTGCGCGGCGATTCTAGTACTCGTGGCAAAGTCGATGATCAAAAGCGGCGTCAGCAACGACCAATCAACCCGATAGATCAGCGCACCTGGTGTGGGTGCCTGCGCAGAAGGAGACCACGGATTATGATACATCGGACGAAAGCTTCGCGTGTCCGGCCCGATCGCGCCTTTCAAATGACTCTTATGAAGAAACATGGGTTAGCCCTCATCGCAGGAATCGCCATTATCGCGGGTGCGGCGTTTGCCGCTCCGCCGGCCTCGCCGCTGCAGCCTATACCAACATTCGCGCAGGCGCGGCTCGGGCCCGTGCAGGTCGTCGTTGCCCCCGATCGTCCCGACTGGACTTATCAAACCGGCCAGTCTGCGAAATTCACCATCCGCGTTCTAGCCGACAACAACCCGCTCGCCGGTGCCACCGTCTCCTACAAGATCGGGCCCGAACAGATGCCAGCGGTCATCGAGGAGGCTGGCATCGCCGTCCCTGTGGATGGACTTGTCATAGATGCGGGCACGTTGCAGGAGCCCGGTTTCATCCGTTGCATCGCCACCACCACGATCAACGGCAAAACTTATCGCGGCATCGCCACCGCCGGCTTTTCCCCCGAAAAAATCCACCCCACACAGGTCCGGCCCGACGACTTCGACGCGTTCTGGAACGCAGGCAAAGCTGAACTCGCAGCCGTGCCAATCGATCCCACCCGCACGCTGCTCCCTGAATACTGCACGAGCGCGGTGGACGTTTACCACGTCAGCTTCCGCGTCACCTCAGACGACAGCCGTATCTACGGCATCCTCTGCGAGCCCAAGGCTCCTGGCAAATACCCCGCCGTGCTGCGTGTGCCGGGTGCCGGCGTACGCCCCTATGTGCCCGTCAACACCGACCTCGCTGCGCAGGGCGTCATCACTCTCAACATCGGCATCCACGGCATCCCCGTAAACCTGCCGGCTCAAGCCTACGCCGCGTTGCGCACCGGCGCGCTCAAGAACTACCCGCACTACAATCTCGACAACAAAGACACGTATTATTTCCGCCGCGTTTTTCTCGGCTGCATCCGCGCGAATGACTACCTTGTTTCGCTCCCCAACTGGGACGGCAAGAACCTGCTCGTCACCGGCGGAAGCCAGGGCGGTCAACTCTCGTTCGCCACCGCTGGCCTTGACCCCCGCGTAACTGCACTCGCCCTCGTTCATCCAGCCGGCTGCGACGTAACCGGCTACCTCCACGGCCGCGCTGGCGGCTGGCCACACCTGTTCCGCCCCGACCCGAAAACCGCCGTGAATTTCCATGCGCAGAACCCGGCGAAAGTCGCAACCACGGCCTACTACGACTCCGTCAACTTCGCCCGCCTCATCAAAGTTCCCGGCCTTTATTCATGGGGCTACAACGACGAAGTCACCCCGCCCACCTCGATGTTCGCCGCCTACAATGTTATCACCGCCCCTAAGGCGCTGAATCTCGTTCTTGTCGGAGGGCACACCAACATTCCGGAGGAGTGGGCCGCCATCGACGAATGGCTTTTGCAGCAGGCCGGAGTGAAAAAGTAATATCCTTCGGAAAAGCTCCGGGATGAGGGGCGAACTGCGAATCGTCTCCATCCGGCCGCGCCTTGGCTGCAATCAACCGATTGCGAACCCGGAGGCATAAGTTGCCCGCCCGTTGATCAGAAGCATGAGGTGTCCAAAGTGGCCAGCTCATGCTTCCATCGTAACAGCAAAAACTCCACGCTTCGCGGTGGTGGGCCCACTGGGATTCGAACCCAGAACCAAAGGATTATGAGTCCTCTGCTCTGACCGTTGAGCTATAGGCCCGTGTTTGTCATCGCAGTTTTGTCACGGGCCCGGAGCCGTCGAGTCATTTGCACGCCGGCTTTCGCCCTAGGGCACGCGGTAAAATTCCGCCTCCACGACGCTCAGCGCCTGCGCCGCCACGCGGTCCGATCCCGTCCCGGCATTGCCCGGCTCGTTGAGCTCGCTCAGCGCAAACGCATCGCGCGCTTCGCTCACGCCCAACAACTCCACGCGCACCGTTCGCCCGCGTGCCACCCCCAACGGCAGCGTGACATAGCCAAGACTCCGCGGCGCCACGCCGCGAAAGGCCTCGCGCCCGTCCACCAGGATCCGGATCGGATACGCCCGCTCCCGCCAGCCGGCGAACTTGAAACTCGCCTCCGTCAATGCCGCCGGCTCCGCGAGGCGATACTCGATCCACGCGCGCGCAACGTCGTCGCCGCTCGTCCACGCACTCATTTCGTTGTCGTCGAAACTCCGGGCGGCTTCTTCCGCATTCGAACCCGCCCTCGCACTCGCGATCGGCATCGTCACCCGCGTCACCGTAAACGACGGCGTCGCCGGCGTTGGCCCGCGCAACAGCGAGCCCTGCAGCGCCGCGTCCGCAAACTCGCGCGAGAGTCCGTCCGTCACCGCGACGGCGTGCGACGCGAACGCGATCTTCGCCGTCGCGAGTCCCGGCGAACGCGCCTCCAGCTGGATCGCGCCCGCGGTCGTCGTCGAGCGCACGAGCACGCGGTTCATGCCGCCTTCCACCGGCAGCGTTCGCGCAAGAATGAAGTTGTCCGGCCCCTGCGCGATCCCGCCACGCCACTCCGCCGGGCCAGCAAGCGAAAACTCGATCGTATTCAGCGCGGTAGGACAACGTCGTCCGTCAGCGTCGACCACCTCCACCTCGACCAGCGCCAGATCCGCCCCGTCGGCGCGCAGGCCGGCGGGTCCCGTCCGCACGCTCAACCTGATCGCCGCCGGCGCGCCGGCGGTCACGCGTTCGTCCGTGCCGATTCTTCCGCCGCGGGCGTCGTAGCCGACGGCCGTCAATGTGCCGGGCTCCCATGCGACCTGGTCGAACGTGAACAAGAACCGGGCGCGCTGCTTCCCGCGTCCGAGCGAGCGGCCGTTGAGGAACAACTCCACCGCCCCCGCACTGGACACGACGTGCACGTCCTTCGTGACGCCCGGCGCGTAATTCCAATGCCCGATCAGGTGCGCGCGCGGACGCTCCACGTCGACCCAGCCGTCCCACATCACCTGGTGCGCGAAGAAGCCGTCCTTCGGGATGCGCATCGCGTCGACCTCGCCGCTGCGCCGGTAGTTCTCGGCGCCGCGGTAGTGGGTGTTCGTGTCGGAAAACACGATGTTGAGCCCGCCGGCGCTCACGCGCCGGCCGGTGCCCGGACGCTCGCGCCAGTAATCGAACCAGCGCACGACGTTCTCGATCGCATGCGAATCCTGGTTGCGGTTATAGACGCGCGCCGGCTGGCCGCGGTAGGGCGGTCCGTCTCCATCCTTATGATACGGCGGGGAAAACTCGTCCCAATATTTCCGCAACCCCTCGTCGCGCGAATACTCCGTCGCCCAGAACGGCTGGCGCGCGCTCTTGTTGATATACAGCATCTCGCCACCGTATTCGGCGACGCGGCTGTCGAGCATTTCGCGGGCGCCGGCGGCGCGGCCGCCGTGCGGATCGAACCGATCGCGCAGCGCCTTCATCTCCGCCATATGTTCCTCGCTGATGCCCTTGTTGCCCGATTCGTAGACGAGCACGCTCGGGCTGTTGCGGTTGTAGATGATCGCGTCGCGCATGACCTCGACGCGCTGCGCCCAGGTGCGCCCCTGCGCGTCGCGCTCGGCGTCGCCGGCCGGCAGCATCTGCATCAGCCCCACGCGATCGCACGATTCGACGTCCTGCCGCCACGGCGCGATGTGCATCCAGCGCACCGTGTTGCCGCCGCTTTCGACCATGAGTCCGTTCGAGAAATCGCTGAGCCAGGGCGGCACGGAGAGGCCGACCGCGGGCCACTCGTTCGACGTCCGCTGCGCGTAACCTTTGATCTGGATGACGCGGTCGTTGAGCGTCACCACGCCGTCACCGAATTCCGTTTTACGGAAACCCGTGCGCGTGGCCACCGCATCGAACGTCTGCCCGTCCGCCTCCAGCGTCGTCGTCACCGTGTAGAGATAGCCGTAACCCCAGCTCCAGAAATTCAGGCCCTCAACGCGTGCCGCCGCGCGGGCAGTGACGACGCTGCGGCCCTCGACCGTGTAATGTCCGCCGTCGAAGGAGGCGACGACCCGGCCGTCGCGATCCTCGACCGCGACCCGGTAAAGGAACGTGCGCGGCTCGGTCGTCTCGTTGCGGATCTCCGATTCCGCGTGAATCGTGGCGCGGCGTTGGGGAATGTCGTAGTCCTTGGCGTAAACATACACGCCGGTGGATCCAAGATGTGAATACAGCGGCAGCGTTTGATAAACGTGGTCGGTAAGGTGCAGCCGCACGTTCTTCGTCAGCCCGCCGTAGTTCGCGTTGAAGTTGCGATCGGCCCACTGGAAGCCGCGACCGGAGAGCTTTTCGCGATAGTCCCAGGCGTTGTCGGTGCGCACCGCGATCACGTTGGCCTCGCCCGCGGGTCGCAACGCGTCGGTGACGTCGGAGCCGAACGCGGTGACGCCGTTTTCGTGCGCGCCGAGATAGCGGCCGTTGATCCAGATTTCGGCGGCCTGACGGGCGCCTTCGAATTCGAGGAACACCTTCCGCCCCGCGGCCTCGGGCGGAAGCTGAAACGTCTTTCGATACCACGCGATGCCGGTCGAGTGCTCGCGGATGTCTTTCGCAAACGCGTCATCCTCGTTCCACGCGCGCGGAAGCGTGATCGGTTGCCACGCGGAATCGTCGAATTCCGGGGCGGCTGCGCCAGCGGGATCGCCGACGAAAAGTTTCCAGCCGGGATTGAAATCGTAGAGGCCGCGATCGAACCCCGCCGGACCGCCGGCGCCGCGCGCGGCCCCGAACGCGAGCGCGAAAAGCCAGAACACCAACGGGGAAAAGGGGAGGAATGAGCGACGCATAAGGAAAAGAGGTTTCGGCTGCTTCGAACGAAACGGGTTGCGAAGCACGCCACCACCGAGCGCTCCCGCAAGCGCTCCGATCGTCAATCAACGCGGGATTCGGATCGAACGATTGTGGCCGCGGCGCGGGGAGCCGTCGCCCTGCCCAAGCCGATGCCTTTTCCCACCTCTGCGGGTCCCGTGACGATATCATTCCCGCTTCATCGAAAACGCCGGTTTTGGCGCGGAAACAAATCCGGAAATGAATTGAGCAACGAAGCTCAATTAAGGGACACGTAGGATTCCTCATGTTACTTACAAATGATGAGTAATGACTGGAGCATTTACGCCTTGGCTCGGAAACGAAATGGATTTCAATCATGTCATGATCGTCCGCTACGAGCTCCCGCGAGACTGGATTGGTTATGACCGGCAGGCGGTGTTCGATGAGTTGATGGGAGCGAAAGCGGCAATGCTCGCCCTGACGCAGATGCCATATCAGCGCAGCTGGGCAGATGAATTGCAGAAAGTGCAGTTGAAGCGGGAAGTGGCAGGCACCTCGCGGATCGAAGGCGCGGAGTTCACCGAGAAGGAACTCGAAGCCGCAATGAGAGAAACGCCGGCGCAACTGGAGACGCGCTCGCAAAAACAGGCGGCGGCGGCGGTGCTGACCTACCGGTGGATTGCGCAGCTTCCGACCGACCGGCCGGTGGACGTCGCGCTGATTTGCGAAGTTCATCGCCGTTTGGTGCAGGGATGCGATGACGATCACTGTGCCCCGGGGCTGTTGCGAGCGCGGGATCAGAACGTTACCTTCGGTGCGCCGCGCCATCGGGGCTGCGAAGGCGGCGACGAATGTCGCAACGCGATAAACGGCCTGGTGGAAGCGGCACGCACGGTGTATCGCGGCCATGACGCACTCATCCAGGCGCTCGCCCTTCACTATCATTTTGCCGCGATGCATCCCTTCCTCGACGGCAATGGCCGTACGGCGCGGGCGCTTGAGGCCATCATGCTCCAGCGCATCGGGCTGCGCGACACGCTGTTCATCGCGATGTCGAACTACTACTACGAGCACAAGACCGCCTACCTCACCGCGCTCAATGAAACACGCGCCGCGAACCACGACCTCGCTCCGTTTCTCAAGTTCGGGCTGAAAGGGATCGAGAGCCAGTGCCGCCGCCTCTTCGAAGAGATCCGGCTGCAGGTCACGAAAGCTCTTTTCCGAAACACGATGACCGATCTGTTCGGGCGCTTGCAGTCTCCACGCAAGCGAGCGTTGTCCGGCAGGCACGTGCAATTGCTCACCCTTTTACTCGAAGAGGAAGAGACGACGCTCGCTGCGGTCACAGAGAAAACCCGGCACTTCTACGATGTTGCCAACCCCTACAAGGCATTGATCCGGGACCTCAATTATCTGATTGGACTGCAAGCTGTGACGGCACAACGCCTGCCCGACAATCAGGGCTTCCTCGTTCGCATCAATCTCGACTGGCCGACGAAGATCACGGAAACGGAATTTTTTCGCCGGATGAAGGATCTGCCAAAAGGCAAGGTTTACGGTTTCCTGTCGACATGACTCGCGCGAAAAGAGCCACGCTTCTACAAATATGAAGCGATCTGAAGCTGCAGCACCAGGGCCACCCGCCGCGACCACACCGCTCGAAGAGTCGACCGTTTCCTTTTACTGGTCGGACCAGGGCTCGGGATCCCAGCCGGACCTTTTGCCCCTGCGACTTTTCGAGAAGGAAGGATTTTTCCCGAAGCAGATCCACTACGTGGGTTCCAAGTCGGGAAACCGGCTCGAGGCAAAATGCGACGTGCGGGTGAAAGGATGCATTGCCGAACTGGATTATCAGCCGTATCCGGATTTCAACGTCGCTAACGGCATGCTGCTCGGCGTGACCCGTCTGACTTTTACCAACGACTCCCGGACGACGATCCTGACGGCAGAATGGAAGTCCCGCGGGAAATCGACTTTCGCACCGCCCGAACCGAGCTCGCCGCCCAAGCTCCCGCTGGAGCGCAGGAACGGATCCGCGAGAAATTACTACCGCGTGATGCTCGGAAAAAAGAGCGCCCATGCCGCCGAATGCTTCGCGGGCGGATTCATTGGCGCAGATTTCGAAATCGACGAGGATCTCTCGGGTAAACTAGGCGACGACTGGCGCCACTTCAACCAGCGCTACATCCCCATTTATCTCGCTTGTCATCCAGAGAAAACCAGGATTGGAGCCGGACTTGCCTGCGGGTTTCTTTGGGTGATCTCAAAAGGTATTCAGCAGGGAGATTTAGTGCTCTGTCCCGACGGAAGCGGCCGCTATCGTGTCGGAGAAGTCACCGACGACTACTATTATACGCCAGGCGATATCCTGCCCCATCGGCGCCCGGTGCGATGGACAAACTCATATGTAGATCGAGATGAGATGAGCGAGAGCTTGCGGAACTCGGCCGGCTCGATCGGCACGGTCAGCAATCTCGGTCGTGCCGGTCACTGGGAGGAACTGGAAAAACTCGTCGGAATGACGCAGGGGCCAACCGCTGCGTTGATCGGCAGTACCATCGAAGATCCGACCGTCTTCGCTTTGGAAAAGCATCTGGAGGACTTTTTGGTACAAAACTGGAAACAGACGGAGCTCGGCAAACGGTACGACCTTTTCCAGGACGAGAATGGAAATGGGCAGCAGTATCCGACCGACACCGGACCGATCGACATTCTGGCCATCAGTAAGGACAAGCAGGAGTTGCTCGTCGTCGAATTGAAGAAAGGCAGAGCCAGCGACTCCGTTGTCGGCCAGATCCAGCGCTACATGGGCTATATCGTCGAGGAACTCGCCGAGAACCACCAGTCCGTCCGCGGCGCGATCATCGCTCTCGAAGATGACCAGCGCATCCGGCGCGCGCTCCGCGTGGCGACGAACATCGAGTTTTATCGCTACGAGGTGAGTTTCAGGCTGTTCAAAGCCTGACACGATTTGAAGCGACGCGCGCCGGCCGAGGTCGGGCGCCTGCTCTTCGCCCGGCGCCTTGCGCCGGCAGAGCGGCCCCGGATAGTGGGATGGTGGATTTAAGCGAACAACTCTGCACCGCTTGCGGGATGTGCTGCGACGGCACGCTCTTCGATCTCGTCAAACTCGAGGTCGGCGACGACGCGCCGAAGCTGAAATCCCTCGGCCTGCCAGTGAAGGTTTCGCGCGGAAAAATGCCCATCGCCCGCTTTCCCCAGCCATGCGCCGCCCTTTGCGCGGATCGCACCTGCCGCGTCTATGCCGACCGCCCGTGGCAATGCCGCGTGTTCGAATGCGGCGTGCTCAAAAAAGCGAACGCCGGCGTCATCACGCCCGAAGCTGCGCTGCGGCTGATCAAACAGGCGCGGCGTCGCGCGGACACCGCGCGCCGGCTGCTCCGCGAACTCGGCGACACCGACGAACACCGCGCGCTGGGCGAGCGTTTTCACCGCACGTCCGAACGCCTCGAAGCCGGCAGCGCCGACGCCGACGCAAACGCCAAATACGCCGACCTGAGCCTCGCCGTGCACCACCTCAAGCGGCAGGCGTTCGACCATTTTTATACACAAACGGAAACACCGCCACCGAGCGCGGTCTGACGACGCAAACCCCTCGCTCTCTTGAAGCCCAACGCAGCGCCGTCCCGCCGCAGGTTTCAAGTCTCAGGTCCCCGCTTTCCCACCTCAGCTGTCCGGTTTCAGAAGATCGACGTCACCCGAACCGGCGCCGCCCGCCGCGGCAGTTTGAATTCGCGCGCCGCACCGCCCGCTCGCCTCAACCCGGCGAGGCACCGAATCTCGCCCGCGCCCGCGCGAACTTTTTCTTCGCCGCGATTCAGGTTGCTCGCCCGGCGCGCCTCGCCGGAATCGTCGCATGGGCGCGAAATACCTGCCGAACGTCAAAGACCAGAAAGCCACTCGCCGCTTCCAACAGAAGCAGCACAGCCAGTCGAAATTCATCAAGCCCGCCCAACCGAAGAAGAAGGCGAAATGACCAGCGCGCCGCCGCCCGGCCATCCGCGCGTTCGCCACGTCGAGTCCTTCCACGCGCTCGCCACCACGCCCTTCGCCGACGGCGTCAACGCCCTCTGCTGGCCGCGCACTCTTCCCGGCGACTTCGGCTCTGTCGTCGCTCATCTCGGCCGGGACGATTCCGACGCCATCGTCACCGTCGACGACGCGCGCCTGCGCTCGCTGCCGCTCGATTCCGCCGGGCGCACCGCCGTCGAAACCCTCCTCGCCGACCTCCAACGCCTCCGCGACATCGATCGCGATCCCGTCCTCAACTGCATCCACGGCTACCCGCGCGACGAAGACCCGGGCCCGATCCCGACGGATGTCTTCTCCTTCCACGCCGACAGCGCGCCGATCCCCGCCGACACCTGGCTCTGCACCTACCACGGCGCCCCCAGCGAGGGCCTGCGCAATGAAGACGCGCTTCGCCGCATCGACGTTCCGAATACGCGCGCCCAACTCCTCGCGGTCTACGGCGGCCCTGACGACGACAGCTTCCGCGAATTCCTGCGCGAGCATTGCTACGATCTGCACTATGCCCCTGCTCCCCACGCGCAGCCGTTCTCCTTCGGACTCTTCCACCTCTGGCGTATCGCCGTCGATCATCCCGGCAGCCCGGTCCCGCCCTGCGTTCATCGCGCGCCCGCCACCGTCCCCGGCCAGCCCCGCCTCCTGCTGATCAGCTAGCCGCGCGATCAAACCCGCGCCGCGTGCCTGGTGAGAGCGCGCGGTCCATCCCCAAGCTACGGCTCCGGCTCTAGGCTCTAGGCTCCGGACCCCAAGCTTTCCGCCATCGCTGTCCATTTCCCCACCTCTCGTTCGTCGTCATTTCACGGAGACGCCGCGCAAGCGCGGCTCATACTCAAACCACACTCCATCGCCCCCCGTCCTTCCTTTCCCTCACTCCCCCATGAAAACATCCATCCCGAAAAACACGATCTGCCTCTGGTTCAACCAAGACGCCGAAGAAGCCGCGCGCTTTTATGCCGCAATGTTTCCCGACAGCGCCGTGACGGCGGTGCACAAAGCCCCAAGCGATTACCCGTCCGGCAAGGCCGGCGACGTCCTCACGGTCGAGTTCACAGTGCTCGGCCTGCCGTGTCTCGGTCTCAACGGCGGCCCGGCTTTCCCCCAGACCGAGGCGTTCTCGTTTCAGATCGCGACGGACGATCAGGAGGAAACCGATCGTTATTGGAACGCGATCGTCGGCAACGGCGGTCAGGAAAGCGCCTGCGGCTGGTGCAAGGATCGCTGGGGCGTCAACTGGCAGATCACGCCGCGCGCCCTCACCGAGGCGATGGCCGCCGGCGGCGCCGAGGCGAAGCGCGCCTTCGAGGCGATGATGGAAATGGGCAAGATCGACGTCGCCAAAATCGAAGCCGCCCGTCGCGGCTGAGGTGCTGCGGCGATTTTCACGCCGTTCGTAGTTTCATCGTGCGGTGACAGCGCGGATAACGCGGACACCCCCAAAAAGCTCCCGTGTCGGGATTTTTCAGCACCATCTTCACATCGCAGTTCACACAGGTCGGCGTCGTGTAATCACCGCGCGTGACGTGCTGGAGAACCTGCCGTTGAGCGGCCGGAGAAAGCATCTCGAACCGCCGGATGAACTCCGTCCCGTCAATCAGCGTGAGCGGTTTGCCGACCGCAAATGCGCGCGCGTCTTCGCTAAAGTCACTCGTGGTGACAAACACGCCTTCGGCGACTCGATCGGCCGTCATCACTCCAAACAGTTCGCGAATCAGGTTCACGCCGGCGTCGCGTCCAAACCAGGACTTGCATTGCACATATCCAAACGGCTGGGCTTCGCCGGAACGGAACAACTTCACATCCACGCCGCCGTCGGCGCCCGTGCACGTGCATTCCGCCTTCACCCCGCTCGCGTTATAATAACCGCAGACCAACTCCTCGAAACGTTTCCACTCCAACTCGCGCAGCAGCGCGGGCGTGAGACGATCCACCACGCGCGCGGGGCCACTCGCCGTTTCCGTCGCGCGTCGCACCGCGGCGCTAAAATCGTCGGCCGGCCGCGCGCTGGCGGTGGACCGTTCCGGCTGCGGAAAAGCCCAAGTAGTCGCCCCCCTTCTGCCCGACGTTCGTTTCACCAGCACACCGACAACCACGACGAGAATCGCCGGCACGAGCGCCAGCAATGCGAGATAGAATCCTAAACCGCGCGTCCCTGGCGGTGGCATTTGCCGGACGAGAGGGCGATCGGGTCGAGGCGGCGTGGAACTCGCCTTGGTCGATGCGGGAGGTGTCGTCGCCTGCGGCGTGGGACGCGCCTGAGCCCCCGGCCGAGAAAGCGGATTCGTCGACTTGGTTCCCGAACGCACGCCGGGCGGACGGCGTTTCTCCGGCGGGACCAACCAAGTGAACGTAGAGACCACCCCGTTCGTGAGAGTCACGCGAAGATGTGGGTAGATCAGCACGTGCGTGTCATCGTTCTCCATCCGACTCGGCGGCCGACCGAACGCCCGGAACACCTGCTCACGCGTCATGCCCAGCTCGATACCGTCCTCCGCCTTCAACAGTGGCAGGAGCGCGAGGGTGAGGAGAATCCAAGCAGGCTGCAGTCGCATTCAAATCCATCGTGATGTGCCTCCGTTGGCGCTCAAAGATTTTCCTGCCAATTAGCGGCGTTTCACTGGAATTTGCATTTTGCGGCGCGACGCACCGCAAGTGTGTAGGGGCGATCCGAAACCTGCCTCTTTCCTTGTCCTCCCGCGCGGCGGTGATTGCGTGAGGCATGCCCCAAAAACCGCCCGCCCCTGACGGGTTGACCCGTCGCCGCTTCCTCACTCTCGCCAGCGTCGTGCCCGCCCTCGGACTCGCCCATTCGCTCACGCGCGCCGCGACCGGTGCCGCCACCGCCGCACCTCTCTCCGCGCGCCGGATTCCGATCGGGCTCGAGCTCTACTCCGTGCGCACCGAGCTCGCGCGCGACTTGCCACAGACGCTGAAGGACGTCGCCGCGATCGGCTACGACGCCGTGGAATTCTACTCGCCCT
This sequence comes from Opitutus sp. sgz309028, assembly GCF_059821195.1. Lineage (NCBI taxonomy): Bacteria > Pseudomonadati > Verrucomicrobiota > Opitutia > Opitutales > Opitutaceae > Opitutus > Opitutus sp. sgz309028. The sequence goes on along the minus strand of NZ_JCAMRR010000008.1, from coordinate 77,440 downwards.
ATTTCCAATGGACGCCCGCGTTCGCGAAAGACGTCCGCCGCCAGCTCGACGATCTCGGGCTGCGCTGCCTCTCCACGCACAACTCCTTCGACGCGTTCGCCGTCGGTGCGGGCATCGGCAAAGCAATCGAGTTGAACACGATTCTCGGCGCGCGTCAGGTCGTGCTCGCCTCCGCGCCGAAATCCGCGCGCGGCGTCGACGGCTGGAAAGCGCTCGCCGCGCAACTCACGACCGCCAGCGAACAGCTGCACGCGCACGGCCTCGTCGCCGGTTACCACAATCACCAGACCGAATGGACGGCGCTGGAGAACGGACAGCGCATCATGGACCTGCTTGCCGACAACACGCCGCGGCAATTCGCGCTGCAGCTCGACGTCGGCACGTGCCTGGAAGCGGGCGCCGATCCGGTCGCGTGGATCCGTGCGCACCCCGGGCGCATCCGGAGCATTCATTTGAAAGACTGGGCACCGGGTACGGAGGCCGAGGAGAAAAGCTATCGCGTGCTCTTCAACGAAGGCGTCGCGCCGTGGGCGAAGATCGTCGAAGCTGCCGAGTCCGTCGGCGGCGTGGAGGTTTACCTGTTGGAACAGGAAGGCAGCCGCTTCTCGGAAATGGAAACCGCGCGCCGCTGCCTCGCGAACTGGAACCAATTCCGCGCCTGAAGTCGCCGCGAGCCGCGCGAGTTCAAGGTTCGCCGTTTGAAGTTTAGGATTGAGGCCGACGGAGACGGCGTCGCGTCCGTCGCGGATCTTCGTGTTCTTCGCGGTTTATATATCCGGCCTCTTCCGTGCGTCCCGTGGGCAGTTTTCTCAGCTACGGTTTTCGTGTGTTTCGTGTTTTCCGTGGTTCGGAATTCCGTACCTTCCGTGCATTCCGTGGGCCCATCCCTCGGGCCGCCGCGTCATCGCGCGGGCGCGACGCTCTGCGCTGCTGATCCGGCCGGCGCTTCGACGAGGCTCGCGGTCACGTCCGTGCCCTGGTCCCGCAGGAGGGCGCGGTTGGGCTTTGCCAGGATGGGGCGACCGTGCGAATCGGAGCCATCGCGAAACGCCACGTGCGTCAGGCCGCTCACCTGCACCGCGAATCCGTTGTCCTGATACAAGTCGCCACCCGTGATCCGCACGTCCGTCGCGCCTCCGACCCAGATCATCGGCTTCGCAGTGTCGAAGGCGGTCACGTTGCCGAGAAACAACGGGCCGGTAATGACGACGCCCGGCGCGTAGACGCCCGTGACGCCGCGCGACGCGAAGAAGTTGGCATTGGCCGCGCGCAAACCGCCGAACTTTCCGTCGCGGCTCGAGATCGCGATGAACGCGAGGTCGGCGATACCGTCGTAGGCAACGTCGGGTTTGAACAATTCCTGCCGCGCCGCATTGGTCCGGCCGACGCTGAACACCGAAAGATGCGTATCCTGCGTAGCGTCCGTGACCACAATGCTCGCGTGACCTTTCATATAGCGCACGTCCTGCGCGTAATACAACGGCAGCGCCGGACCGGAGGATTCGTCGAGTGTCAGCGTGAGCGTCCCGGGGCCGCTGAACTCCACCTGCACGATATCGTTGTCCAGATCGATGTACGACATCCGTGTGATCTGACCGGCATCGGCCGTGATGCTCGCGGCCGTGCCCTCCAGCAGAATCTGGTCGTAGGTGTAGCCCGTGCTGGCGACGAACACATTCTTCAACACCTCGTCGCCGCGGCCGACGATCTTCTCCGTCGAAGACAAACCGACGATGGCGAGGCCCGACTCGATCGTCTCCGATCCACGAGCCAGCGTGAGCGCATACACGCCGGCGTACACCGGCTGCAAGTCGAACAATGTCAGCGAAAGATCGGGCGTATTCGCCAGCGGGACACCGTTGCGCTGCCATGCGATCGGCTGTGCGCCGTCGGCGGCGACCGAAAGCTGGATCGACGTGCCCGCGCGCGACCCTTGCGGATTCGCCACGGCGACCGCCACGGCGTTCGCCCGGAAATCCACGATGCGATTCGGCGTCGTTTCGGTTTCCACCGCCGAATCTCCGGTCGTCACCGTCGCTTGATTCGTCGGAAAGAGATAACCGTCGCCGCGCGCGGTCACGATGTAGGTGGTTTTCGCAGCGAGCCCCTTGATCGCATAAATTCCACGATCGTTGCTGACGGCGGAGCGCACCGGATCGGTGTTCACGGTGACGGTCGCTCCGCCGACGGGGCGGCCTTCGCCATCCGTGATGCGGCCAGTGATCATCTCGCCCGCGATCAGCGGATCGATATTGTACTTCAGCTCCGTGATGATCGTGAAAAACTCCGGACTGCCGTCGCCCATCACGACATCGACTGGCGGGAAGTTATACCAGGCGTCGCTGTGTCCGCTCCAGCCGAGGTTCATATGATGATAGCGGGTGCCGGCGTTGTAGCCGTAGCCATCGATCACGATCGAATGACCGATGCCGCCAGCCGTAAAGATATCGACGTTCGCGGGCAGGCCGGCATCGAGGCTGGTCCGCAGCGCTTGCATGAGTTCCGAAAGCCCCGGGCGCGGATAACAGGTTTTCGCCTCCGCATATTGAAAGACCTGCTTGATCTCGTCGGTCGTCGTCGAGCTATAGGTGCCCATGTAGGTATAGTGCGCACCGGTGCCGACGCCCGCGTCGTACATCAACGCGCCGAGCGCGACGATTTGCTCCGGCGTCGTAGTCGCATCCGGCTCGAGCGGCATGTTGTCCCAGTCGTAGGGCCCGCCGGCGCCGTCGCTTCCCATCATCGTCGCGCGATACCACCAGCCATCGATGCCGATTTGATATTCGCCGCCGCGGATCTTATCCGGCCAGCGGTGGAACCGCATGATCTGCGCCCAGGCGACCGGTGCGCAACCGGCCGGATAATTGTACGGAGTGCCCGGAGAATAGGGCGGCGTGAAAAAGTTATAGATATAAAGTTCCTTCGGCCGAGTATTTGGTGTCGCCGGGGACAGGAGCGCGCTCACCTGATCCCAGCGGCTCTTCACCATCGGAGCGACGCACACATCGCTCACATCCGCGACGCCGCGCGCCTGCACGTCCTTCGCTCTGTCACCACCCGCTCCGAGCAATTCATTCCAGCGCGCGCGCACGGCGGAGGGCTTCGGTCCAGCCGATCGCGTCGCCAGCTGGCCCCCGCGTCGGACCGCCGCGAGGCGCACGCGCGTATCCTGTTTCAGGATATCGAAGAGCGGCGTTCCCGGTTCGGCGGCAAAACTCGAGCGGCCGGAAAACGCGAGCACCGGCTCCAGTTCGTCGTCCGCCGCCACGACCACGAAACCGGCGGGGGCGAGCTCGAGCACATGAAACAGCGTCGCCCCGGATTCATCCGCACAGGTCATCAGGTCGCCCGCGTGGCCGGTCGACGCCTCCATCGGCGCGGGATTGCGCAGCAGCCAGCCGACCGCGGCACGGCGCGCGGTGTCACGCGAAACCGGCGCGGCCGACAAACCGGAGACGAGCGTCGCCGCGACCAGCAGGCGCCGGAGCCAAACGGCGGCGCGGCACGGACGACCGGTCGCGTTCGGTCGTGCTGCGGCGAGGGGGTTCAGGAGCGCACCGGAGACCATGACGCAAGAGCTTGGCGCGGCCTGCGGCGGGGACAAGGCTGCAGGAGGCCTGCTGCCGATGCGACGAGCGCTGCGAGGTTTACCCGCACCGCAGTCGCAGTATCACGGCTGAACGACCCACTCGAACAGTGCCGGCCGCGCCGCATCGTCTGTGCGGTGGGCGAACGCGAGCCGGAGATAGCGCGCGCGCACGGCTCGTTCGAGCACGACGGGCGAGCCGCTCGCCGGCGACTCGGTGTAATCGGCGAGCGGCGTCCACCCGCGACCGTCGAGCGAGCTTTCGACAACGAAGGCGTAAGGCTTCCACGCGTATTCGAAACGCAACTCCTGCCGCGCCACCGCGCGGGGTTCGCCGAGATCGAGCTGCAGCCAGGGACGCGCGTCCGCCTCGGCCGCAGCCCAGAGCGTCGCGTAGTTGTCATCCAGGCACGCGGCGGGCGACGTCACCGCCGAACGCACGCTCGACGCTGTCGCCACGGCGGACGCGGCGAGGTTCTCGCGCCCAGCAAGCCGCCCGCGCACGAAGGCCGGACCCTTGTGCGTGGGCGTCACGTTGTCGATGCGTCCATCGGCGGTGAATCGCAGTTCGTCGACGCAGACCTGACGGCCCACGAACGCCGGATCGAACGGAATGCTGTGGCGGTGATAGAGAATATAGCTGCGCTCCTCGTGACGGAATACGGCGTGATGTCCGGGGCTGATCACGCGGGCCGTGGCGTCGGTCGCGAGAATCGGATTGTTGGATACATCGTGAAACGGCCCGAACGGCGTGTCGCCGACGGCCGCTGCGACGGCGTAGGTGTCCTCGATGGTTTTGCCGATCGAGCTCGTCAGGTAATACCGCCCGCCGGACTTCACCATGAACGGCGCCTCGAAATAACTCTCCGGGGTGACGTCGCGCACCTCACCGTCGAAGGTTACCATGTCGGGCTGCAGTTTCACCGCCCAGCAGCGGCCGTTGGTCCAGTTCCAGCCCGAGCCCCAATAGAGATACGCGGCGCCGTCGTCGTCGATGAACGCCTCGGCATCGATCATGTGATAACCCGGCCGGAAATCGCCCGGGATCAGCGGGCGGTCGCCGAGAGCGTTGCGCCAGGGGCCGAGCGGATGCTCGGCGACTCCGGCCCATACTTCGCTGCCGACGGACACATACATGTAGAATTTTCCGTTGCGCGCGTGGATGACGGACGGCGCCCAGACTTTCGCGTCCTTCGAGGTCGGGCTGGTGCACGCCGCCTTCGTCGGCCAGTTCAGCACGCGGTAGGTCCAGTTCTTGAAATCGTCGGACTCCCAACACCCCAGCGTCTCGCCGCCCCAGGGGTCGAGCGTGGCGTAGAGATAGAAGCGGCCTTCGTGGGTGACGATCGAAGGATCCGCGAAATAGCCGGGCAGGATCGGATTGCCGACGTGCGGGGCCGACCAGGCTTCGTCGGCGAGAGCGGTTGCGGACGACGCCGTCATGAAGGCGAGACCCAGCACGCCGCAGCAACCGAGCGCCCGGCGCAGCGCGCGCCGTGACGACGTAAATCGGGGGAAACCGTTGAACATGCCGACGTGATAGCGAAGACACGCCCGGGCAGACAACCGCAACCCACAAACCCGCTCACCGCGCCGGCCGCACGGTATCGCCTTCGCGCCAGTGGCAGTGGACGAGCAGGCTGCGACGCACGCGAGGGATGCCGCGCTCGCCGGCGCGGATTTTCGAAATCACCAGATCGACGGCCGCCTTGCCGATCTCATCGGAGTTTTGATCGATGCCGGCCCACGACGCCGTCGCATTCGTCACGTCCAGGGAAACGAGACCGATGTCGCGCGGACAACGCAGCCCCGCCGCAGACAGCCACTCGGGCATCGCATTGGGCTCGTTGCGAAAGGTCGAGAGGGTCAGCACGCAGTCGACGCGATGCCGCCGCACCCAGTCGAGGAAAGGCGCCGCGCCGATCTTCGGCGGAAGAAACGGCGGGATGGCGGCGAGGCCTCCGCTCTCCGCGGGCAGCGCCGCATAGCCGTTCACCCAACCGTGGTTCGTGATCGCGTTTTGATAGCTTTCGATCGCGAGTCCGATCCGCCGGTAACCGCGCGCCGCGAGCGTCCGGCCGGCCAGCAACACCGCCTGGGTGTGATCGCTCACCACGCAATCCAGCTCCGGATTCTGCACCATGTGTCCCACCGGCACCGTCGCGAAATGCTCCCACGGCAGCACGAGCTCGAACGGCTCCTTGGGAAAGGCCGCCAACAAAACTCCCTGGATGCCGCGCGCGCGCAGGATATCGCCCAATCGTCGCGCCGTCATCCCTTGCGAACTCAACACAAACTCGCTGACCGCAAATCCGAACAACGCCGCCTGCTCGCGCGCCGCCGACCAGTGCCGGCAGAGGGTCGGCGTGGCACGCCACTCCTTCACGTCGTCGCAGGGCGTGATATACGCGAGCGTGCCGAGGTAAGGATTGAGCGCGCCGCGGCGAGTCGAGCGCATCACCTCGCCCAGAAGCGGATTGTGGCGATAACCGAGCGCCTGTGCCACGGACAATACCCGCTCCTGCGTCGCCCGCGAAATCCGATCCGCTCCCGTGAGACTCCGCGACACCGTCGAGACCGACACGCCCGCTTTCGCCGCGACGTCGTGCAGGGTAACTTTCCCGGAGAGGGTAACGGAAAGCATAACCGGTTTGTGCGGTCGCGGGTTTGCGCGGTCAAGCCCCGGACCGCCGCTCCGCCCCCTACTCCGCACGGCTCAGGATGCGAAATTCCGCCGAGTCATTCTGCACCGGCGCGACGTCGGAACGGACGAGTGTCAGTTCGCCGTCGGCGTCCTGTCGGATCCACAAACCGCGCCCCGAACCGGTGCCGAGCCCGACGTTCGTCACGACTACCTCCTCCAGCGTGCTGTCCGACAGCGTCCCTTCTCCTTTCGCACTACCAGGCGCGACCACGCTGATCGCATCCGACAGGCTGTCGCGGATCTCCACACTGCCGATCCGCAGGCCCGCGATGCTGCGGCGGTCGAGACAAAGTTGCAGCGCGCTGCGCCACGCCCACGCGTGATCGTAACCGCCGCAACGAAGAAGCTGCACCTTGTTCACGACGGTGTGCCCGCTGAAGTTGTTGTCCACTTTCCGCTCCGGATCCGAGGTCGGAAATGTCGTGCTGATGAGGATACCGCAACCGGTGCCGATGTCGGTGAACAGGCAATCCTCGATGCGGTTGTTCGCGCCGCCGTAGAGCGAACCGCCGTTGGCGAGAAACGTGAGCTGGCCGGTCGAGCGGCGGATGACGTTGTGCCCCGGCTTGTCCGCGCGCTCGTCGAAGCCCTGATCCGCCGGCGCGGGCCAGATCGCGTAACAATCGTCGCCCGTGCCGCGCGCGGTGCAGTTTTCCACCACCGAGTGGCTCGTGCCGACGCAGAAGTTGACGCCGTCGGCGATCAGGTTGCGGAACCGGCAGCCTTCGATGACGAGGTTCGTGCCATTGTAAATCCACGCGCCCGCCTTCGTGTGTTCGACCCAGAGGCGGCGGATGGAAGCGTTCTCGCAGCCGGCGCCGACGACGCCGTCGTTCGGCTCCTGGTCGTTGCGGTAGTTGAGCTGGCCGAAGATCGCGAGGTCCGCCACGTGCACGTCGGTCCCGGCCAACTTGATCCGCACGCGCCGCTCTGCCTGCGCATACAGCGCCGCATCGCCGACGAGCGTCGTGTGCCACATGCCCGCGCCCTGGATCGTCACGCCCGAGGGCACCACGATGTCGCCGGTGATCTTGTAATCGCCGGCCGGCAGCCAGACGACGCCGCCGCGCTCCGCGGCCTTCGCGACGCCCGCGCGCAGCGCCGCCGTGTCGTCCGCCGCGCCATCGCCCTTCGCTCCGAAATCGCGCACGGACAACGAACCGTCGGGTGGAGCGACCGGCGCCGGGACGAGTTCAAGATCGACCAGGTCGACGATGCAGTCGACGCCGTCGTCCGCGGTTTTCTGCAGGCGCACGACGTCGCCCGGCGTGATCCGCAGACCTTTCAGCCGCAGTTCGTCGTAAAAGTTCCGCGGCTTCCCTTCCTGTGGATCATTGGAAAATGGATACGCACCATAGAGCCAGGCGTTGCGCGAGGTGAGCGCGAGCTCGCGGACGGGTTGACCGTTGATCAAAAGCGTGAGCGCGGAATTTCTGCCGCCGCCCCCCGGCGCGTCGGGCAGGCTGTAGCGCAACACGAGTGAATCGAACTTCGCCGGCGACGTGAGCTCCACGAACTCGCCGGCGCGCACGAGCTTCACGTAACTCTGGCCCGATGATTCCAACTCGACCGTGTGCGGCCCGTAAGCAGGTCCGATCACGGTGCCCGATCCGCGCATCGCCTCGGCTTCAAACGTCGTCCACGGGATGTCCGCACCGATCTTCGCGTGCGCCGCGAGCGCACTGACAAGCCCGAAGGCCATGCCCGTCCACCTGCTCAGCCATTCGCCAGTTCTTGGGGCCATAAATGATCCTTGGTTTTCCGATACCTCAGCAGCGTCTTCCTACCGCACGTGCATAGTCGACCGTCACCCGTTTTCCCGGTGCGCAGGTCACGGATTCGCCGCCGATGGAGAACCGGTGCTCGCGGCCGTTGGTGGGCGCCGGCTCAACGGTCACGGTTTCACGCGTGAGGGAGATCCGGAAACGATCGCCGCGGTAATCCAGTCCGAACGACAGGCTTCGCCAGCCGCGCGGCAGCCGCGGAGCGATCGTGACGCGCTCCGCGTCCGCGAGCAATCCGCCGAAACCGAACACGGCCGTCATCCACGCGCCGCCGTTCGCGGCCGGGTGGGAACCGCCGATGAAGATGGTGCCGACGTAGAGCTTGTAGTTCGCCTGCAGGTCGATCGTCGCCGTCTTCAGGAAGTATTTGTAGGCGAAATCGACGTCGCCGAATTCGGTCGCGACCATGGCATACGCGCAGGCGCTGAGGCTTGAGCCGTGCTCGGTGCGCGGCTCGTAGTAGCGCCAGTTCGCCTCTTTCACTTCGACCGGATAACGCGCGCGAAACAGGTTCAGCATCATCACGACGTCCGCCTGCTTGATGAGCTTCGTCGGCACCGCGAGTCCCTGGCCAGCGCCGAGGTATTCGTTGGGATGCACCATCTTCGCGCGCAGTTCCTCGACGGAGGCGTCGCGGAGCTTCAAATAACCTTCGAACTGCTCGATGACGCGCGTCTGCGGATCCGGCTCGGGCACGAACAGCCGCGCGGCGGCGTCGGCGAAGCAGGGAAGTTCGTCCGCGATGGCGAGCCGGTCGAGCAGCGCCTGCAGCTCGGGGGGGTGCGTGCGCCGGAGGTGATCGACCACGGCGCCGGCGATGAGGAAGGTCTCGCGCACGACGGCGTTGGTGAAGGCGTTGTTGTTGACGCGCTCGTGATATTCGTCGGGCCCGATCACATCGAGGATCTCGTAGCGACCGCGGTCCTTCTTGAAATGCGCGTAGGAATAATAAAACCGCGCGCATTCGAGAATCGCCTCCGCCCCGCCCTGCCGCAGGAGCGAGTCGTCGCCGGTGATCAGAAAATACTGCCAGAGCGCGATCGCGACGTCGCCGCTGATATGAACCTGCTTGTCGCGGAAATGCGTGCGCAACTCGCGGCCGGTGATCGGGTCGCCAATATTGAAATACGTGCACGCGTCGTCGCCGGTGTCCTGGCTCTCCCAAGCGTAGAATGCGCCGCGATAACCAGGCCCCTCGGTGCGGGCCTTACGTCGCGCGCCGTCGAGTGTGCGAATCCGGTAGCGCAAGAGTTCGACTGCCTTTTCCGGATACGTGTGCAGGAAGAACGGAAACATGAACATCTCCGTGTCCCAGAAAACTGCGCCCTTGTAGACCTGTCCCGAAAGCGCGCGCGCGGGGATGGAATTTGCGCTGCCCTGCACCGGCGCGACCATCAGCAACTGCAGGATGCTGTAACGGAGGGCTTGCTGCGCGACGTCGTCGCCTTCGATCACGACATCGCACCGCTCCCATTTTGCCGCCCATTCCGCATCATGTTGGGCGCGACAGGTCTCGTAGCCGAGGGCACGCGCGTGCTGCACGGCCTCGATCGCCGCCTTCAGCAACGGCACGCCGCCAAGCGGATCGTTATCGGTGAAGACAGCGAAGTATTTGTGGAAAACATACGTCCGCCCCGGCTCGGCGCGGAAACGCAGCACCCGGAGATTGCGCCGGCCGTCGAGCTCATGCGCCTCGCCGCCGACCGGCGCGTCGAGCACTTCGGCGACGAGGACGCGTTTCGACGATTCGTGAGTGAATCCCTCGATCAGCAGGACGGCATCTTTCCGATCGGCGTTCAGCCGCGGCAGATGCGGACCGTTAAGGTCCCAGATGTTGCCGTCGATGCCGGTGCGGATCTCGACGTCCGCGGCGCCATCCACGCGCACGCCGAAACGAATCACGCCAAGGTGCGGCGTGGCGGCACTGAGAAATCGCTCCGACGTGAACGTGAGTCTTTTTCCACCGGAAGAGAAAACGGTTTCGCGGGCGAAGAGCGCGTTGCGGAAATGCAAGGTCTGCCGGTGCGCGACGACAGAGCGATCGAGGGCTGACAGCGTCACGCCGTCGAGCAACACCTGGGTGTAGCCACCGTTGGGAGCGTTAACCGGTTCGCGCCACGCGTCGCCGACCTGGTCGAAGAGGCCGGCGAGCGTGATGCCGACGGCCTCCGCCGGACCGAACTCGTCCAGCGTGCCGCGATATCCCATGTAGCCGTTGGCAATTTGATATACATTGCCCCGGAGCATGATGCTTTCCCTGCTGCCGGCGCATTCGTTGGTGCTGATTTCCCAAAGCTCTTTCATTAAAAGTTACGCCGCCGCTGCGCCCCGGGCGTCCTTCACCCGCAGCATGAGTCCGGCGGCGACAATCATCGAAACGCCTCCGAGCAGGAGCGCGTCGATCGCCTGTCCGCCGAACGCCGTGCGGACCAGCAGGCCCAGCAGCGCCGCGGCTATGATCTGCGGGATGACGATGAAGAAATTGAACATGCCCATGTAGACGCCGATCTTCCGATACGGCACCACGCTGCTCAGAATCGCGTAGGGCATCGTGAGCAGGCTCGCCCACGCGATCCCAAGGCCGATCATCGAAACGATGAGCCATTGCGGATCGCGGAAGAAATACATCGAACCGAGTCCGCAGCCCCCGATGACCAGACAAACGACGTGGGTCTTCACCCGGCTCAAGCGCCGCGCCATCGGCGGCAAGGCGAACGCGACCAGCGCGGCCACGCCGTTGTAAACCGACATCAGCACGCCGACCCAGTTGGCGCCTTCGTTATAGAGAGCGGTGCGCGGATCGGCGCTGCCGAAATGATGACTCGCCACGGCGGCGGTCGCGTAGATGAAGAACGCGAACAGCGCGAACCAGGTGAACATCTGCGCGAGCGCCAGCTGCCGCATCGGACCCGGCATGTTGTTGAAATCATACATCAACTCCACGAGCCCGTGGCGTCGGCCGTGTTTATAGCGATAGGCGGCGACGAGCTGCAGCAGTCCGTAGCACACCGCGCCGAACGAAAGTATATACAGGCCGCGGTCCCATTTCAGCGCGTAGAGCAATACGGTGAAGCCCAGCCCGCCGACCAGCAACGCCCAGCCGCCCGCGGTGTAGCGCCGGGCGTCGAGCGTGACGTGGTTGTTTTCACCGCCCGGCGAAACCTCGGTCTCACCGTGAAACGCCCGCTGCTGCTCCGGCGAGTATTCCTTCACCGTCAGGATCGTCCACATGACGGTCGCGAAATAGACGATGCCGCCGAGGGCGAACGACCATTTTACCGACGCGGGCACCTGGCCTTCCGGTGCGGTATTGGCGACGTCGAAGACGTTGGTGAGCAGATACGGCAGCAGCGAACCGATCACGGAGCTGGCGCCGATGAAGAACGTCTGCACCGCGAAACCCGTCGTGCGCTGCTCGTCGGGCAGCATGTCGCCAACGAATGCGCGCATCGGCTCCATGGTGAGGTTGATCGACGCGTCCATGATCCAGAGCATGCCGGCGGCGAACCAGAGCGCGGGCGAGTTGGGCATCACGAGCAGCGCGAGCGAGGCGAGGATCGCGCCGGCGAGGAAATACGGTTTGCGGCGTCCGAGCCGGTTCCAGGTCTTGTCGCTCATGTAGCCGACGATCGGCTGGACGACGAGGCCGGTGACCGGGCCGGCGATCCACAGGAGCGGGATCTCGTCCACGTGGGCGCCGAGCGTTTCGAAGATGCGGCTGACGTTCGCGTTTTGGAGCGCGAAACCGAATTGGATTCCGACATAGCCGAAGCTCATGTTCCAGAGCTGCCAGAATCCGAGGCGGGGTTTTTGGGAGGTAAGCATGGGGATGCGCCGCGAGCCTCACCGCCCCGCCGCCTTGAGGCGAACCTGCAGGTTGATCTCCGCGAGATCGATTTCGGCCAGGTCGGAAACGATCACATCGGCGCCGTTTTCCCGCAGCTCGCGGGCGTTGTCGGCGCGGGCCACGCCGACGACGAGCGCGAATCCGCCGCGCGCGCCGGCCTGCACACCGGACACGGCGTCCTCAAACACGACCGCCCGCGCGCAGGAAACGCCCAGGTCCATGCAGGCGGCGGCGAAGATGTCCGGGTGCGGCTTCCCTTGAAGTCCCCGCTTTTCGGATACGAGACCGTCGACCACGGTCGCGAACAACGACGTCGTGGCCGAACGGCCGAGAATGACGGCGGCGTTGCGGCTCGAGGTGGCGAGGCCGATCCGGATGCCGGCGGCGCGGAGCGCGTGGATCAACGCGATCGTCGATTCGTAAACGCGCACGCCCTCTGCGGCCACGATGGCGTTGAAGAGTTCGTTTTTCCGATTGCCGAGCCCGCAGACGGTTTCGGCGCCGGCGGGATCGGTCGCCGATCCGAACGGCAGGACGATGCCGCGCGAGGCGAGGAAGGCGGCGACGCCTTGGTAGCGCGGCTTGCCGTCGACGTGACGCAGATAGTCCTGCGTCGGCGAGAACGGCGTGAACGGCTCGCTGCGGGTTTCCGCGCGGCGGCGGAGAAACTCGTCGAACATCCGCTGCCACGCCGCCGCGTGCACGGCCGCCGTATCGGTGACGACACCGTCCATGTCGAAAAGGGCGGCGTCGAACGCGAGCGGTTCGCGGCGAGGCGTGGTCGCAGGTTGAGGCATGAGCAGGTTCACGGAGGGGGATCCGGCGTGAGGTTGTAGGGCGGGGTCTCCCGACCCCGCCGTGGTGCGATGCAGTGACGCGGTGAACACAGCGCCGCGGAGCGGTCGGTGAGTTGCACCGACCGGGAAGAGTGACCTGACTTTACATTGAGCGCTGGCCGGACCCTGCAGCGGTGCTGCAGCGGCGGGGGTCGGGAGACCCCGCCCTACAAGCATGCCGTTCGCGATCGGTCCGGCTCAGAACTCGAACGTGTTGGTGAGATAGAACGCCTGCCCGGTGACGATGCGGTAGGCGGCGGGCGTGCCGTTGGGTTGATAGGTGATCGGGATCAGGCCTTTGTCCTGGAAGGCGTCGCGGACATTCAGCTGGATGCGCCAGCGCAGCTTTTCCGACAGCTTGCGCGTGTAGCCCGCCCACAGGTCGACGTTGGTCTCGGAGGGACCGCGATAGGGATTGTTCAGATCATACTCGACCGTGGTCGGGTCGTCCGGATTGCCGGTGGGCGGATAGCCGAGGATGACGCTGCTTTGATAACGCAGGCCGGCGCCGACGTTCACGCCCTTCAGCCAACCCGAGGTGAAGTCGTAGTTCGTGATCAGGTTGAAGCGCCACTCGCGCAGCTCGGGCACGGTCGTGTTTTCGACGAGTTGCGCGAGACGCCACTCGCTGCCGGGCGCGGCGACGAGGCCTTCGCCGTCGAACCAGTTCTTGCCGGCGGTCACGACGTCCTCCGTGCCCCAGTAGTGGTGCAGCTTGGACACGCCGTCGGTGACCTTCAGCGCCTCGGCGACGAGGTTCATGAACTGGCGCATGTTGGCATTGCCGATGTTGGTGCGGCGGGCGTCGGTCTTGCTGGCGTTGGCGATGATGCGCCAGTTTTCCGTCGGCTGGGCGCTGATCTCGATTTCCCAGCCCTTGGAAACGTTGTCCTCGGTGATCGCGAAGCCGGTCGGCACGGTGTAGCTCGTCTCGCGCGTGGACGGCCCGAAATCGCCGAACGTATCGATGCGCCAGGCATCCCAGAAACGCGGATCGACGGCGCGCTGGAACGCGCGGGTGTTGTCGAGGATCTTCTTCTCGGTCGCCGGCGAAACGACCCAGCTGCCGTCGTTCGAGACCACGTCACCGGGGAGCAGCGCGCGGTTGGCGGCGAAGTAGTGGAAGTTGTAGCGCATCGGATCGCCGCCCGTGTTGGTGTTGAAGATATCCGTGTCCTCACCGCGAGCGCCCGCGGCGGTGGCATCGTAGCCCCAGGGCTTGATGTTATATTGAAACACGTTCGCGAAGTTCTGCGTGAGCTGCATCCAGTTGCCGATCGAAGCGGCGTTGATCTGCGTGCTCGTCGCGTTGGTGTTGGTCGTGACGTAGCGGTTCACGCGCAGCGAGAAACGACCGTCCTTGGTTTCGATGCGGATGCCTTTGTCGACGGTCTTGCCGGCCGGCGCGGGTAGTTGCTCGCCGTAGATGTCGACGCGGCTCGAGTCCGGTTTGAAGTTGGTCGAGCGGTTGTAATACAGGCTGACCTCGAACGGCAGCCGCTCGGTCGCGCGGCGAAGGAAAGGCAGCTCGCCGAGATGCGCCACGAAGCTGTAGGACTTCGACTCGACCTCGACGCGCTGGCCGTCGCCGGGGAGTTTGTAGTAGTTTGGACTGAGGTTCACCGCGCCGCGGTCCTGCGTGACGGGAAAGTCGCTCGGCGACATGTCGAACGCCCACGACTTGGCGATGTCCTTGCGCCAGCCGATCGTGCTCACGAACGCGCGATCCAGCCAGCGGCCCTGCCACACGACGGCTTGCGATTCGGTGGTGGCTTTCGTGAGCGTGGCGCGCGTGGTGAGGCGGTCGCGGTTCGCGTCCGACGCATCGGCGTCGACGAGATTGAGCGTGGTGGAACTCCAGCCGACGTAGTTCGCCGGATTTTCCGACTGGGTCGTGGCGCCGGTGGCCGAGCCCGGAAGGTAAAAACCGTTCTGCCACGGGTCGCCCGGATTGACGGAGCTGTTCCACGTCGAGTTGAAGTAGCGGATCGGGCCGCTGGTCATCGTGGTGTTGCCGCTGACGGCGGGCAGGTGGGCGTTGGCGAGCGGTTTTCCGAGGAGCGATTCGCCGAGGTAAACGACCTGCGTGGGAATCAACGCGCCGTTGAAGCGCTGGTCGGTGCGGCCCGAAAGCGTGTAGTAGGCGTCGTCGAAGATGCCGTAGCGCTGCCACGTGCGCGCATCGCTTTCGACGGTGTCCTTGGCAACGAGGCCCGTGACCGTGTGGACGCCGAGCGCGCGCCGGATCCAGGTGTTGCCGTTCTCCTGAAAATCGTATTTCGCGAACACCGTGGCGCGCAGGGATTCGCGCTCGTTGGCCAGCGAGCGGTTGCTCCAGGCGTTGTTGGAGGAGACGAACGCGCGGCCGACATTGGGATTCGGGGTGCCGTTCGAGTAAGGCTCGCCGCCCGGGGTCAGGCCGAGATCGGGCGATCCGTCGCCGTAGACGGCCATGGGATCGATCTGGAGGCGCACATCGCCCGGCAGCAGCGCGCGCTGGCCGTTGTCGTAACGCTCCTGCGAGTAATCGAGCGAGATGCCGAGGCGGTTGCGGAGATAGGTCTGCGAGATGTTCAGGGTGCCAACGTCGAAGTTCTGCCACTCGCGCTTCGTGTCGCCGTCGATGAGACGATTGTAGAAATCGAAGATCGAGGCGTCGGTCAGCAGGTTGTTTTTCCAGAGACCGGCCTTCGAGAACGGCGCGCCGGAGTTGATCGCCCATTGGGCGGTGCCTTGCAACGAAACCCAGCCGTTGTCGGGCATCGCGGCGATGCCGCCGTCGACGGCGCCGTTGGCGCCGAGTCCGCCGGCGACGAACGCGCCGATGATGTCCGTCACCATCGCGGACTGGTTGCCGCCGGACATGAAGACGGTTGGGCCGGCGCGCCCGGACGGAAATCCAAAGGTGCCGAGATACGGCTGGTAGGCGGGATTCTTCGGACCGGAGGCGAGGTTCACGCGGAACTGGCCGTGATTGGGCCGGCCGGAGAGATGATCAAAGGCTTGGAACTGGTTGTAAGTCGCCTGATTCATCTGCGTGAACCACGGCGTGATCGCGTCCGACGGCGGCAGCATGCGCGGGTTGTTGCTGTCGATGCTGCCGGTTTCGAAGTTGGCCTTGATCGAGGTAAACGTGTCGCCGCGATTCAGCGCTTTGGGCTCGTAACGCAGCGCCGCATACAGGCGGCGGTCGTCGGAGAACGCGGAATCCTGCCGGTATTTTTCATCGTCGCCGAGGAGCGCGAGGCGGAACGCGAGCTCGCCGCGCAGGAGCTCGCGGTTGACGTCGAGCGTGGCGCGCGCGCTGCCGTAGTTGTCGAAGCGAAACTCGGCGGAGCCGAAGTTGCGGAACTGCGCGCTCTTCAGGCCGGTGTTGATGATGCCGGCGGGGCTGCCCTGGCCGAAGAGGATGGAGTTGGCGCCGCGCTGCAGGTCGACGCGATCGACGTTGTAGGCATCCCACGGCACATCGGACCGGAAGAAATCGCGCGTGTTGTCGGCGGCGGCGAGGCCACGCAGGCGGGTGTTTTCGTTGGGCCGCAGCGTGTCTTCGTTCAGCTGGGCGGCGTCGCCCGCACCCGCGAAGTTGCCGCGCAGGCCGCCGACTTCGGTGCCGGTCGTGTATTGGAGCAGCGACGTGTTGTCGGTCGCGCCGGTGTCGCGGAGAAACTGCGTGGTGACCACCTGGACGGCGGCGCCAACGTCGCGCAGCTGGGTGTTGAGGCGGTTGCCCGCGAGCGTGGTAGCGGTGTTGTAGCTGTTGGGCGCGGAGGCCGAAACTTCGAACGGAGAAAGCACGACCACCTCCTCGCTCGTCGTGGCGTCGGACGGAGCCGGCGCGGTCTGCGCCTGGACCGGCAAGGCGGCACAGAGGGACAGCAGGAAGGAAATCGAACGGCGTGAAACGAGGGGAAAATCGGTGCCGGAACGCAAGGAGGCACGATGTAGGGGACGCATGGGGTTGCTCGGTTTCATAGGGTAGATGAAGCGACAGAACTCGGCCAAAAAATGGCTTGGGTGGGGTGAACGCCCTCACCGATACCGCATCGCCCCCGCGGAGCTATCTTCGCGGAGCGCAAACGTTGCGCTACGTAGGTCCGGCAGCCCTACGCCTGACCGTGACCCGCGGCTACATGAGCGCCGCGGAGGCGTTTCGTCCGGGCCTCGCAGCGCGCGGCCCTACTCCTCGTTATTCGCCGTCCACTCGCGGCGCGCCGCTTTGCTGGCGGCGCGTTTTTCGCGGCGCTTGCGCGCCCAGGGCGGTTCCGGGGCGTCGCCGGCCATGATGCAGCCAAGCGGCTGGATTTCGCCGACGACGCTCGCGAGGCGGAAGCGCTCGATCTGCGCTTTCACTTTCGTGGCGTCCTTGTAGCCGAGCGGCGTTTCCGACAGATCGGGCGCGCCGTTGAACCAGCGGATGTCGAGCCCGCCCGTCGTCTCCGCCAGCACCTGCTTCACGCGCGCCGGTTCGATCTCGCCGTCGGCATCGCGAAACGGCGCGAGCATGGCGCGACGCGAGAGATTGCGGCCGGCGCCGTGCGGCGCGAAGGACAGAAACTCGTCGTTGTCGCCACCGAGCACGATGAGGATTTCGCGCGCCATGTTCAGCGGAATCAGCCCGAGCAGCGGCCGGCCGTCCGCATCGCGCCAGGCCGGCGTCGCGCCTTTGCCATGGTAAAACGAATCCCCGCGCCGCCACACGAAATTGTGCTCGTTGCCAAACTGCAGGAGCGGGCGCTGCCCGACGCGATGGAGAAACTCCTCGTGGATGAGCGCGTGATTCTCCCGCGTCCAGCGGCCGATGTAGCCCAGCGCTTCCCAATACGCCCGACCCTCCGCCGCGTCGGCCGGCAGCCACGCCGCCGCGTCGGGAATGCTCGTCGCGTGCCGCCGCATCCACGCCTGCGCCGCGAGTTGCCCGCGCTTGTAAACATCCGCCCCGAGCCCGCGCGAACCGTGGTGCGTCACGAGGACATGAAAAGCGCCGTCGCGTCGCGCAATTGCCTCGGCGATGCCGGCGTGCCCGGCAGCCGCGATCGCCTGCTGCTGCGCCGGCGTGAACGTCACCCGGCCGATGTAGGCAAAATGATTTCCGTCACCCTGCGTGCCGAGAAACTCGCGCGCGCGGGTTTCCAAACCCGAGAGGAAGGGGTTGTCCCATACGGGTTCCTCGAGCACCGGCGAGGTCAGCTGGCGTCCGCGCGCCCGCCCACCCGCGCCGAAATGCGTGGCCGCCCACAACCGGTCCATCAATTCGCGCACCGGCTGGTTGTCCGCAAAGAAGCTCGCGAACATCGAGCAGCAGATGTCCGCGGAATGCGCGCCGGGGATGATCGCATTCTCCACTTCGATCGCGCCGCCGACCGGAATGGTCGCCACGCCTGCGCCGGCCGGGCAGGTGTCCGGCATCAGCGCGCCGCGTTTCACGACCGGCACGTGCAACAGCTCCGTCATGCGCGCGCGGGCCGCCGCGACGCTGGCGGTCTCGGCGGGCGTTTCGGCCTCAACGGCTTCAGTGAAGCCCGCCGGCTTGGCGCGCAGTTCCGCGCGCGGCGCCTCCTTCGGATAATCCGCCTCGAGCGCGGCCAGCACGCCGGGACGATCGAGACCGGTCGCCTGTAGTTCGCGCGCCCGCCGCAGAATCGCGCCGAGCCGCGGATCCTCGCGCCACCCGGCGGCGAGCAGGTCGCGGGCCTTGATATCCATGCTCATGGGCTCAACCTGAGCCCGACCGCGCCCGTGTCGAGCGGGCGCGGAGAAATCCGGAGTCGCGCCCTACCCCTTCGCCGCCGAATCCTGACCCGGCCGGATCAACAACACGAGGAAGACGGACAGCAGCGCGACGCCGGCAAACGCGCCGAAGATCAAATCGAGCGGCACATGCCGGTCGCGCAAGGCGCCGAAGCCCCAATCGCCAAAACCGCCGCAGCTGATGCTGACGAGATTCATGATGCCGTAGCCCGTCGCCCGCCACTCGGGTCGCGCGATCTGACTCAGGATCGGCATGTTGTTGCAGTCGAAAAATCCCCAGCCGAGACCGAAGATCATCAAGCCCACGATCGCGACGCCGAGCGTCGGCGCGTGTCCCACGCTGAACAGCGCGGGGAGAAACATCACCATGCCGATCGCGCTGGTGAAGATGCGGCCTCGCGGCGTCCACCTCATCCACCGATCCGCGAGAAATCCGCCGATGATCACCCCGACGATGGACGCGACCTGCACATACAGGATCGCACTGACGCCCGCCTTGCCCTGGCCGAGGTTGAACTTCTCGCGCAGGATCTCGGGCATCCAGTCGCGGACCACCCAGCCGGCGATGGCCGGCAGCGTGAAATACAGGACGAGCAGGATGAAATTGCGATTGCCCAGGAGTCCGCGCACCACGCCCTTCATCGGCGCGGCGACAGCGGGTTCCGCAGACGATTCGACAACCCGCTTTTTCGGGTCACGCAGGGCCGCGAGCAATGGCAACGCGTAGATGACGCCGATCATGCCGCAGGTCGAAAAGGCCCAGCGCCAGCCGTGATCCGGAGAATCCGCCACATAGCCCGCGAATCCACCGAGGATCTGTCCGAGATAAATGCCCATCTGGTGCACGCCGATGGCGCGCGATTTCGTGCTGCCGAAGTGATACTCGGAAATCAGCGCCAGTGCCGCCGGAATATAGAACGCCTCGCTGATGCCCATCAGCGCGCGCGCGGCCACGAGTTCCTCGAACGACGTCACGTGGCCCGTCCACCACGTCACCACCGACCACATGAACAGACTGCCGCAAATCACCCAGCGCTTGCTGAAGCGATCCGCGATGTAACCCCCGAGCGGGCTGAGCACCGCATACGTCCACTTGAAGCAACCGAGGATGAGCCCCCAGTCGGCCTTGTTGGCGATGCTGGGAATGTCGCCCACCATCGACGCCTTCATCGTGGCCAGCATCTGACGGTCGAGGTAGTTGAGCAGCGCGACGGGCGCGAGCATCGCCACGACCAGCCAGGCGTAGCGTCGGAAGGTGACTGAGGAGGACTCCATGATGGGCAAAAAGGTGGGGACGGGCGGCGGTTTCTACGCGACGCGGAGCCAATGCCATGGCCCCCGCGACGCGAGCCCGCAATAACGCGAACGCCAGGTTCGCGGGTTCGTCACGACGACGCGGCCACCTGGCCCGCCGGTTCGAGCTTCCATTCGGCGAAACGGTCGCGCAGTTCGCGAACGATCTCCGCATACAACGCGCGCGATTCCGGCGAGACCACCGCCTTCGGCGTGCCGGTGGGGAATCCGCGGGCTTCCATGCCGGCGGCGACATTCAGCGGGAACGTCAGCCGGTCGATGATTTTGCCGATCTCGCGCAAGCGCTCGACCGCCGGGCTGACGTCACCCGGCGCGCCGTCGTGGCAAACTCGATACAGATGCAGCATCAATTCCGGAGCGATGTTGACCAGGCCGCCGATGCAGCCATCGGCGCCGAGCGCGAACACCTCCGGCAGGCGCGTGTCGGCGCCGGAGAAGACGGAGAAATTCTTCTCGCGCGCGAGCTGGATGAGCTCGCGGTGATACTCGAACTCGCCGCCGCTTTGCTTGATGCCGGCCATGCGAGCGCGGGCCGAGAAGGCGGCCACCGTTTCGAGATGGATGCGCGTGCCGGTGAGCTCGGGGAAATTGTAGAGAAACGTCGGCAACTGCGAGGCATCCGCGGCGTGGAGAAAATGCGCGAGCGCATCGGCCTGCGTCGACGGGTAGAATCCCGGAGTCATGATCGCGATCGCCGGCAGGCCGAGCTGGCGGGCGAAGCGTCCGAGCTCGGCGACAACCCCCGGCCGGATGTCGCTGACATTGGCGATCACCGGCAGCGGCGCGGCGAGCTCGGCGACGAGCGCGAGCGCGCGCTTGCGCTGCTCGAGATCGAGCTGCGGGAACTCGCCGGTGCTGCCGAGCGCGAGGACGCCGTGGACGCCTTGCCGCTTGAGGAACGCGAGATTCGCGCCCAGTTCGCGGGTCAGCAGATTGCCTTCGGCGTCGGCCGGCAGCCAGAGCGCGGCGAGAATGCCTTTGCGGGGATAAGTTTCAGAGGACGTTGCCATGGAAAAAAGCGCCGGGAGGCGCGAAAAGAAACGGAAAGCGGAAAGGCGGCGGGGAGCGGCGGCGGCTCCGGCGCGATGTGCTGAATTTTAGGATACGCGACGCCGGCCCCCGTCGCGCCGGCGACCGGCGCCGGAAGAAATCCGGCGGGAGGATCGCAGGCGCGGAGGAGAGACATGGGAGCAAGCGAGGCAGGAGAAGAATCCGCCGGGCCGGACCATGATGCCCACCGGCCCGGCGGATGAACTATCCCCCTAGAATTGGGTGGAGGCGCTGAACCGGTAGGTGCGCGGCGGCTGGTCGCGCGTGACGAGGAAGGGATCGTTGCCGATGTTCGTCACCATCAGGTCGAAGTTGTAGTTACGCCAACGATACGAGACGCCGGCGTCATAGCTCTGCTGCGACTCCGGGAGCGCGGTGAGGCCGAGGCCGGTGAGCTGGGTGTAGAGCGGGCCGATCGCGGAGACGCCGGCCTTCACTTCCCAACCCTGCTCGCGGGCGTCGCGGAAGCTGTATTTCGCGAAGACATTCAGGTTCCAGTCCGGCGCGAAGCGCAGCGGGATGCGCGGATTCGCGGCGGCGGTCCAGCCCTGCGCGTTCTGCTGGCCGGTGAAGCCCTGCGACGTGTCCATCTGCGTGTAGTTGGCGATGATGCTCAGGCGGCTGGTGATGCTGCCGTAGGCGCTCAGCTCGAAACCCTTGGATTGCGCGCCCGAGATCTCGGTCTGGGTGCCGTAGGTGACCTGCTGGCCCTGCGAAATGCCGTTGGCGAGGACGTTGATGACGCTGCCGGTCTTGGTCATCTCCCAATACGCGGCTGAGGCCGAGAGGCGGCCGCCGAAGAACTCGCCCTTCAGGCCGAGCTCCTTGAGGTCGGTGATGGGGCTGACGGTGAAGAATTCGTCGAGACGCGGATCGCCGGCGAGCAGGCCGTTGTAGCGGCGGATGTTGCGGGTGGGATCGGTTTGCACGCTCTTGACCGCGTAGGTCGCGAGTTGCGGGGTGAGCTTCACCGTGACGCCGTAGCGATAGGAATTCAGCGTGGTGTTGGCGCTGCCGGAGATGGCGCCGGTTACGAGATTGCGCGTCGACGTGACGTCGTGGTCGGAGCGCAGGCCGCCGGTGACGATCACGCGATCCTCGAGGAAGTTGAGGTCCTGCTGCGCATACATACCGAAGCCGTAGGATTTGGTCCGGCTGTAGGAGGTGCGGGTGAGATTGCTCACGTTCCGGCCGCTGTAGAAATCGCCGCTGTAGCCGGCGGCCTTGATCGCGGCCATGCTGAGGGTGTTGAAGGGCGCGTCCGGAACCCCCGTGTAGTTGGCGGTGCGGCTGTAGGAATCGTCGTAGGAGTAGCCGACCATCGTCGTGCCGCTGAGCCAGGAAAGCGGCCGGTATTTGGCGATGAGGTCACCTTGCGTCGTGGTCGCGCGCCGCCAGCCGTCGCTGCCGGTGTATTGGGAGTTCACGATCGTCTTCGTGTTGTCCTCGCCGGTGAACGCGAACGAGCGGCTGCCGAAGTAGCGGAGATTCGCGACCTGCCGGAAATAGAGCCAGTCGCTGAACTGATGCGTGAAGAAGAGCGTGGCGTTCGCGACCTTCTCCTCGTCGGCGGAGCCGGGGCCCGCGATGTTGAAATCGTAGGGCAGGTTGAGGGCCGTGATCGGATCGGTGGCCTTGTCGAACTGCGGAATGAGCCGGCGCAGCTTCGAGGGATAGAGCGCGAAGCCGTGACCCTCTTCGCGCGACGGCGTGCTGAGGTTCAGCAGTTCGGCGACGAACACGAGATCCGTCTTCGGCGTGATCTGCCACTTGAACGACGGATACAGCGCGAAGTTCCGATTCTTCTGGAACGCGATGTAGTCGTCACCCTCCTCCCAGGAACCGGCGAAACGGGCGCCGAACTTGCCCGGCACGAGCGCGAGATTGGTGTCGAACTCCGCGCGATGGGAGAACGCGTCGTATTCGTTGGCGGCGAAGGCGTATTTCGCGAAGGTGTTGTTCGAATTCAGCTCGGGCTTCTTGAGGATGAAGTTGAGCAGGCCCGTGCCGCCGGCGCGGCCTTGCACGGCGGAAGGCGGCCCCTTCACGACCTCGAGACGCTCGTAGCCGACGAGATCGCGCTTGCTGTTGCCCATGCGCACGCCGTCGACCGCGATCGACCCGTTGGTTTCGAAACCGCGGAGATTGACGCCGTCGCCGGACCCGGCGTGGCGGTTGCGCACGTAGACATTGGCCACGTAGCGGAACGACTGGTCGAAGGTGGTCGCGCCAACGTCGTTCCAGAATTCCTTGGTGACGATGTCGACGGTCTGCGGGATTTCGATGAGCGGCGTGTTGGTGCGCGTCGCCGTGGAGGCGGACGTGACCTTGTAGCCGTTGCTGCTCTCGGCGGTGACGGAGAGCGGCTGAAGTTTCACGACTTCGTCTGCACGATCCGCGGCGGCGGAGTCCGGGCCCGTCGTCTGGGCACCGAGCGGCAGCACCAACGCCGGAAGGATCAAAAGACTCCGGCGAAGGAAGCGAGGGTTATGGGTGTTCGGGGTCATAGGGAACTAGCAGTGTGCTTAACCGATTTACTTAGTTGCAAGTTGCCGGCGGTGCCGGCGGGGTTTCCTCGCTAGGCCACGAGGTTCATCGCGAAATGCTAAATGGATTTAGCAGTGTCAATCGAGAAAGCGGGTCAGCGGGTCCGTGATTTACCTGAACCTTCTCCTCAGCGGGTGCCCGCGCCGGCCGGGTGCGGATTCGGCAGGACATACAGGAAGCCGTCCTCCGCTCCGATGAGCAGTTCACGGCGCCCGTCGCGATCGACGTCGATCATCGTGGGTTTCGTGGCGTGGCCGGCGAGCACGTGGGGGCTGACCGGACCTTCATCGCGAAACACGAACTTGCCGGCGGCGTTGCGGCCGAGCCCGCGGAGGAAATTCACGTTCGGGTTGCTGTTGACCAGCAGGTCGAGCACGCCGTCGCCATCCCAGTCGGCAATGCAGAACGTGCGGCGTCCGCTGCGTCCGGCCTCGCCGTCGTTGAGGCGCAGGAGACCCGCGGCTTTGTTCGTCGGCCGGCCGTTGCTGTCGAAGCTCGAGGCGTTTTCGCTGGCGAAGATCCGCTGCGGCGGCAGCACGAAGCGGGAGCCGTCGGCGGCGCGGCGTCCTTCATAAAGCGCGAGGTAGCCCTCGGAATCGAGCATCACCAAATCCTGGATACCGTCGTCGTTCCAATCGATTGCCTGCGGCGTGGTGCGCCACTGGGTCACAAGTTCGCGGCCCTGGGGATTCCACCAATTCCAGGCGGGTTTCGCGGAGGTCGTGCCGGCGGGCAACTGGACGGGCTGTGCGGCCGCGAGCTTCGGCGCGGTGCGGGTGCCGATGTTTTTATACCAGACGATTTTTCCCCAGATGCCGTTGGTGACGATGTCGAGCAGACCGTCACCATCCCAATCCGCGACGCTCAGGATCGAATAGCCCCACTTCGCTTCCGCCGGGCCCTGGATCGAGCCGTTGGGGCCGGCCTGCTCGCGAATGACCTCGCCATCCGCTTCGAGCAAGACGGGCGCGGCCCAGCGGGTCGGGCTGCCGCCGAGGTTTTTGATGAACGCGATGTGACCGGCCGAGTTGCCGCAGATCAAATCTTCCAGGCCGTCGCCGTCCCAATCCGTCCCATAAGGCGTGACGAGCGCGCCGAACTTCACGTCGGCCGCCTGCTGCTTGAAGTAGCGCGGCGACAGGAACTGCGGCATGCCGTCCTTGATTTTACCGGTGTTCTCGATGAACGCCACGCGGCCATCCTCGTCGCCGCAGACGATGTCGAGATGTCCGTCGCCGTTGAAATCGACCGCGGTCGGCGTGATCATGCACAGCTCCATGCGGAGCGGCTCGCCGGTATCGGCCGCGATGAGCGGGCGGCCTTTGGCGTAAACCGGCGCGGTGCGCGAACCGGTGTTTTCAAAGTAGGTGAAGCTGTCGCGAAACTCGCCGCAGATCAGGTCGAGTTTCCCGGCGCCGCGGAAATCGCCCCACATCGGCGACGGCATGCCGAAGGTGTCGACGGGTGCGCCGCCGGCCATGACTTTCTCCGGCGCGGCGTAGCGGGGCGCGTCGTTCGTGCCCTGGTTGCGAAGCAGGTAAACGTAGCCGTGCAGCGGGCCGCGATGCCAGTTGCCTTGGGCGTCGAAGGCGTTGTCCCAACCGTAATCGCCCCAGAAATCGATGCCGACCGTGACGTCGAGTTTTCCGTCGCCGTCGAAATCGACGAGCTGCCACTGGTTCTGCCGGATGTTGCCCGGCTCGGTGTGAATCGTTTCCGGCACCGGCAGTTTCTTCGGCGCTTCAAACTGGGATTTCAGAAAATCGGGAAACGCGTTGGCGCGAAAACGAAGCACGTCGCCGTTCTTCGTCGACGCGGTGGCGGTCACGACGGGTTTGCCCGTCACATACGAAATCCCGACGGAGGGCGCGGACTTTCCGATGCGAACGGCCGGTTTGAAGATGGGCAGCCGCGTCGCGGCATCGACCTGGCCGCTGTTCTCGAAAAACCAGGTGCCGTTGTAGGGCTTGTCGGTGCAGACCACGACGAGGTCCATGCGGCCGTCGCCGTTGTAGTCCATCGGCAAGGGCCACGCCCAAAGTCCGACGCCCAGGTCGACGACGAGCTCAGGCTGATGATAGGCGAGGCGCTGCATGTCGGCGGCGCCCGCGATCGAGGTGCCGATGGCGAAACTGCTCAACACGCCGGCGAGACGAAGGAAGGTTTGGGGTAATGGCATGGCGATGGGGTTCGTGACGGATGAGTTGGGGGAAACGTGGTTTTCCAAAAAACGCAACCGGGGCGCGTCGCCTGCGCAACGCGCCCCGGAACCGATCAAAAGCGGCCGGTCACGCCGAAGAGCATCGTGGTGCCCGCGGTCGTGATGCGCTCCACCTGACTTTCGCGATAACGATAATACGAGATGGGCTCGTTGAAGGCGTTCTGGAGATCGACGAAGAAGTTGAGCTGCCGGTTGAGGTTGTAGGTGAAGCCGAAGTTCACGATGGAGCGCTCGTAGCGATAGCGCAGGCGGGACGGATCCGCCGAGTAATTCGACAGATAATCGCCGGTGTAGTTGATCGAGCCGCTCAGGCCGAAGCGCCCGTGTTTCCAGCTGAGGCCGGCGTTGCCCGTGCGGGGAACGAAACCGGCAATCTCATTCGTGGAACGCGCGCCGCTTTCGCCGTAATCACCCGACGTGGTCAGATAGGTGTAGTTGGCGAAGACCGTCGTGCCCTTGAGCAATCCGGGCAGCATCGTCAGCGTCTGGCTGAAGTTGAACTCCCAGCCCTCGATCTTCGCTTTGCCGCCGTTGAACGTGCTGTTCAGCGCGTAACCTTCGTAGCGTCCGCCGAAACCGTTGTCCGGGCCGGCGCCGACGACGCCGATCTGGCCGGTCACGATGAAGTCGCTCAGGTCCTTCGTGAAATAGCCGACGGAGAACACGCCGACCGGCTTGAAATAATATTCCAGCGAGAGATCGACGCTTTGGGCATATTGCGGGCCGAGGCCGGCGTTGCCGACGGTGACGACTTCCGTGGCGGTGTTGACGCTCTCGTTGGGGAGCAGGCGGCTGAACGCCGGGCGTCCGATGCTGTTCGACCAGCTCGCCCGCGCCTGGAGATTCTCGAGGATCGAATAGGTGAAGTGAACGCTCGGGAAGAGGTCGTCATACTTGCCGCGATCGGTGCGCGCCACGGCGTCGGCCTCGGCGCTGCCGATCGGATCGGCGGCGCGTTGGGCCGTCGTGCTGAGCACGGGCGCCGGCACGCGACCGTGCGAGGTGATTTCGGTCTGCTCGAAACGCACGCCGGCCAGCATGCTCAGCTTGCCGAAATTCGACTGGCTCTGAACGAAGGCCGCGCTGACTTCCTCGGTGATGTCGCGCGTGCCCGTGAGATTGCCATAAGTCTCGTTGTAGAGATTACGGGTCCAGCTCGACGGGTTGTTCTGGATATCCGCCACCACGAGGGTGCTGTCGACAAACGGCAGCCGCTTGCCGGTGCGCCGCGAGTCGCTCGTTTCCAGGTCGGGTTCAACGAATTTGCCGAGGCTCCCCGCGGGGCCGGCGTAGGTGTGGATCGTTTCGTTCGCCACTTCCTCGACCATCTGGTTGCGGTAGAAGAGTCCGGTCTTGAAGACCGTCGGGTATTCCCAAGCCATTTGATACGAGGCGCTGGCCTTCGCACCGTAGACGCGGGTGTTGCGCTCGCTGTCGCGGATGGTGATCGAGCCGCGCGAGTAGTTCGCAACATCATAGATGCTGGCGCCCGCGGTCTGGGTGAACATCGGGTATTCGCCCGACGCGCCCTTATCGAGCGTCCAGCCGACATTCCGGACGTCCATCGTGAAGATGCCGCCGCCCTGGGTGTCGCCACGTTTGCCGTTGCCGAGATTCGCGAAGCTCTGGTTCCAGAACGCATCGTAGTCGATCTTCAGGCGTCCGTAGTCGTGCTTGGCGCCGGCGTTGAGCTGCCGTTCGCGGGCGAGAAAACTATACATCGTGGAGTTCAACTGGACGATGGAGTTCGCCACGGGATTCACTTTCGTGACCGTGTCCGTGTAGCCTGCGGGAATGCTCGCGGCGTTGCGGCTGGTGTAAGCGCGGCTGGTGAACGAGCGTTGGAACGGTTCGAACGCGTCGTTGTAGATGCCGCTGATGAAGAACTGCGTGTTGTCCGAGAGCTTGTAGTCCACGCGCAGGTTGGTGCTGGCCTGCTTGCGCATGTTATAGGAATCCGCCGTGCGATAATCCCAGACGTAGGCCGGGGAATTGGTGGTGTATTGATAATCCTGGATCACCTGGCCGTTCGAATAGACGTTCTCGCTGTAGAACGCGTTGAGCGAGACGGCGAGGTTGCGCTCGCTGCCGCCCACATCGAAGAGCTCCTGGTAACCCAAGCTGGTCTGCGGATGATAACGATGCTGCTCGCGCATCGGCGTGGTCGGATAAAACTCCGGCGCGACGCGCACCGCGGCGCGGTAGTTGAAGCGCCGCTTTTCCTTCAGCATGAGCGCCGAGCGCGTCTTCATGTTGACCGCGCCGCCGATCGACTCGGCCGGCATGTCGGGGGTGACGCCCTTGACCACTTCAATTTCCTCGAACAGCGCGCCCGAAAGCGTGTTGGTACGGAACTCGCGGCCGAGGCCGCCGATGCTCGACTGCAGGTTGCCGTCGATGCTCACGGTGTTCAGGCCGACGGCGGCGCCGCGGATGATCGCGCCCGTGACTTCGCCGGAATCCTCCGCGCGACCGGCGATGCCCGGCATGCGCATCAACACCTCGCCGACGCTGTCGTTCGGCACATTGCCATAGGCGTCGAGCGCCACGACGTTTTTCACGTTGGAGGCATTGCGCTGGCGCATGATCGAAGCGGCGTTGCCCTCGCGTTCGCTGCTGACGACAAATTTCTCGAGCAGGTAGACGCCGGTGGTGAGATCGAACGAAGCGTTCGCCCGCTGGCCGGCGAGCACGGTCACCGCCTCCGTCGCACTGTCGAGGCCGGCGAAACTCGCGGTCACGCGGTAATCTCCGGCGGGAACGTCGAAGAAACTGTAGCGGCCCTCGAAATCGGTGACGACCTTGCGCCCGAGCGGCTGCAGCTCGATCGTCGCACTCTGGAGGCGATCGCCGGTGCCGGCGTTGTTGACATAGCCCGAAATCGAGCCCGTGGTTTGGGCGTGGAGGGAGGCGGCGGCAAACGCGCACGCCATCGTCCAGCAGCGGAGGATACGTTTTAGGAACATGGGGTCCAGGGTTGCAGGATGTTTGCTCAACCGATTTAGCAAAAGGACAGCATCTCGTTGCCTCTTCTAAAATCTGCGAGCGTGGGTAGGCCCCATCGTTAGCTAAATGGATTTAGCCGGGTCAACTGTTATTTTGTTTTTTACCGGTTTTGAACCTATCGCGCTTTGCGGCCGGTCGAACGCGCGACGGCTTGAGCGGCGCGGCCCCAAGGGAGCGCCAGGCCGGAGCGGACGATCCGCGCGGCGTTTCGCCCTGTTACAACGAAAGACGCCGGCGCCCCAAGAGAGCGCCGGCGTAGCTAAGACACACAATCCGTCCAGATCTTGTCCGTCCTAGAACAGGTATTGCACCTTCGCGTAGATCACGTGGGCGTTGAAGTCGTTCAACCCCGCCCAGGTGACGTCGTCGTTGGTGATGTAGCCGTATTTCACCGTGTAGATCAGCGTCTCCGACTGACGGCGCTTCCACGTGATATAGCCGGCCTGCTGCTTCTGTTCGGCGCCGAACGGCAGCGTAATATAGGAATTGTCGATGAAGTTCGACGAGCGATAGAGGCTGTAATCGACGAACACATCGTCCTTCTGCGACACCACATAACCGGCGCCCAGGGTGGCGTTGATATAGTTGTTGTCGCCGTATTTCACGAATTCGTAGGCGGGCGTCTTGATCTGGTCGTAGGTCAGGTTGACGCTGCCGGTCACGAACAGCCGCGCGGTCGGGCTCCACGTGACGCTCTGGCTAAGGATGTGCGAGGTGAACCGGCCGCTCTCGATGTGGGCGAGGGCCACGACGGCGCTGTCGGTCTTCGACTGCTGATAATCGTAGCGCGTGACGAGGCTCAGCTGCGACATCGGGCGCCAGGAGACGCGGAAGTTGAGGTCGTGCGTCTTGAAATCCTGGTCCGTGATATAGGCGGGGAAGCGGTCGCCACCGGTCGCGGGCGTGTTGTCACGCACCGATTTATAATCGTTGTTGCGAATCTTGTAATAATATTGCGCGGCAAACGTGAGGCCCGGCTTCGCATACCAGTTCGCATTTAACGAATATTTCTGCGTGTTGCGCTCGGTGTCGGTGTCGCGGTCGATCGAGACCACGCCGGCTTCGTCGCGCTCCTTCTCCTCGAGATTGCCGGAGCCCTGCAGCCACTCGGCCGCGCCGGAGAAGGTCCAGTTCGGCAGGCCGGTGTAGCGGACGTCGATCGCTTCGGTGAACTCGTCCCACTTCCGCTGGCTCTCGCCTTCGAGGTCTTCAAGGATCGCGGCAAACTTCGGGCCGGCGCCGATGTTCGTTTCCACGAACTCGCTCATGCCTTCCTGGTGCAGGTTCTCGTAACGCAGGCTCGGCCGGATGCTCCAGTTCTTCCGCGGCACGTAGACGGCGTTCAGGTTCAGCACGGTCTGCTTGATGTCGGCCGAGCCGCTGAGGTCGTAGAAACCCTCGTCGCGCTGCTGGCGGCGCAGGTAGGCGGGATCGAAGACCGGATCGTAGCTTTGGCCGTAGATGCGGCTGCCCGAGATGTTGGTGTCGAGCTTCGAGATCATCGCGCCGCCGGAGAGCGTGAGCTTCTCGGTGACCTGACGCAGGTAGTAGCCGTGCGTGGCGAAGAGATCGTTCGAGGTCGTGTCCTTGCTCGTGATGATGCGATCGGCGGAGGGCTCGAGCGGCCGGCGACGATTGTAGCGCTTGTCGTCGAGGTCAGTCTTCGAATAACGCGCGCCGACAGCCCACTTCTGCGTCTCCTGACTCTCGTTGGCGACGTCGAAGGTCACCAGGTCGGTCGTCTCGTCGAGGTCGTAGAAACCTGGCACGATGTTGCGCGTGCCGTATTTGCCGACGGCGTTGGAGTCGCCCCAGATCGTGGTGCTCTTCGTGCCCTCGCGCGTGGAGCGCTGGTAACGGAGGCGGATCGTGGTGGCATTCTCGAGCGTGACGCCGGCCTCGACCCACAGCTTGCTGCGGTCGAGGTGCAGGTCCTCGTTGAAGATGCTGAAGCTCGTGTTGGTCGGGCGGAAGTAGCCGCCGCTGCCGTCGGACCAGACGCGGAACTGTTCGAAGCCGGCCTCGACGTAATACTTCTCGGTCTTCTCGTAGCGGCCGAAAAGGCGGTAGTCGTCGAGCCCGGGCAGGGCCCGCGCCTCGAACTTGAGGACGTCATCCTTCCCCTCGCGGATCAGGTTGAAGGCCTCGAGGCCGCCGAATTCACCCTTCTTTTGCTGGGCGGCTTCCTGGAAGGCCGCACGATTTCCGTCCTGGAGAACCGTGCCGCCG
Source organism: Opitutus sp. sgz309028 (assembly GCF_059821195.1). Classification (NCBI taxonomy): domain Bacteria; kingdom Pseudomonadati; phylum Verrucomicrobiota; class Opitutia; order Opitutales; family Opitutaceae; genus Opitutus; species Opitutus sp. sgz309028. The sequence continues at coordinate 46,565 of NZ_JCAMRR010000008.1, read as the reverse complement.
CCGACGGAGAGAACGCCGCTGACCGTGGTCTGCGCCAGCAGCGCGGCGGGAGAAAGCAGGAGGGCCCAAAGGGCGCAGGAGCGAAAGCTTTGCATGGTGGGCGAGAGTTGAGTTGCTGGTCCGGGTTAGAAGCGCAGCGAGGAGCTCACGTGCGAGCCGTGCACCGCTTCGTGGCAGCCGGCGGTCCAGCAGGTGCCGCGCTGGACAAAGGCCGCGTGGTCGCGACCGCCGATCATCAGCTGACCGCTGGCGGTCTGCTGCTGGGAGTGGCACTGCAGGCAGAGCGTCTGGTTGCGCGCCTTCAGGAGCTTGGCGTTCACCGAGCCGTGCGGGCTGTGGCAGCTGGTGCAGTTTTCGCGGAGCGCCTCGTGTTCGAAGACGAACGGCCCGCGCTGCGCCTCGTGGCACTTGAGGCACGTCGCGTCGACGCTCGCGAGATTCGTGCCGCCGCCCATCACCGCGTCGCCGGAGTGCGGGTCGTGGCAATCGCTGCAGCTCACCTTGCCGGCCATGACCGGGTGCGCGTGCGGGAGATTGAACTCGCCGCGCTTGTCGAGGTGGCACTGGAAGCACGTCTCGGGCGCGCTGCCGGGATTGATGATCGTGCCGGCGCCGCCGCCACTCTTCACGTGCACGCTGCCGGGCCCGTGGCACGCTTCGCAGCCGACGTTGGTGGCGTTGTCGCCTTGGGCGATCAGCTTCGCGTGCGTGGCATCGTGAAAGCTGCTCGTCACGTTTTCATGGCACTCGGAGCATTGCTCGGAGCCGACGAATTTCGCACCGGCGACCACCTGCGGCGGGGCCATGATGGTGCGGTTGACGGTCACGCAACCGATCAACAGCAACCCCCAGACGGCGACACCGCCGAAGAGGAGCGTATTCTTGTTTCTGACAAAGCTTGGGGTCATAGGAAGACGTTAGGTGTCACCCGGGCGTTCGTGAGGAGAGTTCGCGTTGTAGCGTGCCGACTATATCGGATGCGCGCGGTCGGTGACTGCGCATCGCTTGTCGAGCTTCGCGCAGCCGTTGCTGCATATCTTGGGGACAACCTGTGCGCAACCGGCACCGCAAGATCGGCGCAGTGCGGCGGCCGGCCCCCCGTCCGCGCGACCGGCGGCCACAGAAAAAGCCGGGGGCCTGACGCCCCCGGCTTCACCACCAGTTCCAGACTGACCAGACAAATTTTGCGTTTCGGTTTCCGCGGTCCCGCGCGCAGCGGAACCCGACGCTCACTTCTGAATTCCGCCGTTGTGACAGTCGGCGCAGGTGAGCTCCTCGTCGTATTCACCACCTGGATGCTCGAACTCGAGCCCGGCGGCGGATAGCAGCTCCAAGTCTGCGCCCTTGCCTTGCGAAAGAATGGTGTGGCAGGAATTGCAGTCGCTCGACCGCACCGGCTCGCCCTGGTCGGACTTGTGCTTGTCGTCGTGGCAGCGGAAGCAACCCAGCCAGTCCTTGTGGCCGATGTTGTTCGGATACACGCGCCAATCGGCCTTCCGCTCCGGGAAAATGGAGTTGGCATACAGCGACTGCACCTCCGCGATCGCCGCGGGAAGATCGGGATGATCCTTGTATTTCGACGTGAGGAAAGCCGCGATCTTGTCGGCCGCCTCGGCATCGGTCGCCATCTCCTGCTCCATCGCCTTCACCGCCTCGCGTTTGATATTGGGGAGCGCGAGACTCAGGGCGCCGGATGCCATCGCGCGCTCGACGGAATCGTTGGCCGTCGGAAACACGTGCGCGGGACGATTGTGGCAGTCCATGCAGTCCATCACGCGAATCTTGTCGGCCGGCGGCTCGCCGGCGAACGCCTCCGTGCGATAGACGCGCGAGGAGCCGTCGCGCTTGTTCGTCACGCGCATCCACGGGATGTCCTGGCGCTTCTCGTCGGCCGCATAGTATTCGACCTTCTCGTTTTCGTTGACGTGCCAGTGAATGCCGCCCGGCGCGCCGCCGGGTTGCCCGCGGTTCACGCGCATCAGCATCCGCACCGTGTAGGGCGTGTTCTTCTTGTCGGAGAGAAAGTGCGTGTAGTTGACGTCGATGTTGCCGTGAAACTTTTCCGGCCAGTGGCAGCGCTCGCAGATGTCCTGCGCCGGGCGCAGGTTCTTCAGCGGCGTGTCGATCGGCCGCTTGTAGTTGTCCAGTGTATACGCGATCAGCTGGTGTGTGCCGTTGATCTTCGCCTTGAAGAACCATTCCGCGCCCGAGCCGATGTGACACTGCACGCAGTCGACGCGCGCGTGCGAACCGCGCTTGTAGGTGACCAGCTCGGGATTCATCGCGTTGTGGCAGACTTCGCCGCAGAACTGGACCGACTCGGAATAGTGATACGTCTGATAGCTGCCGAACGCGCTCAGCAGCAGAAACGCCAGGGCGCCCGCGCCGAAGAGGACGAGCGTGCGACGCTGCTTCGGATTCGTGAAGTCCAGCCGCCACTTGTCCGGCATCGTCGCCGCATGCTTGATCGCCCAGCGCCGCTGCAGCCAGGCGCCGAGAAACACCAGCGCGAGCCCACCGATGAGAAATCCCGGGGCGACGATGTAGGTGAAGATGCCGAGATACGGATTCTCGTCGCCCTGCGTGAAGTCCATCCACACCAGGAACGCGAACGAGAACAGCGCCCCGACGGCGATCACCGCGCCGATCGCGCTGATCCAGTTGTTGAAGTGTGAGCGGGGTTTGGACGGGTCCATGGCGGAACGGGAGCGGAGAGAGGAGAGTTGAAGCGGCAGGCAGCAGCCCACGGGCGGGCCGGCGGCCCGCCCTCACGAGTCGGAAACGGCGGCGCGCGCCGGCGCGGCGATCAGGCCTTGAACGCGCGGATGAACGCCACGAAGTCCTTGATCTCCTGCTCGGAGAGCTCGTCCTTGTAGCCTTTCATGCGCTCCTTGCCGTTCTTGTCGACGGCGCCGTCGGCGATGATCTTGATGATGTGCTCGTCGGTCATCTCGGCCTGCACCGCCGCGTCCGTGTAATCTTTGACCTGCAGCTTTTTGCCGCTCTTGGTCTGGCCCTTGCCATCGGCGCCGTGGCACTTCTGGCAGTGATTTTCCCAGTTTTCCGCGACGGGCGCGGCGCGTCCGACAACCAGCGGCAGGAGAACCGCCGCGCCCGCCAGGGCAATCTTCGTGGTGAGTTTCATGATACGTGAGGTATTGCGATCCTCCCGGCGAAAGGAACCGGGAGCGTGATGAGCTTGCCGAAATCCGGGCCGGACGGCTGCGCACCTTTTGGCCAGCAGCGCGCAAAGCTTGCGATGCCGCGGCAAAAAAGGCGCACCGCACCCCGCGAGCCGCCCTCCGCATCCGTTGGCCGTCTCTCACAGGAATTGCTCAACAGACCGCAAGAGATGCGCAGCCGGCCCGCGGGCGTTCGGGCATCCTCATGCCGATCCCTTTCCCATTCATGCGCCGCCTTGCCGTCCGCCTCGCCCTCCCCGCCCTGCTCGCTCTCGCCGGCTGCCGCGACTCCTCCGTCGTGACCTATCGGATACCGAAGGAGGCCGACCCTGCCCCAAAGCAGACCGCAGCCGCCGGACACGATCATGCCGATCACGCCGAGGCCGGCCACGCGCACGATCTCACCTGGACCGCGCCGGCGAGCTGGCGGGCGAAATCCGGCAGCGCCATGCGCAAGGGCAGCTACGCCGTCGGACCCGACAACGACTCGGCCGCCGATCTCGCGATCACCGCCTTCCCGGGCGACGTCGGCGGCGAGCTCGCCAACGTCAACCGCTGGCGCGGCCAGATCTCGCTCCCGCCGATTGACGCCGCCGAACTCCCGGCCGTCCTCACTCGCTTCGAGGCCAACGGTCTCGCCATCGCCTACCTCGACATCGCGAACGGACCGCAGCGCATGCTCGCCGCGTTTGTCCCGCACGAGGGAGCCACGTGGTTCGTCAAACTCACCGGTCCCGACACCGTCGTCGCCGCCGAGAAGCCCGCCTTCGTCGATTTCCTCAACACCCTGAAACCCTGACGCGCCTCACCGCCGCGACGACCTTCCTGTCATGCGCACGCTCCTTCGCGAACTCCGCGACCTCCTCGTCTCGCTCAAGCTCACCGTCGTGCTCATCGCACTCTCCATCGTGCTCGTCCTCGCGGCGACGCTCGACCAGGTGAACATCGGCGTCTGGGCCGTGCAGGAGAAATATTTCCACTGCTGGGCGGTCTTCTGGCACGTTGGCGATCTCTCGCTCGCGGTTTTCCCCGGCGGCTACACGCTCGGCGGCCTGCTGCTGCTCAACCTCGTCGCCGCGCACATCTTCCGGTTCAAGTTCACCTGGCGAAAACTCGGCATTCATCTCGCCCACGCCGGCCTGATTCTGCTCCTGCTCGGCGAGCTGTTCTCCGGCCTCATGCAGCGGGAGTTCCACCTGCGGCTCGAGCAGGGTGCGACGCGGAACTACGCCGAGAGCTATCGCGAGATCGAGCTCGCCGTCACCGATGTCACCGACGCGACCAGCGACATCGTCACCGCGATTCCCGAATCCGTGCTGACGAAACGAGGCACCGTCCAGCACGCGTCGCTGCCCTTTCGCGTCGCCATCAAATCGTATCTGCCGAACTCGATCCTCCAGATGCGCCGCGGCGACGACAGCGCCGCGCCATCCGAAGCCACGAAGGGATTCGGCTCGCAGTTGATCGCGACCGCGCAGCCGCTCACCTACAAACAAAACGAACGCAACATGCCGAGCGCCTTCGTCGAGCTCACCGGCGCCGGCGGCACGATCGGCACGTGGCTGGTCTCGACCCTGCTCGCGGAGCCGCAACGCTTCGAGCACGAGGGCCGCTCCTACAAACTGGAGCTGCGGTTCGCGCGGCACTATTATCCATTCTCCGTCACGCTGCTGAAGTTCAGCCACGATCGCTACGCGGGCACGCAGATCCCGAAAAACTTCTCCAGCCGCATCCGCATCGCCACGCCCGACGGGCGCGAGGACCGCGAGGCGCTCATCTACATGAACAACCCGCTGCGCTACGCGGGGCTCACGTTCTACCAAGCCGGCTTCGAAAACAACGACACGACCTCAATCCTCCAGGTCGTGCGCAACCCGAGCTGGCTCGTGCCCTACATCGCCTGTGTCGTGATGACGCTCGGCCTCACCGTCCAGTTCAGCTTCCACCTCCTCGCCTTCGCCTGGAAACGCCGGCCGGCCCGCGCGATCGCCCCCGCGCCCGCCAACGCCGAACCGTCCACCGGCAAGTCCGATCCCTGTCCCGCCGCCTCCCGCGCCTGACCCCATGAAACGCTTTTTCCCTCTGCTCGTCCTTCTCACCGCCGCCGCCGGGCTCCTCGCCTCGCTGCGCGCCCCGGGCAATCGCGGCGACTACGACATCGCTGCCTTCAGCCGGCTGCCGACGCTCGTCAACGGCCGCATCAAACCGTTGGATACCGTTGCCCGCACCTCCCTGCTGGTGATGCAGGGCCGCCAGCGCGTCACCGCCCCCGACGGTCAGTCCGCTGCGCCAGCCGAGTGGCTCCTCGACGTGCTCTTCCGGCCCGACGTCGCCCGCGGTTACCAGGTCTTCGAGATCGTCCATCCCGAGACCCTCGCGCTGCTCAATCTCACGACCGACGCCGGCGCGGGCGGCAAGCGCTTCTCCTACGCGCAACTCTCGCCACGACTCGCCGAACTCGACCGCCAGGCCAAGCTCGCCAGCGACGTCGAGAGCGCGCACCGCAGCGCGTTTCAGCGTTCGGTGGTGAAACTCCGCGATAACGTGATCCTGTATCAGCGCATTCAGCACAGCGTGATCGCCGCCGACGATCCCGCCCGCCACCTCGAGCAGCTCGCCGCGCTGGAACAAACCGTGCCCGCCGCACTCGCCGCCATGAATGCCCGGAAATCCGGCCAGCCCCACGACGCCGCCGCGCTGGAGACCGTCCGTGCCCTTGGCGATCGCGCCGCGACGATCGAGACCTACGGGTATCTGTTGCCGGTCGCGCCGGTAACCGATCGGGCGAACCCGCTCGCCTGGCGCAACGCCGGCGCCTCCGTCCGCGAAAGCCTCGCCAGCGGCACGCTCAACCCGTCGCTCAAGACCTACATCGCGCTCGGCCAGGCCTGGCGCGGTTACCAGCCCGCGGCGTTCAACGACGCCGTGCACGCGTATCGAGCTTCCTTGGACGCCGATGCGCCGGGCGTGATGACCAAGTGCGATGTCGAGGCGCGGTTCAACTCCGCGCAGCCCTTCTACACCGCGGCGCTGCTCTATGTGCTCGCGTTTCTGTTCGCGGTGTTTTCCTGGCTGAAATGGCCGGACGCGCTCGGACGCTCGGCGTTCTGGCTGACCGCACTGGCATTTGTTCTCACCACGGCCGGCATCGCCACCCGCATGTGGCTCGAGAACCGACCGCCCGTCACGAATCTTTACTCGTCGGCGCTTTTCGTCGGCTGGGGCGCCGTCGGACTCTGCCTCGTGCTGGAGATCGCCTACAAGAACGCAATCGGCAGCGTCGCCGCCGGCCTGATCGGTTTTGCCGCACTGGTCATCGCGCACCACTTGTCTCTCGGCGGTGACACGCTCGAGATGATGCGCGCGGTGCTCGACTCGAACTTCTGGCTCGCCACGCACGTCGTCACCATCGCCGTCGGCTACTCCGCAACGTTCCTCGCGGGATTCCTCGCGCTGATCTACGTGGGCCGCGGACTCTTCACTCGCTCGCTCGACCGTCCGACGGCCGACGCGCTCGCGCGGATGGTTTACGGCACGGTCTGTTTCGCGACGCTGTTCAGTTTTCTCGGCACCGTGCTCGGCGGCATCTGGGCCGACCAGTCGTGGGGCCGGTTCTGGGGCTGGGATCCGAAGGAGAACGGCGCGCTGATCATCGTGCTGTGGAACGCCCTCATCCTGCACGCCCGCTGGGGTGGCCTGGTGAAGGCGCGTGGGTTGATGGTGCTCGCGATCTTCGGCAACATCGTGACCGCGTGGAGCTGGTTCGGCGTCAACATGCTCGGCGTCGGGCTGCACAGCTACGGCTTCATGGACGCCGCGTTCTGGTGGTTGCTCGCGTTCGGCGTCAGCCAGATTTTCGCGATGATGCTCGCCGCCACGCCGCTCGCGAAATGGCGCAGCTTCCGCGTTTGAGGCGAAGGCGGCGCCGGGCGAATCACTTTTTCGCGCCGGCGGCCCCGGGCGGGGTCGGCGGCGGCTGCGTGAGCCGCTCGATCCAGTTTCCGCCATACTGCTTGTAGCCTTCGAAACCCTGCGCGCCGAGCAGCGGCACGAGTTTCGTTTTCGCCTCCGCCGCCAGCGCCCGCGCCTGCACCTCGCGTTCCGGAGCCGGCAGACTGCGCAATGCCGCGCTTCGCTGCTGGAGGTCCTGCTGCACCGCATTCACCTGCGGCACCACCGAGAGGGGCAGATCGTAGCGCGCGACAACGCGGTTGAGCATGGCGTTGCGCGGATCGGTTGCCTGCTCGAATTGTTCATAGCGCTCCGGCGCGAGCACGAGCTTGGCCTGTTCGTTCAACGCCGCCTGGCGCTGGCGCCACGCCTCGGATCCCATGACCACGCCGTTGGACGAGCCGAACTTCGCTTCCACCGCCTGCGCCGCCTGGAACAGCGCGCGAAATTCGCTTTCGTTCGGCTGAAACGCGACGAGCTGCGACCGCAGCTGATGCGCGACCGGGCTCGAGCGCAGCTGGTAAGCCTGCAGCTCTTCCGGCGAAAGGATTTCGGCAAAATCGCGCTCCAGCTCTTTTTGCAAATACGACAGTTTCTCGCGGTCTTCCGGCATCAGCAGCCCGTTGGCGCGCGTGTGAATTTCGCTCTGCAGCTCCGCATAGTCGCTCGCGACCGCCTGCAGCCGCTCCGCCTTTTCCGGCGAGAGCTCGCCGAACTGGCGCTCACGATAGTAGCGGCTGAACTCGTCTTCGTAGACGGCATCCGCACCCAGGATTTCCTTCAACCGCTTCTGCTCTTCCCGATACAGGGTGCGCTGCGTCATCGAAACCTTGATTTGCGAGAACATCAGACCCGGTTCCCAGAATCCCGGCACTTGCAGGTCCGCGACCGCCGCCTTTCGCCGCTCCGCAAACTCCTCGTGGATCTGCGCCGCCACGACCGCCCGCACCACCGCCGGCGGAAATCCCGCGCCGCGCAACCGCGTGGCAAGCTCGGCCGCGCCGCCGGCACTCAACGCCGGCCAGCTCGCCCGGGTTTCCGCCTCGGCACCACCGCGCTGCGCGGACGGCGTCGTATCCAACATCTGCTTACCGCTGGGGGTTCCCGTCATCGTCACGCCCGCCGCGGACGCCGCCGGACCTGTCTCAGCCCGCCTGGGCGATCGCATCACGGCGGCAACCAGCGCCAGATTCGCGATCACCGACACACTCAGGACCACAGGAAGAGGTTTCATGAGAAAGCAGGACTATTGCAAAACACTGCAGGCAGCGCCTGCCGTGGCAATTCCTCTCCTTCTCCTACGCGCAGCCCTCGCCTTTCTTAGTGGCCGTTCGGCTCGTCCGGAGAACCGCGCGGCCGGGACCAGATCGGACTTCCGTGTTTTCGTCCGTTTCGTAGTCTCAACGCCGGGCGGCCTGCAGCACCGCCGCCGCCAGCCGCCGGCCCGAACCGATACAGTTCGCGAGCGAGATGCCGTCGCGGCCGTTGCCCCCGATGAACAGCCCGGGTGCTTCGCGTTCCGCCGCCGCGCACAGGTCGAGATTGCGGCCGTAGCCAAGCGTGTATTGCGGAATCGCGCGCGACCAGCGGCGGATGTGCACAAAGACGGGTTCGTCACTCACGCCGAGCAGCCGCTCCAGCTCCTCCTGGACGAGGGATTCCAGCTCCGCGTCGTCGCGTTCGAGCAGCTCCGGCTGGCGCATGCCGCCGACGAAGCTCGTCAGCCCGACATGCCCGTCCGGCGCGCGACCGGAGAACAACGAGCTGGAGAACAGCGTTCCCAAAATCCGCCCCCGCTCCACCTCCGGCACCAGCACCCCGAATCCGTCGAGCGGATGCGCCACGGCGGCGCGCTTGTATCCGGTAAACACCGACGCGACCGGGGCAAATTCGATCCGCCCTAGCTCGCGCAACGCCGCGCCCGCGGTCCCGCAGTCGAAAGGAATCGCCGCCAGCGCATCCGGCGGCAGCGCGCACACGACCGCGGCGAAGGTTTCGCGCGTCACCCGGCCGGAGGTCTCATACTCGACCTCCCAGCCCGTTCCGCTCCGGCGCACGCCGCGCACCGCGTGCTGCCGCCGCACCGCGCCGGCCAGCAGATGCTCCATCGTCGAAGGCAACACCTGCAGCCCGCCGGCAAACGAGAACATCCGCCCTTTCGGTCCGCCGCTGGGGTTGCGCCGCTTGATCGCGCCGCGAATGAGCGAGCCGTGCTCCTGCTCCAGCGCCCAAAGTTTCGGGAAACCGAACTTCACCGACAGCTTCCGCGGATCGCCCGCATACACGCCGCCGACAAACGGATTCACCGCATAATCGAGAAACTCGCTGCCGAGCCGGCGCGTGACGAACTCCGCCACGCTCTCCTCGGCCGCCGCCGGCGCACGCCCCCGGAAGGGTTCACCGAGCAGATTCGCCTTGGCTTGCCACGAGAAGAGCTGAGTGCCCAGGAAACTGAACGGCGACGCCGGCATCGCGACCGGCCCGCCTTCGCGCACAATGTAGCGTTTCGACGCTTCCGGCGCGGCGTAGAGCACCTGCCGATCGAGCCCCAGCTCCGCGATGAGGGTCCGCACATCGGCCGACGACTCCAACATCGAGTTCGGACCGAGCTCGTGCATCCAGCCATCGCTCGTGAACGTGTTGATCGCGCCGCCCACACGCGGGCCGGCCTCGAGGACCGCGACATTCACCCCGGCCTGGCGCAGCGTCCACGCCGCGGTGAGGCCGGTGATGCCGCCCCCGAGCACCGCCACGGGACGACCGAGCGCCCCGGGCAGCGACTCCCGCAGCGGGCAGAGCGAATCGACCGCCGGCATCGCTCAGCGGGTCCGATCGAGCGAACGCGTCTCGACGCGGATTTTTTCTACCGGCCGCTTGTGCAGCAACGAGAGCTCCAGGCGAACCCAGAGCCCGAACACGGCCGCGAGCGCCAGCAGCGTGAGAACAGTGATCGTTGTCATGGTGGGAAAGGATCTGCGTTGATCCTAATCCCTCCCCGCCCGACCGGCTGCGCCGGTCTTGCGTTGTGCTGCGCATTTTATGCGCCCGCCGCCGGACGCGTCAGCCCCGTCCGCCGCGGAGCAGCACCAGATGCTCGACGCCGAACTCCTCGAATTCGCGCCAATACGCATCCTCGAGCTCGCCGAGTTTCTCCTCGTGCTCCGGCGCGAGGTCTTCGGCGTCCGCCGCCGCCGCGCCCACCTCGTGCCGCAAATCCCGCACGCCGAGCTGCGCCACGAGCTCGCTCCAAAACACATCCTCGGTGAACGCGTTCAGCTTCTCGCGCGTGACGCCTTCGGTCAGCGCCTCGTTGGGAAACAGCTCGCCGTTCACATCCGCCTCGACGAGTTCCGCGCAGCCGAACAGCTCCGCCATCCGGAAGACCTTCTGCGCGATCTCCGCGTAACGCTCCGGCATGGTCGCCGGATCGTCGGCATGCGCTCCGGACACCGTGAGGCCAAGGTGCACGAGCTCGAGCAAGCGGGTGTATTCCTTCGTCGTGAACGACACTTTCATGCGCGCAATGGACGCCGCCTCGCCACCCGGCGCAAGGTCGGACTGAACGCCGCAACCGCGCCCCACCGCGCCGCGCGACGCCTCCCCGCCGGAAAAGCGCCAAAAAGTTTTCATGAGTTAAACCGGCGCGCCCGCCCGCCCGGGCACCTGCCGTGCTCCCCGGCGGCGCGCTCAGCGCAACACCAGAAACCGCAACATCCACACACAACACCGGACCATGAGAAAACTCGCGCGTCTCGTGGCTGCGACAGGCTTCGCCTGCTCCAGCCTGCTCGCCTTCGCTCAAACCGAAGCGCCGACGAAATCTCCGTCCACCCCAACGGAACCGATCGTGCTGCTCGAACGCTTCGTCGTCGGAGGAGGCGAAGATCCCACCGCGCTGATCCCCAACCAGCCGGTCAGCGTCCTCGGACTCAACCAGAAGATCGTGGAGACGCCCCGCTCAATCAGCGTCGTTTCCGGCGACACGATCGAGCGTTTCAACATCACCGAGCTCGCCGATCTCTCCCGCTTCTCGCCCAGCACCTACACCGCCTTTTCCTTCGGCGTGCAGGGCGGGCTGCAGATTCGTGGTGACACCGCGGATACGTATTTCGGCGACATGAAGAAGCTGAACAACGCGTCCAACCTGAAGACGATCATCGGCGCCAGCGACGGCGTGACAATCGTGCGCGGACCGCCGTCCGCCGTCCTTGGCGCCGGCTCCGTGGGCGGCTTCATGAACTATTTGCCCAAATCCGCCCGCGCCCTGACCGGCAAATACCTCGAAGGCCTCACCGGCAAGGCGAGCGCCACCTTCGACGAATGGGGCCGGCGCGTGGGCACGGCGGAAGTCGGAGGACCGCTGAGCCTGTTCGGCCGGCGCGCCGGTTTTTACGTCTACACCCAGATGGAGGATTCGAAAACGTTCTACGTCGGCCAGCGCGTGAAGGACATCATTGCCCAGGCGACCATGACGGTCGACCTCACGGACTCGCTGCGGCTCGATATTGGCGGCAACTACCAGCATCACGAAGGCACCGGCATCGCCGGCTGGAACCGCGTCACCCAGGATCTCGTCGATCACGGCACCTACCAGACCGGCTCGCCTGATTTCAGCCTCATCGACACCGACCACAATGGCGTCGCCAGCCGCGCCGAGCTCTACAACGCGGGCCTGACGAACAACTATAACTTCCAGGCGCCCGGCGTGCCGGTCGCGAACCAGGTCAAGCCCGGCACGACCGCCTACACCGCCCCCGGCGGACCGCTGGCCTTCGTCACCGACCTCGGCACCGCCTCGCTCAGTCGCCGCAATGTGCTGCTCGAACGCGTCAACTGGGGCGTGGATTACATCGCGTTCGTGCGGCTCATCAACGACGCCAACCCGAACCTCGTCTTCAAGAACCACCTTTTTTTCGAATACCAGGACTACTACAAACTCTCCGACATCGCCTATTTTCGCGCCGGCGACACGTCGCTGTTCGAGGAGCGCTTCACCGTCGAGTGGAAGCCTGAAAACCTGCCGGACTGGTTGACAATCACCAACGTGACGGCGCTGAACGCGCGTTATCTCGACGCGACCAATTCCACGACGAACAGCTTCCAGATTTTCAACTACTGGGATCTGACCGTGTATACAGATGGTCACTACAAGTTTCAGAACGGTTGGGACAACCCGGTCGAAGCCGGCGTCGATTCGACCGCCCGCAGCCAGCACTGGGAGGGAGGCATTGGAAACATTCTGGACATCAGCGCGTTTAAGAAGCTCACGCTTACCGTTGGCGCCCGCTACGACTGGGTGGACGGCGAGATGCACAACTACGCCGGCCTCCGCAACTCCGGAAACTCGCTCGCTCCCACCACGCCTTCGTTCGCCCGCGGTTCGCAGCACGCCGGCTCGCTGACGTCGGCGAGTCTCTCCTACAAGGTCCTTCCGAACATCATTCCCTATGTCACCTACGCCACGCCCAAGACGATCGTGCCCGGCAGCACCGGCGGACTGAGCAGCGGTCAGATCAACGACCAGATCCTCACCGGCACCAGGCTGAAGGAGGCCGGCGTGAAGGGCGAGTTCCTCCAGGGCAAGCTCTTCGCCTCCTACTCGATCTACGAGCAATACCGCACCGCCTTCGTCCAGAGCCTCAACGGCGGCAACGGCGATTTCCAGCAGACGCGCAGCCGCGGTCACGAGGTCGAGGTGCGCTGGGTCCCCACGCGCCGCTTCAACCTGGCCGTCGCGATGGACTGGTTGCGGCGCGACAACGACCCGCTGGCGCCCGGCTACACGCCCGCACCGGTCGAGACCGTGGGCCTCGATCCGATCCAGTTCGGCGGCGGGCGGTATCAGCTGGCGTATGACACCGCCAATACCCGCGTCTCCCGGCCCGACAAGGTGTTCAGCATCTTCGGCAACTACATCTTCGGCAAAAGCGGCTTCGATCTCGCCGTCGGCGCCAACTACACCGCCGGCTACGATGCCGCATCCTTCGGCGACATCGTGCTTCCCTCCGCCACGACCTTCTCGGTCGATCTCGGCTATCGCAGCGAGCATTGGGAATACCGGCTCTCGGTGAAGAACCTCACCGACGAATGGTTCTTCACCTCGACCAGCGGCAGCGCCGCGCTGATTCCGCAGCCGGGGCGCACCTTCACCGGCAAGATCACCTATAAATTCTGAGCCGGCCCGGGACGTCCGCAGCCAAGGCGCAGCTTCGGCTGCGCCTTTTTTCCGCCAACCCGCCGCCACCTCCACCATCATCGCCTTATCCCTATGTTTTGTATCCGTTTCTTCGATTCGAGACCGCACCGTTTTGGCCCGCGCTTTCTCGCCAGCCTCGTCGCGCTCGGTCTCCACGCCGCGACCGGTGCCTTCGCCTTCGAGGTGCAGGAAGCCACCATCGCCGACATCCAGTCCGCCATTCTCGCCCGACAGACCACCGCGACAGAAGTCGTTCACCGCTATCTCGACCGCATCAAGGCCTACAACGGACCGGGCGTGGAAGAGCCCGAAGGCATTCTCGGACCCATCAAGCCCGTGGCACACGCCCGCGGCGTGAACGCCATCATCACGCTCAATCTCCGGCCCGCCGCACGACGCGCCCTCGGCTTCGACGAACGCAAGGCGCGCAGCCTCACCGATCCGGTCGACGCGGATCCCGCCATGCCCGATGCGCTCGAAACTGCGGCCGCTCTGGACGCCGCGTTCGCCGCGACGGGTCAGCTCGTCGGTCCGCTGCACGGCGTCGTCATCGTCGTGAAGGACCAGTACGACACGTTCGACCAGCGCACGACGTCGGGCGCCGACGCCCACTACGCGAACGACCGTCCGCCGGACGACGCCACCTTCGTGGCGCGCCTGCGCGCGGCTGGCGCCATCATCCTCGGCAAAACCAACATGGGCGAATACGCCTCCGGCATCCGCAGCGCGTTCGGCGGCACCACCGTCAACGCCTACGACACCACGCGCGTGCCCGGCGGCTCGAGCGGCGGTTCCGGCGTCGCCACCGCCATGAGTTTCGCGACCGTCTCCATCGGCGAAGAATCCGGACCGTCGATCCGCGCGCCCGCGACCTATGCGAGCGCCGTCGGCCTCTCTCCCACCCAGGAACTCGTCAGCCGCGACGGCCTGATGAACATCGGCCTGCACACCCGCACCGGCCCGATCGCCCGCACCGTCGAGGATGCCGCGCGCGTGCTGACCGTGATCGCCGGCTACGATCCCAAGGACGAGATGACCGCCTTCGCGGTCGGCCGCACTCCGGCCGAGCCATATGAAAGCTTCACCCTCGCCCGCCGCCTCGACGGCGTGCGCATCGGCGTCGTGCGCGAGTTCATGGACCGGCGCGTCTTCGCCGATCCCGTTTTTCAGCCTAGCCTCGACTGCATCGAGCAGGCGATCGACGACCTGCGCCAACTCGGCGCCACCATTGTGGAAGGCGAACCGGACGGCCTCTTCACCTCCTACATCCGCCGCTTCGGCCCGATGCTGCTCAACCGCGAGTGGACGAAGCTCCATCCGGCAGAGTTCCCCGTCGACGCCAGCGGCCAGCCAATGGGCGATCACCTGGCCACGCTGGTCGAAATGACGTTCGACCCCTCGAAGGTGCCTGGCGAACTCACGTTGCGCGACCTGGGCGAGGCCAGCGGCAACTCCGTCGGCGAAAATCGATTCGGCTTCAATCTCTACCTGCGGCAGCGCGGCGACGCCCGGATCAAGTCCCTCGACGACCTGATCGATGCCGCCAATTTTTTTGTCGACGACTCCGAAGGCGACAAACGCGTCACGCTGCGCAACCACAACAAGCCGCAAACCTACGAAACCGCGCTGCGCCTCCAACGACGCTTCGCCGTGCAACAGATCATCCTCGCCGCGATGGCCGAGCTGAAACTCGACGCGGTGGTTTATCCCACGAGCAATCTTCCGCCGCGCAAGATCGGGATGCCGCGCGATCCGACGTTCAACGGCATCGGCAACTACGGGATGTGGACCTTCGTCGGCGCGCAGGGTTTTCCCGCCATCACCGTGCCCGCCGGCTACTCGCAGGTGGTCTACGATCGCGTGCCGGATGAGTCCGCCCCGCCCGCCGGAACATCGACCGGCGGCGAACGCGAACTCCGCCTGAGGACACTCGCTCCGGTCGCGGCGAGGCTCCCGATCGGCGTCGATTTTCTCGGGCGACCGTTCAGCGAGCCGACGCTGCTCAGAATCGCCGCCGCCTACGAGCAGGCGACCCGGCACCGCGTGCCGCCGCCCGACTTCGGTCCGGTCGCCCGCCGCGAATAGCGCGCCGCTGTTCGCGTATCCGCCAGATGCTCACAACGACCGGCCGCAGCTCGATCGAGCCGGCCGGTCCCACGCGAACGGTCAGTGCTCGTGTCCGTCCGGGAAACGAACGGCAACGTCCCGAAACGTCGCGCCGCGGATCGTCAGCAGCGGGATCGATGCGTCGAACTCCCGCGCCTGCTTCAACCACTCGCCGGTCGCCGCGAAAAGCGAGGTATCTCCCACCGTCTCGCCAGTGGCCTCATCCGCCACCGGGGCGAAGATCAAGCGGTGCGTCTGGCCGCCGGACGTCGCATTCATCTCGAACGACGGCATCGCGCAGCGCACGAAGTTCTCCATTTCACCATCCAGCACAAACGCCCGCAGTTCCCCGCTCGCGGCGTCGAGCACGAGTTCGAGATGAAACGCTTCGTCGCCGAGCGCGACCGCCGTGCCGCCGTGCGGCGCATGATGCTCGTGCTGGTGATGCCCGATCATCGCAGGGTCGCCGGGAGCTTTATCCGCTCGTTCGCAACCGGCTAAAAGCGCGACCGACACGACGCTGCAAAACAATCGGTTGGCAAAGCGCATGTTCATGAAGGTTTGCAGCCCCAGCGACTATTTCTTCGGTCCGAGAAACTTTTCGCCGTCCATGCGGAAAAGCGAAACGACGTAGCCGTCCTCGTAGCGATGATCGATATGGAAGATGCCGACGAGCTCGACCGGCACGTCCTGGATCGCCTCCACGCCGGCGTCCGTCATCGTGACCACGAGATAGTCGTTCATCCGCGGCACCGCCCCGTAACAGCACGTGTTCACGTCGCGCATCATCACGAATTTCTTCGTGCGGCCGTTCTGCACCTGCAGCGGCATCAGATAGCCGGTCAGCCGCACCCGCTGCTTGTCGTAGGTTCTGATCCATGGCGGGACGGGATCCTTCTTCAGATTCGCTTCGATTTCCTCCGGGGTCGCACCCGTGCCCGCATCCATCAGGGTGTAATCGAACGCGGACAATTTATCGAACCCGAGCGCGAACATCTCCACGCCGTCGACCACCGTGCGGCGCGGCGTCAGATCCACCGTGACCTCTTGGGCCCGAACGCCGACGACGAACACCCCCAAGGCCGCTGCCAACCGCAACACCGTCAACGATCGTAATGTATTCATAATATCAAGACGTTGGCGCGATCCCGCCAGCGACGTCCGTGCGATACGCCTTGATCGCCGGGAAAACCCCGCACAGCGCCGCGAGCGCCACGATCCCCGTGGGCGCGATCAGCATCACCGGATGCAGGGCGAAAGGATCGATCACCACGCCCGTCTGCGCCCGAATGATCTCCGAGGCCGCGCCGACGACGGCGGCATAGATTGCAAAAGCCATCGCCATCCCAAGGGCGGCGATCGCGGCGGACTCGACCACGATCGCGCCGAAGACCGTGAGCCGCCCGGCGCCCAGCGCGCGCAAGATCGCGATCTCGCGCCGGCGTTCGTTCATGGAATTGTAGATGCTCGCCAGGATCGACGCGGACGCCACGACGACCACGAGATAGGAAACGAACGCGAGGATCCGGTCGAACCACGCGATCTTGTCGAAAAGCTTGCCCAGGATCGCGCCCAGCGGCCAAGCGAAGGTGAATTTGTTGCCCCGTTTGTTATAGAGCATGTCGAGCTGAAATCCGGCCATCGGATTGCTCTGCTTCAATTTGATCAGCACCGCGCTCACGTCGGTCGCCGCCCGCGCGTCGTGGCCGCTCATCCGCTGCAATCCCTCGAGCGGAATCCAGATCACGCGGTCGGCCGGCGTGCCGGTCGGTTCGAGGACGCCCGTGACGACAAATGTCTCCGCGTGCTGTTTGGTTTCGTCGTAGATCAAACCGTGAAACGGATGAAACGTCCCGCCCGGCGCGAGCCCGAGCTGCTGCGCGGCGAAGCTGCCTGCCACCGCTTCCTTTTCGCCCATCGCAAACGGCCGCCCCGGCTCCGCCACGCGGTAACGGCGGCCGGGTGCAAACTCCACGCGCTCGAACAGCTCCGTCGTCGTGCCGACCAGTCGATAACCTTGGTAATTGTCTCCCACCGCGATGGGCAGTCCGAACTCGATGTTGGGATTTTTCAGGACGGTCTCCACATCCGCGGCGGAAATGTTTCCGGGGCTGTCCTCGAGATGAAAGATCGCATTGAGCACGAGCTGCAGCTTCGAACTCCGCGCGCCGAGCACCGCGTCGAATCCGCCGCTGACGCTCGTGAAGGTGCGGCTCGCCTCCTGCCGCATCACCCACACCGACATCAACAGCCCGCCCGCCAGCGCGATCGCGGCGGCGGACACCAGCGTCGATACCAGATGCTGGCGAAGGCTTTTGTAGACGACCAAAGGTATGACCATGACTCAGGCGGCCGTGACCAACGGCGTGTTGAGATCGCTGAACTCCTCGGTGCGGCCGAACTGGGCGAGGATGTTGCGGTCGTGACTGACCAGCAGCAGCGCCGCTCCCTGCTCGCGGCAAGTCTCCCGCAGGAGCGCCAGGGTTTCGGCGGCGTTGATCGCGTCGAGATTGCCAGTCGGTTCGTCGGCCAGCACCAGCCTCGGCCGGTTCGCCAGCGCTCGCGCCACCGCCACGCGCTGCTGCTGCCCGACCGACAGCTGGCGCGGATAATAATCGAGCCGGTGTCCCAACCCGACCCGCTGCAGCAGCGAGGCCGCCCACGCGCGATCGCGGCCGGCGCCGAAGGCCATCGCAAGCAGCACGTTCTCCAGACATGTGTAGCCCTGGAGCAGGTTGAAGCTTTGGTAAACGCAGCCCAGCGTCGTCGCGCGCAGCCGGTCGCGCCGTGCCTCGCTCAGCGCGCTCACCTCGGCGCCGGCGACGACGATCGAGCCTGCATCCGGTTTCAGGATACCCGCAACGAGGTTGAGGAAGGTCGTCTTGCCGCTGCCGCTCGACCCCTTGAGCCCGACCTGCGCGCCGGCGGCGAGCTCGAACGATTCCACGTGCACGACCAGCTTCAGTTCACCCTCGGGCGTGCGATAGCTTTTGCGCAGTCCGCTCACCGCCAGCACCGGCGGGACAGCGGCCATCGTTTCGGGCAGCGAGAGCATGGCGCGCCTCAGTTTTCCCGCGTCCGATACCAGTAGCGGTCGGGATCCGTGATAAAGAGCTTCTTCGGGATCATGGCGTGGATCCCGAGCGTCTTGTCCACCACTTGGGTCACGCGAAAATTCACCGCGATGCTCGAGAGCGCATAGGCGTGAAGAAAATCGTAACCCTGCTTCTCTTTCAGAAACTCGACCGTCTCCACCATCGCCATCCGCATCGCCCCATCGAGATCCGGATCGAGGCCGAACGTGAGATAGTGCGTCGGCGTTTCCGCGCGCGGCGCGGTCAGCGTCTTCCCTTTGTGCAGGATGAACTGCAGCGTGCAGGTGTTGGCGGTCTCGATCGCGTTGACCGTGATCTCGCCGTCGCCCTGCGCCGCATGCGAATCGCCGGTGTAGAACAATGCGCCTTTTTGAAAGATTGGCAGATAAAGCGTGCTGCCGGCGACGAGCTCCTTGCAATCGAGGTTGCCGCCGAAAACACCCGGCGGACCCGAGCGGCGGTTCGGCCCCTCCGAATCCGGCGGGCAGGTGCCCATCACGCCCATGAACGGCCCGAGCGGAACCTCGACCTGGTCGTCGAACACTCCGGCGTTTCGCTTCAGATCGAGATGCACCACTTTCGTGAACGGCCGCGGCACCAGATCCGGCAGCGCGCCTCCGCCCGGATTCGCGCTGACGGTTCCGTAGGGAATGCGCGGCGTCACGCTCAGGATCCGCACCTCGAGCATGTCCCCCGGCTCCGCGCCTTCGACGAAGATGGGGCCGTTGATCATGTGACCGCCGGGACGCGCGCCCGGTGGACTGCCCGGCGGCGGCGGGAGCCGATTCGGCGTCTCGTTCAACACCCGGATCGATTCCGCCAGCGCGGGGCATTGTTCGATCGTGGTCGGAATACCGTTTTCCTTCAGCCACGCGTTCGGATCGCCATCGCGCCAGCGCACGCCGCCACCGACGTCGATCCGCACCACGGCGCCGGACCTGACCGTCGCCACCGGCGTCTTGGTCGAGGAAAAGTGGCCGAGAATGGCATTCTCCGGCGTGAAGGGAACGTGGACGTCATACGGCACCTCCATCGCGCGACTCGCACCCGCGGCGGCGAGCAGTGTCACGAAAATCAGGATACGACGCCGGAGGGGGGTCGAGCGGGCAATCATGGCGGCGGCTCCGGCGTTCAGGGGCGATACCAGTAGGACGAGGCGGTATCGTGCACGAAGAGCTTCTTCGGAATCATGCCGTGCACGCCGAGCGTCTTGTCGACGATCTGCGTCACCCGGAAGTCGATCGCGGCGCTCGCGAGCGAATAGGCCGGAAGGAAATCGAGACCTTCCTTTTCCTTCAGGAAATCGAGAGCTTCGATCAGCGCCAGGCGCATCGCCTGATCCAGATCCGGATCGAGCCCGTAGGTGATGTAGTGCGTCGCGTTCTCCGCGCGCGGGCCTTTCAGCGTCTTCCCCTTGTGCAGGATGAATTGGTAAACGACGGTGTTGGCCGTGCCGATCGCATCGCCGGCCACCTCGCCGTCACCCTGCGCGGCGTGACAATCTCCGGTATAGAACAGCGCGCCTTTCTGAAAAATCGGGATGTAGAGCGTGCTGCCGGCCACCAGGTCCTTGCTGTCGAGATTGCCGGCGAACAGCCCCGGCGCGCTCGAGCGGCGATTCGGGCCTTCGGAATCGGGCGGGCACGTGCCGTTGACGCCGTTGAACGGCGCGAGCGGGATCTCGATGTTCTCGTTGAAGACGGCCGCGTTGCGCTTGAGGTCGATTTTATAAACGTGTCCGTAGGGTCGCGGCACCAGATCCGGGAGACCGCCGCCACCGGGCCGCGCACCGTTGGCCCCGTAGGGCAGGCGCGGCGTCACATCGAGGATGCGCACCTCGAGCGAATCGCCGGGTTCCGCATCCTCGATATAGATCGGACCGATCAGGAAATGTCCCCCGATGCGGGTTCCCGCCGGACTGCCCGGAGGTGCCGGCAGTCGGTGCGGCGACTCCTTCAACGCGGTCACGATTTCCCTCAGCGCCTCGTTGCTTTCGACCGTGAGCGGGACGCCGTTCTCCTTGAGCCACGCGTCCGGGTCGGCGTCCTCACCCCACTTGTTGCCGCCGCCGCCGTCGATCCGCACCACCGCGCCGGACTTGATCGTGAGCACCGGCTTCTTCGTCGCGGAGAAGTATCCAAAGATTGAATTCTCGGGTGTGCAACGCACATGGAAATCGTAGGGAATCTCCACGGCCGGAAGGACCGTGCTGGCGCTCGCGAGCGCAACACAGACGGCGGCGGACAGGAGGCGAGGGAGACGCGGCGTGGGCGGGCGATGGCTTGCGGTGATGTTCATGATATCGTCGCCCCCGGGCAGCCCAGCTCGTGCCAAAGCGCGCGCCTCGCGCCGCTGGCGCGCCCGCATGGAAATAATTCATCGGCCGGTCGTCGCCGCGACGGCGACCGCGAGGTGTTATGATAAATTTTTGGACGCGGGCCGGCGCTGCCGACAGTTCGCACGCCGCGCCCGGTCGTCGGAGAAATCACATGAATTCATTTCATCGGTCGCTCCCTTTACTCGCCCTCGTGGCGACGTAGTTTTTTCGTCGTGCCCGCCCCGGGCGAGTCATCCCAAAAATCAAACTCCTCCCCGCCATGCGTCTCATCCGTCTTCTGCCCTGCAGCGGCCTCGTCGCCGGTCTGCTCGCTTTCGCCAGCGGAGCCCATGCCGCCACGCAACCGAGCGCCGAAGCCTGGCTCGCGCACTATTATCAACAACCGGCGCCCGACCGCGTCGCGCCCGCCATCTTCGAGCTCAGCCGCTCCGGCTATTTCGAACAGCCGGGCCATGTGTCGCTCGCGATCGGCTTCCTCGCGTCAATCTTCGCGCAGCATCCCGAGCGCGTGAATGAGTGGATGTCCGTCAGTCGCGTGCTGCCCGTTGCGCACCAGCGCCTGCTCGCCTCCGCCCTCTGGTATTCCGGCCATCCGCGCGGCGCCACCGAGCTGCGCGCGCTCGCCCGCTCCGCCGCTCCGGAGGTGCGCCGCGAACTCGACGCGATGCTCCGCAGCGCCGCGCCGTCGCTCGCCCAGGCCGATGTCCGCTCCGAACAGTCGCTCAATCTCCAGTGGGGCGCGTTCCTCGCGACCGGCGAACAGGCGCCCGTGCGGCACATCCTCGCCGCGCTCGGCTCCACCGACAATTCCCAGCTTTCGCAAAACGTCCGCTGGTCGCTCGCGCAGAACGCCGCGAAACACGAGCGCGTGCTCGCGATCTGCCGCGACGAACTCGCGCGCCAGCCCAACGCCGTCCGTGAAACGCTCCGCGCCGTGATCAACGAAACGGAAGCGCGTCACGCCCCCTCCATCTGATCCGACAGCAAACGAACGCTCCTCGCCGGCCCGTCAGCACGGGCCGGCGTTTTTTTTGGCTTCCCGTCGCCTCCGCCGCGAACCACGAAAACTCTTCATCAATCACGCCGCCCGCTCCCGCCCGCGTGGCACCTCGCTTGCTCCGCTCGCTGGCATGCGGGTTTTCCTTTTCCGTTTCATGCTCTGGTGCGGCGCGCTCGCGCCGGTCGCGGTGGCCGCGCCGCCGGTCGCCGTCATTGAGGATGCGCCGTGGTCGCCCGACGACGCCGCGCGCGATGGCGCCGCGGAGCTCGGCGTGCTCCTGCAACTCGCGCAGCTGCAGCGTGACCACGAACGCGTCGGGCTCGTCGGCATCGGCGATCGTCGCGGAATTTTTCAAGAAGGCATGCAACGCGCGCTCGAGTTCGCCGCGCGCCAGGGCGTGCCGGTCGTCCGTCTCGCGCGAACCCCAACCCGGGTCGCGCCCGCGGAACCGGATCTGTTCATCGCCGGCGGCGACCTCCCGCCCGCCGCGGCCGCCGCCCTGCTGGTCCGCTGCCTCGCACGTTACGGCGCGCTGCCGAAGCTCGCCGCGAGCGCGGACGAGTCCCGCGCGTTTCGCGAAAAGCTCCGGCTTTACCAGGCCGAATTCACAGCCAGTCAGCCAGCAACGGTAGCAATGCGCTGAGCGCCTGGCCGAGCGCGGCGGGCGGCCGCAACCAGCGTTTCGACGGCGTGTCCGCGGTCGCCTCGTCCGTGTCCTGCCGGAAGTAGCGGATCATCTTCTCCTCCGCCGGCCCGACGCCGCGCTCCCGCAGATAAACCGCATGCCACTGCCGGCCGAGGGGCCGGCGGCCAAGCGGACGCACCACGAGCTCGCCGCGCTCGACCTCCGCCTGCACCGGCCAGTCCGCCGTGATGCCGACGCCGAGCCCGTTCTTCACCAGCTCCTTGATCGACTCGATGCTGCCGAGCTCGATGCAGCGCTCGACCGCCACGCGCGCCGCGCGAAAATATCCCATCACCAGCTGGTGCGTGCGCGTGCTTTTGTTCGGCACGATCAGCGGCATCGTGCGCACGTCCTCCGGCGGGATCTCCGCGAGCTCCGCCCACGGATGCGACGGTGGCATCACGAAACACATCTCGTCGCGAAACAGCGGCTCGAACACCAGGTCCGGCCGCCGGTCCGGCTCGACCATGATCGCGAGATCGATGCGGCCCGAGAGGAGTTGCGCGAGCAACTGCGGGTTGTCCCCGGTTTCCACCCGCAGTCCGAAATCGGGGAAATCCGCCTGCACCCGCCGCAGCACGCGCGGCAACAGGTGCTGGCAGATTGTCATGGGCGCGCCAATACGCAGCCCCGGCCGCGCGATTTCCTGCAGGCGGCTCAGCTCCATGCGCGCATCCTGCATCTTGTGCAGGATCTCCTCGCAATATTGCAGCAGGCGCTCGCCCGCCGGCGTCAGCACCGCGCGCCGGCCGACCCGCTGAAACAGCCGCACGCCGACGTCCTCCTCGAGCGATTTGATCGCATGGCTGACGGCGGACTGTGTGAGAAACACGTCCTTCGCCCCCAGTGTGAAATTACCCCGACGCGCGACGGCGACGAACGCGCGTATCTGCCGGCTTTCGATTAGTTCCCTCATGGCCATTCAGCGCCCAGCGCGCTGTTGTGTGTGCGGCACGCGTGTCGCAGCAAGCGTGCCAGCCGAAGCCGCGCGGCCTGACGCGGCATCTTTGCATCCGCTGCGGCCCTACAGCGTGCCCACGCGCCAGCCGTCGCGATACGAGCGGCGCAGAAACGCGTTCGCCGCCGGCTCGTTGTCGAAGCGCAGCGCGGCCGCGTTCCACGCCAATGTCGTCTGCGGAAAACGCACGGCCACGCTGCCCAGCAGCACCGCCTCGGTCAGCGGTCCCGCATAGTCGAACGACGCCAGCGGGCGCGCCGCGCCGCCCACGCACGCTTCCGCCCAATCCGACCAGTGATGCGTGCCCGCGATGTCCGGCAGCGGATAACCTTCGAACTCCGCGCGCGGAAACAGCCGCGGCGTGTCGACGTGCGGAATGTGCAGCACGCCTTTCGTGCCGATGAGAATCGAACCTTGTGCCAGCAGTTGCTGTTCGCGTTTCGCCAGCGCCGGCGATTGCGCCGCGCGTGCGGAATCGTCGACGAGCGCCAGAATTTCCGCCGGCGGACGCCGCGTGCCATCATACCACGTAACCGGCACCGTCGGCTCCGCCGTGTAGGGCGTGCCGGGAAACACGTAGCGGATACACGCGTCGATCGACCAGTTCCATTCGTCCGGCGCGGGCCCTTCGGAGCGCACGGTCAGCGGCGCGCCGAGCGCCAGCGCTCCGTAGACCGGATCGAAGATGTGGCAGCCCATGTCGCCAAACGTGCCCGTGCCGAAATCGAGCCGCTTGCGCCAGTTCTCCGGATGATAGTAGGCGTTGCCCACGAACGGCCGCGATGCCGCGACGCCGAGCCAGCGGTCCCAATCGAAACCGTCCGGCACCGCATCGTTCGTCGCCGGCGGCGCACCGGTGTCGCCCCAGGCTTTGTTGCTCCACGCGTGCACTTCCTTGATTTTGCCAATCGCGCCGCTTTGCACGAGCGCGACGGCCTGCCGGTAGGGTTTCGTGGCGCGCACCTGGATGCCCATCTGCGTGACGAGCGGCCGGCCACGCGCGAACTCCGTCAACGTCCGCACTTCGTGCAGGTCGTGCGCGAGCGGTTTCTGACAATACACGTGCTTGCCGCGCTCCATCGCCGCGAGCGCCATCACGGCATGCATGTGATCGGGCGTGGAGACATTCACCGAATCGATGTTGCCGTCCTCGCGATCGAGCAGTTCGCGCCAGTCCTGGTAAACGCGCACGTCGGGAAACGCCGCGCGCAAGGGCGCGAGCCGGTTCAAATCCACTTCGGCCACCGCGACGAGTTGCACGAACGGATTGCTGCAGATCGCCTGGATGTCCGCCCACGCCATGCCCGCGGCGCCAAAGCTCGCGTGCCGCAACACGCGATCGGTCGGGGCGGACCACAGGCGTCGCGCGAGTAGCGGCGCGGCGAGCGCGCCGGCGCCAAGGGTTTTCACGAAGTCGCGGCGGCTCGGGGTCGGAGGGAACGACATGCCTGTTCCTGTGCGCCGCTCGCACGCCGCTGGCAAGATCGTTCAAGCTGTACCGCATGAGCAGACGAACGGGTTGACGAAATTTGCGCGCCGGTCTCACCTCGCGCCCGACTCGCTTCCGCCCACCCCATGAGTTCCCCCGCTTCCTACAAAGGCCGCCTGTTCGTGATGATGGTCCTCGAAATCGCGATCTGGGGCGCCTGGCAGATCAAAATTTTCCCCTACATGGGCATGCTCGGCTTCAGCGCCGCGCAACAGGGCTGGGTCGGCAGCATCTTCGGCATCGCGTCCGTGATCGGCATCTTCTTCAGCAACCAGTTCGCCGACCGGAATTTTTCCGCGGAGCGCTTCCTCGCCTTCAGCCATTTCGTCGGCGGGCTCGCGCTGATCGGTTCGGCGTTCGCGACGACGTTCCCGGCGTTTTTCGCGATCTTCCTGCTCTACGGCTTGCTCTATGTGCCGACGCTCGCCGTCGCGAACTCGCTCGCGTTTGCCCACCTGAAGGATCCCGCAGCGGAGTTCGGTTTCGTGCGCATGGGCGGCACGGTCGGCTGGGTCGTGGTGAGCTGGCCGTTCATCTTTCTGCTCGGCGACCAAGCCGACGCCGCGCAAACGCGCTGGGTGTTCATCGTGGCGGGGTTGATCTCGCTCACGCTCGCCGCCTACAGCCTGACGCTGCCGCACACGCCGCCGCGGCGCGATGCCGTCGGTCTCGATCGTCTCGCCTGGCTGCGCGCCGCGCGGTTGCTTGCCGTGCCGCACGTGGCCGTGTTGTTCACCGTCATCCTGATCGATGCCGTGATCCACAACGGCTACTTCGTCGTCATCGACGGTTTCCTCACCCAGGTCGGCATCTCCGCGCGGATGACGATGGCAGTGAGCAGCCTCGGGCAGGTCGCAGAGATCGTCACGATGGTGGTGCTCGGTCTCGTGCTGAAACGGCTCGGCTGGAAATGGACCATGATCCTCGGCGTGCTCGGCCACGCCGCGCGCTACAGCGTGTTCGCCTTCTTCGGCACGCCGGAACACCAGTGGCTCATCGTCGCGATCCAGGTGATGCACGGCATCTGCTACGCGTTCTTCTTCGCCACGGTCTACATCTACGTCGACGCCGTGTTTCCACCCGACGTTCGCGCCAGCGCGCAGGGCGCCGCCAATCTGCTCATCCTCGGCGCCGGCATGATGATCGCGAGCCAGCTCTTCCCGCAGCTCGCCGCGCATTTCACGGTTGTCCAGCCCGACGGCGCCGCGTTGGTCGACTACCGCCAGCTCTTCCTTGTGCCCACCGCGATGGCGATCGCCGGCATCGCGCTGCTGGCGTTCTTCTTCCATCCGCCGAGCCGCCGGCCCGGCGAAACCTCTGCCTGAGCGCAGCAATTTTTCATGAGCTCTCGTTTGCGCGTTCTCGTCGTCGGTTGCGGTCACATGGGCGGTTCGCACGCCCGCGCGTATCGGGCCATGCCCGGCGATTTCGAAATCGTCGGCCTCGTTTCCCGCGGTCCTGCCTCGCGTCAAAAGCTCAACGCCGAGCTCGGCGGCGGACTCGCGGAGTTTTCCGATTTTTCCGACGCGCTCGCGCGCACCCGGCCCGACGCGGTCTGCATCAGCACGTATCCGGAAACGCACGCCGTCTACGCGCTCGCCGCGATGGAAGCCGGCGCCCACGTGTTTCTGGAAAAACCGGTCGCCGACAATCTGGCCGACGCCGAGCGGGTCATCGCCGCCGCGCGCCGGCTGCAGCGCCAGCTCGTCGTCGGCTACATCCTGCACGTGCATCCGTCGTGGCAGAAGTTCACCGAGCTCGCCCGCACGCTGGGCAAGCCGCTCGTCATGCGGATGAACCTCAACCAGCAGAGCTCGGGCGCGAACTGGGAAACCCACAAGCAGCTCCTGCGCACGACCTCGCCGATCGTCGATTGCGGCGTGCATTACGTCGACGTCATGTGCCGGATGACCGGCTCGCGTCCCGTGAGCGTGAACGGCATCGGCGCACGGCTCACCGACGAGATTGCGTCACCACAAATCAACTACGGGCACCTGCAGGTGACGTTCGCCGACGGCTCCGTCGGCTGGTATGAGGCCGGCTGGGGTCCGATGATGAGCGAAACCGCTTTCTTCGTGAAGGACGTCATCGGACCGAAGGGTTGTGTGAGCATCGTCGCGAAACGCGCCACCGGCGCGGGACGCTCCTCCGACATCGACGCGCACACGCAGACCGAGGCGCTGCGGCTTCATCACGCCGAGCGCCGCCCCGACGGCACCTTCGCGCGACCCGACGAGATGATCGATGTCACCGACGAGCCGACGCACGACGAGCTCTGCCGCCGCGAGCAGGAGGTGTTTCTCCGCGCCATCTGCCACAATACCGACCTGACCGAACACTGGCAGAGCGCACTCGACAGCCTCCGCATTGTCCTCGCCGCCGACCAATCCTTCCGCGAAGGCCGCACGATCAAACTCTGAAACGCCCCACCCAATTCCGCCCATGAACTCGTCGCTTTTCCATCGCTCGCTGGCCGTTCTCGTTCTGCTCTGTGCTCCGCTCGCCGCCGCCGTTTCCGCTCCACCGGGCTTCACCGCGCTCTACAACGGCCGCGACCTTTCAGGCTGGCGCGGCGGCGACACCTACGATCACCGGAAATGGCTCGCGTTGCCCGAAGCGGAACGTCGCGCGCGCGACGCGGAATGGACCGCGGATTTCCGCGCGCACTGGCGCGCCGACGGCGACGAACTCGTGAACGACGGTCACGGCAAATACGCCACCACCGTAGAAGACTACGGAGATTTCGAACTGCTCGCCGACTACAAGACCGTGCCGCTCGCCGACTCAGGCATCTACCTCCGCGGCTGCCCGCAGGTGCAGATCTGGGACTACACGGAACAGAAGAAATTCGCCCTCGGCGCTGACCGCGGCTCGGGCGGACTCTGGAACAATTCCCCCGGCGCCCCCGGCAAGGATCCGCTCGTGAAGGCCGACCGCCCGTTCGGTGAATGGAATCGCCTGCGCATCCTCATGGTCGGCGCGCGCGTCAGCGTCTGGCTCAACGACCAGCTCGTCGTCGATCACGCGCGGATGGAAAACTACTTCGATCGCAGCCAGCCCGTGCCGCGCCGCGGCCCGATCCAGCTGCAGACGCACGGCGGCGAGATTCGCTGGCGCAATCTCTTCCTCCGCGAGATCGCACCGACGGAAGCCAATCGCATCCTCGCGAGCCACGGCGAGAGCGCCGGTTTTAAACCGGTCTTCAACGGTCGCGACTTCACCGGTTGGGCGGGACCGACGGACAATTACCAGATCGTCGACGGCGCGATCGTCTGCCGCCGGAGCAAAGGCGGCACGATCTACACGCAGGAGGAGTTCGCGGATTTCGCCGTGCGGCTCGAATTCAAGGTCCCGCCCGGCGGCAACAACGGGCTCGCCATTCGGTATCCGGGCTCCGGTGACACCGCCTACGTCGGGATGACGGAAATCCAGATCCTCGACGATCGCTACGACGAGGTCACCGGCCGGCGGCTCGATCCGCGCCAGTATCACGGCTCCGCCTACGGGATGATCGCCGCCGCGCGCGGCTATCAGCACCCCGCGGGCGAATGGAATTTTCAGGAGGTGACCGTCCGCGGCTCGCGCGTCACCGTCGAGCTCAACGGCACCGTGATCCTCGACGGCGATCTCGCGACCGTGACGTCGTTCCTCGACCACAAGTCGCATCCGGGCAAGGACCGCCGGAGCGGGCATTTCGGTTTCGCCGGACACAACGACCCGGTCGCTTTCCGCGCGATCCGCATCAATTCGCTGGATACGGATCGCTGACGCGTCACGCACGCGGCCGCTTTCGGCGGCGCGGCCGCGCGTGCCGATACTCCATCGGCGAAATCCCATAGGCCGCGCGAAACGCGCGGCTGAAGTGATAGATCGAGCCGAAGCCGCACTGCTCGGCGATCTCCGTCACCCGCTGCGTCGACAGCCGCAGCAGTCCGCACGCTTTCTCGAGCCGCAGCCGGCGCAGATGCCGGCCGATGCTCACGCCGCATGACGCGCGGAACCGGGCCCGCAGGTGGCTCGGACTGATCCCGAGCGAACGCGCCATCTCCGCCACCCCGCGCCGCTCGCCCGCCTGTTGCGCGAGCTGGTTCACCTGCATCACGAGCTCCGGCGATTCCCCGGCCGGCGCGCGTCGCCGTGACCGTTCCGCCCGCCGCAGCCGCGCCAACAGCACCGCCAGCTGCAACACCGGCAGATCGCTGTCGCCGCCTTCCTGTTGATACGCGGTCACCAGATTTGTCGCCAACCCGCGCAGCTCCGGCGTGAGCACAAACGGTCGGAACCGCAGCGCTTCGAGCTTCGCCGGATCCGGATAATCGAAGGTCACGAACAGCCACAGCAACTCCTCCGCCTCCGCGTTCAGATAGTGGTGAAACTGAAACGGCAGCACCAGCAGCCCCTCACCGGCATCGAGTCGCAGCGCCCGATCGTCCACGCCCACCGTCGCCGCCGTGCGCAGCGCCAGGATCAGCACGCAGCGATGATGCAACGCCCGGCCGCGCCGCGGGCGATTGAGTTCGGAGGCCGCACGACGCTGGAAGCACACGACATTATCGGGCAGCGCGAGCTGGCCCGGACGCCGCCCCATCAACGCATGCGTCGGCTGCGGCAGACGGCCTACCAGGGTTTCGAGCGTGGCATCGGAAATCATTTTTGTTAAAAACATCGTCGATTTCGCCATTTTTTACCCTCAGCGCCAGCGATATGATACGCGACGTCCGCTGCTCCTCCGTTGTCGAAGCCCCCATGCCCACGCTCGTTCCTCTCCCCCGCTACGGCTGCGAACACGCGCCGATCTCCGTTTTCCCGAGCAGCCGCGAAGCCTCCCGCGCGGTCGCCGCCGAGGTGGCCGCGCTGATCCGCGCCCGCCAGCAGGAGCGGCGCACCGTGGTGCTCGGGCTCGCCACCGGATCGACGCCCGTGGCGTTTTACGCCGAGCTCGTCCGGCTGCACCGCGAGGAAGGGCTGAGTTTCGCGAACGTCGTCACGTTCAACCTCGACGAATATTGCCCGCTCCCGGCTGCCGATCCGCAAAGTTATCATCATTTCATGCGGGTGCATTTGTTCGATCACATCGACATCCGGCCGGAGAACACCCACCTCCCCGACGGCACGGTGCCCGCCGCGGAGGTCGATGCGCACTGTCGCCGTTATGAGGAAATGATCCGTGCGGCCGGCGGGATCGATTTCCAGATCCTCGGTATCGGCCGCACCGGCCATATCGGTTTCAACGAACCTGGCAGTCCGCGACGCTCCCGCACGCGCCTGGTGACGCTCGATCCGCTCACGCGCCGCGATGCTTCGGGCGATTTCGGCGGCGAGGAACACACGCCACGCTACGCGTTGAGCATGGGCGTCGCTTCCATCATGGAAGCGCGGCGGATCGTCCTCATGGCGTGGGGCCAGCACAAATCGGCGATCGTGCGCGCCGCGATCGAGGGCGAGGTGACGACGCAGATCACGGCGTCGTTCCTGCAGGAGCACGACCACGCGATGTTCGTGCTCGACGAAGCCGCCGCCGGCGGACTCACGCGCCGGCGCACGCCATGGCTCGTCGGCGCGCTCGAGGATCAGGGTCTCGCCTGGGACGAGCGCATGCAGCGCCGCGCGATCCTCTGGCTTTCGCAGCAGCGCCACAAAGCCATCCTCAAGCTGACCGACGACGATTACAACGACGCCGGCCTGCAGGACCTGCTGCGCGTGCGCGGCTCCGCTTACGAGACGAACCGCGCCGGTTTCTACCAGATGCAGCACACGATCACCGGCTGGCCCGGCGGGCGCGACCCGCTGCGCACGCAGCCGGGAGACGCTCTCGTGCGACCGCTGCGCGCGAAATCGGCCGATGTGTTTCCCAAGCGCGTGCTCGTGCTCTCGCCGCATCCGGACGACGATGTCATCGCGATGGGCGGCACGCTCTGCCGCCTCGTGGAGCAGGGCCACACGGTGGACGTCGCGTATCAGGTTTCCGGAGCCGCCGCCGTGTCCGATGAGGCGATCTGGCGCCAGCTGTATTTCTCGCTCCAGACCGGACAACTCCTTCCCCCCGCCGCACAGCGCGCGCGCGAAGCGTGCGAGGCGTTCGAGCGCGACGGTGCCCTGCCGCCGTCCGCCGAGCTGCGGCGGTGGAAAGGCCTCGTGCGCCGCCACGAAGCCGTCGCGGCCGCGCGCATCTGCGGCGTGCGCACCGACCACCTCCATTTCCTCGATCTGCCTTTTTACGAAAGTGACACGCCGCGCCGGCGCAGTCTGGCCGAGATGGACGTCACGATCATGCGCGATCTGCTGAACGAGCTGCGCCCGCACCTGATCTACGCCGCCGGCGATCTCGACGATCCGCATGGGACGCACCGGCTGTGCCTCCGCGCGTTGCGCGAAGCGCTCGCTGGCTGCGTCCGCGAGCCGTGGTTGGACGAAGCGGAACTGTGGCTCTATCGCGGCGAGTGGGCCGAATGGGAGCTCGACGAAATCGACCTCGCCGTGCCGCTCAGCCCGCAGGAAGTGCTGCGCCGCCGCCGCGCGATTTTCCGGCACGAAACCCAGAAGGACCAGGCGCTTTTTACGGGCGACGACCGACGCGAATTTTGGCAGCGCACCGAGGATCGCAGCCGCCGGCTGGCCGACGCCTACAACGCGCTCGGCCTCGCGGAATACGAGGCGATCGAAGCGTTCAAACGCGCCTCGCCCGACGAGTTTTTGCGTCAGACCGACGTCTAGCTTTGCCCCACGCTTTCTTTCGCATGACCCCAAAATCGCCCCGCTCGTCCGTCCGTCTCGTCCGCCGCACCCTCGCCCTTGCGCTGCTCGGCGTCACGCCCCTCACCTTCGCTGCCATGTCCCACGATCTGATGCCCGCGCCCGCGCAGCTGCGTTTGGCCGATGGCCGGCTGCCGGTTACGTCTGAGTTTTCCGTCGCGTTGCGCGGCCACGACGACGCCCGGTTGCGCCAGGCGATCGCGCGCGCGCTGCGCCGCTGGGAGGAGCGCACCGGCTTCACGTTTAGCCGCACGGCCGAAGCGGCGTATGTCTTCGCCACCGACGTCCGCAGCGCCTCGCTCGTGATCGACTGCGCCGCGGCGTCCCGCGACCTGCCGGCGCTCGGCGAGGACGAATCTTACACGCTCGAGATCCGGGATGCGCAGGCCGTCCTGCGCGCGCCGACCACGCTCGGTGTCCTGCGGGGACTCGAAACGCTGCTGCAGCTGCTGCAAACCGACGCCCAAGGCTGGTTCGTGCCGGCCGCGCGGGTCGAGGATCGGCCACGTTTCCCGTGGCGCGGCCTCATGATCGATGTTTGCCGTCACTGGCAGCCGATGGAGGTCATCAAGCGCAACCTCGACGGGATGGCGCTCGTGAAGCTCAACGTCCTCCACCTCCATCTCAGCGAGGACCAGGGTTTCCGCATCGAGAGCAAAACGCATCCCGAGTTGCACGAGCGCGGCTCGGATGGGCTCTATTTCACGCAGGACGAGATCCGCGAAATCATTGCCTACGCGGCCGACCGCGGGATCCGCGTCGTCCCGGAATTCGACATTCCGGGGCACGCCACGAGCTGGGTCGTCTCGCATCCCGAGCTCGCCAGCGCGCCCGGTCCCTACGAGATCGAACGCCGCTGGGGCATCTTCGATCCGGTGCTCGATCCCACCAACGAGCAGGTTTACGCGCTGCTCGCGGACGTCCTCGGCGAGATGGCGGCGCTGTTCCCCGATCCGTATTTCCACATCGGTGGGGACGAAAACAACGGCAAGCAGTGGAATGCCAATCCCCGGATCCAGGCCTTCATCCGCGACCGCGGCCTGAAGGACAACGAGGGCCTGCACGCGTGGTTCAACCAACGTATCCGCGATATCATGACAAAGCACGGCAAGAAGCTCGTCGGGTGGGACGAGATCCTGCACCCCGATCTGCCGAAGGACGCGATCGTCCATTCCTGGCGCGGCCCGAAGGGCCTCGCCGCCGCCGCGAACCAGGGCCACGCCGCGATCCTGTCCAACGGTTACTACATCGACCTCTGCTTCCCGGCGTCGCAGCACTACGCCAACGATCCGCTGCCCGCCGACACGCCGCTCACGGCCGCGCAACAGGCGATGATCCTCGGCGGCGAAGCCACGATGTGGAGCGAATGGGTCACGCCCGAAACGATCGATTCGCGGATCTGGCCGCGCACCGCCGCGATCGCGGAACGGCTCTGGTCGCCGCGCGAGGTGAACGACGTCGACGACATGTATCGCCGCCTCGCGATCGTCGGTCGCCGCCTCGAAGAGGCCGGGCTGAACCACCAGCGCAACCGGCCCGCCATGCTCCGCCGGCTCGCCGGTCCGGCGGCTTCGCCGGACGACGTCGTCACGCTGACGGCATTCGTCGACGTGATCGAGCCGGTGAAGGAGTATCAGCGTGGACAATACCATCAGAACTTCACGCAGTTCACGCCGCTCGTGACGCTCGCCGACTGCGCGCGGCCCGAAAGCGACGCCGCCCGCGAGTTTTCGCGCGCCGTCGACGCTCTGCTCGCCGCTGACGGCAAAGCGCGCCAAACGCTCGCCGACGCGGTGCGCGCGCAGTTGCAGGATTGGGAGTTGCTCGGTCGCGACGTCGCCGAACTGCTGGCAGCGCGGGCGCAGATCGGACGCGCGGGCTTGCCGGTCGCACAGTCGCTCGCCGACGCGAGCGCGGTCGGTCTTGCCGCAATGGAAGCGTTGACCGGCAACGATCGAAAATCCGCGGATTGGCGCGAGGCGCAGCTGGCCGCGCTGGAGCGCGCCGCCGCGCCGCACGATGCGATCCAGTTGCCAGCCATCGAGGCGATCCGAAAGCTCGTCCGCGCCGCGGCGGTGAAATAAACTCGGAGTCGCCGCCCTTTCTTCAGCTCAACCCCGACATCACCCCATGTCCCCGTCCACCCCTGACGCTTCCCTCGCCGCTCCGCCGAAGAACGGCTATAATCGCTTTCTCCTGATTGTCGCCGGCCTCGGCGGGTTGCTCTACGGCGTCGATGTCGGCATCATCGCCAGCGCGCTGCCCTATCTGGAGGCGACCTCCGGCCTGAACGCCGGCCAGCTGTCATTCATCGTCGCCGCCGTGCTGCTGGGGAGCGTGATTTCCACGCTGTTCGCGGGCCTGCTGGCGGACTGGTTCGGACGCAAGGCGCTCATGATCTGCAGCGGCGTGCTGTTCGTCGCCAGCATCCCGCTCATCGCGCTGGCCGACGGCTACGGTCCACTCGTATTCGGACGGCTGTTACAAGGTGTCAGCGCGGGGCTGATCGGCGTCGTCGTGCCGCTCTATCTGGCCGAGTGCCTCGGTGCGGCCAGCCGCGGTCAGGGCACCGCGATTTTTCAGTGGATGCTTACGCTGGGAATCGTCGCCGCGGCCGCGATCGGCATCTACTTCAGCATCCGCGTCGAGGAGGTGGCAAAGCTCGGCTCGCCGGAGGAGCTGCAGGCATTCAAGGACACCGCGTGGCGCAGCATCTTCTGGGTGTCGCTGCCGCCGGGGATCATCTTCGTCCTCGGCGGGTTCTTCGTCGCCGAATCGCCGCGGTGGCTGCACCGCCGGGGTCGCGAGGCAGCCGCGCGGGCGGCGCTCCTGCGTTCGCGCAGCGAGGAACAAACGCAGGTCGAGCTGCAGGAGATGGCGACCGCGCTCGCCGCCGAACGAGCGGCGGCTTCACAGACCGGCACCCGCGCCCGCGAATCGCTCCTGCGGCGCAAATACGTGATCCCGTTCGTCCTCGCGTGCATCATCCTCGCCTGCAACCAGGCGACCGGCGTCAACTCCATCATCGGCTACAACACCACCATTCTCCTGCAAAGCGGGCTTTCCGACGTGCAGGCGCACTGGGGTTATCTGATTCTCACGATCGTCAACTTCCTCGTGACCATTGGCGCGGTCGTGCTGGTGGACCGGAAGGGCCGCAAGTTTCTCCTCTCGCTCGGCAGCGCGGGCATCGTCGTGTCGCTGCTCTTCGTCGGCGGCATGTTCCGCAGCACCGAGGCGCAACGCGTCGACGTGCGCGACGCGGTCCAGGCGGAGGTTTCCGCCGACCAGAGCGCGACAGTTTCATTCAACTCCGAAAGTCTCCCGCGGCTGCTCGCCGCGGCCGGCCGCGCCGCCGACGCGCGGGCATCGACGCTCGTCGTGATTTACTCGTATGGCGATTTCCGCACGTCGACCAACGCCGTGCGCTCCGACGACCCCGCGGCCAAGCCGCTGCAGCTCACGCGCGAGAGCTGCGTGCCGCCGAATCGCGTCGTGGCGTTCTTCACCAATCCGTTTGCCGACCTCGAAGCGGCGCGCACGGCCCCGCTCAAGATCGAAAACGCCCTCGTCACGCCGGTGCCGAGCGAGCGCCACGGCTGGATCACCGCGATCGGCGTCTTCGTCTTCATGGCGTTCTTCGCCGTCGGCCCGGGCGTGTGTGTGTGGCTCGCACTTTCCGAGCTCATGCCGACGCGAATCCGCTCCAACGGCATGAGCATCGCGCTGCTGATCAACCAAGCAGTATCGACCACGATTGCCGCGATCTTCCTCCCCACGGTCGGCAAATACGGCTACTCGACGATGTTCTTCGCCTTCGCCGGCTGCACGGTCGTTTACTTCATCACCGCCACCTTCCTCCTGCCGGAAACGAAGGGCAAAACGCTGGAGGAAATCGAAGCTCATTTCAGCCGCCGCCCGCCGCGCGCGAGCTGAGCTGCCCCGACCGTCGCTCCTCTTTCGCCATGCTGAAAACCACGCCAACGCTGCGACCTCCGCTCGATCCCGAGTTCATTCCGGCGGCGCTGTGGAACCGCGGTTATCGCGAACGCGTGGCCCACGATCCCGGCGCGCGACCGTTCGCACTCGTGCTGCAACGCCCCGACGGCGGCACGTCGGTGCACGAAAGCCGTGTGCTCGCCGACGACCACCCGGCCTCCGCCTTCACGCTCCGCTACGCCGAACGGCTGCTGAAATTCCTCCTCTGGCAAAAAGGCGGGTCGCGCGTCCGCATCGTCGGCGCGCCGGAGATCGCCGACCAACTCGGGCGCATCTACAGCCCGACTGGCGAACGCGCCTTCGATTACGCGTTCATGGGCGAGAAGGTTTACCGGGAGCCGTTCAGGCTCGAAGCGGCGACGGAGTTCGAGCCCCACGCCGAAACCGCTGGCGCCTCAGTCGGCCGTCATCTCGAGGGTTGCCGCATCGGCTTCGATCTCGGCGGCAGCGATCGCAAAGCCGCCGCGCTCATCGACGGCCGCGTCGTTTATTCGGAGGAGATTCCGTGGGATCCGTATTTTCAGAAGGATCCCGCGTATCACCTCGAAGGCGTGCACGACTCGCTGCGCCGCGCCGCCGCGCATCTGCCGCGCGTCGACGCGATCGGTGGCAGCGCCGCGGGCGTTTACGTGAACAACGAAGTGCGGGTCGCCTCGCTTTTCCGCGGCGTTTCACCGGAGCTGTTCGACCGCCACATCCGGCGGATGTTTTTCACGCTCCAGGAGCGCTGGGGCGGCGTGCCGTTCACCGTGGTCAACGACGGCGAGGTGACCGCGCTCGCCGGCTCGATGGCGCTGCGCGACAACGGCGTCCTCGGCGTCTCGATGGGCACGAGCATGGCCGGCGGCTACGTGACGCCCGCCGGCGATCTCACGCCGTGGCTCAACGAGCTCGCCTTCGCTCCCGTCGACTATCGCGGGGATGCCCCGCGCGACGAGTGGTCCGGCGACCTCGGCTGCGGCGTGCAGTATTTTTCGCAACAGGGGGTCGCGCGGCTCGCGCAAAAGGCGGGCTTCGATTTCCCGCCGACCCAACCGCTGGCCGAACAGCTCGTCGCGGTGCAGGAGGCGATGCACGCCGGCGATCCGGCGGCGCTTGCGATCTACGAATCGATCGGCCGGTGCTTCGGGTATTCGGTCGCACACTACGCGGATTTCTACGAGCTGCGCCACGTCTTGGTGCTCGGGCGCGTGACGACCGGCGCGGGTGGCGACGTCATTCTCGCGCAGGCGCGCGAAGTCCTCGCGCGCGAGTTTCCGGCGCTCGCCGAGAAAATCCGGCTCAGTTTGCCCGACGAAAAGGACAAACGGCACGGCCAAGCCATCGCGGCGGCCAGCCTGCCGGCGATTTAGCCGCGTCGCGCGCCATCGCGGCCATTCATTCGTTTTCGCTTATGAAATTCACCCATCCGAAAGCCGACATCTTCGTCCCGGTCGCCAACGAAAGCGCCGAGTCTGCCCTCGCGCGCGTCTCGCATCTCTGCGTGGCCGCCCACCAGGACGACATTGAAATCATGGCCTACGCCGGCGTCACCGCCTGCCTCGACACGCCCGGCAAGGCGTTCGGCGGCGTGGTCGTCACCAACGGTGCCGGGTCGCCCCGCACCGGCGTCTACGCGCAGATGACCGACGAGCAGATGCAGGACGTGCGCCGCGAGGAACAGCGCCAGGCCGCGCGGCTCGGGCGTTATGCCATCCAGCTCCAGCTCGCGCATCCGAGCTCGGACGTGAAGCAGCGCCGGCATCCGGCGGTCTTGAGCGACCTGATACAGATTTTCTCCGGCTGCCGGCCCGAGGTGGTTTATCTGCACCAGCCGGCCGACAAGCACGACACGCACGTCGCCGTGATGGCACGCGCGATCGAGGCGCTGCGGGCGCTGCCGGCAACGCAGCGGCCGGCGCGCGTCATCGGTTGCGAAGTGTGGCGCGATCTCGACTGGCTCGTCGACAGCGACAAGGTGGAGCTCGATGCCGGCGGGCATCCGGAGCTCGCGGGCGAACTGCTGAAGGTTTTCGATTCCCAGGTGACCGGCGGAAAACGCTACGATCTCGCCACGCTCGGCCGGCGCGCCGCGCACGCGACGTTTCACACCTCGCACGCGACCGACAAGATGAGCGGCATCACGTGGGGTATCAACCTCACGCCGCTGATCCAGGACGATTCGCTCTCGATCGAGGCGTTCACCGTCGCGCATATCGAGCGGCTCCGCGCCGACATCGTGCAACGGCTTCGCGCATTCGCCTGATCCTCCGGGCGAAGACCGCCGCGTCTCGCCCGGGCGCTTGCTTTACCCCGCCAGCTCATGATGACCCCAACTCCCTCCCCTTCGCCGCGGCTCGTGTCACTCGACGCGCTCCGCGGCTTCGACATGTTCTGGATCGTCGGTGCCGATTCGCTCGTGCGCGCGCTCGACGCGCTCAGCCCCACCGCGCCGGTGCGTTTCCTGGCCGCGCAACTCGAGCACAAGGACTGGGCCGGGTTTGCGTTCTACGATCTGATCTTTCCGCTGTTCGTCTTCATCGTCGGCGTGTCGCTCGTGTTCTCGTTGACGGGCCGGCTCGAACGTGAAGGCCGGCCGGCGGTGGTGAAGAAGATCCTGCGCCGCGCGACCGTGCTTTTCCTGCTCGGCATTTTCTACAACGGCGGCCTCTCCCAACCGTGGCCCGAAGTCCGGCTCGTCGGGGTGCTGCAGCGGATCGCGCTCGCCTACGCCGCCGCCGGAATTCTCTTCTGCTATTTCCGCCCGCGCCGGCTGGTCATCATCGGCGCGGCGCTGCTGCTCGGCTATTGGGCGGCGCTTAGCTTCGTGCCGATTCGCGACATCCAACTCGATAATGCCGCGCTCGCCGCGAGGCTCGGCGTCGAGAAGCCAACGCTCGCGCAGGCGCACGCCGCCTTTGATGCCACGACCGCACGGGTGAGCGGACGTTTCGACCCCGGGCTCAATCTGACCAACCATCTCGATTTCCAATATCTGCCGGGGCGGAACTACGATAAATATTACGATCCGGAAGGATTGCTCAGCACGATTCCAGCGGTGGTGACATGTCTGATCGGCGTATTCGCCGGATTGTTACTCAAGCGGGTCGATCTCGACGCGCGCCAGAAGCTGCTGCGGCTGATGATCGGCGGGCTGCTGGCGATCGCCGCGGGCTGGCTGTGGCACCTCGATTTTCCGGTGATCAAGAAACTGTGGACGTCGTCCTACGTGCTCGTCGCCGGCGGCTACAGCCTGCTCCTGCTCGGGGCGTTTTACTATGTGATCGATGTTCGCGAATGGCGGCGCTGGTGCCAGCCGTTCGTGTGGATCGGCACGAACCCAATCACGATCTATCTTTCGTTCGGTATCATCGGCTACGATACGATCGCCCGCCGGCTCGCGGGCGGTAGCGTGGCGGCGTGGCTCGACGTGCACGTCGCACGCGGATTGGGGACGGTCACGCTCGTCGCGCTCAGCCTCGGCGCGGTGTTCGCGCTTGCACGTTTCCTGTATCGCCGCGGGATATTTCTGCGCGTTTGAAAGGGCCCAAAGTAGGGCGCGTCTTTGCCCCGCCTTTTCGGATTTCCAGTGGTCGATTGGGCGGGTCCAAGACCCGGCCCTACCCGGGAGTGTCGTGCCGGAACTACGCTGAGTCCGTTTACTTCTTGTCCGCCGCGGCAGGAGCCGGTGCGGGCTGGCTGTCCGGCGCATTTTCCGTCACGGGCGTGGTGTCGAAGAGCACCTGCAGCGTGCCGAGGCTCGGGCGCGGCGCGACGCGCCATTGCAGCTCGGCCAGATCCTGGTCGGTTTCGAACACCACCGCGATGTTCCAGCGGCAGGCGACGGGTTGGCCGTCTTTTTCCGCGGGGTTGAATTCCCAGCGGCTGATGACTTCGCGCGAGGCGGCTTCGAATTCCGAATGCGAGGCGCGCAGCGTGGTGAGCTTCGTGAGCTTGCCGTGTTCGTCGACTTGCAGCTCGAGAATCGCGCCACCCACGACGCCTTTTTCCTTCAACTCCGGCGGGTAGGCCGGAATGCCGCCGTTGCGCTTCACGCTGGGTTTGGGCGCCGCGTTGGCGTCCGGGCCTTCGTCGTCTTCGATCGGGAAAAAGAACGGGATGCGCGCCGTGTATTTCGCCGGTTTGCCGTTCTTCTCGCGCGGCGCGAGCGGCGTTTTCAACGCCATCGCGGCGGCGAGTTTGTCGATGAAATGGTCGGGCGTGGGATCGTCGGAGGAGATGATCGACAGGCTCTCTTTTTCGCCCGTCTCGGAGACTTTCGCCTCCAGCGTGACGGTGTAGCCGTGTCGGTTTTGCGCGGCCGGCGCCGGGGTTTGGGCGCGGGCGGCGAAGAGCGAGAGCACGAACAGGATTGCGACGCGGGGCAGGACAGCGACGGCTTTCATCGTGAGCGGGGACGTTGATCCGGGAGCCGATGGGTGACGATGGAAAACTGCAAAAGCCATTCAACGGCGAAAGCGATCGGCCGTCTGAAAAGACAAAGCGCCGCGCCCGGAGTCGGGCGCGGCGCTTTGGTGTTTACGTGGGAGTCGCGGCGTCCTGGAGCCGGCACGCAGTTTATTTCCGTGCGTAGGCGACGCTGTCCCGAAGTTGTTTGATGCGGTCGTGGGCTTCCTTCACGCCGGCAAACTGACGCTGCACGAGCGCGCGCGACTCGGTGTCGAGCTCAGCTTCGTTCAACGCCTCACGGTAATTTTTTACGGCCGCGTCCTCGCCGCGCTCGCATTCCGCGAGCACCGCGTGCGGCTCGTTCTTGCTCATGGCGGCCTTCAGGTCGATCCAGCCGCGGTGCAGCGAACCGCTGACGGAGCCGGACTTCTCCGGATCGCCGCCGAGGGCGCGGACAGCCTGCTGCAACTCGCGCAGGTAGTTGCTGCGCTGGGTCGCGTATTGATTGAAAACCCGCGCCAGCTCCGGGTCCTTCGCCTCCTTCGCGGCCGTGGAGTAGCCGTGTTCGCCGTCGCGGCAGGTTTCGATGAGGTCGTTGAGGACGTGGATATTCTTTTCGTTGGAGAGTCTCATGTTCGCAAATGCAGGTTGAGGGTAGCGGGGCCGGACGCGTTCGGTAGTGCCTATCGCGTGCCACCCAACCAGGCCGGCGCTAAGTCCCTCACGGATCGCGCTTCGGAATAAAACCGCGCCCGCGGCCTCCGGTGCGCGATGCAACTTTTCCGCCGTCCGGCCGCGCATGTTGCACGAGCGGGCACGCGGCGACGCGGCCTCGGATGAAGGGAAGCGACGCGCGGAACGCCTGCCCGTGGCGCGGCCGGTCAGGAGCCTTCGTCGGGCGAGCGACTTTCCGGCAGGGGCAACGATTTCGGCGCGTGCTCCGGGTTGAAGACGACGGGGATGCGCGCTTTCACGTCGACAGGTTTCCCGTCTTTCTGCGGCGGCGTGAATTGCCAGCGCGCGATCGCGGTCGCCGCGGCCCAGCCGAAATCCTCGCGCGATGCGGACGCGACGTGCGCTAGCTGGGCTCGTCCGGAGCGATCGATGATGAAATCGATCTCGGCGGTTTCGGCCGTGGGAGCCTGGCGCATCGCCTCGGGCAAGGCTGGCGCGGCGCGGTAGCGCGGCTTGGGAACTTCATCGAGCTCCTTGAAATTGCTCAGCACGGCCTCCGGCTTCTTCTTCAACAGCCCCAACAATCGCACCGTGGACGCGTTGACGGGAGAATCGCGGTCGCTGCGGTTGAACTTCTGGCGAATCCCCAACATCGCCCAGCTCGGCTGACCGTTTTTCTGCGCGGGTTCGAATTCCCACGCGGCGATCATCGCGGCGGTCGCCGCCCCGAACTCCGGGTGCGTGGCTTCGTCAACGACGACGTTCCGCGTGTGCCCGGTCGGGTCGATGAGGAACACCACGTGCGCCGAGCCCTTCACGTTCTTTTCCAACAGCTCGCGCGGATACACCGGCGCGCTGGTCAGGATCGGCCGCGGCGGTTTGTCGTAGCGAAACGGCTCCGGCAGATTTTTCGGCGCTTGAGCGGGGACCTTGAACGCCTCCACCCCGCCGCGGCCGGGTCCCACGCGGAACGGGCCGTTATCCTCCAACTCAAACCAGATCGGCTGCTGCATCAGCGTCGCCACCGGCCGGCCATCTTTCACTCCGGGTTTGAATTTCCATTTCAGCAACGCCTCCACCGCAGGACCTTCGAATTCGGGATGCGTGGATTTCACCACCTGCGGCGACCGCACTTCTCCCTCCGGATCGACGACGAACTGCAGCAGCACCTCGCCGCGGTTTCCCGTCATCCGCAGCGCCAGCGGATACTCGGGCGGCTCGCGATGCACAGGCTGCGGCGGCGTGTCGATCGGGCCGGCGACCGGCGCCTTCGCGCGCACGGATCCGGCAGATAGCAACCCGAGCACGATCGCGACAAGGAGCGTTTTCATGGCTCACGTTTCAATCGGATCTGCTCGCGGACGAAAATCCTCAACTGTCAAAAAATGACATTACGCCCGGCCTTCGTCGCGGACGTTCGCCCTGAAACGCATTCCACCACTCGCGAAACCCGCGCCGCCGGCGAGTCGCCCCGGCCATCCGCGCATTGACCCTCGCCGGATCGCCCGCCATCTCTGCCTCCCTATGTCCGATCAAGCCGCCTCTCCCGAAGTCTCCATGGACAACCTCGTCGCGCTCGCGAAGCGCCGCGGGTTCGTGTTTCAATCCTCCGAGATCTATGGCGGATTCAACGGCTTCTTCGATTACGGTCCGCTCGGCGTCGAGTTGAAGAAAAACATCCGCGACTGCTGGTGGAACGACATGGTCCGCCGCCGCGACGACGTCGTTGGCATTGAGACGTCGATCATCATGCACCCGAAGGTCTGGGAGGCGTCGGGGCACGTCGCCGGCTTCACCGATCCGCTCGTCGACTGCAAGGTGTCGAAGCAGCGCTTCCGCGCCGACCAGCTCTTTTTCTCGCCCGTGGTCGTGGACGGCAAAACCGTCGGCTACGTGTCCGCGCTCGAGTCGGAAAACACCGCCGGCGAACTCCAGGCCGCCGCGGAAAACTTCAAGCGCAAGAAGGCCATCCAGGGCGTGCTCGCGCCGGTGCAACCGCGCGACATGACCGAGGCGAAGCCCGAA
The DNA here is from genome assembly GCF_059821195.1 of Opitutus sp. sgz309028. Classification (NCBI taxonomy): domain Bacteria; kingdom Pseudomonadati; phylum Verrucomicrobiota; class Opitutia; order Opitutales; family Opitutaceae; genus Opitutus; species Opitutus sp. sgz309028. The sequence continues at coordinate 3,724 of NZ_JCAMRR010000008.1, read as the reverse complement.
GAGATCGAGCTCATCCCCTCGCCCGCCACCGGCGAGGCCGGCAGCCTCACGCCGCCGCGCGCGTTCAACATGATGTTCGAGACCTACGTCGGCGCACTGCGCGACGCCTCGGCCGTCGCCTATCTGCGGCCCGAGACGGCGCAGGGCATGTTCGTCGATTTCAAGAACGTCGTCGATACTGGCCGCGTGAAGCTGCCGTTCGGCATCGCGCAAGTCGGGAAGTCGTTCCGCAACGAAATCACGCCGCGCAACTTCATCTTCCGTTCGCGCGAGTTCGAGCAGATGGAGATGGAATATTTCATCCACGAGGACGCCGACTGGTCCCAGTGCCACCAGGAGTGGATCGAATGGTGCCGGCAGTGGCTGCTGTCCATCGGCCTCCCCGAGTCGCACCTCTCGCTCTACGCGCACCCGAAGGAGAAGCTCTCGTTCTATTCGAAGGGCACGGTGGACATCATGTTCAAGTATCCTTTCGGCGTGCAGGAGCTTTGGGGCATCGCCGCCCGCGGCAACTACGACCTTACCCAGCACGCGCAGGCCTCGGGCAAGCCGCACGAGATCTTCGACGAAGCGACGAAGAAGAAGTTCGTCCCGCATGTAATCGAGCCCGCCGTGGGCACCGACCGCATCTTCCTCGCGGTGCTCTGCGCCGGTTATGCGGAAGAGGACGTGAAGGACGAGAAGGGCAACGTCGAGAAACGCACGGTGCTCCGGCTTTCGCCCCGCATCGCGCCGGTGAAGGTCGCGGTGCTGCCGCTCCTGAAGAACAAGGAGCAGCTCGTCGGCCGCGCGAAGGAGCTCTACGCGAAGTTGAAACGCAAATACGCGGTCTTCTACGACGAAGCCGGCGCGATCGGCCGCCGCTACCGCCGCCAGGACGAGATCGGCACGCCGTGGTGCGTGACGATCGACTTCGAGACGGTGGAGAAGGACGGCACGTTCACGCTCCGCGACCGCGATTCGATGGAGCAGAAGCGCATCACCGAAGCCGAGCTCTTCGCACTGCTCGACGAGAAGGTGTATTGAGCCGGCCGTAGCCCCCGTAGCGGAACACGGCGTCCCCGCCGGGTTCGTCTTCGGCCACGCAGATCGCCGCGGCGGTCGGCCGCTCCGGAAGAACAGGCAGCGATCTCAGCCACCCCTTTCCAAGCCCGCTCCGCTTAATTATGGAAATCCATAATTAAGCGGAATGCCTTTCGCTTAAATAAGGGTTCCCATAGTTAAACGAACAACGGCGGCGCGCCTGCTACGACTTTTCCAAAGCGATCGGCAGAAACTGCACGCTCTCGGCCGCAAGGGCATGTCGGCGCTCAAACTGCACGATATCCTGCAGCGGAAACCGGTGATCACCACGCCTCGCTTGGTTTCTCACCACGGCTTCAGCGCGCCCACTGCGAACGCGGCGCTGCAGCGGATGATAGACGAGGGTATCGTCCGGGAGATCACCGGCTATGCGCGCAACCGTGTCTTTGCCTACGATGAATATCTCCGCACCCTGAACGAAGGCGCCGAGCTCAGCCCTTGACTCGCGCCATCGACGCCGCCTGCGCCCCGTTTCGCGCCGCAAGCACGCGTCGCCATCGCCGAAAGCTTGCGACAACCGTCGGCGTCCCCAGCATTTCGCGCCGAGCGAATGAACCTGTCCGGCTTCTTCGACGGCGTCTCTGACTGGAACGACTGTTGCGCTGCGCTCGCCGCGCGCACCGAGCTCGAACGCGGCACCGCGTTCGAACACATCGTCCGCCATTATCTCCAGACGGACCCCGCTTATCGCGCGAAACTCGCGGATATCTGGTTTCAGGGAATCGTCGAAGGGCCACGCTGCTCGATCAAGCCTTGGAGCGACGTGGCGAGCTGTGGCTTGCAGGGAATCGTCGAAGGGCCACGCTATTTGAGGTTCCGTCCCCGGCGGCGGTGCTGCTGTGGCTTGCAGGGAATCGTCGAAGGGCCACGCTCCGCCCCAGCCGAGTTATACGTGGATGCAAGCTGTGGCTTGCAGGGAATCGTCGAAGGGCCACGCTCGCCGCATCAGCGACGGTCGCGCTCAGTTCGCTGTGGCTTGCAGGGAATCGTCGAAGGGCCACGCTGCGCATATGCGCGATGCCCTCTGCCCAATGGCTGTGGCTTGCAGGGAATCGTCGAAGGGCCACGCTCGATGAGCTCGAATTCATCCGGTGCTCGCCGCTGTGGCTTGCAGGGAATCGTCGAAGGGCCACGCTCAGCCGAACCCCGAGAATCCGCGCACCGATGCTGTGGCTTGCAGGGAATCGTCGAAGGGCCACGCTGCCGTCTACGATCGCAGCCGCTTCATCCTTGCTGTGGCTTGCAGGGAATCGTCGAAGGGCCACGCTAGTGCCGCTCGCGGACTTCGTCGCGGTCGAGCTGTGGCTTGCAGGGAATCGTCGAAGGGCCACGCTTCGGCTCGGACATCGGCTGGGCTTACGGGCGCTGTGGCTTGCAGGGAATCGTCGAAGGGCCACGCTTCCAGGTCGAGGTGTCCAGCTGGACGGTGCGCTGTGGCTTGCAGGGAATCGTCGAAGGGCCACGCTCCGGGCTCCCATACCATCATCTGCAGCTCGGCTGTGGCTTGCAGGGAATCGTCGAAGGGCCACGCTAGTGCACGCCGTCGGAGTGTTTCCGCGTCCGCTGTGGCTTGCAGGGAATCGTCGAAGGGCCACGCTCGCCTGACACACGATCGCATCGGCACCTTCGCTGTGGCTTGCAGGGAATCGTCGAAGGGCCACGCTATCTGCGCCGGTCTCATGGGTGTAAATGTTGCTGTGGCTTGCAGGGAATCGTCGAAGGGCCACGCTAGCCCGTAAGCGCGCCCTCAAGGAGCACGCGCTGTGGCTTGCAGGGAATCGTCGAAGGGCCACGCTAGCCGGCGACGGCGAAGGGTTACAAGCTGCGCTGTGGCTTGCAGGGAATCGTCGAAGGGCCACGCTGACTTCGGTCGCGAGCGACTCGATCGACGAGCTGTGGCTTGCAGGGAATCGTCGAAGGGCCACGCTCATTTTGGAGGAATGGCGATCAACTCGGGAGCTGTGGCTTGCAGGGAATCGTCGAAGGGCCACGCTGACTTCGGTCGCGAGCGACTCGATCGACGAGCTGTGGCTTGCAGGGAATCGTCGAAGGGCCACGCTCATTTTGGAGGAATGGCGATCAACTCGGGAGCTGTGGCTTGCAGGGAATCGTCGAAGGGCCACGCTGCGTAGCGATAGAACCGCCCGTCACCGAAGGCTGTGGCTTGCAGGGAATCGTCGAAGGGCCACGCTGCGACGCGCCAGTGGATGTCCTTGACCGGGCTGTGGCTTGCAGGGAATCGTCGAAGGGCCACGCTTAGCGCCAAGCTGCGCAACTAGCAGATTCGGCTGTGGCTTGCAGGGAATCGTCGAAGGGCCACGCTTTGTCGCCCGCCGGTATCGGTATTCGGTCCGCTGTGGCTTGCAGGGAATCGTCGAAGGGCCACGCTGAACGACTATATTCGAGATTGTGTTTCCAGCTGTGGCTTGCAGGGAATCGTCGAAGGGCCACGCTATCGCGCTCGAAAAGGGCGTGATCTTTCGTGCTGTGGCTTGCAGGGAATCGTCGAAGGGCCACGCTCGCAGAGCGTGTCAGAAAGTTTGTGTGTGGATCACTGAAATGAAAGGACAAGACAGTGACCACGAAAGAGAAGCAGCTGCCGTATGGCGGCTTGGATGTGAAGTTATTGGATGAGCTGATC
>NZ_JCAMRR010000007.1:0-116949 GCF_059821195.1 Opitutus sp. sgz309028 | reverse complement strand
GCCGGCACAGTGGCAGCCCTCGTAAAACTGCCTCGTAGCTGTCACAACTATGCCAGACGAGCGTTCGTAGTCGTCACAACTACGACTCGTCTACGAGGCAGAACGTCGGACGCTTACCGTTTAGCGCTACGGCGATTGCCGAAGTCGCCTCAACTCGTGATGGCTGCCGGCACTCCAGCCGGCGATAGTGCGAGCAACAGCATGCAGTAGATCTGTGGTCATTCATTCTGACACGAATAACGAGCATGGTCGGTTTATCTGTCCGTAAGCTAGTTGCCGGGCACGCCTCCGCCAATTTGGAGGCCGATGATTTCGTCATTTTGCCGCCACATTATTTGTCAGTCACCATTTACTGAGATGAGAACCCTGGGTGTCAGGCTACTCGCTGGGGGCTCGTGAACGACGGAGCGAAGCGGAGATGGGACGCGCGCAGCGCGGTCGCGAAGCGATGGCCAAAGGGCACCAATCCCTGTCGGCCCACCAATGCGCGGCGGTGATCATAATTTACAGGGATGAGAGCCCTTGGGTCGACGAAGCGCAGCGAAGATGGGGCTGAGGCCGAAGTCCCGAGCGAAGCTCGCCAATCCCTGTGGGCCCACCAGCTTTCGTCGCGTCACGCGTAATGGGATTGCACCTACGCAACCGTTTTCACTTAGCTCGCGGCTCCCGCTTCGCTCGATGCCCTTGAAATTGCCGCACGCCAACGATCCAGCGCGAGTTTGGTTTCAGCCAGCGAGCTCGTGCGGTCAGGTGAAGCATGCCTGCCCGGTCGTCTTGGCACACCATGCATGCAAATCAGGTGGAACGTTTGGTCACGACATGCCGGCACCGCTCGGCCGATTGGGTGGGGGAACGAGGCTTCCCCACCAGATCGCCGACCTGAGATCGAAGTAAACGGCTCCGTAAGATTCGGCGTTTTTCAGAAATGATTACTGCGGAAAGATTCTTCGATCACTGGGTGGCGCACTGCAATGCACGCACGCCCGATCTCCTCGCTGCATGGCAGCGCGCCGCAAATTTCACGGCGCTCATGCTGCGTCCTCGCGGCGAAGGGAGTATCTCCGAAGCAGTGGGAAGGTCGCTTGGGCTGCTCTACCACGAGAACTACTACTCGGTTGATGCGATCTTCTACGAAGAACCCGATCTTGTGGACTCGTCGATCCGCCCTGCCGGCTCCACATGGGTCCACACCGTGCGTGTCGCTTTCGAGCACGAAAATTTTTTCTGGAGCGGCCTCTTCCAGGAAACCAGCCACCTGCTTATCACGCGGGCTGATCAACGTGTTCTGGTGACCTACCCTGAGATGCCCCCGACGCCGTCACCAGCGGAACAGCAGGCGGTCGCTGCGGAGATCGATCGTTTGCACGGGATTATCTCTCGAGCGGGCATAACCGAACGGTCGTTTCTTCTCATTACCGGGGCTCGCGTCGGCTCAACTGACAAATGGTCTGGCATCTCTTGGACCGGTCGCATTTACACTCCATCGGGCTGGGAATTGATGACCGCACCCGCTCAACCCGCGCGCCTTGCCGCTATTCACCCGAGCGCCGTTGTCTGACGGCCGTCGCTCCCCTCATGCGCCTGGTCGCTCTTTGCTACGACCAACAAACATCCGCGCCCGGTGCTTCGCCACCGATGTTCTAAACCTTATGTCCTACCCGCACGCCCGCCACCAAATCCATGAACTTGTGCAGGCCCCCAAAGTCGTGCGTGAGAACTCGCGGCTGGAGGTGGAGCCCTTCGGCGAGCACGGCGGGCGCTTCGATGTGAACCTCGATTTGATCGATGGGCCGTTCGTCGACCTCCGCTATCTCGGCAAGGCTACCGACCAGCGCGAAACCGCGAGCTACGAAGCCAACTTGATTCTCGCCGGGCATGCGCGGCGTCGGGCACAATCACGTCGGTCGCAACAATCTTCGAGCCAAGCAGCGCATTCCCGCCGGCTGGCACCAGAACAAGGTAGATCCCAATCTGCCCACGTCGCACGTGGAGTATAACCGGCACGAACCGCTGCCCAACTTTGCGCCCACCGATTTTGGGGATTTCATCGGCAATTGCGCCCAACTCTGGGCCATTGACCTCAAGACCCAGGAGGTGCTGCTGTGAGCGCTGCCGAAAACACTCCGTCTCCTTCCGTCCTCCGCGAGAGCCTGCAATCCTTCTGGCAGGAGTCGCTCGAAATCGCCTCCACGCCCCACGGACTCGAATTCGCCGTGCCGCAATCCTACCCCGACGGCTGGCAAATTGTCCTTCGGCTTTCACTGCCCACCGCCACCACCGCCCGCCTGAGCGACGGCGGCAAAACCCTCTGGCAGCTCGCCCAAACCGGCCAAAACATCGAGGCCGACGTCACCGCCCAGCGCATCCGCGAGCTGTGCGAAGCCTACCAGCTCACGCGCGACGGCTGGGAGCTGTTTCGTTTCGTGCCTTGGCCCGCGCCGGGCGCAGAGATTCATCTCTTCACTGAGGCATTGGTCAGCATTGCCCACCTCGCTTACCTTCACGAGCCCGCCGCGCAGACGCTCAATGTCGCGCGCCAGACCGTGGAAAAGGTGTTTCGTGAACGGCAGATTGAGGCGAAGACCAACCAAGTTCTCTCCGGTAAAGTCGAGAAACGGATCCGCGTAGACTACCTCGCCACGCCCTACCGTTCGCTGGCGGTGCAGGTGCTCGGACGCCGCGGCGCGGTGACGAGCTACATGGAGCAATGGGGTTTCCGCTGGCGCGACCTCCACGATGCGCACCCGCGGCTGTTGCGCGTCATGCTCTACGATCCCGCCGTGCAAGAGATCGATTCGACCGCCACCGCGATCGGCGAAGCCGTCTGCGACTACTTCGGCCCCTACGACAACGTCACCCGCCTGCATGATCTGATCGATGTGGCATCAGCCCGATAGTCACCGCTGTCGGAGCGCCGCCGTGGACTCCTCCTGTTCAACGCTGTGAAGTCGACGTTGCCGCCACCAATCATTCGCCATCCAGAGCTCAAATGCCTCCGTCCCATTCTCCGTGAATGGCAATCGCTCAATTCGCGCATGGGGCGTGAGTGGGCGAAGGTGAAAGACGCTCCATGGTGGTATAACGAACGTGCGCTCGTGAGCGTCTTCGCCGGCGCGGTGTGGCGGTGCGGCGGAGACGCGTTCGAGGAATTTGCATCTGACAAACGCCGCGTGAAAGAAATCGGAAGCGGGCGGATCGACCTCTGGTTCGCGCTCGGGAAGCGCGAGTTCATGGCCGAGGCTAAGCAGTGCTGGATCTATAGCGACGACCATTCCAAAAGTGTTCGTCTCGCTCGCGAGGCAATGGACCGCGCACGCAAGGATGCGAGCTGTTGCATCCCAGACGGACGGCCACGGCTCGCGATGGTCTTCGGCATCGCTCTTGCGCCAGTAAAGCTGAAGGACGATCTGCCCGCGCAGCTCCAATCTCTCGCATCGATCGCGACGGCTACATCAACGAAGTCCGACGCTGTCGCCTGGGTGTTTCCGAACCTCAAACGGCCGCTACAAAGCTCAGACGGCCTCCTGCTCCCCGGAATCATTCTGTGGATCAGGAAAATCCGCTAACAGTCGCCTCCGGCAACGTGTCCTCACTCGGCTTTACCATGCTCCAACACTATCGAGACTATTGGATCCTCTATGCTCTGAGCGCTTATATTCTTCTTTTCATGGCCGTGGCGGTAGGCCTCACAGTCTGGAAATCGAAAAGGCGGAGGGATCGCGTCCCGGTTAAGTTCAAACTCCTGCGAGGTCCCGGAGAGTCACTGCGGCGCCGGATCGCAAAGGCCGAGGAGAACTTCGGTGAGAAGATGGCAGCCGCCGCTTTGGTCCCGATCTTGGCGACCGGAATCCCCATCGCCGCGATGAGTTACTTCCGACCAAAGACCGGCGCTCATCTCATTGTCTGGCTTAGCGTCATCACCGCAGTTTTTTTAGGCACGCTGGTGCTTGCGATTCGTTGGGCCATTCGCGATCTGGTCCGCTACCGTTCAGATCGCCTAGGCTACCTCGGCGAGCGTGAAGTCGCCGAACACCTCCAGTGTCTGTTGGCGCGAGGCTACCGCATCTTCCACGATGTTCCGGCAGAAGGCTCCGGGAAGCCTTTCAACCTTGATCATGTCGCGATCGGCCCGCGAGGCATCGCTCTAATTGAAACTAAGACTCGGCGGAAGGGTCGCGCGCGACCCGGAATGAAGGACCACGTGGTGACTTACGATGGAATCAAACTCATCTGGCCGTGGGGAGAAGACTCTCACGGGCTCCAACAGGCGCAGGCGGAAGCGGACTGGCTGAAAAAGTTTATCAAGCAGCGAACGAATATAGACACCCCAGTTAAGCCGATCCTTGCCATTCCAGGTTGGTGGGTGGAAGCAAAGGCCTACAAACCAGTCACAGTCGTCAACTCGAAGAACGTGGCAGCAGCTGTGACAGGTAATGGCAGTGACATCCTAACCGAGGAGCAAATCGACCTGATCACCCGCCAGCTCGATCAACTGTGCCGCGATGTCGAGGACTGATCCTCCCATGTCGGCCACGCGCACGGTCCCCTTGATGGGCAGCGAACTGACCTGGGCTTCGGCCGTGGGATTATTTCTCCTCAATTTCGGACACCTTGAATTTCTCGTGTCTGATCTCCTCGCCGACTACGTCGCTAAATAGGAGGCGCCACAGATATCGGCGCACGCTGGCAATGAGCGCGCGCCAGCCGTGCCAAACGCTACTTCGTTTGCGCGGGGACTTGGAGGACCGCCTTGAGTGCGGGCTTGGGCTGGAGGGCGCGGTCCCAGAGCAGGGTGTAGTTGGTCCGGCCAGGGATTGGGTAATCATTCTTCCATGACATGCTGTCGTGGATGCCCCAGAGGGTGACTCGGTCGATTTTGTCGCGCTTGCGGCAGAAGATCTCGAAAAGTTCGGCGTAGCGGTTGGCCAGGGCCGTTTGCAGCTCGGGGGGCAAGCCGTTCCGATACGGGTCGAGGAAGGTCTTGAACTCCTCGAGCTGGAACTGCGGGTGCATCATGCCCGTGCCGATGATCTGGCCTTCCTTGGTGAGCGGAAGGACGTCGACGTCGAGCTCGGTGATCATGACCTTCACACCCAGCGCGGCGTAGGCGTCGATGGCGGCTTCGACGTATTCATTCTTTGGATAGTTGAGGCCCCAATGGCCCTGGATGCCCACGCCGTCGATCCGGATGCCGGCCTCCTGCAGCATCTTCACCATGCGGACGATGCCGTCGCGCTTGGCCGGACGCCAGGCGTTGAAGTCGTTGTAGTAGAGCTCGGCGTCGGGCGCATACTGGGAGGCGTATTTGAAAGCCAGCTTCACGAGCTCGTCGCCGTCGCCGATGCCCTTGACCCAAGTGGTGGGGCGGTAGGAACCATCGTCGGCGATCACTTCATTGACCACGTCCCAGGCGTGAATGCGGCCCTTGTAGCGACCGGCCACCTTCTCGATGTGGCGGCGCAGGACTTCCTTCTGGGCTTCGGGGGTGTTGGGCTGACCGTTGTCGTCATGGAAAAACCATGACGGCGTCTGATTGTGCCAGATCAACGTGTGGCCGACGATGAACATGTGGTGTTTCTCGCCGAACTCGACGAAGGCGTCGCCCGCGGCGAAATCGTAGACGCCCGGTTGGGGATTCACCTCCTCGGCTTTGAGCACGTTCTCAGCCGTGATGGAATTGAACTGACGGATCGCGATCTGCTGCAGCGCGGGCGGCTCGCCGGCGACGATGGCTTCGTTGACGGCGGTGCCCAAACGGAAGGCGCCTTCGTAGGCCGCTTGAAGCGTCTGTGGGCTTTGCGCAGAGGCCAGTGGGATGAGCACCAAGGAAGCGAGCAGGCCGGCGACGCGCGGCGTCAGCAGTGAAGTCGGGGTAAACGGGTAGTCGGTCATGGGCGGTCAAACTAGCGACGGCCGGCGGTGGGTCAAAGGCGCATCGGCGAAGGTGGGCCGAGGAAGTCATCAATCGCGCAACGACCGGCGCGACTCGTCCGCCGGCAAAGGTGCGGCCGAGTCGTTTCAGGGCGCAGGCAAATGGGCCATGGCCAAACGGGCTAGGTAGAGTGTCATACATTAGATGACACTCTACTTCTCCGTTTTTGGGCGGGAGCGGGCGGGTCAGCGCGGGGGGAGTTTCATCACTTGCGAGCCGGCGGCGAGGAAGGCGCCGGCACCGTATTCCTGCGAGCTGGTCGCGTCGTAGTCGCCGGGGGCGTGGCCGATCGGCTGCACCCAGCCGAACAGGCCGTCGGAATTCACGCAGCCGAGCAGGGCGGTCCACGTGCGATCCACGGCGTCGCGGTATTTCGCCTCGGTCAGCACGCCGTGATTGAGGCCCCACGCCAGCGCGTAGCAGAAAAATCCGCTGCCGCTGGCCTCGCCGTGTTGATCTTCCGGATACAGCAGGTTGGAGCGCCACAGGCCGTCCTGGGGCTGCAGCGCCACCAGGCGCGCAGCCATCGCCTGGAACAACGCCACATAACGCGGACGCGTCGGATAATCGGCGGGCATCACGTCGAGCAGGCGCGCGAGTCCGGCGAGCACCCAGCCGTTGCCGCGGCTCCAGAAGATCTTTTTTCCCTCGGCCGGAAACACGTAACGCTGGTCGCGGTAGAACAGGTTTTCGGCCGGATCGTAGAACGCGAGATACGAGTCCCAGTAAAGCGCGTCCATCGCGTCGAGGTAGCGGCGTTCGCCGGTGATGCGGGCGAGCTTCGCGAGCGTGGGCGGGCACATGTAGAGGGCGTCGCACCACCACCAGAGTTCGCGGCCGGCGCCGGGCGCGGCGACGAGATCGTCGAGCATGGTTTTGATCGGCTCGAGTTTGTGCGGCGCGGGCGCGAGTTCGTAGAGCTCGAGATAAGTCTGGCCGCCGACGTGGTCGTCGGCGTGGCGCGGACGCGCGCCCGGCTGCCAGCCATTCGCGTCGGCCGTGGCTTCCGCGTAGTGGCGGTAAGCGTCGTCTCCGGTTGCTCGATACGCTTCCATCACGCCGGTGAGGAAAGCGCCCTGGACCCAGCCGCGGTTGCCGTGGTGGTGCGTGAGCGGCTGCTGCGTGCTCCACGGGTGCGCGACCTGCCAATCGAACACGCGGCGCATGACGGCGGCCGTGGATTCGTCGGCGGCGCGGAGTGCGGCCGGCGCGAGGAACGAGACGAGACAGAGGAACAGGAAGGGTCGGATCATGGAGGGATGGATTTAGAAATGAATGATGCCGCGCTGCACCGCGGCAATCACGGCTTGGGTGCGATCGGCGACGCGGAGCTTGGCGAGGATACTCTTCAGGTGGCCTTTCGTCGTGTATTCGCTGATGCCGAGGGCGTCGGCGATTTCCTTGTTGGCGCGTCCGCGGGCGAGTTGCACGAGCACATCGAGTTCGCGTGCGGTGAGCTCCTCGTAGCTGCTGCGGGATTTCAGTCGCGTGGCGACCTCGTGGGGAATCCAGCGGCGCCCGGCGGCGACGGCGTGAATGGCGGGGATGAGTTCCTCACGCGTGACGCTTTTGAGAACATAGCCGCGTGCGCCGGCCTCGAGCGCGAGGTGGATATCGGTATCGCCCTCGAACGCCGACAGCATCAGCACGCGCGCTTCCGGGTCGCGTTCGCGAATGTGGCGCGTGACCTCGTGGCCGCTTTTGCCGGGCATGCGCAGGTCCATCACGATCAAGTCGGGTCGTAACGATTCGAACTGGCGGATCGCCTCCGCGCCGTCGCCAGCTTCACCGATCACGACGAGGTGCGGATCGGTGTTGATCAGCGACAGCAGGCCGGTGCGAACGATGAAGTGATCGTCGACGACGAGGATGCGGATTTTGCCGGGCGGGTTCAAAGGACGTGATCGCGAGCGGGTGAAGGCGCGGCCTCGCTGGCTTCGAAATCGCGCAGGGAAACGTGCACGCGCACGCTGGTGCCCTCGCCCGGCGGGCCGGCGACATCGAGGCGGCCGCCGATGCGTTTCGCGCGCTCGGCCATGCCGAGCAGACCGAAATGCTGCAGGCCGTTTTCGGAGATGCGATGCGCGAGCAAACCGGAGCCGTTGTCACGGACTTCAAGCGCGACGTCGTCCTCGCCGAAGGTGAGACGCACGGTCACGGCGGTGGCGCCCGAATGTTTCACGACATTGGTCAGCGCTTCCTGCGCGATGCGGAGCAGGTTTTCCTCGATCACTTCCGGCAGGCGGCGCTGTTCGCCGACGGTGGTGAATTCCGGCGTGATCGCGCTGCCGGCGAGGAGTTGCGAGCCGGAGATCGAAAGCGCTTTCGCGAGATTGAACTGCTCGAGTTCGCGCGAGCGGAGGTCCCAGATCGAGCGCCGCAGCTCGAGCTGGCTTTGCCGGAGAAAACGATGCGCGAGTTCGAGCGGCGGGCCGGCGTCGGCGGGATTGCGCTCGAAGAGCTTGATCGCGGTTTCGAGCTGCAGCGCGATGCCGGTGAGCGCTTGTTCGAGCGTGTCGTGAAGTTCCCGCGCGAGACGCGTGCGCTCCATCAACACGGCCCGAAATTCGAGTTCGGCGGCCTTGCGCACGGACATCTCGACCTTGAGCTGCTCGGTGCGCTCCTTCACGCGGACCTCGAGCTGGTCGTTGGCGCGCTGCAGTTCCTGCTGCGCCTTCTCGCGTTCGGCGACGAGAAAGCTGAGCATCGCGTTCTTCTTCGAAACGGTCAGCAGCCAGCCAACGACGGCCGCGAACAACACGCACACGACCGCGAAACCGATCAGCAGGCGCTCGGACGTGAACCAGCTCGGCGTCTGGAGCACGCGGAAGCTTTTCGCGTCCGGCAGCATCAGCGTGACGGCTTTCGGTCTTCCATCGTCGCCCGTCTCGAACGCTGCGATGCCGTGCACCTCGACGACGCTGCCGAGCGGTGCGGCGGCGATGGCGGGGCTTTCCTGGGGGCCTTCGTATTCGGCGGAGAACGACTGCTCGCTGTTGCGAATCGTGCACACGGTGCGGTAACCGACGAACGACGCATCGGCGCGGCGCACGGGACGGACGCTGCGATCCAGCAGCGTGCCACGCAACGTGATCAGCTCGGCGCCGTGCAATCCCTCGCGCAGTTCGGCCATCGGCACCTCGCGCGGCTGCACCGGCGCGGGCGCCTCGCCGAGGTCGCGCAGCACGGCATCGCGGAGCACGGGCTGGTAGTTGACGATCTCCAAAAATCCGACCGCCTCGATCAAACGGCCGAGCGGCAATTCGATCGGCTGGCGCGATTCGAGGTGCAGCCCGCCCGTTTCGTCCTGGATGAACAAATCGAGGCCCGGGCGTCGAAACGTCAGCACGCCCTTCACGTGCAACCGCTCGCCGAGATTCGCGCTGGTGCGAAACTTCGCGAGATCGTCGACCGGCAGGATCGGCTCCTCGAACGGCGGATGCAGCTCCGCTTCCTCGACGACGAAATCCTCGACGCGCGGCACCATCAGCGTGACGGCGGTAAGCTGGCGGCGCGCGGCATTGAAGGTCGTGCCGGCGGTGCCGCGCACGCGAACCTTCGCGGCGACGAGCGAGCGCGGGTTGATGTTGCCGGGCAGCTTGGGAAAGACGCGCACGCGATAGCCGCCCATCGAGACCTCGACCATCGTCTTCTGCGAAGCGACGTAGGAGACGGAGCGGACGATCCCGGTGATCTCGATGCGCTGGCTCGCCTCGACGCCGGCCATCAGGCGCTCGACCGAAACCGGTTTCGCCGGCGGCAGCGGCGCGGTGCCGAGTTTTTTCCAGCCGGTGGTTTCGACGACTGGGGCGAACCAGCCCGACTCCGTCGTGCCGCTGATTTCGAGATAGTCGCCGATCGCGGGTTGCAGGCCGGTGTTGCGGACGAAAATACCGGCGCTCTGATCTTGCAGGACGAATTTGCCGAGCCAATCGGGTTCGGCGGCGGTGACGACGCCGCGCAGCGTGACGGGCAATTTCGACTGGGCGGCATCGGTGGGCAGCGCGCGCACCTCGGCAGCGGTGGTGATGACGCGGCGGGGGGATTCGACGTCGTCCGCGAAGCCTGGCGTGGCGGCGAAGAGGGAAAGGAGCGCGACGACTCCCGCGAACCGGCGGAGGATTTTTCGGCGCATGGCGGTGGGGTGGGAGCGAAGGAACGTCGATCGGCGGGAGATTCCAAGCGTTCTCTGCCGGCGGCAGCGGTTACATCGGAAAACAAACGCCCGGGGGTTATGGCGGAGGGGATTATGGCGCGGGATTTAGCCAGAGGAGCGGCTGGGTGACAGCCATGTTGCGACGCACTTCGGCATCAGTGGAGTCGGCCGGCAATCGGCGCCAGAGAGCGAGATAATCGGGACGACCCAGCCGGTAGCCGGCGAGCAGGAGCGCGGGTTGGCGAATCGGCCACGCTTCGAAATGCGCGATGTCGGGGGCGAACGGCCAGCGCTCGCGGTCCGCCAGATACGGCGCGAGGAACGCGACCGCCTGCGCGACACTACGGCTGTCGGGCAATGCGAACTGCCACAGATTCTCGGCGGGCGTCGTGAGCACCTCGGCAAGGAGTGCGACATTGTCCAACTGGAAGATCGAGTAGCCATACGGCTTCGTGCGCGCGAGCTCGCGCGGGAAGCCGCCGTCGGGCGCGAGCTGTTGCGGCAGCAGGATTTCGCGGAATACCCGTCGCGCTTCGGTCAACGCCTCCTCGCGACCGGCGAAGCGCGCGAAGACGGCGACCTGCAGCCAATACGCGACGCTGTGATTGTTTTTCGTTGCGGCTTCCTCGCGACCGTTTGGGTCGGTCAACATCCACTGCAGGTAATCGCCGAACCAGCGGCGCACGCCGGCGATCGTGTCGGCGGAAACGCCCGGTGCATTTGCGATCGCCTGGGCGGCGAGCGCGACTTCGCACAGGTGCAGCGTGTCGATGATGCCGATGCCGCGGCCGGCGCTGACGCCGGGGATCGCCTGCGCGAAACGCAGGTGCGGGTTCATCCGCGTCTCCGGCGCGACGAAAAACACCTGCAGCCAGTCCGCGGCACGGAGCGCGAAACGCGAGTCACCGGAAATCCGATACGCGACGGCGAGCGTGGCGACGGCGTCGCGCATCGTGCGGAGCGACTGGCGGTGGGCGTCGAAATTGTCGGGATTGCTTTCGCCGTCGCGGCGGACGTAGGGCAGGCCGTCGGGCGTGGCGGGATTCGGCCACCAGTAATCGCCCATGGAAAGATAATCGCCGGGCCGGGCGCCGACGGCGGTGGCGAAGGCCGGCAGCGGCGTGTCGCGCAGGGAAACCGGTTGCACCGCCAGCGCGGCGGTAGCGAGCGGCATCACGCGGTCGCGTTCGAGCGCGGCGATTTCGGCGAAGTCCGGCGCGCGGGCGGCGGACGTGAGGGGAGTTTCCAGATCGAGCAGCGCGGTGGGCACGCCTTTCACCGAGGCAGAAAGCGTCGCGCGGCCGCCGGGCGGGAGGACGACGTCGATCTGCGCGCGACCGTTGGCGAGTTGCACGAGGCGCGAGCCGCCCGCGGTGCCGAGGTTGTCGAGGAGGCGTCCGTCGCCCGCGTGACCGAAGCGGAGAAAATCGCGCGCCTCGAGGCAGACGACGCCGGCTGCGTCGAGGAGTTCGGCCTGGACGCGGATGCGGCCCTCGGCGGCGGGGAGTTGTTGGAGGCGCAGATGGTGCGGCGAACCCCACGCACGCGTTTCGTAGCGGAGCGCGATCTCGTCGGCGACGGTGGCTCCGTTTTTCTTTCCGACGGCGCGCAGCGTGTTCATGCCATCGGTGAAGACGACGGGCCAGCGCAGGCCGGCGGCGGGGAAGTCCTGGCTGTTGCGACGACGCGTGCCTTGGGAAACGCCGTTGAGCCAGAGCTCCACTTCGTCGCAATTGGAGTAAACCTTCACGGTCCGCTTTTCGCCGGCGCGGCCCCAGCGGACGGGCCAGGAGTGGCCGTAGATCCGGAGCATCGGCTCGTCGGTCCAGTAGGATTGGTAAACGTAGAACGATTCCTTCGGCGTGAGGTCGCGCTCGACGGCGCCCTTTTGATTGACGAACGGGACGGGGTTTTCGGGGCGGAGCGGCGTGGAGAAATCCTTGAACGGCCACATCGCGCTGCCGACGAACCAGTCGAGTTTCTCCTGCTCCTTGAGGTGCCAGTCGACGAGATCGCAGATGTAGCTCTCGGACCAGTCGCCGTCGCGCGAAGCGCGGGCGTTGCCGCCGACGTCCATGAAGTCGAGGCCGCGTTCGTCGGCGGCGCCGGCAGCCATGACGTCGCGAAGAAGCGAATACGGGTCTTCGGCGTGCCGGCCCGCGTGCGAGTCGCCGCCCCATTCGGCGTGCAGGAGGTGTTTCACGCGGGGGCGTTCCTTTTCGAGGACGGCACGATATTCGGTGAACTGGCCGCGATACCAGCCGGCCCAGATCGACGGCGAATAGACGTCGACGATGTCGCGGCAGAAGTCGCAGCGCCGGATGGTCGTGAGCCGCGTCGGGTCGAGCGTGTGCGAGAGCTCGTGGAGTTCGCGCATGAAGGTGCGGATCTCTTCCTTGTCGAATGCAGAGAAATCGCCCGGCCAGTCGTTTTCGTTGCCCAAGCCCCAGAGGATGACCGACGGGTGGTTGCGGTGCTGATCGATCATCGCGCGGAGCATTCCGCGCGCCTGATCGCGGTAGCGCTCGCCGCCGAGGCCGCCGCGGCACCAAGGGATTTCCTCCCAGACGAGCAGGCCGAGCTCGTCGCAGAGTTCGAGGATGCGGCGCGATTGCTGGTAGTGACCGAGCCGGATGAAGTTTGCGCCCATGCGCTTCATGAGCCGCATCTCGGTTTCCATGAGCTCGTCGGTCATCGCGGCGGCGAGGCCGGCGTGATCCTCGTGGCGGTGCGTGCCGCGGAGGAGGAGGCGTTCGCCGTTGAGTTTGAACGGACCGTGGTCAACGAACTCGAACGTGCGCAGGCCGAAGCGCTGCCACACGCGGCTTTCGCCGCCGCTGCTGCGCGCGACGATCTCGACGCCGTAGAGCGTCGGCGAGGCGGGCGACCAGAGTTGTGCCTGCGCGGCGGGAATCGTGAGCGGTGCGAGCGACTGGGGTTCGGTGGACGCGGCGAGGCGCGTTTCGCTCGTGGAGAGCGTCGCGCCGTCGGGGCCGACGAGACGAAGCGCGAGCGATTGTTCGGGGCCGGCGGCGAGGAAACGGATGCTCAGGTCGACACGCCACGAGCCGTCGGTCTGGCGCGCGGGCGTGGCGTGCAGGCGGGTGAGTCCGGCGGCGGGCAGATAGACGAGATGCACGGGGCGGTAGAGTCCGCCGTAGAGATTGAAGTCGCTGAGATCGGACGGGATCGTTTCGAGGTCGCGGGAGTTGTCGCAGCGGATCGCGAGCGGCACGCGGCCGGGCGCGACGCGCGATTCCGCGGGCGGGAGTTGCGCGAGGGGAGAGGCGCGCCAGGCCGCGACGGCATCGGTGATATCGACGATGAATTCGTCGTAGCCGCCGACGTGTTCCGCGACGCGCCGGTCGCCGACCCACACCTGCGTTTTCTGACCGCTGCCTTCGAAGTGGAGCAGGGTGCGACCGCCGGGGTGGGGATTGGCGATGTCGAGCTGGGTGCGATACCAGGCGGGGCCTTGATAATACGGCACGTCGGGATCGACGGCGTCGGTGGCGTTGTAGCAATGCGGCAACGTCACGGGCGACCACACCGGCAGGTCGAGGGCGCGATCGGCGCTGCGCAGCGTTTCCCAGATGCCGCCGAGGTCACCGCGCACGAATTCCCAGTCGCGTGACAGCGTGGTTTGGTCGCGCCAGTCGCTGGGGCGAAGCTGCGCGGGCGGTGCGGCAGGTGCCGCGCCGGGGAGCGCGAACGCGAGGACGAGGAGAGCGAAGAGACGAAAGGTCATGCGAAAAAAACGGGGAGTGCGAACGGGTCCGGCCTCGGTGTAAACGCGAGGTGAAGGCGATCGTGGGGCGAGGGGAAATTGCGGCGCGAGCGTAGCGTTTCGGGGTGGAGGCAGCACCCCCCGTTTGAGGGGTGTGCGCCGCATTTTCCGAGGAGAAAACGCGGAAAATGCGCTCACCCCTCGAACGAGGGGGGAAGTCGCGCGGAGCCCGCGGTATTCTGACTTCATCGAGATACCCCAATCGTGGCGATCGTCGCCACGCTCGAGCCTGGCGCGGGCTGCGACGCGCTCACCGACCACTCCCCCATGAACTACCACCCCCTCCGCTTCGTTTTGGTTTTCAGCGCGGCGCTTGCGACCGCGCTTTCGGTCTTTGCCCAATCCACGGGTGACGGCACCGGCACCGTCACTGGTCGTGTTTACGATCCTGCGGCAAAAGAATACGTCCGCAACGCCGAGGTGCGCGTGCAAGGCACCGAAATCAGCGCCAACACGGAAGCCGGCGGCTATTTCCGGCTGCTGCGCGTGCCGGCGGGCAAGGCAAACGTCGTCGTGAGTTTCACCGGTTACCGCACGGTGGCCGCGGAAGTGACGGTGCCGGCGGGCGGCACGGTGACGCGCGAGATCGAGATCTACAGCGGACTCGCGAGCGCCGGCGCGGGTGACGACCAGGTCGTGATGCTGGAAGCGTTCACCGTCGAGACGGACCGCACCGGCAACGCGAAAGCGCTGCAGAGTCAGCGCGCGTCGATGAACCTCAGCCGCTCGATTTCGTCCGACGCGTTTGGCGATGTGACGGAAGGCAACGTCGGCGAGTTCCTGAAATATCTTCCCGGCGTGGAGCTGGAATACGTCGAGGCCGACACCCGCGGCCCGCGGCTCGGCGGCATGGGCTCGGAGTATACGAGCGTGACGCTCGACGGCCGATCGATCGCGAGCGCGGACGCCTTCACGCAGTATGTGGCGTTCGAAAACTCCGCCGCGGGCACCTCGAACCGCTCGTTCGGCTTCGACGCGATCTCGATCAACAGCATCGAGTCGATCGAGATCAACCGCGTGATCAGCGCGGCGATGGACGCGAACGCCCCGGCGGGAAACATCAACATGAAGACGAAGCGCGCGTTCGACCTGAAAGGCCGCTTCGTGGCGTTCAACGTCGGCACGGTAATGAACACCGAGGAAATGACGCTGGGCCGCACCGCAGGCCCCAACGACGGCTTTGGCCGAAAATACAAACTCAACTACGATTTCAGCTACTCCGACGTGCTCTTCGGCGGACGGCTCGGCGTGCTGCTGGGCGTGAGCGAATCGAATCTCTATAACGAACAATATCGCGTCGACCACACCTACAACCGCACGCCGACCGCGAGCGATCCGCGGCCGCAGGTGCTGACGCAGGTGTTGCTGAAGGACGGGCCCAAGTGGACGGAGCGTTTCACGACGACGTTCACGGCGGACTTCCGCGCGACCGACAATCTCACGCTGTCGCTCAACGTGATCTTCAACGCCTACGACGCGCGTTTCTACAACCGCCAGGTGACGATGCAGGCGGGGACCAACAACACGAACGCCACCACCGGGCGTCAGTTCGTCGCGGGCGACGGTCTGCTGACGTATGGCACGACCACGGGCGGCACGCCGGCGTCGCGCCAGGTCGTGTTCGGCGGCGGCAACGGCCTGAAGTTCACCAACACGATCACGATCGCGCCGAGCTTCGAGTATCGCTGGAACGATCTCACGATCGACGGCGCGTTCCAGCTGTCGCATTCGCGCAACGACTACGACAACCTCGCGCACGGTTCGGTCGCGAATTCCACCGTCAACAACCTCCAGAATGTGGGCTTCACCGCGACGCGTTCGAGCATCGAGGACGCCGATTGGAAGATCACGCAGACCTCCGGCGCCGACTGGACGGATCTCGCGAACATGACGAACCCGCGCATCTCCGACGACAACCGGCAGGCGACGACGGACCTGAACATCGGCGCCTTGAATGTGCGGTATCAGCTGCCGACCGCGTTGCCGACGTTTCTGCAGGCCGGCGTGAAGGTCACGGAGGACAGCCGGATCGCGCGCAACTCGAACAGCTACGACGTCTGGAGTTACGTCGGACCCGGCGGCGGACCGACGGGAAGCTTTGCGAATTACCCGTCGCCGATCCGGCTCTACGGGCCGGGCAACCAGGTGGGCGTGAAATTCGCCTCGATCGGCGGCGGCGGCGCACCGGCCTTTCCCGATCGCGACGCGCTCGGGCGCTTGTTCAACACGAATCCGGAGTATTTCGTGCGCGGTGAGAGTCTCGGAATCATCTCGACCACGCAGTATGAACAAGGCCGATACCTCAATAATCCGACCTACGACATGTCGGAAACCGTCTCGGCCGGCTACCTGATGGGCAACACCAAGATCGAGAAGCTGCACCTCCAGGGCGGCGTGCGCTACGAGCGCACGGAACTCGAGTCGCTCGACTGGAATCCCTATACGTCGTCCGAAGTCGCGGCGGCGGGATTTCCGGTGAACGCCTCGGGCGTGCCGACCACGTGGGCGGGCGTCGACTACCGCTACTCGCGTCCGAAGATCACGCGGAAGAACAACTACGCGGATTTCTTCCCGAGCCTGACGGCGAAATATCTGTTCGCGCCGAACCTGCTCGGCGACATCGGCTGGGGCAAAACGATCAAGCGGCCGGATCTCTCGAAGCTCGCCGGCACGACGCTGATCAACGACGTGGCCGAGACAGTGACGACGCCCAACACGAACCTGCGGCCGGAGCGCTCGCAGAAACTCGCGGCGTCGTTAAGCTACTTCTTTGGCCGCAACAGCAGCAGCAACGTGCAGGTGGTGGCGTCGCACACGAAGGTCCGCGATCTCCAGGAAGGCGAGACGCTGTCGGCGGCGGAATACGGCAACACCGATCCGGCCTACGATTCCTACGACTTCATCAGCTTCAGCAACGCGGGCGCGCCGGTGACATTCCGCTCGATGGAGTATTCTTATCTTCAATACCTGAGCTTCCTGCCGAAATTCCTCCAGGGGACGTCGCTGAACCTCTCATATACCCGCACCTACGCGAGCCGGCGGGTGACGGGCGTGGTGCCGCACGCGATCAAGGGCGGGCTGAGCTATCGCTACAAGCGATTCACGCTGCGGTTCAACGGCGTCTTCCGCGACGACTCGCCGTGGTTCCAGAGTTCGACCAACCGTTATCTGAAATCCAACCTGAAGTTCGATCTCAGCGGCTCGGTGAAACTGACGCAGAACTTCAGCCTCTATTTCTCGGGCCGGAACATCTTCGAGGAGCCGCATCGCATCTTCGAGACGAGCGCCGGCAATCCCGACGTGCTCTGGCGCTACGAGAATTACGGGACGAACTGGAGCTTTGGGATCAAGGGTTCCTTCTGACCAAGGGACCGCACGACCGCGGTGAGCGGCGCCGCTGGGGGCGTTCGCCCGCTCACCACGGAATCGGTGTTGTTCAGACTCGATGCGACGGCGGCACCGGGAGCCGCCGTCGCTTCAAGCGAGTTTCATCCCATAAGCCCGCCAGCCCGGGTAATCGCCGATGAGGTGAAACCCGAGCTTCTCGTAGAAGGCGATGCCGCCCGTGTTCGCGGCGCTTACGCCGAGATGAACCGCCGGGCAACCCCGGGCGCGCAGGCGGTCGAGAAAGCGCTGCATCAATGCGCGACCGAGGCCGCGGCCGCGCAGAGATGGGAGCAGGTCGATGTGCAGGTGCGCAGGATAGGCGAGGGTGTCGGGGTGCGGCTGATACCCGGCGTGCAGCAAGCGGATCAGCGCCGCGTCGGGACTTTCGTCGGCAGGAGCGGGGAGCGGATAACGCGCGCGGAGCGCCGGAAACCAATGGGCTTCCGACCAGGTGCGGAAACGCGCGGAATCGTCGGTGCCGAGAATATAACCGGCCGGCGCTCCGTCCGCCGTGGCGATCAGGCACAGGTCCGGATCGTGCACGGCGTAAGGTGCCGCGTAGAAACTGCCGAGCAGCTTCGGATCGTTATAGAGTGCCGTGGCGTCTTCGCCGTGCGCCCCCGTGCACAGGCAGATCCGATAAAGGGCCTCGAGATCGGCGGGCTGGAAGTGGCGAATGCCGGAGGTCATGGCGGAGAAGTGTGAGCAGAGAACTGCGGGCCAGGAAAGCGATCCGATTGCACGGGTTTTCGCCGGTAACCAAAGCGCTGCAGGTAAGCGATGTGAATGTGAGCAGGATGGCGGATCTGCCTCCTCGGCGGCTGACGCAGACGCGTTGGCGAAGCGGAGGTGGATGGTGAGCGCGTTTGCAGGGCGAAGGCGCTCACCGGGAGGATGGAGGATCGAGGTTGAGAAACGCGCTCAGCGGGAGCACTGGTTAAGGATGAATCCTCGCCCTCAATTTTCCGCCGAGCAGGTTGATGGAGAATTCGAGCGGCAGGAGGATGCCTTCCGGGAATGGATCACGAAAGACGGGTCGAGCGGATATGCAGCGGTGGCGGGGCGGTATCACCT
The DNA here is from genome assembly GCF_059821195.1 of Opitutus sp. sgz309028. Classification (NCBI taxonomy): domain Bacteria; kingdom Pseudomonadati; phylum Verrucomicrobiota; class Opitutia; order Opitutales; family Opitutaceae; genus Opitutus; species Opitutus sp. sgz309028. Next base: position 98,613 of record NZ_JCAMRR010000007.1, on the reverse strand, counting down.
GTATGTGTCGCTGGCGTGTCCGTGGGCGACGCGCGTGGCGATTGTGCGGGCGCTGCTCGGGTTAGAAGAGACGATCGGGATGACGGTGGTCGATCCGGTGCGCGATGAACGCGGCTGGGCGTTTCGCGACGGTCCGGGGTTTAGCAAGGATCCGGTGAATGGGTTTCTTTTCCTGTCGGAGGCGTATCGTGCGACGCGCGCGGATTTTCGCGGGCGCTACACGGTGCCGGTGTTGTGGGATAAGAAAACGAAGCGGATCGTGAACAACTCGGAGGACGACATCTGCCGGATGTTGAGCGATGCGTTTGGCTCTCACGCGCCGGAGAGCGTGCAGCTGTTTCCGGAGGAGCTGAAGAAGGAGCAGGAGACGTTGTCGGAGTGGATTTACGAGCGGATCAACAATGGCGTGTACCGCGCCGGGTTCGCGACGAAACAGGCCGCATATGAGCGGGCGTGCCGGCGGGTGTTCGAGGCGTTGGATGAACTGGAGGTGCGGCTGGCGGCATCACGGTATTTGTTCGGGCGGCGGATCGTCGAGACGGACTGGAGGCTCTTCAACACGCTGGTGCGGTTCGACGCGGTGTATCACGGGCACTTCAAGTGCAATGTCCGGCGGATCGTGGACTACCCGAACCTGCAGGGTTATTTGCAGGATTTGTATCAGCAAACTGGAGTCGCGGCGCTGGTGAACTTCGATCACATCAAGCGGCACTACTATGTGACGCACACGGAGATCAATCCGACGCAGATCGTGCCGTTGGGGCCGGCACTGGATCTGACGGCGCCGCATGGGCGCGAATGGCTGTGAAATGATAACCACAGATGAGCACGGGGGCGGAGCGGACCAGGATCCGGGTTGTTTCGTGGTGAGGCGGAGAGAATTCTTTTCTGACATGAACAATAAAATCGGTTTCGTGGGCGTGGGGCGGATGGGCGCGAATATGGCGCGGCGGTTGAAGGACTGCGGGTATGCGGTCACGGTCGTTTACGATGTGCACGGGCCGGCGGCGGCGGAACTCGCCCGGGAAATCGGGGCCGTCCACGCGACCACCCTTTCGGCCGTGACCGCGGCGGCCGACGTGGTGTTCACGGTCGTGACCGACGACGCGGCGCAGTTCGGTGTGTTTGCCGAAACCGGCGACTCGCTGCTCGCGGGCGCAAGAGGGAAAATCTTCATCAACTGCGCGACCATTTCGCCGCGGACGCATGTCGAGGTGGAACGCCGCGCGCGGGCCACGGGCGCGCAGACGCTCGAGGCGTGCATGGCGTCGTCGATTCCGCAGGCGCGCAACGGCACGCTTTATCTGATGTGCGGCGGCGAACGCGACGTGTTCGAGCGCGTGCGACCGATGCTGGAAAAGCTCAGCGCGGCGCTGCGCTTCGTCGGCGGGACCGGGCAGGCCGCGCAGGTGAAGGCGCTTGTGAACATGGTGATGAACATCAACACCGCGGCACTCGCGGAAGGACTCGGTTTGGGCGCGGCGCTCGGTCTCGATCTCACGATGCTGCGCGAGGTGTTCGGGCAAACGGGGGCGGCATCGCAGGTGTTGAAGACCGACGGCGAGGACATGCAGAACCGCGCGCACGAGTGCTACTTCTCCGCGGCGCACGCGGCGAAGGACAGCACGATCGCGTGGACGCTCGGCTGCGAGACCGGCCTGCACCTGCCGCTCGCTGCGGCGACGAAGCTGCAATACGAGCGGATGGTCGCGCGTGGGCTCGGTCAACTCGACAAGAGCGGCGTCGCCGAGCTGACGTTCAAGGGGCGGCAGGCGTAGACGCCACGAGCGTAAGTTCGAAACCGGGGAAGCGGCGGCTGGCCACCGTCATCGAAGTCGGGAGTTCGGTCCCGAGCAGGTCGTGTTGGCGGAGGAAGTCCCCGGCCGCCTTCAATGAGGAGACGTTGATTACCACCGCGCGGATCGCGTCGGTTTCAGCTTCGACCACGCGGAGAGCGGGACCGTCGCCGAGCGGCCATGCTCCGTCCGACGATGGGCGCCGCGGTTCGAGCAGTTTCTGCCAGCGCGCCTTCATCCCGTTCACGTCTTTCGCGCCGATCACGATTTCGCGGACGGAATGAATCGTGAGCGGACCGCCGTCACTCGCGCGCAGTTGCGCCTGCAGGCGTTGGCGCCGGGCGGTCACGTCGTGAGCGTAGTCGCAGAGAAATACTTCCAAGAGGTCGTGAGAGACGTCCGGGAGAGCGACCGTGGTCCAGAGCGTCGCGAAAAGGCGGCTGAGCTCTCGCGAACGAAACGGGATGGCGGGACCGTGCGGGAGATTCCGCCGCTCAAGTTCTCGCAGGCTGGTTGGCAGCGGCGCTGGTTCCAGTGCCAGACCGACGAACCGATGCGAGGAGGCGTTTTGATCCGAGCCGGCGGCTCGGACGATTTCGAGATTCACGTTGCCGAGCGCGACTCCGCCGCTGCCGAAACGGCCGTAATCCGACAAGGGCCACGCGACGGGCAGTTGAAAGATGTCCGTCAGAAGGGAAAAAAGCTCACCGGCCTCGGGCGAAGAAAGAAGGAGGTGGTCCACCTGGCGGACGATCGCTGCCGGCGGCGTCGGAGCGGGAGCGGCTTGCGTGAGTGGACCGAGTCCAATGGCGGAGAACGCGAGCATGGTCCAGCGGCTTGGGGGTATGCTGACGCGGACGTCGGGCAAGTTCATGTTTCGGGCGGCGCGTCGGGTCCGCGAGCAAGGCCGGACGGAACGGTCGATGGTTTTGAAGACCTGTTCGAACATGCGCAGGACAGCACATGCGCGCGACGCCTGGCGTGCGACCGCAAACTCCCGAAGCTCTGCGAGTGAACGCAGGCTTCTATTTGCGGGTCATCGCGTGTATCGCGGTTCTTGTTCATGAAGCGTTCCGAAATCAACCGGGCCTTCCGCGAGGCGAGCGCTTGTTTCGCGCGGTATCACTGGGTCCTGCCGCCGCGGCCGCGGTGGGACATCACGGACTTCGGCCTGGGCGATTTTCCTCGCTGGGGGCTGACGCTCGTGAACCTCGCGACGGAGCCCGAATATTGCGAGAAACTGATGTTCGCGACCCGCGGGCAGACCACGCCCTGCCACGCGCACGTGCGAAAAAAGGAAGACATCATCTGCCGCAGCGGAGAACTCGTGTTGCGCCTGTGGCCCGAAAAGCCGGACGTCGTGCCGCCCGGTGCGCGCGTGAGGGTGCCGGTCGATGGAGAACTCCGTGAACTCGCGGCCGGTGAGCCGCTGCACCTACCGGCGGGCTCGCGAGTGACACTGCGGCCCGGGATCTGGCACGAGTTCGAACCCAGTTCGGCCGAATGCATCATCGGCGAGGTTTCGACCGCGAACGACGATCGGCACGACAATTTTTTTGCGAATCCCGGGATCGGCCGCTTCCCCGGGATCGTCGAAGACGAGCCGGCGCTGGTGCGGCTGGTTTCGGAATAAGAGCCCGTCCCCGAAAGAGAGAACTCCATCCGTGAAATCCCCGGGAAAAAGATAGGGTTTCGCGGAACCAAGCGGTCTAGACGGCCACAGTGTCGCCGCGCGTAATCAGCCTCCCTGTCCGCGTGCGTTTCCACGCTTCCCAATTTTTCCCTTTCCCTGCCCGCGACGCGGTGGCTGCGTCGGCGGCAGGGCTTTGCCTGTAACCGGGGCCCCCTTTCCGACCCTGAGCCGAGGTTCACTCTCCTTTCCCGTTATCATGCCCACCCGCTCGTCCCGCTCTTCCGCCCCGCTCGCCGCCGCCAGTCCCGCCGCTCCCGGCCGAAACGGGCGCGATATCGACCGCGACGCGTTCATGACGCAGTTGATCGAGGCGCTCGACGCCGTGCGCGACGGCGATTTTTCGACGCGGCTGCCGTCGAACTGGACAGGGCTCGAAGGAAAGGTCGCGGAGCGGTTGAACGAGATTTCCGTGCGCATGGAGCGCTCCAACGGCAGCCTCATGCGCCTGCGCCGGCAGGTCGGCGAGGAAGGCAAGATCGGCGAACGCCTGCCCATCGGCGATGCGGTCGGCAGCTGGGCCGAGCGGATCGAGGCGATCAATTCGCTGCTCGACGATCTCTCGCAACCGACGGTCGAGGTCGGCCGCGTGATCGGCGCGGTCGCCAAAGGCGATCTTTCGCAAGCGATGCCGCTCGAACTCGGCGGGCGTCCGTTGAAAGGCGAATACCTGCGCACCGCGAAGCTTGTGAACGGCATGGTCGGCCAGCTCGAGGCGTTTTCCGTCGAGGTGATTCGCGTGGCGCGCGAGGTCGGCACCGAGGGCAAGCTCGGCGGCCAGGCGCAGGTGAAGAAAGTGTCCGGCGTATGGAAGGAGTTGACCGAGTCCGTCAACCAGATGGCGGGCAACCTGACCGCGCAGGTGCGCAACATCGCGGAGGTGACGATCGCGGTCGCGAACGGCGACTTGTCGAAGAAGATCACCGTCGATGTCCGCGGCGAGATCCTGCAGCTGAAGGAAGCGATCAACGTCATGGTCGACCAGCTGCGGTCGTTTGCGGCGGAAGTGACGCGCGTCGCCCGCGACGTCGGCACGGAAGGCAAGCTCGGTGGGCAGGCGGTCGTGCCGGGCGTGTCCGGCACATGGAAGGATTTGACCGATTCGGTGAACGCGATGGCGGGCAACCTCACCGCGCAGGTGCGCAACATCGCGGGCGTGACGACGGCCGTCGCGCGCGGCGACCTGTCGCGCAAGATCACCGTCGACGTGAAGGGCGAGATCCTCGAGCTGAAGGAAACGATCAACACGATGGTCGACCGCCTGAATGCGTTTGCGTCGGAGGTGTCGCGCGTGGCGCGCGAGGTCGGCACGGAGGGCAAGCTCGGCGGCCAGGCGCAGGTGCCGGGCGTCGCGGGCACGTGGAAGGATCTCACGGACAACGTGAATTCGATGGCGAACAATCTCACGACGCAGGTGCGCAACATCGCTGACGTGACGACCGCGGTCGCGCGCGGCGACTTGTCGCGCAAGATCACAGTCGAGGTGCGCGGCGAGATCCTGGAGCTGAAGAACACGATCAACACCATGGTCGACCAGCTCAACGGTTTCGCCGCCGAGGTGACGCGCGTGGCGCGCGAGGTCGGCACCGAAGGCGAGCTCGGTGGCCAGGCGGTCGTGCCGGGCGTCGCGGGCACGTGGAAGGATTTGACCGACTCGGTGAACGCGATGGCGACCAACATCACCGGTCAGGTGCGCAACATCGCGGAGGTGACGACCGCCGTCGCGAAAGGCGACTTGTCGCGCAAGATCACGGTCGACGTGAAGGGCGAAATCCTGGAGCTGAAAAACACGATCAACACGATGGTTGACCAGCTCAATGCGTTTGCGTCCGAGGTGTCGCGCGTCGCGCGCGAGGTCGGCACGGAAGGCAAGCTGGGCGGCCAGGCCGTCGTGCCGGGCGTGGCGGGCACGTGGAAGGATCTCACCGACAACGTGAACCTGATGGCCGCGAATTTGACCGGTCAGGTGCGCAACATCGCGGAGGTGACGACTGCGGTCGCGCTGGGCGACTTGTCGCGCAAGATCACCGTCGACGTCAAAGGCGAGATTCTGCAGCTGAAGGAAACGATCAACACGATGGTCGACCGCCTGAATGCGTTTGCGTCGGAAGTGTCGCGTGTGGCGCGCGAGGTCGGCACGGAAGGCAAGCTCGGCGGCCAGGCCGAAGTATCCGGCGTCGCGGGCACGTGGAAGGATCTCACGGATAACGTGAATCTAATGGCGGCGAATCTCACCGGTCAGGTGCGCAACATCGCGGAAGTCGCGACCGCGGTCGCGAAGGGCGACTTGTCGCGCAAGATCACCGTCGACGTGAAAGGCGAAATCCTGGAGCTGAAGAACACGATCAACACCATGGTCGACCAGCTCAACAGCTTCGCCGCGGAAGTGACGCGCGTGGCGCGCGAAGTCGGCACCGAAGGCGAGCTCGGCGGTCAGGCGGCGGTGCCGGGCGTCGCGGGCACGTGGAAGGATTTGACCGATTCGGTGAACGCGATGGCGACGAACCTCACGGGCCAGGTCCGCAACATCGCGGAGGTGACGACCGCGGTCGCGCGCGGCGACTTGTCGCGCAAGATCACGGTCGACGTGAAGGGCGAGATCCTCGCGCTGAAGAACACGATCAACACGATGGTCGACCAGCTCAACGCGTTCGCGTCGGAAGTGTCACGCGTGGCGCGCGAGGTCGGCACGGAAGGCAAGCTCGGCGGCCAGGCGCAGGTGCAGGGCGTCGCCGGCACCTGGAAGGATTTGACCGACAACGTGAATTCGATGGCGGCGAATCTCACGGGTCAGGTGCGCAACATCGCGGAGGTGACGACGGCCGTCGCGAAAGGCGACTTGTCGCGCAAGATCACGGTCGACGTGCGCGGCGAGATTCTGGAGCTGAAGAACACGATCAACACGATGGTCGACCAGCTCAACGCGTTCGCTTCGGAAGTGACCCGCGTCGCGCGCGAGGTCGGCACGGAAGGCAAGCTTGGCGGCCAGGCCGAGGTGCCGGGCGTCGCGGGCACGTGGAAGGATTTGACCGACAACGTGAATTCGATGGCGAACAACCTGACGACGCAGGTGCGCAACATCGCCGAGGTGACGATCGCCGTCGCGAACGGCGACTTGTCGCGCAAGATCACCGTCGACGTGCGCGGCGAGATCCTGCAGCTGAAGGAAACCATCAACACGATGGTCGAACAGCTGCGGTCGTTTGCGTCGGAAGTGACGCGTGTCGCCCGCGAGGTCGGCACCGAAGGCCGGCTCGGCGTGCAAGCGGTGGTGCCGGGCGTCGGCGGCACGTGGAAGGATTTGACGGACTCGGTGAACGCCATGGGCGCGAACCTCACCGCGCAGGTCCGCAACATCGCGGAGGTGACGACGGCCGTCGCGCGCGGTGACTTGTCGCGCAAGATCACTGTCGACGTGAAAGGCGAAATCCTCGAGCTGAAGAACACGATCAACACGATGGTCGACCAGCTCAACGCCTTCGCCGCGGAAGTGACGCGCGTCGCGCGCGAGGTCGGCACCGAAGGCAAACTCGGCGGTCAGGCGCAGGTGCCGGGCGTCGCGGGCATCTGGAAGGATCTCACCGACAACGTGAATCTGATGGCCGCGAATCTCACCGACCAGGTGTCCGGTATCGTAAGAGTGGTGACAGCCGTGGCCAACGGCAATCTGCGGCAGAAGCTCACCGTCGAGGCGAAGGGCGAGGTCGCCGCGCTCGCCGAGACGATCAACAACATGACCGACACGCTCGCGACGTTTGCCGAGCAGGTGACGAACGTTGCCCGCGAGGTCGGCGTCGAAGGCCGGCTCGGCGGCCAGGCACACGTGCCGGGCGCGGCGGGCACGTGGAAGGATTTGACCGGCAACGTGAATCTTCTCGCCGCCAATCTGACGACACAGGTGCGTGCGATCGCGGAGGTCGCCACGGCGGTGACGAAGGGCGATTTGACGCGTTCGATTCAGGTCGATGCGCGCGGCGAGGTCGCCGAGTTGAAGGACAACATCAACACGATGATCTACAATCTTCGTGTCACGACGGAGTCCAACCAGGAGCAGGACTGGCTGAAGACCAATCTCGCGAAGTTCACGCGCATGCTGCAGGGCCAGCGCGATCTCTTCACCGTCGGTAAGATGCTGCTCTCCGAACTTGCGCCGCTCGTCGATTCCCAGCAGGGCACGATCTACCAGATGGAGGAGGATGACGGGCGCTTGTATCTGCGCCTGCTCGCCGGCTACGCGCATTCGCCCGAGCAGCCCGAGCGCATCCCGCTCGGCACCGGTTTGGTCGGCCAGTGCGCGGTGGAGAAGCAGCGGATCCTGCTCAGCGATCTGCCGCCCGGCTACACGCGCGTGCACTCGAGTCTCGGCGAAGCGGCGCCGGTCAGCGTCGTGGTTTTGCCGGTGTTGTTCGAAGGCCAGACGAAGGCCGTGATCGAGCTGGCGTCGCTGCATCCGTTCAGCGTCACGCACATCTCCTTCCTCGAGCAGCTCACGCAGTCGATCGGCGTCGTGCTCAACACGATCGAAGCCACGATGCGCACCGAGCGCCTGCTGCAGCAGTCGCAGCAGCTCACAGTCGAGCTGCAGTCGCAGCAGAAGGAGTTGCAGCAGACGAACGAGGAGCTCGCGCAGAAGGCGCGGCAGCTCGCGGAGCAGAACGTGGAAGTCGAGCGCAAGAACGCCGAGGTCGAGCAGGCCCGCCGCGCGCTCGAGGAAAAAGCGGCCGAGCTCGCGCTCACGTCGAAATACAAATCCGAGTTCCTTGCGAACATGTCGCACGAGCTGCGCACGCCGTTGAACTCGATCCTGATCCTCGGCCAGCAGCTCGCGGACAACAAGGACGGCAATCTCACGACGAAGCAGATGGAGTTTGCCCGCAACATCCACTCGTCGGGTTCCGATCTCCTCAACCTCATCACCGACATTCTCGATCTTTCGAAGATCGAGTCCGGCACCGTCACGGTGGAGGCCGAGGAGATCAGCTTCAGTTCGCTGCGCGACGCGATCGAGCGCAACTTCCGCCACATCGCCGATGCGAAGAATCTCCCGTTCTTCGTGGAGTTCGCGTCCGGCCTGCCGCGGGCGATCACGACGGATCCGAAGCGGCTGCAGCAGATCTTGAAGAACCTGCTTTCGAACGCGTTCAAGTTCACGGCTCACGGCCAGATCGCGGTCAAGGTGCAGGCGGCGCAGGAAGGCTGGACGCACGGGCATCCGGTGCTGAACCGCGCCGCGCAGGTGATCGCGTTCACCATCAGCGACACGGGCATCGGCATCGCGCAGGACAAGCAGAAGCTGATCTTCGAGGCGTTCCAGCAGGCGGATGCCGGCACGAGTCGCAAATACGGCGGCACGGGCCTGGGACTCTCGATCTCGCGCGAACTGGCGGCGCTGCTCGGCGGCGAGATCCGGCTGAACAGCACGGTGGGTGAGGGGAGCACGTTCACGCTGTATCTGCCGTTGTTCTACACCGAGCCCGCCGCGGAGAAATCCCGGACGAGCTCGACGAACTCACCGATCATGCTGCCGGCGCCGCGCGAGGAAATCGTGCTCGACGACCGTGAGCAGATCCATCCGGGCGACCGGAGCCTGCTGATCGTCGAGGACGATCCGCACTACGCCCGCGTGCTCCTCGGGCTCGCGCGCGAGAAGGGGTTCAAGGGCATCGTCGCGATGCGCGGCAACGCCGCCCTCACGCTCGCGCGGCGCTATCAGCCGACCGCGATCACGCTGGATGTCTTCCTGCCCGACATGCTCGGTTGGACGGTGCTCAACAACCTGAAGCTCAGTCCGACCACGCGACACATCCCCGTGCAGATCATCTCCGTCGAGGAGGAGCGTTCGCATGCGCTCTCGCGCGGCGCGTTTTCCTACACGGTGAAACCGACCACGACCGAGGGCCTCGACCAGTGTTTCGATCGCATCCGGAAGTTCGTCGAATCGCACACGAAGCGATTGCTGATTGTCGAGGACAACGACGTCGAACGGCAGAGCATCGTGGAGTTGCTGGGCCACGACGATATCGAGATCGCCACCGCCTCGAGCGGCGCGGAAGCGCTCGAGAAGCTGCTCGACCGGCCCTTCGACTGCTGCGTGCTCGACCTGCGGCTGCCCGACATGAGCGGTTTCGAGTTGCTCGAGAAAGTACAGGCCGAGTCCACGCTGCGCGACATCCCGATCGTGGTGTTCACCGGCAAGGACCTCAGCCGCGAGGAGGAGCAGAAGCTGCGCACGATGGCGAAGAGCGTGCTCGTGAAGGACGTGCAGTCACCGGAGCGGCTGTTCGACGAGACGGCGCTCTTCCTCCACCGCGTGGTGACGTCGTTGCCCGAGTCGAAGCAGAAGATGCTCGACCACCTGCACGCGTCGAACGAGGTCCTGCGCGGCCGCACCGCCCTTGTCGTCGACGACGACGCGCGGAATATTTTTGCGCTGACGACGATGCTGGAAAATCAGGAAATGAAGGTCGTGAGCGCGATGAACGGCCGCCAGGCGATCGAGATGATCCAGAACCAGCCTGACATCTGCGTTGTGCTGATGGACATCATGATGCCCGAGATGGACGGTTATCAGACGATGCGCGAGATCCGGAAGGATCCGCGGTTCGGCACGCTACCGATCCTGGCGCTGACGGCCAAGGCGATGAAGGGCGATCGCGACAAGTGCCTCGCGGCGGGCGCGTCCGACTACATTGCCAAGCCGGTGAACACGAACGAACTGCTGTCCCTGTTGCGCGTATGGCTGTATCGGTGACAGCGACGACCGCGCACGAGGTAGAGACGGCTCTCCGGGCCGTCCGTTCGGCCGTGGATGCGCCCGTCCAGGCGGACGACTCGGGGAGGAGTCTCCAGCTCACATGACCCCGCCGCCGGTCAACATCCTCCTCGTCGACGACGAGGTGCGGAACCTCGACGTGCTCGAGAGCCTGCTGCACTCGCCGGACTACAACCTCGTCCGTGCGCTCACGGCGGAGCGGGCGCTGATGCTGCTGCTCGACGGCGAGTTCGCGGCGATCGTGCTCGATATCCACATGCCGGATATGAGCGGCATCGAGCTCGCCAGTCTGATCAAGCAGCGCCGGCGCACGCAGCACATCCCGATCATTTTCCTCACCGCCTATTTTCAGGAGGACAAGGATGTCCTCGAAGGCTACGGCAGCGGCGCGGTCGACTATCTCACGAAGCCGGTCAACCCGCAGATCCTGCGCTCGAAGATCGGCGTGTTCGTCGATCTTTTCCGCAAGACCCGCGCGCTCGCCGCGGCCAATGCGGCCCTCGAGCAGGAAGTGCAGCAGCGCCAGGCCGCGGAGGAATCGCTGCGTCAGGCGAACAACGAACTCGAATCCCGCGTGCGCGCCCGCACCGCCGACCTGTTGCTCGCCAACGAGGAACTCTTCGCTCGCGAGGCGCAGCTGCGGCTGGTGACGGATTACGCGCCGGTGTTCATCACGCAGATCGACCGGCAGCACCGGTTCAAATTCGTGAATCGCACCTACGCGCGGCGCTTCGGTTTCGAGCCGCACGAGGTGATCGGGAAGCATTTCACCGAGGTAATGGGCGAGGAGCTGTATCGCACGGTCAAACCTCACCTCGATGCGGCGCTCGCCGGTCAGCGCGTGGAGTTCGAGGCGGAAGTCGCGTATGCCTCGCTCGGAGCGCGCTGGGTGTTCGTCGTGCACGAGCCGGAGCGCGCGGTCGACGGCAGCGTGGTCGGCCTCGTGGCGGTCACGACCGACATCACCGAACGCAAGCAGGCCGAGCAGGCCGTCGCCGCGGCGCGCGACAAGGCGCTCGCGGCATCGCGGGCGAAGGACGAGTTTCTCGCTCGCCTCTCGCACGAACTGCGCACGCCGCTCAATCCCGTGCTGCTGCTGGCGAGCGAGGCGGCGAATAACCCGGCGCTGCCGGAGAACATCCGCGCGGATTTCGAGATGATCGCGCAGAACGTGATGCTCGAGGCGCGCCTGATCGACGATCTCCTCGACCTCACCGCGATCTCGCGCGGCAAGCTGGCCTTGACCCTCCAGCCGGTCGACGTGCACGCGATGGTGCACGACGCGTTGAGCATGATGCGACAGGACATCGTGCAGAAGACGCTCCAGGTTGACGTTCACTTCGGCGCGCCGCGGCACACGGTCTTCGGCGATGACATGCGGCTGAAGCAGATCTTCTGGAACGTGATCAAGAATGCCGTGAAGTTCACCCCGGCCGGCGGCCGCATCGCGATCGCGACTGACACCGTCGGCGACGACATGGTCGTGAACGTGACGGACAGCGGCCTGGGTCTGACGGACGAGGAACGCTCGCGCATCTTCGCCGCCTTTGCGCAAGGCGATCACGCCGCCAACGGCAACGGCCGCTTCGGCGGATTGGGATTGGGTTTGGTGATTTCCAAAATGCTCGTGCAACTGCACGCGGGCGAGATTTCCGCCGCGAGCGAAGGGCGCGATCGGGGCGCCACGTTCACCATCCGGCTCCCCCTTTGTCTGGAGCGCCTGGAAGGCCCGCGCGATGGCAGTCAGGTCACGATGGACGCGGCGCCGGCGCCTGTGCTGGCGGGGGGCCGCCGCCGGGTATTGCTGGTTGAAGATCACCAGCCCACCTGCGCGGCGCTCGCGGCGCTGCTCAAGCGGCGCGAATTCGATGTCGTCACCGCGAACAGCGCTGGCGACGCGCGCGCGGCGGCGGAACGCGAAACGTTTCATCTCGTGATCTCCGACATCGGCCTGCCCGACGGCAACGGCTGCGATCTGATGGCCGAGCTGCGCGACCGCTACGGTTTGTCCGGCGTGGCGTTGACTGGCTACGGCATGGAGGACGACCTCGAGCGGAGCCGCAACGCCGGCTTCGCGACGCACCTCACGAAACCGGTAAGCGTGCAGGCGCTCGAGACCGTGTTAACCGCGATGCTGAGCGGCGCCACGGAGAAGGAAAGTTAGCTGCGCCGGCCGGGAGGGTTTTCGTTTTCGTGCCTTTCGTGTGTTTCGTGGTTCCCTCACTCCGGATCTAGCACCCGAGATCTTTCCGTGTGTTCCGTGGGCCCCCTGCCGCGCCGTTCGCGCAAAACGAACCACCGCAAACTACAACGGCTCGCCTTCGTTCTGCAGGAGCCCGCTCGTCTGCTTGCGCACGAGCGTCGCGTAGTAGCCGCCGAGCTTCATGAGCTCGGTGTGTTTGCCGGATTCGGCGATGCGGCCTTCGCGGAGCACGAGGATGCGGTCGGCGTTGACCACGGTTGAGAGCCGGTGCGCGATCACGAAGGTCGTGCGGCCTTTCATCAGGCGCTCGAGCGCTTCCTGCACGAGCGCTTCGGATTCCGCGTCGAGCGACGACGTCGCCTCGTCGAGAATGATCAACTTCGGCGCCTTGATCAGCGCGCGGGCGATCGTGAGCCGCTGGCGTTCGCCGACCGACAGGCGGCTGCCGCGTTCGCCCACGATCGTATCGTAGCCGTCGGGCAGACGCGCGATGAACGCCTGCGCGTTCGCGGCTTCGGCGGCGGCTTCGATTTCTGCCTGGGTTGCACCCGGACGGCCGTAGGCGATGTTGGCGCGAAGCGTGTCGTTGAAGAGCAGCGGATCCTGCAGGACGACGCCGATGTGACGCCGCAGCGAACGCTGCTTGAGCCGACGCAGATCGCGGCCGTCGACGCGCACCGCGCCCTCGATCGGATCGTAGAAACGCATCAGCAGCGCCATCAGCGTCGTCTTGCCGGAACCGCTCGGGCCGACGATCGCGATCGTCTGGCCCGGCTCCGCGACGAACGAGAGGCGATCGAGCAACGGGCGCCCGGTTTGTTCGTAGCGAAAACTCACCTGGTCGAATTCCACCCGCCCCGTGACGTCGTTGACCTCCTCGGCATCGGGCGCATCGCCGAGATGCTCCTGCACGTCGAGAATCGCGAAGATCTCGTCGAGCGAAACGGAGGCCTTCTTGATCGTCTGATAAATACCCGTCAGGCCCTGCACCGGACCGAAGAGGCCGCCGACGTAGCCGAGAAACGCCACGAGCGTGCCGACAGTCATCTCGCCGCGAATCACGATCACGCCGCCGAGAAAGATCGCGGCGATCCGCGCGAGCGCGACGAGCAGGTTGCCGGCGGCGCCGAAGCTGCTGTCGGTGCGAACGCCGCGGATCACGGTGCGGTTGGCGGCGGCGACGTCGTTGAGGAAGCGCTGCTTCTCCATGTCTTCCATCGCGAAACTGCGCACCGTGACGATGCCGGAAAGGACCTCGTTGAAACGCGAATAGATCCGCGCCCACTGATCGAGCAGTGTGCGCTCGCGGCGGGTTTGCTCGGGCGTGGCCGCGGCGGCGATAAGCGCCGGCAGCGGTGCAAACGCGAGCACGAGCAGCGCCAGCCGCCATTCGAGGCGCAACATCACCACGACCGACAGCACGAGATATACGACGGCCGGCAGCACCGAAAACAGGATCTGCGTGATCGCGCCGATGAAACCCTGGATGCTGCGGTCGAGTCGCGTGATGATCGCGCCCACGCCCTCGCTGCGCTGCATCCGCAGCGGCATGCTGTGCAACCGGCCGACCGTGGACTCCAAAAGGGTGAAATGAATGCCGAGCCGAGTTTTCCACGTGAGCCAGTTCGTGAGGCTGCCGATGCCTTCGCGCACCAGCGCGAGCGCGATCAGGATGCCGACACCGCTTAGGAGGACGCGATTCACCGAGGTGCCAGCGAGTCCGTCGAAGATGTATTTCAACACGAGCGGCTCCGCGGCGCCGACGGCGGAGAGCACGAGGGTGAGCCCGACAATCGCGATCACCGGGACCTTGTGCGGCGCCGCGAAACGAAGCGCGCGCCGCATCCGGTTCGCGGGGGCAGGAGCTGAGGTGTGGAGGAGGGAGGCGCGTTCGAGGTCCGGCACGAGAAGCGAAACGGTCAGGAGCGGGGCAGCGCGCGTGCCGCGCGAGGTTGGGCGGGCTAGCGTTCGGCGCGTTCGTCGAGAAAGCGGTTGAGCTCGCCGCGCAGGCTGGTCGCGACGGCGCCACCGGAACCGGTGGCGGAGAGAAGCTCCTCGGGATCGCGACCGCGGATTTCCGTGAGCGCCGGCGCGCTGGGCTGGCACACGTAGATCTCGTGGCCGGGACGCTGCATCACGCGCAGCCCGCTGGTGCGGAGCATCGCCTCGATGCAGGCGTGGTTCGGCGCCCACCAGTTCGTTGGATCGCCGGCGAGGGATTTTTCGATGAACGCCATCTTCGGCCAGGCCGGTTCGGAGAGGCGGTCGCGCTCGTCGAGTCCGAGATCCTCCGGCGTCGGCGCGATCGCCTCACCCGGGGTGGTGAGCGTTTGGAAGACGAGAAGCTGCCGGGTCTTCGCGGCGACGATGTCGAGGGCGAGCAGCGGATAACGCAGATGATAGAAGACGCCCATGAACAGGATGAGGTCGAAATCCCGCCGCCAGTGCGCGAGGTCATAGACCTGACCCTGGTGCAGATCGATGCGATCCTTGAGATGGAACTGCTCGATCACCCACTGCGCCTGCCGGAGAAAATGCGGGTCCTTGTCGATCGCGGTGACATGCGCGCCGCGCCGCGCGAGCTCGATGCTGTAGAAGCCGGCGTTGCAGCCGATGTCGAGCGCGGTCCAGCCGCTCAGATCGTCGGGCAGGCTCGTGGCGATCTGCTGCCATTTGAACGAGGGAAAGTCGCCCAACGGATGATGGGGCGCGGTCTGCGAACCGTCGGGCAGATGGATGTTGTGAAACCAAGGTTCGAAATGGACGGCCTCCGCGGCGAGGCCGGATGCGGCGTCGCGGGGACGGGTCATGCAGCGGGCGGAGTTCATTGGGCGAGTGCCGGGCGGCGGCGGAAAGGATGGGCGGAAGACCGGCGCGGACGCGCGGACCCCAATTGCACGCGATCCGCTTCGAAGAGATACGACTCGAGCTCGCGGGCGCGGTGCGCAGCCGTATGCTCGATCAGGATACGCTGACGCGCCGCGGCGCCGATCGCCGCGGCTTCCGCGTCGGGCAGTTCGGAGAGATAGCGCGTGACGTCGTCGGCCGACGCGGCGATCAGGATCTCGCGACCCGGCACGAAAAACTCCTCCAGCCCCGGCCACACGTCGGAAACGATGGCCACGCCGCACGCCGCCGCTTCGAACAGCCGCACACTGGGCGACCAGCCGGCGGCGATCATGTCGGCGCGGGTGAGGTTCAGCGTGAACCGCTGCTGGTTGTAGAAGCGTTTGTGCCCGGCGGGCGGGAGATGCTCGATGCGGGCGACGTTCTCCGGCCACGCGATGTCCGGCGGAAATTGCGGGCCGGCGACGATGAAACGGCGGTCGGGCGCCTGACGGGCGGTGGACAGCAGCAGGCGATTCAGCGCCGGTTGCCGGTCGCGACTGTAGGTGCCGAGAAAGCCAAGGTCCCATTCTTTCGCGTAGGGCTCGGGACAATACGCCTGCGGATCGACGGCGCAGTAGAGCGGCCGCGCGGCGGGAGCGCCCCAGGTGTCCTCCAGCTCTTGCAGCGTGGGTCCGCCGCTGAACGAAAGGTAGAGACGGTAGCCGGGGATCTGTTCGGCGGACAGGTAGCTCGAACCGCCGCGACGCAGGCTCGCGAGCGTCACCGGCGTGTCGATGTCGTAGAACGCCGTCACCCCGGTCGCGGTTTGCTGCACCCAGCGACCGACGGCGATGCCATCCTGCACGTAGGAGCCGACGATAACCGCGTCCGCATCGCGAACCTCGTCACGGTAGGTGCGCCGCAATTCGTCGAGCGTGGAATAGAGATGGATGTCGACGCCGCCGAGCTCGCGCAGGTCGCGGTTGTCCGCATACCACGGCACGTCGCGCTCGAGGAACAGCACCTCGTGTCCGCGCTGCGCGAACTCCCTCAGCAAGCCGCGATAGGTGGTGGCGTGGCCGTTACCCCAGGACGAGGTGATCGAAAGACCGATGACGACGATTTTCATGACCGGGAGGTCGCAGGGGACGCGGTGGCAGACGCGGCCGACCGATCGTGTCCGGCCAGCACGGCCTCGAGCTGGGCGACGCGATGAGCGTACGTATGTTCCGCGAGGATACGCGCACGCGCGGCCTGGCCGATCGCGGCGGCGCGGACGGGATCGAGGGTTTCCACGTGGCGCGCGACGTCCGCGCCGTCGTGGGCGACGAGGACCTCGCGGCCCGGTTCGAGAAAAAGTTCGAGCCCGGCCCAGGCGTCGGTGATGAGGCAGGCGCCGGCGCCGGCCGCTTCGAAGACGCGCGTCGGCGGCGAGAAGCCGTAGCGGGCCATGCTCTCGCGGTTGATGTTGAGCACGGCCGTTGGGGTGCAATTGAAGGCGTTGTGGTCCTTCGTGTAGACGTGGCCGACGTGCCGGACGTTGGACGGGAGCGGCCGGCTTTCCCAGCCGGACCCGCCGATGAGGAACCGACGCGCCGGCAGCAGCTCGGCGGCGCGGAGGAAGAACTCCGTCACGCGAGCCTCCCGATCGGGCAGGCGGTTGCCCAGAAAGGCGAGGTCGGCGGCGAAACGCGATTCCGCGGGCACGGGGTGGTGCGTGTGCGGATCGAGCGCGTTGTAGATGGGAACGCAGTGCGCCGCGCCGAGCGCCTCGTAGGCGGAGACGACGGGGTCGCCCCCTCCGTAGGTAAGGATCAGGTCGTAGCGCGGGATGAGCGGGCGGAACGGATCGCTGAAGTTGTTGGCGACGCGATCGAGCGTCGCCGGCGCGTCGACATCCCAGAATGCGACCAGCGTGCGCGGGGATTTCAGCTCGAGCACGGCGGCTTCGAGGACCTCGTCGTAAACGCCGACGCCGCTCGCCTTGATCACCAGATCGGCGCCGCGCGCGCGCTCCACCGCGCCGAGCGCGGACCAGCGTTCGTCGCCGCGGTAAACGACGACCTCGGCCCAATCGGGATCGGGGATGTCGCGGTGCTGCTGGCGATCGTAGGCATCGGGTTCGTAGAACGTGACGCGGTGGCCGCGTTCGGAGAGCGCGCGAATAATGCCGCGATAGTAGGTGGCGGCTCCGTTCCAGAAAGCGGAGACGAGACTGGAGCCGAAGAAGGCGATGTTGAGATGGTTTTTCACGGAGCGATCGGACGGGTGTAGAGGGGTGGCAGGCTGTCGAGCGGATCGGACGCAAGGTCCGCGAGGCGGCGCCGCTTGTTCCTGGACGCGGTCGCGGACACGACGTCGGCATAGATGGTGAGGAGCTCCTCGGCGCGGTGGGCACAGGTGTGGCGGCTGCGGAGGGTGGCGAGGCCATGACGCGCGATGTCGTGGCGCCGCCGAGGACTGGCGAGCAAGTCTTCGAGGGTGCGCGTCATTTCGCGACCGTTGCGCGCGATCAGAAAATCGCCGGGCGAGAACAGCTTTTCCGTGTCCTGCCACGGGGAGGAAACGAGTGGAATGCCGCAGGCGAGGGCCTCGAACGGCCGGATCGTGGGGATGCCGGGGAGTGCCTTCACATACGGACGGCGCGGCACGTGCACCGTCAGCCGGTAGCGAGAGAACACTTCGGGGACTTCGAAGTTCGGCAGCCAGCCGCCGTAGGAAATGCCGGCGTCGGCCAACGCGTCGATCGCCGCCTGCGGGTAGCGGACGCCGTAAACCCGCGCGCGGAGACCGAGCGTTTTCACCGGTCCAAGCAAAAACTCCATCAACTCCTCGGTGCGCTCGTCGTCGCCCCAGTTGCCGATCCACACGAGGTCGCCCTCGGTGGCGGGCGACTCGAGCGGACGAAAACGGCGGACGTCGGCGGCCTCATGCCACGTCCAAGCGCGGCGTGCGAGCCCCTCCTCGAGGTAGAGGTCGCGCAGGACCTTTCCGTAGGCGAGCACTCCGTCGTATCGACTGAGATCATACGCGCGCAAGCTCGTGCGATCGGTGACGAGGCGGTGATGCGTGTCGTGGAACAACGCGACGAAATCGTGCCGCCGGCGCGCGAGGCCGATCGATTTCACGAGTTCGGGGGAATTCCATTCGTGAACGATGACCAGGTCGGCGTCGCCGAGCGCGTCGTCGAGGTCCAGTTCCTCGGGATCGTAGCGCACGCTCTGCAGCAGCGGATAAGCGGCGTGGAAACGACGCACCGGCGTCTCCCCATGCTCGGCGAGCAGGTGGGCAAGGCTCCAGCTGTCCCGCGGTTCGTAAACCTTCACCTCGTGACCGCCCGCGATCAGCTCCGTTGCCACGCCACGCAGGAAGTGGGCGTTGCCATGGTTCCAGTCGGAGAGCAGCGAGTGGTAAAAGAGGCGGATTTTCATGAAAGGATCGCGGCGTCAGGGACGAACGGGAGGTGCGGCGTAGCTGCTGCCCGCGGAGTCGGAGCCGGCGAAAACGACGTCCCGCTGCGTGGCGGCGATGAGTTCGCCGTAAGCTTCGAGGTAGCCGTCGGTCATGCGATCGGCGGTGAACTGGCGGGCGCGTGCAGAAGCGAGCAGGCCGAGCGCCGCGCGTTGAGCTTCGTCCTCGACTAAACTCATCAGCGCCTCGCGCAGCGCTGCCGTGTCCTCAGGCGGCACGAAAACAGCGGCGTCATGCCAGAGTTCGCGCAGGCTGGGAATGTCGCCCAGCACCAACGCGCAGCCCGCGCCGGCCGCCTCCAGCGCCGACAGGCCGAACGGTTCGTAACGAGCGGGGAGAGCGTAGATGGCCGCGCGTTCGTAGTCGCGGGCGAGTTCGGCCGGCGGGCGTTGACCGAGCAATTCGACATTGGCGAAATTCACGCCGGCGCAACCGTCGGGCGCGCGCACGTCGCCGGCGAGACGGACAGGCCAGGGCAGCTCGGAGGCGACGGCGGCGAGCGCCGCGGCGTTCTTTGCTTCGTCCCACAATCGGCCGACGCTCAGAATGAAGGGCGAGCGCGTCCCCGGTGCGATGCAGCGGGGACGCCCGCGCGGACCCGGATCCGTCACCGGCGAGCGTCCATTGTGGATCACGCGTCCGTTGGTGGTGCAGCCGTAGTTATGCTCGAGCGTAGCCAGCATGGCGTGCGACGGGGCGACGACGAGGTCCGCGTGTTCGAGGCCGCGGCGCACGGCCGCGTGGTAGCGATGCCACGATTCCGGGGGAGCGGATTGTTTTACCGCGCGCCACCACGAGTAGACGCATGAGTGCGCCACGACGAGAATCGGCGCCGACCACGGCAGCGCGGCATGGGCGTAGCCGTTGAGATGGATCAGGTGAGGGGCGTATTCACCTTCCAACTCCAGCAGCCATTCGCCGGCGGCGTCCACGTCGGCCCACGGATCGTCCATCCATTCGAGACGATAATCGCTTTCGTGCACGTGCACGCGGTGACCGAGCGCGGCGAGCGTCTCGCGCGCATGCGCGGGCAGCGGTCCGCCCATCGTCGCGAGGATCACGTGGACGTCACGCGCGACCAGCCCGCGGCAGAGGTCGAGCGCATAGGTGAGCACACCGCCCACCGTATCGGCGGTCATCAGCACGCGTTGCGGAAGAGCGGAGAGGGCGGGGATCATGCGGCGGTGGGGTTGGCGCGGCCGTAGAGGAGATCGAGGGCGGTGGCGACGCGCTCCAGGGAGTTGATCGCGGGATCGAAGTTCGGCGCGATGGCGAGCTGGCGGGCCCACGCGGTCGCAGCGCGGCCGCCCCACGCGTCCGGCGGTCCCGCGAGTCGCTCGCGCGAGCGATCGGCGCGAAAACGCTCGGCCACGAAATCGTAGAACGAACCATCGACGTTGTGAAACGACGCGCCGCCATTCGTGCCGAAGAAGGTCGCCTCGATCCGGGCGTCGCAACCCGCAGGCGCGCGCCAGGAGCAGGTGAGCTGAATCGAAACGTCCGTCGCGGTCGTCAACTGGCCCGCGGCATAATCTTCGACGGTCTTGCCGGGTTGCAGCGGCTGGCCTTGGGCGAGGAGCTGGCCGCGCGCGGCGGCGATTTCCGGGAAATCGAGACACCACAGCGCGAGGTCGACGAGATGGATGCCGAGATCGAGCAGGCAGCCGCCGCCGGCTTGTTGCGCGTCGTAGAACCACGCCTTGTCCGGTCCGTAGGCGTTGTGAAAAATCAGCTCGGCGGCATAGATGCGGCCGAGCTCGCCCTGGCGGATGAGGCGCCGGATCTGCTGCATACCCGTGGTGAAGCGATAGGAAAGGTCGACGCCGAGCAGCCGGTCGGCCGAGCGCGCGGCGGCGATGACCTCCGCGGTTTCGGCGGCCGTCCGGGCGAGCGGCTTCTGACAGAAAACCGATTTGCCCGCGCGGAGCGCCGCGGTGGTCTGGGCCACGTGCAACGCGTTCGGCGTGGCGATTACAATCCCGTCGAGCGGCAGCGAGAGCAGCTCGTCGAAGCTGTTCACCGTTCGGGCCTCGGGCGCGAGTTTCCGCGCCTCGGCGAGCGCGTCGCTCGACACGTCGGTGATGGCCGCCACTTCCCCCAAGCCGCTGCTCGCGATCGCCTCGAGGCGACGGCGTCCGATCCACCCCAGGCCGGCGAAGCCGAGCCGCGGCAGGCCGCGAAGATCGGGGCCGGCGGACGGACGGGCGGGAGTGGGAAGGCGATCGGTCGAAAGCATGGCGCTCAGGAATAGGTGACGAGCGCTTTCAAGAACCCGTCGGTACGATCGCGCAGCTGATTCAGCGCGGCGGGCAGTTCGTCGAAGGCGAAGCGATGCGTGTAAAGCGGAGCCGGATCGAGCTGCCCCGCCGCGACGGCCGCGGCGGCCTCATTCATGCCTTGGAGATAGACGCGGGGGTCGCGCTCGTGGGCGTTGATCACGTCGAGGCCGCGCCAGTTCCAGAGTTGCATGTTTACCTGGCGCAACCCGTCCTGGTGATAACCAGCGATGATGAGCTTGCCGCGTTCGGCGGTGAGCTCGGTCGCGAGATCGAGCGGCGCTTGCAGGCCCGTCGCTTCGATGACGCGTTCGCAGCCGGCACGGTCGGTGCGCTGCTTGATCTCCTCGATCGTCGTCCACGGATCGTCGAGCCCGAAGACCTCCGTCGCACCCATCTCGCGCGCGATGCGCCGCGCGAACGGCCGCCGCGAAATCGCGTAGACGTGCGCGCCGGCGCGGGCGGCGAGTTGGGTCAGCAGTGCGCCGAGAAAACCCAGCCCGACGATCGCGACGTGGTGGTGCGGCTGGAGGTCGGCGCGGCGAAACACATTCATCGCGCAGCCCAGCGCTTCGCCGGGAAACGGCAGCGAAGCGACGCTAGTCGGGAGCGGCGCGACCTCGTTCGCGGAGCAATAATCGTATTCCGCAAACGCATGCTGCGAGAGCGCTGCGACGCGATCGCCGGGCTGCGTTGTCGTGACGCCCTCGCCAACCGCGTCGACGATCCCCCAACCTTCGTGACCCGGTTTGCCCGGTTCGAGTGGATACGTGAACCACGGCCGGCCTTCCCACACCGGAAGATTCGAACCGCAGACGCCGCAGCCCTGCAGGCGGATTCTCACCTGGCCGGGCGCGGGATCGACGAGCGGGCGCTCCTCGAAGGCGACGCGACCGGGCGAAGCGAAGATGGCCGTGCGGTAATGATGCTGACGCATCGAGTTCCGGGTTCTGAGTTTTGGGTTCGCTCAGACCGTGAGGCCGCGGGCCGCGAGCTCGTTGTGCGCTTCTTCGAAGCGGTTGTCGGCGATACGGCCCTCGAGCCATTCGGCAAGTTCGGTGAGGCCCTCTTCAAACGTGACCTGCGGCGTATAGCCGAGGCCATGGCGCGCCGCGGTGATGTCCGCGAAGCAATGACGGATGTCGCCGACGCGATAGCGGTGCGTGATGTCGGGCTCGACGTCTTTGCCCAGGATGCCGGCGAGGCGATGGGCGATTTCGAGCACGCTGAAATTGCGGCCGCTGCCGATATTGAACACCTGGTCCACGGCGCCCGGCGCTTCCAACGCGAGGTGGCAGGCGTGGGCGATGTCGCGAACATTGACGAAGTCGCGACGCTGCTGCCCGTCTTCGAAAATGATCGGACGCTGGCCGTTCAGCAGCTGCGACGCGAAGATCGCGAGCACGCCGGTGTAGGGATTCGAGAGCGACTGGCGCGGACCGTAGACGTTGAAGAAACGGAGCGCCACCGTCGGGATGCCATAGGCGCGGCCGACGAGCAGGCACATGCGCTCCTGATCGAATTTCGACAATGCATAAACGGAGGCGAGCGCCGGCTGCTTCGTCTCGGGTGTCGGCACCGGCGTGAGGGGGAAATTGGCGTCGTCGCGCAGCTCCCAGTCCCGGGCTTTCAGTTGCTCGAGGGAGCGCGTGCCGCCGGCGACGAGCCGGCCCGCGGAATCGCGATACAAGCCTTCGCCGTAGATGCTCATGCTCGACGCCACCACGAGGCGCTCGACGGGATGCCGCAGCAGAGCCTCGAGCAGCACCGCGGTGCCGGCGTTGTTGGTCATGGTGTAACCATTAATATCATACATACTCTGCCCGACGCCGACCTTGGCGGCCAGGTGGTAGACGGCATCGACGCCGACGAGCGCGTCGGCGATGAGATCGGCATCTTCGACGCAGCCCCGTAGCAGCCGGACATCGGGATGAAGGTAGTCCGGGCGCTCGGCTTTTTCGCCGTGCACCTGGGGGCTGAGGGGGTCGAGGACGCGGACGTGGTGTCCGGCGCGGATGAGTTCGTCGGCCAGATGGGAGCCGATGAAACCCGCACCGCCGGTGATCAGGATTCGTTTGGACATGGTGGATCGAGTTGGTGCCTCCCGTCGCGGGGTTCGCGGCCTCGCGGCGTGCGCCGGCCGCCCGATCGTGCCGAGATCCGCGGGGGCTTCGGATTCGGAGTCGCCCTTCTGGCCGGTGGCGAACGTTATGGCGGTCGCCTGCAGGACGTTTCTGCAGGATGCTGGGCGGCTGATTTCATCGTGCTTCAAAGTAGCTGGCGCAAAGGACGGCCGCCATCGGGCCGGGAGGGGAACGAAGGTCAGGTTTTGCGAACCCGGGTTTCCAAACCGATCTCCGCAGCTGCCGTGGGAGAGCTCCCTTGCGGGTGACCGGAAATTCCCCTCAGTGCGAACGCACCCGTCCGCGAGCGGTCAGTGCGCGGGATCATGGCCCCCTCTGCGCGCCGCCGCTCCAAGCATAAAGTGTTAAGCGCCCTGCCGCGCCCGGAGGAGGCGGCGGTCGTCGCGCGGGAGGCGGGGCTGCGCTATGTGAACGACGACGCGCCCGGCATCGTCCGCCGCGGCGCCGGCGCACGCGCGACCTTCGTCGGGCCGGACGGAAAACGTATCAAGGATTCTGCGACACTCGCCCGGATCAAGCGGCTCGCGATACCGCCGGCGTGGACCGACGTGTGGGTCTGCCCCTCCGCCAATGGCCATATTCAGGCGACCGGCCGCGACGCACGGGGGCGCAAGCAATACCGTTATCATCCGGACTGGTCGGCGGTGCGCGACAGCGCGAAGTTCGAGCGGACGATCGCGTTTGGGAAGGCGCTGCCGCGCATCCGCCGCCGCGTCGCGCGCGACCTCGCGCGGCGCCGGCTCGATCGCCGCAAGGTCCTGGCCGCGGTCGTGAGGCTGCTCGAGACGACGCTCGTGCGCATCGGCAACGAGGAGTATGCGCGCGAAAACCGCTCCTTCGGGCTGACCACGATGCGCGACCGCCATGTCCGGATCGCGCGCGGCCGTTTGCATTTCGAGTTTCGCGGCAAGAGCGGCAAGCAGCACGAGATCGACCTGCACGACCCGCGGCTGGCGGAGATCGTGCGCCGCGCGCAGGATTTGCCGGGACAGGATCTGTTTCAGTATCTCGACGAGGACGATCAGCCGCAGAAGATCGGGTCGGCCGATGTGAACGCGTATTTGCGGGAGATCGCGGGCGAGGAATTTTCGGCGAAGGATTTTCGCACGTGGTCCGGCACGGTGCTGGCGGCGGTGGCGTTGCGCGAACTGGAGAAATTCGAAACGAAGGCGCAGGCGAAGAAGAATCTCGTGCAGGCGATCGAGCGCGTCGCGCAGCGTCTCGGAAATACGCCGGCGGTGTGCCGCAAGTGCTACATCCATCCGGTCGTGCTCGAAAGTTATCTCGATGGCGTGACCGTGCAGCAGGTGAAGGCGCGTGCGCGCCGGGCGGTGGAAGGCTCGCGCGGCGGTGCGGCGGCGCGGACGCTGGACGACGAGGAGCGGGCGGTGCTGGAGTTTTTGCAGCGGAAACTGCCGACGACCGAGGCGCGGTTGCGGGCGTCCTTGCGCGCCGAGCAGGCGAAGCGCGGTCGCTAACGGCTCGCGCGGTGGCGCGTCAGAGCGGAGCGATCGAGTCCAGATCCGCCGCAACCCGGTCCGCGATGCGATGCGCGGCGTGGATCAGGCCGTGTTCCTGCGAGGAAGCGAGCAGCGGGTCCTCGCGGTCGGAGGGAAACGCCACCACTTCCGCTGGCACGTGTCCCGGCTGGATCGCACCGATCCGTCCATCGTTCATCGGCTCGGGAAAGCGGATGATGTTGGCCGACGAGACGTGCATGGGGTGACGCAGGGAGGCTGCAGGAGACGTCCTGGTTGGTCAACTTCCGGGACTTTCGTAAGTCCAAGCAGCTGACCGCCCGGGCGGGGGAAAGCCCTGCGGGCGCTTACAACGCCGCTTCCGTCGTCGGATCGAAAAGATGCGCGCGTTCGACGTCGAAGGTGACCTGCACCCGCTGGCCCGCCTCGAAGCGATCGGTGGGCCGCACGCGCGCGATGAAGGACGTCGCGCCCGTGTCGAGGTAGAGATACGTCTCCGAGCCCATGGGCTCGGACACCTCGACCTTCACCTCGGCGGTGCAGGCAGGGTCGGGATTCGCGACGGTGAGCGTGTCGTTCACGTTCTCCGGACGGATGCCGAAGATCACCGGCTGGTCGATCCGCGCGGCGGCCTTGCGCGACAGGGTGTCGTTGAGCGTCACACGCACCGGCGTGGACTTGGCGTTGGTTTCCACAAAAACGAGGCGATCGCCGGCGCGCTGGAGCGTGCCCTTGAAGAAATTCATCGGCGGCGAACCGATGAAACCGGCGACGAAGAGATTGGCGGGCTGGTTATAAAGAGTGAGCGGTGCGGCGACCTGCATGATGTCGCCGTCCTTCATCACGCAAATCCGATCGCCCATCGTCATCGCCTCCACCTGATCGTGCGTCACGTAAATCATCGTTGCGCCGAGGCGGTCGTGGAGCTTCGAAATCTCCGTGCGCGTGGAGACGCGCATCTTGGCGTCGAGATTCGAGAGCGGTTCGTCGAAGAGAAATACCTTGGGTTTGCGCACGATGGCGCGTCCGACGGCGACGCGCTGACGCTGACCGCCGGAGAGCGCCTTGGGCTTGCGATCGAGGTAAGGCTCGAGGCCGAGCATCGCCGCCGCCTCCTTCACGCGGGCTTGGATTTCGGATTTGGGAAACTTCCGCAGCTTCAAACCGAACGCCATGTTTTCATAGACCGACATGTGCGGGTAGAGCGCGTAGTTCTGGAAAACCATCGCGATGTCGCGGTCCTTGGGGAGGATGTCGTTCACGACCTTGCCGTCGATCGAGATGGTGCCGCCGTTGATTTCCTCGAGTCCGGCGATCATGCGCAGCGTGGTCGACTTGCCGCAACCGGAAGGCCCGACGAGCACCATGAACTCGCGGTCTTCGATCGTGAGATTGATGCCTTTGACCGCGGTGACGCCCGGCCCGTTTTTTTCAGGGTAGGTTTTGACGAGGTTTTCGATAACGACGGTGGCCATGTGGATCCTTGAAAGGGGTGGCGGTGACGGGGCACGCGGAGCCGCGAAAAAGTAGAGCCAGCGGAAGGATCGCGTCGAGCGCCGTGTGCTGGCGAGCGGGAAAATAGAGCGGGCCGCTGGCGCTCAATAGCGGTAGAACAGTTCCTGCAACGCGCGCGGATCGCGAGTGCGGGTCAGGCCGAGTTGCAGGAGCACGCGCGCCTTTTGCGGATTCAGCTCCTCGGCGGCGATGAAGCCGTGCGCGTCGTCGTCGATCTCGATGTTGCGCTCCACCACGCCACCGCCGGTGCGCGAACTGCGCACGATGGCGACACCCTTTCGCGCGGCGTCGATGGCGGCGGCGAGCGCATCGCGGTGCAGATTGCCGTCGCCCACGCCGGCGATCACCAGTCCGCGCGCGCCGGTCGCGACCGCCGCATCGATCAATTCGCGTCTCATTCCGGCGTGCGCGTAAACGATGTCCACGCGCGGCAGCGCGGTGAACGCCGCAGACGAAAACTCGCTCGTCGACGTGTGCCGGCGCACGGGCGGTGCGTAAAAATGCGGGCGTCCGGCGTTGACCAGGCCGGCGAGCCCGCGATGCGAGGAGCGGAAGGTGCCGACCTGAGTGGTGTTGGTTTTCGTCACTTCGCGCGCGAGATGGATTTCGTCGTTGGCGACCACGAGCACGCCCCGGCGGCGGGCGTCCGGATGCGCCGCGACGGCGATCGCGTTGTAAAGGTTCATCGGACCGTCGGCGCTGATCGCGGTCGCCGGACGCATCGCACCCACGAGAACGATGGGTTTCTCGGTGCGCACCACGAGGTTCAGAAAATAAGCGGTCTCCTCCATCGTGTCCGTGCCATGCGTGATCGCGATGCCGTCGATCGCGGGGTCGTCGGCGGCGGCGCGGGCGCGGGTCGCAAGCTGCAACCAGATCGTGTCGCTCATGTCCTGGCTGCCGACGGCGGCGACTGGTTCGACGTCGAGTTGCGCGAGCTCAGCGACTTGCGGGACGGCGGCGACGAGCGCGTCGACCGAAAGCACGGCGGCGTGGTAGCCGCGACTTCCGCCGACCTGCGCGCCGGCGATCGTGCCGCCGGTGGCGAGAAGGCGGACGCGGGGCAGGGGGCTCGAGGCAGGCGAGGCCATGCGCTGAAAATGACGCGGGAAATTCGCCGTGTCGCGGGAAAACGCCCGGCGGCCGCGCGACGCCGACGCGAGTCGCCGCTCGACAATTCCCGCCGGATCGCTTTTGGTGTCGGCACAGTCATGAGCCTCCGCTCGATCATCATCGCCGCGATTATTATGCGCCCCTACTCAGGGCGGCGGCGGGTGGCTGTGTAATTTTAACGACAACAAGCACCACTCTCTCCGAGCCCTGAGCTTCCCGCTCAGGGCTTTTTTATTTTCCCATGAAAACGCCCTCGGTGAATTTCGACGATGTTCTGACCGCGCGCCGCCGTCTGGCGGGCGGTCTGCGGCTCACGCCTTGCCACGCGGCGCCGGCGCTCGCGGCGTTGACGGGAATTCCGGTCTGGCTGAAACGCGACGACCTGCAGCGCACCGGGTCGTTCAAGGAGCGCGGCGCGCGTCACGCGTTGCTCTGCCTGTCTGAAGCCGAACGCGCGCGCGGCGTGGTCGCCGCCTCCGCCGGCAATCACGCGCTCGGGCTCGCGTTTCACGGCGCGACGCTCGGCGTGAAGGTCACCGTCGTCATGCCGGTGCACGCACCGACGGTGAAAGTTGCGCGCTGTCGTGGCTTGGGTGCGGACGTCGTGCTGCACGGCGAGACCTTCGATGCGACGGAGCGCTTCGCGCGCGAGCACGCCGCGCAGACGGGGGCGAGTTACGTGCATCCGTTCGACGATCCGCGCGTGATCGCGGGGCAGGGCACGCTGGGGCTGGAAATCCTCGAACAAGTCGCGGACTTCGATGCGCTCGTGGTGCCGGTGGGTGGAGGCGGCTTGCTGGCGGGCGTCGCGGTCGCGGTGAAAGCGGTGCGTCCGAGCGTGCGGGTGATCGCGGTCGAACCGGAGAACGCCGCGGGTTTTCTGGCCGCGTGTTTGCGCGGAGCGCCGACGGCGGCGGTCGTGCAGCCCACGCTCGCCGATGGACTCGCGGTGTCGCGGGTGGGCGCGACGGCGTTTGCGACCGCGGCGGCGCTGGTAGACGACGTCGTCACCGTCAGCGAACGCGAGCTGGCGGCAGCGATCGCGGTGCTCGGTTGCGAGGCGGGAGTGGTGGCGGAAGGCGCGGGCGCGACGGCGTTCGCGGCGGTGCTGGCGGGCAAGGTGCGCGCGCGGTCGGTCGTGCTGCCGGTCACCGGTCGTAACATCGACGCGCGCGTGCACCAACGCCTGCTCGCGGCGCGGACGTCGCGCGAGACGCACCTGCTGCCGCATGCCGCGTAGCGCGCGGAGGTCGCCGCTTGCGCCGCGGCGCGCGAGTGCTTCTGCTCGCGCGCGATGCACTCTCCGACGCTGCTCGTCCTCGCTGCCGGCATGGGCTCCCGCTACGGCGGGTTGAAACAGATCGATCCCGTCGGTCCATCGGGCGAGACGGTGCTCGATTACGCCGTGCACGACGCGCGGCGGGCGGGCGTTGGGCGCGTCGTGTTCGTGATTCGAAAAGAATTCGAAGCGGTGTTTCGCGAACAGATCGGCGCGAAGTATCGGGAGCAGATCGCGGTGGATTACGTTTTCCAGTCGCTCGACGCCTTGCCGCCGGGCTTTGCGGCTCCTGCCGGACGCGAGAAACCGTGGGGCACGGGTCACGCAGTGTGGTGCGCGCGCGAGACGGTGCGGGAGCCCTTCGCGGTGATCAACGCCGACGATTTTTACGGTGCGGACTCGTTTCGCCAGCTCGCGGCGTTTCTGCGGGATGCGAACATGATCGCGCGGACGGCGGAAAAGGCGCGGTTCGCGATGGTGGGCTTTCGGCTTGCGAACACCCTCTCCGAGCATGGCGCGGTGTCGCGCGGCGTGTGCGCGACGGATGCGGGCGGCCGGCTCGCGTCGATCGTGGAGCGGACGGGGATTCTCGCGGCCGACGTGGGCGCGGGGCGGACGTTTTCGGGACAGGAAATCGTCTCGATGAATTGCTGGGGATTTACGCCGGCGTTGTTTGCGGGGCTCGACCAGCAGTTTCGGGAGTTTCTCGCGCAGCGAGGCGCGGAGCCGAAGGCGGAGTTTTATTTGCCGGCGGCGGTGTCGGAGATGATTGCGCGCGGCGAGGCGGACGTGCGCGTGCTGCCGACGGAGAGCGCGTGGTTCGGCGTGACGTATCGCGAGGACAAGCCGCGCGTCGTCGCGGCGGTCGCGGATCTGATCGCGCGCGGCGCGTATCCGTCGCGGCTGTTTTGAGCGCGTCGGCGGCTGCGAATAACATGTCAGCAGAAATCCTTTGCCAAGGCCTCGTGCGCTGCTGACGGTGCGGCCATGGCGGACCCATGCACGATCCCTTCACCGGACAACTCACCCGCATCCGCGGGCGCGCGCTCCCGGGCCGGGACGAGCGAGCCGCTCTTCAACACGATCACGAGCGACGACTGGCGGCGCTCGCTCGCCTCGGCGCGGCGGCAGCCGAATGCGGTCTCCGCGCAGATTCGGACCGCGATCTCGTCCTCCTTGCCGAAGACGAAGTAAGCCTGCTGGAAGGCGCCGGCGGCGAATGGGCTGCGCTCGGCGATGCAATCCGTGCGTGGCGTCACATCGTGCCGCTGCAACCCTTGGAGGCCTTCGGGTTTCCTGCCGACACCGACAATCCGCTCGAGGAACCGAATGCCCGGCTGCGCCGGATTGGCGGCGGGGTCGAGGCGTGGGCGTTCGCGGCGGATGACGGATCCGTTTACAAATTCTACCTTCCGCGTGAGGAGAAGCGGATCGGCAGCGTGTTCGGCTTTCGGCCCGGCGACGAGGCGGCGTTGCTGGCGCAGGCGCAGCTCGGGGATTACCGCGGGCTGCTGGAGAAACTATGGCTGATCCATGCGCTCGGCGGCATGGCGACAGAGATCGTGGCCGTCACGCCGGAAGGAATTGTGGTCGCAAAGCAAACGCTCGGCGACCCGCTGCCCCAAGGCGACGACACTTCGGGATCGCTGCCGCCGGAGTTGATCGAAATCCCGTCACGCTTCCTGCGCGCAAACCGGGATCACCCGCGGCTGTTGTTCCACGGTGGCGCCGCGTGGCTCATCGCCGATCTGCACGCGCGCAATTTCGTGCGCGCGATCGATGGCGAATTGCGCGTGATCGATCTCGTCGCGGCGCCGTGGCCCGCGAGCGAGACGCGGCGTCATCCGTTGATCGGCGAGTGGCTGGTGCGGGTGCGCGCGGATCCGCACGCCGGGCTGCTGCCCGCCGCGGCGGACGACGAGCTGTAGCTCAGCCCTTTTGCTGATCGAGGACCTTCAACACGTCCGCCGCCTGCTGGTCGGTGGCCGCGTGATAATCGGTCCAGATCACCTGGCCGTCCTTGATGAGATAAGCCTGGCGCTGGGCGAGGCTGGTCGCGGCGATGTGGGGCACGCCGAAAGCGTTCATGACCTCGCTCTTCTCGTCGGCGATCAGGGTGAACGGCAGGTGGTATTTTTCCTTGAAGGCCTTTTGCGCAGCGACGTCGTCATGGCTCACGCCGATCACGGCCACGCCTTTTTTCGTCAGGGCTTCGTAGGAATCGCGCAGCGAACAGCCCTGCTTCGTGCAGCCGGGGGTGTCCGCCTTGGGGTAGAAGTAAACGAGGGTGTAGGGATGTTTTTGATACACCTCGGCGAAATTCAGCTTTTCGCCGGTCTCGGTGATGCCGGAGATTTGCGGGGCGGGGTCGCCCACGCGGACCGGGTCGCTGCGGCCAAAGGCGGTCAGCAGGGAGGAGAGGAAGGTCATGGCAAGAAACGTGCACGTGCGGATTTTCATCGGCTGCAACGGAAGCCAAGGCAGCGATTTCCGCAAGCGCGCCGGCTGGCGGAGGGCCGGCGAAAGTTCCAGAAAAATCGCGTGTAGGTAAAAAAATAATACGAGGAACTTTCGTGGGACGGATGGTCATACTCACCCCGCTTGCTCCGGCCAGCCGGCCGGGGCGGGCGGACCTAAGACACCAAACATGAAACAGACAACTACCTCCAAGAAGTTCATCTTGGCCGCGGCGATTTCGCTCGGCCTGGTTTCCGCGGCGGTCGCGCAGAGCGCGAACGTGGCGGTGCCGAATCCGGCCGAGGCGGACACGGCCGTCGTCAGCGGCCAGCTCGGCACGCGCTACACCGAGGTCGCCTACAAGTTCATCAACTTGAAGGGCCCGGACAACGCGCACGGCTTTGCCCTCAATTACAACCAGCCGCTGTCGGCCGGTTTCGATTTCACGGCCAGCTACGACTGGGCCAAGGCCGATCTCGGCGCGTTTGACGCCAAGGTGCAGGATCTCGAAGTGGGCGTGAAGGCCTTCTCGAACTACTCCTTTGCCAAGCCCTACGTGCTCGCCGCGGTCGGCTGGGAGTGGCAGAAGGTCGCGACGTTCCGCGACGACTCGTTCACCTACAAGGTGGGCGTCGGCGCGGAGTTCGAAGTCGCGCCCGCGTTCGTCATCACGCCGTTCGTGAACTTCGTCCGCGCGACCGACTTCAACGCGAGCGAGTTCGAGATCGGGGCGAAGGCCACGTATCGTTTCAACGAGTCGTGGAGCGCCATGGTTCGCGGCCAGTATGAGTCCGTCCGTCACGACGCCGACACCACCGAGTGGGCGGCCGGCGTGATCTACCGCTTCTAACGCGGTCGCGGCCCTGCGGGCCGCGTTCGGCTCAGTGCAATCATTGTTCAGCCACGGCGCTCCGGCGCCGTGGCTTTTCCCGTTTGGCAACGGCGAAGTCAGTCCGCCCTCAACGTGCGTGCGACCAATCCGGATACAAGCTGCGTCGTGACGACCGAGGCCGTGAACAGATACAGCCCGACCCCGATCTGGAGGTCGGCCACGCCGGCGGATTTCATCGCGACCACCAGGATCGCGACCACGAACACGTCGAGCATCGACCATTTCCCGAGCTGTTCGACGCGGGCGTGCAGCCGTTGCAAGGCTTCGTCACCGCGACGGCGGCGGCGCCAGATCGCACCGAGCAGCCCGAGTTTCATCACGGGAAACACCAGCGTGAAAAGCGTGAGCACGACGAAAAGAAAGTATTCGCCTTCCTGAAACAAGGTCGCGATGCCGCCCACGACGGAGATCGCATCGTGAAACAGCCAGAACTTCGTGACGTGGAAAAACGGGAAGAAGACGCCCGCGAGAAAGCAGAGCGCAGCGCCGGCCAGCAGCCACGGCACATGACGAGGGTTGGCAACGGAGTCTGCGGCGGAGGACGAGGCGGACGGCATGGCCCATCGAGCTGACAGCTCGGGGCGGAGCCGGCAAAAGCAAAGCGGCGCGCCGCGAAACTCCGGCGCGCCCGGCGCGTTCGTTTACTCGAGGCCGGTGACCGGCAGATCCACGGGATGCTCGACGCTGAACTTGACCGGCAGTTCGCGTTTTTCGCCCGGTTTCAGTTCCAGCGTCCACTTCAGGAGGCCGGCGCTGTCGGGCTTGAGCTGGCGCTCGTCGGGTGCGAGTTGCCGGACGACGATCTTTTCGTGACGCGAGACCGGGATCTGGTCCGTGACGACGATCGTCTCCGCGGTGCGCTTGTGGTTCTGCACGGTGATCGTGCTGTCGTAGGTGATGCGCTTGCTCTTGGTCACGAGGCCGGTGTCCTCGACGAAGCGGTTGTTCAGCGTGCGCTTGATCGCGATGCCGTCGTCGACGCCGAGTGCGAGTTCGAACTTTTCCGCCGGCATGACGGTGCGGAGATGACTTGTTGCCACGAAGGTGTCGTCGAGAAACGCGTTCATCAAACCGGCGAGCAGCGGATAGTCGGACGCGTTGGCGACTTCGGCGGTGAGGAAGGCGCTCGGCTGGAGTTTCGGCGTGGTGGCATAGCGTGGGGCCGCGGCGAGCCGGAGCTGCGCGATCGGTTGTTTCTGCTCGGCGTTGTCGCTTGGCACGGTGGCGGGCGTGGCGATCGCGAAGGTCGCGCTGGTGGCCTGCGTCTGCACCTGCGCTTCGGCCAGGTTCGCGGAAATATAGTTGTCCGCCGCCGCGCCGCCCGCGCTGGAAACTTTCGCCGCGAACTGCGCGAGTGCCACGCGTTCCCGCGCTTCCTGCGCGCGCGCCAGCGGCCGGACTTCCTGTTGCTGCACAATCCACGGCGAGAGCTCCGGAGCGGCACCGCCGAGCGAGGGACGGGCGGTCGAAAGCGTGAGGGCGACGTTGTTCCAGTCCTCGCCGGTGTTTTGGCGGACGAGTCCGAAGTAGCCCAGTTGCACGAGCCGGTCACCGGCGTTGACGCGGGCGTCGTAGCTCGGACGCCAGGCAGCGCCGGGGACCGTGTAGCGCAGCGTGAGCTCGAAGGAGCCGGCCGCGGCGGCCGCGAGGCGGACTGTCACCACTTTGTAATTACGGCCGCGCTGGCCGCGGAGTTCGCCGAGTTGTTTTTCCAGTGCGCTACGACGGGCCTGCAGGTCTTCGCGGTTCTGGTCGATGGTTTGCAATTCCGCCGCGATCGCGCCGAGCCGCTCCTCGGAAAACGAGAGCAGTTTCGCCCAGGTTTCCGGGAGCACGACGACATCGCCCGACTTTTCCGCCGGACTGGTCGTGGCGATCTGGATCTTCAACACATACTCCCGCTGCTGGTTGAGGACGTTCATGCGGTCGGAGAGCGTGCGATCCTGGCGATTCACTTGCCGGAGCTCGTCTTCGAGCGCCTTCACGCGTTCGTTGGGCGTGAAATCCACGAACGCCGTGCGCGCGCCGACATCCAGCAACGTTGCGGCCGTCGCCCCGCGTCCGCTCACCTGCAGCGACTCCTCGAGCAGGGTGGCGGGGAGGCGGTCGAACACCGCCTCGATCACGCCTTCGCCGGGAAAGGCGAGTTGCGCGGTGCGGGTGACCACCGCGCGGTCGGCGTAGACGGTGACGGCGGTGATGCGGGAATCGGGGGTGAGCGGCGCGGCCGTGAGGCGCGCGCAAACGCTGACGACGAACGCAAGCAGGAGGGGAGTTTTCATCGCGAGGTGACGAGGAGGTTGCACAGCTCCTCCAACGCGCCAATCCGCGATTCGTTAGCGCGCATCGGCGCCGGGTGGCGTGCGCCGCCGGACTGAATTTGCCGGAACTTCGAGAAATCGGCGCGACACTAACTCCGCCCGTGAGACGTCCCCTCGATCGTTTTCCAGCGCCGGGCGGCCGGAGGCTTGCCTTGGGACCCGCAGGAGGCTTGTCATAGACCCCCTTTTCGCGGACAAACGCTGGCTTTTCGCGGCAAGCTTCTCCCTTCCACTTCCGTCTTTACCAATCAGCTCCCCTCAAATGCCCATTGCTTCTGCCTTCCGGTTGGTGCTGCGCTTCGTCGGCATCGCGCTTGTCGCCTCTCTCACGCCGTCGTTGCTGGCCCAAACCGGTTCGCCCGTGGTGGACGGTTTCGATCCCAACGTAAACGGCAACGTCTACGCGGTCGCGATCCAGCCTGACGGCAAGATCCTCGTCGCCGGCGAATTCGGGCTGGTGCAGCCCAATGGCTCCGTCCCCGGCGTCCCGCGCAACCGCATCGCCCGCCTGCTCGCCGACGGCCGCGTGGATTATTCGTTCTCCTCCGACGTCAACGGCCAGATCAACGCCCTCGCGGTCCAGCCCGACGGACGTATCGTGATCGGCGGCGCGTTCACCGCGGTCAACGGCACCACGCTGAACCGTCTCGCGCGGCTGAATGCCGACGGCTCGCCCGACACCAGTTTCAATCCGAATCTCACCGGCGGCCTGACGCCTGAGGTGCGCGCGCTCGCGCTGCAACCCAACGGCCAGATCGTCGTCGGCGGCGGGTTCACCACCGTTCAAGCCAACGGCGCCACGGCGCCGACGACGCGCAACCGTATCGCGCGGTTCAACGCCGACGGTTCGCTCGACGCGGCTTTTAATCCCAACGCGAACGGCCTCGTGCTCTCGCTCGCCGTCGAGCCCGACGGCCAGATCCTCGTGGGCGGCGGTTTCACCAGCGTCCAGCCCAACGGCGCCGCGACCGCCACCACCCGCAACCGCATCGCCCGGCTCAACAGCGACGGCACCGTCGATACGACGTTCGACCCCAACGCCGACAACGCCGTCTCCGCGATCCAGGTGCTCCCCGACGGCATGATCCTCATCGGCGGCACCTTCAAAACGCTGAAGCCGAACGGCACCTCCACCGCCGTCACGACCAATGTCTCGCGGCTCGCGCGGCTGAAGGCCAACGGCGAGGTCGATACCACTTTCTACGGCAACGTCGACGGCCAGGTTTACACGATCCAGGCGCTGCCGGATGGAAACATCCTCGTCGGCGGCGCGTTCGCCTCGCTCGGAGGCGGCAGCCGCGCGTATTTCGGACGCCTGCTGCCGAACGGCAGCCTCGACACGAGCTTCACGGGCGGCGCGAATTTTGTCGTTTACGGGTCGGCCCTGCAGACGGACGGCTCGCTCGTCGTGGGCGGCGGCTTCACGACCTTCCGCGGCAACGGCGCCAACGCCGTCGTTCGCAATCACGTTGCCCGCGTCCTGCCCAACGGCGCCCTCGATGTCGATTTCCGCCCCGATCTCAACGGACGCTTGCGGTCCGTCGCCGTCCAGTCCGACGGCCAGATCCTGATCGGCGGCACGTTCACCAGCCTCGGCGGCTCCACGCGCCAGGGCTTCGGTCGGCTCAAGGCCAACGGCACGCTCGACACCGCGTTCAAGCCCGAGGTCAACGGGCTCGTCACCGTGTCCGCGCAGCAGGCGGACGGGAAATTGCTGATTGCAGGTTCGTTCAGCCGCGTGAACGGCGTCACGCGCGGGAATATCGCCCGCCTCAATAGCGACGGCACGCTGGACACGGCCTTCGATCCGGCGACGGATTCGGCGATCTCGGCCGTCCTGCCGCTGAGCGACGGCAAGATTCTCATCGGCGGCGCGTTCGGCTCCGTCCGTCCGACCGGCTCGACCGACTACACCAACCGTCCCTACATCGCGCGGCTGAATGCCGATGGCACGATCGACACGAGTTTCGACCTCGGTCTGAACGGCGCCATCTCCGCCCTCGCCTTGCAGGGCGACGGCAAGATCGTGATCGCGGGTCAGTTCACCGGGCTGCTGCCGCACGGCGCCAACCGCAGCGAGTCCCGCCTCTCGATCGCGCGGATCAATCCGGATGCGACGCTCGACACCACCTTCAACCCGACGATCAACGGCACGTTGATCGCGGTGCTCATCCAATCCGACGGCAAGATCGTGGTCGGTGGTCAGTTCGCGCAGCTCGCGCCCAATGGCAGCACCACGATTTACGACCGGCAGAATCTCGTGCGACTGAATGCCGACGGCACGCTCGATGCCGGCTTCGATCCGCATCCCAACGACATCGTCCTCACGCTCGCGCAGCAGTCCGACAGCAAGCTCGTCGTGGGCGGTCGCTTCACGACCCTCGATCCCGGCGTCGCAGGCACCCCGGTCACCCGCAATTACGTCGCGCGGCTCGATACCGACGGCAAGGTCGACACCGGCTTCGATCTGCAACTTGACCAAAGTCCCGGCAACCTGGTCGCCAGCGTTGTCGCCCTGCCCAACAATCAACTTCTGGTCGGCGGTGCGTTCACCGCCCTGAAGACCGGCGGCACGCCCGTTTACCGCAACCGCCTCGCGCGGGTAAATGGTGATGGTTCCGTGGATACGAGCTTCGATGCCGACACCGGCGCGTCGGCCGGCGCTCCGGTCGAAGTGGTCACCGTCCAGTCGGACGGCCGCGTCCTCGCCGCCGGCACCTTCGCGGCCTTCGGCGGCACGAACGGCCAGAACTTCGCCCGGTTCAATCTCGACAGCACGCCGGACACGACCTTCGCACCGACCCTCAACGGCCCGGTTTACGCATTGGGCCAGCAGCTGACCAAGGGTGAGGCGGTCTCGACGCCGAAAACCGGCTTCGCCTGGCTCCAGAACAACGGCCAGCTGAAGAGCTTCACCTTCCCGTCCGACGTCACCGTCGTATCGGTTCGCACCGTGGCCGTGCAGGCTGACGGCAAGGTGCTGATTGCCGGCAGCTTCACGGTCGGCAGCAGCTCGGTCCGCACCAACCTGCTGCGTTTCCAGCCGGACGGATCCCTCGACACCGGCTTTGCCATCAACGACCTGAACGACGCCGACGAAATCGACGACACCGCGGCCGAGGTCTATGTCATTCAGCCGCTGAGCGACGGCAAGATCCTCATCGGCGGCGCCTTCCTCTCGATCGGCACCACGGCTCGCGCGAACCTCGCGCGCCTGAACAGCGACGGCTCGCTCGACACGTCGTTCACGGTCGTGACCAACAGCACGGTCCTGGCGATCGCCGTCCAGTCCGATAACAAGATCCTCATCGGCGGCGGCTTCACGACGGCGCAGGTGAGCGGCGCGAACACCAGCACGGCCCGCAGCTACCTGGCGCGGATCAACACCGACAGCACGGTGGACAACGATTTCAATCCCAGCCCGAACGCCAGCGTGCAGGCCATCCAGACGCTCGCTGACGGAAAGATCCTGATCGGCGGTCAGTTCACGAAGCTGTCGCCCAACGGCGCGAGCACCGCGACGGACCGGAACTACGTCGCGCTCCTGGAATCGAACGGCACGCTGAACGCGAAGGACTTCGCGGCCAACGGCGTGGTCGGCGACTTCCTGGTCCACGGCGATGGCAAGGTCGTTTTCTCCGGCTCGTTCACCAGCTTCCTGGGGCAGACGCGAAACTTCCTCGCCCGCACGGACGCGAGCTTCGCGCTCGACACCGCGTTCAATCCGAATCCCAACAGCAGCGTCTTTTCGATGGCGCTCGACGCCAGCGGCAAGATCCTCATCGCGGGCGTGTTCACCGGCCTGCAGCCGAACAGCACGACTTACGATCCGGCGCTCGCCACGCCGCGCAGCCGGGCCGCCCGGCTGAATGCCGACGGCACCGTCGATCCCACTTTCAATCCGAGCTTCGACGGCCAGGTCAGCGGCCTCGTGCCGGCGCCCGACAACACCATCGTTGCCTACGGCGGTTTCACCACGATCCAGCCCACCGGCGCGCTGGTCGTCGGCGGCAGCTTCAGCCTCATCAACGGCGTGTCGGTGAACAACCTCGCGCTGCTCAGCCGCGACGGTTCCGTGAGCTCCACCTTCCTGCCGAATCCGAACGGCGCGATCTACGCGGTCGTCCCGCTCACCGACGGACGCCTCCTCGTCGGCGGCGCGTTCACGTCGCTCGCCGGCCAGACGCGCAACCGCCTCGCGCGCTTCCTGGCGGACGACAGCCTCGACACGGCCTTCAACCCCGACTT
This sequence comes from Opitutus sp. sgz309028, assembly GCF_059821195.1. Classification (NCBI taxonomy): domain Bacteria; kingdom Pseudomonadati; phylum Verrucomicrobiota; class Opitutia; order Opitutales; family Opitutaceae; genus Opitutus; species Opitutus sp. sgz309028. The sequence continues at coordinate 60,129 of NZ_JCAMRR010000007.1, read as the reverse complement.
CAACGGCGTCGTTCGCGCGGTCGTCGTGCAGCCGGACGGAAAGATCCTGGTGGGCGGCGCGTTCACCAGCGTCGGCGGCGCGGGCCGTTCGTATCTCGCCCGGCTCAACAGTAACGGTTCGCTGGATACGTCGTTCGCTCCCGCGGTCAGCGGCGAAGTCGGCACCGTGGCACTGCAGCCCGACGGCCGCGTGCTCTTCACCTATGCCACCGCCGGCTCGGCAAACGTCCTCGCCCGCGTCAACGCCGACGGTTCCGCCGATTCCGGCTTCAATCCGGCCAACAATAATCGCGTCAACGCCATCGGCGTCCAGGCGTCCGGCCACATCGTGGTTGGCGGCAGCTTCACCACGATCGGCGGCGGCTCGCGCAGCAATTTCGCCCGCCTCAACGCGAACGGCACGCTCGACACCAGCGTCAACGTGACGCCCGACGGCACCGTCACCGCGCTCTCGATTCAGCCCGACGGCAAGATCCTCATCGGCGGGACTTTCGCGAAGGTCGACGGCCTGCCGCGTCTTGGCATCGCGCGCATCGCGGCGCCGACCGCCGTCTCGCAGAGCCTCACGCTCTCGGCCGATCGCAGCACGCTGACCTGGACCCGTTCCGGCGGCGCTGCTGCGCTTTACGGCGCGCTGTTCGAAACCTCGACCGACAACGCCACCTGGACCACGATCGGCGAAGGCACGCGGACGTCCGGCAGCGCCACTTGGAAACTCCAGAATCCGTCGCTGCCGAACCAGAACCGCATCTTCGTCCGCGCCCGCGGCGTCACCGCGGTCGGGCCGAACAGCTCCAATGGCGTTGTGCTCGCGCAGACCCAGTTCTACCTGGATTCGCTGAACACCACGCAACCGCCCGTGTTCACCAGCTCCGAAGTCGTCGGCGGCTCGTCCGGCGCGACCTTCTCGTTCGCCCTCGGCGCGTCCGGCCAGCCGACGAGCTACTCCGCGACGGGTCTCCCGGCCGGCTTGAGCCTCAATGCCGCGACCGGCGTCATCTCCGGCACGCCGACGCAGACGGGCTCCTTTGTCGTGACCGTGACCGCCACCAATGCCGGCGGCACGACGACGGGCACGTTGACCATCATCGTGTCCGCCGCGCCGCAGAACGACACCGGCACGAGCAAGCTGGTGAACGTCTCGATCAACGGCCAGGTGACCGCGACCGATCCCATCATCGCCGGTTTCGTCGTGGGTGGAAAGACCTCGAAGAAGGTGCTGCTGCGCGCGGTCGGTCCCACGCTCGGGGATTATGGCGTGGCCAACTGCCTCGCGGAACCACGGCTCCAGCTCAAGGCCTCCGATGGTTCGGTGATCGAGCAGAATTCCGGCTGGGCCGACAACGCCACGCTTGCCGCCGAATTCACGCGCCTCGGCGCCGGTCCGCTGAAGGCCGGCAGCAAGGATGCCGCGCTGATCGTCACGCTCGATCCGGGCGTCTACACGATTCACGTCGCCTCCGCCAACGGCGCGAGCGGCTACGCGGTGGCGGAGGTCTACGACGCCAGCGACGATTTCGATCCGGCCTGGCCCCGACTCGTGAACCTCTCCGGCCGCAGCCTCGTCAACGATTCCGGCACCGTCGTCACCGGCGGTTTCGTGATCCACGGCAAGTCCGCGCGTCGCGTGCTCATCCGCGGCACGGGTCCGGGCATCCGGATCGCGGGCTCGCTGGCCGATCCGGTCCTGCGGCTCTATCGCACCGGCTCGCCGACCAGCACGTTGATCGCGACGAATGACAACTGGGGCACGCCGGTCACGCTTGATCCGACCTATCCGTCCGTCACCGCGCCGCAGATTGCGGCGGCGGCGACTGCGGCGGGCGCCGGGGCGTTCGACACGGGCAGCCTCGACGCGGCGTTGGTCGTGACGCTCGCGCCGGGCGTCTACACCGCGCAGGTCGGCCGCAACGGCTCGGGAACGGGTAGCGCGATGGTCGAGATCTACGAACTCGATCTGCCGACGCCGTAAGCTCGCAGCGACAGCCGATAGTCAGCGATCGCTTTTCCGGGGCGGGTCTCAGACCCGCCCCTTTTTGTTTTCCGCGTTTACCAGTCGTCCGAGCGAAACGGCGCGGCAGGCAGCCCGGCGCCGTTGAAGAGGTTCGCCGGCGGGTTGTTCATCCACGCGTAGCGCACGGCCACGGGCTCCTTCACTTCCGGCGACGAGACGATCAGCGTGTTGCCGTCGATCTTCGCCGTGGCCGGCCGGAAAACCTTGTCGGGCCCGGCGAGCTCGAGCGACTGCACCGGCCGCCCATGTGCCACGAGGCCGGTCATGGCGTGGCGGAAACGCACGCGCATCGTCGCGCCTTCGCGTGTTGCTTTTTCGAATACAGGGCCGGACGGGTCGGCGGTGACGCCGTAGAGCTCCGATTTCGCGATCAGCGCCAGCCGGCGACCGACCTCCATTTTCCGGGTCGGATGAATGTTGTCCGCCTCGCCGAGATCGATCGTCACCGCCATGCCGGTGGCCGGGAGCGCGAGCGCCGCCGCCTGCGCTTCGCGCAGTCGCGCCCAGCCGCGGGCGGTGGCGTCGTTATCGGCGTAGTTCGGCAGTTGCACGAAATAGAAGGGCAGGGCGTCGTCGCCCCAGTTCTCGCGCCAATTGCGGATCAACGCGGAGAAAAGGGCGGCGTAATCCTGCGGGCGGCTCGCGTTCGACTCGCCTTGATACCACAGGATGCCGCGGATCGCGGCGGGTTGCAGCGGCGCGATCATGGCATTGAACAAACCGCCGGGGCACGACGGCGAGTCGGGCGTCGCCGGCGGCGGCGGCCAGGCCAGCGGGTTTTTCGTTTTCGTGGCGTTCGCCTGTTCCTCGGCCTTCTGCCACGCGGCCATCTCTTCGGGATAACGCGCCACGCGTTCCGGCGGCCACTCGGCCATTGCCTGCTGCCAGCGCGCGGCGATCGCGTCGCCGAGTCCGCTGTCGGCGCGGGCGCGCTCGCTCATCCACGACTCGATCGCGGTGCCGCCCCACGTGCTGTTGACGATGCCGATCGGGATGCCGAATCGGCGGTGGAGGTCGCGGGCGAAGAAGTAGGCCACGGCGCTGAAGTCGCCGACGTTGTCCTTTGTCGCCGCGCGCCAGCCGCGCGTCGGCACGGTGTCGGCGGGCGCGCCGGCCACGGCGCGCTCGATCTTCAACTCACGCACGAGCGGCAGATCGACGGCGCCGACTCGCTGCTCGTCGTCACGCACCCGCGAGACGGGCCATTCCATGTTCGACTGGCCGGACGCGAGCCAGACTTCGCCGACGAGGACGTCGCGCAACGCGATCGTTTCGCGGCCGGCGACGATCAGGTCGGCGCCTTCGGCGGACGGTGCGAGCGGCTCCAGATAAACGATCCACCGGCCGTCGGCACCGGCAACCGCGTTTACGGACTGATCCCGAAATGTGACCGTGATGCGCTCGCCGGGCGCGGCGCGGCCCCAGATCGGAACGGGTTTGTCGCATTGCAGGATCGCGTGGTCGCCGAACACCGGTGCGAGGACGATTTCGGCGAATGCGGCGGGTGAAAGCATCAGGCAGGCGAGAAGGACCCGGAGTTGCATGGGAAAGCAGCGCGAGTTGAACCGTCGCGGGCCGTGTTGGACATCGCTTTTTTTGTAAACGCGGCGACGCCAGTCGGGCGCTCAGTGCTGTTCCTCTCCGGCAGTATCCGCTTCTTCGAGCGAAACGTTGTCCGCTTCACCCGTTTCGTCTGCTGCCACGCTCGGCATCGCGTTTTCCGGCGGGTGAAAAAACCGATGCAGCTCCTCGGCCAGGCGCGGGCCGAAGCCTTCGACTTCTGCGATCTGCTCCACGGTTGCTTCGCGCAGCCGGTCGATGCTGCCGAAATGTGCGAGCAGCGCGGCGCGGCGCACGGGACCGAGTCCGGCGAAATCCTCGAGCACGCTCTCGCGAATTTTCTTCGAGCGTAGCACGGCGTTGTAGGTGTTGGCGAAGCGGTGGGCTTCGTCGCGCACGCGTTGCAGAAGATTTAGCGCGGGATGATTCAGCGGCAGGTTGAGCGGCGGGCGCTCGTCGGGGAAGAACACCGTCTCGTGCTTTTTCGCGAGGCCGATGAGCGGCGGCGGCATCGCATCGAGCCCGACGAACGCCTTCAACGCCGCGGCGATCTGCCCGCGGCCACCGTCGATCACGACGAGATCGGGAAACAGCTTTCCCTCCTCCGCGAGCCGGCGGTAACGGCGGCCAACGACTTCCTCCATCGCGCGAAAATCGTCGTTGCCGATGAAGCTTTTGATTTGGAAACGGCGGTAGTTGTTTTTGTCCGGACGGCCGTTCGCGAAGTGCACCATGGACGCGACGACGAACGTGCCGGAGATGTGCGAGATGTCGAAGCACTCGATCGTGCGCGGCGGTCCGCGCAGCCCGAGCGCCTCGCCGAGCAGCCGCAGCGCCTCTTCGTCCGCCGCGGGACGCGTCGGATCGAGCCGTTCAAAGCGACGCGTTTTGCGCAGCGTTTCCTCGAGCGCGAAAATCACGTCGCGCAATTCTGCGGCTTTTTCGAAGGCCTGCCGGCCGGCGGCGTCGGCCATCTCGGCGCGCAGCGATTCGAGCCACTCGCGCGATTTGCCCTCGAGGAAGGCCGCCGCATCCTCGATGCGCTGGCGATAGGTCTCGGCGCTGACGACGTTGCCGCCGGCGTAGATCTCCTGGCGCACGTCGTCGTAAAGTTTCCACGTGCCGTCGGGCTGCTTCTGCGGTGTGGCGTCGCCGAGCAAAATGCCGAACTGCCGCCGCATCTGCGCGAGGGTCTTGCGCAGCAAACCGCTGTGCGCGAACGGCCCGAAATAGCGCGAGCGATCGTCCTTCTTGATGCGCGTGAGGCGAAACCGCGGCAGCTCCTCATGTGGATCGAGCCGCACGAGCAGGAAACGTTTGTCGTCGGTGAAGTCGGTGTTGTAGCGCGGGCGCCACTGCTTGATCAGCTTGCCCTCGAGGAGCAGCGCCTCGGGTTCGGATTTCACCTCGATCGTCTCGAAGTCGCAGATGAGCGGAATCAGGGCGCGTATCTTCGGCTGCATGACGGTCCTCGCACGACCCTGTTGAAAATAGGATGAAACGCGTTTTTTCAGGCTGCGGGCCTTGCCCACGTAAATGATTCGTCCGAGCCGATCTTTCATCAAATACACGCCGGGCCGGTCCGGCAGATGCCGAACCTTCTCCTTGAGATTTACCGGGTCAGTGGCTGGCATTTTCCCAGAATCCGCCTAATCTCCCGGCTCGCAAGTATGGTCTCTACCGTTCACGCCGATCAGCCGTTCAAACCGGTCAGCCAGGTGCATTACGAGCTGCTGACCTTCGGCGACGAACTCCTGCTCGGCCTGACGACGAACCGTCATCTGGCGTTTATCGGCCAGCAACTTGGACGCCGCGGCGTGACACTGCAGCGCAACGTCACGATCACCGACGATGCCGAGGCGATCGCGCGGCAGTTCCGCGAAAGCTGGCCGCGGTCCGACGTGGTGATCACGACGGGCGGACTCGGTCCCACGTGCGATGATCGCACCCGCGAGGTGCTCGCGGCGGTGCTGGGGCAGAAGCTGGTGTTCGATCCCGAGATCGAGCGCGCGATCACGGAGCGCTTCGCGGCCTTCGGTCGCAAGGTGGCGCCGAACAATTTGAAGCAGGCCTACCGGTTCGAGCGCGGCGAAGTCCTGCCGAATTCCAATGGCACGGCGCCGGGCTTGTGGGTCGAGCAGGACGGACGCGTGTTGTGCATGTTGCCCGGTCCGCCGAACGAGTTGCAGCCGATGTTTGTCGATCAGGTGCTGCCGCGGCTCGCGCGGCTCGGTCTGCTGGCGGACGGCGAGGCCTATGTGCAGATTCGCACCGCGGGCATCGGCGAGTCCGCGCTGGAGATGAAGCTGCAGCCGGTTTTCGATCGCTATGGCGACGCGTTGAACGTCGCCTTTTGTGCGCATCAAGGCATGGTCGATTGTCGCGTGAGTGCGCGCGCGGGAGCCTTGTCGGAGACGCAGGTGGAACTCGCCGCGCGCGAGTGCGGCCGGCTGCTCGGCGAGGATCTGATGTGCTACGGCGACGATTCGCTGGCGAAGATCGTGAGCGACTTGCTGCGCACGCAGGACAAACGCCTCGCCGTGGCCGAGACGGCGACGGGCGGGCTGCTGGCGAATGCGTTCAGCGAGATCTCCGGTGCGTGCAAGTTTTTCGCCGGCGGCGTCGTGTGCTGCTGCAATGACGCACGCATGCAGCTGCTGGACATTCCCGAGTGCCTGCTGCTGCAGCATGGCGCAGTAAGCGCGGAATGCGCGGTTGCGATGGCGACGGGCGCGGCCGAGACGCTCGGGGCGGATTACGCACTGGCGGTGACGGGCTTCGGCGGCGAGACGACCGGCCCCGGGGGGAATCCGGTCGGCACGATTTTCATCGCGCTGCACGCGCCGCATGGCGTGTGGTCGAAGAAGCTCAGCTATCCCGGCCCGCGCTCGACCGTGAAGATTCGCGCGGTGAATGCCGCGCTCGACTGGCTCCGGCGGGAGTTGCTCCGCGTCGCGACCGGCGCGGTGGCGCCCGTGCATCGCAGCGGCGTGATGCAATAAATCGCGCCGCGCGGGCGCAGCCGGCGGACAGCGATCATGTCACCGTGCCGCCGCCGGCACGTGCCAGTGACGCACGAGCGGACCCTGTTCGCCGAAGAGCGGATCGGTTGGGGGCAACGGGACCTGTCCGATGCGTTCGTCGGCTGCAGGACGCTCGCCGGACTCGCCGCGGAGCAGGTCAGCGGATTGGCCGTCCGGATAACCGCCTACGACGTGGAAATCGGAACTCGCGCCGAGATTCTGATGCGCCGTGCCGGCGGGCAGGACGAGCACGTCGCCCGCTTCGACGACGAGCGTGGCGCCCGTGCGATCGCCGAGCCGGAGCGACGCGTGACCGCGGTAAACGCCGAGGATTTCGTGCGCGGTGCTGTGATAATGCGGGAAATCGTAAACGCCCCAGCGCCAGGCCGGTCGCCAGCCGTGTTGCGGCCAGGTTTGTTCGAACCAGGAGGCGAGCGCGTTCGCGTCGCCGTCGGCGCGCGTGCGCACCTGTTTGTAAACGAGCACCGGCAGCCGCGGGTGGTTGGGAAACACGCCCGTGTCGGCGAAATGGAAAGCGAGGACCTCGGGATTGGGACGCATGCGCCAACTTACCGGCTTCGACAGATCCGCAACGGCGGTGCCGTGAGCGCGTTGTTCGCGCGCGTGATCCTCGCTCGCGGTGGACTCGCGGCTCAGCGCAGGAGGTTTTCCAGTGCGGTCAGGTATTTCTCGCGCGTGCGTGCGATCACGTCGGCGGGCAGGCGCGGCCCTGGCGGCTTCTGGTCCCAGTTAAGCGAGAGCAGGTGATCGCGGACGAACTGCTTGTCGTAGCTCGGAGGGGATTGGTTGGGCGCGTAGCTTTCCGCAGGCCAGTAACGGGAGGAATCGGGCGTGAGGACCTCGTCGATCAGGAACAGATTGCCGGCGTCGTCGGTGCCGAATTCGAACTTGGTATCCGCCAAAATCATACCAGCGGCGCGGGCGCGTTCGTGGCCGAAGCGGTAGAGCGCGAGGCTGGTGGCCTTGACCTTCTCGTAAAGAGCGGCGCCGACAATCGCGGCGCCTTGGGCATCGTTGATGGGTGCGTCGTGCTGACCTTTCGGGGCCTTGGTGGTGGGCGTGAAAATCGGTTCGGCGAGACGATCGGCTTGACGCAGCCCGGCGGGCAGGCGGATCCCGCAGACCTCGCCGGTTTTCTGGTAGGAGGCCCAGCCGCCGCCGATGAGATAGCCGCGGACGACGCATTCGATGGCGAGCGGCTTGAGTTTGCGCACGACCATGCTGCGCAGCTGCAGGTCGCGCGAGAGGTGATAGGTGTTGGCCAGGAGCGAGGCTTGGTCGGGGAGGAGGTGGTTGGGGACGATCGCCGCGGTTTGTGCGAACCACCAGTTGCTCATCTGGGTGAGGATGGCGCCCTTGCCGGGGATGCCGTCGGGGAGGACGACGTCGAAGGCGGAGAGCCGGTCGGTGGCGACGAGGAGGAGGGCGTCGCCGAGATCGAAGATTTCGCGGACCTTGCCGGAGGCGACGCGGGGGAACGGCACGTCGATGGCGGTGACGGCGGAGGCGGGCAGAGCGGCGGCGATCTCGGCGAAAGTCATGGGGTTGGTTTTGCAGGAAAGCGGGGCGGGGCGAAGCCGATTTTGCGGGAAAGACGCGTGCAAAAATTGCCTTGCATGAGGAAGCACCGCCCGTAGGGTGCGCGGCTCCGCGGTTAGTCCCCATCGTCTAGCCCGGTCCAGGACACCACCCTTTCACGGTGAGAACCGGGGTTCGAATCCCCGTGGGGACGCCAATTTAAAAAGCCCGCAGCTCCCAACGAGTTGCGGGCTTTTTGATGTGCAGGGAAGGCTCAAGTGACAATACAGGTGACAATAAATGCGACGAAATTCAGGGATGCTTTCGGGTGGCGTGGAGACCCGTCTGCGCGCGTTGCGACATAGACTGCCAGCCGAGAAGAAAGCAAAGCCTGCTGAGATAATTTCGATTGCGGCTCAACAAAGGCTGGAGGATCGGCCAGCCCCTCCTGCTGAATCACGGCCATCAGACTCCGCTCGTCACAAAAACAATGCAGTTCTTGCGACGATGCCGCCGACCTAGTCAGAAAACAAAGGCTCACTTGAAGGAAGTTTTGGCTCGAGGTCGGAACCCCAGTCGTTAGTTCTAACACGCATGAAGGTCGCAGGTTTCTTCGCTGGTATCGGTGGATTCGAGTGTGGTTTGGCTAGTGCCGGGCACCGAACGGAGATGCTTTGCGAAATCGATGAGGCCGCTCGTGCGGTGTTGAGCGACCGATTTCCGAAGATAAAGCTATCCCCAGATATCCGAGAAGTGAATAGGTTGCCCTCGGACGTGGATGTGTTGGCAGCGGGTTTTCCATGCCAAGACCTGTCGCAGGCCGGCAAGACTGCTGGGATTCAGGGGGAACAATCAGGCCTCATCGCGGAGGTATTTCGGCTACTTCGGAAGTCCAAACCTCAGTGGGTGCTCCTTGAGAACGTATCGTTCATGCTCCGGCTCCAGGGCGGAGCAGCGATGAAACTGATCACACAGCAGCTCGAGGAGCTCGGATATGACTGGGCGTATCGAGTCGTAGACAGCAGGTCGTTTGGGGTTCCGCATCGTCGGAAACGCGTATTTCTGGTAGCGAGTCTCGATTCCGACCCCTCGCTCGTGCTGCTTTCAGACGATGCAGGTGAGCCCCGGAAGCGAGTTCCCCGCGGTTCCGCATGCGGGTTCTATTGGACTGAGGGCAACACTGGCCTGGGATGGGCGCCGAACGCAGTGCCGCCACTAAAGCGAGGTTCCTCATTTGGAATTCCATCCCCTCCCGCGATGTGGTTCCCCGGCCGCGGATTTTATACACCCGACATCCGTGACGCAGAACGCTTACAGGGGCTGTCGGCGGACTGGACAAAGCCTGCCGAGGCTGTTGCTCGTTCGGGGGCCCGTTGGAAACTGGTTGGTAACGCGATCACAATTACCGCTGCCGCATGGGTAGGACGGCGCCTAGTTTCACCGGGTGAGCGCGTAATTGGAAAAACAAGCGAACTGAGGTTTCCGGGAGTGTGGCCCGACGCCGCTTTTTCGCGCGATGGAGTTAGGAAAGCAGTCGAAATTTCGCATTTTCCGGCCGCGAATTCTTGGCCGGCCCTCAGTGCCTTCCTGCGGTTTCCGGCACCGCCTCTTCGCATCAAGGCTGCCAAAGGATTCAGAGACCGTCTATTCGCGAGCGGGCTCAACTATGGCGCGGGATTCGCCAGAGAACTCGACCGGTATGTGCAGAGTGGCGGGTCTACCCAAGCGCTTGAGGCTCAAGCCACAGCCGCCAACATTTAGGCGATCCTTAATCGCTACACGTCGGAAATTTCCCTTTCCGATGTAGGCCTCATCAGCCATCGTCGGGCGATGGTCGGGATCCCCAGCGCCTCAACCACTGTTCTAACGACAATTCCTGAAGTTGGCCAGTTAGTCGAAGTTCGCCGACGCCAGTGGATTGTCTCCGACGTGCTGAGGTCCGACACGGTTGCGCCGGGAATTGCCCCTCAGCATCTGGTCACGTTGCAGGCCGTCGATGAGGATTCGTATGGCGAGGGTCTCCAAGTCATCTGGGAAATCGAACCGGGTGCACGCGTTTTAGAGAGGTCTGGCTTTCCGTCGATCACTGGATTCGACTCTGCCGAACACATGGAAGCCTTCATCGACGCAGTTCGATGGGGCACCGCAGTAAACGCTGATCGCAGCTTTCTTCAGGCTCCTTTTCGTAGCGGGGTATCGATCGAGAGCTATCAGCTGGAACCCGTGGTTCGTGCCATCGACATGGCGCGCGTGAACCTGCTCATCGCCGATGACGTGGGCCTGGGTAAGACCATCGAAGCGGGACTCGTAGTCCAAGAGTTGTTGGTGCGGCACCGGGCACGCACCGTCTTCGTCATTTGTCCCTCCTCGCTCCAACTGAAATGGCAGACGGAAATGCAGGAGAAGTTCGGCCTAGAATTCCGCATCGTTAATACCGAATACCTCCAGAAGCTTCGCCGCGAACAAGGGATCCACGCCAATCCCTGGACATCATTTCCCCGGCTCATCGCCTCGATGGACTGGGTGAAGTCGGGCGAGGCTTTGCGTCTCATCAAGGATGTCCTGCCTCCTCATCTGAGTTACCCGCGTAAATTCGACATCCTTGTGGTGGACGAGGCGCACAACGTAGCCCCCGCGATGGCCTCTCAATACGCTATCGAAAGTCAGCGAACGGCCTTGATCCGCCGCATCGCGCCGCATTTCGAGCACCGCATTTTTCTGAGTGCCACTCCCCACAACGGGTATCAGGAATCGTTCACCTCGTTGCTGGAACTGCTCGACGATCAGCGTTTCGCCCGGTCCGCGATGCCGGACGAAAAGCAATTGCAACGAGTCATGGTTCGCCGGTTGAAAACCGACTTGGTTGATGAGTCGGGAAATCCGATCTATCCCAAACGAGTCATTCAGCCGCTTTCGGTCGCATATTCCGACGACGAGCGGCGCGCGCACTCCCTGCTTCGTGAGTATTCCACCAGCCGGCTCGCCTGCACCGGCGGCAATGGCAAGGCTGCCTTTGGGAGCGCCTTCGTCCTCAATCTTCTCAAAAAGCGTCTTTTTTCTTCGCCCCGCGCTTTTGCGCTCACCTTAGAAAAGCATCGGGAGAGCTTCCGTGGTGGAGCACGACGCAGCACTTCGGCCGATCTCGACGATCGGATCTTACGGAAGGCGATCAGCAAGCTCGAAGAAGACTCCAACGACGCGGAGGTGGAGAACACAATATCTGAGGTGGTGGATGAAGCCGGTGCCATCACGATACCTCTCACAGATCAACAGCGGAGCCTTCTCGACAAACTGGCGGATTGGAGTGCGTCTGCGAAGTCGCGTCCGGACTCCAAGGCAAAGGCCATATTGGGTTGGCTGGATGCATATATCCGTCCCGATGGAAAGTGGAGTGACGAACGAGTCATTCTCTTCACGGAATACAGGGCCACACATGGCTGGCTCTACGAAGTTTTGACCCAGCACGGTTTTGGGGCCGAGCGGCTGATGGAGTTGCACGGTAGCCTCGATCCCGATGAGCGCGCACGCGTCATGGCTGCGTTCCAAGCGTCACCTCTGGATTCGAAGGTGCGCATCTTGCTCGCAACGGATGCCGCTTCCGAGGGTATCGACCTCCAGAACCATTGTCGTTACCTGATCCACGTCGAGATTCCGTGGAATCCCAATGTCATGGAGCAGCGCAACGGCCGTATCGACCGTCACGGGCAGAAAAAGACGCCGATCATCTGGCACCCAGTTGGGACGACCTTCAAGGCGTCGGAAGACACGGCGGCCTCCAAGGTCGGAGACGTGGATGGGGATCACGAATACCTCATGCGCGCGGTCATGAAGGTGGAGGCGATACGCGAGGACTTGGGAAGCGTCGGACCCGTAATAGCTCAGCAGATCATCGAAGCAATGTCCGGTAAGCGCGCGACAATCGATACGCGCGATGCCGAGGCGCAGGCAGCCAAAGCTCGACGCTTCGTCACGGCCGAGCGGCGACTTCAGGAGAAGATCGCCCGCCTCCACGAGCGCCTGCTGGAAACGCGGAACGACTTCCATCTCTCCCCAGATCGTATTGCGCGTGGGGTCCAATTGGCCCTAAGCCTTGCCGAAAAACCGCCACTACGGCCGGTCGAGTGGCAAGGGGCGCCGTCAGGCACAGTCTTCGAAGTTCCTCCTATTCCCGGTTGGGACCGCGCGACGGATGGATTGCATCATCCGCATACCGGTGTGCGGCGTCCGATAACGTTCGATCACGCCGTCGCCAACGGCCGCGACGATATCGTGCTCGCCCATCTGAATCATCGTCTGGTGCAGACCTGTCTTCGTATCCTTCGAGCCGAGATATGGTCATCGGATGAACGGAAGCGCCTGCACCGTATTGCTGTCCGGCGGACTCGCGACGACAGCCTTGAATACCCGGTTGTCGCAGTTTCATCCCGCCTGCTCGTAACAGGAGGAAATCATCATCAACTGCACGAGGAGCTGACCCTCGCAGGCGGAGAGCTGCGCGACTCGGGTTTTTCGCGTATCAACCAAGTCGGACGACTCGAAGCATTGCTCGAGCAAGCTGTGACGGTTACACCGTCCAGCGGAGAGCTCGCCGAACTGAAATCCGCTTTCGAGAAGCATGACCACTCCATTCGCTTGGCGACGGAGAGTCGCGCGAGGGAGCGGCTGAAGTCGCTGGAAAGCACGTTGGACCGACGCAAGCAAACCGATTTCGAGGATATCACCAGCTTGCTCGGAGAGTTGGAACTCACCCTACGTCGGGAGCTGGAGCCAGCGAAAGTGAAGCAGTTGGAACTGTCGCTCGGCTTGGAAAACGAACGCCTCCAGCTACGTCGCGACGTAGCCGCACTCCAAGCTCGGCTCGAACGCATTCCCAGCGAGAAAGAGCAGGAGATCGCCGCTATCGAGCGACGCTACTCCGGATTTTCCCACCGCACGTTTCCCGTGGCGGTCACCTTCATTCTTCCCAGCCGATGAGCGAGAACCAACACATCGAGTGGTTGAACCTCGTCGAGAAAACGGGGCCTTTTCTGGCTGTCGGCGTGCTCGCAGAGGCGTTCCCGCAAGGACTCGAGAAGGTGGATACCCGGCGACGCCAGCGCATGCGCAGCGCTTACGACGAATGGCGCGACGCTGTCGATGAGGACGATCCTCAACTCTCCGCGCTCCATGCGGCGTGGGTCCGCATGGTTGTTGAAGACCTGTTGGAATACGACACCTCTGCGCTGAAGACGGGTGGAGCGATTCCGGATTCCGTTTCCTTTCGCGAGTCGTTGAGCGGTGTCGTGGTTAGGCCCGACCTTGTTGCATTTGCCGGTGAAACGTCGCGTATTCTGTTTTCTGTGTGCTCGCCCGATCTGGGTTTGAATTCCCCGCTTGCCGGCGATGCATGGGTGACGGCTTCGCCGATCGAGCGCATGACGCAGCTCTGTCGTGCGACAGGGGTTCGACTCGGTATCGTCACCAACGGTGAAGCATGGTCGGTGGTATGCGTGCTTGCGGACGGAGCTTCCAGCGTTGCCACTTGGTTTGCGCGTATCTGGCAGCAGGAACCGGTAACGTTGCAGGCGTTCGTGTCGCTCCTCGGGGTTCGTCGTTGCTTCGGCCCAGCAGCAGGGACGTTGGAAAGCTTACTCGCACATTCGGCGGAGAATCAGAACGAGGTTACGGATACGCTCGGTGAACAAGTTCGGCGAGCGGTCGAGGTTCTGGTGCAGGCTCTCGATAAGGCCGATGCTGGCTCGAACCGCCAGCTCTTGGCGGGGGTCACTCCCTCGCAGCTCTACGAAGCGGGCCTGACGGTGATGATGCGGTTGGTGGTGCTTCTTTGTGCAGAGCAGCGGGGCCTCCTGCTCCTCGGCGTGGACACCTACGATCAATACTACGCGATCACCACGTTACGTGCACGTTTGGTTAAGGAACAAAAGGACCTGACCGACGATGTCCAGGAGCGGCGGCACGATGCGTGGTCACGGATTCTGGCGGTTTGTAGAGGCGTCTTTGGCGGAATCGAGCACGCGTCTGTTCGATTGCCGCCGTTGGGCGGATCATTGTTTGATCCCGACCGATTCCCGTTCCTGGAAGGGCGCGCCTCCGGCACTTCATGGCGCGCGACTCCAGCGGTGCCGCTGCCAATAGACAATCGTACCGTGCTCACGCTGCTCACCGCCTTGCAGGTGCTAGAGCAGTCCGCCGGGGCGCAGCTTCTGTCGTACGAAGCGCTCGACGTGGAGCAGATCGGCCATGTTTACGAGGGTCTGCTGGAGCGCACGGTCAAGCGCGTTCCCGAGGTCACCCTCGGACTGATCGGCTCGGCGAAGGCGTATAACCCGAACCTTTCTCTGCGGGAGCTGGAGGAGAAGTCGACCGAGGGCCGAGAGTCATTGTTGGCTTTCCTGCAAGAGGCGACCGAGCGCTCGACCGCGGCGCTGGGCAGGGCTTTGGACAAACCTGTCGACGATGCTCTGCGGCATCGGGTTGCTGTTGCTTGTGGCCTGGAGACCGCTCTGGTTCCGCGTCTGCTCCCATTCGCCAACCTGATTCGTGACGACAGTGCGAAGCGTCTGCTCGTCTATGCCAAGGGCGCGTTTATCGTCACGCTGGGTGCCAGTCGACGCGCCACGGGCACGCACTATACTCCGAAATCGCTCACCGAACCCATCGTGCAGCACACGCTCGAACCGCTCGTGTATATCGGGCCGGCCGAAGGCAAACCGCGTGAGGAGTGGAAACTGAAGTCTCCTGCCGACCTGCTGGCCGTGAAAATATGCGATATGGCGATGGGTTCGGCGGCCTTCCTTGTGCAGGCATGCCGCTGGCTGGCCGACCGTGTGGTGGAGGCATGGGATGCGGCGGGAAGGTCAGGTCAGTCGATCTCGATGGAGGGCGTCGCCATGGCCGAGGCAGGCAAGGCCGAATTGCTGCCACGTGATAAAGCGGAGCGGGTGATCATTGCTCGGCGACACGTGGCCAGTCGCTGCCTCTACGGCGTGGACAAGAACCCGATGGCGGTCGAACTGGCCAAGGTCAGCTTGTGGCTTGTAACCATGATGAAGGGGCGACCGTTTAGCTTCCTAGACCATGCGCTGAAGTGCGGTGATTCCCTACTCGGAGTTACTGATCTGAGGCAGATCGAAAGTTTCAGTCTTCATCCTGATGGGCGCCAACTCACTTTCGCTACCGCCAGCTTGCATCGCTACATTGAGGCGGCTGATAGTAAGCGTCGGGAGCTAGAGGCTCTCTCCTCCAACGACTTTTCTCAGATCGAAGCGAAGAATCGGTTGCACGCCGAAGCGGAAGCGGCCACGGCGAAAGTTAAGGTGGCAGCAGACATCCTCATCGTCTTGGAACTGCAAGGACTCGACGGTGACGCCTATGAAGCTGAGCGCGTGCATATAGCGGAGAAGGTTCAAAATCTATTGGAGCCGAAGTTCGGAGATCGGATCGAATCGTCGAAGGCCGATGCTGATCTAGTCTTTAACGCCCGCGCCGCGCTGTGCGAACATCGCCCTTTCCATTGGGTGTTGGAATTTCCCGAAGTCTTCGAACACGGGGGATTCGATGCATTTGTCGGCAATCCGCCATTTTTGGGGGCAATGCGAATCGCCCAGGCCTGCGGGGACGACTTCCAAGCATACCTTAAGCGCCGTTGGAATCATAGAAAAGGCGCGGCCGATTTAATCGCCTATTTCTTCTTACAGGCGTTTGAGCGCTTACGGCCGAATGGGGGCCTTGGTATGGTTGCGACCAATACTCTACCACAGGGAAACACTCGACTTGTTGGATTAGACTACATTTGTGCGAATCAGGGCGTAATATATTCCGCGGTTAAGTCGATGAGCTGGCCGGGAACCGCGAATGTCCATATCAGTGTCGCTTACGTTCATAAGGGGGATTGGCGCGGAGAACGCATGCTCAATGGACGTAACGCCGCGCTTATCACATCAGCACTTGATGATGTTCCCCTCGTGAGTGAACCCAAAACACTGGTGTCTTTGCCGTGTTATGCCTCGCGCGGCACGACAATCCTCGGGATTGGGTTTGTGGTAACCCGAGAAGAAGCATCCCGCTTGAGATCTCTAGACCAAAGAAATTCAGAGGTTCTTTTTCCTTATTTGAACGCTGTAGATTTCTCCACCTCTCCCGATGAAGCTGCCACGCGTGAGGTAATAAATTTCTTTGATTGGCCACTGGAGGTCGCTCAAACCTACCCCGCGCCTTTCGCTATCGTTTTCGAGAAGGTGAAACCTCAGCGCGAAAAACCGCAGCGTCAGGTTCACGAAGACTGCTATTGGAAATTCTCTGATAAGCGACCGGAGCTTTATCGAGGTATAGCAGGAATGACCGAGACCCTCGTCTGCGGCATGGCTACTAAATACTTCGCTTTTTCTTTCGTCCCAACACGGCAGGTCTTTGCCGATAAAGTCGCCGTATTTGTGACGGATGATCGTGCCGTTTTCGGGGTGCTATCATCTGCACTGCACGAGGCTTGGGCGGCCCACTACATGTATACCCTGAAAGGCGATCCATGCTATTCTTTATCGAGTTGTTATCAGA
Source organism: Opitutus sp. sgz309028 (assembly GCF_059821195.1). Classification (NCBI taxonomy): domain Bacteria; kingdom Pseudomonadati; phylum Verrucomicrobiota; class Opitutia; order Opitutales; family Opitutaceae; genus Opitutus; species Opitutus sp. sgz309028. Next base: position 43,440 of record NZ_JCAMRR010000007.1, on the reverse strand, counting down.
CATTCCCGGTTTGCGCGTTGAACGGGGAAATTCGGCGCATCGGTCGAGAATACCACGAATTACGTCTTCAAATCATGCGAACTCGCCAAGAGGGATTGACCAAGATATACAATCGATTCCACAGCCGACGTGATATATCTTCAGATATAAGCAAACTTAGGGCGCTACAAATCGAGATGGATCGAATAGTCGCCGCAGCTTACATGTGGACAGATTTAAACTTGGGCCACGACTTTCATACCACCAGCCAGGGTGAGCGTTTCACAATCGGCGAGATCGCCCGCCGCGCCATTCTCGACCGCCTTCTTGCTCTTAACCACAAGCGTTACGAGGAGGAGGTCAAAGCCGGTCTCCACGACAAGAAGACCAACAAAAAGAAGCACGTAACTCCTCGCTCGGTGGCACAATCTAAAGAGATTCAGGAAGAATTCATTTAAGTAGTCCAGGCAACACGCAAGCGCGACCCCACCCCTCATGAGCAAGGAATACGAAATCAGCATCGACCCACGAATTCTGGAGCTCTTGGGGCCGAACCTTTACACAAACATCTACTACGTTTTGGCCGAGCTGATCGCCAACGCTTACGACGCCGACGCTAAAAATGTTTATATCATCGCGAACAAGGACGACATCCGCGTGGAAGACGATGGGCACGGCATGTCCTACGCGAAAGGCGATGTCAGGCGGTATCTGGATGTCGCCGCCGAATCACGAACGACGGAAAAGGATTCCCTAACGAGGTCGCGCAAACGCAGGAAGATGGGGCGCAAGGGCGTGGGTAAACTGGCGGCTCTTTCCGTGTCGGAGAATGTCGATATCATGACCATAGCCGGTGGCGAAAAGTCGGGATTCGTCCTGTCGCGGAGAATCGAGAAAGGGCGCAAGCTGCGCGCGATCCCCGAGGAGAAGATCGAGTTCGAACGCATAACCAAACACGGCACGGCCATCGTGATGAAGGTGCCGCAATATCGGCTGGACAAGTCGCTGACCGCCGTGAAGCGCAATCTCCTGAAGATATTCCCATTGGTGAGTAAGGATTTCAAAATCCATATCATCAGGGGGAAGGAATCGGAGGTGATAAAAGATTTCGACCGGAACATTATGGCGGAGCTGGTCACGCTCATCACGCTCGGCAAGGCCTATGCCTCCCTGGGCGATCTGGTTCCGAACACCTTTCCGAAAAAGCGGAAAGAACTGGTCGTCGCCTATCCGGCGAAAGCGGTTCCGCTGCCACTGAAGGACAACAAGGGAGCCGAGCATGAATACTCCCTCGAAATCAAAGGCTGGATCGGCACTTATCAGACCACGAAAGGGCGGAAGGCCGAGATGACGGATTTCCCGGATAATTTCATCTCCCTGTTCGCAAACGGGAAGATGGGCGAATTCAACATTCTTCCCGTCGTCGGCCAGAACAAACTGAACGAGGTCTACGTAGTCGGCCAGCTTCACGTCGATCTGTTCGAACTGACGGAATTACCCGACATGGCCCTGAGCAACCGGCAGGGCTACAAGTCCGATGATCCCCGCTATGTCGCACTCCTCGATTACGTGAGGCGCGATCTGCTGGCGGACATCCTCAGGCGACGGGATGCTTTCACCGACCTCAGAAACACCGAGAAAAAGCTGAAAAAAGAAGAGAAGCAAAAGCTGGACGAAGAGAACCTGCGGATCGCCTTCGATGATTTCCGTGGGAAAGCGAGTAAGGTGGCGGCAAGCAATCTCGCTAAGCTCGGTGTGAAGATGCCCTTGGAGTCGATCGAGAAAATCGTCTTGGACTCGATCAATCAGAATACTCCCAATCTCGGGTTGAAGCGGCTCGTGGATTCCCAAAAGAAGAGAATCCTAATCAGTCAGACTTTCCCGGACAAATCGTTCGCGGACATCGTCCATGCGATGCTCGTGTTCAACAACGTGCCGGCCGAGGACATCCTTTACACCAACTGCGACGATGAGGTCTGTCGCATTCCGGAAGGGCGCCACGTTTATGAATACCTGCGCGACTTTTTCATCGAGAGCTACTCGGACCAAAAGATTTTCGCTCTCTTCATCACCAGTGAGAACACGAAGGTTTCATGGGGAGCGATCACCGAGGTTGGAGCTGCCTGGATCACGCAGATCGACCACAAGATTTTCAATATCCGTCCCTTCAGGCCCGAGCATCCCTTGGATGATGAAGCCCAGTGGCAATCCACCAGCAGGGATAAGAAGAATGAACTCTGGATGACGCCTTTGAACGCCGACATTTTCTGTCAGAAGATCGAAGCGGTTTGCGATACACTGGGCTACAAGAAGAAAACCCGAACTGAGAACAAGTCCTACCTCGGCACACTCGTTTCGATCCGAAAAAGCTGAGGAACGAATATGCCGCTGGATGATGCACCAAACGCCTGGCTGGTCGCAGCCGCACCCGACAAAGAGAGTGACGGGCTGAGCATCGCGATCGACCGTCGTGCCCACGGGCAAATTCCAAGAGTCAAGGAAGGCGATGGTGTCATGGTCATGAATCGGCCTACGGGTGAAGTCAGCTCTTTCGCTCGCATCTACCGGGTTCGCCAGTCATCCGACGCGACGATCCTATACTTCGACGGGCTTGCGCGATTGACGCCAGCGGTGTCGGCGGCATCACTCCAGCTAATCCCACCGAGCGCTGCAATCGAACGTCTGCCGTGGCCGGACTTCGAAGCCGCTTACACGAAGGTGACCGGTAAAGCCTTTGCCGACCTAAAGTCCATCGCGGGAGAGACACGGGAGCAGCAGAACCACCTTCGCAGCCTACTCCAGCTTTCCCTTTTGGACGATCTCCTCGGCCCGGCCAACGGTCCTCATGAAGAAGTGATCGGTATGAGCGTTCGGGATCGATACCTCGTCGGTAAACTGGCTCCGAAAGAATACGTGCAAGAGGAAGGCATTCCCACGCTAGCGCCTGATGAGGCGGATGAGGTTCCGGATGCCGATCTCGCGCCCAAGGCGAACGACGAGCACATCTCGAACGATAAGAAGAGTAGCTATCGGCTTTCTGATAGTGGAGAGGACGAAAACAATGAAGCTGAGCGGCTCGAAAACCAGTCGCTGGTGCCGTCCTCGATCGGCCTGACGTTCTGCCTGGATGCAAACGTGAAGGAGATCGAACTTGAGGTTCGATGGGGGCGCTATGAGCGGGGCAATAGTGACACTGAAACCAATCCTTCGACGGGTCGGCCGTTGCGTGCATGGAAACGGGTACCAAGCGGCGGCGTCCGAAGACTATCGGTTGTCGAAGGTGCGATCCCTCCCGCGGCCGTTGACGCGACCTGCCCGGATGTCGTTATCACGGGACGCATACGTGAGCCGCTGTCGAAAGGCGACCGACTAGTCACGCTCTTCTTGGTAAACAACCAGGTGAAACCCGAAGAGTCGCAGGACGCAGCATGGGTCTTTCAACCTGAGATCATCGTGCACGGGGTTGAAGGAGCCGCAGTGTTTCGGCGGCGTCCCGTGCTCGAGGCGCAAGAAGATGACGACATTGAAGCCCGTGAGCGCATCGCGCTCGAAATGGTTTACCGGAAACGGGTCGAATTCGCGGCCGGGCACGGCGTAGCGGTTCATGCCGTGACCGAGCCGACGAATGCAGAGAGAGCGCACGAAGTCAGAACGGTCGTTCTCCCTGAATATGAGGTGCCCGTGACCGAAACGCCTGGGACCGAGCCTGACGACCGACCAGCGATGAAGACGCTCGTTGCTGAAGGAATGTTTGATATGGAGCGGCTCGCGGGCATGTCGCGGACCGAGTTGCTCGTCGCTCTGGCCGTATTGACCGACGATTATGCCACGTGGATTTCTGAGCAACAAGGCCGCATTCCCGTGGAATTCGCCGCATATTCTGATGCCGCCACGGCTGCGATGGACCGGTGCACCGATATACTGGCTAGATTGCGGGAAGGAATCGAGACCCTAAAGACCGACGACCGCGCTCTGGAGGCATTTCGATTTGCGAATCTCGCAATGGCCCGTCAGCGCGTCCGCAGCATTTACTCACTCAAACGGCGGAGAAAAGAGGAGACGACTGTCGAAGCGGAGAGTGTGCCCAAGAACCGATCGTGGCGTCCGTTTCAGCTCGCCTTTGTCCTTCTGTCGATCCCGGCGCTCGCGAATCCATTGCACACCGATCGGACCGAGCCGTTGATGGCTGCTGCGGATTTGCTCTGGTTCCCAACGGGTGGTGGAAAGACCGAGGCATATCTGGGCGTCGCTGCTTTCACCATGGCCATTCGTCGTCTGCAAGACGGCCTAGGCGGCTATGATTCGTCCCGGGGCCTTTCGGTAGTGATGCGCTACACGCTGCGGCTCCTCACGATTCAGCAATTTCAACGTGCCACTGCCCTGTTGTGCGCGATGGAGACACTGCGTCGCGGGGATTCCGAGAAGTGGGGTGATGCGCCGTTCACCCTTGGGCTCTGGGTTGGCAACAAAGTGACTCCCGGGACGACCGAACGTTCGCACAAAGTAATCGAAGACGAGCGCGACAATCAACGTGGTGGCTCGGAAACGCCGGCTCAGTTGACGTTTTGCCCTTGGTGCGGATCCGAGATCCTCGCCGGCCGCGATATCACTGTGGATCGGGAATGTCGCAGGACCAAACTGTATTGTGGCGATAAACTCGCACACTGTGATTTTTCGAGGAAAGACGGCTCAGACGGCTTACCTGTGGTAGTGGTCGATGAGGAAATCTATCGACGGCCACCGTCCATGTTGATCGGCACAGTGGACAAATTTGCGATGATGGCGTGGCGAGGCGAGACACGCACATTGTTCGGGCGGGTCGAGCATGAGTGTGAGCGCCATGGACTCATGTGGCCGGAGTGCGACTGCACCGGGAACCACGCGAAGAAAGGCTCATTTCCCGCAACCAAGACAAGGGCTGTTCGCCCGATACGGCCACCCGACCTTATCATCCAAGATGAATTCCACTTAATCAGCGGTCCACTGGGCACCATGGTGGGCCTATACGAGACGGCGATCGACGAACTGTCGTCTTGGTCGCTCGAGGGAAAGACGATAAGGCCGAAAGTCATCGCGTCATCAGCGACCGTAAGGAAAGCGCAGGAGCAGGTTCATCACGTGTTCATGCGCCATGTGGCCGTTTTCCCGCCAAATGGACTCGATATCGAGGACAACTTTTTCTCGGTTCAGCGGCCGATCTCCGAGAAGCCAGGACGGCTCTACGTGGGAATCTGCGCACCCGGAAGTTCACGACCTGCTGTCTTGATCCGTCTCTACGTAGCGTTGCTCACGGGCGCGAAAGAGCTTTTCGACCGATTCGGTCCAGCCGCCGATCCTTACATGACCCTCGTCGGCTATTTCAATTCCCTGCGCGAGCTCGGAGGCATGCGGCGGCTGGCGGAAGACGACGTGCAGACTCGTTCATATCGTGTCCAGATGAGTAAAGTCCGGCGACCGGGACTCGCGCAGCGCGACGTGAAGATTATCGAAGAGCTCACGTCACGCGTATCCAACAAGGAAATACCAAAGAAGTTGGACCACCTCGAAACAAAGTTTAAGGCGACATGGGCGAAGGGAGAAGCACGTGCGATCGATGTCGTGCTCGCGACGAACATGCTCTCGGTTGGCGTAGACGTAAATCGGCTCGGGTTGATGGCAGTGAACGGTCAGCCGAAGAGCACTGCCGAATACATTCAGGCGACAAGCCGCGTCGGGCGTTCTTACCTTGGGCTTGTTTGCTCTGTCCTCACGTGGTCACGACCGAGAGACTTGTCCCACTACGAGACATTCGAGCACTATCATGCGACGTTCTACAAACACGTCGAAGCGCAATCGGTTACTCCCTTCGCTCCACGAGCGATGGATCGTGGTCTTACAGGTGTTCTCACCAGCCTACTCAGGCACACGGACGAGCCATTGAACCCAAATTTGGGAGCGATGCGTCTGATCAGCACTAGCTATCCAGGTGTCCAACGCGTCAAAGATGCAATCGCCGCTCGTGCGTGGAAGGTAAGCGACAAAGCGGTAGTGAAGACCCTCGCAGAAGGAATGACTTCCGAGCGTGTCGATCGTTGGGTGAAGGAAGCCAATAAGCCCGGACGCAGATTGGGCTACGAGACAGAGTACGGACAAGGTGACGTGGTTGCTTTGCTGAAGAAACCCGGGCTACACCGCTGGGATATACTTACAGCTCCAATGTCATTGCGCGAGGTTGAACCAGGAGTGCGGCTGGTAATGGACGCTTCGTTGCTCGATGAGGGACCTCAGTGGAAAACGCCGGACAACAAAACCGACGGGGGAGGTAACGATGAGTAACGTTTTGCCCGTTGGCTCCGTTCGTCCGAGCCAGCTCTTGTGGACCTATGGGCCAGGCGCACTGGTCGATCTCCCAAACTTGTCTGTGTTGACCATGGGCTTGGATCGATGGGACGTGAACCGTTGCGTGCCTATCGATGAGAACCGACTCCTTGAGGCGGTCAGGAAGCAGTTGGGACCTCAGGTAGAGCGGTTGCGAATGCCGCCGGTGGCGCCATCGGAAGGTGTGGATGTTTTCAGTCCCGAGGCCAAAATCGGTGTTCCGGTGCGACCGTTTCCGCGTTGGCTACGCTGCGCAAAATGCGGAGTGCTGGCCGAATTCGACTCCGGATTATTCGAGATCAAGGACAACCCCTTTCGCCCAGAAGACACGCGGTTCATTCACAAGACGTGTGAGAAAGGAAAAAACGCCGATGCAGTGCCAGCGCGCTTTCTCTTGGCGTGCCGAAATGGTCACCTCGACGATTTCCCGTGGCGCTACTACGTGCACGAAGGTCCTTCGGAGTGTAAGGGCACCCTCAGCTTCTTTGAACAAGGTGCGTCGCTACAAACCGAGAACCTTTGGGTGAAATGCTCCTGCGGCAAAGCGCGGTCGCTGGTGCACGCATTCGGCAAGGAAGGCGCAAAGTATCTCCCGGCCTGCCGGGGGCGTCATCCCCATTTGAATCACTTCGACGATTCTTGCTCCGAACAACCACGTGCTGTGTTGCTCGGCTCAACCAACAGCTGGTTTTCGATGAGCATATCGGTGCTCTCCATTCCCCTGACGAAAACTGCACTTGAGCAGCTGGTTTCCGATGGATGGACGTATTTTGAGGACGTAGCGGATATCTCGGAACTCAAAGTAATTCTCAAGACGCTCACCAAAACGGGACAATTGCCAGGTATCGAATCTCACTCTCCCGATGCAATCTGGCAGCAGATGCAGAGCCACAAAGCCGGCAATGGTGGCGCTGCGTTGCAGTCGACTGATATCAAGCGTCCGGAGTGGGACATTTTAACCGACCCTGCAGCGCCCAACAACTGGCCGCATTTCATGACGTCCAAGGGCACGGTTCCATCCGAATACACGGAGAAAATCGAGGACGTCCTGCTCTTGGAGCGACTGAAAGAGGTCAACGCACTGATTGGCTTCACTAGAGTCGAGGCACCAGAGGAGTCAGATGACCCGGATGAACGCCCCCCCATGGCTGATCTCTGCCGGGGAAAGCCAACATGGATTCCCGCGTTCGAAGTCCACGGCGAAGGAATTTTCATAAAGTTCAAGGAGACTGCGATTCGCACATGGCTCGACAAACCGGCTGTCAGAGACCGAAATCTGATGCTGCTCGGAGGGCACCGCGGTTGGCGGCATGCCCGACAGCTGATCCCAGAAAAGGGTTACCTGGGGACTCGATATGCGATGCTGCACACGTTCTCGCATCTGCTTATCCGAGAACTCGCGTTAGAGTGTGGATACAACACGGCAAGTATCAGAGAGCGCATCTACTCCGATGACGATGCCACTAAACCGATGGCGGGGATTCTGCTCTACACCGCTGCCGCGGATTCCGATGGCACGCTTGGTGGGCTCGTGGAGCTTGGAAAACCCGAGACTCTGGGGCGAATGATCGCACAGGCACTCAGGCGTGCATCGATCTGTTCGTCAGACCCTCTGTGCTCGGAACATGACGCGCGCAACGATCGCAGCCTGCATGGGGCTTCGTGCCACGGGTGCTCATTTGTCGCCGAAACGTCCTGCGAGAAGAGCAATCGCTACTTGGATCGGGCGCTGGTTACAGGGACATTCGACAGTGCCGACGCGGCATTTTTCGAATGAGTGATATCTGGCACACAATAGCGGAACTGTGCCTTGAGCTACATCCCGATCGGGTAGACACCATCGCGAATGGTATCAGAAGGCTAAGCTCGGTTGATCACCTTTCATCGACGCGAGAACGCTTCGGACCCAGCGCGGGCAAAGAACTCTTTTTAAAGCTGCAGAAAGCATGGCAGGAAGCGTCGGCCGTTACAGCTCCTGAAATTGCAGCGGCATTGAAGAGTGCTTCCGCAGCCGCAGCACTCAAAGGCTCACGTGGCTCGCTGGAACTCGTTTGGTCCGGACCGTCGACAGGAGTTGTGCCAGTTCGTCAGACCGAAGAGGTGCTTTGCGAGGTAATTGAAAGTGCCCACGTCTGTTTGTTCTTGGTTAGCTACGTCGCGTATCGCCTCGATCGTTTGTTACGGTGCTTGGATGCGGCGTGTGCACGCGGTATCGAGGTCAAAATCCTGCTCGAACCGTCGACGGAGAAGGGTGGAAAGTTAACATTCGACGCCACGACTCCTTTGCTGCGGCGACTTCCGCAAGCGCACTTCTATATGTGGCAGCAGGATGGGTCTATGGGCGGTATCGACCTAGGATCTGTGCACGCAAAGTGTGCAATCGCTGATGGTAAGTTAGCCTTCGTGACGAGCGCTAATCTTACTGCCGCTGCCATGGAACGGAACATGGAGGTGGGCTTGCTGGTGAAGGGTGGCCACGTCCCTGAGCAGTTGCACCAACACTTCGAAACGCTGGTGGACAACAATGTCATCGTGAGGATTTGAGATGGATCGAGTGGGGCCAGATGTAAGGTCACGGCTAATGGCAGCGGTGCGGCAGCGTAATACAAAGCCGGAGCTCTTGCTTCGCCGCGCGCTTCATCGAATGGGCTTTCGTTATCGCGTAAACCAGCGTAACCTTCCGGGTTCGCCCGACCTGGTCTTTCGAAGCCGCCGCGCTGTGATATTTGTCCATGGTTGCTTCTGGCACGATCATGCCGGTTGTCGCTTCGCAACAAAACCGGCCACCAGAGTTGAGTTCTGGTCGGAGAAGTTCAGGACGAACCGCGCGCGAGATCAGCGGAATTATACAGCGCTCCGCCAGCTTGGCTGGAGAATTCTAGTCGTTTGGGAATGTTCCCTACGAGGCGCGCTCCTTCTGACGACTGTCGATCGCGCAGCCGCGTGGCTCAAGGAAGGAAGCCGATACCGCGAACTTTGAACCGGCGATTGCGTTTCTTAGCATGGCTGGGAATCTCGGAATCGATTGCAGTAACATGAGCGCAATGCCACAGGCGACTCCCGTCCAGGCTCAGTTGATCGGATGGTCGCGAGAGGCCAGTTTCATCATAGGCGATATGTTCGATGAAGTAAGCAAGCGGTTCACCGAAGAGGCTTTTCCGGATCGCAACGAGGGTATGACGCTCTGGCAACTTCAGGCGAGTTCACACGCGACGGCTGAAAGCGTGCTTCTTCTAGTCAGCAGCGTCCGATTGTGGGACGCGGACATTTTGGTCCGCTCCGTTGTAGAGGGATCACTCAAATTCACTTTCCTGCTAGTAGGGGACGACTCGGAAAGAAAACAGAAAATCCACGAGTTTGGAGACATCCTGTTCGAAATTTCCTCCATCAAACAAAATACACGTCTCGAGGAGATCCTGAAGGTGCTGCAAGATCCCAATGCCGCCGAGTGGCGCCCTTTTCGGGAAATGATCCTGCCTGCGGAACGCATTGCGCAGATCAAAGCGAAATACCCTCGGGATGTTCGCCGGGCTATCGAGCAGCGTTGGTCTTTTGGCGAAATTTGCGCAGCGCTGAAACGCTGCGACACACCTGGTTTATCAAACCTCGGTCACCTGATGTATAATTATGGGATGAGCAGCCATGTGGCGCATCAGGATAGCGTCGGAGTCGGGATGGTATGGGATCGCAATGGTCGAAGCCAGGAACGCAGGGAAGCTGTCGAATTGGCTCATGGTGCCCGCCTCATCTCTGACGTATGCTCGATGAGCTGGCTACGCGCACGAATGCTGTTTGAACGGTGCAAAGTCGAAATGGCGTGCCTGAAACCGCTAACCGACAAGATCAAAGCGTTACATCAAACCACGGCACAAGCGATGACTGAGTTCGATGCTGTCGAGTATGGAACCTCGGCTGGCGATATAACAAAGCCGACTTCGTAAGGATCTCGATTCGGCTCGAACGTCCTATTCAGACGTGATGTTCCTTCCTTGCTGCTGAGACTGCCGAACTGTCGCCGGCTGAGCCAGCTCCCTTCGCGCTTGGGCGCGCTTCACCAACTCTTGGGCAGCGTTGCGCTCGCCGGATTCGACGAACGCTTTCACCTCATGCTTGGTGCGAATGTGATCAGCCGGCCCCATCTCCTTCACTTTGAGTTTCTCCGAGATGATACGCACGGGGTCTTCCTCGACGCGCAACGCGATGAGGTCATCTGGAGTTGGATAAGAAGTGTCGTTCGGATTCATTTCGGATTCGGGATTCAGGTTCAGGTAACTGATCAGACCGGACGGAGCCGGACTCTACGATAGCCGTTGGTGCAGTGGCGCACGACGGCGGTGTGATCGGGAAGGCTCCGAAATTCGTGGGGTTTGATTCGGAACTCCTCGACTCGCTGGTAGGTGTAGGCCGTGTGATCTGCGTTCACGGTGCGAGTGGCACGCTCAACGTAATGGCGGCCCAGCGCATTGGCGCAACGCAATGCGTCGGCCTCTGACGCGGCACGATACATCACGAGATTCTTGAGATTTAGCGCGAGGACTTCGGCCTGGTCTTTGGTCTGGGGTGGGATCAGCGACTCGAAGGCCTGCGCGGAAATGATCAGCGCGAGCCAGCAATCGCGGAGACGATCCACAACGTTGAAGTCGCTCGTGCCGTCGTAGCTCGCCGTGATGGCCGTCTGAAATTCGTCGCCCACGTAGAAAAGCTGGTTGAGTGCGTAGCGCTCCCACGGAGGCCGCGCGTAACGCCGTAACGCATGCCGATAGAGCAAGAGTTTCATTACCGTGAACACGTATTGGCGTTCGGTTGTGTAGTCCTGCGGCACGTCCACGCAGAAGATTTTCCCTTTGTCCACGTCGGCAATGGTGCACGTATCGGGCTCATCGCTGCTGAACACCTCGGCCACTTCGGGCGTGCCGAGGTATTCCAGGTAATTTTGTGAGGTGCCGATTTCGCCGGCGCGCTGCTCCTTCGCTTCGTGTTTGAGGTAGGTTTGCTCCAAGACTTCGGCGAGGCGGATACGCCGCAACGTGGGCTCCTGCTCCGTCAACCTCGCGAGCGCCGCCTCCAATGCTTTCTGCGACGTCAGCAGCGCGTAAGCGTTGGTCGGCGTTGGGCGACTGCCGATGTCATGCAGCAGTTCGAGGGCGCGACCGATATGCGCGGCACCTTTGATTTTGAAAAAGCTCTTCTCGTCCTTCGGATTCAACGCCGCCGCCGTATCCACCAGGATGCGCGCACGCGTCGTGAACGGTAGACGCTCGTCTCCTGTCACGTTCAGCCGGTGACGAAATTCATCGACAGGCTCACCAGAGGCACGCGGACGAAGGCGGATGATATCCTTCTCTCGGCCGCATTTTTTCGCGAGCCACTCGAGGAAATACCATTCGTCGCCTTTATTCGCCATCACGATTCCGCCGAGGCGCGGATTGCGTTTCATGAGCGCCGTGAGGAGCGCGTTCATGCCGGTCGTCTTTCCTGAACCTGTATCGCCCGTGAAGAAGAAGTGCCGGTTCACCTTGTCGCGCGTCCACCGGAAGTGAGCGAAGGCGAGCGCGATTTCCCAGCGATCCGCGACGATGTTGCCGCGCGGATCGCGAACGAAGCGATTCCGGTCCGCGAAAAAGAAGAGGCTGCTCGCGAGGCAGCACACACTCGCTGCGGCTGACGGTTGCCATTTCTCCGGTATTCGGAAACTCGCCACGAGCCCGCTGGCCGCGATGAGAATCGCGAGCACGAACGCGGCGGGTGCCTTCAGTCCTGGCTCGTTCCGGCGGAGATTTCGGAGCACGAGCCACGCAGCAATCGCGAGTGCACCGGCGCAGATTATGAGTGCTCCCGCCGTGATGGTGTGCGGGTGCGCGAGCCATTCGCGCACATTGGGAGAGGGAATTTTCAGCCCCGCTTTCATCGTTCGCGTGCCTAATTCTATCCACGCCGGCGCTCCGTCCAGAGCGTGCGCCTACCGAAATCGGGGTAGGCACTTCAGACCAGTGTGGAGGGGCTCGACGATGCCTCACGAACTCGTGAGGGTATTGCGTCTGACATAAACAAAGCGGGGGTGACTCGCGAATGTCATTCCGGCTGGTTGCGCCTGTTATCGAGCGAATGAGGCGCTCACCTACCCCTTTCGGGGGACCGTTACTACCCCGGATTCGGCAGGACCGCGACATTGAGGAACTGCTGCACCGTGGAGTTGGTTTGGCGCATGATCACAGCAGGTGTCATTCGCAACGGTGAGCGCTACCTGTCGCACCATCTTCGGAAGAACGACTACTGGACCGAGGGGGAGAAAGAGGTCCGTGGCGAGTGGATCGGCGAGGCGGCGAGAGCATTGGGGCTCGCCGGAGAGGTCGATGCGAAGGCGTTCGACGCGCTGAGGCGCAACCGCCATCCCGGCACGAACAAGAAGCTCACGACGGGCGACGCGCGAAAGCGTATGGCGCTACTCGACATTCAAATGTCGGCACCGAAAGACGTGAGTGTGCTCGCGATGGTCGGTGGCGACGAACGCGTGCGGCAGGCATTCTACGAGGCGGCCAAGGTCGCGCTTTCGGAGATGGAGCACTTCGCTGCCGTCCGGGAGCGTCGAGGTGAGGCGCGCGGCAGCGAGGCGTTTCGATTGACCGAGAATTTTGTTGGTGCGCTGTTCCTCCACGACACGAGCCGTGATCTCGATCCTCAGCTTCACGTTCATGCCGTCCTCGCGAACGTGACCTGGGACGCCGAGCGTTCCCAGTGGATGGCGTTACAGGCGGCAGAGATGCTTCGCGCGTCGCCCTACGTCCGGCAGGTCTTCTATCGCGAACTGGCGAGCCGGCTGCACCAGCTTGGATACGAAACCTACGACATGAACTCGAAGGGCTTCGCCGTGCGCGGGGTCGAGCATCTGCGAGAGCGCTATTCGAAGCGAACAAAGCGCGTACAGCAGCTCGCCGACGAGTTCGCCGCGAACAAGGGCCGCCGGCCGACGAAGCGCGAAGTCGAGGTGCTCGTGCGCGAATCCCGCGGCGACAAGTTAACCGAGGTCAGCACGCCTGAAGTGCGGGCACGGCAGCGCGCGCAGCTCGACGATGACGAGCAGCGTCGGCTCGAAAAGCTGGTCGAGGGTGCGCGAAAGCAGCAGCCACGCCGCAAAGCCTCCATCGGCCAGACGCGCGAGGTGTTGGAAGCGGCACTGCGTCACGTCTACGAACGCGAGAGCGTTGTGCGCGAGGGCGCGGTGCTGAACGCAGCGCTCGAGCTTCATCCAGACTTTGATCGTTGGCGCGAGTTGCGCGAAGCGCTCGAAGTGCATCCGGCCGCGATTCGGAGCGAAGGTGAAATGACGCTGCTTCCGATCACAATGGAGGAGGCGCAAACGGCGCGGCGAGTCCGCGAAGGTCGAGCAACTCGCTTCCCTCTCGGCGATCCGGCGAACTTGCCCGCGAAGCTGACGCCGGGGCAGCGCACCGCGGCCACGGCGCTCCTGCGCAACGAAGATTTCGTCAGCGTCCTTGTCGGGGACGCGGGCACGGGGAAGACGACGGTGCTGACCGCGATCGAAGCGTCGCATCGGTCGAAAGGAGGCCAGCCGTTCATGCCGCTGGCGCCGACAACGCGGGCGCGTGAGGCGCTCGCCAGCTCTGGTTTCGAGAACGCAGACACGGTGCAACGTTTCCTCGTGAGCGAAGCCATGCACGCGCAGGCGGCCCGACGCGTGATCCTTGTCGATGAGGCTGGACTTCTCTCCACCGAGCAACTCGACGAACTCACGCGCATCGCCGAGAGCGTTCGCGCGCGCGTGTTGCTCGTCGGCGACACGAAGCAGCACTACAGCGTCCAACGCGGTGACGCCTTGCGAAATCTGATTCGGCACACGGATGTGCCGGTCGTGCGGTTGTCCGAGGTGCTGCGGCAGCGCACCGATTCCGCCAAGCGCTTCAGCCGTATGCTCGCTTCGGGAAACGTCGTGGAGGCGTTTCACTACGCCGAGCGCCAGCACATGATCGTCGAGACCGGCGACGATGAGGCGCTGTTTTCGGCGGCTGCGACGCATTACGCACGCAATCTGGCCGACGGCGTGGACACGCTCGTCGTGATTCCCTTCTGGGAGGAGATCGACCGCTTCAATCGCCATGCGCGGCCTGCGCTGCGGCGAGCCGGTCTGCTCGGCGAAACCGAAGTCGTGCGCGAGGCGGTGAAGCCGCTCGCGTGGAGCGAAGAGCAGAAAGCGCACTGGGACCAGTATCGCCTCGGTGACCGCCTGCTCTTCGTGCGCGACACGCGGTTCATGAAGCGCGGGACTGCGGCGGAGGTAACGGAGATTCTCCCCGACGGACTGCGCGTACGCGATGCGAAGGCACGATTCGCGAAAATTACGCGCAAGCAGCGCGGCACTTACGACGTCGGGCGCGTCGAGAAGCTGCCCGTCGCCGCGGGCGATCGTCTGCTGATGCGCGGGCGCGAAGACACGCAGGAGTTCACGAACGGCGACATCAAGGAGGTCGAACGGGTTGATACCGAGAAAGACGAGATCGTCCTCACCGATGGACGCACGCTGCCGCGTGATTTCCATGCATGGACTTACGCGCACGCGCTCACGTCGTATAGAGCCCAAGGCAGCACTGCAGAGGAATCGATCCTCGTGCTTGGCGAAGTGGCGGAGCGCTCTCTTGCACGGCGGCAATTCTACGTCGGCAACACCCGGTTTCGCGGCGCGCATCGCATCTACGTGTCGCATCGAGAAGCGATCCTGGATCGGCTCTCGCGACCCGATCCCGGTCGCGAACTGGCGACTGAGTTCCTGTCACGTCAACGGCTCACGATGGCAGAACTCATCTCTCGGCGTCGGCTGCCGCGGGTGCGCGAGCGTATGCGCCTCGCATTGTGGAATCTCGCCGAGCAGTGGCGACGAATGCGCGAAGCGATTTCTCAAAAACAGGAGGTATAGGCCATGGAACGTCTCACGTTCAAAAAACCACGCCAGCATTTCGACACGGCGGTCCATCCCAGCCGAGTCACATTCGACGACGGGAAGACGGAGCGCAGTTTTCCCTGGATCAGTTGTGGCGAGGCAACGCGCGACAGCGCGGAGCCAAACATCATCCGCTTCGAAGTCGGCGAATGGATTGTAGTGCTACGTGGATACAATCTCGGCCCGCTCTTTGTCGCCATCGAGGAGCAGACGCTTCTCCGGGTTCGCGCTCTGCCGGAGCTGGCACAGAACGGGGAGCGCGATTCGGAGACGTTTGTGTCACACATTCGCTTCATGCGTTCGCTGACGCTTGGCACGCCGACAAAGCGGAAAAGCTCGCCGCAAATGGAGCTGGGAATCGACTGATTGCGCGGCACTGGCCTTCGCCATTTTCATCTACCCCTTTTTCGGTAGGAGCAGCCTCTTGTCCGAGTTCATCTGATTCTTTCTTTCTCCGCTCGACGCGGCAATCGCACTCCGAATCGAGCGTGATCGCGGCGAGGGAAACGGCCCCCGAGAGCGCCGGTGCAAAAGGAGAAATTATGAAAGACCTAATCGTTGCGATGCCATGGGTGGCATTTGTGTGCGGCGCGGTGATGATGGGAAAAGCACTGCGCCTGTTTGAAGTTCGTCCGGGTGTGGTCCGAAACGGTCGGAAGCGGTTAGCCGCTCTGCTGGCGTTGGCAGTCGGAGCGCCGACGCTCAGCTACGCGCAAGTCGATCTGAAAACGTCGGTCGAATCAGGCAACGCGATCATCATGTATCTTTGCGGCGTCTTCGCTGCGGTGGGCATTGTGACCGCGGGTGTTTCGATGATGGCCGGCCGGCCAACCATCGCGAAATGGTCTTTCGCTGGCGCTATGGTTTCGGGACTCGGCTTCGCGATCGTTAAAACGATGTGGAGCAACTTCGGCCTCACACCGGCCGACGTCACCACCTTCACGCCGTGATCCCGAGGAGCGCGCGGTCCTCTCCGCCGCGCGCTCCATATTTTCGTTCAACCTTCAACCAGCAGACACATCATGAGCACGGTCGTTCTCAACGAACACGACGCGAACCAAGGCGCTCAGTCGAAAGGCGAGTTTCTCGGGATGACGGGAAACTCCGCCTGGTATCTCCTCGGCTCGGCGGGTTCTACCGTGCTCATGGTGATTGTGCTGTGGGGCGTATTCGAGGTGTCGCTGCTGCTCTGCATCATGGTGGGACTGCTCCTGTGTCTGCTCTCGATCGCGTATGTGTTCACGTTGAAGAACAACAAGCCGGAGCACTACGACACGGACTTCTTCGAAGCGGCGCTCGTTGAGGCCGGCGTCGTTGAACTCGCGTTTGGGCCACGGGAGCGCTCACGCCGACCAGCGAATCCGTTCTCGAGCGTCGCTGGAGCGGATGAACAGGTGCAGTCTCCGGTTTCTGAGAAACCGAGCGAGAGGACGGCAGTCCGAAGCGCCGGATCACAGCGCCAGGTTCTTGCGCCCGCTGCGTTTGCCGCGCCTGCTGATGGCTCGACCGAAACGAAACGCGCTGCCAAGCCGGGCAGAGATGAACCAGAGCCGACCGTTCCGCTCCACAGTTACGAAAAACTGCAAACGGAGCTGGAGATCACGCAAGAGCAGTTGGCCGATGTGCTCGCAGAGCGCGAGGAGGTCTGACCATGCGACTCGAACCCGTAGACGGTTATTTCGGCGAGAACGTTATCGTGTTTGAGGGACTCCGGCGCGGTGGCTATATTTCGCGGGGTTTCGAGGTGACGGCACCCGATCTCGAAAACGCCGATCCCGTCCACCACAACGCTTTCGAGTCTGATCTCGTTGCGCTGTTGACCGTGCTAAAGCCGGGACAACGGATGCAGGTGCAGTGGACCGTGAACAGCGACTACCGTGCGGAGTTGCTCCGCTACCGCGACGCCACGGAAGCGCTCGCGACCAACGAGTGGACACGGCGCCAGCGAAATGAACGGTTCGTCCGCTACTGGCGCATGATGGAGGAAGGTCTGCTCCGTCGGGAGAAGCTCCGGCTCTATTTCACGATGCCCGTCGATGGTGAAGCGTTCGGCGGCAAGCGTGGTCGCCTGTCCACGCACGCGCTGCTCAGCGCGTATCAGGAGGAGTTCAATCAGATCGGTCAGTTTCTCCAGGCGCTCATTGGCGGCAGCGGTGGCCGAGTGCGACCGATGACGGACGCCGATCACTTCCTCCATTATCTGGAATTCCTGAATCCCTCGCTGCCGGAGCAGAAGATATCCGATCCTCTGGAGTTCTTCGATCCGGAGCGCACGATTCAGGAGAACTGCTGGAACGGTCAGTGTCGGCCATTGGAAAAACCGGATACGGGCTTCTACCACGACGGCTGCTACCACGGAATGCTCGTGCTGCGGTCGTTGCCGAAGCGCACTCGGCCGAGCATGGCGTATCTGCTGACGAAGCTCGGCTTCCGCGACTATGCGATCACGGTCAACGTGGACCCGATTGACGTGGAGCGGCTGATCGAGAAAGAGCAAAAGGAGCTGAATCGCGTCGAAGGCGACTACGAGAGTCAGCGAAAGGTGAAGCTCCTCGCCGCGATGCGGACGAAGGCCGCTAAAATCGCGCGCTACTCGAACGGCGACAGCTCGCCTTACCGCATCCAATATATCATCCGGGCATGGGACCGGTCGCGGGAAGACTTGCGCTCCAAACTCACTGCGTTGCGTGCCGCGGTCGGGAACATGGAGCGCGCACAGGCTTACGAGCCCGCGATCGAAACATCCGCGCGCAATTTCTTCTACTCATCGTGGCCGGGCTGGTCCTTCAGCCGCTACGACGCACTTGTTCACGACTACGACGATGCCCTCGTCGCGGACATTCTGCCGTTCTCGTCCACGCCGGTGGGCCATCTCGACGGCGCCGAGTTTCTTTTCGATGGCGTAAACGGAAATTTGGTCGGCGGCCGGACATTCGTTGGCGAGGGCAACAACCTCACGCCGCAGAACGCGGTGATCCTCGGTACAACGGGTTCGGGCAAGAGCGTCAACGCGATCGATATACTCACGCAGACCGAACTCTACTTCGCCTACACCGTGATTGTGGACGAAGGCTGTTCCTATAATATCTACACGAAGACGGTCGATCCGAAGGCCGACCCGATCATCGTCCAGGCGAACGGTCGCCTGACGATGAACTATCTCGACACGCGCGGCCTGCCGCTCAGCGGCCTGCATCTCAGCGCGGCGGCAGCGCTGCCGATGCTCATGGTCGGCCTCTCGAAAGATGAGGACAAAAACAAGCTGCGTCAGGCGTTGCTCTCGAACGCGATTGGCCGGCTCTACGACGATTTCGCACGCTGGTATTCGAATCACCATCCGGACAAGTGGGCCGAAATCGCTCGCCGCGCCTGCGCGCTGGCGGGGTATCGCGCCCAGCGCATGGGACCGCAGGCGACGGACGTGGACGCGTTCATCGAATTTGGCGAGTGGGAGCAGGCGCGACCCGACGAGTCTGCGGCGTTTCTCGCCGGTTTCGCCGAAGAGGACGTTACGCGGTTTGCGAAAGACCCAGCGAGCGCGCAGCACCTGCGCAACCTCGCATTCGCGTATTTCGCGCCGGCGGATTATCCGCAGCATGGCCATCTGCAGGAGCTTCTCGCCGCCGAGGCGTCGGGGCCTCAGGCGGAGGAGATGCGCTACCTTGCAACGCTCCTCGAGCCGTGGAGCGCGAACGGCGCTTACGGTGAGTTGTTCGACGGCGTCTCCAATATCGATCTCACGGGACGCATCGCGCATTTCGAGCTGAGTTACATTCCGGAATCGGCGGAGGAACTGAAAGCCGCGGCGGCGTTCCTGATCGCGAACTATACTCGCGCGCACATGATGCGTCTGCCGCGTGCGTTGCGAAAACGGAATCTGTTCGGCGAAGTCGCGCGGTTCTCGCTCGTGCCCTCCGGCCGCAAGGTCATCCGCGAAGCTTACCAGCAACTCAGAAAGTATAACGTCTGGAATCTCGCCGAGGTGCAGAATTACGAGGCGTTCCGCACGTCAGACATTCGCGGCCCGGTGTTAGGCAACAGTCGCATTCTGTTTCTGCTGCGCCAGAGCGACCGCTCGGACGTCGAAGACCTCAGCCGTGATTTTCCGATTCCGGACGCCGTGAAGGACGCGGTGCTCACGCACCCAGAGCCGGAGAAACTCGTCGGTCATAAGTATTCACAGTTTACATACTATCACACCGACCAACGTCGGCCACTCATCGCTACGATGCGTAACATCGCGTCACGCGAAATGCTTTACTGCGCCTCCAGCTCAGGCGCGCACTACGATCAGCGCGCGAAGGAGCTGAAGGCGTATGACAACATCGTCGAGGGAATCATCGCCCATGCTTGAAAGGAGGAGTTATGAAAACGCGTCAGGAAATGCAGATCGAGGCGCGCCGGATCGAGGAAGTCGGCCGCCAATCGTTGGAGGATCGTCGTCGGGGCAGTGGATCGGAGCTTGCGCTCGCCACTGCGAGCGTAGTGCCGCTCGTGCTGTTTTCGTTTCCGGAGAGTTCGGTCCGAATCAACGCCGCGTCTGAGTTTGAAGGTCCGCTCACCCATCGGATGCTTCGCCGGATCGAACTGGCGGAGAACGACCCGGAGGGAGAATATCAGTTGGTCGAGGAAGAGTTTGTTTCCTCGGATGATGGTCAGCTTGTGCGGCACTACGAACCGGTGTCGCTCGTCGCGAGTGATGATCCTTTCGAAGTTTTGGTGGCGGGCTATCAGCGGCTCGACGAAGATCATCTCCGGGAGGGCCTGACGCCCGTCGTGGATCGAATCGAGGCGAACACATTCCCAGAGCCGGTGACGAGCGCGGCAATCGCCGAGGTGGAACGACTCGTGTCGGACCTGTCGCTTTCGGCTGCAGCGAAACTGCGGATGAAGGTGGACGCAGTCGCGTTTCTGGAGGGCAGGATGGAAATCGGTGATTTCGTTGCTCGCACGGTGGCGCGCCAGGACTGCTACCAGGCCGAGGAAAAAATCACGGTTGGTCAGCGGATCACGGAAACAATCGAGATCGGATAGACTGCCGAACTGAGGACCCAGTCATGAAGACGCTGAACGAGATGCTCTCGATGTTATACCCGATCATGATCGGCGTATTGATGATGTTGTTGGTGTTGGTCTATTCTACAGGCTGCACCGCCGCAGGTGGCCAGTCGGCAGCGCAAACGCGATCGTTCGCGACGACGGCCACGACGACCGCGGCCGGCGCCTATATCGGTGCCAAGGAAGGCGACGGGAAAGCAAAGAACGCTGCGGTTGGCGCGGCGGCGGGCTTCGTCGTAGGAGAAACGATCAATTACTTCAGCAACAAGGCGCAGAAGGAGGCGTATCTAGCCGGCTACGAAAAGGGACAATCCAACGCGATCAAGCAGCAGTATTGGATCGCGCGGGAAAACCAGCGAGCTCAGACGGACGACGGCTACGAGGAGTCGTTCTACCAAGTGGAAATCCCGCAGACCGATCGCGACGGCGTGCGGCGCGAGCCCACGACGCGCGTGATCCGGGTCGTGCTTCCGAAGGAAAGGAGCGGATCATGAAACGGTATGTTGTAGTCGGACTCCTCGCGCTCACAGCGAGCAGTCGCAGCTCGGCTCAATGGGCGGTCGTCGATGTCGCGAACCTCAATCAGAGCATCCTCCAGTATGCGGCAGCGATCGAGCAGATCGCAAAGGAGGCGGAGCAGATCAGTAACCAGGTGCAGCAGATCAAGCAAATGGAGGATCAGCTCAAGAGGCTCGGAAACATGGCGGACGTGAAGGCCATCGTCGGTTTTCCGGAGTTCAAGATTAGCCTGACGCTACCCACCAAGATCGAGACTTGGGCCAAGACGGTCGCGAAGGTGGATGGCACCGGATTGTTCGGCGACACGCGCGACGGAATTTTCCAACCGATCAGCAGTGATTTCCCGGATTTCGACGGAGTCGCAATTTCGCGGAAGCCGGAGGTGTTCAAGCCCGTGCAGGACATAACCGCGAAGGTAGACAATTTCAAGGAGGTGCAGGTGGACGTTTACACCCGGCGCGAGAACCTGAAGAAGGCCATCGCCGCCACGAGTGACGCACTCCAAGCGGCCGAAACCGAGGCCGAGGAAAAGAAGTTGGAATCGGTCCTAAACGCGCAATACGCCCAGCTTGCGGCGCTCGATTCAGAAGTGTCGCTGAGCGCGGCGGAGATTCAGGTGAAAACGGCCGAGGCGGATGCGATGGAGGATGCACAAACCCGGGCGGAAGCTGAGACGCGACGCAAGTTAGCGCAACAGGAAGCTGCGAAGCTCAAGAAGGCCTTCACGCCCCAGTATGAGTGCTTCCTCCAGTATGTAACCGAAAAGCCATTCAGTCCCTAGGCCGAAACGGATGCGCGCCCTTCCTGTCTCATGAGCGTTCCTATGAAGACCCAACTACCTCTTGTTCTGATAACTTCCGTTCTTTTCGCCGCTGGCTGCACCGACAAGGCAGCCGAAGCGGAGAAAGCTCGACAGGAAGCGGAGGCCAAAGCCCGCGCTGAGGCGGCGCGCAAGGAAATGGATGCTCTGCCGAAGACGTTCCGAAATCCTGATTATTTCAAGAAAAACGAGCCTCAGAAGCCAGCGCCGAAGGAGAGCGAGGCTCAGAAGAAGTCGACCCCGTAGTCTCAACCATTCGTCCTCATGGCAGCGCCGGCCGGTAGCATTCTTCCGTCATCCTACTTCGACGGTTTGTCCACACTGTGGGGTGGATGCGCTTATCTCGCTAGCGCGATTGTTGCGGCTGGCTTTGCATTTCAAATCGCAAGGATGCGGCCTGACCCGGTGGGTTACGCGTGGTTGTTCACGAAGGTATTCTTTATCGGAATCGCCACATTGTTTATCCGGGAATGGCTCATGCGACTGAGCGATATCATGATCATCTTCGGAGCGGCGCTGGGTGTCGATCCGACTGCGGTAGACGAAAAGTTCATCACTTTCATCTCTGGCAAGACGGCGACCGAACCCGACGCGAGTATCTGGGATGTTATCTGGGGCACAAAATCGATAGGAACAGCGATCTGTTACGCTCTGCTTTGGCTCTTCGGTTGGCTGTCATGGGGTATTCAATACATCGTGAAGCTAATCGGAGGGATTCTCCTGACGGCTGGCTGGGCTCTGAGTCCGATTTTTCTCGGATTCTTCATGATCCGTCCGCTGGCCGGCGTCGGACTGAAGTATGTCATCGGTCTCGCCGCGCTGGTATGCTGGCCTTTCGGCTGGGTTGTTGCCGCCGTTGTGACGAATGCGATGCTGGATGCGGCCGCCAGTGCGAGTCTCATCCCAGTCGTGTTACCGGGATCGATGGTTGGACCTGGCCTGACTGTATTACTGGTTGGGGCCTGGATGATCGTGAGCTCGGTCCTGGCACCGTATATCACGACGAAGGTGCTGCTCATGGGCGCAAACCCCGCGGCTGCTTTTGCGCAAGGTGCAGGCGGAGTTGCCCAAGCGACCGTGGCAGGCGGACTTGGCGCCGCCGCAGCTGCTGCCACCGGCGGAGTAGGTGCCGCAGGTGTGGTGGCCGCAGCTGCGCTCGGTGCGATGGCGTCGGGCGTCGAGTCTTCCGCGCGAGGCGGAGGATCCGCGCGAACAACGGCGACCGCGTTAAGCGGCCTCACGGGATTCTCCGCAGCCCGAGACATGCGCAAACGCACCGCTGCTCACGAGCGAGGTGCTGATGCATTTGTCGACATGGCCAAATCAGCCAGGTCGATGGCCGCGGATCGCGCCGAACAAGCGGCATACTTCCGCGAGATGCGAAGAACTATGAGACGGCAGGAGCGCGGCCATGCTGCACAGCCGCATCACGATGATCCAAATAAGGCAGCATTGGAGATTGAAGCTTATGCTCGGAAATAATCTACACCGTCGCCAGACCCAGGCTGCTGAAAGCATTGCACGATCGAGCGAGCAGATTGCCGAATCGATGAGGGTAATGGCAGCTGCTGAGCGGGAAAAGACGCTTTGGCTCCGGGAGTTTTTTCGTTGGTTCCAACGAAATTCACAGCCCGATTCAGAATCTACCACGCGCCGATACAACGGCGGTGGTGGTATGCGTGATGGGACTGAGCTTCCACCCCTGCTCCCCCGGGGTCCTGGAGGAATCCCCGCTCTGCCCGATTCAGCAGAGCGTCCTTGCATCAACGTCACGCCGTCCAAGGCGGAGAAAACTCGGAGGAAATGGCTATGGTAGCTGAAGCCGGAAATCCCGCGGCCGTGGCCCCCGCGCCGCGGCTTGCCGAACGATTCGGTCAGCCGAAGTCGTCGTTACTCGCGATCTTCACGCGAAAGCGTCGCGAGTCGCTGATCTGGTTCCTCATCGCAGTGAGTGCGTGGGTTTGGTCCGTGTGGGATCGCAATCAGCTCGTTGAGCGACTCACCCGTAAGCGAGAGGTGGTCGTGCTCGATAGCCTCGGCACCTACTATGTCTCGCCGGTCGTGGACATCGTGCATGCGAAGGACCTACACGCGCTACAAACGAAGCTCGCGTGCAAGGCGCTCTTCGAGCGCAACCCGGAGGGCCTCGACCATCCCGAGCTGTTCAAGCAGCTCTTCCTCCGCGACGCCGCAGAGAAAGCGATGGCGGTCATCAACCAGACCAAGGCCGAGTATCAGGCGAAGGCGCTGCACACGAAGGTAGAGATGGGGACACCGGAGGTGCTCTCGTCGCGCGAGAACGCATTCTACACATCAGCCGACGTTCAAGTTATCCGCGTCGGTTCCTACAAGAACGCGCCGCTCACCGAAGTGCTGCGCTACCGCGTGAAGTTCAAGTTCCTCGTCAACCCGGACCTCACTCGTAACGGACGTTTCCCGACAGCCGTGGCGGCGTTTCAGGTCGAGCCAATTGAGAAAGCGTAAGGTGATGTATGCGACGGCTGGCGGCAATGTTGTTGTGTCCACTGTCCGCGGCGTTCGGACAGGCAATCTCGGAGTATTCACTGAATCCCTACACCTCGGTCGATTTGCCGGTCTCGCGTGAGGTCACCACGATCACGCTGCCGGCGCCGATCACCGCCGTGGTCGCCGCCGACATGCTGATCGACAACGGCCGCTCTGGCGGAACCGAGGTCGAGGAAGGCGCGCCGCTTCGCTTTCATGTGACGCATGCGCCGGGCTCGAATTTCGTTCTCGTGCGGAGTTTGCAGCCGAATGCGCAGGGTCGGCTCACGATCATTTTCGAGGGCGCAGCCTATGTGTTTCAGCTCCGGTCCGTGCCGAGTGATTCGGTGGCGAGCGCGATCCTGAAACGACCCGCGAACAACGCCGCGGTGAAGCTCACGCAAATTCCCGAGCCGGTGAAATTCACGCCGCGGATCGGCTTGAGCTTGCTCGACCGGGCGCGAGCTTACCCGGTGCTTGCACAATCGCTGCCGAAGGCGGTTGAGGGCGTCACGCGTCGCGAGCAACGCCGGAAGATCGATCTTCCCGATCTGGAAATCGAGCTTCAGGAGGTGTGCCGGTTCTCCAAGGAAGATGCCGTCGTGTTCCTGCTCTCGCTGCGTAACAAGACGGACGCAACGCTCGAGATCGCGCCGAGCACGTTCGCTGCACGCGTCGGCGATGAGAAGTTTCATCAGGCGATCGCGAATGGGCCGCGGTCGCTCGGGCCGGGTGAAACCGCGGAAGCGGAATTCGCGATCGTCGGGTTGCCAGACGGCACGCGCAACGATCTCAGCGCGGATAATGCATTCACCATTCTCGTGAACAGTTCCCGCCGAGCCATCGCATCGACCGTAACCGAAAAGGAGGCGCCAAAGTCATGAACCCGCGGAAAGTCTGGGAGTTTCTCACGAGCAAGTTCGGTCTCTTTCTCGTGTTCCTCGCCGTGCTGTTCACTGGCCTCTGGATTTACGGCTCGCGCCAAAGCGAGGCGAAGCGCGTGGCAAAACTTTCCGCTCAGACGAGCAAGGAGGTGAAGCTCGGCCAAGTCCGAGTTCCACTCGAAAAAGGTTTGGAGAACGGACTGCCGCAGCAGGTTGCGGCATCCTCTGCAACCAGCGGGGAAAGCGGAGCGAAGGACGGACAGCTCGTGCCATTCCGCCCGCCAACGCAGCCGGTCAGTGCGGCGGCACCTGTAGCACCGACTCAACCGCCTCCAGAGAAGAAGCCGGCCGAGAAACCCCGAAAAATCCGGCACGCCTCGCTTCTCGCCGCCTACACTCCGGTAGCTCAGCCGCCGGCACGGCCACCGGCGACACGGGAACGCTTCATGCCGTTTGGCACGCTCCTCAAGTGCAAGCTCGTGAATACGGTCGACAGCGCGAACATTGAAACGCCGATCATCGCAATCCTTCTCGAAGATGTGTGGCAGAACGGCGAGCGCGTGATCCCGGCCAACACGCTCGTGCACGGCACGGCGCGCGCCGGTCGCATCCGCGATCGGATCAACGCGTCGGGAACGTGGCGCTTCATCTGGCAGGACGGGCGAGAGCTGGCCTTCAACGGCGTCGCGCTTGACCGGGAATATGATCAGGAAATCGAAGGCTACGGTATCACCGACGGCTCGGCCGGTATGAAAGGGCGGTTGATGATGACCGACGACTACCAGGAATTGAAGATGCTCGCGTCGGCAGCGCTCAGCGGGTTCGCGCGTGGCACTCAGGACCGGACCCAGACCGCGCTCGGCACGACGATCACCGGCTCCGTCTCCAACGGCGTGCGCGAAGGCGTCGCCGAGGTCTTCGATGTATATGCGCAGCGGACGCTGCGCGACATCGAGCAGAACGGTTACTACGTGCGCGTGCCGGCGGGAAAAGAATTCTACGTTTACGTTCTGGAGAGTGTGAATCCCGAGAAGGCGAAGATCGCTGGCACCTCGAGCGAGTCCGGCCCGGGAGTTCACCAACCTGTAACACAACCCTCCGAAACTTCTGCCCCAGCCGCGGTCAAAGACGCGGAATCGAAAGGATAGTCATGCGCGCTGTGATTGTTCTTCTTGTCCTCGGGCTGACTGGATGCGCGACGACGACGCTGTCCACCAAGTCGCGTTCTACTCCGGTCTCGTCCGCTCGCCCGCCCGCGAATATGGAACGCGCGACCGCCGCTCACGTGACGCGTTACGAGCTAGGCGCGTATCGCTATCCCGCCGCCAACGGTGATCAAAACGAAGTCGCGGTGCTGCGCACCACGCGTGTTCCGCCACACTTGGCTGCACAGCCGAACGTCGAGAATATTTCGGCCACTTACGATCCATTGCCTGTGAGCGTAGAACTATCCGCGGAGCTTTCGGCGCAGCGCGACATTACGGAGCAGTTGCGCGCGATGAAGTCCGCGATCCTCGCGGCGGAGAAAAAAGCGCAGGATCAATATGGAACGCTCGTGTCGCACACGGAGGAAGTCGTGAAGCTGCGCCAGCAACTCGAAGCGGAACGCGCGAGAGTGCGAGAGTTGGAAGCTCAACTTCAGGAGCGATTGCAGGCGCAGCCAGCGCCCGTCGTGGCATCAACTCCGAGTCCGGCCCCAACTCCAGCCGAAGGCGTCAAATGGTAGGTGTCCCATGCTGTCGGCGGAGGAACGTGAAAAGCTCCGGGCACTGCCCGGGAGACTGAAAGAGCGGATTGTCGGGCAAGATGCCGCGGTCGATCTCGTCGCCGCACGACTCCAACACGGCGAACTTGGGCTCACGACACCGGGGCGGCCAAAGGCCAGCTTCTTGTTCCTCGGTCCGACCGGAGTAGGGAAAACCGAACTCACGCAGCAATTCACGAACGATCTCTGCGGGCCGAACAAACTCGTGCGGCTCGATATGTCGGAATATCAGACACGCGAAAGCCTCGCGCTACTGCTCGGTGTCTCGCGTGACGAGCCCGGCCGCGTCGCGGAAGGGTACGACGCGTGCGGCGGCTCGGGCACGCTGCTCTTCGACGAAATCGAAAAGGCGCATGCGCGCGTGCTCGATGTGTTGTTGCAGTTGTTGGACGCCGCGCGCCTCACGACCGGCGCCAACCGCGTGCTCGATTTCTCGAGTTGGTATTGCGTGCTCACGAGCAATATCGGCGCGCCGCGAATCATGACCATGCGGAAGTCGAAATATGAAACGATGGAGCGGCTGGTGCGGCAGGACGCCCAGCGCGAGCTTCGCCCGGAGATTTTCGCGCGTGTGACTGCCATAGCGGTCTTCGACAAGCTGAGCTACGACACGCAGTGCCGGATCGCCGCCGCAATGGTGCGAAAAGAAGTGGAGTCGAAAGCCGCCCTCGGCTTCGCGTTGTCCACCGATCCCAGCGTCGTTGATGTCGTAATCAAACGCGGCTATGACGACCGGCTCGGCGCGCGACCGATGCGCGATGCCGCCGAACTCCTCGTGCGGAACGCGATCACCGAGGACGTGCTCGCAGGTGGTTCAGGTTGTGGGCGCCTGACCGCTCATCCGAGCGGAACGAAACTGGAACTCCAGCGAACGGCCCGGGCTGCGGCATGATTGACTTTATGGATACGCTCTCGCCAACTCTTCCATTGCGCGTGGTGGTCCTGAAGTGGGACCGCCTCTACGGCGACCTCATCTGTCGTCAGATTGTAGCTTTTTGGCCGAAAGCCGAGGTCAAGGTATTCCAACGCGGTTTCGATGCGCTGACGTCGATCCAAGAGTCGATGCCGGACCTGTTCATTACCGGCGTGAAGATCGAGGACATGGACGGCCTCGAACACTTGGAGCCGTTTGTCGACAAGCGACTCCCAATTCTGATCGTCACGTCGCGCGCCGATGCGCGCACCTTCCGCATGCTCAAGGCGCTGCGATACGACGGCATCTACGACGGTCTCGCGGAAGGCTTGGACAATCTTCCGGTCGCACTCTCTCGGGCCATCGAACACCAGACCTATATCAGTCCGTCAGTGATGCAGCACTTGCGACACCCGCGTGCCGTCACGCTCGATGAACTTACCGAAACCGAGCAAGTGGTGCTTTCCGTCATTGGCGACGGTTGCGATGACCAAGTCGCGTCCGAGCGACTTGGTATGTCGCGCCAGACGATGAAAACCCATCGGAAAGTCATCATGCGGAAGCTCCGGTTGCACCATAAAGGTCAGCTGATGCTCTATGCGCTTCAGCAGGGCTACGTGGTGGTAACACCGGGCGGTATCTTTCGACCGGGATTCGAGCGCCGCATTCAAGGCCCTGCCGCCCGAGCGAAACCGGTGAACTCGAAGGTAAAACCGGCAGTGCTCAAGGTCGTCGCGTCCGCGGCCATGGCGACGTGCTTCCTCCCGGCCATACTAACCACGGTCCTGTGCGCAGCATGAAGGATGGCCGTCGCCCCGACTCCGGCGAGCCGGCCCGGAGGCCGGCCCGCGGCGGTTTAGGCCGGCTGCGCTTCGGCTTTCTGGCCCGCGAGTTGTTCGAAGATGAACGAGTGGGCGTCATTCGCGAGCTTCGCGACCAGCGGGAGGTCGTCCCGACCGAAGCTGTCCGCATCGTGGAGTTTCTTGTCCTGCCCCATGTAGGTGCGGGCGAAGGTGACGTTGTAGAACTTGCGGTTGTCGGCTTCGTTTTCCCAGACCGCGGCTTTGATGCGGCCGAGGCGGAAGGTTTTCACCGGGAGCGTGGAGGCGTGCTTGGTTTGCGGAGCGGCGGGAGCGGTTTTCGTGGGCATATAGTTCCTTTTTGTTTTTGAGGAGCGGGATTGCTCTCTCGCCCCGAGGCGGAGGGGCCGGTTGGAACGAGGCGCCGGTGCGGTGGATTCCTTCCAAGGGGGACCGCAACGGCGTCGGCCGCTCGCGGCGTTCCATCCGGAGGGACCGCCAGAGAGAGCAAAAACGCTCCGGAAAAAGGGAACGTTCCGCTGGAGCGGAATTGCCGAAAAACTGCTCCGTGATTCCGCACGATCACGCCTCCTCACCGGTGCGAAATGATCGCCGCACTTTCGCGGGTCTGGGAAACGAAGCTGAGAGAGTCACCTATCGCAGAGCACGGAGAAGGACGGATACGATGCGGTGTTGTGAGATGCTGGGCGGGAAGCTCGCGAATGATGCCAGTATCAGGTGTACGGGCCAGAAAGCCGTCCATGGCTTGGTGACCGAATGCACGAGCGATGACTCATCAGCGACAAGAAAAGCGCCGCTGCTGCCAGCAACGGCGCTCCTGCTCGTGCGCGTCGGACGCGTTCACGCCGCCAGCTCAAAGTGCTCCCGCACGCGATCCTCATCCGTGAAATCGAAGCGCTGCGCGACGTAGTCAGTGATGATTGCGACGATCAGATCGGAGCGCATCCTATCCAAGCCGCGCAGCGCAAACTGGAGGTCGCAAGGCATGCCGGCGAAGAGGCTGAGCAGAACCATTGCGACGCCCTTTTCGTTTAACGTGCGCGGCGTGTTCAGGGGACCGGGCTTCGCGAAGGCGAGCGCTTCTTCGAGCCGCTCCCGCGGGTCGCGCGCCGTGCCAAGAAACCAGCGCGCCTCGTGGTCGCCGGCCATTTCGAATGCCGACTTCAAATAGTCGTAATCGAACTCGCCATGCCCGAACGCGAGTAACACCGCGCAAAGGTCTCGGCGCAGCGGCCAATCCAGCGCCATGAGGTCGGAGACATCGGCCAGCGCGGAACCGCCGCTGTAGAGCGAGAGGAGAATGGAGCGCACGCGGAGCGCCTGGCCGTTGTCGTGTCCGGCAACGGCTGACGCGATTCGCGCAAGCGCCGGCTTGGCGGTTTCAACGGCTGCATCGCTTTCGCGCGCCGCGGTGCGGACTGCCGCAACGAATTCGCTCAGCGCCGCGGCGCGCGTGGTGGTTTCGTCGATGGACTCGGAAGAGGTGGCATTCATGGGAATGATGGGTTCCGGTTCTTATGAACGGTGATCGTTGAGCTGGCGTCATTGGGTCAGTGCCTTGAGGCGCGCGTTGAGCACCTTGATGTCGATTTCTGCGCCCACGACGGTGGCGCGCGCCTTCGCGAGACGAACCTCAGCGCGCATGAGATCGTGCTTCAGTCGCGAGAGTTCATCCTGATTGGAAGCGGACCGTGAGGCCCGCGTGGTGCCGGTCAGTCGTTCGGCCGGCGACGTTTCGAGTGTTCCGTTATTCATATTTATGGGCCGGACGTGCCGGCTCTGATGCTTGAGAAACGCGCGGCCAGCTTGCCTGGCCGCGCCGATTTCAAGCGAAGGCCTGTGTGGTGAAATGGCAGCGGCGCGCGTCTACCGAAAACGGGGGAGCACGCCTACCACGAAAAGGGGAGCGGCCATCGAGCCGCTCCCCATGCGCTGCTCAGTTGCTCGCGAATTCCGCCGCGAGAGACCAGAGAGCTTTGTTGATCGCCCGAGCTTCATGCAGCGACGCAACCGGACGTGTCGTGTTACGGCGGATACCGAAACTTGGCTCAGCACTGCGGTAGCGGTCGCCACCGCGAACCAAATGCTCCTGCACGACGTTCATGACCGTCCAAAGATCATCGTGATGATCGCCGTAGCGCAGGGGTTCGAGAAGCTTGGCGGGCGTCAGCCACCTCATCACGGGTTGGTCAGCGTTCCAGCGCAGGGCGGCGGCGCGCTTGGCGAACTCGAAACGAGTCGCGGGTGTGAGCTGAACCGTCTGCCATTGCGCCACCAGCTCCAGCACGCGCGGCGTGAATTCCACCACGTTCCGGGCGGCACTCGCGAATTTCTCCGGCGTACCGTCAAAGTGCCGAATCGCGACTTGTGCGAATTGCGCGTCGGCGACGACGAGCCCGTTGCGGCAAACGAGGCGATAGAGGCCAGCGTCGATGCGGTAAGCGCGCGTGCCGTCGTGCGCATTTTGCAGCACTAACTCGGGCCGTGTGTCGCCGACACTCGGCGTGGAGGTTTCGAGATCGTGACTCCGAGCGAAGCGGATTTCGTGCAGTTGAAACCCACGCCGCGCGTCGAGGCGCACGCGCTGTTCGCTGGCTTTCACCGGTTCCCAGCCTTCGGCGCGGAGCAGTTCAACGACCTGAAACGTGGAAACGAACGTGTAGCGCGCGGACACGCCGGGCCGGGCATGTTCGGCAAAGATGGAAGGAGCAACGCGGCGGAGGTCTTCCAACGAAAGCGCCCGGTAGGCGCCGGCGAACGAGCTTTGAGCAGAGCTAATCATGACTTTTCTCGGTTGATCAGCGCTCTAACGAGAGCGCTGGGTTGCAGCGATCCGCGCTGCGCGGCCCCTCCGTGGGCCACACCGTTGAAACGGCCGCCCCGTCGGGATGCCGACGTTCAGCACCGTCGCGCAAGGTGGAGCGCAGTGAAGCGAGCAATACCTTGAGGCGCGGACGGGCGAAGGCGCTCGCGCCGCGCGCCCGCCAGCCGGCGCAGGTGCTATAATGAAGGCAGCCTATAGGGCGCGGCCCCCGCTGACTGCGAATGCGCGAGCGGCGCAACGAGAGCGAGCACCGTAAGCCCAGCGGCGTTTGAGCGAGTCAGATGGCTTAGGCGAAGCCTGCGCACTCTGACGGCTCCGGTTCGCTCGAACATTCTGCCAGACGAAAAAGGGGGGCAAAGCCCCTTGCGTTAGAGGAGTCCGGCGGATCTGAACGAGTAGAACCCGATTCCGCACGGGTCGCATTCCGCGCGTCCGAGGATCACGTGATCGAGCAGCATAATATCGATCGCTTGCGCAGCCTCACGGAGCTTTCGGGTAACGTGCAGGTCGGCTGAACTCGGCGCCGGATCGCCGCTGGGGTGGTTGTGAGCGCAGATGATCGCGCTCGCTCCGGCGAGAATTGCGGGGCGGAACACTTCCCGCGGATGCACCAACGTGCTCGCCACCGTTCCGCTCGTGACGGCAATCCGACCCAACGGACGGTTCTTTTGGTTGAGCAGGATCACGTAGAACACCTCCTGCATAGGGTGGACGTCGAGCACGTCCTTCATGTAGTCGTAGACGAGTTCGGCTTTTGTGAGGCAGTTTGTTCCGACTTCGAACAACGTCGGTTCATAAACGAGCTTCGCTTCAAACACGCGCATGAGAAATGCGCCTCGCCGGTTCGTTCGTGTGTGCGGGAGTGCACCTGATCGAGCTCTGCCAGCGGAGGGCGATTCCCGCCCACGCCGAAAGTCAAAGCGGAGCGGGAGCGCCGAGGCCGCGGCTTTAGCCGCAACGCAGGGGGAAGCGGACGCGCAGCGTGGTGGAGGCCGGAGGCACTACCTTGACCGGCGTATAATCGGGAATCACCGCGGCTGGCAGCACTGGAAAAAACCGAGCGCTAGCGAGCATCAACATGCCCGAGCCCCAAAATAGAACCGCTGCCGGGCGCCCTGGATGGCCGTAACATCGCGATGGTAGCAAAAGAACAAAATTCCACCAAGCCGTGAGGCCTCGTGCCCGTATTCGCCTCTCGCGGCTTTGGTCGTTGCGGCGTATGGGTGCCAGCCCGTTAAACTGTAGTCCTTCCCGGCAGCGGAAAGTTTTTCGTCAGAGGCATTCGAGCGCGACGAGCTCCTGGAACTCCTCCAAAATTTCGGGATACCGGTTGCTGAGGAACCGTTTGATTTTAGGATTTTCGAGTAACCGTTTCACGTGGCGTTGGGCGGCATTCAAGTGGAGCGAGTTCTCTCCAAATTGCTCCTGGTGGAGCCGGTAGTCCCGTTCCAGCGTCTCCATCTCTTTTTCCATGCGCACTATTTCTTCGTGCGAAACTCCGGGGACCTCCTTTTTGCTCCCTTTCACCAGTTGCTCAGCAGGTGTCCCGATAATTAAGGCATCGGCATAGGCGCGGGTATAGTTCGCGCCTGTGATCATAAGCTGCGCCATGTCGATTTGCCGAACCGCTTTCACCTTTCGAAACAAGCGAAGCGCCGTCGCCGTGATCGGTTTGTCCTTCAGCAGATCTACAACATCGGGGTGTATTCCCTCTAGCAGATTGATATTCGCCCTGATTTTGCCGACATCGATTTCCAGCGCTTTCGCGATTTGCTCCGGTGTCACTCCTTGGTCCATGGCCCGGATAACCATCGCATGCTCTTGGATCAAAGAGAGTCGGTTGACCTTGTCGTTGTAGGTAAAAGCGTCGTCGTCTTTGGAGATCAGGCAGAATGCCTCGGTGCGACCCAGTTCGTGCAGCGCCTTCAGGCGCATGTGTCCGTCGAGGAGAAAATACGCCGTCTTCGATCCACGTTGTGGATACACGATCAACGGCTCGATCACACCAACCTCGCGAATTGATGCCAGGACCGACTTGTATTTTCCGAACGCTGCGTCGGATGGCTTGACCTGCCTGATCGGATGAATGGCCGCGAGAGGCAAGTTTACCCCGGCCAGTTCAAATGCAGCTTTTATCGCCGACTTCATGCGACCTGCCGTGCGCGCTCCGCCAGAAATTTCGGCATGGTTTCTACTTTCTCTGCACGCAGCAGGTTCACGTAGTCCTCGTCCTTAACGAGCACCTTGAAAGCCGCCGATATCGACAGGAGGCGTGACTCGCACAGCTTCGCCTTCTTCACGATGAGTTTTTGCCGCTGGGTCTCATGCTTGTAGGCACGCACAAGACTGTCAGCGGTGGTTCGATGCAGGCGAGGTCCACGCGGACCATAACCTTTCCCGAAGTGCCGACGCTGATCGATAATTCGCTTAAACGCCGTGAGCGATTTTTGGGTCATCTCCTTGCGCTCGTAAGCCTCCAGCAAGAGTCGCTGCGACTCCTCATCGGATGCGCCAACTATTCCGGTGGCGATGGTGATTGGCAGCTTCCCATTCAGCACCGCTTCAAGGAGTCGATCCTCTCCTTTCCGGAGCATGTTGAGGATGTCCATCACGTAGCCCTCGCATAGACCCGTCTTGCGAGCTATGGCAGAATAGTCATGGCCTTGATCCTTCATCCATTGGATCAGGCGGACTTGATCCAGCGAGCGCACACGCCGTCTGGCGATGTTCTCGATCAAGCTGGCCAGGAGGCCGTCGGCTTTGGATAGGCCACGCACGAGCGCGGGAATTTCCCGTTGTCCCAGTGCGATGAACGCTTCCAAGCGGCCTTGGCCGCACACCAAGTCGAATGTTTCACGACCATCGGCGTCAGCCTTTCCAGGCGTGACAGTGATCGGCTTCTTTAGGCCAATCGCCGCGATATTTTCCACAATCTGCTCGAACTTCTTTTTGTCGCGAGTCCGGGGATTCACGACACGAATTCGATCGACCGGAATGATCCGAACGCAGTCGTCGTCTTTCATGCCGCATCCTCCACGCTTATGCGTTCGGCCATCTGGAAAAAGAATTCGAGGTCGTCGAAGCGGTAGGAGTCTAGTATCGCGTGGTTGTTTTCAGCGATCCTCAGTTTGGCCTCGGTCAAATCCAGGGCGGGGAACAGATAATAATCTTTGATAGCTTGATTTGTCTCATCCATGCGGACGGCGATCGTGAGGTCAGGCCGGAGGCCTTCCTCGAAACGTAGCATCCATCGAGCTGTGCCCGCTTCTGTCTTTAGGCAGCGAGAGAGCACAAGTGACACGGTCAGCTCATGTTCCAGCCGCAGAAGTTCAGTTGCGGGATCACGCTCCACGCTGATCCCCATTGCCGCGAGACGTGTGATTACCTCTTGAACAATCTCTGGGTGACGCCCGCGCAGGTAGCGATTTATCTCCAGAAAAGAGTAATCCGCGCGCGGTGTATAACCGATAAGTTGATAGGCACGGATGAGGCTCCCGAATCGATGACGAAAGGCAGCGCTAGACGGTAAATTCTCCTGCTCATCGATCAATAAACCGGAGATGCGACCGTGCCGCGACCAAAGCGCTTTCAGGGCACCGAGCATTTCTTCATCCGAATATCGTTTTGATCGCGCAAGGATCGCTTCTTGTACTCGAGCGAAGACGGTCGGCTCAACGATCGGAGGGAACGCATTATCAGCGCGAATCCACATCTCCGGCGGATTTACGACGTGTTTGCGTTTCAGTTTAAACGAGGTGCGGTGATAGACGTTGTTTCCGATATATTTTTCGTTCGTGAGAAGCTGGTGAACCGTGCCACGGGTCCACGCCCGTCCAAAATCGGTAAGAACTTTCCGTTCGTTCAACTGCTCCGCAATTTCGCGTTCCGTTTTTCCTTCCTCGAGAAACGTCCTGTAAATCCAGCGCACAATCGTGACTTCCTCTTCAGGCCCCGGAGCGAGGACGACGCGGTCGGTTTGAAGGCTTTTATGTTCGCCGATCTTGAGCTGCCCCTTCGGCGTTCCTGTCTGGTCAACGAGCACTCGTCGCAAACCAAATCCAGCTGCGCCTCCCTGTTTGAACCCCAGCTGGATCAGTCGACATGCGCCTTGAAAAACTTTTGTGGAGAGTTCTCGGCTATATTCCCCGGCCATCGAGCGCTTAACGCTCTTGATAATGTTCGAGGTGGGTGATCCGTCATTTTCAAATTGCTCGGCACAGTAATGCACGGCGATGCCGGCCCGCTTGCAGATGTATTCGTAGTAGCCGCTCTCGTCGGCATCCTGAAATCGCCCCCAACGGCTCACATCGTAGGCAAGGATGCCTCGAAAGTTGGCCTTCCCTGATTCTACCTCGGCGATCATGCCGCGAAGACTTTCTCGGCCTTTGACACTCAGGCCGCTCTTACCTTCGTCGGCGAAAATCCGGACAATCTCCATTCCGCGGCGGGCAGCGTATTCCTTGATTCGGTCGAGCTGATTCTCAGTGGAATATTGCTGGTGCTCTGTCGACATGCGGACGTAGGCCGCTACCGGCACGGTCTTCTGATTGGGCGAAAACGGCGGAAGCTCGGCCTGTCCTGTCATTCCCGAGCCTCCGGCGTGCCGCAGTCACTGTGGACTGGGATCACCGTTTCTGCCCGGCGATGCGGCGGCTGTGGTAGTCTTGCTAAGGATACCATGCCCCAGCAGTATAAGGCGGCGCATTTCCGAGGCTATCGTATCTTGTAACGCACTCCCGGAGAGATGTGATACCAGTCCGATTACGAGGGAAAAGTGGGCAGCAATCATATCTTGTAACGCAAGTTCTCGAGCAACTACTGCGAGTTCACCTGTGAGTAGATAACTGCCGACGCGAGTTCGTCGCCGCCAGTAATTGGGATTCGCCTTTCTCCACTCACGTACTCGAACGAGATCGGCTAGACCGCCGAAATGGTTTTTGTTTTTTTCGAGCCATCGCTGCTGAGCTGCTGCGCGACTGGCTTTAGCACATGAGGTCCGTGAACAGTAGCGATGGTGCCGGTATACCCGGGGATCAACGCGGAAGCGCTGACCGCAATGAACGCAATTTCGATATTGGTGCTTTTGGGAGGGCATCGTCGCGATGGACCGCATCTGCCCTTTTCGTGGTAGCTGTGCTACCCCGTTTTCGGGAGAGGGCTGGCGTTGAAACGAGCCGGCGCCGCAGAACGATATCGCCGAACTCGGAAATGCCATGCAACTCACAGCCAATTCTTCATCCGTCCACGGCAACCCAGCAGATTCAAGCAAACCGGAGTGGCTCCGCTTGCCAGCACCGGGCACGCGCTGCCGCTTCACCGGCCTATCACGTAGTACCCTGAACGAGCTGACAATTCCCGGTCCCGCAAATGACTACCAGCCACCGGTGAAAAGCGTTGTGCTTCGGAAGAGAGGCGCCACGCGGGGCATTCGATTGATCAGCTACGACAGCTTGATGACTCATCTCAATGAACTCGCCGTGGTCTCTTCCGCTTGAATCGAGACCTCTACGAGGAGTGAGCGTGCCGCCCGGAGAACCCGTGTCCTCCGGGCGGGTCCAGCTTCAACTAACGCCGGGAGCTAGCTCAACCGGCAATTGCACCGGATCAGACCGCGCTGCTGTTGTCCAATTTGATTCGAGTCACGGGTGCGAGTAAACGCTGCCCAGTTCCCGCGGAGACACCCCGAGCGCATCGGCAAGTGCGGTAACTTCGGTCCATGTCGCCCAAGTATACGAGTTAGCGAGACGTGACATGTAGCTGCTTGAAGCAAACTGCTCATGGCCGCGTTCCAGCATTATCTCTGAAATCCGCTTGAGCGTAAGATCGGGCCGTGAAGCGCGGATTTTTGCCAGTGGTTCTTTGAGTCGAAAAATTCGATGATCCGGTGAGACTCCAGCCGGTGGGAGGAATGGCTTTGGTTTGAGTGTATGTGTATTCTTAGTATGAATACCGGAGGAAGTGGCTGGGGTTCTTTCTTTGGGTTTTGGTGGCGCTGCCTTTGAGGCAGAAAGAGCGGGCGCAGTCGGGACAGCACCGGTGTTGCGCGACGGCGAGATTGCCCCCGATTCTGCGAGAGCTGGCGTGGAGAAATGCGACGTCGCAGCGACCGCTGTCCGGAGTTTCGAGACGTAGCCACGCACCACGTCAGCGGCTGCATCGCTTATTGTAAGATCGATGGGACTACGCCCCCCGAAGGTGGGAGACTCCGCATATAACCAATCGAGTGCTTTTTCTTCGTCGCCGGTAAGTTCAGTCGCGAGGTTCAGGAGCTCTTCGCAACGTTGGATTCGCGCGAATGCTTCTGGAGTAACGCTTGGGCGGACTTTCAGTTTGCCGCGACGATAGGCGAATATTTGCGAGACTTCGATGCCGGTGATTTCGCGAAACAGACCATCACCCATCTCGAAGCGTTCGCGAACATCGAGCAAATGAGGCAAGGAGAGTTGGTGCGGCGACTCTGGCATGCGCGATCTGATTCAACCATCGCGGCTCCTCCGGAGGCAA
This sequence comes from Opitutus sp. sgz309028, assembly GCF_059821195.1. NCBI lineage: Bacteria > Pseudomonadati > Verrucomicrobiota > Opitutia > Opitutales > Opitutaceae > Opitutus > Opitutus sp. sgz309028. The sequence goes on along the minus strand of NZ_JCAMRR010000007.1, from coordinate 5,538 downwards.
GCCGAGTGCGCTAACGTTATTAAATTCCCGATACGATCTGCATAAACTGCTTGGAAGCGTCCGCGCTTCGCTAGCGCGATGTCGCGATCAGCAGCCCAGCCTTTTTGGCGAGCCGTGAACGCAGCCGCATCGATGACCTTCAGGTGATTGCCTGCTGGAGGGCGCGCCCGGCCGCAAATGCGTCTTGTTGGATTTGGAGCCGCTGCGTGGCGATGTCGCCGGTGTCGTTGGAGTTTGGCTCACCGAACACGAAATACGCGGCTTTCATAGGGCCGGGGCCATCGGCGTCTGAAAACAGCGCCAGAGCCTTCATCGCATCGGAGAAGGCGGGGTTGTTCGTTTTAGATTCTTGAGCGAAAGCCGCGAGCGCTGCGTCCGTTCCTCCGTCGTAGTGAAGAATCGTATACAGGAGATCGAAAGCGTCCTTACCTTGTTGCCGATAGAGGAAGGCTCGGAGCTTCAGTACAAGAAATGGGCCGACGTCGCAGACGCGAGCAGTGAGCTTTTGCTGCGCACCGAACAGGTCTTCGCCTTCGACCGGAATCCGGCGAGCCGTTTCCAACGCGCGCACGACACCCGGCATCACACTCGCGGGCACATCGTCCACCATGCGTGTGCCGCGAGGTTGAGCGCCGTCTTCCACGAGAAAATCGACGTAGAGAGTGAAGCCACTGACGGTTTTCTCGAAGCGCCCGGGGTATTGCTGGCTCGGTTTGAAGCCTTGCGCACGCAGATCGGACGAAAGGCTGCCGTATTGGCCGGCGGACGCACCCAACGCCACGCCGAAATCGACATCGAGCGTGGCTGGTCGCGGAAGCGCGCCGCTGCCCGAGGGGTGCCGGCAAATATAGTGCGGCACCAATCCGCCGAGGAGCACCAGGTCTTCGTGGTAGCTTCCTAACCCCGCCCAGACAGTGAGAAACGCCGGCTGCGTTTGGGCGACCGCACGGGGATCGTATTCGCCGTAGGTGTCGTATTTCATGGACGGCAGAATCCCGGCCACTCGCGCAGCGCTTGGGCTTGGTCCGGGCCGCGCAGCCCCGTCTTGAGAAGATCGAGATAAATCTGCGCGTCGGTGACGAGCGGCAGATCCTGAACGAACTGGCGCTCACGAAACACTCCCTCATCGACCGGCACGTGGAACCACACCCGGCCGGCGTCATTCACCGGTTGCAGGTTCGCCTGTTTGAGAACGTCAGCCGACGGCAACTGCGCGACGTAGAGTGAAACAACGGGCGGCTCCGTATAAGGGTGACGTAGCCACGCGGCGATCCACTGCGTGAACGCGAACGGAGGCCCCCCGTGCGTGAGTACGTTGCGCAGGTTCTTCGCTAGGCGTAAGGGATCGCCGCTCAGGGTCGCGAATCGATATGTCGTTACTCGACGCGAAAAGTCGTCGGCATGAACCCACGCGTCGAGGAGAGCCGAGTGAGACGCGACCTGAAAACGGCGCGCGTCGGTCTTCTTGAGGAGACCTTGGCGGATGAGATAGGTGACGACACGCGACACCAATCCGGATGTGGCTCCGGTGCGTTGGATCAGCTCGGCCTGCTGCCACGCGCGTTCCGAATCCGTCAAAAGCGTGCGCACGATGCGCGCGCTCTTTCCGACAAAAACGTTGCGGGGTTCCTGCTCGAACCGAAAGCGACGTCCCGGAAGGCTCGGCAACGAAACGAGCAGACCCGGCCCGCGAAGAAACAGTTGCCCGTTGAGATCAGCGACGCTGGCTCCGCGCTCGCGACATGCTTCAAGGAAAGCCGGGGTGGCGCGAGGCACGACCAACAATGGCTGGGCCTTTTCCTTCGAGTCGCGCGACGGGATGTCGGCAAGGGTAGGTGCCAAAAGAAATTTGAGATCAAAGCGGAACTGACGTCCGTCGAACTTGAGCCGTGCTTCCGATGGTTGGGTGGAGGAATCCAACGAGATCGGTTCTATCCTGTTTTCGTGCACAATCAGCTCGGCGAACTCGCGAGCGAGTTCGGACGAAGTTCTGACGGACGATTTCTTACTCGAAACCATGATTTTACTGCCCGATAAGAATGGCAATGCGAGTAAGGAACGCAAGTCTTACCGAAAAACCTATTTTTACTGACCAGTAAAAAGGGCCGTTGCAGTAAGACTCGTTGCTCGCACCCAGAGAGGTTCACGAGACCAGAGTTTGGTCAGGCAGCGGAAATAACGCCGGCAATTTTTCAATCGCTGCTCGCTTCGTCTCCTCGTCCACGTGCGTGTAGTTGAGACTGACTAACTGCGACTCATGCCCGATGATATCCCGCACCACCGATTCCGGGACCCCCGCTTTTTTGAGCCAAGACGTGGTGTTGTGTCGCAAGCTGTGGAAGGTGAGTTCGCTCACCGTGCGTCGTCCTTTCCGCCCCTTCCCGGTGCTCTTGTGCGTGCGCTTCGCCGTCAAGCCGGCCTTCACCAGTAGCGCGTGAAACTTTCCCGAAAGCCGGCGCGACTCGCCTTCGGCGTCGAGCCGTTCGCCGTGCGCGAGGGGAAAGACGGGGTCATTGGGTTCATGCGCGCCGAGCGCGACGAGATGGGCGCGTAGCGGAGCCGCCAGCGGGATTTTGACCACGCGGTTGGTCTTGTGGGTACGGAAACTCACCACGCCACCGTCGAGGTCCACCATGCGCCACGTCATCGAAGCGATGTCTCCGAGCCGCTGGCCGGTGTAGAGGCCCGCGAGCACGATGCCGCGCCACTCCCCCTCAGCGACGGCGAACAGCTGCTTCAGCTCAGCTTCGGTGAAGGGCCGCCGCTCCGGCTCGTCGTCTTCCCGGCGCTCTTTCAGCGTCTTGATGGCCGTGGCCGGATTGTCGAGGCGGAGCCCGTCGGCTACCGCCTGCCGGAATGCGGACCGCAAAATTTTGAGGTCCGTGTTGGCTGTGGACGGCGAGGTTTTTTCTGCGACCCGATCACGAAACTCCAACACGTCACGCTTGTGGACGTAAGCGATGTCCTTTTCCGCTCGATCCGCGAGGTACTCGAGGAACTTGTCGACGGCGTTTTCGTAGCGCTTGTAGGAGCCACTGGTGGTCTCGTTCTTTTTGTTCTGGAGCCAATCGGCCAGGAATTTTTTGACCGTGGCGTGGTAGAGCTGCTCGCCGCGCAGCTCCTGGTAGATGTCCGAGACGATCTTTCGGGCCTGCGCCTCGGTGAGCTTCAGCCGATAGGCAGTCTCGAATTTCTGGGCCATGCCCAGGGCCTTCGTGCGCTCGGTCGTCTGCGTGGAGCGCTGCCGCTGGACGCCGTTCCCGTCCGTGTAGCAGGCGATCCAGAACTTCGAGTTGGGCTTTTTCCGGAGCGAAGCCATGGCTGCGGGGGTGACAATGACAGTGACAATGACGCCGAGTTTTTCCGAGGACGCAGGTTTTCTAAGTCGTTTTTGACACGCACAAGTCGTTTTTGTTCAACTGGCTATGTCGAGACCGGGGTTCGAATCCCCGTGGGGACGCCAGGAATTCGCAAGCGCCTGATTACGAAGGTGTTTGTTACGTTCAGGGACGGGACTTTACACGAGACTCTACGCTACGCGTAGCTATCTTTCATCGCCGCGCGCGATGAGCCAGAATATGGGGCACGAAGATGATCTCCTAGCACTTCTGTAACAGATGAAATGTAACGTGGCGCAGAGCTAAACGGCTCCCTTTTGGGTGATGTGTCCGGCGGCGTCACGGGAAAGCAGCAAGCTCTCTTGTTCGAGACCGCTGCCGGATTCTCGGACCAAATTGAAGATCCTAGACGATTCTCGGCATGGCCAGATAGTCGTCCCAAGGGATTCAAGGAGGCTGCGATTGCGAGGGCGCCCCGTGATCAGCCCTTTGTTTCCGAAGGCAGCGAAGCGCGCTTCGACGTCAGGAGGCACATAAAGCGAGACACGGTCACCAAGTGCCGATTTCAGGCGAAGATAATCGGCGAGTCCGACCGGGTCGTAATCTGGCAGGTGTAGAAGTGTGCTAGTGAAAGACGATCGCGCCAAACATCGAATCAGCGCATCGGAAATTTTACCTGACGAGTTCATCGCAATACCCGCCGTTGGGACAATTGCTTCCGCGGCAAGAAAACAGGCGAGGTTTTCAACCAAGAGCGCGGAAGCGCCGAGCGCCAGACGCGTGTCGCTGCGGACCAGACATGCCGTCACACCAAAGTGAGATGTGAGTTTCGCGACCGGAAAATCTACGCCATCGACCAACATGCTCGCGTCGCCTATTGCGCGAACGTGAAGGACTGTTGCTCCTGCGGCAGCTCCACCCGCCTTGCTGGCGCGGCGTATCAGCACCGATCTCGCGCGATCTGACTCTCTACTTATCGTCCACTCGCCGCTCGAAACTGGATACTGCTGCCGTGCCCATTCGAGTAGAACATCCGGCCGGCGAACAACGACCACAGACCCGCGGCCTGACGCATCCTCGATTAGCGCACCACCGGCAAACAGCGGTTTCAGGTCGCGACGGGCGCGAGCGGACAATCCGCTAAGCGCCACGCGACCGTCTTGGATCAATTTTCCGACATACGGCGGGATTTCATCCATGCACAATCACGCTCTCTCCCTCCGGCTCTCGGAGGATGTCCTTACAATGGGCAGCCGTAACGACCAGCCGGCCGCGGGGGTCAGGCACCAGATGAACGAATCGTCGCGGTCCGACTGCCGCAGTAGGGGCGGCGTAGATACCGACAAATCCGAGCCGCTCTGAAAGCTGCAAAATGTTGCCGAAGTTTTGACGGTCCAACGCGTGAACTTCGTCGAGATAATAGGGGATACGCGCCTTGCCGGGGATCAGGAGGTCGCGCAGGACTAGCAGATTCAGGCTGACCTTCAGGACCACGGTCGTGCCGGTAGACTCGATTTGGTCGAAGTCGTCGTAGACGTTGCGGGTGCCATCTTTGCGGCGCACTTCGCAGCGCAGCGAGAAGAGCTCCCACAAAAGAAGACGCGGTCTGCGCTGCAATAGCTGCATGAACCGCGACATCTTGTGCTCGGCCTCTTCAGGCGTGTCGAACAGCGACGGCTGCGAAGCATCCTTCGAGTGGCGCTCATATTCTGCGACAGCTGTTTGGTTCTGCACAATCTCCAGGCGGACCTCCGCGAGACTGGAGAATTCAAGCTTTCCCAGCTCAGTTGTGAGCTTCTTCGCTTGTTTCGTAACGGCACGCAGTGATTTGAGCATCGCGCTGAACCCGCTACGCGCGTCGGTAAGCAGAGCTATCCATCGATTGTCGATGTCAGTTGCCCGCTCCTCAACGGAAGCGATCTCTGCCTCAAGCTGCGCGAGACGAGTCGCGACAGGTGCGGCATGGTCGTATCGGAAGGTTGGCGTCGGAAAATCCTTGTCCAGTGCCGTCATGGCCCCGTTGAGCAACGATGCCTTCGTGCGCGCCACCGTGCATCGTTCCCGCGTTGCCCGAATGGTATCGAGGAGCGTGTCAGAAAGTTTGTGTGTGGATCACTGAAATGAAAGGACAAGACAGTGACCACGAAAGAGAAGCAGCTGCCGTATGGCGGCTTGGATGTGAAGTTATTGGATGAGCTGA
>NZ_JCAMRR010000006.1:0-192150 GCF_059821195.1 Opitutus sp. sgz309028 | reverse complement strand
CCGGCCAGGAGAACCGGCCTTCTTCGAGCCGCTTGGCCAAGACCCACACGCCCGTGCCGTCCCAATACAAAAGCTTCAACCGTGTGCGCTCGCGATTGATGAACGCGAACACCGCGCCGCTCTTCGGATCCTCGTGCAACTGCTCGCTCGCCGCCGCCCACAGCCCGTTGAACGACTTCCTCATGTCCACCGGCTGCACCGCCACGTAGATCCGGATCGCCGCAGGAAACGCCAGCATCGCTTCAGCCCCGCAACCCTCGCACCAACGCCGCCACCTCCGCCGCGACACGGCCCCGCACCGTCGTGCCGTCCGGCAATCGCACTTCCAACCGATCGTCCATCGCATCACCCCGCGTTCCGGTCTCAGGCATCCGCAGCTTCACTTCGGCAAATCGGATCGGCGCTGTCGCGGGCGCAGTCTGACGCGCCCTCATCACCCAGTGCGCCAACGTCGTGTAGTTGATCCCTTCGCTTCGCGCGAACGCCGCCATCGTCATTCCACTGCTCTCATACGCTGCCATCAACTCTGCTCGACGCTCCGCCGTCACTCGACGCCGCCCACGATTGTCGCGCTTCTCCCCATCTTCCACCAACTCCGTCGAGATCGTTCCCATCCACCGAGACTACCGCATCCCGCCTCAACCGCCTACGAGGCACCTGTTCGGACGTTTACAAACATTCGCAGCTCAAACTGGAGCAGTCATCATCAAAGGTTATAGCAAGATCGGAGATGTGAAGGGAATGGGAACTGTGGACGTGGATTGTCGTGAGTTCACGAACGCGCAGACGGGCGAAAAGAGCTATGGAATGGTCATAAAGATCACGGAGGCCGGCAGGCTCGAGCGCGATGATAGCTCTTTCATCGATCTCGCCGAGATTCCGTCTCTCATCACAGGGATTGACTACATCGCAAAGATTAAGCCCGACGTAACCAAACTGCACAATTTCGAGGCGACATACTCCACGCGTGGAGATTTCTCCGTCACGGTATTTAATGACTCTCGAGGCAAGTTAGCTATTGCAGTCAGCTCGGGCCGCATCGGCCGTGCGACGGCATACTTGAGTCTGGAACAACTCGCTCAGCTTCGTGCCTTGGTGGTTGGCGCTCAGGAAAAGATTGAGTCCATCAAATAAGAGGAATTTCACATGCCACCGATTCCGAATCGTGTCGAAGAATGGCTGATTGCCGGAGCTGTGGCGCGGCGAATTGGGTGTCTGTCAATAGTCAACCCATGATCCCTTCGGCTGCATCCGATTCCGAAGCGTGTCGAAGATCGCCTGATTCCTCGAACGGACAATCTCCTGCGCAGCCTCGGTGCCGCCTATACCGGAGATCGGTGATATATTTTTAGCATGAAACTGCGTCGCATAGAAATAGAGAATTTTAGAGGATTCTCGCCAGCCATTGAAATCGAGGTCGATGATTTTACGGCCCTAATCGGGCGGAATGATATCGGCAAATCGTCCATTCTCGCAGCCCTTGCGATCTTTCTCGAAGGCGATGGCATAAAGATGGAGCCCGACGACGGCTGCATTCATGGAGGTAGAGAAGCGGTCAGGATCACCTGTGAGTTCGAAGAGCTGCCCGAGAAGGTGGTTCTCGATGACCAATTCGAGACATCCCTCGCTGACGAATACCTCCTCCTGGCAAATGGGCGGCTTCGCATCACCAAGCTATACGATTGCACGAAGTCGAAGGTCGGGCCGCCATCCATCTATATCGACGCGCCAACTCATCCGGTTGACTCAGCAGGCAGATCGCTGCTCCCGCTGACACTGCCCGAGTTGAAGAAACTGGCGGCCAACAACGGCGTGGAACTCGAACCAGGTGAAGCGCCGGTCAAAGCAAAGGTGCGGCGGGCCTTGGTGAACCGTGGCACTGGGTTTGAGTTCAAAGTAGCCCAAGTCTCGGTCGGCAAAAACGATTCGGAAACATTGTGGAATCAGCTGCTAAAAAAGCTTCCACTCTGCGCTCTGTTTATCTCGGATCGCGCCAGCAGCGATAAGGACAAGGAAGCGCAAACGCCCTTGGGAATCGCAGTCGAGACCGCGTTGGCAGAGGTGCAAGCAGATCTGGATGTCCTTGCTTCGCATGTTGCGAAACATGTCCAGGGTGTCGCGGATCGGACTCTCGCAAAATTACACGAAATGAATGCCGAATTGGCTTCGGCGCTGTCAGCCTCGCTGCGTGAGAAGCCGAAATGGAGGGATCTCTTCAAATACACCTTGAGCAGCAATGACGGGGTGCCTCTTGACAAGCGCGGTTCCGGAGTGAGGAGGCTTGTGCTGCTGAACTTTTTCCGAGCAGAGGCAGAGCGAAGGGCTACAGTAGAAGGGACTCGGCCGGTGCTTTATGCGATCGAGGAGCCGGAAACGGCGCAGCATCCGAACCACCAGAAGATGCTAATGCAGTCGCTTCTCGAGATTTCAGCGAAGGGGGGACAAGTTCTCGTCACGACCCATGCTCCGGGCCTTGCAGGCGAGGTTCCACTCGCCAACATCCGCTTTATAGACAAGGACGATGATTCCCGCAGGATCGTTCGCTCAATGAACGACGGCGGTCCCGAAAACTTGTTCGAGGAAATCGCAGATCGGCTTGGGATGCTGCCAGACAATCAGGTGCGCGTGCTCGTTTGCGTTGAAGGCGTAAACGACGTGCGCTTCCTGAAGCACGTAAGTCATACCCTTCATCAAACAGACGCTGCGCTGCCGGACCTGAGCAAAGATCCTCGATATGTGTTCGTTCCGATGCGAGGCGCCAATCTGAGGGATGTTGTGAACCAGCATATATTCCGGAACTGCAGGAAGCCTGAGTTTCATTTATACGACCACGACGGAACGGGCACCTACGCGGGCCAAATCGCGGAAGTTCGCGCTCGGGGCGATGCTTCGACGGCGCTTCAAACGCAGAAGCGATACATCGAAAGCTATATCCATCCAGCCGCGCTTATGCGGGTGAAAGGGGTAGCCGTTGTGATCAATGATGTCGATGACTACACAAATCTACTCGGAAGCCAACTTGGTGAGAAGAAAGCCCGAGTGAAGGCGATGCTATGCGATGAAATCGCACCGAGGATGAGCGCGGAGGAAATCGGTGAGCGCGATGGCGCAAACGAAATCCGGCTTTGGCTGCATACATTGGCTAGAATGGCCGAGTAGCCCGTGGGGCCAACTCTCCTGGCGTTCGAGCCGTCAATGGTTATCAGGGTGGGTCGGAAGGGGTCATGTCTGAACTTTTGACAGCATCCGCTCCGAGGTGCCGTGACAGGCGGCGGCGAGCGGGCGCGGGGCTGCAGCGACTTTACCGGCTTGCAGGTATTGCCTGGCAATAGCTCTTAATTCCATCCACCCGCCCCCCCATTGCGTCAGCATTACGATCGGGAATGCCCCCGTCGCTATGGGCGGCGTTCGACGGCAATGTAGTGTTTTCAGCGATCAACACCTTACGGTGCGGCGGGGCTCAAACGAAGGCGTTGTCGGAGTCTGACCGAAGGTTCTCCGAACCGTTCAAGAAGGCTTCCCGAAGGTTCGGACCAAAAGACAGCCGCCCTTCCCTTTTCTGACGTAGCCCGGCAACCGGGCTCAAATGCGGTGGCAGAGAAACGCACCGGACGGTGATCGTTGCCTTCGCGAAACTTCGCCAGCTTGGCGTCTTTGCGCTGAATCTGAGTTCGGCGTCGGACTAGGCGCGAAGGCGCGAAGATCGCGAAGATCGATCCGCAAAGCCGAGCCGACCGAACCGACCGCACGCCGCCCGGCGCTTGTCGCTTCGCTCCGGTGATGAAGGCCAAGCCAAGGTCCAAGGGTCCTCTGTTTTCCTTCGCGAATCTTCGCCTGCTTGGCGTCTTCGCGCTTAAATCCGAAAGCCAAAGGTGCGGGGTGCTGAACAAGAGAGGCGCAAAGTTTTGGCTGGTTTTCGCAGACGCAAATCAGCGTTTGCGCTCCTCCAGCTTTCGTGAGCCCGCCCTGCTCAACCCCGCTTTCGTTTTCCGCCCGCGCTCCGGATTGGCCTGCCAGCATCGCGAGCGTGATCGGTTCGGCTGCTCTCGTGTTCGGTGAAGGCATCCTCCGCTCAACTCACTGTATCACATGCCAGCGATTCCGAAACGTGTCGAAGGCCAGCTGATCGCCGGGATCCGTGGCGCTTCGAGCTACGGCTCTGTCAATAGTCAACCCATGACCCCTTCGGCTGCTTAAGCTGCTGGCCGGTGAGTTCGTGCGGCTTCATCCATTCCTCGAGCAGGATCTCGCCGGGGGTGTTATCAGCCAGAACGGGACGATTCGTTTTCATTTCAGTGATAGTCGATGATGGCTACGATCGACGGCTGTGCCGTGGTTGAAGCTCAAAGTGTAAAGTGGCAGGTCCGATCGGGCCACGAAAAAGCCGCGGGGTTTAGCGCGGCTTGAAAAGCAAGCCCGCTCGGAGAGCGGGCTCCACCTGGCGGTCGGGACGAACGCCGCTACCTTATTGGCAAGCTTCACACTCCCCGCCGTTCGGACGGCTGCGCCGTGTTGAAGTCGGAAGTTTAGGTTGAAGAGCCGATCACTGGCAGGGCGGCCACTTCCCTCCATTCGATGGCTTCGACGAGGCAGGCAGGATTATGCGGCACGGGGTGTTTTCAATCTAAGCCGTGCGCGAACTGAGGGGCGGACGTGCGCAACTTTTCCGTCCTTCCACACGACCAAAGGCACGTGCGTTTCATGCGCGCGTTGTGCAGCGACTTTCGCCGCGCGGCGCAGCGCGCGGGCGGCGGTGACGGCAAGAGAGTTGTCGGATGCAGAGCGGCTCATGGGAAATGTTTCAGCAATTTGCCGGGCAGAGTGGAATTGTCGAACACGCTCCACGCATCCGCAAGCGGCGCGTAAACCGTCTCGAAATTCCGCCAACCTCGCTGGTAGCGACGCACAATGTCCGCGGGCGGAACATCGTGTCCTCCCTGGCGAACCCGCGAAGCGACACGCGCTTTGGCAAGTTCGGGAGAAGGCAGCCACAGAAATACGATCTCTATTCGATAGCCTTGCTCCTTCCACCTTCTCAGTCGCGAGGCATACGTCCGACCGCTCAGCGTCGTCTCGAAGGCGAAATCCTCGCGCGCTGCTGCAAGCCGATCAATTTCCCGCAAATAAACACGTGCGGCAGTGGATTGCGCGAGCATCGGCGCAAAAGGCGACAGTCCGGCCGCTATCAAATCCGCGTTCACGAAATGCGGGATTCGACGTTCCTGCACCAGGAACTCGGTCGCGAACGTGGTCTTTCCCGCGCCGTTGGGGCCGGCGATGATCACGCATCGTGGTGCTTTCATCAGGTAATGAAAAGCCCCGACTTTTGTCGGGGCTTAAGAACGAGGCTTATTGGCAAGCTTCACACTCACCGCCGTTGCGCATCGCTTCGATGCTGCAGGCGAGTTTCTGCTCCTGCGTATATTCTTTCTTGGGCGTCGTGGCAGCGGTAGGGGCTGACTCGGCGCCGGCGTGGCCGCGGACTTCTTTTTTGATCGAGACCGTCGCTTTCTCGATGTTCGAAGCACCGAGGGAGCGGAGGTAATACGTGGTTTTCAAGCCGACGTGCCAGGCTTGGCGATACATGTGGCTCAGGGTTTTTAGGTCCGGAGTTTTGATCCACAGGTTTACGGATTGGCTTTGGTCGATCCACTTCTGGCGACGCGCGGCGGCGTCGATGATCCACTTGGCGTCGATGTCGAAGGCGGTCAGGTAACGCGCTTTCAGGTCCGCCGGGATGCGTTCGATGTCCTTCAGCTCGCCGTCGAAATACTTCAGGTTGTCGATCATGTCCTGGTCCCACAGGCCGCGCGCCTTGAGATCGCGCACGAGGAAGGGGTTCAAGACAATGAACTCGCCCGACAGATTCGATTTCACGAACAGGTTCTTATACGTCGGCTCTATACAGGGACTCGTCGCCGTTATATTCGAAATCGTCGCGGTGGGCGCGATCGCGAGGACGTTGCTGTTGCGCATGCCCTGCTTCGCGATCTTCGCGCGGAGCGGCGCCCAATCCATCTTGCCGCCGCGCGGAACTTCGACTTCCACGCCGCGTTCCTGCTCGAGGATTTCCAGCGTATCCTGCGGGAGGAGGCCGCGGTCCCACTTCGAGCCTTTATAGCTCGAGTAGGTGCCGCGCTCAGCCGCGAGATCGGAGGACGCTTCGTAGGCGTAGAAGGCGATCGCTTCCATCGCCTCGTCGTTGAACTCGACCGCTTCCGGCGACGCGAAGGCGTGCCCGCGCAGGTAGAGCGCGTGCGCGAGGCCCATCATGCCCATGCCGATCGGACGGTGGCGGCGGTTGGACGTCTCGGCGGCCTTCGTCGGGTAGAAATTGATGTCGATGACGTTGTCGAGCGCGCGGACCGCCGTGCGGATCGTCTCGCGGAGTTTCTCGTGATCGATCGAGCCGTCGGGCTTGAGGTGCGTCTCGAGGATGACGGAGCCGAGATTGCAGACCGCGGTTTCGTCGTTGGACGTGTTGAGCGTGATCTCGGTGCAGAGATTCGACGAGTGGATGACGCCGACGTGGTCCTGCGGGGAGCGGAGATTGCAGGCGTCCTTGAACGTGATCCACGGGTGGCCCGTCTCGAAAAGCATCGAGAGCATCTTCTTCCAGAGCTCGAGCGCCTCGATCTTCTGGCCGAAAATCTTCCCCTCCTCCGCCATCTTTTCATAGCGGAGATACGCTTCCTCGAACTTCTTGCCGTAGAGCTCGTGGAGGTCGGCGACCTGGTTGGCGCGGAAGAGCGTCCAGTGCTGGCGGGCTTCCATGCGCTTCATGAACAGGTCGGGAATCCAGTTCGCCGTGTTCATGTCGTGCGTGCGGCGGCGGTCGTCGCCGGTGTTTTTGCGCAGCTCGAGGAACTCGAAGATGTCGTTGTGCCAGGATTCCAGATACGCGCAGCCGGAGCCCTTGCGCTTGCCGCCCTGGTTGACGGCGACGAGCTGGTCGTTGTGCAGCTTCAGGAACGGGATGACGCCCTGCGACTCGCCGTTGGTGCCGCCGATGTAGGCGCCGGTGCCGCGGACCGCCGTCCACGAACCGCCGAGGCCGCCGGCCCATTTCGAGAGGAACGCGTTTTCGGCGATGCCGCGGAGCATGATGCCCTCGATCGAATCGTCGACGTAGTAGAGATAGCAGGACGAGAGCTGCGAGTGGAGCGTGCCGGAATTGAAGAGCGTCGGCGTGCTGCTGCAGAAACGGCGGGACTTGTACAGATCGTAGAGCGAGGTGACCTTTTCCTCGCGGTCGCCCTTCTCATCGAGGAACAGGCCCATCGACACGCGCATCCAGAAGAACTGCGGCGTCTCGATGCGGCGCGCGGGGCTGCGGGTTTTGTCGATGATCAGGTAGCGATCGTAAAGCGTCTGGATGCCGAGGAAGTCGAACTCGAGGTCGGACGACGGATCGAGGACGCCGGCGAGGCGCGTGAGATCGTAATCAAGGAGGCGCGGGTTGAGGCGTTTGATGGCGACGCCGTGCTCGAGGTATTTCTTGAACGCGCGCTGGTGCGCGGCCTTCAACGCGCCGATGCCGTCGCGCATGATGTCCCAGCCGAGCACTTCCTCGTAGATATAAGTGAGCTGAATACGTCCCGCGAACTTCGCGAAATCGGCGTCCTTCTCGATCAGCGTCTTCGAGTTGAGGACGATGGTGGCGTCGAGGTCCTTCTGGGAAATCTGATCGTAGACGGAGCGGCGGAGCTCGATCTCGATTTCGTCGTTGGAGAGGCAGAGATCGAGCCCGATGCGCGCGAACTCGATGCGCTTGCGGAGATCGGCGCCGTCCCAGAACACGTTGGAACCGTCGGCCTTCTTCACGACGATCATCGACGCCTGGCCGGCGATATCGGCGGGCGGCTGGCTGAGGACGGCGGTGTCGGTGTCGAGGCCGGCGAGACCGTCCATCGTGCCGTTGTCGCGCGCGATGGCGCGCTGGGCGCGGAACAGGATGTAGGCTTCGGCGACCTTGAAATGGCCGGCCTTCATCAACTCCTCCTGCACCATGTCCTGGATTTCCTCGATGTGGACGAAGGATTGTTTCGAGGCGTGCACGCGTTCGGTCACGGCGCGCGTGATGGCGACCGCGGGCGCGGAGTCGCGCTGGAGCGAGAGGAAGGTTTTGCGGACGGCAATCTCGACCTTCTGATCACTCCACGGGACGACCTGGTTGTTGCGACGGATGACGCGCAGCGACGAGACGGCGGCGGCGTCACGGTTGCCGGAAATCTTGCGCGCGCGATTGAGCAGGAGGCTCTTCGCGACGAAGTAGGCGTTGTTGTCGACGAGCGTTTTTTCGATGAGCTCGTAGAGGCCGTCGAGGGTGAGCTTCAGCGGCGAGGAGACCTTCGCCATCGCGGTGAGATTGGCGGCGAGTTCGCGGCAGATGCGCACGATCCAGGCGCGGTTCTCGTCGTTGAAGATATCCTTGTCGCCGCGCGCGAGGCACACGTTGGTGAGGGCCTTGCCGAGGGTGTCGGCGACTTCGGCGAGCACGAAACGCTCCTCGCCGTGCGGGCAGATCAGGGTGAGCGGCGGCAGCGGGATCGCCTCGGCCGTGAGCAAGTCACGCCAGGCGTAATGGGGTTTCTGTTCAACGGGGGCGTGGACGGTGCGTTTGAGGGCGAGGTCGTGCGCGAGGGAAGGATTGCTCATGGCGGCGGGCGGAGACGGGCGGAGGGACGGTTGGGACGGGAAGACAAAACGCCTGCGGCAGACGGCGCTGCGCAGCGCGGAAAAGGGAACGACGAACGAACGAAACTAAATCGAGACGGGGGCTAAGAACGCGGAGTGGAACTGCGGACGGATCTGATAGGGGAAAATGAAAAATCGGCGGGAGCGGTGCGGACGCCTCGGAGAGGCGTCCCGACCCGGATTTCCGATTACAGCTCGTCGTCGTGGGCGACGTTCAGCGAGGAGGCCTTCTGGTATTCGGTGACGCGACCCTCGAAGAAGTTCTGCTCCTTCTTGATGTCCATCATCTCGGCGAGCCACGGCAGCGGGTTCTTCACGCCGTTCGCGAGCGCGGCGAGGCCGCAGCCCTCGAGGCGGCGGTCCGCGATGAAGTCGATGTAGCTCAGGAATTCGTCGGCCGCGAGGCCGACGGCGTTCACGGGCAGGCAGTCCTTGATGAACTCCTTTTCGAGGGTGATCGCCTCGCGCATGAGGCCGCGGAGCTCCTCCTTGAATTCGGGCGTCCAGATTTCGCGGTTCTCCTCGATGAGATCCATGAACAGATTGCGGAACACCTCGATGTGGTTCGACTCGTCGCGCAGCGTGTAGCGGAACATCTGGCCGATGCCGGGAAACTTGTTCTGCCGGTAAAGCGAGAGGATCATCCCGAACAGGCCGTAGAACTGCGTGCCCTCCATGCACTGGCCGAAGACGAAGATGTTTTTCGCGAGGAGCTGCTTGTTCTCCGGCAGCGTGAGGTCGAGGTCGCGTCGGAGAGATTTGGATACGCGGGTGACGAACTCGTTCTTGCGGACGATCGTCGGCACGTCCTCGAACATCGCCTCGCACTCGTGCGGGTTGATGCCGAGGGAGGCGATCATGTAGAGCAGCGAATCGGCGTGGATGTTTTCCTCGTGGGCGTGGCGGCCGAGGACGAGCTTCAGCTCGGGGGCGGTGACGAGCTCGCGGACGACATGCTGGATGTTGTCACCGACGATGCCTTCCGCGGCGGAGAAATAGCCGATGCCCATGCGGATGATCCAGCGCTCGACGTCGGACACGGCCTTCTCGTCGCGCCACTGCTCGATGTCCTTGCCCATCGGGATGTCCTCCGGCTCCCAGTGGTTGGCCTTCATCTTTCGGTAGAGATCGTAGGCCCACTGGTATTTCAGCGGGAGGAGATTGAACGTCATCGTCTCGCGACCGTTGATCACCTTCTTGGCGGCAAACGCAGCTTCTGCTTTGGCTTGATCGAGCACGAAAGTTTTGGCGCCGACTTGGAAGGTTTTGTGCATGGGAAGACGTGACGGAGGGTTTAGCGGATGGACGGGAAAAGCGGGTGTTTTTGACGCAAGCGAGGGCTGAGCGAACAAAAGTTATTCCTACTTATGCACGGGTTGCTGACCACAACCGGTGGTGGTGTCGCCCCGCAACGACCACAACCTATTGGTTTCGGAAAAAATCGCGTCAACAGGTTTGTGGGCGGCTATCGGTAAATTTCCCGCATTTTTTGGCTTGCCGAAAAATCGTCTGCGGCCTGCCGAGGGAAAGCCGCCGATCGGCGACGCGATTACAACCGGAATCGCGCTCTGGCGGTGGAACCCGACGTCCTCGGCGGGTTGGTTCGCGAGCGCACGCCGCTAGGTGCGCCAAAAAAAAACGGCCGCGGAAACCGCGGCCGTTGATGAGAGAACTGAAGTTACGTTCTGCGGATCGATCAGAACCGGAGCCGCACGCCGGCCTGCACGCGCCAACGGCTGTCGCCGTTGTTTGGCTGGATCTGCGAGGTCGACGGCAACGAGATGTTGCCCGCGGGATCGAGCGTAGCCGTGGGAATGATACGGCCATCGGCGCCGTAGCTGGCGTTGCCGAGCACGCGGATCTGGTTGCTGTTGGTGCCGCTGGCGTTGATCGTCTCGATGTAGTTGAAGAGGTCCTTGCTCACCCAGGAGCCGAAGTTGATGAAGTCGGCGAAGACCTCCATCGAGACCGGGCCCCAGACGCGGACTTCCTGCGAGACGTGCAGGTCGAGGCGGTTCTGCCAGGGTGTGGTGAACGCGTTGCGCGGCGCATAGCCGCCGGCATAGGCGCCGAGACCGCTTTCCTTGATGAAGCGGAAATACGCATCGCGCACCGTCGGGTTCATGCCGCTGAAGTCGAAGCGACCGTCGTTCGGATCGGACGGCACGGCGACGACATCGTTGGCGTTGTTGCCGTCGCGATTGAGGTCGCCGGAGTAAACGTAGCTGAACGGCTGACCGCTGCGGCCCTCATAGTAGAGCGAAACGATCGTGCGCAGCCGGCCAAAATACTTGAACTCCTTGCTGAACGTCCCCTGCACGCGATCGCGGATCTCGAAGTCGGAGCGGGTGACCTCGACGACGCCCTGGTTGAAGAGCGTGTTGAAGGCCCAGCCCGACGACGCGGTGGAGCTGCCCTGCGGTTGCGCCTCGGTCGCGCGGCCGCGGGTGTAGGCGAGGTTGTAGGCCCAGCCGTTCTTGAACGGGCGATCGAGCACGAAGGCGACGTAGTCGGACGAACCAGCGCGGACGTTGCGCAGGCGCAGGACATTGCCGTAGCCCGGCACGAGCGGAGCGCTGCTGGCGGAGCCCGCAAAACGCAGGCGGCCGTCGGCGCCGTAGCTGGTGGCGGTCGGGCGGTTCTGCGCATCGCCGTTCAACACCTTGAGGTTCAAGTTGTCGTAGAACATCGCGTGCATGACCTCGTTGTGGATGTATTCGACGGAGAACGTCGCATCGAGGCCGGGCAGTTTGCGGTCCACCGCGAGATTGCCGCGCAGATTGGTCGGCAGCTGCAGGCCCGGATCGATCATGTTGATCGTGACGGAGCTCGCGGAGGTGGGTGACGTGGACGTCGTGCCGCGGGGATTTTCCGGGTCGAACTTGAACGCGGCGTCGCCGTTCGCGAACGAGCCCTGGAGGTATTGGCTGAGGGTCGGGGCGTTGGCGCTGGGGGCGGAGACGACGAAGCGGCCGAAGCCGGCATTGCCGTAGGAATTCGAGATCCACACCCACGGATTGCGGCCGAGGAACACCCCGACGCCGCCGCGGAGCTGCGTCTTGCGATCCTGGTCGAGGCTGTAGTTGAAGCTCAGGCGCGGTGCGACCCGGCTCGTGCCGTCGATCGTCCCATTATTCCGGATACCGGGATAGATCGAATTGAAGGCGGAGCTGAACGCCGGGTTGTAGGGCGGTTCGATCGGGCTGCCGAGGACGTCGTAGCGAAGGCCCAGGGTGACGTTCAGACGCTGCGACGGCTCCCAGCGCACCTGCGTGAAATAACCGGTCTGCTCAAGCCGGCTGACATCGGTGCCCGGGAAACCTTCCTGGGCGACGTTGCGGACGAAACCGATTGGTTTGTCGTTCGCGAGGTTGAGCGTCGGACTGTAATTGTAGGCGAAGACGCCGTAGGAACCGTTGCGGAAGAGATTGTCGAAATCGGTCTCCTCGCGGTCGAAGCCGACCTTGAAGGTGAAGTCACGCCAGACATACTCGGCGTTGCCGCTGTAGCTGATGCCGTTGATGATAACGCCGTTGCCCATGCTGCTGACCTCGGTGCCGAAGGTGAACGCGTCGTTGGTGGAGACAGGCGTCTGCGCCGAGGTGCTGGAGGTGCCGGGCACGTTCAGAATGCGGATCTCGGGGAAGATGGCGGGCGTCGCGCGCAGCGACTGCGAGTCGTTCTTGGAGAAGCTGAACTGCGTGCGCAGATCGTTCGTCCAGTTGCTGAACAACTGCGCGGCCCAGACCTCCTCGACCACGGAGAGGCTGTAATAAGACGACGAGAGGCTGGTGATGCCGTTGGTGTAGCCGGTGTTGGAGGCGCCGGGCACGGTGACCGCGGAGCTGAAGCCGGTGCCGGGATTGAAGCTGCCGAAGCTCGGACGCGAACCGCGGGTGTCGCTGTAGCGCACGGTGAGGCGGTGGTCGGCGTTGATATTCCAGTCGAACTTCAGGAGGCGCTTGATATCCGACTCCACGTTCGTGCCGGCGCTACCCCACGAGCCGAGGTCGGGCGAACCGGGCAAGGCCTTGATCTGGCCATCGACCCAGGAGAGGAAATCGTTGGACGGATTGAAGCCGGCGCTGGCGGGGCCGCCGGAAGGATTGATGAAACGCTCGTAGCTCGCAAAGAAGAACAGGCGGTCACGGATGATCGGACCGCCGAGCGTCATGCCCTGCGTGCGCTCGAGAAACGAGGTCGGACGGCGGCCCGCGGTCGAACCGGCGACGTCCTTCCCCTGCCATTCGTCGGACGTGTAGATCGCGTAGAGCGAGCCGTGAAACTCGTTGGTGCCGCTCTTGCTCACAACGTTGATCGACGCCCCGGCGAAACCGCTCTGGGCGGCGTCGTAAGGCGTGAGCGACATACTGAACTGCTCGACGGCATCCAGCGAAAAGGGATTGCGCAGCGAGAGGAGTCCGGGACCGCCAGTGCTGAGGCCGAACTGGTCGTTCAACCGCGCGCCGTCGAGCATGATGCTGTTGAAGCGGTTGTTCATGCCGAGCGCCGTGGCCTGACCGGACGCGCGCAGGGAGATGAAGGGGTTGGTCTTCATCATGTCGGCAAACGAACGTTGCGTGCTCGGCTGCAGTTCGATGCTGCGGGTGCTCAACACCGACGACGAGCCGCTGGCATTGGCGTCGAGATCGCTGAGCGAGGCCGTGGCGACAAACTTCTCCAGCACCACCACCTCGGACTTTCCAATGAGTTCCACATCGATGTCCTGACCGAGCGTCGTTTGCACGTCGGCCAGCGAATCGAAGGCGTAGCCCTCCGCGCTGGCCGAAACCGTGTAGGGGCCGCCGACCGGCATGCCCCGCAACGAGAAGCGCCCGTTGGCGCCGGTCACCGCGGTGAAACGGGTGTTGGTCGGTGTGTGCACCGCCGCCACCGTCGCGCCCGCCACCGGCGATCCGCTGGTATCCAGGAGCGTGCCCCGCATGCCGGAGGAGACGACCTGCGCCTGCGCGGTCGAAATCGCAAAAGTCAGCAGAGCTGCTGCCGCGAACAGCAGTCTCGCAATACGTAGTGTATGCATATGTGCTAAGTGTTGGCGAATGCGTCAGCCAGGCCATCACCTGATGACAAAACCGCGCCGCCGTGTGCGGTCGTAGCAAGAAACTCGCCGCTTTTTCCGTCAAGCTTCCTCCCCCCGCGCGCACCGGGTGTTGCGCAGATGTAACGGGCGTGGACCGACGGAAACCAGAGTGGCCCGGGGCATTGATCGCCGCTAGCAACCGCGCTTCTAACGCGCTCCACCCCGTCCCGCGGCAGACCCCGGAGCGATTAATACAATCCAGTGGCAAGGATGCGCAGAAGCAGGAGCGAACGCGTGCCCCCGCCCCCGCCGTCATTTGGCACACTATATAAAACCCCAAAGCGGCCGCAAGAAACCGACACGTTGGTCGCGGTGATCGTCCGGATCGCCAACGCCCACACCTCCGCAGGCCGAGGCGACCAGCCCGGCGGGGACGTCGGGCTGCACCTTGTTCCGCAGAAGGCTGCTATAGTATTAAAACCGAAACGGAGCCAGGTTTGATATAGCGGCCGACGTTCCAGCTCAGGTGCGGCTTGAAATCGCGCGAAGCCCCGTGGACGTTTCCGCATGCCCGATCGCGCCAACTATCTTGCCCGGACCTTGATTTCCCGGCTGTCGAACCTCCGAACCCGCTTTGCGGAGGAAGGCCTGCGCGAGCCGGATCGGCGGCAGCGGATTGACGAGATCGAAAAGGTGCTCGTCGTGGAACTGGGGACCGTCGACCCGGCCACCCTCGCGTCGATCGAAGCGGCCGAACCGAACCCTCTCCCCGGCCAGGCCGCCGGCGAGCGCGAAGTCGCCGCCTTCGCCGCTTTCCTCCGGCGCCAGCTGGCCGCGCTGCTTTAGCGTTCGTGACGACCGGCTGTCCGGGTCGCAAAACAATGGGCGCCAGGTCCAGTGGGCGGCGGAGATAGCAGCGGATCGTCACAGGAGGTCCGCAGCGGCGCCTACGGGAAAAGCGGAACGCGGTCTGTCGCCATGCTTTGGCTCGATTAAGGCAAGCATTCTGCATAGTCAGGTGCAGCTTACTCTCATCATGCTGCGCTCCTCCCTCTGTCTCCTGGCACTCTGCTGTGCCCTCTCCGCGCCGGCGCTCACCGTGCGGCCTCCGTCCTTCGAAGAACTCACCCGCGCGGCCGAGGCCATTCTCATCGCGGAAGTCAGCAACCTCGAAATGAAGCTGGAGCCGGTCGAGGGCCGCCCGGTCCCCTTCACCTACGTGACGCTCGCCGTGACGGAAACATTGAAAGGCCCACCCACCGCGACCGTAGTACTTCGCTGCCTCGGCGGGCAGGTGGGTGAAAACGCGTTGCGGGTCGTGGGCGTGCCGGAGTTCGTCGTCGGCGACCGGGGCTTCTTTTTCGTGCAGAACAACGGCACGCAGTTCTTCCCGCTCGTGGGCATCACCCACGGTTTGTATTGGGAAATCCACGACGCGGTGACCGGCGTCGATTTCGTGACGCGCGCCAACGGCGCTCCCCTGCACTCCACCGCCGACGTCAGCCGGCCGCTGCCGGATACCCGCCAGACACGAACGACTGGCGGCATGACGAGCGCCCTCTTCCGTGAAAAAATCAAAGCGGAGATGAAACATGCGACCCGCTAAACTGTTTGGAGCGCTGCTTGCGCTCTGCGCGGCCAGCATGGTCACGCGCGCCTTTGTCCTGATGCCGAAGCGGAACTTTGCCGCGTATTGGAATCCTGGCGAGGTCACGATTTCGCTGAGGTTTGGCCCCTCCAAAACGCTCCAGGACAACTCCACCTGGAACGAATCGGCGCAGGCTGCCCTCGCCGAATGGAACCGCCACATGACGGTGCTCAAGCTTCAGGGCGTGCCGTCGGAGGAAACGGAAGGCGGAATGGACAATGGCATCAGCGAAGCCTACTTCGCCGCGACCGCTTATGGACAGATCCTCGGTCCTGACGTAGGCGCGGTCACCTTGATAATCCCGAAGGGCAATCCGCAGCGCAATGTGGAAGCCGACGTGATTTTTAACACCGCGTTTCTTTGGGATAGTTATCGGGGGCCGCTTCAAACCTCGAACGGCAAACATCTGCTGGATTTCCGCCGCATCGCCCTCCACGAGTTCGGCCACGTCGTCGGGCTCGATCACCCGGATCAGGACGATCCCGCTGCGGCCCCGGCGATCATGAACTCAACGACGGGCGACCTTTATGCCCTGACTGCGGACGACATCGATGGCGCACAATTTCTGTATGGTGATGGAGTCCCGCCGCGTTTCGTCGAGACGCCGACCCTGAACGCGATTCCTGAACTCGGCAGCAAGCTCTCGATTGTGCCCAGGATTTCCGGGACGCCCCCGTTTCGCTGTGAAATATTCCGCAACGGGCAACTCGTCGATACGCGACACGCACAGCCGAGCTTTATTGATCATTACCCCTTCGATCTGCGATTCAACTCCGAGCGCGATTTCGGAACCTACCGCTTTGACCTCATCAACCGGGTCGGCCGCGCGAGCAGTCCGCTCTATGATCTTCGCGAGGACGGAGAGCGCGCCATTCCGATCGTGAAAACGGAGCCCGAGAATATGGCCCTCGCGACCGGCGAATCCGGTTGGCTCCGCGTAATCGTGACTGGCCGCCCCGCGCCCCGCTTTCAATGGTTCAGAAATAATCAGAGGCTACTCGGAAGAACCGCCGCAGCCTTGCGCCTCCTTGGGGCCCCCGAGGATGCGGGCGTTTACCACGTTGAGGTGACAAACTCCGCCGGCACGACCCGAAGCCGGGACGCACGGGTCACCGTATTGTCTCAAAGTTATCAGAGCACCGAATGGACCACCCTCTTCCCCTCGACCACTGGCCTCAACCCGACAGACGTGAGCTACGGCAATGGAGCTTTTGTCGCGGTCGGGTACGATGGTGCCGTTCAAACTTCGCGGGACGGCATCCTCTGGACCCCTCGCTATCTCGGAACGAACGAGAGCTTATACGCCACGGTTTTCGCAAATGACCGCTTCATCGTGGCTGGAAGCTATGACCGGGGCACCGGCCGAACACCTTTCTATATTTCTTACGACGGCGTCGGGTGGAGCAAAGTCGAGACGAGCGAGTCGCTCTACGCTATTATCCAGAGCTTGACCTATGGGAACGGTCGCTTTCTAGCCCTTGATCTTTATGGACGAGCCCTCACGTCCACAGACGGTTCGGTCTGGGAGGTCAATCCCCTTCCCGGGTTCGTGCAAAACGAAGGCGTGGTGGCTGCAACTTACGGCAACGACATGTTTGTCGCCCTTTCCCGACAAGGCAGTATCTGGACCTCTCCAGATGGGAAAAATTGGAGGCACCAATATATCGATGCACCGGTGGAGTTTGCCTCGATCGCATTCGGGAACGGCACGTTCCTCGCCGCCGCAGGCGACAAATTTCCTTCCCGGTCAACCAGCGCCACCGCAACCCTCGCGACGTCGAGAGACGGAGTGCATTGGCAGCTCGCACAGCTGCAGTCGGTTCGCGGTCTTCCGAGGGTGTGCTTCTTGAATGGCCAGTTCAATATCACGACTGTAGACGGCGATCGCCTCATCTCCACCGACGGCACCACGTGGACACAGAGGAATTTTGCTTCTGAGGACGCCGCAATTCTTGGTTACGGAAACGGAATGTATACTGGAGTCGGCAATTTCGGACATTTCTATTTCTCGGCCGATGGAACGACGTGGACCCCCACCGCGGACAGCGAAAGAACCTGGATTAGCAGTGTAGCGGCCGTGGACGACCGCTTGGTTGCGCTTGATGCGTCACTGGTTTCCACCGACGGCATATCCTGGAGCTCAATGAAGTCGGCTGGCTCCAATAATCAGGGCTGTGCCTCGGGAGAAGGCGCTTGGGTCGCAGTAGGATCCTACATCTCGAGGTCCGTCAATTTCGGCGCCTCATGGACCACGGTTCGCTGGGCAGGCGATACCACCTACGCGGCCGTTGCGTTTGGAGCGGGACGGTTTGTGGCCGCTGGCGCGAAAAACTGGCCGCACGACGGCGCGATCGCCTACTCCGACGATGGCACGTTGTGGACGAATGTCGCATTGAACGCAGCACCTCAATTGAGAGGGCTGACTTATGGACCCCACGGCTTCGTGGCCGTCGGCGCCAACGGCACTATCCTCCACTCCCTCGACGGCGCCACCTGGCAACCTCGCGACAGCGGTACGCCCAAGGAACTGCATGCGGTGATCTGGCATTCGGACCGCTATATCGCCGTCGGGGGAGACTATTACGGATCGGTTCGCGTTATAGCACCAGGCACGCCGATCGAACCCAATGTCGCAATTTGCACCTCGAAAGACGGCATTAACTGGAGCGCGAGCCTGTTACCTTACGATGATATTGTCTGTACGGTGACCGCTGCGGGAAACCTCGTCGTCGCCGGAGGAGTCGGTGGTGTCACCTTCTACTCGTTGGATAATGGAGAGTCGTGGAGGCGGGGCCCTAAAGCTCCGGGCGAGCTGTGGCGATTGGCAGCATTGGGCGACTACATTTTCGGAGCCTTCAATTTCAATCTGTATCGGATTCCGGTATCCGCCTTCCGCCCACGGTCAACATTTGCGTCGTCCCCGCGGGTTTCCCGCACCGCAACCGGAGATGTCGTGGTAAGCCTCTCCGTTGTCGACGGGATTCCGGAAACCGTCCGCTGGTTCCTCGGCCACGCCGAACTCGCGCAGTCGAATGGCACTACCTGGAAAATCCCCGCCGGCAATCTCGCACCATCCATCTACTTCGCCGCATGGGATGATCCTCCGCATCGTTTGCCGGTCGTCATCGCCCCCGCAGCGCCCGATCTCCCCTCGGGCGATCTCACGCTGGTTCGCGCCGATATCCAGCATCCCAACGGCAATATCTATGACCAGTATCTGCTCACCGGGAGACAGGCGCAGCTCCGTGCCCGGCCGGATCGGATCGCGCGGATCTCCTATATAGATCTGAACGATGATATTGTACAGGTCGAGTTCTCCGGCCACGGCGCCCTCACGCTAGTGATCGAGAATCCAGGCAGCCCCGCCAAGCCCCTGAAATACAATCAAGATATCGCTTACGTGAAAGGACACGCCCGGATCTTCATTTCCGACGCCGACGAAACGACCAACATCTCCGTCTTCAGCCTCGGCCCGCTCACCGCACTCGACCCGACACTCTTCAAATCCGACGTCACCTACGACGGCATCGCCGACATCGGCCTGCTCGCGATTCATTCGCGTAACGGCCGCTTCGGCGGCGCGCGGCTCGGCAACGCCGCCATCTGGGATCGTGCCGATACCACCGGTTTCTGGGCGCCCAACACGTCGTTTATCGGCCCCATCGTGATTGGAGACATCTCGGGTTACGACGACGCCATCGCAGGCCTCCACGTTCGCTCCGCCGCTTTGGTCACGATTGCCGGCGGCGATCTGCGGCAGGAGAACCACCGTGCGATTTCGGTCGATGCCCTGCTGGCATTGAAATTCGCCGCCGGCACCACGTCCCACCGTCAGGAACTCCCCGCGCAACTTAACCAGGCCGCGTTCCAAAAAGACCAAGAGGACGTCACGTCCCAAATGACCCTGCTGCGCTAACGCGCGACCTCCGCGTTGACTTCGTTCTGACCGGCCGGCGGGTTCGGCTCCTGTTCTATTGAGAGAGCTATCTCTCTCGGCTTCCGCCATCACTTTTCGTCGGAGGCCTCGTCTTTCTTCGCACGATGCGCCCCCCACTTCGTGCCCTGCTTTCGCAGACCCCTTACCTCGGCCTCACGCTTCTCGCACTCTCCTTCACCCTCTCCGCCCGCGCCGCCGCGCTCCGACTCAACGACCGCGGCTACTTCGAAACGCGCGGCCTCAACGTCCTCGTTTTCAGCAACACCTACGATGGATTGTTCAGCGACGCCAAGATCGCCGGCATCGAGCTCATCCACCACGGCGTGCGCACCGCCACCAACGGCGACGTGCGTCTCGCGCCCACGCCCGGCCAGTGGGACGCCGCGCCCCAACTCGTCGCGCGTCGCGTCAACACCGACGGCTCGATCGAAGCGCACCTGCGTTATCCCGATTTCGATTTCGACTTCACGATTCGCGCCGAGCCGCGCGGTGACGGACTCGCGCTCAGCGTGAACCTCGCGCAACCGCTGCCGGCTGCCCTCGTCGGGCGCGCCGGTTTCAACCTCGAATTCCTGCCGTCCGCCTATTTCCGGAAAACGTTCTTCATGGATGAACGCACCGGGAATTTCCCGCTGCATCCGACCGGTCCGATGACGCGCTCGCCGCGTGGCGAACTCGAGCCGCGTCCGCTCGCCACCGGCCGCACGCTCGTCCTCGCGCCCGAGGATCCGGCACGCCGCGTCCGGCTCGCCTCCACCAGCGGCGACGTCTCGCTCTACGACGGCCGCAATCTCGCCCAGAACGGCTGGTTCGTCGCCCGCACGCTGTTGCCCGCGAACCGGACCGGACGCGTCGTCGAATGGACCTTATCTGCGAACACGATTCCAAACTGGGTCCGGCCGCCCGTGATCGGCCGCTCGCAAGTCGGCTACCATCCCGCGCAGACCAAGCTCGCCGTCATCGAGCTCGATCCCAATGACCCGCCCGCCGCCACCGCACAACTCCTGCGCCTCCAGCCCGACGGCCCGGCGACTGAAGCGCTCGCCGCGCCCGTCCAGCCGTGGGGCCCGTATCTGAGATATCATTACGCGACCTTCGATTTCAGCGAAGTGCGCGAACCGGGGCTCTATGTCATCGACTACGCCGGCACGCGCACGGCCGCGTTTCGGATCGCCGACGACGCCTACGCGGACATCTGGCACGCGAGCAGCGACGTCTATCTGCCGGTGCAGATGGACCACATGTTCGTCAACGAAGGTTATCGCGTCTGGCACGGCGATCCGCATCGCGACGACGCCCGCCAGGCGCCGGTCAATCACGTGCACTTCGATCTCTACGCGCAGGGACCCACCACCGACACGCGTTTTCAGCCCGGCGAACACATCCCCGGGCTCAATATCGGCGGCTGGCTTGACGCCGGCGATTTCGACATTCGCACGCAGACCAATTATCACGTCGTGCAGCAACTCGCGCACATTTGGGAACGCTTCCAACCCCGCCGCGACGAGACCACGATCGACCAAACGCGCCGCTACGTCGATCTGCACGTGCCCGACGGGATTCCGGACCTCCTGCAGCAGATCGAGCACGGCACGCTGCAACTGCTCGCGCAACACCGCGCCGTTGGCCACGCGATCAACGGCATCGTCGAACCCGATCTCGGCCAATACACGCATCTCGGCGACGCGGCGTCCAAGACCGACGGTCTGATTTACGACGCCTCACTCGCGTCCGGCCAGTCCAACGGCACCCACAGTGGCACCCCCGACGATCGCTGGGCGTTTACGAGCAAATCCACCGCGCTCAACTACGGCTCGATCGCCGCCCTCGCCGCCGCGAGCCGCACATTGCGCGGTTATCGCGACGCGCTCGCTGACGACTGCCTCGCGACCGCGCTGCGCGTCTGGAACGAGGAACACGCGCAGCCGCCGCATCTTTTCCGCCACGGCAACACCACCGGCGGCATCCTCGAGGACGAGGAATTCCGCGCCGCGGTCGAACTCCTCCTTGCGACTCGCGAGCCGCGGTTCGGCCTGCGGGCCGAGGAACTCTGGCCAGTGGTCCAGCAACGCCTCCCGGCCAACGTCCCGCACGCGGTCCGGGCGCTGCCGCTTCTCGGCGAAACGTTTCGTGCGCAACTCGCCGCGAGCGCACGCACGTTTCGCGACGAAGCCGCGGCGCTGGCGAAGGCAAATCCCTACGGCGTGCCGATTCACACCGGCGGTTGGGCGGGCAGCACACAGGTGCTCCGTTTCGCGAACACGGCGTATCTTCTACACCGCGCGTTTCCGGATATCGTCGACACGCAGCCCGTGTTTGACGGTCTGCATTACCTGCTCGGCCGGCATCCGGGCTCCGAGCTGTCGCTCGTCTCGGGCGTCGGCACGCAATCGAAGGAAGTCGCCTACGGCAGCAACCGCGCGGACTTCTCGTTCATCGCCGGCGGCGTGGTTCCCGGCGTGCTGATCATCAAACCGGATTTCCCCGAAAACAAAGAGGACTGGCCGTTCTTCTGGGGCGAAAACGAATACGTGGTCAACGGCGGCCCCGATTTCATGTTCCTCGCGCTCGCTGCGCAGGACCTCGTCGACGCGCCGTAGCGTTTCGCCCGGCTCCGGACGGCGCAGCCATGCCCGGCACGGCGCCGTTCAATTGTTGGCTTCCCACGCGCTTCGACGGCCAGCCCGAGAACAAGTTTTATTTCACAGAAGCTTTCACCCCGCCATGCCTGCATCCCTTCGTCTTCTTCTCGGCCTTTTGCTGCTCTTCCCGTTCGCGCCGCTCGCCATGGCCCGGCTCCAATCCGGCGAGGTGCATGTGTGGGAGATGCAGGAGATCATTTTCGAATCCGCCCGCGACTACGCCAATCCCTACGCCGAGGTCGACTGCTGGATCGAGCTCTCGGGCCCGAACTTCACCCGACGCGTTTACGGTTTCTGGGACGGCGGCCGCACGTTCAAGGTGCGCTTCGTCGCCACCGCTCCCGGCGAATGGTCGTGGCGCTCCGGCTCGAATCAGCCCGGCGATGCCGGGCTGAACCACGGCGGCGGCAAACTCACGGCCGTCGCGTGGACCGACGCCGAACTCGCCGCCAACCCCAATCGTCGCGGCTTCGTGCGCGCGTCGGACAACGGCCACGCGTTGCGCTACGCCGACGGCTCGCCGTTCTTTCTCGTCGGCGACACGTGGCTCGCGGCGTCGACGTGGCGTCTGCCCTACAAAGGCGCGCCCGCCGCCGCCGATTACCAGCCTGGTCCCGGCATCGGCTTCGAGGAAGCCGTCGCCTGGCGGAAGCGCCAGGGCTACAACTCGATCTCGTTCATCGCCGCGTTTCCGCACTGGACCGCCGATCATCACGGCGCCACCTACGCGAACCGGGACGGCGTTTACCTGCGCAACGCCTGGGAGAAGTTCGGCACGTGGGCGCCCAACGCCCGGATCTCCACCGCCGACGGCGCCACCACGACGGCCAAGAACATGGAGGACGAACACGGAAACCGCCCGTTCGCCATTCTGCCCGATCGCGAGGGTCTCGCCGATTTCGACCGGATCAATCCGGCGTATTTCCGCTCGCTCGACCGCAAGCTCCAGCATCTCGCCGCCGAGGGCTTCGTGCCGTTTCTCGAAACCGTCCGCCGCGACCACGGGCCGGCGTGGAAGGCCTACTTCGATTTCAATCCCTCCTACGCGCGCTTCGTGCAGTATTTGATTTCTCGTTACGGCGCGTGGAACCTGATCTTCAGCGGCATCCACCTCGACTGGATTCCCCGCGACTACAGCCTGACCGGTGACGAGTTCAACGCAGCCCTGACGTATCATCATCAGAAATACGGCCCGCTGCCCTTCGGCCAGCCCTACACCACGCTGATCGACAGCTCCACGTTCAAGGTTTTCGGCCACGGGAAGCAGGCGCCGTGGCTCACGATGCACACCGTCGGCAACAAACCGCGCAATCACGCGATCTACCCCTCGCTCGAGGAGATCTTCCGGCTCGAGCCCGCTTATCCCGCCGCGAATCTCGAGCCCTACTACACGGGGTGGAACCATTCCATCAACCGGCCCGGCGGCGAAACGCCCGAGGAGAACTCCGATCGCGACAATTATTTCGCGCGGGCGATGATGTATGGCTCGGTCCTGTCCGGCGGCCTCGCCGGCCACGTGCACGGCACCGCCGCTTACGACGTCACCAGCACGGGCGAGCCCGCGGGCTGGCGGCCGCACATCTGGACGGCCCTGCGCTACGACTCGGGCGCGCAGATGCAGCATTTGAAAACCTTCGTTCTCTCTGAGGGTGCACGTTACCAGCAGCTCGTCCTCGCGTCGCACGACGTCTCGACCCGACGCACCGCCAATCCGCTCGACGAGGGACTCGAAGGCTGGACGTTTCTCATGCGCACGCCGGCCCGGGATTTCGCGCTCGCGTATTTCGAACTGCAGGCCGCGCGCGCAGAGCTCACGGGCTTCGTGCCTGACGCCCGCTATCGGTGGCGGTGGTTCGATCCCCGCAACGGAGTGTGGCTGCCCGAGCTGATCGTGAGCGCCGATGCGTCCGGGATGCTGGTAGCTCCCGTTTTTCCCGCCGGGGGCGATCGTGCGACCGAGGATTTTGCGGCGAAGATTTCGCTCGTTCGCTGACCGCGCCCTCGCGCAGGGCTGGGGCTCCGACGAGACACCCGCAGCCGTCGGAGTCGCAGAAGCGCGTTTTCGGGATATTTGACGGTTCGCACACGACCGCATCGAAAGCGTCGCGGCGGCACCTAGGTTTCGCGTCGCGCCGATCGCGCGCGGAACCCGTTGCCATTTTTCACCCCATGAAACGCCTCGTCCTCCTCGCCGGCCTTTGCGCCGCGACTTTTCTCACCTGCGCCTCCTCCGCCCTGGCGGCCTATGACTTCGGCCCGTGGGAGCCCGGCACCTCGCCTCAGGAAATCGGCCGTCGTGTCGCGGGCCGCTTCCTCACCAGTCCGTATGTCAACTGGACGCAGGAACGCCGGTTCATCATCTATCCCGAGGTCTGCACCTGGTATGGCGCGCTCACCTTCGCGGAGCTCGCCCACGAGCGTTCGCTGCGGCAGCGGCTCGTCGAGCGTTTCGAACCGTTGTTCCTTCCGGAAAACAGCTGGCGCATTCCGCCGATCAATCACGTCGACGCATGCGTCTTCGGCGCCGTGCCTCTGGAAATTTATCAGCAAACCCGCGACTACCGCCATCGCATGCTCGGCTTGGCGATCGCAGACGGTCAGTGGGATAATCCCCGGCCCGATGGGCTGACGAACCAGACGCGTTTCTGGATCGACGACATGTATATGATCACCGCGGTGCAGGTGCAGGCGTTTCGGGCGACCGGCGACCGCCACTACCTCGACCGCACCGCGCACGAGATGCGCGTTTATCTCGAGGAGCTGCAACAGCCCAACGGGCTCTTCCATCACGCGCCCGACGTGCCGTTCTTCTGGGGCCGCGGCAACGGCTGGATGGCCGCCGGCATGACGGAGCTCCTCCGCTCGCTGCCCGAGGATCATCCGGACCGCGAAGCCCTGCTCGCCGCGTATCGGAAAATGATGGACACGCTGCTCGCACTGCAGGCCCCCGACGGCATGTGGCGCCAGTTGCTCGACAAGCCCGAATCCTGGGCCGAGACGTCGGGCACGGGCATGTTTGCCTTCGCGTTCATCACCGGCGTGAAACACGGCTGGCTCGACGCCGCCACCTACGGGCCGGCCGCGAAGAAAGCCTGGCTGAAGCTGATCACTTATCTCACGCCCGACGCCGACATCCGCGAGGTCTGCGTCGGCACGAACAAGAAAAACGACTACCAATACTATCTCGATCGTCCCCGCGCCATCGGCGATCTGCACGGACAGGCGCCGCTGCTCTGGTGCGCCTCGGCGCTGTTGCGTTGAGCGCGCGCGACCGTCGGCTTCAATGCAGCACCCCCTGCGCGACGCGCATCGCCCCGCGGCGGCTCAGGCGCGTCCACGGGATCGCGCGCAACCGGGCCGGCGAGATCGGCTGGCCCGTCAACTCGCAGATGCCGTAAGTTCCGTCGCGAATCCGCCGGAGCGCCGCCTCGACTTCCGCGAGCTCGGCATCCTCCAGCTGGATTTCCGCCAGCAAGGTGTCGCGCTCGCACTTGTCGTTCGCGCGATCGACGTCGTCTTCGCCGCCGCGATCGAGCGCGGAGCGAATGGCGGAGGCATGCTCGTCGCGCTCGCGCAACAGCTCGTCGCGAATCTGCTGCAAGGCCCGTCGATGCCACTGCCACTTCCGGTCAAGGCGCGAGGCCGGCTTCTTCATGACAAGTCATCCTTTCCGGTCCGCGGGGAACAGCGTCCGCGGCTCCTTCGCGTTGCGGCTTAACTGCCACAACCATGTGCTCAGAACCGCCGTGAGCAGTGCCGCCACGAGGCTCATTCCCTGGCTCACCGTGAAAGCGCCGATCTGCACGTCGATCCGGCCCACCACGCGGCCGACATGGGCCAGGCAAACCAACGCAAACAAGACGCTGGCAACGCGCAATCCGAACGCAGGCGAGTTCATGGGTGGTCCGGCAAGAACCGGACGGCGCAATTTAGCGCAACGCATCCTCCTTGATGCGCAGTTCTTGCCGCATGCTCCGCATCGGTTGCCCGCCGCATTCTGACGCGCGGCGGTTTTACATCGCCCAACATCGGACTAGATTGTTTTCACGCCAGACCGGAACCGCCGCGGGCAGCCGCCCGTCCCCACCGGCCGGGCCGTGCCACATCAACGTTCACCACGAGAGGAGGAGCGTATGACAACGAATCGACTCAAGGCGTTTCTCGACGCCAACGGGGTCAAATACGTGAGCATCCAGCACTCACCCGCCTACACGGCATCGGAGGTCGCCGCTTCGGCGCACGTCGCCGGCCGCGACTTCGCGAAGACCGTCGTCGTCCGCATCGATGGCCGACCCGCGTTGCTGGTCCTGCCTGCAACCCGGCGCCTGCTGTTGCACGAGCTGCGCGAGATGTTCGAAACGGAGGAGGTGAAACTCGCGACCGAATCCGAGATCCGCGACCTGTTTCCCGATTGCGAGGTCGGCGCGATGCCGCCCTTCGGCAATCTCTACGGGATGGAGGTCCACGTCGCCGCCAGCCTTGCCTGCGAGCGCGAGATTGCCTTCAACGCCGGCACCCACACCGAGGTCATCAAACTCAAGTATGAGGATTTCGACCGGCTGGCCAAACCGCGTATCATAGATCTGGTTACAACCTGAACCGCCGCCCAGTGTCGGGGCGGGCAATGCCGCCGGCCGACGGTCTCATCGTCGACCGGCGCAAGAGTGGGCTTTTTTCGGCTCAATCCGCCCGCCACACTGTCGCGGTCATGACCCCGCCCCGCTCTGCCGCCCTGTTCGCATTCGCCCTCGCCGTTTCCATCCAGGCAGCTCCCGCGCCTTACGGCTGGCCCGAGCAGGCCTTCTCCCCGCTGACCGCCGAGCGCATCGCCGCCCTGCCGTCGGAGGAACGACCGGCGTGGCAGGAATATTGGGACCGGTCTGAAACCTTTCTGCGACAGCTGCCGGTCCGCCCGAAGCCCGACGCCTCCCCGCTCAAGCCGATGTCGACGCCGCCGCTCGGCGGCGCGCATAGCAAGGGCCTCCGGCTCAAGGAATCGCCGGCCTGGTATGCCGGCGCCGACGCGGCCGCGGTGGCCGATCGCGTAGTCGAGGCCCAGACCGCCGCCGGCGGCTGGACCAAGGGCACCGACTATTCGCGGCCCATCCCGCCGTCCGCGACGGAGAAGGCCCAGCCGATGTTCGACAACGACGCCACGGTGTCTGAACTGCGTTTCCTCGCGCAGGTGCTCACCGCGAGCCCGCGACACGCGCAGGCGAGGACCTGGCATGAGGCGTTCGGCCGCGGCATGAGCTACGTCTTCGCCGCGCAGTATCCAAACGGTGGATTCCCGCAGATTTATCCGCTCGTCGGCGGCTATCACGACGGCGTGACCTTCAACGACGACGCCATGGCCAACGTCCTCGCCCTGCTGCGCGACGTCGCCGCCGGCGCCCGGCCCTTCGCCTTCACCGCGGCTCCGCTGCGACAGGAAGCGGCGCGGCGTTTCGACCGCGGCATCGACTGCATCCTTTCCGCCCAGCTGCGCCGCGACGGCGAACGCACGGTCTGGTGCCAGCAGCACGACCCTCTCACCCTCCGCCCCGCCGCCGCCCGCAATTTCGAACCGATCGCCGACTGTGCGCGCGAAAGCGCGACCCTGGTGCTGCTGCTGATGGAGCTGCCGCAGCCTTCCGCGGACGCGATTGCCGCCGTGCGCGGGGCCGTGGCTTGGTTTCGCCGCACCGCGCTCTCCGATCTGCGGATCGCCCGCGCACCGGCCGATCTCCGCGGCCACGCGGTGCCTTCGCCCGGCGCGCCCCTGCTGTGGGCCCGCTTTTACCAGCCGCGGACCGCGACGCCGGTCTTCGGCGATCGCGACCGGACCGTGCACTACGATTTGAGCGAGATTTCGCCGGAGCGCGTCGCCGGTTACGCCTGGTATACGGACCTGCCGAACAAGGTCTTGGCGACCTTCGACCGCTGGAACCGGAAGGTGGCGGCGGCCGTCAACTAGCGAAGCGTTTCGCGGCGTTTTTTCAGAACATTTTGAGGCTTCCTAGGGAGCTTGGCCGTGAGACGAAGTCGGCCCATTTACGGCTTCGGGCTCCGCCGGTGCCGCGGTCGTTGACACCGGGGAGCGCCGCCCGGTTACTGCGCTCGTTGCCGAGAGAGTATCCAACTTTGGATACAGCGCTCTCACTTGCCGAACCCATTCCGTCCGCAACGCCGCCGGTTTACCCCGTTCGACGGCGTCGCGGCCGGTCAACCAGCACACACCATGAACTACGACTCCGTCCGGAGGCTGTGGACTTGCAGCCTTCTCGCGGCCTGTGTGGCCGTTTCGCTTCCCGCCGCGCTCGTCGCCGGCCAAATCAGGCTCGCCCCGCCCGAGGCATCGATCGGTGCCCGCACGGGCGCCTCCGTCAGCCTCGACGGCAACACCCTTGCGCTCGGCTCGCCCGATGACGATGCCGCCGGCCCATTCGCGGGCGCGGTGTTCGTCTTCGCGCGCGACGGAGCCAGCTGGCGCCAGCAGGCGCGACTCCTCGGACCTGCGACCACCGGCCACCGTTCGTTCGGGGAATCCGTCGCAGTCAGCCGCGACACCCTCGTCGTCGGGGCACCCTTCGACGAAGTCACCGGCGACGCTTCCGGCGCGGCTTACGTTTACGTGCGTCAGGGAGAAACTTGGGTGCAACAGGCGAAGCTGGTTCCCGCCGACCGCACTGCGGACCAGCTTTTCGGCGACTGCGTGGCCATTCATGGCGACACCATCGTGGTCGGCGCATTTCTCGACAGCGGCCGCGCGCCGAATGCCGGCGCAGCCTATGTGTTTACCCGCAGCGGGTCCGCCTGGACGCAAAAGGACAAGCTCACCGCGTCGGACGCGAGCGAGCATGCATTTTTCGGCTCCGCCGTGGCGATTCGCAATGGCACGATCGTGATCGGCTCGCCCGTTTCGGAGACGGCGTATATTTTCAAATATAGCAACTGGCACTGGCGGCAGCAGGCCCGGCTCGCGCCTGCGGACGCCGTGCCCGGCGACTACAGTGGTTTCGGCGCCGCCGTGACCGTGGATCAGGACACGATCGCGATCGGAGCGCCTGCGCAAAGCGGCGCCGATCTCGAGACCGGTGCCGTTTATCTCTATCAGTGGGACGGATCTCGCTGGGCCGCACGCGCCAAGCTCGCCGCGAGCGACGCGGCCGCGGGCGACGAGTTCGGCACGAGCGTTTCCTTGGAAGGCCATGTGCTCGCGGTGGGTGCGCCGTATTGCGGCGCCAGTAACGAGGGAGCCGTCTATACGTTCCAACGGCGCACCAGCGGCTGGTCGCTAAAAGCCCGGCATGTCGCGCAAACCACCGAGTTTTCGGCGTTTCTCGGCGCGTCGGTCTGCCTCTGCAATGGCGAGACGGTCGGCGGTGCGCCGGGATTCGTTGAATATGCCGGACGCAAGACCGCCGGCGCGGCCTACCTCGATCCGATTTGGTGACCGAACGCGAACTCACAAAAAGAGGGCGGACCGCCTACCCCTAAGCGGTCCGCCCATTATTTGCTTGGTTACCCCAAAAGTGCCTTCCCGCTAGGCGGGCAAAGCACGGCGTTAATTTAGCACGTCTCAGGCCAACTTCCAGACGCACGGAAAATCTTTCCAAAATGCGCGCCGCCTCCATCGGCAAGCTTGCGCAAACCAGTGTCGTCATACAAACGAGAGCCGCGCCTGCTCGGAGAATCCTGTCTCGTCAGCCCCGTCCCGCCGAGATGGATGCGCGTGATCCATGCTTTCGAAAAACGAACACCCCACCCCGGTCGGCGGGTTAGGCACGGGCGCTGACGCCAAACTCGCACTCGCCGCCGCTCGCAACGGCAAGGTCGCCGCGACCGTGAATCGCGTGGGCGAATTGATGCTTGGCATCCGCCAGCATGACGCGCTCCGCGACTTGCTGTCCCAACAGGGCGTCACTCCCGGCGCCTGGGAAATCGGTGGCGAGCTCCAGGTGCGCGCTCGCCAGGCCTGCGAGGAGTGCCACGGAGCGCTCGCCCGCTTGGCCGCGGCGAAGGCCGCTGTGCGACCCCAGTTGCAGTGTGCTCAGTCGCACTACCGGCAGTTTCAACATGCGCTCGCACAGGCATGCGAATCAGGAGAGGTGACGATCGGCCGCGGCCTCTCCGCTCACCTGAGGCGCGGTTTCGTGATCGAAACGGCGGCTTCCTATCTTGCCGCGATGAACACAATTCCGTCGGAGCTGCTCGCGAAGCACGGCTTCGGCCTCCACCGCCTTCACCAGGCATTGCTTCAGTTGCAGCACCTCGCCTCCTGCCAAACCGATCTGGCGGCGTGCGGCCGGCGAGTCGCCGGTTCGACCCGGGGGCGCGACATTGCCGTCCGGCAGCTCAATCTTTGGATGGAGCGGCTTCTTCACGCCACCCGGTTCGCACTCGGCCCAGCGACCCCGCCGACCGATGCCAAATCGCAACGACGGCCGCGCTCGGTGCGCCGGCGCCCCACTTCCGCCGTGCCGCCGCCGTTTTCCGCCGCCCAACCCGATCGCTTTTCGCCACCCTTTCCCGGTCCGCAGTTTCGCCCCTGAGCGCCTCGGACAAGGTCGAAAATGCTCCGGTCACGGCGGCTGGATTTCGCCCCATTTTAAAAATGCGGCAGGCGGTGAACAGTAAGGGATGAACACCGCACAACTTTCCCGTGGCCTCGGTTGGTTCAGCATCGGACTCGGTCTCGCCGAACTCCTGGCTCCGCGCCATGTCGCCCGCGCCATCGGCGTGAACGAAGAATGCGATCCCCTGCTTCGCTTCCTTGGCGTGCGCGAAATCGCCGCCGGTCTCGGTCTGATCGGACGTCCCAAACCCACGGGTTTCATGTGGGCACGCGTGGCCGGCGACGCCATGGACCTCGGTCTGCTCGCCGTCGCACTGCGGCAGCATGATTCCCGTCCGCGGCTGCTGCGCCAGTTCCGCGAGGACGACCGCCGCCGGCTCCTGATCGCGATGGCCATGGTCGCTGGCATCACAATTGTGGATACAGTGGTCAGCCTGAGGCTTTCCCAGTCGCCCAGGACCGAACCGGGCTGGCGCTATACGCCCGCGGGCGGCCGCGCCGGCATCCGCGCCGAGGCAGCGGGCGGAGTCGCCGGCCCGCGCCCTGAGGAACCGGAACGGGAACCTGCGGCGGCCGGAACCTGCACTGGCGGCGAAATTCACTGAACCGGCCAACGTCCGGCCGTGCGCCGCCCGCCGGCGCGGCGGCCGGATCGCGCTCGCCTCCACGGCGGGCGCCGGACACGCTGAGCGCGTTTCCTGCCTCAGCCATGTCCGAGCTTCTTGTATCCGTAAACCTGAGTCGCGACCAGATCGCCGCCTACTATCGCGGCGAACTGCGGGCCGTGGTGGCCCGCGCCAGCAACGGCCAGACCGTGCAGTTTCCCGCGTCGGTGCTGCACAAGTTCATCACCCTGGACGGCGTGCACGGAAAATTCCGGCTCCGCTTCGACGAGCGCCACAAGTTCGTGGGCATCGAGCCGCTCGCGCCCGCGTAGCGTCAGCCGCCGGTGTGACTCACGAGCGTTTCCAGCGAGACGTCGCGCACCCCCGCGCGGCGGGCCTCGTCAAACAGGTGCACCGCGCTGCCGTAGGTGGCCTTGTCGTCGCCGCGCACCAGCACTCTCGGCTGGGAGACGCGGTGCTTGTAATCGGCGAGGCGGACCGCGAGCTCCGCTTCGTGAACGGGCCGGGGAACGCCCGTTCCGCCTTCCTTCCAGTAGATCGCGCCGCTGGCCGAGGCCCGCAGGTAGACGGTCGTGTCGATGCCCGACGCCTCCGCTCGGGACACCGGCACCCCGATCGCCGTGAGCCGGTGGAGCGAAATCATGAGGATCACGAAGGTGGCGAGCAGATAGAAAACCACGTCGAACAATGGGCTGATCTTAATCCGGTCGCGGCACGCCGGCGCGCAGGTCAAGTCGTTCAGTGTATTCATGGGATAACGACACGTGAAAGGGCGGCGAGGGAGCCCGGACGGAGGGGTTCGTCCGGGGCCGGCCGCAGGGCTGCGCCAAGATAGCCGCTCTTCTCGATCCCGCCAGTGGAAACCCGGAAGATCACCTTGAAAGATCGCGCGGCGCGGAAACGAAAAAGGCGAGGCCTGCGCCTCGCCCGTGAATTCCGCCGAAAACGGCGGGATCGAACTGATGGCGACGATCAGTCCAGCGCCCGTTCAAGCTGCTTGGCGTGTTGCAGATGCGCCTGCAGCTTGGGCAGAGTCTTGTTGGCAAACGCGGCGATGTCCGGATCCTCGCTTTTCGAGGCTTTTTCGAAGAGGTCCACCGCGTCCTTATGGTCCGAGACCATTTCCTTCATGTAGTCCTCGGCCAGATCCTTGCCGTCCTTCTTCGTCGACCATTTGTTCGTCAACTTCGACAGGTCGTCCTTCGCCGGCAGCACCACGCCTTTCTTCTGGGCGAGCGCCATCAACTCGGCGTTCGCCTGCGAGTGATCCTGCACCATCGTCTGCGCAAACTGCTTCACCTGCTGATTACCGAGCCGGTTCATCACGGATTCCGAGACGGCTACCTCCTTGATGCCGGACTTGGAGGCTTTCTCGAAAAAGTTCCGATCCGCACGGCTCAGGTGCTCGCCGCCACGCATGTCCGCCCGGCGTTCCGTCGCCATCGGAGCCGTCGGATCGGAGGTGGCGCGCGTCGAGGTGGTGTTCGTTTCAGCCAACAACGTGCCGCCCAGCGACACGGCAGAAGCAAGGATCGCGCATCGAAGCGCGGGAGCGATGTGAGTTTTCATACGAGGCCATTGTGCGGCGGCGACGCGCACAGTTTCCGCCAAGCCTCCGGCAAGGCGCATGCGCTTTTTACCGCAGGACATTTCCCGATTCGCGGCACTCAGGCTTTTTCTGCCGATGGGGGAGCCGGCGCGGCCGCCGAACCGGGCGGAGGCACCGCCACGTCCAGCACCTCCATCAACTGCCCCGCCAGCGCCTCAATCAACTCGCGATCCGCCGGCGAAAACTCGCGCGGCTTCGTGTCGAGCACGCAGAGGTTGCCGACCCGCGAGCCGGTGCGGGTGCGCAGCGGCGCGCTGGCAAACGCATGCACGCCGCGCTTCACCAGGAGCGGATGCGTCGCGTAACGCTCATCCTTCGCCAGATCCTCCACGATGCACGCGGCATCGAGTCCGACGATCCCCTCGAAGCCGATCTTTTCTCCCGGCGCAGTGCCCCCTGCCAGACGGCTCCAGAATTCGGGATTCGTTTCGACAATCGTCACCAGCGACACCGGCACGTCCAGCGCGCGCGCGAGTTCGCGCATCACCGTGTCGGTCGCCTCGTCCGGCGAAAGTCCGGCGAGCTTGCGCTCGGAGCGATCCAGGGTGCGGCTGGTCGGCGTTTCGCTCTGCGGCGCGTTGGCCTCGACCGGCACGCTGAGCAGCGTCCGGATCTGGGCCAACGCGTCCGACAACCTCGTCACGATGCCATCGGCGCCGGCTTGTTTCAGCCGGCGATGCAGGTTCTCCATCTCGCCGCCGGCCGCCCACACGCCGACCACCACCGTGGTGCTGCGGCGGCGCTCCTTCACGCGACGGCACACGCGCGCCGCGGCGCTCAAGGTCGCCGGCGGCAGGGCCGAGATGAACACGACCGGCTGCTCCTCCTCGGTCTCCAACCACTCGTGTCCCGGCGCCACGCGCACCGGACGCACCCGCGCCCGGAATCCGTTCTCACGTAAAAGATGCCCGAGCATGAGGGCCACCAGTTCGTCGGCCTCGTCGCGCGCCGGCAGTCCGATCACCTGTCCGGAGCTCGCCTCGGGTTTCTCCGGCGCATTATCGTCGTCCGGTCGCTGGCTGAGGTCCTCGATCAGTTCCTGACTGGACTCGAAGATGAACCGTTGCCGCACCTCGGCGAGCGCGCCTTTGTGACGATCGACTTCGGACATCAGCAGCGCCGGCACGAATACATCGTCGTAAAACCCCGCCAGCCCGCGCTGCTGCACGTGCGCCTCGGCCTGCAAAAACATTTCCTCCTGATCCATCGAGAGCATCACCTGGTAGAACTGCGCCGTCGGCTCGAGGGGCGGCTCGCTTCCGATCAAGACGCCGAGGAAACGCATCCCCGGCACATACTGGCCGAGCACCAAGAGACAGACGGTGAGCGGCGTCGACAGAAACAACCCCGGCAAGCCCCACAGCCATGACCAGAATACCGCGGCCGCGAGCAGCGCGAGCGTCGAAATGCCCGTGCTCGTGCCATAAACGAGGACCTCGATGATGTTGTTCGTCACCAACTCGGCCACGATGTAGAGCCCCGCGGTCCAGAAGAGCATCGTCCAGCCGGGATCGACCGCGCACGACAACGCCAGCGGAAACGTCACTGCAATCAACGGCCCGAGAAATGGGATGAAACGCAGCAGCGTCGACGTGAGTCCCCACAACGGCGCATGCGGCACGCCGATGAAAAACAGGCCCAGCCCCACCGCCACGCCGAAAATCGTGTTCACCATCAGCTGTGCGAGCAGGTAACGTGAGACCCGGCGCGAGGCGTCGTCGATCGCCTCGATCGCGGTGTTCAGCTGCCCGCCGCTGATCACGCGGATGAAGCGGTTGCGGAGGTCCTCGCGCTGGAACAGCGTCGCGATCACCAGCACGATCACGACGCCCGCGATCCCCACCGGCTTCACCAGTCTCCGCACCACCTCGGTCGCCATCTCCATCGGCGTGTCGGAGTCCTTCACCTGCACCGGCACCGGTTTCTGCCCATCGGCCGCGGCCGGCGCGTGACCTTCGTCATCCTGTTCCAGGCTCGCCCAGAACCGCTCCACCGTGCCCAACGCCCGCGACAAGGCCCCGGTCGATTCCGGATTTTTCAACGCTGCGATTTTCGCCGTCACGTTCTGCTCATACTGCGGCAGATCGCGCAGCAGCTGCATCGCCTGCGTCGTCACCAGCCAGCCGATCGCCCCGATCGTCAGGAACGCACAGGCGGCGGTGGTGATGACCGCGAGGGTCTTCGGCACCCGCCAACGCGTGAGTTTCACCACGAGTGGCGATAGCAGAAACGCGAGCAGCAGCGACAGCGCGACCGGCATCATCACCTCCTCGGCAACGCGCAGCACGAACACGACCAGCACAAACGACGCAAACGTGATGAAACGCGACAGTCCGGAGGTTTCCTTGTAGAGGCGCATCGGGGTGCAACGCCGCCGCCGCCCTCGCGACGGTTTCGGATGTTGCGCGCGCCTCGCAGACCGACCCCCGCCGGCGCTGTTCCTTCGCCGACGCGGAGTGCAGGTTTCGCCTGCCGCCGGCAAAACCCGCCGCGCGTCAGGCGGCGAGCGCGTGCCGCGTCCGCACCAATTCGCGATCCGTGATCGCCGGCAGCCGCTGCAACGCGAAGAGCGTCGTCGGCTCCCACAACATGCTGCGCACCGGCTCCAGCAGCCGCTTGGGCAGGTCCGGATCGACGATATTCTGCAACACCGACAGCGTCTGCCGCGACGCCGGCAGGCCCAGCCACTCGAGCAGACCGAAAATGCCGCTGCGCTCATGCACCGCGTTGATCTCGTCCCAGCATGCGCCCTCGCTGCCGCGCAGGCTGGCGTGCGACGCGACGAACGCCGTCAACACCGGCGTCTCCGTCAGCGCGGCCAGCAGCTCCGGACTACGCGCTGCCACCTGCAGCGCCTCCATACGCGTGAACTTGAACAACTCCAGAAACGCGCGGACCTCCGCCGGCACGAATTCGAGATACGGCTTCCACGCCGCTGCCCCGCATTCCTGCGCCGCCGTGGCAAGGGCGTCCTCGGTGGGCGACGTCGGGATCCATTCGTCGCCATAGAGACATTCGAAGCGAACCTCCGGCCACGCAGTCACCCGATACAGGGCGCCGCAATGCGACCACGAGAGCGCGAGGGGAACGTAGCATTTTTTCTGACGGCGGAGCGATTTCATGCGCCCACTCTAGGCCCAGGGGTGGGACATTGCTTGACCCAGGCCACGGGAACCTGGTTTTTTCTTTGTTATGACCCCTCGCGCCCAGCTCTCGCGGCCCCCGCTCGAACGCATGTTGAAGATTCACGACGAGCTCCGCCGCGGCGCACTCACGAACTGCACGAAGCTGATGAAGCTGCTGGAGGTTTCACGAAAGACCGTCGTGCGCGATATCGCCTTCATGCGCGACCGGCTCGAGCTGCCGATCGAGTTCGACGTGCAGATCCAGGCCTACCGTTACACGCAGCCGGTAAACGCGTTTCCGACCGTCAACGTCACCGAAGGCGAGCTGCTCGCGCTGCTGGTCGCGCAACGTGCCCTGCAGCAATACCGCGGCACGCCGTTTCACCGGCAGCTGGAGATCTCCTTCGAAAAACTTTCCCGCAGCCTGCGCGACCGCATCTCCTTCTCGCCCGCCGACGAGCTGCAGACCGTCTCGTTCAAGAACATCGGGCTCGGCCGGACCGACCTCGCCGTCTTCAACGCTCTCAGCGCCGCCGTCCTGCGCCAGGAGGAGGTTGCCTTCGCGTATCGAAAACCTGGTGACAGCCGCAAGTCGCTGCGTCACGTGCGCCCCTACCATCTCGCCAACCGCGAGAACCTCTGGTATCTGGTCGGGCACGACCGTCAGCGCGATGCCCTGCGCACATTCGCGCTGCCGCGCATCGAGGAGGTCGCGAACACCGGCAAACCGTTCACGCGCCCCGCCGATTTTTCGCCGGAGAAATTCTTCGCCAACGCCCTCGGCGTGCTCGGCGGGGCCGGCGATTTCCGCGTCGTCATCCGTTTCTCGGCCGCCGTCGCCGAACGCATCCGGGAGCGTGAATGGCACGAATCCCAGGAAATGAGCAATCTTCCCGACGGCGGCCTCGAGCTGCGCCTCCGCCTGGGCGCGTTGTCCGAGGTCGAGCAATGGGTCCTCAGCTGGGGCGCGAACGCAGAGGTCATCGCCCCCGCCGAGCTGCGCGCGAGCATCCGCCGCGCCGCCACCGCGCTGGTTCAGCGCTACGATCGCTAGCGCCGCGTTTTCACGCGCCGCGTCAGCCCGCCACATTGCTTGCATCCGCGGCCCGCGTCGTTCGTCTTGCAGGACGCATGAAATCGGCCCCTCCTTCCGACGCTCCCGCCCCGTTCAACGTCACGCGTCGCTCATTCCTCAAGCGCTGCACGATGCTCGCCGCCGCCACCGGCCTCCCCTTGTGGTTCGTCGAGCGCCAGCTGCGTGCCGCCGAGGACCCCGTCAAAAAACTCTCCGCCAACGACCGCCCGGGCATCGCGCTCATCGGCTGTGGCGGGATGGGCAAGGTCGACGCCGCCAACGCCAGCAACTACGGCGACATCGTCGCCGTGTGCGATGTCGATTCCGGCCGCGTCGCCGAAGCCGTCGCGAAGTTCACCACCGAGGACGGGCGGAAGCCCGATGGCTACGGCGACTTCCGCCGACTGCTCGAGCGCGGCGACGTCCACGCGATTGTGAACGGCACGCCCGATCATTGGCACTCGTTGATCAACATCGCCGCCGCGCGCGCGAAAAAGGACATCTACAGCGAAAAGCCGCTCACCCTCACGATCGACGAGGGCCGCCACGTCATCAAAGCCGTGCGCGACCACAAGGTCATCCTCCAGACCGGCACGCAGCAGCGCAGCTCCACGCGTTTCCGGCTCGCGTGCGAACTCGTGCGCAATGGCCGCATCGGCCAGCTGCGCGAAGCGAACGTCTGGCTGCCCGCCGGCCTGCGTGACGGCCCGTTTGCCACCGCACCTGTGCCCGCGGGCCTGAACTGGGATTACTGGCTCGGCCAGGCGCCTTTTGTCGAATACGTGCCGCAA
The DNA here is from genome assembly GCF_059821195.1 of Opitutus sp. sgz309028. NCBI lineage: Bacteria > Pseudomonadati > Verrucomicrobiota > Opitutia > Opitutales > Opitutaceae > Opitutus > Opitutus sp. sgz309028. The sequence continues at coordinate 154,402 of NZ_JCAMRR010000006.1, read as the reverse complement.
CGCTGCCACGGCACCTTCCGTTTCTGGTATGACTACTCCGGCGGCACGATGACCGACTGGGGCGCGCACCACAATGATATCGCCTACTGGGCAATCGGCCTTCTCGCCCCGACGCACGTCGCCTCCACCCGGCTCGCCGAACCGATTGCGGGCGGCTACGACGCCTATTCCGAGTATACCGTGAACTACACGTATGCGAACGGCATCCGGCTCAACATCCACACGACGCGCGACGACTCGATCTACGGCGCAGTGATCAACAAGGACGGCCAGCGCAACGGCATCCGCTTCGAGGGCTCCGACGGCTGGATCTGGGTGAATCGCGATCGCATCGAGGCCAGCGATCCCGAGCTCCTCCGCACGCCGCTCCCCGAGGGCGCCGAGCGGCTCTACGTCAGCAAAAACCACCACCAAAATTTCTTCGACTGCATGCGCACGCGGCAGCAGCCGATCTGCGACGTCGAGACCGGCCACCGCTCCGCGACGATGTGCCACCTCGGAGCGATCTCGCTCCGCACCGGACACGCGCTGACGTGGGACCCCGAAACGGAAAGATTCACCGGCGAGCACGCCGCCGAAGCCAACGGCTATCTCCGCCGCGAAATGCGCGGGCCTTACGACTACAGTTTCGTGAGCTGACCCGCGCCCGCGGCTTCGACGCGCCGCACCGGTCTCACCGCGCCGCCCGGTGAGCCGGGTCCGGATCGAGGATGGAATTGTCCGCCATCCAGTCGTGCACTCGCTCGCGCCAGTGCTGGAGCGTCGCGAGTTTCGAGCGCTGCCCGAGATTGAAGCCATGTCCTCCTCGCGTGAAGACATGCGCTTCCACGGGGACGCCGGCCGCGCGGTATTTCGTCAGGAGATCGATCGTGACCGGCGCAAGATCGTCGTCGCCCGCCACGAGCAGAAACGCCGGCGGCGCCTCGGCCGGAATCTTGTCCGGCACGCCCAACGGCCCCGGATAAATCGCGACCGAAAAATCCGGCCGGCAACTCTCCCGGTCGATCGGATCCGTCGCGTCCGCTTCTCCTTCCGTCGGCGAAAACACGACCCACGACACCACCTCGCCGCCCGCCGAAAAGCCGAAGATGCCGATGCGCCGCGGATCGAGGCTCCACTCCGCCGCGCGATGACGCACCAGCCGCAACGCCCGTTGCGCGTCCTCGCGCGCGTGTTCGCCGAGCCGATACGGCGAGCCGTCTTCACGAGCCAGGCGATACTTCAACACAAACGCCGCCACCCCGATGCTATTGAGATAACGCGCGACCTCCACGCCTTCGGCATTGAACACCAGCAACCGATGCCCGCCGCCCGGCACGACCACCGCCGCCGCACCAGTCGCCTTGTCCTTCGGCGGCAAAAATATCGTGAGCGACGGATCGTGAATGTTCTTCACCCAGTAATCCTGCGCCTGCTCCGGCTCGCCGCGCCGCGCCTCGGATCCCGGCGCGCCGTCCGGCCAGAGCCGGATCACGTCCGGTTCCGCAAACGCTGCACGCAATGAAACCAAGGCGACCACCAAACAGCAGAAAACACGCATGGGGGGTAAGGGTTCGCCTCAACCCAACGCCTCCGCCGCCGGCTGACAAGCGAGCATTCGCCCGCCGTCAGCGCCGCCCGATCAACTCCCACATCAACACCGCCGCTGCCACCGACACGTTCAGCGACTCCACTTTTCCACTACCGGGAATCGTGACCAATCGCCCGCACGCCGCCTGCACCTCCGGCGCCAATCCCGTTTCCTCGTTGCCGAGGACCAGCGCGACCGGCTTGCCCGCACTCGCGCCCGCCTGCGGCCGCCCGCCCCGCGTCGCGGCCCCAACCACGTCGTAACCCGCCGTCGCCAGCTCACGCAAAAATTCCGGCAGCCGCGGCACGCTCAGCACCTCGACGTGCGCCAGCCCGCCTTCCGCCACGCGAAAGGCCGCCTCGCCCGGACGCGCCGCCGCCGCGTCCGCCGGCAGCACCAGCCGCGGCACGCCGAAAAATGCCGCCGTCCGCGCGATCGCGCCGAGATTGTGCGCGTTGCCGATGCGATCGAGCACGAGCAACGCTTCGCGTTTTCGCACCCAGGTTTGCAGTTCGAAGAGCGCCGGCGCGCGCAACGCCGGCGCGCTGATCACCGCCACGATGCCGCCGTGGTGCACGGTGCCCGCGATTTTCTCGAGCTCGGCCGGCTCGACGCAGCGATAAACCTTCTTCGCCTGTGCGAGCGCCTTGCACATCACGCCGATCTTCCGGCTCGTCGCGTAATCGAAGAACAGCCGCTTGATCGCGCCCGGATCGGCCGCGAACTGCGCGCGCACTGCCGGCAACCCACATACGGTGACTTCGTTCGATTTCACGCGCTCAGCAAAGGGCTCCGCTCCGAAAAGACACGCCAAACTCCACGCTCAACGCCGCACGTCGCCCACGACGGTGAATTCCTCGCGGTCGTGAAACAGATGCACGATGCGCACGTTTTCCCCGTGCAGCAGCAACGGCGAATTCGCCCCGCGCAGTTCGCGCAGCAGCGCGATCGGATCCACGCGGCCAAACTTGAAATTCAACACGAAGGCCCGGCACCACCCGCGCGCGAGCCACGGTTCCACGATGTGCCGCAGCACGTGATGCGGCTCCTCGACCATGTCGCAAAACAACCAGTCGAACGCGTGCCCGTCCGCCGGCGCGAACTTGAACGCGTCCTCGCGCCGGTGCTCGATCTGCGGGTGATCCGCCGCGCCGCCTTTGAGCGGGCCATTGTCGATCGCCACCACGCGCGCGCCACGCTTCGCCGCGCTGTAAGACCAGCCGCCCGGCGCCGCGCCGAGATCGCACACCGTTTCGCCTTCCGCCGGCTCGCGTCCAAGCACGACGTAAGCCTCTTCGACTTTCAAATAGCTCCGCGACGGCGCCAGTGGATCGTCCGCCATGCGACGCGGCCCGTGCACGTGCGCCTCGCGCGCCACCCACGCCCGCCCGAAATCCACGAAGAAAACAAACAGCCCCCGCGCCACGCCGATCCCGCGCGGTCGCTCCGACGTCGCGAGTTTCGCCACGCGCGAGAGTTTCTTTTTCAGCAATTCGCCAAACGCCGCTTCCACCGCGCTCATCCGGCGGCCAAGTCCGACGAGCTCCGCCGGCCCTTGCCAAAGATTCGGCCACGCCGCCTCGATGCGTTCGCCCCGCAGCGCGCCGAGAAAATAATCCGCGATGCGCTGCGCGAGCGCGTTCACCGATTCGCCCTGCACGAGGACTGGTTCGCGCAAGGTCAGGTGCCCAAACGCCAGCTCCGGCACGTCTCGTTCCGATCCGCCGTTTTCAACCCGCACCCACCCGGGGCCTTGCTCCGCGATGGCCGTCTCGTGCAGCTCCCGCAGTTCGCGCGCGAGCAGCGATTCGAATCCGGCCTGACAGGTGTGCAGCATCCGGCGAACCTGTTCCGCGCCCGAATGGCGTCCACTCAAAACTCCCGACTGCGTCCTTGACTCCCACCGCGCCGCGGCGGCAATCGCAGCTCACCCCACGTTCGCCATGTCGCCCCGCATCCTCGTTCTCACCCTCGCGTTGCTGCTCCCGTTTTCCGCCGAGACCGCTCTCGGCGCCAACGCTCAACCCAAACGCGCCCTCCTGATCGCCGGCCGGCCCAGCCATGCACCGGGCGATCACGAGCACAACGCCGGCGTCCTGCTGCTCCAGCAATGTCTCCGCGACATCCCGCATCTCGTCGTCGACGTTTCCCTCAATGGTTTCCCCGCCGATCTCGGCCTCGTCGATCGCGCCGACACGATCCTCATCTACGCCGACGGCGGCGACGCCCATCCGGCGCTCGAACCGAAGAATTTCGCCGCACTCCAGCGCGCGATGCAACGTCGCGCCGGCCTGGTGCTGCTGCACTACGCGACCGAGCCGACGATCGAAAACGGCGAAACCGAATTCCTCGCGTGGGTCGGCGGCGCCTTCGAAATCAACTGGTCCGTCAACCCGCACTGGACCGCGAATTTCAACGCTCTACCAGACCATCCCGTGACGCGCGGCGTCGCGCCGTTTTCGTTGCTCGACGAGTGGTATTTCCACCTTCGCTTCGCGTCGGGCGTCACGCCGCTGCTCGCCGCCGTGCCGCCGCTTTCGACGATGCAGCGACGCGACGGTCCGCATTCCGGCAATCCGCACGTGCGCGCTGCCGTCGCGCGCGGCGAACCGCAGACGGTCGCGTGGACGTTCGAACGGCCCGACGGCGGCCGTGGTTTCGGTCTCACCGGCGGACACTTCCATCGCAACTGGGGCCAGCGCGATTTCCGCACCCTCGTCCTCAACGCGATCCTGTGGACCGCGCAGATGGACGTGCCCGCGGACGGCGTGGCGTCGGTCGTCACCGCCGAAGACCTCGCGCGAAATCTCGATCCGAAACCGTAAGCGCGCCATCCGCCGCGCTCACGCCGCGAGCACGGGAGCGCGCGTTCGGCGGGAATCTCGCTTCCCGTCGTCGATCGTTTTCACCTCCAGGATCGGCCGAAACCGGCCGGAAAGATCGCCGTCGCCGCCGTCGACCAATCGCCGCAGTTGTCGCACGGACTCGCGCTGGGCCGCGGCTTGCGCGGTCAACTCTTCCGCCGCCGCCGCCGACTCCTCCGCACTGCCGGCGTTGTCCTGCGTGATCTTGTTCAACTGGGCCACCGCGGAATTCACCTGGTTGACGCCGCGCGCCTGTTCCTCGGACGCGGTGTCGATCTCCGCGACGACGGCATGCACCTGCCGCGCCGTTTCGAGAATGCGGTTCAACGCTTCCGTCACCTCCACGGAAATCGCCGACCCGGCTGAACTGCGGCGCGTGCAATCCTCGATTTTCATCGTCGTTTCGTGCGCCGCCTCCGCGGCCCGCTGGGCGAGGTGACGCACCTCGTCGGCCACGACCGCAAATCCGGCACCGGCGTCGCCGGCACGCGCGGCTTCGACCGCAGCGTTAAGAGCGAGGATGTTGGTTTGAAAGGCGATCCCGTCGATCGACTTGATGATCTTCGAAATGCCCTGCGACGACGACGCGATCGCGTCCATCGCCGCCGTCATTTCGCGAACCTTGCGCGAGCCCGCTTCGGCGGCGCTGCGGGTTTCCTCGGCAAAACTGCGCGCGCCGGCGGCGCGTTCGCGGTTCTGCCGGCTCATCGCGGCGACTTCGTTCACCGACGAGCTCGTCTCCTCCAGCGACGCCGCCTGTTCGCTCGCCGCCGAGGCGAGCGACTGGCTGGACGCCGACACCTGGTTCGCCGCCGCTGCGATCTGCTCGGCAACCTGGTGCAACTCTCCCGTCGATCGCCGCAGGATCCGGCCCAATCCGATCACGAGGACCGTAGTGGCGGCGACGCCGACCAGGATCGCGGCAAGGCCGCCCGCGAGCACGAGGGCGATGTCGGTTTTCACCTGCGTGGCAATGCTGGCGCCGTTCGCGCGCGCCATGCCGGCATTGTATTCAACCAATGAATGCGCCGCGGCCGCGTAGGCGGAGAACGCCTGCTGCATCGGTCCGTTCGCGAGCGCGACCGCGCGGGGGCGATCGACCTCGACCGCGCGTTGAAATTCCTCGGCCACGACGAGATAGTCGCGGCGCACCGTCCGATACGACTCGAGGCGCGCGCGTTCCTCGTCGTCGACGATGATCTTCTCGTAAGCGGTCACCGCGGCCGTCACCTGACGGCTGATGTCGGTCAGCTCGGCCGCGATCTCCGCGCGCCGCTCCGCCGATTCCTCGAACAGCATCAGGAGCTTGCGCAGATGCGCCTGGGCGAGAAACGAGTCGATCTTCGCCGCGTATTCCATGCCCGGAATCGACGCGTCGATAATCGTGGCCGTCGAGCGGCGCAATTGGATGAACCGAAACGTGCAGAACACGGCGAGGCCGGCGATGACGAGACAGAGAAACGCCGCGGCGCCGATCAAGCGGCGGGCGATGGTCATGGGTTTCATGGCAACAAGGAGCAAAAGTCCTTCCGCACGCCTCGCGTGCGGAGAGCCCCGGCGAAGTTTCTCAGGCCCCGGGGGTGGCGGTCGGCACGTCGCCGTGTCGAGTGCCCTCTTTCGACACCCGCTCGTGCAACTTAACGACACTACACACGTTGTTGTTGCATCTTATGAGCAACGCGAGACGACCTTATTGCAAAACCTTGGTTACGATGCAGCGTTCGCCCGAAGCGCGAAAAAGGCCCGACGCGATGGTCGGGCCTTGCAAGGGAGCGGAAGCTGGCTGCGGCGTCCCGGCGGCTCAAACAATCTCGCACGCACCGCCTGCGCAGGCGACGGTCGCCTTCAGTTCGGTGACGTCGGAGTCCTCGTGCATCTTCGTGTAGTCGACGCGATAGGGATGCAGCGAATTCCACTTCGTGACATCCGCTTCGGTCGACACCTCCTCGCGCGGCGCCTGCGCGTAGGCTTTGTCGCCCGCATCCTGGAGCAGCGAGATGCCGGTGAAATACTTCCGGTTCGCCCAGATGAAATCCGCCACCTCGTCCCACTCCTCGGCGCGCACCGTGCACGTGTTCGACACATTGTGATGCAGCTCCGGCGAACGTGAGCCCGGATCACCGCCGGGAATCACCCACGACTGCTGCACGAGTTTCACCAATTCCAGGAATTGGATCGCGGTGAGGTCCTTGCGCAGGATCGCTTTTTTCGGCGCCTCGACAGGAAACGTGATCACATCGTCGGTATCCGGATTGTAGACGGACACCTCCGTCATCTGCGGATTCGCGGCCTTGAAGAAGGCGTAGACCGGCTCCTTGCGGTTCGCCTGCACGCGGCGGAAATAGCGGCGCGCGTGGTGCGGGTGGATGCCGGACGCGGCGCCGAGAATCAGCGAAGCGGTGCCCTCGGGTTTGCAGGTGGAGATCTTCGCCGCCGGGTGGATGCCGATCAAAGCGGCGATCACGCGATTCGTGGCGCGGCAGAGCCGGGCGCCGTTCGTCAGGATCTCCGAATCGAACAACACGTTCGGGTTGTCCATGAAGCCGCAGATCGAGACACCGAGCAGCGAGTCGCGCTCGTTGATCAGCCGCGTCACCGGCCCGAGATACGGCATGTCGGTGTAGGCGGCCTGCAGCGTGCCGATGACGGTCGCCGCGATGCACGCGCGGTAGAACGCCGCCTCGGTCGTCGCCGCCTGGCCGTTGATCGTGGTGAGATTGCAGTGCTGGAAACCGGAGAGCCGCGTGGTGCCGGGCAGGTCGCCCTTGTAGCCCCATGCATAAAGCTGGCTCAGCTCCTCGGCACTGAGCTCCCAGTCGACGACCGGGAGGAGGTTGATCTCGGCGCAGGGATTGCAGCCGGCGTCCGGGTGATCGTTGAAGAAGAAACCGGGTTCGCCGAACTCCTTCTGCGCGCGGAAGAGCTTCTTGAAATGCTCGATGTTCTTGTCGCTGCGCGACAGCACCGCGGAGTTGTTCGACGCCGACCGCTGCGGGTGTTTCTCGAACCAGTTGCCCGTCTTGGCATTCATCATCTCCTCGTCGTCGGGCGAGAAGAGGCAGATCGTCGCAGAACGGCGGATACCGCCCGCGAGCACCGCCTTCGCGATGAACATGTTGATGTCGTAAACCTCAATCGGGCGCAGCGCACGACCGGCGGCGTCGGCCAGCAGTTCCTCGACGCGGTTCAACGCCTTCTTGAGCGGCAGGTGGCCGGGGGCCTTGCCGCCGGAGGTTTTCAGCGGCGCGCCGCGCGGACGGATGCTCGAATAGTCGAACTCGACCTTCGTCCCGTCGTAGAACGACTGGAAGAGCGCGTGCAACGCGTCGGCCCAGCCTTCGATCGTGTCCTCGATGTGGTAATGCACGACCGGCAGGTCGTGCTCGGGCGCGCGCGCGGGCAGCGGCCGGAGCATCGCGATGTGATGCTTTTGCACCGAGAAACCGACGCCGCAGCCGCTCAGCAGGAGATAGAAGTATTCACGGAAGAACTCCACGCGGTCGACGTTCGAGAAGCTGCAGTTGAACATCCGGCTGTGGTTCTTGAGGATCGCGTCGCCGCCGAACTGCATCGAGCGCATGCTCGGCAGCACCTTCTTCGCGGCGACCTGCGCAAAGACGTCGACGACGATCTGGTCGAGCCGCGCGCCGCCGAGCGTGCGCTCGAGCAGTTCGCGATTCTTGCCCGCGAGTTCGACGACGTCGGGCGTGAACGCGAGCGGCACCTGAAGGTCGAGCTTCGGGCCGAAGAATTCGAGGTGCATGTCGCGCACGCGCTCGACGCCCTCGACGAAAATCTCGCGCCGCCCGAGCTCCGGACGGTAGCGCGCGTATTTCGCCATCGCGATGTAATCGGCCATGCCGTTGTCCGCGTATTGCGCGAGCCGGCGCTCCGCGTGCCGCGCGCGATAAAGCATGTAGGCGCGCGCGACTTCCCAATGACCCTGCGCCGCGATGGCCTTCTCGGCCGCATCCTGCACCTGCTCGATCGTCGGGTGGCGACCGTTGCGATAATACAACTCCAGCATCTGCGACACCGCCTCGGCGATGCGCGCGACTTCCTTGAACGTGTCGCTATCGAGGCCGTAGCACGCGAGCGGATGATCGCGATCGGGATTCGGCGCGTTGTCCGTGCGCACCTCGTAAAACGCGAGCGCGATGCCGCGCGTGACCTTCATCTGATCGAACCGCGCGCGCGAACCGTCGCGCTTCAATACCATGCGGGCATCGACCGGAATGGCGCGATCGAGCAGCTGCGCACCTTTGCGCAGCGCGGAAATATTGGACGCGAAGGGAGTGGCGGAACGTTGGGACGGAAGGACGAGCGTGCTCATGGCAAAGTCAGCGGGGTGGCGGTGAAGAACGGTTGGAGGCGAACAGAGCAAACACGGCTCTGCTCCAGATCGGAAGGACGGGAGGCACCACTACCAGTCGCGGTTGACGAGAACGTCAACCCCCACCTGTTGGGGTCCCGGGATTATTACCGACCTTCATGAAGATTTCATAATCCGAAGCGTTTCTTGCGCACAAACCTGCCGGAGGGAATGCCCTGCGAGCTTCGGCGGGCAGGTATAAGCACAGGTTCTCGGCATCCCAATTTTCGCGCTGTGCGCGACATGAATGCGGTCAAAATTTGCGCATTTTCCTCGGAGGCTGCACGCGACTTTCAAATCCGCGGTGGTGCGCGCGATTCCTGCGTGTCGACTTGCTTCACGCCCGTTTCTCTCCGCAGTTTCCTGCCCGCATGTCCTCCGATCCGAAGCGCGACGACCTCCCGCACCATCATGCGCGGCGGCTCCGGGCCAAAAAGCTGCTGCGATTCGTCCCGCGGCGGGCGGTGTTTCACCGCTATCCGCTCATCGGACGCTTCGCGGACTTCGCCCGCAAACGCGCTTACCTGTGGTCGTTCAAATCCGAGAACATGCGGCCCGCATTCTACGCCGGATCGATCCTGTCGCTGCTGCCCGTGATGGGCGTGCAGTTGCCGCTCGCGCTGCTACTCAGCCTGCTCCTGCGGGCCAACTTCATGGTCACCGGCGGACTTCAATTCATCACGAATCCGTTCACCGCCGCGCCCATTTACTACGCGACGCATCAGCTCGGCGCGAAACTGATCCAGGTCTCCGGCTTTGGTCACAGCATCGATGTGGTGGACCCGGTGCCGGTCTCGAATTCAGCCGAAATGCCCCGCCTCGAGCCCGCCCGGCCGACCCCGCCGGAGGAGCCCGGCCAGATTCATTGGACGAAGCGCGTCGGCACCGCGATCAATGCGCTCGTGATCGGCGGCGTCGTCTCCGGCACGCTGCTCGGCCTCGCGCTCGATCTGATTTGGAAGATGACGTGGGCCGAACATCACCGGCCCGGCCGGAAAACCCCGCGCCGACGCCCGCATTCCCACTCGACGGACCCGACGGCGCCGCCAAAGTGACGGCCCATGCCCGGGCTTTTCCGCTCCTTCTCGGTCGAGAATCTTTTCACTTCCCTCGCCCTCGCTTTCGGCCTGCTCGGCTGCAGTGCGAGCCAGCCCCCCAGCCGCCCGCTGGCCCCCGCTACGCCGGTCGCCGCGACTCCGACTCCCCCGGCCCCCCGCTATTTCACGCCGCGGATCGCACAGCCCAGCACGCCCCTTGTGTTGCTGGGCGTCGACGTGTTGGAAGCGCAGGGCTTCGCACCGATCAAGGGCAAGCGGGTCGGCCTCCTCACGCACGCGGCGGGCGTTAATCGCAACGGCGTCAGCTCTGTCGAGGTCCTCCGCCGCGCGCCCAACGTCAAACTCGTGGCCCTCTTCAGCCCGGAGCACGGGCTCTACAGTCTCGAAAAAGCGTCGGTCAACGTCGCCAGCGGCACCGACCCGCGCACCGGCCTGCCGGTGTATTCACTTCATGGAGCTGCCACGAAGCCCACCAAGGCGATGCTCAAGGGTCTCGATGCGCTCGTGGTCGATCTGCAGGACATCGGCACGCGCAGCTACACTTACGTCGCCACGATGAAACTGGCGATGGAGGCGTGTTTCGAAAACAACGTCGAATTCGTCGTCCTCGACCGTCCGAATCCGCTCGGCGGACTGAAGGCCGACGGCCCGCCGCTGGACGCGAAATGGGTGAGCTGGAACGTCGGCTCCTTCCGCGTCCCGTATGTCCACGGGCTCACGATCGCCGAACTCGCGCGCATGGCGAAGGAAGCGCCGGGCGTCCTCGGCGTGCCGGATAATGTCCGCGCGCGCGGACGGTTGACGATCGTCCCGATGCGGGGCTGGCGGCGCAGCATGCGCTGGCCCGAGACCGGGCTCAACTGGGTCCCCACGTCGCCGATGATCCAGGATTTCGCCGCGGTGCTCGGTTATCCGATGGTCGGGCTCGGCGCCTTCGCGAATCCGCCCAAGATCGACACCGGTTTCCGCCACGGCATCGGCACGGCTTATCCGTTTCGCGGCATTTCGCACAAGACGGTCAAGATCGACATCCTCGAGCGCGAACTGCTCGCCCTGAATCTTCCCGGCATTCAGTTCCGCCGCGTCAGCGCCCCCGATCGTGACGGAAAACCCGCCGTCGGCCTCTACGTCGAAATCACCGACTACGACGAATGGCGTCCGACGGAGCTGAATTTCTGGCTGATGAAACTGGCGTGCAAGTTGTCGCCGCAGAACCCCTTTCTTCCCGGGCCCGGCCGCGATTTCAGCGGCTTCCTACGGCACATGGGCTCCGAGCAATTCCTGCAGGCGCTGCAGCGCGACGGCGCGCGGGTCGACGTCGCGGCGTTCATCGCGGATTGGGAACGGCGCGCGGCGGTCTACCGCGCGGCCACCAAGCGTTACTGGTTGTATCAGTGAGCTTGGCGGCGGGCGGCGGGAAACCAGAGCGCGCGTTAGCGTCCCGGCAGATTCGCGGAGTTTTTTGAAGGGCGTCCGGTGGCGGCGGTGTTATAAACGTTACCACCGAACCCGTTTTCGCCATGTCCTCCCGCGATCCCCTCGATCCTCTGCTCGATCATTGGTCCGAGACCCCCGAACCCTCGCCGCGCCTTGCCTCCGAAGTCTGGCGGCGCATCGCGCTCGCCGAGGAGGCGAGCCATCCGCACCCGACCGGTTTCCGGGCGATGGTCGAAGCGTGGTTTGCGCGCCCGCCGTTCGCGGCGATGTTCGTGGCGTCCTGCGCGCTGCTGGGCCTTTTCCTCGCGGAGGTCCGCGTCAACGCCCACCAGCAGGAGCGCAACGCCCAACTCGCCCGCAGCTATCTTCAGTTGATCGATCCGCTCCTCAAGAGCGACACGATCGCCCTCCACCAGCCATGAACCGCACCACGCTCATCCTTCTGCTCGGACTGGCGGCGGGCATCGGCTCGCACACGGCGTATTACCGCCTGCACCGGCCGGCCGGCCTCGATTCGCTCGACGGCCAGCTGCTGTGGATCAAATCCGAGCTCAATCTCTCCGACGCGCAATTTACGCAAATCAAGGCGCTCCACGAGGAATCCAGCCCGCGCCTCCGCGCGCTCGCCGCCGAAGTCGCCCGCATGCAGGAGGAGTTCGCCGCCTTCGAAAACACGCGGCGCACGTCCGATCGCGTCGACTTCCTCGAGTTCGCGCAGTTCGTCGAGACCCGTCGCCACATCAATCGCGAATGTCTCGAGTCCACCCGCCGCCTCGTGCAGGCGACCGCCGGCGTGATGACGCCGGAGCAGCGCACGCGTTATCTCGGCATGGTTTCCGCGTTCGAATCCCACCAGGAGCGTCAGCTCAATTGAGCGCGCGCCACTGCCGGCCCACCCCAGCGGCTGTGATTTCCGACCCCGCCACCGATCGCGCCAGCCTCGCCGCGCTCCAGCACGGCGACACGACGGCGCTGAACCGGCTCATCGCGCGCTGGCAGCAGCCGCTGATCAGTTACGCGTTCCGCTACGTGCAGAACTCCGCGGACGCGCACGATCTCGTGGCGGATGTGTTCGTGCGGTTTTATCAACAGCGCGCCCGGCTGCGGCCCGACACCAATGTCTCCGCCTGGCTTTTCACCGCGCTCACGAATCTTTGCCACAATCACCATCGCTGGAAACGCCGGCACCCGACCGTGCCGCTCGATCCCGCTCCGCTGGACGGCGACCGCGACACGCCCGCGCCCGAGCGCGAGATCGCGTCGCCGCTGCCCGGCCCCGGCGCGCTCGTCGCGCAGGACGAGATCCAGGACGCCGTGCGCGCCGCGATCGCGGAACTGCCGCACGATCTGAAAGCCGCGATCCTGCTGCACCATTACCAGCGGCTTTCCTATCGCGAGATCGCCGAGATCACCGGCTGCTCCGAGCGCGGCGTCGAAACGCGACTCTACCGCGCCCGCCAGCAACTGCGAAACCGGCTCGCCGGCTTGATTCGCGAGACGTCGAGTTGCTGACGCCGCGGCGTTCAAGAGCTCCGCAGTCCTTCACGAAAAGCCGATCGCGTGGCTCCTGCGCCGCGCGTTTTTTGTGTCTGAGTTCCGCGACAATAAAAAACCCGGCAGCGCTACGCCGCCGGGTCGAAACCCCAAGAGGATTGTAACCAAATCAGTCGTTCAGCGCCTCGGGCGTGGCGGGACCGGGATTGAAGTTGAAGTCCTGCCGGGCGGCCACGAGGACCGGCACGCCGTGCGACATCGGAGGTTCGAATTCCCACTGCGACACCGCCTCGACCGCCGCCGCCGCAAACGCACCGAGCGATTCGCTCGTCTCGCGCGACACCGCCGGCATCCGGACGTGACCTTTTTCATCGATGAAGAAGTTCACCGTCACCGAGGCCGCCTGCGGTGGCTTCGACGGCTCGATCGGATACAGCGGCCGCACCACCTTGGTCGGCGTCGGGATGCGATCGAGCTGCTGCAGCGTGCCCACCTTGTAGCTGTAAGCGCTCGGCCGCAGCTGGTAGTTGCGCATCTCGACGTAGGAGGAAACCGTCATGTCGACGACCACCAAGCCCTGCCGTTCGAAGTTGAACGTCAGGTCCATGATCGCGCCCACCGGCTGACCGCCGACCCACGCCGGCTCGTAACGCCATTGTTTGAGCGCGGCGACCGCGCTGTCGGCAAATGCCGGGTGCGAATAGGCTGTGACGAGCGCGTCGGTCAGCTTGCCTTTTTCGTCGACCGAGATGGTGACACGTGCCTCACCGGCCGTGACGCCCAGTTCGTTCACGCGGAGCGGGAAAATCGGCGTCTCCGTCTGGATGATCTTCATCGGCGTGTAACCCGCCGTCTGGGCGGACACCGCCGGAACCGTCGCCGCGCACACCAGCGCGGGAATGAGAAGGAAAGCTCGGGAGTTCATGATAGCGAGGGTTGCCCGGCATAACACCGCAGTCCCGCCCACCCCTTCATCTTCGCTCGCCGGCGGCGAAATTCGCCCTTGCCGCCCTTCGCCGCCGGGGCGAAACAAAAGCTCCTCCGGCGCGTCTCGCCGCGCCGTAAACCCCGATTACTCTTATGCCCAGAACTGTCACCCTCTTCACCGGCCAGTGGGCCGATCTTCCCCTCACCGAGCTCGCTCCGCTCGCCAAGAAAATGGGCTACGACGGCCTCGAGCTCGCCTGCTGGGGCGATCACTTCGACGTCGACCAGGCGGCGTCTTCCAAAAAATACGTCGCCGAGAAATGGCAGCTCCTCGCCGATCACGGCCTGTCCTGCTTCGCGGTTTCCAACCACCTCGTCGGCCAGGCGGTTTGCGACCTGATCGACGAACGCCATAAGGCGATCCTCCCGCCCGACGTCTGGGGCGACGGCAATCCCGAGGGCGTCCGCAAGCGCGCCGCGAAGAAGCTCGCGCTCACCGCGAAAGCCGCGCGCGCCTTCCTCGACGCCCGCCCGAAAAGCCTCGGCGCCGCCGACTTCCCCGCCGTCGTCAACGGCTTCACCGGCTCCTCCATCTGGCACTCGATCTACGCCTTCCCCCCGACCTCGCAGGCGTATTGGGATGCTGGATTCGCCGACTTCGGCAAACGCTTCGGCCCGATCCTCGACGCCTTCGACAAGGTCAACGTCAACTTCGCGCTCGAGGTGCACCCGACGGAAATCGCGTTCGACATCGCCAGCGCGCAGCGCGCCCTCGCCGCCGTGAAGCAGCACAAGCGTTTCGGCTTCAACTACGACCCGTCGCATCTCGGGTATCAGGGAGTCGATTACGTGAAGTTCATCCGCGCCTTCGGCAACCGCATCTACCACGCCCACATGAAGGACGTCTGGTGGGGCCACGGCAACGGCGAGGCCGGCGTCTTCGGCGGCCACACGACGTTTGGCGACGCCCGTCGCTACTGGGATTTCCGGTCCGTCGGCCGCGGCGACATCAACTTCGAGGAGATCATCGTCGCGTTGAACGACGTCGACTATCGCGGCCCGCTCTCCGTCGAATGGGAGGACATCCGCATGGACCGCGTGCATGGCGCGACCGAGTCCGCCGCGTTTCTCCGCCGGCTCGACTTCGCCCGCAGCGCCGTCGCCTTCGACGCCGCCTTCGACAAAAAGAACCAGTAACAATCGAAACCACGAAATACACGAACCACACGAAAAGGCCGATCCACCAAGGCCCGGATTCTTTCGTGTATTTCGTGTGTTTCGTGGTTCCTCATTTCTGAACCTCCTCTCATGAGCACCAAAATCGCCATCATCGGCGCCGGCGGCATGGCCGCCTATCACGCCACCGGTTTCCGCAATGCCGGCGCCGACATCGTCGCGCTGGCCGACGTCAACCAGGCCGCCGCCGAACGCGCCGCCGCCAAGCACGGCATCGGCCGCGTGTTCACCAGCGTCTCCGAGATGCTGCGCGACGTGCCCGAGCTCGACGCGGTCTCCATCATCGTCCCCAACAAATACCACGCCCCGCTCGCGCTCCAGGCGCTCAAGGCCGGCAAGCACGTCTTCTGCGAAAAACCGCCCGCGATGAACGCGCGCGAGATGACGCAGATGCAGGCCGCCGCCAAGGCCGCGAAACGCACGTTGATGTTCAACTTCAACAACCGCGCGCGCCCCGAGAGCTACGCGATGATGGACTACATCCAGCAGGGCGTCGTCGGCCGCATCAATTCCTGTCAGGCAAAATGGATCCGCCGCACCGGCATCCCTGGTTTCGGCGGCTGGTTCACCACCAAGGCGCTCTCCGGCGGCGGCCCGCTCATCGACCTGCTCCACATGGTTGACCTCGGCCTCTATTTCATGGGCTACCCGGAGCCGGCGCACGTGCTCGCGCAGACGTTCAACGACCACATCACCGACAAGAACTTCAAGGGTCCGTGGGGCATTCCGGACGTCGCGAAAGGCGCGACCGACGTCGAGGCCGCGGCGCACGGCTTCGTCACCTTCACGACCGGCCAGACGCTGTCGTTCCAGGTTTCCTGGGCCGAGATGAACAAGCGCGAGGAAGTCTCGGTCGTTTTCCAAGGCACCAAGGCCGGCGGCATGGTCCAGCGTCTCTTCGGCCTCGACGGCCTCGACCACACCGCAATCGACGCCTGTGAACTCTACACCCAGGACAACGGCCGCTCCGTCAACCGCAGCATCATCGTCCCGCCCGACGAGCCGATGGGCCGCGTGCGCTCCGCGATGAATTTCGTCTACGCGCTCGAAGGCAAAGAAAAGCCGTTGAACACCCCGGACCAGGCCCTGTCGCTGATGAAGATCATCGACGGCGCCTACAAATCCGCCGCGACGAAAAAGCCCGTCGCGCTGTAATATCCAAAGTAGCGAGCATCGAGTAGCGGGTAGCGGGCATCCCAAGTCTCGCGCCCCTACTCGCTACCCGCTACTCGCTACCTCCTTCCCTCACCATGAAACTCAACCGCAAACTCCGCATGGGCATGGTCGGCGGCGGCCGTGGCGCCTTCATCGGCGCCGTGCACCGCATGGCCGCCCGTCTCGACGGCGAGATCGACCTCGTCGCGGGCTGCTTCTCCTCCGATCCGCAAAAATCGAAGCTCTCCGGCCAGGACCTGTTCCTCGATCCGGCCCGCGTTTACGCGACCTACGAGGAGATGGCGCAAAAGGAAGCCGCGCTTCCCGCCGACCAGCGCATCGACTTCGTCTCGATCGTCACGCGCAACAACACCCACTTCGCCGTCGCCAAAACGTTTCTCGAAGCGGGCTTCCACGTCGTGTGCGACAAGCCGCTGTGTTTCACCCGCAAGGAAGGCCTGAAGCTGCGCGAGATCGTCCGCAAGACCGGCAAGGTCTTCGCACTCACGCACAACTACACCGGCTATCCGATGGTCAAAGAGGCGCGCGACTGGGTGCGCTCCGGCAAGCTCGGCAAGATCCTCAAGGTCGTCGTCGAGTATCCGCAGGGCTACGCCATCACCGCGCTCGAGGAAAAAGCCGACGGGGCCATCTCCAACTGGCGCATGGACCCGTCCGTCTCCGGCGTCTCCAACTGCATGGGCGACATCGGCACGCACGCGCACAATCTCGCCCGCTACATCACCGGCCTCGACATCGACGAGATCTGCGCCGAGCTCTCCACCTTTATCCCCGGCCGTCCGCTCGACGACGACGGCAACTGCCTGATCCGTTTCGCCGGCGGCGCCAAGGGCATCCTCTACGCGTCGCAGATCTCCCACGGTGAGGAAAACAACCTGCGTATCCGCGTTTATGGGACGAAGGGCGGCCTCGAGTGGCACCAGGAAGATCCGAACGAACTCGTGTTCAAGCGCGCGGATGCACCGCCCGTGGTCTCGCGTCGGGGCAACAGCTATCTCAGCGATGCGGCCCAAGGCGCCACGCGCACGCCGTTCGCGCATCCGGAAGGCTTCATCGAAGCGTTCGCCAACGTTTACCGTTCCGCCGCGACCGCGATCGCGGACGCGGTGGCGGGCCGCAAGCCACCCAAGGGCGGCTACGATTTCCCGACGGTGGACGACGGCATCGCCGGCATGGCCTTCATCGAAAGCGTGGTGAAGAGTTCCAAGTCCGGCGCGAAATGGGTGAAGTTTCCGCGGGATTAGGGTCCGGTTTGTCATTGCGAGGAGCAAAGCGACGAAGCAATCCATCCAGCCTCTCGACTTCAGCTGGATCGCCACGTCGTCCCGCGTCCGCGGGACTCCTCGCGATGACAATGGGCGTATGCCCCTACTTCGCCGCCACCGTCCCTTGATTCTTCGCCACCCACGCTTCGTAATCCTTCCGCGGCATGAAGCGCAATGAGGCGCTATTGATGCAGTAGCGCAGACCGCCTTTATCGCGCGGGCCATCCTCGAACACGTGGCCCAAATGCGCCCCGTCGACGGCGCAGTGCACTTCCGTGCGAACCATGCCGTAACTCACGTCACGCGTCTCGCCGACAAACGCCGGCTCGATCGGCTTCGTGAAACTCGGCCAGCCCGTGCCGCTCTCGAATTTGTCCCGGCTGTCGAACAGCGGCGTGTCGCTGCACACCGAGAAATAGACGCCGTCCTCGTGGTTGTTCCAATACTCGTTGCGAAACGGCGGCTCCGTGCCCTGCTGCCGCGCCACGCGATACTGCGTCGGCGTCAGCAGCTTTTTCCACTCCGCGTTGCTGCGTTTCACCTTGGTTTTCGACATGTCGATCACGACATGCGACGGCAGCCCGCAGGCCGATTTCTCGCCGTCAATGGCGCACGCCGCGTCGCCCGGCGCGGTCGTTTCGGAAGCTTTGGTCGATTTCATAGAAGTGGCCGCGACGGCCGCCGCCGCTGACAGAAGAAAGGGGAGCCAAGCGAAGCGTTTCATCGTGTCGGTAAGAGTAGCACCAAACCTCCAATATTCCACCGCTCACCTCCAGCCACCGCAAAAACCAGAGTGTCATATAATGGATGACACTCTAGTTTCCCGCGCGATCGTTCACTCCGCGCGCACCGGCAGCGTGCCGTCGCCGAATTCGGCGGTGAGTTTCTGGCCGCTCGCGACGTCCTTCCGGCGAGGCAGCGGGCGGCCCTGCTCGTCGCGCATGATCACGAAACCGCGGTTCAACACCGACTGCGGGCTCGCGCCTTGCAGCCGTTTCCACAGTGCCAGCAAGCGATGCGATTCGATCTGCACGCGCTTCTCCGGCGAGCGCTGCATCAGGAGCGAACGCGCCTCCGCCAGCCGCTGCCGTTTCCCGTGCAGCTCCGCGCGCCACGCGCCCGCGAGCCGGTTTGCCAAATCGTCCAGCCGCAGAAATCCCTGCTCGATCTGCGCGGTCGGCGACAACAGCCGCAGCCGCGAGCGCGCGTGGTCGACTCTACCCGCGGCGCGCTCGAGCGTGTTTTCGCCCGCGGCCAGCATCGCCTCGCTCGCCCTCAGCGCCCGCTGCGCCGCCGCCACGAAGTGACTCGAGATCAACTCCGCCGCCGCGCTCGGCGTCTCCGCGCGCACGTCCGCGGCAAAATCGCACAGCGAGAAATCGATCTCGTGCCCCACCGCCGAAACGATCGGCACCGCGCACGCCGCCACCGCGCGCACGAGCGGTTCTTCGTTGAACGCCCACAGGTCTTCCAGGCTCCCGCCCCCGCGTCCGATCACGAGCAGGTCGAAAATCCCAAGTCGCTGCGCCACCTCCAGCATCGCCACCATCTCCGCCGCGGCGCCGTCGCCCTGCACCTTCGCGGGCAGCACGACCACACGGCCGCGCCAGCCGCGCCGCTTCAAGATTCGCAGAAAATCCTGCACGGCCGCGCCGGTCGGCGACGTCACGAATCCGATCGTCGCCGGCATCTCCGGCAGCGCGCGTTTTTTCTCGCTCGCGAACAATCCCTCCGCCGCCAGCCGCTCCTTCAGTGCTTCGAACTCGCGCCGCAGCCGGCCTTCGCCGTCGTCGATGATCGCGCGCACGATGAACTGATACTGCCCGCGCGCCTCGTAGAGGCTGATCTCGCCGAACACCACGATCTGCAATCCATCTCGCAACTTCACCGTTTGCCGCACCGCATCGCCCCGAAACAGCACGGCGTTCATCGCCGCACCCGCGTCCTTGAGACAGAAATACACGTGACCGCTCGCCTGCGCGCGCAGGTTCGACACCTCGCCGCGCACCCAGCCCGGACGCAGCCCGCGCTCGAGCAGCGTCTTCACGCGCCGCGTGAATTCGCTCACCGATTCGACACGTTCGTCCGCGTTTGAAAACAAACTCTCGTCCCGCGTCCTCATGGGCCGGTTTCTCCTTCCAAGCGCTGCGCCGCTTTCTTCTTCCCGTAATGCTTCCGCGCCCAATGCGTGGCCACGACCGCCAACACGAGCACGCTCGCCGCCAGCATCGCCAGGCGCCCCTTACCGTGGAGCAGCGCATCACCAAAAAGCACGAAGCCGGCCGTGTAGATCCACGTGACCACGCACGAAACCAGCAGATATCGGCCGAACGGCACGCCCGCCAAACCGAGCAGATAGTTTTGCACGAAGAACGGCACGCCCGGCGTCACGCGCGTGATGATCGCGAGGTCCGTCAAATCGCCCGCGTCCATCTCCGGCAGCTTGTAACCGAGACGCGTCATCAGCCGCTCCAGAAACGGCCGCAGGGCACGACGCGCGAGCGCATAGGTGATCACCATGTTCACCGTCATCGCGATCAGCGACAGCGTCACCACTAGCGGCAGTCCAAGTTTCGGCCCGAACACCGGTCCGGCCGTCAACGTGAAGGTCAACGCCGGCACCCCGAACGCCGGCAAAATCGCCATCGCCGTGAAGTAAATTTCCGGCCCCGCCGTCCGGATCAACGCCAGCCCTTGCTCGACAAGGCCGCGCACATCCACGCCTCGCATCACCACCACCGCCACCGCGATCAAGATCGCCGCGACGATCGCGAGCTTCAGCAGCAAGGCGTTCTTCTTTGGTCCGTCGGCTCCAGCCATCGCGGCAGCCTGCCCGCGCCCGCGCGCGACCGTCAAGCCCACCGGGTTAAACAAGCGTAAACCTGCCGCCCAGCGCGCGATCCGCAGCCACGGCCGCAGCCTCCGGCTTGCGCGAGCTCGCCGCGCGCGCTGAGATCGACGGATCCGCCTTCGTTCCCTTTCATGGCTTCACCCGCATCGCCCTCGCTCCGCTCCGCCGACGCCACCGCTTCGAGCCAGCGCGTGCTGATCGCCGCAGGCGCGACCTTGGTGACGACGCTCTCGCTCCTTTCTCCGTCGACCAGCCGCATCCTGGTCTGGCCCTGGGCCGGTTTTGCCGCGGCGTTCTGGCTGCTGCCGATCGCGGTCGCGCTGTGGCGGCTCGCATCTCGCCGAGAACACAGCCGGCTCGGCGGCGCGCTCGATCTCGGGTTCGGATTGCTCGCCGGCGCCGCCGTCTTGTCCGCGCTCGCGAGTCCGTTGCGCGGTATCAGTTTGGCGGCGACACTGCCGGTGCTCGGCGCCGGCGCGTTGCCGTATGCCTTGCGGCCGTTGTTTGCCGGATCGAGCAATCGCACGACTCGCGTTTTTCTGCTCATCGGCGCTCTCGCCTTCGCCATCGTCGCCGCGAGCGGACTCGCCTGGCTGATTGGTGTTGTGCAACGCGGCGGGATCGCGGCGCGCAACGCTTTTCCGTTCGGTCACAGCAATGCCCTCGGCAGTTTCAGTGTGCTCGCGGCATCATGGCTGTTCGTCTGTGCCACGCGCACTCGAACCTGGATCCGCGCGCTTTCTGCAGTGAGCGCAAGCTTGGCCGTGCTGGTCGCGGTCTCGTCGGCCAGTCGCGGTGCCGTTCTCGCGCTCGGCGCCGGATTTGCCGTCGCGGCGGGTCTGTATTTCTGGCGTCGCGGCCAGCGGCTTCGTTTTCTCGCGCTCGTGGTCGCGGCCCTGCTGCTCGGCGTCGCGACGAATGGCCGCTTGCGGGATCTCGCGCTGCACGGGCGCTGGGCACCCGTCGCGCAGGAGAGCAACGACCAGCGTCTCGCGATGCTGCTCGGTGGCGCACAACTCGGCGCCGAACGCCCTGCGCTCGGCTGGGGCCCAGGCACCGTGCCGCACGTGTTTCCGCGCGTGCGCGGCGATTTGCCGGGCTCGGTCGACAACTTCCTCCATCTCCACAACGCGTTCGCGCAAACGTGGGCGACGCTCGGACTCGCGGGCTTGTTAGCCGTCGTCCTGATCGCTTTCGGCGTGCTCCACGGGTTTTGCGCCGAAATCCCCTGGCCGCCCGAACGGATCGCGCTCGCCGCCGGACTGGTGGCGACTGCGACCGTTGTGTTGTTCGACCATCCGCTGGATATTCCCGCGTTCGCCGTGCTCGCCGCCGCGCATCTCGCCGCGTGGGTCCGTTCGAATCCGCCTCCTCCGCCGGGTCGCCCTCGGGTGGTCGCTATCGTTGGCGCAGTCGCGCTCGTGCCAGTCCTCGTCATTTCAGCTCGCGATCTTGCCGCGCGCGCCGCGTATGCGCACGCGCTCGACGCGGCCGCGGAGAACGATCCCGAACGCTATGTCGCCCTGTTGCGACGCGCCGACAGGCTGATGTCGGGCGATCCGTTTTATCTCCAACAACTCGGCGCCCACTTCGCCACCGGACATCCCTTTCCGGATCAATCCGGCGCATCGGTTGACGCCGCCAGCGACGCGCTTCAGCGCGCGTTGCTCGTGAATTCGGATCTTGAATACGCACATTACAACCTCGGCTGGCTGCTCCTCGAGCGCGATCCCGCCGGATCGGCGCGCCACTTCCTCGCCGCCGCGCGTCTCGCGCCACGCCGCGGTGGCGTCTACTTCGGCCTCGGGCTGGCGCAGCTGCGCACCGGCGACCGTGCCGGCGGGGTGCGCGCCTTCGCCACTGAATGGTTGAACGATCCGGCCTTCGCGTTTTCCGAGCTTTGGTTTTCGCCGCCGTTCGGCGCACTGCGCCCCGAAATCGTCCGCGTCGCCGCCGCGGCTCTGCCCGCCGACGACGCGAGGTCGGCCGCCCTCGCGAAGATGTGGCGGGAACAAACCGTGGCCGTTCCGTCCGGCCCCGCTTTCCGTCGCGTGCGCGCCGGCTACGGTGTGCTGGCCGGCCATCCCGACGGCCCGCCGCCCATTGACGTCAACGTGCAGGCGACGCCACTGCTGACGCCGGAGCTCCGTCGACGCTGTCCGCCGAAGGGCTGGCTGCGCGGCGGCTTCCTGCTCGAATTTCTCTCCGCTCCGTCCCGCTAAAACCTTATGGCTGCCCGCCGTTCCGCCCCGCTTCGCCAGACCGTGCTGCCTTCGCTGCTGCTCGCGGGCGACACGCTCGTCGCCTTCGGCGGTTTATCGCTCGGTTACTGGTTGCGTTATCACACGGCACTCGGACGCGTGGGGCTGCTCGTGCCCGATGCGCGTTTCCGCGATTACCTGCCGCTGTTGTTGCTCGGCACGGCCTTTCTCGTCGCGGCTTTCGCCCACCTGAATCTCTACGAAGAACGCTACCTGCTGCGGAAATTTCAGTCGCTGAATCTCATCATCAAGGGCGCCACGTTCTGGCTCGTCGCATATCTGAGCCTCTCACTGGTGCTCTATTTTCAGCCGCCAATTTCGCGGTGGTTCGTGATCCTCGCGTATGTCGTGACACTCGCGCTGATGTTCCTGTGGCGGAGCGCCATTTATGCCGTGTTCACGCGCACGACGCTGCTCGATCGCCTGCGGCAGCGCGTGGCGGTGATCGGCTGGAGCGACGAAGCGGCGGATCTCGTCAATGACGTCGCGGCCTTGCCGGCGCACCCGTTCAAAATCTGCGGCGCGATCACGCTCGACGACGAGCCGGCGGCCGCCGGCCTGCCACACCTGGGCGCAGCGGAGCAACTCGCCTCGGTGTTACGCCGACACGAGATCGACGTCCTGATCGCCGCGCGCAGCGAGTTCCCGCGGGAGCGCCTGCAAGCCATCGCGGAAACGTGCGAACGCGCGTTCGTAGAATGGAAGATCGTGCCGTCGGCATTTCAGATTCTCACCAGCGGACTGCGCCTGCAGGCCGTCGGTCGCGTGCCGGTGCTCGGCGTCGAATCGCTGGCGATCAACCGGCTCTTCAATCGCGCGGCGAAACAGGCACTCGACCTGCTCGGCGCCACGCTCGGGCTCGTGCTCTCCGCGCCACTGATCGCGATCCTCGCCGCCCTGATCAAACGCGAGTCGCCCGAGGGTCCGGTGTTTTTCGCGCAGACGCGTGTGGGGCTCGACGGCCAGCCGTTCACGTTGTGGAAACTCCGCAGCATGCAGCCCGATGCGTCCGCAACGGATCACGAACGCGTGAGCACCGCCGGGGCGGACGGACGCCGGCTTCGGATCGGTGCGTTCATGCGCCGCTGGAATCTCGACGAGTTGCCGCAGTTCTGGAACGTGCTCCGCGGCGAGATGAGCCTCGTCGGCCCGCGACCCGAGCGGCCGTTTCATGTCGACCACCTCTCGCGCTCGATCCCGCACTACCTGCCGCGCCATCTGGCGAAGCCGGGCCTGACCGGCTGGGCGCAGGTCAACGGCTTCCGCGGCGAAGGCAACCTGCTGCGGCGCGTGCAGCACGACATCTACTACATCGAGAACTGGTCGATCTGGCTGGACCTGCAGATCCTCGGCCTGACGCTTCTCCGCTGGAAAAATCCTTCAGAGTGAACCGCCAGCATCTGCGCTAACCTCACAGCGGGCGCACCCGCCGATGACCGCGCTGGCGCGCCCGCCAGAGGGCGAGACGTTTCCACAGCCCAAACAGCAGCCGCCACTTCGCGCGCGCCCACGGCGTGGTGCCGAAATGCTTCAGGTAGACATCGCGATTCGCGTCGAAGATCGCCTGCGACATGCGATCGAACTCCTTCGCGACGCTCACGCCTTTGAGATGCGTGATGCTCACGCGGCCGTCGTAAACGATCCGCCAGCCGGCACGCGCCACGCGCAGGCAAAGATCGAGGTCGTCGCCATACATGAAGAACGCCTCGTCGAACACCTTGCCGTCGGGCGCGACCGCCTGCAGCACGCGGCGCGGCGCCAGCATGAAGGCACCATTGATCGCGCCGACGTCGCAAGACGCGCTTTCCGGCAGGTGCGTCAGATTGTATCCGGAAAATAACTTCGTTCGTGGAAACCGCGCCGCCACCCCGCTGGCACGGCAAAAACCGTCCCAGGCGGTGGGAATCGAGCGCCGGCAGGCGAGGTCCATGGAGCCGTCGGCGAGCACGAGCTTCGGCGAGATCAGCCCGATGCGGGAGTCGTGCCGCAGCCTCTCGACGCAGTGCTCGAGCGCTGGCGCGTTGGCGACGGTGTCGGGATTGAGGAACAGCACGAACTCGCCGCGCGGATCCGTGTGAGCGAAGCCGAGATTATTCGCGCGCCCGAACCCGAGGTTCGTCGGCGCGGGGACATAGTTTACCGACGGGAAACGCGCGCGAATGAGTTCGCCCGCCCCCTCGCCGGGCGAGTTGTCGACCACGATCACCTCGACCGTGCCGCCGGCCATCGTCGGTGGAAGCGAAGCAAGACACGCCCCGATCTCATCGCGAGAGCGGTAGGCGACGATGACGATGGAAAGCCGGAGCGGACTCATGTTTCAAACGTCCTTCGTCGCGAAAGAGGACATGGGCCATTGTGGCCGCACAGGCCGTCCCAGGTGCCAACCAGCATCGCGCGTAGCTTTTTGAGTTTCGCCCGTTCGAATGCGACTACCCGAAAAACCCAAAGCGCCGCCGCACAGACCTCAAAGAGCACCCAATGCACTTCGCGGCGGCCGTGTCGCCGCAGCAGCGGAACACGATTTCGTGCGATGTAATAATGCCGAAGCGGCGAGTGATGGGTCGGCGTTGCCTCCCAGCCAAGAAACCGCCGCACCTCCCGGTTCCCCAAGCGGTGCTGCAGGCAGGCCGACGAGGTGGCCAGAATCGTCCAGCCCTCCGCCCGCGCTTTCAGACAAAAATCCGTATCCACATAATCGATAAAGAGCCCCTCATCGAAGCGCCCCACCGCCTCCCATGCCGCGATCCTCACCAGCGAGCCCGAGGTGATGACCATCGTGACGGGCAGGACCGAGTCCGTCATCGGCGTTTTCGAAAACAGCCAGCGAACCCGATCGTCGGCGCGCAAGAAACGATGACTGCGCCCCGTGGCCGCATCTCGAAAGTTCGGCCCGATCGCCGCGATTCGAGCGTTGCCCGGATGGTCGGCGACATCCCTCGCCAGCCGCTGACCCAACGACCGCGGCGGCTCGCTATCCTGATCAAACAGGAGCGCCCATGCGCAACCGCGATCACGGAGGCGCGATACTCCTTGGTTCAAAGCCGCCGCCAGACCGATGTTCTCGACGTTCGCCACCCACTCGCCGCCCAGCCGCGCCGCTTCGAAGGCGAGCAAACTGCGCTCCGCTGGGGACGATCCGTTGTCGACCACGACGAAGAAGGCGCCCTGGCACCGCATCGCCTGGAGGCGGGCGCCCATTCCCCCGGACGGCCGATGCGTGACCACCACCACACCGATTTCACCTGTCTCATTCATATCACATCCTCGCCCCGAAGCGCCCGTTGCAGGCGATCGACCGACGCTTCGAAGCGCCATCCCATCGCATCGACCTGCCCTCGCGTCGCGAGCCGCTGACTCAGGCCGTCGTCGGTCAGCAACCGGAGCAGATTTGACGCGAAGCGGGTGGTATCCCCGGCCGGATGGAGCAACGCATTCTCCTCATTTCGCAGAAACTCGCGGTGCCCGCCGATATCGGTGCCAGCGACAGCACAGCCGCATTGCTGAGCCTCGAAAGGCGGCAGCCCCCATCCTTCTGCGTGGCTGGGCGCAGCGAACACGCGAGCCTCGTTGTAAAGCCGCCTCAGCTCCGCGGGAGCGGGGTTTTGGTGGTAGCGAATCCCATCTCGTTGCGGCCCTCCAATCGACGCGACTCCGAACGCGTGGACGGACAGCTCCGGCAGCTGGGCCCGCAAACGCGGAAGGACCGCCAGCACATCGGCCGCACCTTTTTGCGGATGCGAATGGAAGGGCCACAGGAGGTGCGGCGCTTTTCTTAACTCAATGGGTCGATCTACACCAAAATGAATCGGATCGGCCCCGTTGGGCAGGTAGACCGCCGATTCCCCCGTCGCCTTTATCAAATCGCAAAGCCAGCGGGACACCGCGAGCTTCACGAAAGGCAGCCGCCATGATGCCTTCACGCGCTCGGCCGGGAAATCCCAGGTTTCATAGCCTTGCACCAGATAGAGCAACCGCAGGCCCGAAGCAGGCCAATGGGAAATTGATTCCGCAGTCTGGACCGAGGTTGCAATCACGACGTCCGCCGAGGCGGCCAAGCGACGAAGATCCTGCACCCAATCGATACCCACGCCCGGCAGAACCTGAAACCATCGGTGGGGTGAGTAGCCGCGATTGAAACGCCACCACCAATATCGTGTCTGCCGGGCTTTTTTTCCCCACCAGCCTCCCGACCCGCGCAACGCCGAGGGCAGGATTATCGAGACCGTCCACCCGCTGGCCGCGAGCGCATTGGCGTAGCGGAGAGCCATGCGGGCGCCGCCGCTCGGGACAGCTGCCCCACCGGGAAGAACGAACGACACTTTCATTCGGAGAGCACGCGGCGATCGCGCCGGCCGGAACGGCCATCGGGCCAGAGCCGGAAGGCCTGCAGTAGACGTCGGCCAGCGCCCAATACCTGCCGGCCAACGGCGAGTGCGATCCGTCCTGAATATTTCCGGAGCACGGCCGCCTCTTCCGCCCGAGCCAGGCGGCCTTCGTCGCGTTCGCTTACGCCTGCGCGTGCAAAACGTGCGAAGGGTCGAGAAATCACGTCGATCGCAACATCGTCGCGAATGAGACGCTGCCAGAGTTCGAAATCCATCGCCACCCGCCAGCGCGCATCGAATCCCCCGGCCGAGCAGAGCCGCTGGCGACGAACAATCGTGGCGGGGTGCATCAGCCAGCAGCGGACGAGCGGCCATTGATACTTTAGCGGTGGGGCCGGCCGAGGAGCGGCATCTCCGTCAAACTGCAGCGCCCCCGTGATGACCTCGGCCCGCGTGTGCTGCAATAATGAGATCAACCAGCCGCACTCCAGCGTCTCGTGCACGGCATCGCCGCCGTTGAGAAACCAAACCCACTCGCCTTGCGCCGAGGCCAAGCCGGCACCGAACGCTTCGGCAATCCCATCGGTGGGCTGCACGATGATGCGTGCCGAACTGCCCATCGCCCGTATTGCTGAGGATGTATCATCCGCCTCCGAACACACCGTCACCACAAGGTGCTCGACGCTATCATTGGATATTCGTCCCGTGCTGCGGAGTGTGCGCCCCAGACCCGCCGGGTCTTGTTTCGTGATTGTGATGATCGTCAGGAGCATGACGGCAACGGGGGCTGCTCTCCTGTAGTATCCAGGACGGTTTCGTAAACCAAGCGCAGTCGCCTCGCATGGACGGCATAGGAGAAATTCGTTTCGAAGTGAGAACGGCACTCCACCGCGACCATTTCGGCCGGCCGGCCGCGCGTTATCCAGCGCACGGCTGCTTCGGCGAGGGAAGCGGCCGACTGCTCAGATACCAGCTCTCCCGTGACGTCATCTCTGACAATGTCACGAATGCCACCCGAGTCGAACGCCACGGTAGGACAGCCGCAAGCCAGCGCCTCGACCGCGATATTTGGCAGGTTGTCCTGGGTCGATGGCAGCAGCAACAGGTCGGCGGCGCGATAAACCGCGGCTAACTTAGCCGGATCTTCTATTGGACCGAGGGCCCTTGTATTCAGACGCGACTCCGCGGACCCGGCCACACCGCGACCGAACACAACCAGAATGCAAGGGCGGCCGAGCCTGTGCTGCGCCAGACGGACGGCCTCGGGCAGGAAATGGGCGCCCTTACGGCGTTCCCTCAGGTCGACGGCGCCGGCAGCGAACACCACGGCATTCTCGGGAAGCTCCAGTCGCCTGCGCGCGCTCGCTCGATCGCCTGGGCGGAACACGGTTCCGTCCAGACCATTTGGAACGATCTCGACTTGGCTGCCGGCAGCCAGGGGGCTTTGCCGCGCGAGGTCTCGTATCCAAATACTGGGTGCGATCCACCGGCTGACTCCGGCGAACGCGCGGCGCTTCCGCGAAAAATTACGTGCGCTCAGGTCATCCCCGATCGTGGAGCTCAATTGCGGACAAGAGCCACAACCGGCAGCAAAGCGGCGGCAGTCGTCAGGATAATGACAGCCGCCGGTGAGCGGCCAGGTGTCGTGCAAGGTCCAGACGATCGGCATCGGAAAGCGCTTCAACTCCTCCACGCGAACGAAACCGCCGCCCAGCCAGTGGAGGTGCACCAGATCCGGTGCGCTTCGCTTCACCGTGCGCGCAATCCGGGAAGGCAGAACCGAATTCGACCATTCCGAAAAAAAGCACCGGCGCGGATAACGCCAGAGCGGCCACCGATCGATGCGCCCTCGCCACCCCGACCAACGGGGACTTCGCACCCGCCGTCCGCCTTCATCCGGCGGATCTGCGGTCCAGAGTTCCGCCTCGATCCCCACTTCTCGGAGCGCGGCGACACTGCGCCCGGCAGCGATGCCCGCCCCTCCGGACGCACTGATCGTGATATGCGCGACCTTCATACGCTCGAGGGAGCTTGCGCGACGGCTCGCGCCAGCGCACGCAGCGCATGCCGGTAAACTTCCTCACCCTCGGCCAGCGAGGGCAAACGCGGCTTGCCGCCAGCCGCGATCTCAGCGCGAAGACGCAGCGCCGACTGGCGGCCATCGAACTGCTCGGGCGATACGAGTCTCTCCAGATTACCGGTGTCCCCGAGCAGGCCGGCGATTTTTCCGCCGCGGGTATAGTCGAGCGCGAGGAATGGTTTGCCGAGACCGAGGGCGAAGACGCATGAATGAAAACGCATCGCGACAATCGCATCCACATCCTGCAAACGTTTCACCACGTCGCCAGGAGTGGGTCGAGGGCCCGCCAGTTGGGCCAACAACTCCGGATGGTGAGGGAGCAACCGCCTGTAGAAGTCACGGTCGTCTCCTCCCACCGGCAGGGAGTGCATGCACACGAGATCAATCTCAACGTCGCCCCACTGCTGCAAAGTCTCGACCAATCGCACGAGTTCGAACTCGAAGCGCCCCTTCGCATGCTGCGCACGCGCAGCAGATAGATCGAACGCATATTCCTCCAGCGGCCAGTCGCGAAGGGCGAGCGCGATGGCAAGGGGCTTCGAGCGGCGTTCGGTGTCCGAGCGCTGCAGACGCGACCACAGGAACGCGGGATCAGGCGCGGTCAATACCGGCCTTGCTCGTCCCAACCGGCGCGCCTGCCGCGCACCCGCCTGGTCCCTCAGAATACATACGTCGGCGAGCTTCACCATGGCAGCAACTGCGCCCCGTCTCGCCCCACCATTGCGCAACGGACCGATTCCGCAGCCGAGCAGGGCCGTGCACGCACCCACGGCCCGCCCCGACGCCAGCAACTGCCAGAGGTCGATGACCTCTTTGATTGAAGTCATCAGCGGCCCGCCTGCCACAGCGACGAGGGCATACGACCCTGCGGCCACCTGCCGTTTCGCCGTAGGGATATCCAGAACCGCGCGAACCTGCATTTCGGGCATGACCCGGCAGGTCTCGCGGGTGACATAAGGCTCGAGACTGGCAACATCGATCGGAGCGCCGGGCATCTCCTCGGCAATCAGCCGGCACAACCCCGCGAGAATCGCGCGGTCGCCAAGTGTCTCCGTGCCATACCAGCCACAGAGCAGAACCGCGTCGCCCATGCGCTGGTTTCCGCACGCCGCGGGCCGGAGCAACTTCACCCACTCTCCCCAGTGCCGCGCCTGGCCGAGCGCGGCCTTCGCCGGCGGCTTCAAACCCGCCGGCAGCCGCTGCCAAACTCGTCCAAGCCAGTAGCGCAGCAACATGCGGCGGCTGCCCATGCCATCGTAATCGTGACGGCAGTCCGCGCAGCGCGTGTCCTGGATCTGCCGCAGTACATCGCGATGCTCGCGATACACCTGCCCCGGAGCGCTCCGACGTCCGTTTCCCAATGTCGGACTGGCCACCGCACAGAACGCAAGCTCCCCGCGCGGCCCGAGGGTTGCGCCCCGATTCCGCCAAACACAGCCCGCCCGTCTCGGCGCCTCATACACGAGCTGATCCCGCAAGCTGCGATAAAACGTCCGCCGAAAGGAATCTCGTTCATAGCTATGAACGAGCGTATCGAGGAACGCCGCCACGTGAAACACCTCGCCGGGACTCAATTGAAACGGCTGCTGGAGCGAGCCGGTGTAAAGTCGCGGATGAGGGATACCCAGGCGGAACCGGGCATACACACCGCGACCCCGTGCGAACTCCAGAACCTCCTCGAGGTGGAAGACGTTCTCTCGAATTATCGTGCAGCCGATTCGGTAGGAGGTCACCCACTCCGTCGCGGCAAGGTAATCGAGCACCTGAACCGCGCTCCCGAAGTTCCCCGGAACTCCGCGGACCCGGTCATGCACATCGCCAATTCCGTCCAGCGACACCATCACGTCGAGCAGCTTGCCGTGACGACGGCAAAGGCGCCCCAACTCCTCGATCGATTCGATGACGCGTGGTCCGCGGATTGCGTTCGTGATTAGAGCCAGGCTTCGAAGTGACGGCAGGGCCTTAATCACCTCGGCAACGACCGCGACGAGATCGCGACGCAGCGTCGGTTCGCCTCCGTTGATCCCGACATTCTCAACGTCGCGGTAGAATGGATCCCGCAAGACGGCTCCGATCTCCGCCGGCATCATCTCGTCGTCACGCTTGCGCTGCCAGATGTGGCACATCTGGCAGCGCGAATTGCATATGTCGTTGACGGGAAACTGGAGCGCGATCGGTCGCCGAAGCACGGGACGGGCGGACGTATCCTGCCACGCTCGTACTGCGCGTCGAAGCCGGATGGAGGACAGCACAGGCACAGTCTAGATGGAGATGCGCAGACCTGGGCGAAGCAATGCCCGAACCTGGCACCATCCCAGTTCGCGCGTCGGGCGATAAACCAGTGTCGTGAGCAGGGCTGCGGTGGCATGCGCGACAACGGTCGCCACCGCGGCCCCGGCTGCGCCCCATCTTGGAATCAACGCAGCGTTAAGCACGACATTCACGCCGCCGCCGATCACCGCTGTCCACATGGCGAACCGGGTCAGACCGCGAATGACGAGCACTCGCCCGCGGGCCACGCTGATTGACACAAACACCACCGAGAGAAGGTGAATCTGGGCAATCGTGGACGCGTCGGAAAAGTCCCTCCCGTAGGCCAGCGGCACCACTAATGGAGCAGCGGCAATCAAGGGGATCACCAGTGCATAACCCAACGCAGCACTGGCGCGGACATATCGGCTCAGCAACGCCGGAAATCGAACGGGGTCCTGCGCTGCCGCCGTGAGCGTCGCCATTGCACTGGCCCCTGCCAAGAAAGGAATGGCATAGGCCGCGTCACTAAAGCGCGTTGCCGCGGCATACAGCCCCACCGCGTCGGCGCCGGACAGCCAGCGCAACATGATCTGGTCGACGCGCATGTAGAGCGTGGCCGCAAGCGCGCCCACCAGCAGGGGCCACGCCTCGTGCAGGAGAGCCTTGCCCTCGCACCAGAGCTGCTGGAACTCCAGCCGGCCGCCCCGCCGGGTCATCGCCCCAAACACCAGCAACGGCGCCCCCACCGTTTCGATCGCACTCGCCCAGGCAAACGCGAAAGGCGAAGCACCACGCCAGAGGAGCCACAGCCTCAGCGCTGTCACCAAGCCGAATCCCCACAGTCCCGCGCGGACCGCCACCCGCGCCTGAGTCCGGGCCTGAAACCAGAGCATCGGCACGGCGAACGCAGGACCGAACGCCCCAAACAAGGCGATCGCAAGCAATCCGCGCTGTAGTGCCCCAGGTCCGGAAATCCAAGGCAGGGCCGCGGCAATCATCGCCGCCGCCAACGCGCCGATCACAAGTCGCCAGACAAACGCCGCCGCCATGATTCGAGCAACCGAAGCGGGTCTGCTCACGGACTCCCGCACCACAATGCTGTCCAGACCCAGATTGGCGAACGCAGCGCCAAAGGACACCACCGCCCCAGCATAACTGAACCAGCCAAATACCTCCGGCCCCATTTGACGGCCAATTGCTCCGGTCACCGCAAATCCCACAGCCCCCCGGATCAACCGATCTGCGATGAAAACGTAAAAATCGGTCCGCACCGGACCTGACACTCCGAGTGCAGGTTCGGTGCGCAATGCTTCTCCAGCGGTGGATCTCCGGGACAATGGTGTTTCAGGCTTCACTGCAGCGTCCACCGCTATCGCGGCAGAGTTGGCAAAACGGTGTTGGACCCGACATCCGGCGGCGAGCCTGCAGCAGCCCCGACATCCGTCAATCCATCGGCAACTTCGTCGACCCCTTCACCGCGGCCGGTTCAGCCGCAGCTGTCAAATTGGCTTCCCGTTCAGCGGTCGGCCCCAATCATGGAGACACCGCCACTTCAATGAAGCTCTCGATCGTCATTCCTTGCTACAACGAGGCCGGCACCATCCGCTCGATCGTCGAACGCGTGCGCGCGGCGCCGGTGGCCGACAAGGAAATCATCGTCGTCGACGATTGCTCGCGCGACGGTACCCGCGACATTCTACGCCTCCAGATCGCGCCGCTCGTCGATCGCATCATTTATCACGACACCAACCAGGGCAAAGGCGCCGCGCTCCGCACCGGGTTCGCCGCCGCCACGGGCGACGCCGTCATCGTCCAGGACGCCGACCTCGAATACGATCCGCAGGAATATCCGAAACTGCTGAAGCCGCTCGTCGATGGCCGCGCCGATGTCGTCTTCGGCTCGCGTTTCTCCGGCGGCGAGGCGCACCGCGTCGTCTACTTCTGGCACATGGTCGGCAACAAGCTCCTCACGCTGCTCTCGAACATGGCGACTAACATCAACCTCACGGACATGGAGACATGCTACAAAGTTTTCCGCCGCGAGGTGCTGCAGAAGATCACGATCGAGGAAAACCGCTTCGGCTTCGAACCGGAGATCACCGCCAAAGTCGCGCGGCTCGGCGTGCCCATCTACGAGGTCGGCATCAGCTACTACGGACGCACCTACGCCGAGGGAAAAAAGATCGGCTGGCGCGACGGCTTCCGCGCGCTGTGGGCAATCGTCAAATACAACTTCCTGCGGTGACACCGCCACGCCGCGCGTCGCTTGAGGCGAGCCGTTCCATCATCGTTTGATATGGACGTCTCTCCGCACTCCCTTCGTCCACTCGAGATGCTGTGCGGCGCGCTGGCGGGAGCCGCACTCGCCCTTTGGCTCTGGCGTTCGTTCTGTCTGTTTCCGTCCTATGGTTGGAACGAGATCCGGCTCGCCCCCCTTTATTTGTGGCAGCAAGGCGCCTCGTTGTATCCGGCGTCTGCCACCGGTCCTTCCACGACGTGGATCTACGGCCCGGTGCCGCTGCTCGCCTTTGCGCCGTGCCTCGCGATGGGCGGCGTCGCCCCGGCGCTGCTCCTCGCAGCCGGTATCAATCTTGCAGTTACACTGATTCCTCTGGGCATCGTGTGCGCAAGCTGGCCCGGAAGCGCCGCCACGCGAGCCCCGGCGTCGCGTCTGGCCGCGTTCGCGTTTTGCCTCGCCCTCTGGCCGGCAGAAAATCTTCGCTTCCTGCAATCCGACAACGTCGCCGTCGGATGCGGCCTGCTCTCGTTGCTGATGATCCCCCAAGGTTCCGGCCCGAACCCGCGCCGGCGGTGGTTGGCGGCAGCGTTCGCAGCGGCGTCCTTGCTC
This sequence comes from Opitutus sp. sgz309028, assembly GCF_059821195.1. NCBI lineage: Bacteria > Pseudomonadati > Verrucomicrobiota > Opitutia > Opitutales > Opitutaceae > Opitutus > Opitutus sp. sgz309028. The sequence goes on along the minus strand of NZ_JCAMRR010000006.1, from coordinate 120,385 downwards.
AGCAAGCAGACGCTGGTCGGACTCGTCGTCGCGCAAGCGGTCTATCTTTGGATCGCCGAAAGGCCCCGCGCCGCCCTGGAGTATGGTCTGTTGGTCGTATTACTCACGGCGCTCGGATTGGCCGTGACGGTTGCAGCGAGCGGGCCCGGCGTGATCCAAGCGCTGTTCGTTTTCCCGGCCGCGATTCCGTGGGTGCATTCGGTCGCGCACCGGCTGGCCGAGTTCTGGCCGCATCTGGTGTTCCATGTCGGGCTGCCCGTGGCGCTGCTTTTCTTCGCCGCAAAACAGGTGTGGCGACGCGATTCCGTGTGGCTGCTCCCGGCGCTGGTTTGGCTGGCCACTTTGCCGCTCGATCTGGCGGCCTTGCTGAAGATGGGCGGCGCCGTCAATTCGCTGCACGGGCTCGCGCTCGCGCTGCCGTTGGTGGTCACGACGACGTTCGTGCAGAGCGGACGTCCAATCGTGCGCGCAACCGCTTACCTCGGCGCAGCTGCGATCGCAGGCTGGCACCTCAGCGGCGTCGGCCCCGGCAACTGGCGTCCGAAGACGCAACATCTCGCCTCCGGCATCGCGCTCGCCCAGGCGCATCCGGGCGCAATTTGGTTTCCGTGGCATCCGCTGATCACCGCCTATAGCGAGGGGCGGATCGACGAACCGGAGGACGGGTTGTTCATCCGTTCGCTGACGGGGCATCCCGTGCTACTTGGGACGGCTCACCTCCCGCCCCGGTTTGGCGCCATCGCCTATCTCGGCCGGGAGATGGAATGGGGCATCGCGCGTCAGCTGATTCCGCCGGCTACACCCGCCGAGGCGATCGACGTCTGGACCGTGTATCGCTGGCACGTTGAAAACCGCGGCGATTGAATCGTTCGTGAAACGCGCCGGCCAGGCGCACGAGGCCGGCTTTGAGGTTTACTGATTGGGCCCGGCCGGTTTTCGTAACTCCGATGCCCGAGGAGACATCTCCGACGATCGTGATCGTCACGCCCATTCTCAACGAAGCGGCGGTGCTGCCCGAGTTGATCGGCCGCCTGACCGCCGTCTTCGATCGCACGGGCGACCTCCGCTGGCGCGCGATTCTTGTCGACGACGGCAGCACGGACGATTCGCGGGCGCTCGTGCGGGCGGCCACGGCGCGCGACCGAAGGTTCGAACTGGTGGAGTTGTCACGAAATTTTGGATTCCAAAGTGCGCTGACCGCCGGGCTCGCCGCCGCCGCAGGCGCGGATGCCGTGGTGACGATGGACGCCGATCTGCAGGATCCGCCGGAGGTGATTCCGCAGTTGGTCGCCGCCTGGCGCGAGGGCGCGGAGGTGGTTCGGGCGGTGCGCCGCACGCGCGCGGAAACCGGCGGACGCCGCTGGGCCTTCGACCTTTTTCATGCGTGCTATGGGCGGCTGACGGACTTCCCGATCGAACCGAACTCGGGCACCTTTGGGCTGCTGAGCCGCGAAGCCGTGGCGGCCTTCAATGCGCTGCCGGAGCGCAACCGCTTTTTTCCGGGCCTGCGCGCGTGGATCGGCTTCAAGCGGGCGGACGTCGTTTACGACCGGCAGGCCCGCGCCGCGGGCGAGTCGCAGCAAACGCTCCGGCGCCTCGTGCGCTACGCGCTCGACGGCCTGTTCAGCTTCTCGCATCTGCCATTGCGGCTGCTCACCTACAGCGGACTGTTCGTGGCGTTCATCGGGTTCGCGCTTGGCGGGTTTTTCGCGGTGCGTCGTATCCTCGGCGTGGAGACGGCGGCGACAGGTTTCACCACGCTGGTCACGCTGATCCTCTTTCTCGGCGGCGTGCAGCTGATCGCGATCGGCGTGCTCGGCGAATATCTCGGCCGGGTGTACGACGAGGTGAAGCGCCGGCCGAACTACATCGTGAAGAAGGACCGGCCTTGACCGCGCCCGGGATCAGGCGCAACGGATGGAAATGGGGCGCGCTCGGGCTGCTCGCGGCCGGGCTGGCGGTGACCGGCTACTGGTTGCTGTTCACGACGTTCATGCTCTACGACGACGAGGGCTACGTGCTGCTCTCGTTGCGCAACTTCTCCGCGCACGGCGCCCTTTACGACCGCGTCTACACGCAATACGGGCCAGTGCCGTATCTGATCTACGACGCGCTGCACCGCCTCCTGGGATTTGAGTTCACGAACGTATCCGGACGCTGGATCACTCTCGTGAACTGGCTCGGCGCAGCCAGCGCCGGCGCGATCCTCGTCGCGCGGGTCACACGCTCGCTATTGTGGAGCGCACTCACGCTCGCGATCACGTTCGCCTACTTGTGGATCATGATCAACGAGCCGATCCATCCCGGCGGATTGCTCGCGCTCCTCGTGGCCGCGGGCACGGCCTGGAGCGGAGAACTCTGGACGCGGGGCCGGCTGCGTGAATTCGCAGTCGTCGCGGGCGCAACGGCAGCGCTCCTCGCGCTCACCAAGATCAACGTTGGCGTCTTCTTTCTCGGCGCGGCGGTCTGCTGGCTCGCGGCCAATGCCGCCCCCGCGCGGCTCGCGCGATTTTTCCTTTGGGCCCTCGCGGCCGGCTGCGCGCTGCTGCCGTTCGTTCTGATGCGATCGCTCTTCGATCAGCCATGGGTGCGGATGTATGCGCTCGTGTTCGCCGGCGCCGCGCTGTCGCTGACGCTCACGCTTCCACGGGTGACGCAACCGCGCGTCGGCGCGCCAGGATGGACGGAGTTTGCGATCGCGATCGGTTTGGTCAGCGGTGGCATCGTAGCGCTCACGGTCGCCCGCGGCTCGAGCCTCGCGGGGCTGCTGCAGGGAGTGCTGCTCGATCCGCTCAGACATCCGGGAGTCTATTTTTTCGGAATGAACTGGCGCGTCGGCACCGGCGTGCTGGCGATCGCGTCGCTGGCAGGTGCGGCGCTCGTCGCGCGGCAGCAGGCATGGGAGCACCCGCGTTTCCGCAGCTTGGTCGCGCTCGTGCGCGTGGTCGCGGCCGCGATTTTTCTTTGTTCTCCGCTGCAGCTCATCCCGACGAGCATGGCAGCGTGGGGCATGTGCTACGGGGTGACGCTCGCGTGGCTTTTTGTCGTGCCGCTGCAATCGAACCGCGAGGCGGCGCAGCTCCGCGGCTGGCTCGCGCTCGTGCTCGTATTTCAGTTTCTGCAGGGCTATCCCGTTGCCGGCAGCCAGATCAATTGGGGCACCTTCCTCTGGGTGCCGCTGCTCGCGCTCGGACTCGCCGATGCCGCGCCGGTGCTTCGCTCGCTCGCACTGATGGGAGACGGCGGCATTCGCCGACTCGCCATCGCCGCGGTGGCGGGGGTCACGCTCTTCACCGCCGGGCAGCTCGGCAAAATCGGCGCGGAGCGTTTCTATTCGAGCCAGCCGCTGGCGCTCCCCGGGGCGGAGAGCCTGCGGCTGCCTGACGACATCACTTACGATTTGCGCATCATCACCGAGAATCTTCGCGCGCACGCGGATCTGTTGTTCAGCTTTCCCGGAATCTTCAGCGCCAACCTCTGGAGCGGACTTCCGCCCCCGACGCCCGCCAACGCCACCCACTGGTTCTCGCTGCTTCGTCCGGCTCAACAACAGGAAATTGTCGACCGGCTCGAAGCCACGCCCCGCGCGGCCGTGCTCGTGCAACGCGATCTGCTCGAGTTTCTCGACCGGCAGCACTTCTCCACGGCGAGCCCGCTGCGCGATTGGTTCGTCGGCCATTTTCAGCCCGTACTGAAAATCGACGGCTACGAGATCTGGCTGCGACGCGGCCGCACGATCGCGCCGCTCTCGACCGCGCGAATCGGCTCGCTGGCATCGTCAGGTGAGCCGCTCGAAATCACGCTGACCTTGAAAGCCCCTGCGGCACCCATCGCGCGAATCGAACTCTGCGATCTGGCCCACCCTCAAACTCCCCGGCAGGTGTTCGATGCCGGGAACACCCGCGCCTCGGTCGTCGCCTGCGATCTGAGCGGCCAGCCGCACGGCCAGTCGCGTGAGGCGGCGTTTCCGGTGCACCTGCCGCCCGTCGGCCAGCTCCAGCTTCGCACGTCCACGGCCACGGCGGGCATCGACTGGAGCCGCGCCTTGCTCGTGCTGCGCGACACGGAAGGTCGCGTCGTCGCGGAGGCGCGCGTGATTCGTTGATCCGGTCAACGCTTCCGCGCGACCAGGATCAGGCTGACCCCGAACGGCCATGGAAACCGCGTTTGTCCCAACTTCACGAATACACGATGCAGCCGCCGGTTGAGCCACGGCGACGGCAACCGATCCTCGGCGCGGGCCTGTGCGGGCGCCGGTCGCAGCCGGCGCCATTTGCGAATCGCCCAGACCGCGGGGAAGACGAGCACGTTCGTGTAGTTCACGTATTCGATCGTCCACTCCGCCTCCGGGAAAAGCGCCGTGAGGCCGCGGCGATCGTAGCGGCGGAAATGATGCAGCGCCTCGTCCCAGTCGCTCCACAACGCCATGCTCGCGGGCACAGTCACGACCGCGACGCCGCCCGGCTTCAGCAGGCGATGAAATCCCTGCACCACCGCGGCGTCGGCGCGCACGTGTTCGAGGACGTCGAGCGCGGTGATGTAGTTGAGCGATGCGTCGGGCAAGGGAACCGCGTCGCCCGAAAGGCTCAGGACCTGCTCGGGGCGAAAACGCGCGCGCAAGAGCCGCAGCGCCTCCTCGTGATCGTCGAGCACGAGGACGCGACAACGCTCCTGCAGCTCGAGCGCGAAGCGCCCGGTGCCGGCGCCGCAGTCGAGCAAGAGGTCGTCGCGCCGCAGCGGGCCGGCGCGATCGAGCCACCATCGAACCAACTCGCGCTTGCCTGCATAATACCAGTGCACGGGTTCGACCGCGTCCAGATTGGCGTATTCGGCAGGATTCATGGCAGCGGTTGAGAGAAGCGTTGTTTCGGACGAAAACGTGTCCACGCTATTTGTTCGCCGCATGCCATTCCCGCGATCGAGCGCTCTCCGCCCCATCGTCACTGCACTCGCGGCCGCCCTGCTCGCGCTGCATGCGTGGCTCGCGTTGAGCGCCACCATCGGACTCGGCGTCACGGCCGACGAAACCGCGCACCTGGTTGGCGGCTACAGTTACTGGCGGTTCGACGATTACCGGTTGCAGCCGGAAAACGGAAACCTGCCGCAGCGCTGGGCGGCGCTGCCGTTGCTGCCGCAATCACCGCATCTCGACCCGGCGGAACACGCCGATCTGTGGCGACGGTCGCAAGTGTGGCTGATCGCGCAAAAATTCCTTTTCGAGTCCGGCAACAACACGGAATTTCTCCTTTTCTGCGCCCGCGCCGCGATGACGCTGTGGAGCGTCGCCACGGGCCTGCTGGTTTTCTGCTGGTCCCGCCGACTCTGGGGTGACGGCGGCGCGTTGCTATCGCTGGCGCTGTTTGCGTTTTCTCCGACCACGCTGGCGCACGGACCACTGGTGACGTCTGACATGTGCGCGGCGTTCTGGCTGCTCGCGGCGACGGGTGCATGGTGGCGGTTGACGGAGCGCATTACGCTCGGACGCCTTGCGCTGAGCCTCGCCGCGGCCGGACTGCTGGCGGTGGCGAAATTCTCCTGCGTGCTGCTGCTGCCGGTCGCGGCGCTGATCCTGGTCTGGCGGGTGATTCGAAACGCGGGGCTCCGCATCGGACGCAGTCGCGAGCTGACCGGCCGCGCCGCGACGTTTTTCGCGCTCGGCGCGCTGGCGGTCGTGCATGTGGTCTTCGCCTGGGGCATTGTCTGGGCGTTCTTCGGTTTCCGTTACGAGGCATTCGCACCGGACCTCCCGGAGGCGGGAAAATATTTCGTCGCTTGGCCGGCAGTGATGCCGGCGGACGGCTTCTGGCACTGGTTTTTCGCGACCACGCGGGCGTATCACCTTTTTCCTGACGCTTACCTGCAGGGCTTCGCGTATGTGCTGAAAGCGTCGCAACAGCGCGGCGCGTTTGCGGCCGGCCATTTCAGCAGCACCGGCTGGTGGTGGTTTTTCCCGTATGCGTTTCTCATCAAGAGTTCGATCGCGGAACTCCTCGCCGCGACAGGCGTGGCCGCGATCGCTCTGGGGCGCTGGGTGCAGCGCCGCGGCGCAACGCTGGCCACCGATCTCGAACGTGTGTTCCCGCTGCTGGCGCTGGCGGCAACGGTCGCCGGCATTTCGATCGCGAGCCAGCTCAACATCGGCCACCGCCACATTCTCCCGCTGTATCCGATTTTGTTCATCGCCGCCGGAGCGCTGGCCCGGCGCGATGGCGGGCCGAAGACGTGGTGGATGGCCGGCGGGTTCGTGGCTTTGGCGGCGATCGAGTCCTTCGCCGTGCGACCGCACTACCTGGCGTTCTTCAACCGGCTCGTCGGCGGCCCCGCGGCGGGCTGGCGTCACCTCGTCGACAGTTCGCTCGACTGGGGACAAAACCTGCCGCGACTGTCCGCGTGGCTGCGCGATCACCGAGGGCCCGGCGAACCCGTTTACGTTTCGATGTTCGGGAGCGACGATCCGTTTTATCACGGCATCGAGGTGCAGGAGCTGTCGCCTTATTACAGTTTCGGGCGCACACGGCGATGGATCGAACTTGAGGGCGGGCTTTATTGTGTGAGTGCAACGCTGTTGCAGGATGTCTATAGTCCGCTGAGCGGTGCATGGACGGCGGAACGCGACGTCGCGTATCGGCAGATGCTGGACATGATGCGGCGCGAACTGGCCGCGGGCGCGCGCACGGATGAACTCGGCGAGTTCGGCGAGGGCATTGAGGGGCCGCTTTGGAATCTCGATCGCGCGCGTTTCGCCCGCCTCTCGCTTTATCTCCGCCATCGGAAGCCCGATGCCGTGATCGGCTATTCGATATTTGTCTTTCGGTTATCGGAGGCGGAGGTGCGAACGGTGGTCGATGGCAGCGCGACGGACTTCGTGCGCGCAATCGAGGAGGCCGCGGCTTCCGCTCAGGGCAACTGACGGAGCCAGAGCAGCAGGTGATCGTTCTCGGCCGGCGATAGCACCGGCTGGTTTTTCGGTTCGTCCGCGGGATGCTCGCGCCGCTGCTTGGCCCAAGCCCGCAACTTTGCCTCGTCGATGCCGACGATCCGACTGAGCCGGACGAGATAAAGTGGCGCGAACGCCCGCTCCTCGACTGTCTCCAGCGTCAACGCATCGCCGAACGCGTCGCGCTCGCTGACGAGGCGTTCGCCGGTCTGTACATTCGGGGTGATGCGCTGCACGACGAAGAAGTGCGCGAAGGAACGATTCCGAAAATGCAGGATCAACGCTTCCGGGCGTCCGGCGACCGCGGTGGGCGTGATGCTGGACTTGTTGTATACGAACCACTGCAGGCCGGAGTTGGTGTCGATCGCGAGCGCACTCTCGTCACCGAGCGCTCGGATATGTTGCCCGAGCCAGTTGGTGGCGCGGGCGGCGAAATTGACCTGCGTGAACCGATGCAGCGCGTTGCTTGGCATGGTGAACCCGACGAGGTAAACGAGGCTCACGCCGGTGAGCACCTGCCAGCGACGTCGCGTCGTGACGATGCGCGGCCAGACGAGAATCAGCGAAAAGATCAGCAGCACGTGCGCCGGAAGGCTCAGGCGGTGGATGATGGTGTCATCCCACCGGCCCCAAAAATAGCAGAGCATGAAAAACGTATGCGCGCAGAGCCCGAGCAGGAAGAGGCTCAGCACAGCAGTCGCCGGCTGATCCGAAAACATCCGGCGATGCTCGCGGTAAAACAGCAGCACGAAGAACCCGACGCCGAGCGCGCCCGCGACGGCGACCAGCACCGAATTCGGCTGCTGGCCATCGAGGCAGAGGAAAAAGTTCAGCGCGTGTCCGACGTTGTCGTAGAAATAGCTCAGGCTGAATGGAGCGGTTGCGCCCGCGATGTCATTAAGCTGCCACGCCGCCTGCGAGAGTTTGAACACATTGTGGTGCAGCGGGCACACGACGAGCAACAGCGGCGCGAGTAGAAGTCCCCAAGGCAGCGCAATTTCGCGCCGCCGCCACCAAAGGTAGATCACGGTCGCGCCGACGGGCGCGAGGAACAGCACGGACTCGTAGCGCACCTGCGCGAGCAGCACGCCGGCGAGGACGAAGGCGTTCAGGCGCTCCGAATCTGCGGGCGCTTCCGCGGCGCGCTGGCCGAGCCAGATCACGGCCGCGATCATCACCAGATTAAGCAGTTCGAAACCGGCGCCGCACGCGTTCTGCGCGACGAGCGGGATGGTGGCGAGCAGCAGCACGGCCGCGATACCGGCGGGCCAGCCGCCGACGCGGCGGCCGATCAGCAGCATCAGAATCATCAATACGACCGAGAGCGCGGCATTGAGCGCGAAAACGTTCGCGGGCCGGTAGCCGGTGAGGTCGTGCAAGACCGAGACGAGAAATGGAAAGAGGAGCGGGCGCTTGTCGACGATGCTCGCGAAGGAGGTGAAATTGCCCGCGTAATCGTAACCCCGCACCATCAGCGACGCTTCGCGCGTCTCGTGCATCTGTTTCGCGGTGAGCTGAAGCACGACCTCGTCGGCAACGATCTTGTATTCGTGCGGCTCGTGCAGATGGAGAAAACCGGCCGCGGCCACGGCGATGACGACCGGGCCGAGCCAGGATCTCCATGCGCGCAATTCGCCCCACTCCGGCCGAAGGCTGCGCCCGAGCGCAAAAAGAAACGCCGCGGTCGCGGCGAGGATCATCCAATAACCGGCGAGCCGGACGAAGGACACGGCCTGCCAGGGCGTCAGCGACCAGAGGCCGAAGACGAGCGCGAACGCGGCGATCAGGATGAACAGAAGCAATCGTCGAGACATAAAAAAGCCGCCCGCAGAAATGACGGGCGGCTTGAAAGGAGACGACTCTATATCACTGAGCGTAAGTCAGCGTGCGGGCACCCGCGACGCCCGTCACCGTGATCGTCTCGCCCTGCGTGTAGGCGAGCGGATAGGTTTCGTTCGCGACCGTGTTGAGCGCCTTGATATAGGCCTGCGAACCGACCAGCGACGTGATGGCGACGGTCGAAGTGCCGTTCTCGAGGAAGTATTGATCGGCCGCCGCACCGAGCTGGCGCATGTTGTTCATGACCGCCTTGTCCTGCGAGGACTGACGGACCTTCTGGAACGCGGGAATCGCCATCGCGGCCAGAAGGCCGATGATGACAACCACGATCATGATTTCGACGAGCGTGAAGCCCTTATTGTTCTTCTTCATGTGATGGAATGATGGATGATATGAAGTGCTCAGAGGTGAGCAGTGAAACGGAGTAAGCCCTATGAGGGAAACACTGACAAGGTCAAAGTCCTGTTAATAACCCCTCCAAGCCGTTGACATACGCGCACGTGCGACGGCGAAAACGAACCGACTTCGACACAATCGTGCGCGACTTAAGTCTTCTTTTTGCGCGGCGTCGTCGCCTTTTTGGCGGCGGTTTTTTTGGTCACGGTTTTCTTCTTCGTGGTCTTGCGGGCGGCGGCGGGCTTGCGCGGCTTCGGCACGGCGAGCAGTTTGGGCACGGAGATCTCGACCGCATCTTTCCAGAGATTCTCCAAGCCGTAGCGCGTACGCGTATCGGGGGCGAAGATATGCACCATCACGTCGAACGCATCCACGACGATCCAGCCGCTCTCTTGTACGGTTTCCATGCCCACGATCCGAGTGCCGCTGGCGTCGATCGCCTTTTCGAGCTCGATGCGCAGGGCGCGCAGGTGCGGCTCGGACGAGCCGGTGGCGATCACGAGGTAGTCCGTGATGGACGAGTGGGCGCTCACATCGAGCACGCGGAGATCGATGGCTTTTTTCTCATCGAGCGCACGGCAGCAGAGCTTCACCAATTCGAGCGAGGCGGGGGATGTCCCTTTCATGTAGTTTCGCGATAAAGGCGTTTTTCCTGGATATAAACAATGGCTTTGTGCGGCACGAAATAATCGAGCGACAAATGGTGCTTCACGCGTTCGCGGAGTTCCGTCGAACTGATGGCGAGCAGGTGGCCGTCGCACCGGTGCAACCGCAGGCCGGGAATCTCCGGGTGCGCTTTCACGGGGTAACCGGGCCGCTCCAGAAAGATGAATTCGACCAGCTGCACGAGCTCGTCGATGTCTTTCCATAAATGCAATTTCGGCAACTGGTCGCCGCCCACGACCCAGAACAGCTCGTCCTCCGGATACCGCGCCCGAAAGTGGCGGGCAGAATCGATCGTGTAACTCACGCCGCCGCGACGCAGCTCGAAGTCGGAGATCTCGAAACGATGATCCCATTCCACGGCCGCGCGCAGCATCGCCAGCCGATCCTCGGCGCTGCTCTGGACGTCGTTCGGCTTCAGCGGCGCCTGGGCGGCGGGCACGAGGACGAGCCGGTCGAGCCGGTGCTGTTCGAAAGCGTCCTGCGCGGCGATCAGGTGGCCAAAATGAACGGGATCGAAGCTCCCGCCGAGAAAACCGATTTTCACTCGCGCGCAACGTGATGTGGCCGCTGACGGCCGGCAAGGGCGATCTGCGACGACGGGCTGCCCGGCGACAGGGAGATTGACGGAGCGGACGGCGACTTTGAAAGTCGCCAGCGTGCCGCCCGCCCGGGTGGTGGAATGGTAGACACTAGGGACTTAAAATCCTCTTCGTCTTCGTCATGTGATTATGCTACTAGTTATTTTATAGCATATTACCGTTTTATCTGGTGTGATTTTCCTGTTTGTGCTGCGATTTGTGCTACTGGCGCAAGAACGCGCACAAAGTGACAAAAACAAACAGCGAAAGCGCAGATAAACACCGGTTCGAGAATGCCTGCGATTCTCGCGGCAGACCGATTCGCGGTCTGTGGGTCCGAAACAAGGATCGCTACTACGTTCAACTTCGCGTACCAGGCTCGGACGGTTTCAAAAAGCCGAAACGCGTGCCGCTGAAGGCGCGTTCGCTGGCTGCGGCCGTAGCCGAAGCGGAAGAGGTCCGCGTCCGGCTTCGCTCAGGTGAAGAGCTGCCATCGACGGGGAAGAAACCGCTGCTTTCCGGCCTGATCGACAGGTATCTAGAATTCTATGACGGAAATGCCGCGAAGCGCGTTTCGACCATGAAGGGGGAAAAGAACATGCTGAAGGTATGGCGTAGGGAGTTGGGCGGGGTGCGAGTCGATCGCCTCAATCGCGCTATGATTCTCGGCGTGATCGAAAAAAGAGCAAAAGAAGGACGAACCAACCGCACGATTAACCACGGCATGGTTGTGCTGCGGAACGTCTTAAAACACGGCCAGCAACTTGGATTCTTGCAGCGCCTTCCCTCAGATGGAATTGCAGCTCGCCGCGTGGTTACTCCGCATCGAGCATGCATTCGGCCCGACGAGTTGAACCGGTTGTGTGCGGCTGCAATCGCAGAATGTCCTCGAACTGGCGAACTGCTGAGTGATTTTCTTCGTTTCCTTGCCTACTCCGGGGCGCGAGAACAAGAAGCAATTCGCACGCGCTGGCAGGATGTGTCCTTCGATCGTAAACAAGTAATCATCGGCGCCGACGGCTTTGCGAAGGCCGGCAAGTGGCGTGTTGTGGACTTCAACCCGGCCTTGGAGCGTCATCTTCGCGAGATGGCGGAGCGTCGCGTGCCCGGCAGTGACTACCTCTTCCCCAGTCCACGCCGCACCTCTCGGCAACCAGACCGCCCGGCTAAACGGCTGCGCGGCGCACTCGAAACCGCGCGCTCGGCGGCCGAGCTGCCGAAGGTAGGCTTCCACGATATGCGCAGATTTTTTATCAGCTATGCCGTGATGTCGTCGGTACCATCACTTACGATCGCCAAGTGGGTCGGTCACGATTCCGGCACAGTCCTAATCGATCGTGTGTACGCCCATCTGACGCCCGAGCACATGTCATCGGAAGCTACAAAGTTAAGCTTCGCCGATCCTGCTCCGAGGTTTGCTGGCACTTCGTCGAACGAAGCCTCGCCTTCGTCGACGACCGAAGCAAGTTGAGGTGCGGTCAGACGCCCGAGTGGTGAAATGGTAAACACTAGCGACTTAAAATCGCTTGCCTGAAAAGGCGTGCCGGTTCGAGTCCGGCCTCGGGCACCATTACTGTGCAACGCGTTGCGAATTTCAACAGCAACGCGAGCACGACGTCATCTTCGTTTGAGTGCTCAATCATCGACTCTCATATCTCATGCAGATAGCCCGCTTGAGCTTCTGCACGCGCTGGAAATGAGCCAAGTCGTAGCGATCCACTACCATTTGATCCTCGATTAAAGTAATCCGAGTTCCTCCACGGCACGGCATTCCCGATGCTGCCGGAAAATATCCAATAAGCGAATTGCCGTCGAGGACACCTTTGTAATCCCGTTGGCCAGCCTCCGTATGGCACTGCCTTGTGATTTGAGAGCAGAGCACACGGCACTGGTTCCACGCCAGTTCCTCGAGATACGCCTTTCGCGGATGTCGGTGCTGGTTGAAGGAGCCAACAGAAATAAAAGAGCGTATAGGGGCGATCGAAGGAATGAGGTGTTCGCTACGGTCGAGATCACCAGGCGCGCCGTGATGCGGACCTGTTATCCATCGCGACCGGCGGCCAGCAACCGACCGATGGACACTGCTCAACAGTGCGTCCCCTGCCCAGACAACCTCCAAATGATCACGGATCTCGAGTGCCAAGATTCCGCAGGTGTCATTCGATCGTCGCGCTGGGATGTTGTCTTCGAAGTTAGGAAAAAGAACGGAAAGTCGTGCGCCGATCGTGGGATCCTCCCAAAGAGGGCCGCGAGTCGGACTATGCTCAAGCCGTTCAAGAGTAAGCCGACCGGCCGCCTTCATCTCGAGCACTCGCCGAAATAACGTGTCGAAAACAGGATTGTCCCGATCCCGATCAAGCAGCATCCAAAGACAACCGTAGTCAGGTCGATCAAGACCAAAAACACTGGGCAGTGCGCCAATATGGTCAGCGTCGTTGTGCGTTAGGATGATCGCCCTACACTTACGTCGAGCGCGTTGCGGATGACTTAACCAATCGATGACAGGGCTATTCTTCGGGCCGACGTCGACGAGAATGAACGATCCATCGGGCAAGTTAATGACCGATGCATCGCCCTGTCCGACGTCGACAAAGTCTACGGACAGGCGTGTCACACTTCGGCAGATGGCACTGGAGCTTGCACCGGAATCACCCTCTCAATATGAGACGCCTTTCCGTCCGCTGAGAATTTCGCGAAGCAGCTGAAATACTCCCCGACGTCAACTAGCTCAAGCACGCTAGAGAGGTGGCGCGAAATGAACTCCGTTGAGCCATCATGCCATCGCACCCTGACCACATCGCTCCGAGCCAGTAATTGGCCCTCGGCGTAGCGAGGAACGGACTGTTCGTCCGCAAATGAACGCATGTCGACATTATCCACAACGTGAAGCCAATGGTCGCCATCCGCTTCACTCAGAGTGTTTGCCTGAGCCTTATTCCAAAGCTCCAGAAATCGGCGAACGATCAACCTAGGCAAATGCGGCGCATCGCCGATCGAAAAACGAAGCCCCCACCCTTCCAGCTCTAGCTCAGTATCCTCAGATATATTGACTACCGGCTCGCTTGTTAGCCGAAGATTGAATCGCCCCCCCTCCCACGCATAAGTCGTCTGCTGAAACTTGAACGACTTAAGTCGGCTGGGCTGCACTTCAGAATTCGCCTTCATCTTTGCGACTGGAGCAGACTCCGATGCCGCATAGGACATCGCGACAGGCGCAGATGTTTCAGGGGCGAAGTGGATCATAACGGTTGGAACGATTTTTTCGCTTCATCGGTGAACGAAGCTTCAAAAATCTTGATCATCCAAGCGTGCGCCACAAGCATTTCCTCTGCGATAGCAGTGAGGTCAACGCTCCGAGTCGCTTGAGGGCTGCGAACCTGAAAAGACAGCTGTAAACCTCGTTGATTTGGCGCCATCATAACGCGCGATTCCCAGCCCGTCGGTTTTGGCAATTTGAAGTTTAGTTCGCAATGTAATGGCGACTTCATAACCATCCCTTCAACTGGTGGGCGCGGAACCAGCGTCAACACGCGGCCGATATCGATTAGGTTGTCTCGGGTAAACGAAGGGATCGTGTCGACCGTCAGGAAGTTCGTGTAGTCCAGGACGATGCCACTCATTGAGGTCACCGAGAAGTGCTCCACCCAGCGCGCAAGCCACTTTTTCCATAGCGCGTAAGCGTCATCGAAACAAAATACATCTTGCCCATCGCGCACCAAGTTGATCGAGAACCGATCTACAGCTGCAAGCAGCGCTCTGCCACGAGGAGATTGCTTAGGACTATGCTGCCAAAACCAATTCGAAATATTCATAGTAGCGCCGCCCTCAGCCAATGTCGGCACTCCATTCTTCTCCTCGATGTTCACGTCCCACTCAACACGGGGATGAAATTCAGGAAAATCCTCTCGGACGATTGACTTCCAACCTTCGATGAGCGCTGGAAAACGTTCGGCATCAATTTTACCCAACACAGCCAGAACCCGCTCAACGATAGGGGGCTTAGCGTATCGGGGGTAAGCAGATTCAGCCATGGTCGTGATGCACGACCGGTCAGATGCCCTAATACATGGCCTGAGACAACAACTAATCCGCCCCATCGCACTGCGATGGGACGCCGAACAGCAGGGAGCGCCACCTCCATTCACGATGCCATGACATGGCTTCCAGAGGAACGCCAGGGGGGCGTGTCGAATACGGCCCCTGGACGCTCCCTTAGGCGACTACCCCAAATTGCCTCGTCCGAACAGGCAGGCGCTCGTCTCAGTGACGGCCAGCGCGAGGCTTACTTCAAATTCCCGCCCTATTCCCACTTGAAACGCGGCCCGCCTCCCTTGTGCGGAAAAGATCCGATCCGGGGCGGGTCGTCAGATGATCAAATCCACGCCACGGATCGGTGTTCACCATGCTGCCCAAAGAAGCACGCCTGAAGCAACGCTCCGACCGCGCACGTCCACGCCCTAAACCTGTGTCGATGCAGGAACGTCCATAACCCTGCGCCTGACTAAGGATTGCACGGCCGCCGACAAAGTCTACGCAGGCCCTCGGATTCGCGTGACCTTGGCTGCCGATGCGTCAGGACGACCATCCCCTTCGCCAAAACGCGCTTGTTTCCAACTCTGAGCTCTGCTGGGCGGACACTGTGTCGAGGCGCAACAGTTAGGTAAATCTTTTCGCGATTGCCAAACCAAGCGCGCTCAGCCCTACCAGCAAACCCAATGTCGATTGCTCGGGAATCGCACTGTAAAATCCAAGATCTGACGAGGGTTCAAACGCCCCACTGTCGAAAGAAAAGAACTCAACATCGTCAACCAGCCCCGCCAACACTGAATCCCCATCCGTCCCAGCAAATGCATACCACAATGAGCTTGGATCTCTATAGGGCGCGGAAGCGTGTCCCTGCAACACCCCATTCACATAGACATTCATAACGCCCTCTTTAACAACTGCCACGTGCAGCCACCCATTCAGCCGCTCCTCCGGTGGCAAACCAAAATAGCCGCCGCCGCCCCAACCATTAGAAAATGCTCCGTAATATCCATCTGATTCAGGATAGAAACCAAGCGACACTCCATCGCCACTCTCATCCCCCCATGGCTCTCCAAATGAAACTATAGTATTTATGAATGCCGACCCTACAAAATATGGATCTTTTATCCACAGCTGGATTCCATAATTGTCGGACAGAGCCCCCGAATAGTTTGTCCCAAATGCAAACGCAGCCCCATTTAGCACGCCAGATGCAACATTACCTTGCGTGGGCGGCTTATCATCAAAATTCAACTGAGGCTCACCCTGGTAGTTCGAAAACTGAACACTGCCCGAGGATTCCCACGGATCAATGGGATCATCGAACGAGAAAGTCACAAGATTCGTAATAGCCGCACTCAACACGCCAGATTGCATACAAAACATTGCCATCGCGATGTAATTTCTTATGCTTTTCATATATTAGAAACTTGTAGCGGAATATCAAAGATCAGTCACACGCCCGCTCGGCGCGGCCCTTGCGCAAGAACACCGCAACAAGTATATGTGTTGGCTGTAGCGTTTGGCTGAGCCCTCTTAGCGTGCATGATCTATGCGACCAAGCTCGCGAAGAAACTCTTCGTGCGTCTTGCGCCCTTTCTTTAGATTACAAGCCGCGCAGGCTAATACAAGATTCGAGCGCCGATTATTGCCCCCCCGGCAAATCGGTCGCTTGTGCTCCAAGTGAACAGCTGTCGGTGGGAACGACACCTCGCAGTAAAAGCACACAATCAACGAATCTCCAGACGCCGATTCCCCTAACAAAACGCGCTTCAAGAAGCGGGCTGCGCTCCGAATGGCGGGAGATCGTTCAAGATACGAAATTCGCTGCTGATAGCGACGTGCAGCCGTCCGTTTTTCGCGGGCTTTTGCCTCGGCCTTCCGGGCCATACGAGCCGCTAAATAACGCAACTCCCCTTCGCGCGATGCATCCCTCAACGCCTCATACTCGATGGCTTCCGCATTAACGAGCGCGCCGTGGGCCACGCGAAGCGTCTCTTCGAGTGGCTGAATCACTGAACGTCTATAATCAGAATTGAATCCAAGCCATGACCCGATACTGGAAATCCACGACTCCGATTCCCTTGCCTGCGCTAGCATTTGGTAGGCGTTAGTATATGCGGCCTCTGCAGCCTGTCTCCTCGGTTTTACCAACGCGCGAGCTTCGGCGCGAGCCGCGTCTTTGGCGCGTTCTAGATGATATTGATACCACTGCTTGCGCGTTCGGCGTTGCACAGATTTTCTGCCCAACGTCAAAGATGAGCCACACGTGTGCGAGAAGCAGTCCCCGCACAAGAATGATGGCACGCTGCAAGCATACGTTCTGGCTGTTGCGCCAGCCTCGTCTTTTTCATATCACACGCTCCATTTCATTTAGCGGGGCCGAAATTGCGGTTTCGACGAGGCGTTCGGAAATATCAAAAGCCCACGCCTTCTGATCTACACCATGGCGCATACAAAGAGCCTTGTGAGAGAGCGTCCAGGGCTCATAGCCAAATGGCTTAGCACAGCGATATTCGTCTGTGAGACGGAGCCCTGCGATAAATCGCCGTCGACTGATAAACGGACGGAGACGCATGAGCGCTTGCCGAAGCTGCACAGTGCTTTCCTGAACGAACGTTTGAGTTACTGGCTGGTAAACCGCTGATGTAACCTCTGCGACAAAGCGGTCAAACGCCTCCCTGCGACGTAGCAACAAACTAGCGCAGTAGCCTGCGCCAGCGGAGAGGAACCCGCCCGCGACAGCACCGACTAACACGGTCAGTAGTTGGGGGTCCATCGTGCCAAAGGTCAAAGTTGAGCCACACGCATGCCTGGCACCCAAAGCGGCTCCGCCACCGAAATGGCGACCAAACGCGTTGGCTCTGGGTTCTTGTTAGGCATTTAACGCCTTCCGCTTTGGAGCCTCTACTCGCGAACTCCACTCTGCCCACATCCCTCGCATAACTTCGATGGCGCCAAGCAGACTCTTGCTCTCCTTCGAATCGGGCACATGAAAATTAGAGACCAAATGCCGTAGGAACGGGATCGAATGATTCAGCGCTTCGTGCGAGGTATTATAAATCTCGTAAGATACCGCGCCGCGTTCTGCCTGCCTTGTCGTCGGATGTGCGACCCGCTTGTGAAGCTCCTCTATGTCCGCGTCGCTCAAAAACCCTCCCGTCGCCGAATAACCAAAAAGCTCGGACTTGAGATCGTCCGGAAACCGAGGGTTCGAATGCCGAAAGAACTCATTCAGCTTCCGATAGAACATGAGCTGCGCTTCGATGACGGCATTCTCAATAAGCGTGGAGTGCAGCGGGGTCGGCAAGTCGGCGAGCCGCGGTTTCACGCGTGTTGTCCACGAGTACCAAACGAACATCTCTTGGACGAGATAGAACGCGTCATTGGCGGCGGTCTCTAGTCGGTCACGTGTGAGAAACATTTCTGCCTAACGTTAAAGGTCACCACACCTGTGCTCAGCACGGCAGCGCGTAGCAGCAGCCGAACGAACAAAGATAGTGGAGCGCATAATAGAATCAGGGAGATCGATTTCGCCTAACAATATTACTTAATTGCTAACTGAAATCGAAGTATAACACGGAATGTCCTGCAACGTTTTTGTGTTAGCTGCCAGCGAAATCCAGCTTCCATAACCCCGGACGAAGTTCCCGGCTGCCTGCTGCGGCGCAAGTGATCACGGCTTCGCCTCGATACCTCACCAGTGACCATTAAGCTTAAGCGGCGTTCTTGCCCACTCTATGAGCCACCATGCTAGAAACGAGTCCGTTCCTTCCGTGCCTTTTTTGGGTCGCAGAATTCAGAGCCCAAAGCCCCCCCTCTTCAGGCGCGTGCCGCGAGACGATCTCAAAGCTACAACCGCGGAACGATGCGGTCTGCACTTAGGCTCAGCACCAATTGGTCGATGAAAGGTTGATGCAACCGCTTGGACCATTAATCAACGACGAAGTCCCTTCGCCTACGAACATCACATTAACGTCTCCTGTAAAACCAGGTGCTCAGTTCACGTTTTCGGTGTGTCCAGAAGATCCGCCGTTTTTCTATCTATCAAGCCTCGACTGGGCATTGATTTCGCTCGAGGAGATCAATCGGAAGTTACGTGATGAAAACTACTTCTACTACGACGCAATGTTTGGGCCTACTAGAAACTGGTCAAAGCGGGATAATGTCGCGCGATTTCTATCGGGGCGCTCCGGCGTGTGGATGCCAACGATGTTCTTCCAAGATTATTTTAACCATCGCCAATCCCACGATAAGCTCACATTCAAGGATGGACGTCACCGATACACCGTATTGCTAGAGGATTATGGGTTTAATGTGCTCCCAATTGCATTTCCTCCCGATCAACGCGCGTTTTTCCAGCCATATTTTGCGAAAAGCCAGCCGAAGCGACACGCAAATTCAGCAACCTAGGCGAGAACATGGAAATCCCGCATACTCCCAGAGAGAATACAAAGGAACAGTGCCACTGCAGAAGCGATTCAAGCCCGAGTCATTCGCGAAATCGGTGAGCGAATGACTCTCCAGCAAGACCAAAGAGAGATCCTAATTACAAAGTCCGACCTAATCACACAAGATGCAACGGAACAGGGCGGTAAGCTCCTGGTCGGCGATACAATGATAGCAGTGGCAGCAGGCGATGGTCTCACCGCAGTCCATACAAGTAGAGCAGTGTTGCCCAACCCGACGGCAATATCCGAGGTGCTTCCGTCAGCTCTCGACCATACTTCACGATCATCTCCAGCATGTGACGGGCCTGAAAAAACGCTTCGAGCATCGGTCGGGTGTGACGGTGCCATTCGGCATTGTGCGAGATTTTCCACACTTTGCCCGTCCCAGATCGAACTATGTCGCAAAACGCGCCGTGCAGGTAGCGATCGGGCATCAAGTTTTGGATCGCCCGAAAGATCGTAAGCGTGGTGTCTTGGACTCGATAGACTTTAAAGGAACCGTGGTAGTAGCGGTACACGGGATCTTCGTAGGCCCACTCAGAGCAGACGCGCTGCCATAACCCGTCCAGCTCGAACGTGCGCCCCTTTATCGCCTTTAGTAGGTGCGTGGCCCGTTCCTGGCGATCGTCACGAATTGCGATCGGCCGTGTGTGCAACCGGCGTCCCGCAACAAACTCGAGTGCTGTGCCGTCTGCCGAGATCGTGACATCCAGCTCGAAAGAGTATCCTCCGCAGATGCCAACGTCCCGTCGAAAGTCCTCTTCCGTCGGGTATCGGACGAAGAAGAGTTCCCCATCAGGCGACTGAAACGGGCGCTCTAGTACCCATACGGCCGGTTCCTCTCCGAGCTGTCCCAAGCTTGTCTCCGGCGGTGCCGGCAGCAGACGCCATCCGCCGTTGCGGCTCATGGCGCTCGATATTCTGGTCTGAGGACGTGGTCCGTTGGGATTGGCACGGCATTCGGCTGCCGCTGTCGTTATCCATCCGCCAATGTCGAACGATTTTTCTTCGTCAGCCATCCTGCAGTGTGAATGCACCGAACGCCGCGCGCCGCAAGAACGCTCCTGCTAACCACTGAAGAGCTAAGAGCGTTTCTGGTCTGCCCTCGCAAGCCGCAGCACCGGCTTGCCCGGTGCGAAGCAAGCGGCCGGCGAGGCGATGACTCCAGACGAAGCAAACCTCGGTTCAATGTTTTCGCCTCATCGAGCATCCTGGGTGAGAGAGCCGGGCGCGGCTGGCGCGCTTACGCGCTTGGTGCCGCGATCCGGGAGAGGGCTACGCCCTTTCCGGGGGTCGGGGGCGGCAGCCCACGTGCGAGCTGACGCGAGCAGCGCCGCCGCAGGACGGCGCAGGCGATTTGGCTCCCCTTCGGTCGAACACCGGTGCCCGCATATGTGCGGACACCGGGCCTGCCTCCAGACGATCGACGTAATTCCTTGATCACATGATCAGCCGGCCGCGCAGTTTCGCGCCGACACTGCCGGGACTCTGCCTAACCGAGTGGAAGTGGATCAGACGATCGAACGAAATACTCGCTGTGTCGTGGGCAGGCAAAGGCGTGGAAGCCCCGCCTTCATCGCAGTTGTCCATAGGTTGACGCTCGATCGCACCCGAGAAACTGTTGTTCAGGATACCCACCGGCACGGCATCACCCCAGTAGACAGCCCCCGATTGTCCACGTAGCGGCCGTGGACCGCTGCGCAGCGGCAGCCACGCAGCTCATACGGCGTCAAGGCGACGATGTCGTGGCACTTCGAGTACCAAAGAAGCTTTATCGTCGCCTCTTCTCGCAGTTTTGGATCTTGACCGACCTCATAGCGATGGGAGTTTTGCCAGTCTGACAGCCCTGCCATTGCCGGCGTGAAACATGGCTAGTGCATCCGCAAGTTGTGTTGCCGCTGCATCGACTGAACAGAGACAACACCACCGCCACAGCTTTGTGCGCTGCGATTTGAACTTGATGAAGATCACGAGCGCAAGTCGTTCAATTACAGCGGCGACAGCACGACCGAGATAACGTTGGCAATCGCGTCCGGTGACGGTCCACGGGACCACACCGTTTTTCGAAATGCCGTCGATGAAGGTGCGCCACTTCTTGGGTCCCGTGTATTTCGGTTCTTTCATCATCGCGTGGAGCGTTTCCGTGCCTGTTCTCTTGGCCTCTGGCCGGGTTTAAAGACCTTTATACCCCCGAGCCATTCGGCATGTCGTGTAGCCCCGGCACGCATCAAGTAGGCCCCTTGGGCACGCCACCAGTAGCCGTCGCTCAACCCGAAGAAACGATCCAGTGCGAGCGCGGTAACAACGCCAATCCACGAATCATCCGGATCTGCACGGATGAAATTCTCCAGTGTTTCCTGGAAGCTGCTCGCGTCGAAAATTCTTCCTTCGATCTCAAGCGGCGGTATGGCCTGTGCAATCTTCGCTGCCGTTAGTCCAAACGGCTTCATGAAATCTTCGCGCAAACACTCACCTGGATGCCCGAGGGAAAGGCGTTTCAAGGTTTCACTCTCTGCCCAGTCATGCAATTGGTGGGTCGTCGCGGTTCGCCGCGTCTTTCTAGCTCGTTTCTTTTTCATCGCACATTCCTCGAAATTACCAGGTGCTCGCGTCGCCAAAACGTCAGCTTGTAGGCAACACGACCTCGAACCTTCTTCCACCTAACGGCATCGCCTGCGCGGAGATCCAGCCTGTTGCGCAAGGCAAGTGGAAGTTGCATCCAGAGTTCGCGGTTTTGCTCGAAAACAAGCAGCTTCCAATGATCAGATCCAACCTTACGAACTTTGCGTACAAAAACGATCGAGCTAGCTGCTTTTGTTTTACTCATGTGCCGATGCCGCTGCTCGACGAACAGAATGTATAGGCAACAGCCGAACATCAGGCTGATCTCTCTCAATAACAAGCCTACTCCTCAGAGCATGCATGGCATAGTCAACGGATATTAATATATTATAATAGTATCCGCATACTTTTCCATAAACCGAGCCCGACACGGACTGGAACCAGCCGATCAGTTCCGGTGATCGACCGCCGACGCCAGCACCTCCAGTAAGGATCTCGATTCCTTTAGCCGCACTTCCGCCTCGTTTAGGGCTTTGGTGCTCGCATCGATTTCGCTCTTGAGCGTGTCGTAATTCGCGCCGTGGAGGAGCTGTTCTTTGGCCTCGTCAACCATCCGATTGTGAGCGTTCACCTGCTTATTGTAAGCGTCCAGGTTCAGACTGTGGATGATCCGATATGCGCTGTGTTCGGCCGCCGGCAGTTTTAGCGCGTGCGCTCGCGCGCGATACGCTTTGCACCTCGCATGATCGTTGGTGCCCGCCAAAGCTCGCTCGATCTCCTCCTGTAGTCGTTTTTCGGCAAGCCGCTGCGCTTCTTTGGCGGTTTTGATCGCACCGTGACCTTTTGCGATGTCCCGAATCTCCACGAGTGCATCGACGGAAGTATCTGCCGTCAGTTTCCCCGCGAATTTGGCTTCAGGATCAACCGCCGCGGCAACGGGCGGCGTCTGTGCCGGGATGGCCTCCAGTGGGCGCTTGGCTGCGCTGACTCGCACAGCCTCCGTCCGGACGGGGGCATCGGCAGCCGGTTCCTTCGGCAACGACGGTCTTTCAATGGCCGGCAGGGGCACTTCGCGTGAACTTCCCGTCAGTTCCCGCGCTGTCCGTTGTGCTTCCATACGCTGCACGGCCCCCCAGCTAATGGCGGCAGGAGCAGCCAACACCGCGATGCAGGGCACGTAAAAGAGCACGCCACGCACGACGTTTCGGATTACGCGCTGTTTTGGAGTGTAGTTTCCCTTGATGTAAAAGCTCATGCTTTATCCTCCTTGCGGGTTGTGGGTGCGAGTAGGGATTCAAATCCCGCGAGCGGATTTCCGCTGACTTGACGAAGCGCCACCGCTTCGGCCGGGGTGCAAAGGCCGTTCGGCACCACCCTGCCTTCTTTCGTCGTCCTGCCAGAGATGCTCGCGAGCATCTGCTCGCGTGTGATGCTGCTGTCGATCGTGTCCAGCACCGCCTCGCGGGCTTTGTAGGACCGCCAGACGTATTCGAGGTACAACGCAATCGCCGCCACGATCAGATAAACGCCGATTCCAGGGGAAAGAAACGCCAGTACGAACCCGGCAAAGGCCACGCCTGAAGGGAGAACGACGCGGTTCGTGAAATCGTCATCCGCCAACCCGAACCGCGGCACTCCCATGAACTGCGAGTGCCAAAAGATGCCTTTTTCTTGGCGCGAGCGAATCTCGTTCCTCACTTGACGATCCGCCACGTAGAATGCCGCCACGACCAGGACGCCGACCACAGTGGCGACAATCCCAAGGGTGGTTCCGCCCTCCGGGAACTGCACCGTCAACGGCCGCGCGGCAGTGAGCAACAGCAACGGGGTTGGGATCGCCAGCCAGATGAAAAGCGCACGCCCGAAGGGCGCCACTCGATAGTATCGCTCGCCAAGCTGGTGCCGAGTAAGCACGACCAGAGGAAAGGTGAATGCGCGGAGCAGTCGGATTAGCAGCGGCGGGTAGAGCAGCCAGCTTACCCCCGGAATAGGCGGCAAGGGTTGATCGGTGAACATGGTTATTGGTCTTTTGAGCTACGACTCGTTACCAGGAATAGCGGCCATGAAGCCGACCAGTGATCGCCCAGCGATCACCTGAAAAACCGCGGTCTCCTGATACGTTAGCGCCGAGGGTGAATGCGTCGTGGATCGGAAAACTGCAGGCCACTTCGAGTTGCGCCCACGCGCCGCCAAGGTCAGAGTGAAACACCGCTTGCTCGTTTGCACTGGTCATTGTCGTGCGAGAGTCCCCGGCGAATTCATTCCAAACGTGTAGGCCGATCGATAGCTTTCCGGACCGGGCGGGATGAACGATTCTTGCGCCCACGCGCCCGGCAAAACTCTCGCTTCCTGCAAAGGCGGCTCGCATAGGATCAGCGCCTGCCGCGTCGAGAGTGACGCGTTGCGCGGTGATCTGGGCCAACAGATCAAGCCGATGCTCCCCGACTAGCAGACACATCCCGCCTTGGACAGAACCAGCAATACCCCAGCCATTGGTCGCCAACTCCGGCCGATCCCGTGGGGCAGCAGCGAACTGATAGCGAGTGGCATGGGCGAGAACGTCAACATACCCGCGATTGCCCGATCGATGCGTCCAACGGATGCCCGCCGTGTAAGCGTCCGTGTTCACGGTCCCTGCGTCGTAGCCACTTCGACCGTGAACGTCAGCCTGCACGCGTCCTGCAACGGCATAGACGCCGAGTCGGTCTGCAAAGCCACCCGGCCGGTAGGTGCACCAAAGATCGGTGCCAACTTGGACGCCACCCAGCGAATAATCATACGCCGAACCCCGGCTCGGGGTGCGATTGCCGGTCTCGCCGATCAGCCGAATCCAGCCGGAGCGATCGATCGCGAAACCGGGACCTGCATGCGCGACGCAGTCGGTCGCAACTGGCTGATCGATTCCCACAGTGAGTGCACGCGCGTAGTCATGCGCCAGCGATGACAGCGTGGGAGCAACGAGAACATCGTTGGCTTCGACGGAATGGAGGAACCAGTCTCCTGAGTCTGTCGTAAGCCAGTAATCGTAAAGACCCGGTCTGCTGCGATCGATGGCGAAGGCGTCAGGTCCCACGGAAGCGCCATTACGTGAGTCCACCACTTTGATACCATACTCATCCGTGATGCCGCTCCCTCCCGTATTTACGATGCGGAGAATTGTTGTGCGGTAGGTGACAACACTCGAGCCGTCGAAAACCAGTTGGTCGGCTGCTGTGCTGGCCGGGCTAACATTCACATTCATTTCGATGACTCCGCCGTCGCCGAATCCATTCGTAACCGTGAGCGTGTGATACTGCTCCGAGTGCCCGTCGTTTAGGTCAACGAGACTGCTACCATGAATCATCAGCGTCCCAATAGTCGATGATCCGGTGAGCTGCCACGAGCTCTTCTCATACAACCAAAGCGAGGACTTTTTATCTACTTTAATAGTGCCGTGCAGCGAGCTGTCGAACATCTCTACTGCAATGGAACGCTCTTGTGCTCTCTGGTGAATGGCTCCTCGCAACTCAGCATTCTGAAACACGTGGATCTCGGATGTCCACGGCGGCGTGCCATCGCCTCGGAAGCTTTGTGTCCATCCACCAGTGCTCACCGTGATAGTGACGTCCGTCAACGGCGGCACGATATAGATTGATTGCGCCCGGAGGCGTTCGACGCCTCCAATCGCTAGAATCGCACCAAGTGCGAATGGAGAGAGCAGCGCAGCAGCGCTGCGAATACATGTTTTCATTGTTTGTTGTTGAACTGGCAGAAATGGGCAAGGCAGAGCCTACCCCCGAGATTCAGTAATCTCCGGTTCAGTCTCGAACCCGCGGCAGCCTCAGATCAGGAAAGCAACAGAGTGAGTACGCCGATGAGGCAGAAGTACGATGTAACTAGCGCGACAGCGACGGCTCGGACAATTTTTGTGAACAGATCGATGCTCATGGCTACTATATGGGCCTCTATTATCAGGGGAACTGCTTGAAATACACTCGTTGCCACGTCCTTTGCGTCGATGTCCAGATTCGGCCGTTCTGGAAGAGGTAGGCATCTACCATGAGTGAATTCTCACTCCCACCTTTACGCAGGGCGGTGAATTCTCTTGGCTGGATTTCGTAGTCCATCTGCTCACTGTGGCCCGAGCTTGCCCCAATGTTTAGCGCGGAATCGTGCCCCAGATTGAGGCCGTTGTTCTTGTTAAGATTACGGCGATTGTGCAGACGCTTACCGATCAGGTCTGCAGCCCACTGGTTCGTTTCTTTGTCACTGTTCGCGTGAAAAATCTTGGTGTTCAGGTTACCGAGCAGGGAATCGACACGCGCGCGCCCATTCACCTCACCTCCAATCGCGGCTATCAAGTTGCTGTAATTCTGAGTAAGATACACAGTAGACGCCCGCGAACTCCGCGCCGTTGTCTGGTAAATCTGATCGTATTTTGAGATAAAATATTGGCACTCGTCGGCCCAGATGAACACCGGGCGACCCCTCTTGTGACCGTTGTCACGACGACGTTCGATGGCTTTTTGTAAGAGGTATTTCCATAGCACGGCTGCGTAACGGCCGGTCTCGCCCCATTCTTTTACTGGCAAGTCGACGATGACGATTTTGCCTGCCAAAATGTGCTCTGGAATGATCGTCGTCCCGGAGCAGAAAAGCTCTCTCATCTTTCCTCTCATTAATGACTCGGCCATCGTGACGAACATTTCAACGACACTGCCGCGTGGTCTAGGGTCGAGGCCTGGGAATCGTTGCAGCCAATACCCTCTAACCTCGTTGAAATCGATTGCTGCCGACGTGCCGTTGGTGTTCGCTTCGGCCTGCTGCAGGCAGGCCCAGCAGGCGGATGCTCCTTGCCAAGATGCGGAGCGAACGGACGCCGCGTCTCCCGGCGCCGAACGGATCACGTCGAACATCGCGTGAAGTGTCAGCGGCCGTTTGGCCATCAGCAGCAGCTCGACACAGTTTCTGATAAGCGACTTCATCGAACGATTCCAGAACGGATCGTCGCCCTTGCCGCCGACCACTTCGCCGTCACCAATTGCCGCCACCTCCACGAAGAGATTCACCAGATTTTCGGTCAGTCCTGCGCCTTCTCCAGGTCGATACGCCTCGTAGTCCACGAAGTTGAAAGAAAGCGTCGCATCACGACCGAAATACAAAACGTCTTTGGACCGTCCGGTTTCTTCCGCGTATTGCTTCCAAGTGTCCGGTTCGTCGCGCTTGGCGCACAATACAAGCCCGCCAAACGCGCCTTGGAGATAGCTATAAGCTAGACTGTGACCACTCCCTGATGTTTTTCCGCTGCCTGTCCCGCCAAATATTATCACGCCCTCGCACGCGTCCCGTAACAACCACGGATCGCCGTTAAAGTTCATCAACAGCTCATCGTCTCGCCATCCATCGGCAGCCGGCTGCTGGTTTCTAGTTGGTGACGGCGGGGCCACTGTATTACTATTAACACCAGCAAAGGCGCGCAGGATGTCTGTGAATGATTTCATTATCTACCCCGGAACGTGAGCACCGCGACGGCTGCAAGAATCCCGGCGCTTGCGCCAAGGCCGAAAACCGCGAAGAGCGCTCGATTCGAGAAAACGCGAATGTGATTGTTGAATTTGTCTGCCGCCTGCGTGAATAGATGGATATTCGAAAACAGAGCAGAAGCTGCATTGGTAATGACCTCAGCTTTTGCTTGAACTTCGCCTTCAGCCTCCGCCTTCGCTCGAGAGATCGCCTCCACCAAGATTGCAGCCTCGCTCTGGGCAGCCTCCAGCCGCCTAACGTGGTTATCTAGCGCGCTAGCAAACGCACGACTGCCACCCTGAAACTCGTCGCGTAAGTTCGCGAGATGCTGAGCTTGAACCATCTGTAGCTGCATAAATGAAGCATCCGCGGCCAACACGGCCTCGACGATGAGCGTCACCGGATCATCCGGTGTGACTTGAAGTGCATTGTAAATCGTCGCCCGATTAGGCACGCCATCGGGGCCGATGCTCTGTGCGACGATCTGAGCCAAGCTCTGTTTTCGATCACTCATATGCTCGGAAGCAGCGTCTTCTTCGCTCGGTCGAATTCCGCAAAAACCTTGGACACCCACCGATGAACATACGAACGACACGCGAGAGGTAGACGCTTGTCCTGCGTAGCAGCCGACCACCGTAAGGTGTGCCTATCGGCGAGAGAGAAAGTCTCAGCATCAAGCGCAGGTATCGAGAGTTCCACCGCCCCCAACTCAGACGTTAGCTGCGCTCGTGTCTTGCTTTCTTGCCACAGCGACCATGTTCCCGGAATCGCTTCGCTACGAGCGATCACGTAGGAGACTCGATCACCATACTGGCCGGCGAGAATCTTGAGCAACCCGATCGAATCTGCGGAGGGTGCGAGAACAAACACGAAAACAACGCGAGCGCCCATCTGCCTAGCAATATCAACAAATCCGGAATGATCGGCGAACTGTGCCAGCATGATGGATGTCCCAGCGCCAAGATCCGCAAGTTGGCACGGCGTCTCTGATTCGAGGTTGTTAATCAACGGTTCGAATCCTTTGACTGATTTCGTGTGGATGCGCTGCGCTTCGGGAAAGAATCGCAGGAATGTCGGATTAGCGTCGTCACCATCATAGGCGAGATGAGGCGTTTTCTCGCGCTCAAGATATTCGGCCAGTGCGCGCGCGAGCGCGGATTTTCCCACGCCGCCTTTGTCGCCGCACACAACTAGGATCGTTTTCTTGGGGTGTTCGCTTTTCTCGTTTTTCATCAGGATTGAAGAAGAATCAAAGGGAACCGAGGAAGCGGCGCATGTGATCGACACCGACTCCGAGTCCGTGCCGCCTACGGAGCTGCCGCACAATATCCTCGGCACTTCTACCCTGCTTGTGCCAACGCCGCAGTGTGCCCCGGAATCCGGAAAGCAGCCCGCTGCTGAATCGCCAGCTCCAATCAGCGAGCGCACTGATTTCCTTGGCGGTCTCGACCTTGCTTGGATGCCCCGTGGCCTGCCGGGCAACGTCCATCGCGTCCATGCTCATTGCTTCTCCTCCGCGTCCATCGCGTGGACCTGCTCCCACGTGAGTGCCCCCGCCTCCCGATGCTCCGCAGGATTATTCGCAGTCCGAAAAACTACTATCGGATCAGACTCATAGCACTCGTGACCTTTCGCCCAACCAGTCACGAAACCAAGAACCTCCGCCGGTGACTCCTGTTCATCGACTGTGTTATTAGCGTCGAACGCATTGCACTGGGGATACAGCAACTGCATCACCGCCTGCGCCATCTGCCGCGCCCTCTCGCATTGCGTGGCGAAAGGCGCAACATCCACCTCGACGCACACGACGCGTTCGACGGAATAGCCCTCAACGCACTCGCCTTCCGTGTTCTCGCGCCACGCACTCACGATCGAGCGCCACCGCACACCACGATATTTACTCATGATTGCGCCTCCAAAGCCGACGCCAATTTCCCAGAACTGGTCTTCGCCTCCGGCTCGGAATGGGGCTCTGCCCCCTCAGACCCCCTCGGGCCGCTGATAAGGGAATCACAAATCTTCTGGTTTAGCCGGCGCATATTGAGCGTGAGGGATTACTTTTCCGTGGCTGCCAATTACGGATGCCCCATCGATCGCACCCACGTCGACGACCCGAGCAGCCAGTTCGGCGACGATGTGCGGTGGCGCTGATTTTCGTCGTTCCGGCGCAATATTTTCCGGAAGCTGGATGGCATAGACCTTTCGGCCGCGCGACCGCACCCGAACGAAATGCCAGACCGCGTTATAGCTGATTCTGAGCCCATGCCGTTCGGCGAGCAGCTCAGCGATTCGCTGGTAGGTGGTCGGCGGAGTAGTCGCGCGCAAGCCAGCGATTTCAGCAGCATAAGGAACCAAGAGAGATCGATACGGCTTTCCGGCAGGCATTTGCTCATAGTGCTTTTCTCAGGCGACCGTGAACTACACGCTTTTGTGTGTCAATGTGTGTTAATGTGTGCTTTCCTTTCTTCCTAATCAGTGGCTAGATATGAAACTAAATTCTCGATTTGGCGCCGCCTTCATCACATCTAGATCACAAAATTGCACCGGAAGCTGTGATTGAGCTGTGAAAAATGAACCTGCTTTTGCCAAAGCGCGCAGCGCTTAGGGATATTGCGTCTCTACATATTCATATCACCGCGCGAAGCGCGGCGCCCGTGCCTTCGTGGCGACTCCGCACAGCCACGGCAATCGTGGCCAAGTCGAAAGGAGGTAGTTGACCGAAGTCGCGAACCACAAGGGGCGTAGTTGAACTAGCTGTGCTTGCCGACCGCAGCCTTTGGCGCCGGGCAGAGTGCTAAACCCGAGGTCGTGTTCGAACTAAACCGAGGGGTGTAGTTGAACCAAAACGCACGAGCCGTTGCATTCAACTGATTTACGCTGCGATCGCCGCCCCGATCGGTTGTATTTGACCGAGGGTCGTATTCGGGTTGGCCAAAAATTCGGGGGTGTAGTTGACCGAAGTCCTCCGCTGCACCAGCGATTCGAATTTCTCTTACCAAGTAGCTATTTTACAGTAGTTAGCGCCCCCGTTAACCACCGGATCACCGCACGAAGCGTTCGCAGTGACTCAGCGCAACCAAGGCCGCGTGGCCATGCGTCACGGGGTGCAAGTGCCGAAGCCGCGCAAAGGTTGCGCTCGAAACAGTTCGCTCTGCCAACAAACCCGGGATGTCGTTGACCAAAATCCGAGGGACGCTTCCGCCACCAAAGAATGGAAAATGCCCATCAACATTCCCCATTCGCCCCCGGTATCGGATAATGGGTTTTATATCGCTATACAGGAGGGGCAACTTCAGAGGAGACGCAGCCACCGAACTACGCTAAGTTTGCTATCAAACTACGTGTCCGCTGTCACCAAACTACGCTAGGTTTGCCACCGAACTACGCGTTCGGCGCCACCAGACTACGCTAGCCACCAAACTACGTGTCACCCGATATCCACCGCTTCGATCCGCATTCCGCCGAGAAATGGAAATCGTGAACCACGCGGTCGGCCCCGCGGCATAAAGGGGGGGGGGTGTAGTTGACCCAAGTAGCTATGGGGTTGGGGAGCCGGGCAGAGACCATGTAATGCAAAAAGACCGACCCTTCAAACTGGGTCGGTCTTCCCACCTTTCGGCGGTCTGCGGTCGGCGCGGCGATCAGGTCGCATCCCTGCGGATGCCCTATCCTCCGCGCCGAAATTGAAGCCAAGCTTTGTTTGTCAAAAGGCAGCCATCGGTCTTCATGTGATTGCGGGCTCGATGCTCAGTTCGCCTGATTCGATCTTCGCGACGGCAATGAATGGCGCTCCCGCCGCTCGTATGGCGCGGTATCGCTCGCCACGCTCATACAGCCGACCGCCATGGCCCGCGCTCAAGGAATCCGCAATTGGTAACAACCCTTCGCCCTGGAGAACGAGGGTCTCGGCGCCGACGCGAACCCTCAGCACCTCGTAGTGGTTCCCGTCGGGCGAATTGGCATGCGCACTTGCCGGCTCATGTGCCCAACCGATCAGCACATGTAGTGGCCAGCCGTGAAGCTGGCCGTTGAGCAACGTCACGGTCAAGCTTGGCCGTCCGTCGTCATCGAATGAAATCGGAAGCGAATGTGAATTTTCCATAGATGTCTCGGATCATCGCTGCTTGGCCATTTCTGGCGCTGGCTTTGCCGCACGGCCGGGAAGGTTGCGGGTAATAAATGCCGGCAAACGAGCGAATGTGCTCCGGGTGGCCACGGCCGCCATCGCTACACGGCAACGGGTGAGGGCAACGACGTGGCGCAAGGTAAGAAGGAACGCCCGGCTGGCAGCCGGCCGGCGCATCTGCCCCAAACGAGCTATTGCCGGCGGAACCCTTTGCGAAGGATTCGGCTGAACCGGAGTCGGCGCTGGCCACGTGGGCACGACAGGGACAGACGGAATGTGTTGAGGCGGTTTTATTGCATTGTTCGCGTAGTCCAGCGCGGACGGGCGCGCTCTGATCGCGTTGCCGATCTTCGCGACCAAAGCGCCCTTCTCTGGCACGTGAACCTCAACAGTTTTCCGTCCTCGAGATGTAGCGACGTAGAGACGCCGCGCGTCGATGGCAGATCCGGCAACGATCGCGTGATCTACAGTTGCCCCCTGGCTTTTCTCAGCGGTGACGGCGTAACCATGCGAGAAGGTCTGGTACGAAGATGTGGGAATGATCGCATCTACGACCTTATCGCCCCGTGGAAATTGAACGTGGATTTGCTCGGGCATGAATTTCGTGACCGTCGCAACATCGCCGTTGGTCAGGTTCTGACGGCGATCGTTACCTTGAAGCAACAGACGATCGCCGACACGAACGCCGATTTCGATCCGTCGTCCGATCTCTAGTTTGTGGCCGCTTTTCTTGAGGTCTATCGCGTCGTGACCGCGTAGCTGGATCTCCCCGTCACGCACACCCTTCACCTCATACCATGTCCCGCGTTTCAAGCCGGTAACGGGAGTGGTGGCGCGCACAACCATCCCCGGCTCGTAAGTTGAGGCCCGCCGCTTCTCTGCCCTCGTAGGGTTCAATGTGTCCACAACACAGAATCTCCGCTCAGGCCCTTGTAGTTCGCCCCGTGCACCCAACGTCTCACGCACACGTTCGTTAAGTTTGTCGATTTCGGACCATGTGGGTGCGACGAGTATTGCGGACCCACCGTCAGCCCGTTCGGTATAGGCACGCGCGGCGGCTTCGAGATAACCACCTTTCCCTTCCTTCACCCTCCCTTGTCGCTCCAACTTTGCGAGGCCATCAGCAACTCGGCCGTCGCTCATATCCTGCATAGCTGAGCGGTATTCAGGATCGTGCTGGCGCCGGATTTCCGTTAGCTCTGGCATCAATAGCCTGGAATGTTTCTTCAGAATCGCGAGGAAGTCACCGGCCTCGACGGCTGTGAGTTGTTTTTCGTCGCCGACCAGAAACACACGCGCTCCCGCTTTGGCCGCTTGTCCAAGCAGCGCGTGTCCTTGCTGCGTTGACAGCATGCCGGCCTCGTCCACGACGAGGACTCGTCCCTTAAGTGACGCGCGCCCGGTTTTCAGGTTCTGAAGGAACTGGGCCACATTCCAAGGCCGCTCGAACCCTTCTTCAGCCAGAACGTTTTTCGCCTTGTTGGTTGGTGTCACATAAACCGGCTCAAGGCCGGCCTCCCGAATCGCCCGATCGAATTCCGTCAGTGTCCGCGTCTTGCCAGCACCAGCAGGCCCCCTCATCGCGACAACGCCGTCCCGAGAGTTCAAAATCGTTTCGAGCGCCGCCCTTTGGTCCAGCGCCAGCGCCGGAGATAGATTTTCAGTTGGAGCGAGTGGCGCGCAGGTGCCCATCTGTGCGTGCACGCGAGCGATTATCTCTTGTTCGTATGCGAGATTCGCTTTGGTCGTCATGGCCTGGCTGCCAGTTGGCGCCTGACGGTCCCGCTTTCCGCCAATCGCCACGAGTTCTGCTTTTCCCCTGACTGCCTGCCGCAACGCTCCAACTTCTACTCGACCCATCGAGTGCTCCAGCGCAGCCACGATCAGATCTTTTTCCGTCGCGACCGCGTGCCGCTCGAAAAGATGCTCGCCAGCCCATTCCACGGCCGCCGCTGCCGAGCCTGGAGGCATCGACCTAACCGGACCCCGAGAGCGAGCATCGCTCACGAGAGCAGCTAATCGGCGAGTGCTGCGTTCGGAATGTTTGCCGCGCTGCATTGCCCTCACTTCGGCCGTCGTAATTTCGGTCAACTTTCGACCGCGCGTGGAGGTCGCAATTACGTGAGTTTCCGCGGTGGTAGGCGCGCGCCCATATTCGGCTTCAAATTTCGCGATTTCGGCCTCGATCTGACGCCGGCGGGTTGACTGTGCGGCGCGGTCCTCCGCAGTTACTCCGACGATCTCGAATCCGCGCAGAACACCGTTTTCGCGATCTTCAGCGATATGATAGCCCAACGATTGCACTCGGACGGCCAATTCGTTCTGATACACACGACCGGCCAGATTGACCGCACGAAACATTTCCCGATTCTGGAGCGCATACCATCTTCCGTCGCTCGCATCGTGGGTCGCGTTTGCGCAGACAAGATGGGTGTGTAGCTGGGCATCGAGTTCACGGCTCGCGTCGTGCGTGAAAGCGGCAGCAACAAGATTCCCGGTAAAGCGCACCTCATCGAGCCACGCCTTATCACCCGCACGCTCGCGGCGAGCGGCCCATTCTTCCAACTCCCGAAACGCGACTGCAACCGCCTCGTCGTGAGCCCGGCGTAAACGCTCGTCGTCGAACGTGACCGCGAGGATCGAGACACTTTTGGGCGCCGAGCACTGGAAATCATAGAATGCGATCCTATTCGATTGTGACCGAGAGGTGAGCGGTTCGTCCGTGCCCGGATGCTGGTTGGTGCGTAACGCTTCGAATGCGGCGTCTTTCGGACCAATCGCGTTACCAACAATCCCGAGCAATTCGGCACCTTTTCCCATCCAGCGACCACTTACCGTCTCGTCCGGCGCGTAGTAGTCGTTCGCTACGAGATGCTGACTCAGGTAAGTCCCGCCGTTCTTGATCGGATTTCCGCAGGTGATCATCGGCGTATGGCCTGCCCCCTACGAGGAACCGGAAGCGGGCTCTGCCGGAGAACCAATCCGTCTGGCGTGAGATCGTAGTTGAGCCCTCCTCGCCAAAAGCAGGCTGCGTTTTCGATGGCGCCGGAAAATTTGCCGCGGAACGCGGAGATGCGCGCAAACGAAGCGCCGAATTGCTCGTGCAGGTCGGGCCACTTGACCATGAGCTCCTTGCGCCCGTATTCTAGTATCCACCACACACGTGTCGCGGCCCAGACGTAGAAATCGAGCGCAAGGGTGCTGCGGCGAAGCTCCCGGATCGCGTCGAGATCAACGGGGAAAGCAGAATCTCTGATCTCAAGAAAGAACTTCTCCGTTAGCTCCACCCATCCGCCGAGCAGATCTTCGGCTCTCGCGCGGCTGCGCCACCAGAGGTGAACTTCGGAAGCGATCGGGCAAGCAACCCAATCGAACGTGCTCAACGTTGCTTCATCATCGGATTCTCCTTGAGCGGAAGCCCTCTGAGAACTCCTCTGAGAACTGATGCTGGCAGTAAACAGACTCGTGAGCTGCGTTCGTGCAGCACGGTAATTTTCCGCGCCATTGGACAGGCCAAGCGCCTTCAAGCAGGCAAAGACGCTGTCACCGAGGCACACACGCGGGCTACCTGTCCGCTGCACCTCAGTGACGATGTAGATTAACAGCAGGCGCGGGATAACTCCGTAGGGATAGCCGCTGCTCTGTATCCCGTCGGGCGTCGCTATCCGACTGGGAACTATCACGAGAACATCGTCGCGATTTCGTCGACTCCAGTAGGGGACGCTGCCAGGATCGCGGTGCGGCAGAGAAACCCTGATGAGGTGGCTGCTGTGGTAGCAAAGCGAGCCCGTAGTAACGAAATCATCGAACGAGCTTTTCGTTTTGATCCGATCTGCCGTGTCGATGCGTCGCAAGATTCGCGCTTCGCGGCGAGCGGAGGAGAAGGGCGTGAGAGTCTGATCCGGATCCTTTTCCGAAACGGAGGAAATGACCGCAGGGGCATAGTGCGGTCGAACAAGACGGAATTCTCCCTTTGCGAGCCGCGACAGAAAGCGTCCGATGCATGCCCCGGTCGGATTTTTGATCTTTGTGCCGACGTAGGCGTGTCCAACATTCGCAGCGGAAATCCTTTCCTCTGCGAATTCCCCCACGAACGCCGCGAACTCACGTGCGCTTACGAGGGCCTTCGCCCGTTCCCAGAAGCGGCGACTTGTCGCGAGATGCACATCTCCTTGCGCCAGCTTCGTCTCTTCGTAGTCGTCGAGACCTTCTGGGGCGATTCGGACGAAGTCATCGGCACTACCGCCTGCACGCTTCCACGCGATGAGAAGCCGCGACTCTGGGCGCTCCACAGTGTTTGAGACCATCGTCGAGAGCGCCCCGGCTATGCTGTGACAAGCGAAGCATTCTCGCCTCGGGCCTTTCTTCCGCCACTAGGCTTCTTGTGAAACTCCCCCTTACCGGCCCGACAAAGAAAATCTTCGAGCGCGGCGGCCGTGACGTATTTCCGACCGTAGATGTTGACCGCCGAGATCACGCCGCCACGAACCCACTTTCTAATCGTCGAAGGGCGCGTATCGAGCAGGGTTGCGACGGACTCAAGCGTGCGGAGCAGTGGGATAGAACCGGCTGTCTCGTGCGATTGATCTTTCATCGGCTCAACGCGTAAACAAGCATACTTGTGTGTCAATGTGTGTTTTTATATGCTGTCGTTACTAATTGAACCCCTGCGATCTTCCGGGAATATTTCGGCTGTGGTCGCGCTAGATCGTTACGCACCTCACTGTGCCTTGACGTGCTTTTGTATGCTGGGCAGCATCTCTTCACTATGCCGCGCAAAAAAGCCCGAGGTATTACCGTCTCAAACCGCATCAGTATCACTGCTCGCGCCGAGTGTATTCCCGCACTTCTCAGAGTCGCCAAGGAGCTGGAATCGAATCCAAACGCCGTCATGAACGACTGCTTGGAGGGTTGCCTTACGGAGATGCAGCGCCCAATTGGAGCCGAAGTCCGGGTGCCCGCGATAATCACCGAGTACCGAAGCAAGGTTGGATCACTGCCACCGGTGGCTCCAACAGAAGACGCGACGGCCAGCGCACTCGCCCTGCACATTGGAAGCCTGATTGCCCTCTTGCGAGAGGAGATGGACGCGGCACAGATTGGTAAATCTCCTCGCAATGCCATTGCTCTCGCAGCAATTAACGCCGCGATCGCTGAGGAGTCGCGGTTGCTTGGCGAAATGCATCAAGAAGTAGAGCAGCGGCGTAAGGACATGGAGGCCGCGGGATATGTCCCCGTCGGACCCCGCGGCGATCTCAAGATGAAGAAGGAGTAGCACAAACGCGACGTGCTACGATTTGTCTACTTTGCCGGCATCACTTACTAGGCGCTGATTGCCAGTATTTTATCAAAGGTGATGTTAACCGGCTTTTCGCAAAGCGGTGTGGCGCACACACATCAAGTGACATAAAACACACAAACAGCATGTTGCGACATACTACTTAAAATCCCTTGCCTGCAAAGGCGTGCGGGTTCGAGCCCCGCCCCGGGCACCAACCGCCTCCCGGCGGAGGACGCGGAAACGCGGTGCGCGCCCCGCGGCTCTCCGACTGCCCAGGCCGGAACGACGACCGGTCCACGCCTCGGGGGCGACGTCGCATGCGGGGCTGAGGTTCCACGCCGATCGGTGCGGACGCATCTCGTTCAGCTAGGAAACCCGTGGTGGTTTTGTGAATACGAGCGGCGCGTCTCGTGCGCCCTTTAACCCCCAGCTGCGGAGCCGCCGCCGAGCCAGCCGGCGTCGCGGATCCAGCGTTCTGCGTGCGCCCGCGGCCCTCCGCCCCTTCGCGTTTCCGTCGGCGGGTGTCGATGCGACGAGTGGCGGAGGTCGGCCATTTGACCCGCGGCACGAACCGGCACAGCGTAGGGAGCTTCCGCGCTGCGCACGTTCCGACGAGCGTCACCGGGGCGGGAGTCCCATCTGCGACGCGCGACATCCGACGCTCATCCGAGACCCTGCAAAAGGAGGCCCATGTCCGCAATCGCGCCTTTTGGTGAACGGCCAACGTTTTCGTGGTTTGTCTTCGGCCTGATGGCCAGCGTCACGTTTGTCGGGATTCTGTCGGAGTTGGTCCCGTCAGGCATCCTGCCGCAGATGACGGACGGTTTGGGAGTGGAAGAAAGCGAAGTGGGCTTCTTGGTCGGGGTCTACGCGCTGGCTTCGGCCGTCGCCGCGATCCCGCTGGTCAGCGCCACCCTTGCCATGAATCGCAAGCGGCTGCTGATGGTGCTGCTGATCGGATTCGCGGTCTCAAACCTCGTCGTGGCGCTGTCCTCGTCGTATGGCGTGATCGTGGCGTGCCGGATCGTGGGCGGCGTTTGCGCCGGTGTGATGTGGCCGATGATCGCCGCTTACGGAACCCGGCTGGTGCCGGAGAACATGCACGGCAAGGCCATTACCGTCATCATGTCCGGCAACACGCTCGGCATCAGCATCGGCCTGCCCGTGATGACAACCATCGGCATCAGCTTCGGCTGGCGGGCGGCGTTCATGGTGTTGGGCGTGGTAGTCGTGATCATTGCCCTCTTGTCTCATTTCTACCTCCCTGCGGTGGCCGGGGAGAAGCTCAGCAAGAGCAATTCGCCGCTGGCGGTGCTGCGGATGCCATCGATTCTGATCGTGCTGTTGCTGACCTTCCTGTCGGTGGCCGCGCACTACGGCATCTACACCTACATCACCTTGCTGGTAGAGCTGATCGATTTCGCGGGCGGCATCGGCGTGGCCCTGCTGATCTTCGGGATCGGCTCCGTGATTTCGGTGATTGTTTCCGCCAAGTATATCGATGCGCATTTGCGTCCCTTGATCGTGGTCATGTTGGGAATCGGCGCCCTCTCGATGGCGATGTTCCTTGTCTTCAAGGGCGCCCTCGTCCTTTCGCACGCCGCGTTTTTCCTGTGGGGCCTGGCCTTCGGTCCGCTGGTGACGATGTATCAAACCGCCGTCAGCAAGCAGGTGGAGGAAGGCCGCGACGTCGCCACTTCGCTGCAATCGAGCGTGTTCAACCTCTCGATCATGATCGCCACCTGGGTCGGCGGAAGGCTGCTGAGCGATTTTCCAACCACCGGCGTCAAGCGCGTCGTCTATCAGTCTCTCGTCTGCTTCATCCTGGCCATCGTCATTGCGTTCCTGGCCAAACGCACCCTGCGGTCTTCTCCCGTTTCGACCGTTCAACCCTGAAGGAGAAACCATGAAGAAGTTCACCAACGCCCTCGTCTACCGGCAGCACGACCACGCG
Organism: Opitutus sp. sgz309028; assembly: GCF_059821195.1. Classification (NCBI taxonomy): domain Bacteria; kingdom Pseudomonadati; phylum Verrucomicrobiota; class Opitutia; order Opitutales; family Opitutaceae; genus Opitutus; species Opitutus sp. sgz309028. Next base: position 82,067 of record NZ_JCAMRR010000006.1, on the reverse strand, counting down.
AGCGAGATCCTGGTCGACCACGGAGTCATCCAGCAGATCGGCCAGAACCTCCCCAAGGCCGAGGAGGAAATCGACCTGAAGGGCCGTCTCGTCGTGCCGCCCTACGTCGATCCACACCTCCATCTGGATTACGTTTACACCGGTCGCAGCGAGGGCGCCACCAACGCGAGCGGCACGCTGTTCGAAGGGATCGCCCGCTGGCACGATGTGAAGAAAACGCAGACGCTCGAAGACGCCCGCGAACGGGCGCTGCGCGGCATCGAGGAAGAGGTGTCGAAAGGCGTCCAGTTCATCCGCACCCACATCGACGTGGACGACCCGAAGCTGACCGGCCTGAAGGCGATGCTGGAAATTCGCGAACAGCTGAAGGACAACGTCACCCTGCAGATCGTCGCGTTTCCGCAGGAAGGCATGTATGCGTATAAGGGCGGCGACGAGATGATCGAGGAGGCGCTCAAGATGGGCGCGGACTGTGTCGGCGGCATCCCGCACTTCGAATGGGCGCGCGAATTCGGCGAAAAATCCGTGCACCGCACTGTGGAGCTGGCCGAAAAATACGGAAAACTGATCGACGTGCATTGCGACGAAACCGACGACGCGATGAGCCGCTTCGTCGAGTTGCTCAACGCCCTCGTGATGATCGAGGACCTCGGCGTCCGCTCGACGGCGAGTCACACCTGCTCCTTTGGCGCGGCGGACAACGCCTACGCTTTTCGCATGATGGGCCTGTTTCAGAAATCGGGCCTGAACTTCATCGCGAATCCCACCGAGAACGCCTACCTGCAAGGTCGCCAGGACACCTACCCCAAACGCCGCGGCCTCACGCGCGTGAAAGAGATGTGGGAGAACGGCATCAACGTCTGCTTCGGCCAGGATTCCATCAACGACCCGTGGTATCCCGTCGGCAACGGCAACCTGATGAACATCCTCGATCACGGCATTCACCTCGCACACACGATGTCGTTCGACGAGCTCGACCGCTGCCTGGACCTGATCACCTACAATGGCGCCAAGACCTTGAACATCGAGGACCGCTACGGCCTCGAAGTCGGCAAACCCGCCCATTTCCTCGTCCTCGACGCGAACTCGCCTTTCGAGGCGGTGCGCCAGCGCGCCGACGTCCTCGCCTCGATCCGCCACGGCGAATACCTCTTCAAACGCCCCGACCCAAGCTACGACATCAAGCTCGATCTGTTCAGGAAAACCAAGTGAGTCCCCGGCCGCGCGCAGGCGCCGAAAGCGATGCCATCGGTCCGGCGGCGGAGCGGATGCGGCATTGTCCTCATTTTGCTCCCCGCGGTGGCGGCGATGCCCGGCCAAACTATCTTGTGCCATGAACTCAGCGCCTTTTTCTCCGCCTCGATCGCACCACCCGTCCGCATCGCCGGAACGATCGGCGAGGGAGTTGAACGATGCCCACGCCGCCAAACGACGCGCCGTGGAGCGTTGGGAAAACGAGGGCGGAAAAGTTCCGGAGTTGCCGCCCAGCGACCATCCGCTCGCGGCAAGGAGCCGGAAATCCCGCGACGTCCGCTGAAACCGTAGGGCCGCCGCCGTTCACGCTCCACCGGGCCGCGCCCCGGTCGGCGCCCGCCGACCAGCGGAGGGCCTCGGCCGCGCCGAAGTGGCTCCGCCTGCGCGGCCGCGCGTCATCAGCGGGCACCTGCGAGTGCCCAAATAGTGGATACGCAAACTTTGCGTTCACCGCATGCAACTGAAGCAACTCACTCGGTCGTCCGTCCCGCCCGGCGAACGCCCTGTCGATTGTCCCTCCGCCCGCGCGGCTTAGGCTCGCTTAAGTTCGTGAGCACGAGCTGGCTCAGCTCCTTGAAACCGACGCCCCCCTTCTCGCTGTCACGGCCGAAGCCGCCGTCGCACGCTCCGGCCTGCTCGCTGGGGGAATGCCTTAACGGGCGGCTACAAGGCGAAGTTCAGTCGTCCATCGCCTCGTGGCCCAACGCCTTCAGGCGGGCAATGCCTTCCTTCATTCGCTGGATCTCCTCGGAGGAATGCCCCTGCCATTCACTGACTTCGCCAATCACCCGCACGGGCAGCTTCGAACGATAGGACTTGGTCGGGTTGCCCGGGAATTTCTGGTCGGTCAGATTGGGATCGTCGGTGAACGGACCAGTGGGCTCCACGATATAGATCCGGCCCGGACCGTCGCCTTGGGCCAACTCTGCGCCCCAGATCGCCGCTTCCAGCGTCGCCGAGAAATAAACGTGGTTCGCCGTTTTGCCGGTCCCGTAATTCGACATGTATCCAGGCTCGATCAGGTCGCCGGTATTCCGGTTTATCCGCGTACCATGGTAATACGGCGGTGGGCTCGGATAACGCGGAGCAATCTCAGGAGAATTCGGATGCGTCATCGTATTCGTGTTCTGGTGACCGCGACGACGTGAACGGCCGCGGAGTGAAAAATGCCGCGCCATCACGCGAAGCGTGGGATGCGGCGCCGTCACGCGATCACGCCCTGCAAGCACGTCAAAGTAAAACGTCGCCCGCAAAAAAAAGCGGCAGCCTGGTGCAGGCTGCCGCGAAACGATTTGAAACGCTGCCGGCCAATCAGCCGTGCAGGTAGGTGTTGAGCAGGTTCTCGAGATATTCCTGCTTGCCGGAACGCGGCTTCGGTTCGCCGAGCTTCGTGAGCACCAGCTTGCTCAATTCCTTGAAGCCGACGCGGCCCTTCTCGATGTCTCGGCCGTAGCCAGCGTCGAACGTCGCGTAGCGGTTCGAGACGAACTGCTCGAACTTGCCTTCGGCGAGGATTCGGCGCGCGAGCTTGAACGCCAGCGCATACGCATCCATGCCGCCGATGTGCGCGTGGAAGAGATCCTCCATGTCGATCGACTGGCGGCGGAGCTTCGCGTCGAAATTGAAACCGCCCGTGCCGAGGCCGCCGGCTTTGAGGATCGAGACCATCGCGAGCGTGAGTTCCTTCACGTCGGTGTTGAACTGGTCCGTATCCCAACCGAGGAGCAGGTCGCCGGCATTCGCGTCGATCGAACCCAGCATGCCGTGCGCGGCCGCGACCTCGATCTCGTGCTGGAACGTGTGACCGGCCAGCGTCGCGTGATTCGTCTCGATGTTGAACTTGAAATATTTCTCGAGGCCGTAGGTCCGGAGAAATGCCACGCCGCTCGCCACGTCGAAATCGTATTGGTGCTTCGTCGGCTCCTTCGGCTTCGGCTCGATGAGGAACTGGCCCTTGAAACCGATCTCCTTGGCGTAATCGACCGCCATGTGGAGGAACGCAGCGAGGTGATCCTGTTCGCGCTTCAGATTCGTGTTGAGCAGCGTCTCGTAACCTTCGCGGCCGCCCCAGAAAACGTAATTCTCGCCGCCGAGCGCCTTCGTGACATCCATCGCCTTCTTCACCTGCGCCGCGGCGTAGGCGAAGACGTGCGCGTCGGGATTCGTCGCGGCACCGGACATGTAGCGCGGATTCGAGAACAGGTTCGCGGTGCCCCAGAGGAGCTTGATGCCGGTCGCCTTCTGCAGGTCCTTCGCGTGCGCGACGACGCGGTCGAGGAGCTTGTTGCTCTCCGCCAGCGAGCGGCCTTCCGGCGCGATATCGCGATCATGAAAGCACCAGAACGGCGCGCGGATCTTTTGGAAAAACTCGAACGCCGCGTCCATGCGCGTCAACGCGATGGACAGCGCATTCTTGCCGTTTTCCCACGGGCGCACGATGGTGCCGGGACCGAACGGGTCCGAGCCCGTGCCGCGAAACGCGTGCCAGTAGGCGATGGAGAAGCGCATGTGCGCGGCCATCGTCTTCCCGTCGACATCCTCGTCGGGATTATAGTGGCGGAACGCGAGGGCGTTCGTGCTCTTCGGGCCCTCGTAACCGATCACGGGGATCCGAGGAAAAAACGGGCGGTTCTTTTTCATGGGGAAAAATTCATCAATGAGCGCCGTCCGGCCGATGGCCAGCCGAGAAGGCGGGCAAATCATGCGAACATTAGGGCACTTTTCGATCCACCGCCGGCGGTGAGGCGACCGAGGCGCGTTCCACGAGTTCGACCGGAAACACCAGCGGGTTCTCCGACTCGGGCACGTCGGCGCCGCCCTGGCGCTTGATCGAATCGAGCAAAACCTCGACCGCGCGCGCGCCCATCGCCTTCAGCGGCTGCCGCATCGTCGTCAGCTGCGGAACGCACATCCGCGCCGCCAGGGTGTCGTCGAAGCCCGCGACCGAGACATCGTCGGGCACGCGCAGCCCCGCCTCGGCGAGCGCCTCCATCGCGCCGATCGCCATGCCGTCGTTGGCGCAGAAGATCGCCTGCGGCAGCAGCCGGCCGCGATGCTCGCCCAGCCAGCGCCGGACCTCGCCGCGCGCGATCTCGGCGGAATACGAGCCGAAGAGCAGCAGCGAATCATCAAAACGGATACGCGACTGCGCCAGTGCCCGCCGGTAGCCCGCGATCCGCCGCTCGGCGCCGACCTGCCCGCGGTCGCCCGCGATGTGCATGATCCGGCGATGGCCGCGGCCGATGAGGTGGCGCACCATCTCGAAGGCGCCCCGCTCCTCGTCGCTCTCGATGTTGACCACGTTCGGCAAAACCGAGTTCGCATGCAGCGACACGAACGGCGTGTGGACCGGCAGGGTCTTCACCGCCTCGCGCGTGAACATCGGCGCGATCAGAATCAGACCGTCGATCCGGCTGTCGCAGATCTGATGCAGCCGCGAGGTGTCGCGTCCCCAGTCGTGCAAGCCGAACATGGTCGTGCTCTGGTCGTGGTGGGCCGCCTGGCCGAGGATGCCGAGGAACACTTCGAGCGCATAGTCGTTGAGCTCGCCTTCGCCGATGATCGCGGCGACGCCGATCGTGTTCATGCGGCGATTCACGAGCGCGCGCGCCGTCGCATTGGGCCGGTAACGCAGGCGCGCCGCCGCATCGAGGATGCGCTGGCGGGTCGCCTCCGAGATGCGCGACGAGGTCTTCGCGCCGTTGAGGACGGCGGACGCGGCCATGGCGGAGACGCCCGCGGCGCGGCCGACATCGGCCAGCGTGGCCGCGCGAATCGTTTTGTTTTTCATGTAAGCGCGAGCGGGACTCGCGAACCGGGGAGAAGCGAAGCGTGGCGGTGCGCCATGACGAAGCAGTGCACGAAGAGAAAGCCTTGGGAACGCCGCGGTGCAAGCCTCCGGACGGCAGGTAGCTTCCGGATCCTGGCTGCGCGCGCCATCACCGGAAAGAGACACCCGGTCGCGCGAACGGCCGGCCAAATGTCTGCTGGTAAGCGGCCAGAAGGCTGTCGACTTCACGACGCGGCACGCGTGGCTGCTGTTGCACCCGGCCGAGCCACTGCCGCGCGGCCGGTTCGTCGCGCGAGGAGATCGCCTGGAACGCGAGCGTCATCAGCACGAAAGGATGCTCCGGCTCCGCATTCAGGGCGCGGTGAAATTCCGCTATCGCCTCGTCGCTGCGTCCGAGCCGCAGCAACGCCATCGCCAGCTCGATATAAGCATCGGCCTCCGTCGGGCGGAGCCGGATCGATGTTTGGAAGAACGGAATCGCTTCCGCCAAATGTCCGGCCGCAACCAATTGCTTCGCGCGCATGCGGTGCAGTCCCGGCGAATCCGGACAGTGCGCCAGTCCGGATTCGAAGGCCTGCCGGGCGCCGGCTTCGTCGCCGAGCGCGATCAACGCGCCGTAAAGATAGGCCCAACCGTCCGCGAACTTCGGATCGAGCTCAGTGCAGCGCACCAGCTGATCGCGGGCGGCGCGGGTGTCACCTAGATCGAGCAGCAGGAGCGCGAGCTGGAAATGCAGGTGAGTGTTGTCCGGCGCGATCGAAAGGGCGCGCTCGAGCCAGCGGCGCGCTGCCGCCGTTTCGCCGCGCGTTTTCGCCGCGCCGGCGGCGACGGACAGCTGCATCGCGTCGAAACTGCGGTCGTTGAGCTCCTCCATCCACGGATCGGAAAAATCGCGAAACGCGCCCGACGCCTTGGCCGCACCCCGCGCCTCGTCCGCGAGTGTCTCGAGGCCGAGGTGCTCATAGACGGGCACGATCAGATCGTAGCCGAGCTTGTTGCCGCTGACCCGAAGCGCGGTTTCCAGCCGCCGGCGCGCCTCCATCCAGTCGCCGCGGTCGATCGCACATCGCGCCAACCCCAGCAAACTATACGGCTCGTCCGGCGACTGCGCCTGGACCGCGGCGAAGATCGCGGCGGCGCCGACGACGTCGTCCTGTTTCAACAGAATATCGCCCCAGCGCAGCCGCGCCGGCACATAATCGGGCGCCCGCCGGACCGTGGCGGCGAGCAAGTCGACCGCGACCGCCAGTTCGCCGTAACCGGCCGCAATCATCGCCGGCCGATAGGTCCAGCGGCCGTCGTCCGGATCGAGCTGCGCCAGTCCTGCATAGCAGCGGCGCGCTTCGGTAAAATATCCGTTGGCGTGATACAGCGCGGACAATTCCGCCAACCCATCGACGCCGCCCCAAAACGCGCCGGCACTCGTCTCCGCGTCCGCAATGCCGGCCGCCAGTTCGCTCGGCCAGCCGTCCAGCGCGGGACGGACGGGCACGGCGGCCAGGACCGATTCGCGCTTGTGCCAAGCTATCCAGAAAACGAATACGATCAGCGTGGCGCATGCCGCCGTGAGCGTCCACCGGATCGCGCGAGCGCGCGAGGATGCCGGGGTCATTTCACCGCCCTCCACCGCGTGATCCGTCCCATGTGGGGAGCGGGAGCGAAAACATAGAATCCGCCGGTGACGAGACTCGGGCGCCCCGTCCCGTCGAAATCGCCGACCGTGACCGTCACCTGGTGCTGCGGCCGGAACGCCAGCGGACGTTTCTCGAAGCTCAAGTCGCCGTTGTTTCTGAACCAGACCACCGAGGGCACGGGCTGCTGGCGGGAATCCTTCTCGATGAAAGCCGCCACGGCCACGACATCCAGCTCGCCGTCGCCGTCCAGATCGACGACTTCCGGACAATAGGCGCCGGACATGTCACCAATCCGATGATACGCGAAGTAGCCGTCGCCGCGGTTCTCCAGCCATTGCAGGCCGTGATACGACCGCGGGCCGGGCACGACGGCGGGTCCGAAACCGTCGCCGTTGGCGAACACGAGGTCGGGGCGGCCGTCCCGATTGAGGTCCGCGACGGTCATGCCGCTGCTGCCATAGTCCTCGTTGGCCGAACCCCAGATCCGGCTGCGGGTGAATTCGCCGCGGCCACGATTGGTGAAGAGATAAATTTCCTCCCACTGCTGCGACATCTGGGCGGCGACATCGGGCAAGCCGTCGCCGTTGAAATCGGCCACGCAGACGTTCATGGCCCCCGAAAGCTCGAGCAGGGTGCGCGGCTCGAAGGTCCACGGCGCGGTTTGTCGCAGCCAGCGCACCTCACCCTGGTCATAGCCGAACTGGCCGAGCACGAGGTCGACGCGCCCGTCGCCGTCGAGATCGGCGGCCTTCACGTCCGTCACGCGGGAAGTGTTTTCGAGAATGACACGTTCGACGAAACCACGCTCGCCGCGGTTCTCGAGGACGACCACGGTGCCAATGCGATCGTTGTTCGGGAAAACGACGCCCATCGCCGCGACGAGCACATCGAGATCACCGTCGCCATCGAGGTCGGCGACCTCGACATGCACGGGCGCCTTCACGGTTGCGGGTAGAACCTGTTCGACGAAATGGCCGCGCTCCGTCTGGCGCAGCCACAACACCTGGTTTTCCTGCGCCTCGCACGCCAGGACATCGAGGAGTCCGTCGCCGTCGAGATCGCAGGCGCGAAGATGCGCGATCCAGGGATTGCCCTTCACCGGCAGACCGATGGCGTCAGGAATGAAGGCACCGGTGAAATCCGCGCTCGCAGCGGCGACAGCGCGGGCCGGCGGAGAGCGGCGATTCTGACGGCTGCACGCTCCGCTTAACATCAACGTCGCAAGGCCGCTCAGGCAGAGCGCGTGTCCGGCGCGAAAGAAGCGCGGCGACATCATTTTCTTCATCGTGGAAAGAGCGTGGTGTGGCGCAACGGAGAAAAAAATGGCGCCAAGGCCGAGACCTTGGCGCCACGCAAGTCCCCACCCACAACCGGCAGCGACTTGCAAACCGCCGGTTGGAAGTGACGTCCTTGGGTTAGAACGAGAACGTGTTCGACAGGGTCCAAACGGTCGGCTCGGGGATGCGTCCCACCGCCAGGCTGCCGTCCGGCTGGACGGTGACAGGGATGAGATCCTTGTCGCCAAAAGCGTTGCGGACATTCAGCTGCACGCGCCACGTGATCCCGTGGGACAACTTGCGCGTGTAACCGACCCAGAGGTCGATCGCATCTTCCGCGGGCCCCTTGTAGGGATGCGCGAGGTCGAAGGAACGCGGGTCGGAGAGCGTCGCGCCGGGGAGGACCGGATAGCCGACGACCAGCTTGTCCTGCCAGCGATAGCCACCGCCGACATTGATGCCCTTCAACGTACCTTCGTCGAACGAGTAGTTCGTGACGAGGTTGAAGCGCCACGGACGGAGCTCCGGCACATTCGAGCCTTCCTGGATGCGATACAGCCAGTAGCCCGACATGAACTCGCGGAGGTATTTGCCGCGGAGCGTCTCGTTGTCGTTGTAGCCGCCGTTCCAGAAACGGAGGTCGCCGATCACGGCCGTGCGATCGCCCGAGGGCGTGTGCAGGGTGATGGGGGCGTTGTTCAACGTCACCGGGGTGTTGAACACCTCCCAGCGGGATTCGACGAAGTCGATCATCGACTGGGCCATGTTGATGCGCTGCGCCTCGGTCTTGGCGGCGTTGATCGAGATGTTCCAGTTCTTGGTCGGCTGCGCGGTGAGCTCGATTTCCGTGCCCTTCGACAGCGTGTCGCCGGTGATGGTGAAGCCGGCCGGCTCGTTGCCGCCGATGAAGCCACCCGCATCCGCGGTCGCGAGATCGAGATTCCAGAGCTTATACCACTCGTTGGACGGACGTTTCGCCATGTAGGCGTTGACGATCGCATCGCCCACGCTCTGGGCATAGGCGACCTGCTCCGGCGTCCAGCCGCCGGCCGGCGTATTCGCCGCGACGATACCCTGCGGATCGTAGCCCTTCGTGAAATCGGCCCAGCCGCCCGCCGCGACGCGGTCGAGATTGGCGCGGCCGAAGTTGTAGGCCCAGCCTTCCGCACCCCAGGTCATATAGGCGCCGCCGAAGCTATCGAGGCGGGAGTTCGTGACCTTGGTCTCGTAGCGGTTCACGCGCAGCGTGAGGCGATCATCCAGCGTGGAGATCATGAAGCCGTAATCCTTCGTCTCACCCTTCGGAGAGGCCAGCGAGTTGCCGACGATATCGATGCGGCCGGCGGCAGGCTGGAAGTTTTCCGAACGGTTGTAGAAGAGCGACAGGCCGGTGTTGCCCCACATTTTCTCGCGAATGCGCTTGGGCGTGTGCAGCACGACGCTCCAGCTGGTGGTGCGGCCCTTCTCGATGTCGTCCGGAGCGTCGGGCAGACGATAGTCCGGCGACGCGAAATCCACGACCTTGCTGCCATCCGGGCGCAGCGGCCCCTGGTTCAGCGCGTAGGACTTCTGACGGTCGATGCGCACGCCATAGCTCGGAACGAGCACGCCGTCGAACAGGTAGGCCTGCCAGTTGCCAGCATAGGAATCCGTCACGGTCCGCGTGAGCTGGCCGAGCGTGGTCAGTTCCGTGCGGCCACCGGCGTCGGCACTCGTCACAGCCACGCCGCGCGTGCCACCCCAACCCACATAGTTGGCGGGATTCTCAGCCTGGGTGACCGTATCGCCGTAAGGGTTCACCCAGGTCGCCGAGGGGCTCACGCCGGGGTTTTTCCAGTTCATGTTATAGAACATGACCGGTCCGGACTGCGGCGTCTGCGTCGCATGGAGACGGCCGATGTTCGCGCCCGACAGGCTGTCGCGACCGGCAATGCTCGTCGTGGTCAGGTAGTTCGCGGTGTTGACGGCGCGGCTGGTCATGACCGGATCCTTGACGATCTCGAGACCGTAGCCGGCGTCGGCGGCATAACGGGTCCAGTTCCGGCGCTCCGTCTTGTAGTCTTCGTTGCTCAGCAGGCCGTTGACGACGTGGCGACCGATGATCTGCGCGAGCTTGGTGTTTTCCTTGATGAAATCGTCGCCGCGGATCTCTCCGAAGGCGGTGATGCGCCACGACTCGCGTTCCGTGTCGAGGCTGGTGTTCGCATATTGGTCCGACACGACGACGGCCTTGCCGTAGTTCGGGTTCACCGCGCCGTTCACGAGATGATTGTTCAGGTCGATGGTGATCGCCTGACCGTAGTCGGAGAACATGTTCACCTGGCCGCGATCATAGCGCTGGTTGTCGAACACGCCTTCGAAACCGATGCGGTTGTCGAGGAAGGTCTGGGAAACCGACGCGTTGAACGCTTCGTGATTCGACCACTCGCGCTTGTTGGGACCGTCGAGCAGGTTGTTGTAGTAATCGTAAATCGAACGATCCTTGAGAACCTCGTCGCGATAGAAGTCATAATTCGGCAGCTTTTGGACGGTGCCTTCATAATCCTTCCGCGGAATCACGCCGGACATGATCGTCCAAGGCAGCGACTTCACCACGGAGGTGACGTTCTTCGACAGCTCGCTGATGATGAGCGAGGAGTCGCTGCTGTTCGGATCGGGAAACACCGACAGCAGGCCGCCGTAGTTACGGCCGAGCGGACCGATGCCCTTGTTGTAGTAGGTGGAGTTGTCGCCGCGCAGACCCGCGCCGAGATCGCCCGCTGCGCGCAGCGCCTCGATGGTCGCGGCGTCGCTGTAGCCGATCGTGAGCGGATTCAAACCGCCGCCTTTGCGGACGGCTGCGAGCGCCGGATCCCGCCACCACGCGGTGATGAGATCGCCGGGGGGCAGGATGCGCGGACGGTTCGCGCGGATCTCGCCCGTCTCGAATTTGGCCTTGATGGAGGTGTGCGAACCCGCGCCTTTGAAGAGCTGGGGATCGTAACGCATCGCGGCGAAGAGGCGCTTGTCGTGGTTGAACGCCGGCTTCTGCCGATACTTGGTATCGTCGTCCAACGCGGACACGCGGAACGCGAGCTGGTTGGGAATCGCGACGTAGTTGTAGTCGCCCGACACGCGCACCGTGCCGTAGTTGTCCAGGCGGAACTCGACCTGGCCGCCCTTTTGGAAGGAGGCGTCGTTGGTGGAGGCGTTGATGATACCCGCGGGTGCGCCCATGCCGAAGAGGATGGCGTTGGGGCCGCGCTGCAGGTCCACCCGACCCACGTTGAACGAATCCCACGGAATATCCGTCAGGAAGAAGTCGCGGGTGTTGTCCGCCTGGCCGAGGCCGCGGACGCGGGTGTTGGTGTGCGGAGCCAGACGTTGAGCGGTATCATCCAGCGTCTTGTTGTCGCCGAGACCGGCGAAGTTGCCCATGATACCGCTGACTTCGGTGCTGACCGTGTATTGCAGCAGCGTCTCGTTGTTCGTGGCGCCCGTGTCCTGGAGGAACTGGCCCGTCACGACGGAGATCGCCGATCCGACGTCTCGCAGGTCGGTGCGGATGCGCGAGCCGGCCAGTGTGGCCGTCGCTTGATAGCTGCCCTTGTCTTCCGTCGCGTCGACGACGAACGGCGAGAGGACAATAGGCTCGTCCTCCTCCACCGTCGTCACCGGCGCAGTTTGAGCCAGGGACTTTCCAGACGTAAGTGCCAGCACCAAGGCGGATGCCAGCACGGGTCGAGGTATGCTGAGTTTTTTCATGGATGGGGTTGGTTTGCTTCTTACCTGCAGGCGCCGTCTTCCAAGAGGGGAAGCCAAACGTTCTGCCGGTAAAACTCAGGGGCGCCCGCTGCGAGTCTCGCTCGCCGAGCCAGGCGCATTCTCTTCCGCGTCCCCATACTTCCTCCCGCCCTCTTCCCGTCGCGCCGCGATGGCCGCGCCCGCTCCGCGGGCACATGACGCTGCGCATGAAACGCTTGATCGCTGATTCCAAACATCGGGGTGCGGGGTAGGGGAAACTCCAGGGTTTAGCGTTAAATGTTTTAACGTTAAATTAACCGATACAATCTTCTTTTTTAGTGGGCGGGCATTTTTATGCCGCAGGCTTCAGTTTCGAAAACCGGCTAGGTCCGGCCTCAGCGCGCCTCGTCGGAATCCCCGTCTCGACCGCGACCGCCGCCGGGAGAAAGACCGGGAGGGACAGAACATTCGCGGGACGATCGAGTTTTCACCTGTGCCGACATGAGAGGTAGGAAAACTGACGGCGCGGCTGCGCTTGGTTTAGCGTTAAACTTCTCAGCGCCGGGGCGCCGCGGTGCAATCTTTTTCCCGTCGCCTTACGCCTCGCTCCGTCTCGGCGGGGGGCTACAGCTGCGGCAGCCCCAGCGTCGAGCGCATCGCCGCCTTCATCCACGCCGGCACCAGCCATCCCTGATGGATCACCACTTTCCGGCCATCTGCCTTCGTAATCGTAAAACGAAAAATCCTCATCGTGTCCCCGAGTTGCCCGAGCCAGGCGACCGCGGCATTGTCGGCCTGCATATCCGGAGTGACCGCCATCCACCGGTTCTTTTCCAGCTTCGGCTCCTTGTCTTCCACGAGCAGAACCGGCGCTTCACCCGCGACATCCTCCACCACCACGCTCTTCGCGGGCACGCCGCTCTGGTCGGTGTAGGCAAACATGTACACCACCGTCTTTCCATCCTTCGCGCGGGTCGGCAAAAGCCCGGCGTTCAATATCTCGATGCTGCCTTGGACGGCCTTGCGCGGCATTCCCTTCTCCAGCGGAAATTCCAGCCGCTGCCCGTCGTAGGTCCTCGCCACATACGTATACTGGCCCGTCGCACAGCCCGAAAACGCGACGCCCGCGGCAAGTCCGAGCATCGCCGTCAGGATCGTTCCTCCCGCCAGCCGGGCCGTGAATCGTTTACGCTCGGGACAAACGGACTTCGTCGGGAATTTCATGAGGGGTCCGGATCATTCGGCCCGCCGCCCGCGCGCGTCAAGGTCAGCCACCATGACAACCACGCAAAGGCGTGACTGAAAAAAGGCGCGGTCCGCACACCACCTGCGGACAACGCGCCTTCAAAGGAGGTCGCGGATCTACTCCGCCAATTCGCACTCCAACCGAGCCGTCCCCGGCGCCGCCGGCACGCACACGCCGTGAACGTCTGCACGGGTCACGATTCCTGACGGCATCCGCGCCGACGTCACACCCGCCAGCTGAATCTGCCACCGCGTCGGCACCGGACCGGAAAGCTCCGCGACGACCTTCGCGCCGTGCCGTCGCGCGACCAGGCGCACGCCCGGGCCGCCGTCCGCCGCCGGAATTTCGCAGGTCGCTTCGCCACCGTCCGCCAGTCCGTAGATCCGGAAGATGACACCTTCCGCCAGTTCGTAGTCCGGCCGGTCCTCCTGTTCGCCCCATGGGATGACCGTGCCCGGACGAACGAAGAGCGGGAGTCCCAGGAATCCATACGTTTCGCGATGCCAGCATGCCCCCTGTCGCACCTCGCCGGTCAGCAGATGCGTCCACTCGCCCGCCGGCAGATAATAATCAACGTGTCCCGATTCCGTGAATACAGGCGCGACCAGCAGCGAGCCGCCGAACATGTATTGCCGGTCAACCGTGTCGCACGCCGGATCGCCCGGGAACTCGAGGACCATCGCGCGCATCACCGGCACGCCTTCGCGATGCGCCTCGACCGCGGCGCCCCAGAGATAGGGCATCAACCGGCATTTCAATTTCGTGAAAAAGCGCACGACGTCGCACGCCTCGTCGTCGTAAGCCCACGGCACGCGATAGCTCGAGCTGCCGTGCAACCGGCTGTGCGACGACAACAACCCGAACGCCGCCCAGCGCTTGTAAATATACGCCGGCGCCGTCCCCTCGAAACCGCCGATGTCGTGACTCCAGAATCCGAAGCCCGAGAGGCTCAACGACAGCCCGCCGCGCAGCGATTCCGCCATCGACTCCAGCGTCGACCAGCAGTCGCCGCCCCAATGCACCGGGAACTTCTGCCCCGACGCATACGCCGAACGCGCGAACAACACCGCCTCGCCGCGACCGCGCTTCGCCTCGATCGCGCGGAACACCGTTTCGTTGTAAATCACCGAGTAGAGATTGTGCATCTTCACCGGATCCGATCCGTCGTGATAAACCACGCCTTCCGTCGGGATCCGCTCGCCGAAGTCCGTCTTGATCGTGTCGACGCCCATGTCGAGCAGCCGCGTGATGTGACCGGCGAACCACTCGCGGGCCGCAGGATTCGTGAAATCCACGATCGCCATGCCTGGCTGCCACAAATCCGTCTGCCACACGGATCCGTCGGTGCGCTTGATGAAGTAGCCTTTCTCCGCCGCCTCCGCGAACAACCGCGAGCGCTGACTGATATACGAATTGATCCAGAGGCTGATGCGCAGCCCGCGCTCATGCAGCCGCTTCAACATACCGACCGGATCGGGGAACACCGCCGGATCCCATTCGAAATTGCACCAGTCGAATTCCCGCATCCAGAAGCAATCGAAGTGGAAAACGTGCAGCGGCAGGTCGCGCTGCTTCATCCCCTCGATGAAGCTCGTCACCGTCGCTTCGTCATAGTTCGTCGTGAACGACGTCGACAGCCACAGTCCAAACGACCATGCCGGCGGCAGCGCGGGCCGGCCGGTCAATGCCGTGAGCTTGCGCAGCACGTCTTTCGGCGTCGGCCCGGCGATGACGAAATATTCGAGACTCTCGCCCTCGATCGAAAACTGCACGCGTGTCGTTTTCTCCGAGCCGACTTCGAACGACACCGGACCGGCCTCGTTCACCAACACGCCATAGCCGCGGTTCGTCAGATAAAACGGCACATTCTTGTAAGCCTGCTCGCTCGCCGTGCCGCCGTCTTTGTTCGTGCATTCGACGACCTGGCCGTTCTTCACAAACGCGGTGAAGCGTTCACCCAACCCGTAAACGCACTCGCCCACGCCGAGTGCGAGTTGCTCGTGGACATGATTTCCCCCGTCTGCGTCCTGCACGTAGCCGATGCCTCGCCAGCCGCTGCGCGTCAGCACGCGACCTTCGTGCTCAAACGAGAGATCCCAGCCGGGCTTCGCCACCCGCGCAGTCAATCCGCCGCTGCGCAGCGTCGCCGCATCCGCGCCATCGTCGATCGTCACGTCGGCGTCGACGACCACCTCGAGGGGGATCTGCGGCCCCTTCGCCTTGCCGCCGACATAGTGCTCGATCCGCACCCGGATCACGTCCGGCAGCGGCGAGCTCAACGTGATCGTGAGCAGCGGGCCCTGCAACGTGTCGCCGCGATGCCGGATCGGACGCGTGGGCGAGTGCACCACGAGCCGTTTGGGCTCGACCGTGATCGAGTGCGCTTCGGTCGCATAGTGCGCCGTCACGCCGCGACGCAGCAACCATTGTCCATCGGTGAACTTCATGAAGAGATGTTGGGTGGATGAAAGTTTCAGGCGCCGTTCGTCGCGGTCTCAGCCCTTCGATCCCGTGGTCGCGATCCCCTGGATGAATGTCCGCTGCGCGAAGAAAAACAGCACCACGATCGGGAGAATCGTGACCGTGCTGGCCGCCATGAGGTAGTGCCACTGCACGCCGCCATTCTGCGATTGATAAGCCTGCAGCGCGAGCGAAAGCGTGAAGGTTTCCTTCCGCGTCAGATAAAGATACGGCGCGAGGAAATCGTTCCACGCATACAGGAAATGAAACAGCGCCGCCGCTGCGAGGACCGGCTTGCTCAGCGGCAGCACAACGCGCCAGAAGATCGTCCACTCGTTGCCGCCGTCGATCCGCGCCGCCTCGCTCAGCTCCTCCGGAATCCCGAGGAAAAACTGCCGCATCAAAAAGATGTTGAACGCGCTGCCGAAAAACGCCGGCACCCACAGCGGCAGCAGCGTGCCGATCCAGCCCAGCTCACGAAACACGCCGTAGAGCGGCACCATCAGCACCGGAAACGGCACCATCAGCGTCGCCAGCGTCACCGCGAAAAACGCATCCCGTCCGCGCCACCGCACGCGCGCAAAGCCGTAGGCGACGATCGCGTTCGAGATCACCGTGCCGATCACGCCGAGCACGCAAACGAGCAGCGTGTTGCGCAGGAAAACCCAGAAGCTCACGCCGCCCTCCCCCGTCGTCGGATCGGCCGCGCCGCCGAGCGCCGCGAGCGCATTCGGATAATTGTCCCAGCGAAACTTGATCTGCGTGCTCACCGCCTCGGACGGCACCACATCCCAGCGCGGCACGGTCGCGGCCGATTCCGCCTGCGCCAGCCGCTCAGTCACGCGTATCCATCCCGCACCGACGCGATGCGCGTTTCGCAACTCCTCCGCCCGCGCAAGGGCCTGCTCCGGTGTCAGCAATACGCGGCGACCCGCCTGGTCGCCGGCGATCGCATCCGCCACGACGGCCGCGCGCGGCAGCGTGTAGTCGATCAGCACCTCGATCCGCTCGCCGTCGATGGTCGCATAGTGTGCCCGCGGAAAAATCGTCGGCGGCATCGCCATCGCCTGTTCGATCGGCTTCAGCGACGAAACCACCAGCCAGGCAAACGGCACGACAAACACCGCTGACGCGGCGATTAGCAGCGCGTAAACCATCGAGCGGGTGAAATGACTGCCGCGTTTCATGCGTTCAGTTCAGCCGGTCCCGCGACACCCGCGTCGCCAGCCACGTCAGTCCCGCGATGATCAGAAAGAGCACATACGCCATCGCACTCGCGTAGCCCATCCGCAGATCGTAAAACGCCGTCGCGAAGAGGTGCATCGTATAAAACAGCGTCGAGCGCGCGGGGAATCCGTCCATCTCCGTACCCGTGCCGCCGCTCGCGGCCGACGACATCACGATCGCCTGCGTGAAGATCTGCAGCGCGCCGATCAGACTCATGACGACGTTGAAGTAAACCACGGGCGCGAGCTGCGGCAGCGTCACGTGCCAGAACCGGCGAAAGCCGCTCGCGCCGTCGATCTCCGCGGCTTCGTAAAGTTCGCGCGGGACATTCTGCAGGCCCGCGAGATAGATCACCATGGCGTTGCCCGTGCCCCACAGGCTCATGATGATCAGCGCGGATTTCGCCCACGCGGGATCGACCAGCCAGCCCGGCGGCGTCAACCCGAACGGCTCCAGCAGCGGCGCGAGCACCCAGTTGAGCAGGCCCACCTGGCCGTTGAAAATCCACATCCACAACATCGACGCCGCCACGAGCGGCACGATCGACGGCAGATAAAACAGCACGCGAAACAGCGGCCGGCCGCGCACATCCTGGTTGAGCAGCAGCGCGAGCGACAACGCGACGACCGCGCCCAGCGGCACCGACACGCCCGCGTAGATCAGCGTGTTCTTCAACGACAGCCAGAAGAGTTCGTCGCTGAACAACTCGGTGTAGTTCGAAAGTCCGCACCACACCGGCGATTTCAAAATCGAGTAGTCGCAAAAACTATAATACAGCGACGCCAGCACCGGATACGCCGTGAACAGGCCGAGCCCGACGATCCACAGGCTCGTGAAACCCAAACCGGTGAAAAACTGACGCCGTTCGCGCTTCGTCACGGAGCCAACGCTCCTTTCTTCGCCGGGATCTGGCCGTGCAATTCGAGGCTGCGCCGATGCCGCGCCCAGCTTTTTTCCAATCGCTGTTGCGCGCTGGCCAACGCCGCTTCCGGCGTCTCCAACAACAGCCGCACCCGCGTGAATGCGTTCAACACCTCGCGTTGATACTCCGTCCAGATGCCGATGTCCGGCGTCGCCTGCGCGTGCGGACTCGCCGAGAGCTCGCGAAACGCCGCGATATACGGATGCGGGTGATGCTGCGCGAAAAACGGGCTCCATTCCCGCAATGGCGAATTTTTCTCCTGCAGGTAGCAGAGCAGTTCGCTGCCTTCGAGTTCCTCGCGGCGCGTCGCGCGGGGATTGTTGCGGTTCACGTATTTGATGAACTCCCACGCCTCCTGCGGATGTTTCGCGCCGCGCGGGATCACCATCAGGTCCGCTTCCGCCATGCCGAAATCGTCGATGCCCGGCGCCGCCGAGGGCCACGCCGAGGCCGCGCCGTAATCGAGGCCGGGTTTATATTCGCGGATGTAGTTGTTATACCAAACGCCCTGAAACACCATCGCGACCTTGCCGGAAAAAAAACCGGATTGCGGCGAATTCATCTGCCCGGCGAAGCCCGACGCAAACCGCGCCAGCGCCTCCGCGCCGTAAGTCTGGCTGTAGCTCGCGACCCAGCGCATCGCCGCGAGATTCCGCGGATCGGTCGCAAGGGTGATCCGCTCGCCATCGAACAACTCGCCGCCAAACCAGCGGCAGAAGATCCACGGCCACCAGCCCGGCTCCTGCGGCAGAAACCCGATCTGCGTGATCTCGCCGGTCTGCGGATCGCGCTTCGTCAGCTTGCGCGCATACTCGTCGAGTTCCGCGACGGTCCGCGGTGGCCGCTCGGGATCGAGGCCGGCCTCGCGGAACAGCGTCTTGTTCCAGTGCAGCGTGATCATCGCCGGCGTGCTGATGCCCGCGTAGATGCGGCCGTTGTGCTGCACGATCCGCTGGTAAACGGGATAATACCGCTCCAGCCACTGCTCGGGCGTGAGCCCGTCGCGACGAATAAACTCCTCCAGCGGCATCAGCGCCTCCGCGTCCGCAAACGACGCGAGGTTGTGCCCGTAAAGCCCCGCGATGTCCGGCGGATCGCCGCCCGCCGTCGCGACCAGCGTCTTCCGATCAATCGGCGAAACCGTCATCACTTCGACCACGATGCGATCTTGCGAACGGTTGAACGCTTCCGCCACCGCCTTGATCGAGCGCGCCTCGGGCCCGACCCACTTTTCCCAATACGAAACCCGGACCTTCGCCCGCCCTTCGTCTGCGCCGTCCGCCCACACGCCCGGCACTCCGATACCCAGCAGGATCGCCGTCAGCACCACGCTGCGCACGCGGCCCGTGCGGCGAGACCAGCGGCTCCGCCTCTCGCCCGTCTCGGCCGCCCGTCGTCCCACTTTCCCTGCATCCCACGCCGCAGCTCCGCCTTTCACAGGCTGGCGAACAAGGGGTCCGGATGGGCGGGGGCGGGCCATGAAGCACGCCGACGGAACCACGAAATCAGAACCGAATCAATCCACGATTTAACATTAAATTCCCACGGCGCAAGCGCGGGCCCAAGCGAACGATTTTCTGTTGGCGCCGCGCCAGCTTAAGCGCCGGCCTCGCCGAGCGCGGGCACGTTTTGCCGCGGAGCTTCGCCTCCCGCCGCCGGATCCAGCGCGGGCAGCCACACGTGAAAGGTCGAACCGCGGCCGAGCGTCGACTCGACTTCGATCTGCCCCCCATGGCGTTTCACGATCGAATACACCGTCGCCAGCCCCAAGCCGTTGCCCTGCTGTTTTGTCGTGAAATAGGGTTCGAAAATTCGCGCGAGCGTCTCCGGCGGAATCCCCGCGCCGGTGTCGCTCACGCTCAGTTTCACATACTTCCCTGGCGCGAGTCCCGCCCTCACTTCGGTCACTGTCTCGTTCCTGAGCGTGACCTGGACCTTTCCTTCCTCCGCCATCTCCTGGGTCGCGTTGAGCAAGATGTTCTGCACCACCTGACCGATCTGTCCCTTGTCGACCTCGACGCTCCATAACCCCGGCGCGATATCGAACTCCACCCGCACGGCGGCGCCGTGCAGCGCGAACTGCGTCGATTCGCGCACGATCTCCTCCAGTTGCACAGCATCCCGGACCGGCGAACCGCCCCGCGCAAACGTGAGCAACTGCTGCGTAAGATCGCGCGCCCGATGCGCCGCCCGCTCGCTTTGCGCCAGACAGCCGGCGCTTTCCGGACTCAACCCGTCGTCGAGCCGCGCGAGCGTCAGATTTCCCAGAATCACCGTCAGCAGATTGTTGAAGTCGTGCGCGATCCCGCCGGCAAACACGCCCAGCGATTCGAGTTTCGACGTGCGCATGAGCTCCGCCTCCAGCCGCGCCGCTTTCTCCCACTGCGCCCGGATTTCCGCGGTCTGCCGTGCCACGCGGCGACGCAGCAGCACCACCCACGCGAGCCCCGCGATCCCCACCGCCACCAGCACTTCCATCGCGATCAAAGCCCGCCCTTCCGTCCACCACGCGGCCCCTTGCAACACCTCGACGTCGCGCGGCGTGCGCAGCTGGATCCGCAGCGCGCGCGGCCCCGCGCTTTCGTCCAAGTCGAGCTGATACAAGCCGGTCAACCGCAAGCGACTCCCGGGCCGCCAGTCGGTCCACGGACCGGCCCGGCTTTCATCCAGCAAGGCATCGAAGATCACGCTCCCCGACTGGCCGATGAGCTCGACGCGTGCGCGCCGCCGGGTGGATTCCAAAACCGTCGCCTCCACCTGCACCAGCAAGCCGTCCAGATCCGGATCCAAGCCGCGCAGCTCCCCGAGAATGCGGGGGTCCGGCTGCGCGCCGCCGCTGAGCCGGCGATAAACCGCCTCGCGCAACACGAATTGACGTCCCTGCCGGCCGGGGAAGCCCACGGCCTCGACCTTGTCGCCCGGCGTCAATTCCGTGCTGTCGCTGCTCAACACCATCAGGCCGTCCGCATCGTGCTGCAGGTGCAGGGACTGCCCAGGCTCCTGATGCACGAGCACGCCTTGAATCCGCACGCGCCGGTTGAGCGCCTCCGCCGTCGCAAACTGCCGCAGGCTCGCGATGGGGTGCAACGGCACGGCAAACGGATCCGCCGGCCGCGGTTCCTCGACGCGGATGTCGTCGATCGACTGCACCCAAAGCTGCACGGCGTTGAGCTGACGCCGGTCGTTGGCCCGCACCGCACAGACGCCGCGCACGCGCACGACCGAGCCTGCCAGATCGCTCACGCGCGCGTCCCGCGGCAACTGCACCACCAGCGCGCCGGTGGGCGTCGTGATTTCGAGCCGGCTCCATTTTCCATCGCTGAACACCGTGCGCACATAACCGCTCACGGCCACGCTCTGGCTGTCTTCCACGCCCGACATGAGGTGCTGCAGCGTCGTCTCCGGTGGCTCCGGCAGAGGCAGCGTTCCCGTGCTCGAAAGATTCTCCAGGAGCACCACCGGCGCGAATTCTCCTACCGCGCTACGGCCGTTCAGGTCGACGCGGGCACCGGCCACCGGGATCTCCCCCTGCCAGTCCGTGCGTTCGATCCGCAGCCCGGCGCTCACATCGCGCACGTAAAAGAAACGCGCATTCGGATCGGACCAGGTGACCACGCCGCGCAGCCGCACGGGATAACCGCGGCCCGCTTCCTCGACCGGCAGCTCGCGCACCTGCTCCGCCAGTCGCAGAATCGGCAGCCCGCGCACTTCCGGCGCCGGGACCATCTGATCCACGCGCCGATAGAGTGCCTGGTTCAGCACCATGCGAAGCCCGTCCGCCTGTGGCTGACCGATGGCCTCAATCGCCGTGCCAGGTTCGAGCGTCTTCGCCAGCGCGGTGTGCAAGGTCACCTGACCGGTCGCGTCGCGCAGCACCACTTCCTGGCCGAGCTTCTGCGAATGAACGCTGCCCGCCACACGCACCCACTTCTCCGACGAAATCGGGCCCAGCTGGTCGACCGGCGTCACGGGTTGATCGAAACGCGGATCGTTTTCGAGCCAGCCGAGAATCTTGAGCTGCGTCGGCGACGGGCACCAAAGTTCCACCTGTTTCGGAGCGCCCTCGACCTCACGAAGAATGTAGACACCCGACACGCGCACGAACGCACCTTCCAGCTGAGGGATCGGCGCGTTGGCCTCAACGAGCACGCGGACCGTGGTGCGCACGCCTTCCACATCCAGATCCAGGAGAAAATGGTTCGAGTCTTCATCGACCTGCCGGCTGACGCACCCTTCCGCCGTCACCAGCCGGCCATTGAGCGTTGCCGCGTCGAGCAGCCGCCCCCGAGCGTCCAACGGCACGACCTCGTCGTGCTCCGCGAGGACCGCGATTTTGAGTTCGCTGAACACAAAGCCTTTGGCGGGAACCACGACCCCCTCGACGCGAATGCGCTGGCCCGCTCGAATGCCAGCGGTAAAGCCCTGCGTCGGCAAATAGCTCGGAATCGACGAGTCCTGGGCCCAGAATAAATTCGGCCAGAACGGATCGTAATAAGTGATCTGCAGGTCGAGTTTGATGCGGCACGGCTCGTTGGGCGCCACCGTCGCCGCGGTCCAGTATTCCGTTATCGTCGTGACGACCGGTGTGGACACGCCCGACGCCCCCTCCTCCGCGCCGCGAACGACTGACAGGAGGACAACAAACACCAGCGAAAGCGCAGCGCCGGCTCCGCGACAGGAACGTGGAAGCGAGAAGATCAATTTGGCCAAGATCTGGCTTTTTCTTAACGGCACCGAAGCCGCCAAGGTTAGCCCAAAATCAGCCTGGCTCCGTAGCTGCCCGGCTGCGACCAAGATCTGACAGAGAGAGTTGGGACGGCGGAAAGGCCGGCCTCCGCTAAACGATGCGGTTCTCCTGCATCACCTTCGCGTAATACCGCGCGGAGAGCTTCGGCGTGCGCACCTGCGTCTTGAAATCGACATGCACGATCCCGAAGCGCCGCTGGTAGCCGTCCTCCCATTCGAAGTTGTCCATGAACGACCACAGGAAATAGCCCGCGATCGGCACGCCGTCGCCGATCGCCCGCAGCAGCTCGCGCAGGTAATTGCGCAGATACTCGCGCCGATGCAGATCGATTACTTCGCCATCGACCACCGGCTCGTCGTTGTAGCCGCAGCCGTTCTCCGTGATGTAGATCGCCTTCACGCCGTAGCACTCCTGCACAAAGCGCGTCGCCCAATAAATCGCCTGCGGCGCGAGGTGCAGCCACGGGCTGTCCGCGCGCGGATAACTGGCGGGCAACGCCAGTCCTTGCGGACGCCCCTCCGCGCCGGCACGCACGAAAAAACCCGTGTAGATGTTGAGCCCGAGAAAATCCGTCGGCCGGCTGATCAGCGCGAAATCGCCCGGCTCCACCCGCGGCGCATCTTCGCCGCAGCGCGCCAGATACTCCGGCGCATAGCCGCCGCCGTAGATCGCGCCGAGCAGGTGCACGTTCTGGTCCACGAACCACGCGCGCGCCGCCGCGATATCTTCCGGCGTCTCCATGACGGGGATACTCACGTCGCAATTATCCGTCAGCCCCACGCGCGCGCCCGGCCCCCCGTGCTCGCGCACCGCGCGAACGCCGTGACCGTGACACAACAGCGCATGATGATAAGTCTGATTCAGCTGCGCCGCCGATACCGCCCGGCCCGGAGCCTTGTTGCCCGCGGTCGGCGAGTAGGCCATCACCGTGAAACAGCGGATTTCGTTCAACGTGATCCAGTTTTTCACCTTCCCGCCGAACTCCTTCACGATCGTGTCCGCATAGCGCGCAAACGCCTCCACCGTCACGCGCTCGCACCAGCCGCCGCGATCCTCCAGCGCCTGCGGCAGATCCCAGTGAAACATCGTCACCCACGGCGTGATCCCGTGCTCCGCCATCGCATCGAACAACCGGTGATAAAACGCCAGACCCGCGCGATTCACCGCACCGTCGCCCTGCGGGAAGATCCGCGGCCACGCGATCGAGAGCCGGTAATTCCGGACGCCCAGCTGCCGCATCAACGCGAAGTCCTCGCGAAACAAACGATAATGATCGCACGCCACGTCGAGCGTGTCGCCGCCGTGGACCTTGCCAGGCCGCCGCGCGAATCGATCCCACACCGACTCGCCTTTCCCGTCGGCGAAGGCCGCGCCTTCGATCTGCGGCGCCGCTGTCGCCACACCCCAAGTAAAGCCCGCCGGAAAACTCGCTGCTTGCATGTAAAGCGCGCAGTGACGCAGAGCCGCCGAAACGCGTCCAGACCCAAACGGCCTACCTGCGATCTTCCGGCGAGTTCCAGTTCGCCAGTTGCAAAATCCTGTCCGGCTCGACCGTGAGTACCCGCAGGCGCCGCGCCCGCACCAGCTCCGCCACAAAATCCTGCAGCGATCCGCGTCCCGCTTCGAGCCGCCGGCGCGCGATCCTCTCCGCCTCGACCGGATAGATCGTCACCAGCGGCTCGTAACCGCGACGCGTCCGCGTCACCGCCCCGATGCCCGTCGCGCATCGCGCCCCCAACCATCGAAACCACTCCGGCTCCAGCCGCGGCATGTCCACCGCCAACACCGCCACATGCGACGCGCCGGCAAACGCCGCGAGCGCAACGTGAACTCCCGCCAGCGGACCCACGCCCGAAAAAAGATCCGTCAGCGTCCGCGTGCCCGCCTGCAACCGCGCCTGTTCCGGCCGGCGCACCACCGCGATCGCGTTCACGCCCGCGGCGCGCAACGTTCGCACCTGCCGCCGCCACAAGACTTCGCGACCGATGCGCACGTGCGCCTTGTCCGTGCCCATTCGGCGCGACTCTCCGCCCGCGAGCACCGCGCCCGCGAGCGTTCCACCCGCAATCACCTCTGGTTGGTGCTCTCGTGTTTCCATGCGCCGCTCACCCCTGCCTCACGCCGCAGCCAGCCGTCGCTCAGAATCCGACAGCGCAACCCGCCGCGGCCTTTCAACCACGACTCCGCGCCCCGACCGAGCGCCGTGTCCATCCAGTAACACGGCCGGCACTCCTCCACGCCCGCCAGCCGCACGCCCTGCACTTCGAACTCCGCCCCGATCAGCGCGCCCAGGTCCGCGCCGCGCACGAGCAGGTTCCGCCGCAACGCCGCAGGACTCGCGTTCGGAAGATCAAGCTCGCGACACATCGCTTCGAAAATCTCCGCGGCAAACAGCGTCACCTGGCCCTTGTAATTTTCCTTGTATCCAAAAAATCGATCTCCGCGCAGCCCCCGTCCGGCGACGCATGCGACGGCGCTCACCTCCACGATCGGATGCACCGCCGCGCCCTGACCGTGCCGGCCGAAATAGCTGTGCCCCGCGGCGAGGTAGATGTGCTCAATCGTCATCATGACAGCGCTCGAGCCGCACCGCGGCGGCCTTGTAGGCCGGTTGACGCGAATGCGGGTCCACCGCAGGAAACGTCAGCCGGTTCACCTGCGCGAAATGCATCGGTAAAAACACCTCGCCGCGTCGCACCGTGGGTGTGACGAAGGCGACCGCGACGCAGCTCCCGCGCCGCGAGCTCACGCGCACGGCCTCACCGGCGCCCACGCCGATCCGCGCCGCATCCGCCGGGTGCACTTCCACATACAGCCGCGTCGGCGCCAGCTTGCGCAATACCGCGCTCTTGTCCGTGCGCGAACCCGTGTGCCACTGCGCCGACGAGCCCCGGCCCGTCAGCAACAGAAACGGATACTCCCGATCCGGCGGCTCCGGCAGCGGCCGCGGTTCGTCGAAACAAAACCGCGCGCGCCCGTTCGCCGTGAAAAATTTCCCGTCCGCAAACAGCCGCCGATCCCGCCACGCGACGGTGTCGCCTTTCGCCCACGCCTCCGCTTCTGCCGCCGCAAACGGCCACTGCAACCCGCCCGCGCGCTCGATCGCCGCGTAATCCGGAATCCCGCTGAAGTCGCACGGCTGCCCGCGCGACAGCTCTTTCAAAATCTGAAACACCGCCTCTGGCGACCGCCACGCGCGAAACATGTCCCCGCACCCCCACGCCTCCGCGACCAGCTTGAAAATCGCGAAATCGCTCAACGCCTCGCCCGGCGCGCGTGCCACTTTCCGCACCACGCCCAGCCGCCGCTCGCTGTTGATCATCATGCCGTCCTTCTCGCCCCACCCCGCCGCCGGTAGAACGAGATCCGCCTGCCGCGCCGTTTCCGTCGTCACATACAGGTCCTGCACGACCAGAAACTCGAGCTTCGCGCGCAGCTCCGCGAAACGCCCCTGATTCACCCACGAATGCGCCGTGTTCGTCGCAATCACCCATAATCCACGAATCTCCCTGCGGTCGATCGCGTCGAGGATTTGATCGTAGGCCAATCCCGGCGCCTCCGGGATCGCCGCCGCATCGATCTCCAAAATGCGCGCCACGTGCGCGCGATGCTCCCCACGGCCAAAATCGTATCCGCCCAATAACGACGTCGCATTTCCAAACAGCCGCGAACCCATCGCATTGCACTGCCCGGTGATCGAGTTCGCCCCCGTGCCGGGCCGGCCGAGGTTTCCCGTCATCAGCGCCAGATTGATGATCGCCTGCGCCGTGCGGGTCGCCTCGTGACTCTGGTTCACTCCCATCGTCCACCAGAACGACACCCGCTCCCGCTCCGCCACGATCGCCACGAGGCGCTCGAACGTCTCCCGCGCCACGCCCGTCTCCGCCACGGTGCGCTCCGGCGTGAACGCCGTGACGAACGCGGCAAACGCCTCGAAGTTTTCTGTGTGCGCCGCCACGAATTTCGTCTTCACCGCGCCACGCGCGATCAACGCGTTCGCCAGTCCATACAGCAGCACGAGATCGCTTTTCGGCCGCAGCGCCACATGCAGCGTCGCCGCCATCGCCGTCTCCGTCCGCCGCGGATCGACGACGACGATCTCCGGATTACGCCGGTTCATCATCACCCGCTGCCACATGATCGGATGCGCGATGCAGGGATTCGCCCCGATGAAGATCAGCGCGTCGCCCTCCTCGAAATCGCGATAACTGAACGGCGGCGCATCGAACCCGAACGACTGTTTGTAGGCGACATGCGACGTCGCCATGCACTGCCGCGTATTCGAATCTACATGACGCATCCCCATGCCGAACTTCGCCAGCGCGCCGAGCAGCGCCATTTCCTCGGTCACGATCTGACCCGTGCTGAGAAACGACACCGCCGCCGCGCCGTGCCGGGCCTGGATCCCGCGAAACCCGTTCACAAACGCTTCCAGCGCCACCGGCCACGACACCGGTTCCAGCTTGCCGGTCGCGCGATTGCGCAACAACGGAGTCGTCGCTCGGTCCGGCGCCGACAGCGGCGTCAACGCCTCCCAGCCTTTCGGACAGGCCATTCCGAGATTCACCGGGTACGCCGGATCCGCCGAGAGGTTGATGGCCCGCCCTTCCGCATCGAGGTGAAGCTTCAAACCGCAGCCCGTGCTGCAAAACCCGCAGACGCTCGTCGTGGTCCCGACCGGTTTCAGCCGCGCCGGCACGCGCCCGAGTCCGAAATCGCCGGGCCGCTGCACCAGCTCCGACGTCATCGGTCCCGTCGCCGCGCGCAGCCATTCCTCCAACGCGCTCACGTCACCACCCCCGGCATCTTCGGCGCATCGACCGCGCGGAAAAACAGATAACGTTCCACGAGCTCCCCCGCCGCCAGCAGCGCCATCGCGAGCCATGGCAGCCAACCCGGCGCACCGTCCATGCGCGCCGCCATCGGCAAAAGCATTCCACCGCTCACGCCCGAGATTCCGCGCAACGCGAACACACGCCACAGCGGTCCTTTCAACAATCGCGCCGATGCCACGAGTCCGGCTGCCGGCGCGTCCTCGTCGACTCCGTCCAACGTCCGCAACACGCGGGCATCGCAGGCCAGCTTCGCCACCACACCCGCCGCCATCACGGTCGCCGCCGCCACAGACATTTCCGCCAACCACACCACGCCCGCGCCGAACACGACAGCCGTGCCGAGAATCTTGGTGAGCCCGAAGCCCGCCGCCCAAAACGCACGCCGCGTATCGGCATAAATCATCGCCGAGCACACGAGCCCCGCCGCTCCGACCGCGGCGGCTGGGCCCGCCAGCGCCGGCCACCACCACGTCGCGATCGCCAGCGGCAACCACGCGCCGAACACCATCGCTTCGCGACTCAACCAGCTCCGCCGCCACCCTAAAAACACCCGCCACGCCCGCCCCGGCTGCCCCAAATGCCCCACACTCACCGCCACCCCCATCACTCCCGCGACGGCTCCTGAAAGTGTCATATAATGTTTGACACTTTCCTCTCCCGCTCCGCGGAAGGAAACCGCCGCCGCGGCGGCGAAGCAGCCGACGGCGAAGGGCACGAGCGTGAGGGTTCCGACGAGCGGCCAGTGCGCGGGTTGCACGCGCAACGCGCTCGCGTCGGCGGCGCGGACGTTTTCCGGCAACGGGCGGCGCGAAACATAGCGCGTCGTCGGTCGCGTATACTCCGGCGCGGGCGCGGCCGGTAGAAAATCGCCGGCGGCGTCCCCCGCCGCGCGCGGAATCGCGATCGGCACGGTGACGATCCGGATCGCGTGCGTGGGACACGCCTGCACGCACGCCGGCGCCTCCCCGGCGGCCAGGCGCCCGTGGCACAGGTCGCACTTCCGCACGATGCCGAGACGGGCGTTGTATTTGGGAACGTCATACGGGCATTTGAGCACGCAATATTGGCAGCCGATGCACTGATCGTCCAAGTGCCGCACGATGCCGGTCACCGGGTCCTTTTCGTAAGCGAGCACCGGACAACCGTTCAAACAGCCGGGATCGGCGCAATGATGGCACGCGGTCGTCACGGTTTGCTGAAACGGCGCCCGGTCCGCCCCGCCCACCAGCAGCCCGACGTCGCGCCACGTTTCCGTGTCGTCGAGTCCGTTGAGCGCGTGGCAGGCCGACACGCACGCCTTGCAACCCGTGCACGCGTCGAGGTCCACCTCGAACGCGAACTGCTCGCCGGGTTTCGGCGCCGTCAGCGGAATCAAGTCGCGATAAACCGGCTCCAACGCCGGCGCCGCCGAAGCGTGCGCCGCGGAGAAACGCGCCACCGGTGTGGCCAGCTGCTGCTGTTCCGCGAGCAGTTCGCGCAGCAGCGGGAAATTGTCGCGCGAGGCCACCATGGGCTCAATACACGTCGCGCGCGTAACGTTTCGCGGTCCGCAGGCGCGCGACATAGTCGGCCGCTTGCTCCGCGGTTTTTCCGCCGCCGAGTTCGATCGCGCGATGCAATGCCGCGTCGACGTCCTTCGCCATCCGGCTCGCATCGCCGCACACGTAAAAGTGCGCGCCCGCCTCGAGCCACGCGTAGAGCTCGGATGCGTTTTCCAGCATCCGCTGTTGCACGTAGATCTTCTCCATCTGGTCGCGCGAAAACGCCGTGTCCAAGCGCGACAACACGCCCTCGCGCCTCAGCTCGCCGAGCTCCTCGCGATACAGGAAATCCGTCGTCGCGCGTTGATCGCCGAAGAACAACCAGTTTCTCCCTCGCGCACCGCTCGCGCGCCGCTCGTGCAGAAATCCGCGGAACGGCGCGATCCCCGTCCCGGGCCCGACCATGATCATCGGCGTGTCGCCGCTCGGCGGCGGACGAAAGGCCTTGTTGGCGTGAACGAACACGCCGACGCGAGTCGCTCCCGGTTGCGCCCGGTCGGCGAGAAACGTCGAGCACACGCCCTTGCGGCGCCGTCCGTCCTTTTCGTAGCGCACCGCGCCGACGGTGAGGTGCACCTGGCCGGCATGCGCGCGCGGCGAGGACGAGATCGAATACAACCGAGGCTGCAGTTTCTTCAACGCGCGCACGAACTCCGCCGGATCCGGCTTCGTCGCCGCGGTGGCAATCACGTCGATCACGTGATGCATCACGAGCGGAGTGGCTGTTGCGATCGCCGCCCCCGCAGCCGTCGGCACCGTCAGCAACGCCAGCAGTTCGGGTGTCGGTTTTCCCAAATCGTAAAACTCCGCCAGCGCCCGCCGCAGCGGCAGGCTGCTGCCGTCCGGCGCCGGCACCGCCTCTTCGCCGTCGCAGCCCAGCACCGTCAACACGTCATGCACCAGCTCCGGACAGTTCTGCGCGTAGACGCCGAGCGCGTCGCCCGCTTCGTAAACCAGGCCGGAGCCGGCGAGGTCGAACTCCACGTGATGCACCTGTTTCGCCGAGCCGGGAGCGTTCAGGTTGCGCGACGTCAACAGCAACGCGGGAAACGGATTCGCGCGCGAGTGTCCGGCCGGCACGGCCTTCGCCGCCGTCTCGCTCGCAACGTCCACCTGCGGCGCCGCGCCTGGCCCAATCTCCGCGGCGCCCGCAGCGAACGCACTCAGCGCCGCGTTCAGCCAACCCGCGAACTTCTCTTCGTAGTCCAGATCGCAATCGACCCGCGGCGCCGCCCGCGACGCGCCGCAACGTTCGAGCCGTGTATCGAAATCCTGGGCACATTGGCAGAACCGCGTGTAGTTCGTGTCGCCGAGGCCGCAAACCGCGAAGCGCACGCCCGCGAGCGTCCGCGGGGCGGCTGCCGCGAGCGCGGCGTGGAGCGCGCGTGCGTTGTCGGGCGGTTCGCCATCGCCATAGGTGCTCGTGATCACGAGCAGGTTTTTCTCGCCGGCGAGTTTCGCGAGATCGGTCTGCGCCATGTCGAGCACCGTCGCGGCGAAGTTGCGTTTGCCGGCCTCTTTCGCCGCGCGCTTGGCGAGACTTTCAGCCGTGCCGGTCTGCGAACCGAAGAGGATCGTGAGCGGCGTTAGCGACGGCGGCGTCGTGGCGGCCGCGGGATGCTGCTGACGCGAGAAGATACCGGCGAGAAAGCCGTTGAGCCACGCGCGCTGCTCGGTGGAAAACGGCGCGCTGTCGGGAATGAAAGGAATCGCAGTCATGACATCGTTCATTGGCTGAATTTTTCCTGGAGCTCCTTGAGCGAGTGGCGGCGGGCCCAGGCGACGAAGGTTTCGCCCGGCTGACGCTCGGCCGTGAACCGACGCAGAAACTGCTCGACGAGGGCGTTGATCTCGCTGGCGCGCACGCCGCGAAACAGTTCACGTGCGATGCCCTGCTCGTGATCCATGCCGCCGCCGAGAACGACGTGATAGCCCTCGCTGCCGTCGGACAGCCTCACGGCGACGAAACCCACGTCGCCGCAGTAATGCTGCGCGCACGAGTGTGGACAGCCCGTGAAATGAACGTTCACCGGCGACTCGAGCAGCGCGCGATTCCCGAGATGCTTCAGCAGCGACACCGCGTGAGCCTTCGTGTCGGCGCTCGCATATTTGCAGCCGCGGCTGCCCGTGCAGGCGATGATCCCGCCGGCCGCGGCGGACGCTTCGTGAAAAAATCCGAGCCGCGCGGCGGCGCGCTTCAAGGTGTCGACGAACGCGTCAGGCACGTGCGGCACGATCACGCCTTGCCACACCGTCAGCCGCAGCTCGCCACGACCGTAGTTCGTCGCGAGATCGGCGAGCGCGTGCATCTGCCGCGCATTCATCCGTCCGACCGGCACGCCCAGCCCAATGGAGTTGAGGCCCGGCTGTGCCTGACGCGCCGCACCGAGCCAGCCGTGTTTCACCACCGGCGGACGCGGTTCGCAGGCCGCCAGGGGCAGTCGCATCAGCGGAAACGCCAGGCGCTTCTGCGTTTCGTCGAGAAACTTCTCCACGCCCCACTGCTCGAGCAGGTATTTCAGGCGCGCCTTCTTCCGATTCGTGCGATCGCCGTTTTCGGCAAACACGCGTATCATCGCGGCGGAGACGGCGACCGCTTCGCCGGGTTTGACCAGAAGTCCGGTGTCGCGCGCGAAATCGCCGTGGCCGGTGATCCCGCCGAGTTGGACGCGAAAATAGACTCCCGGCACCACGGTGGAACCCGACGTCCCCGTCGGGCTCAGCGGCGAGCCCGCGTCATTCGGCCCGCCGGCGCCGTCAGGCGCCGCCATGCATGACGCGAGCGATTTCTCCGTTACCCGCACGGCCACGAAACCGATGTCGTTCGTGTCGGCGGCGACGGAGATGCTGCCGCCATTGTCGAAGGCGACGTTGAACTTCCGCGGCAGGCCGTAGAGGTCGCGGTGGTTGAGAATGTAATGGTGCAGCGCTTTCGCGAACGGCCGCACGTCGATCAGCTCGGTCGGATCGAAACCGCTGTTCGGCGAAGCGGTGATGTTGCGGATATTATCGGCGCCGGCGCCGCGCGAGGTGAGTCCGAACTCCTGCACGCGCATCAAGACCTTCACGATGTCGCGAGGCTTGAACTCGCGAATCTGCAGATTCCCGCGCGTGGTGATGTGCGCGTAGCCGCCGCCGAGTTCGTGCGCGAGATCGGCGAGCCCGTGCAACTGCACCGCGCTCAATTCACACGCCGGCACGCGCAGCCGGATCATGAAACTGTCTTGCGCCGGCGCGACGTAGAAGAGACCGAAGGTCTTGAACCGATACGTGTGCTCGACGTCGGGGATCTGGTTTTCCTCGGCGTGGCGCACGAGCCGTTCCCAGGCGTCGAGCGGATTCTCGTCGTATTTCCAGCGTTCCTCGCGACAGAGATCGCCGAGCGGCGTGCCGTGAACCGTGTCCTCCGCCGGCGCGGCCGCGAGATTCTGCGGCGCCGCGCCCGCCTCCGCGGCGATCAGCCCGCCGGCAGTGTGACCGACAAACGGCACGAGTCCGCTCGCGGCCACTCCCGCCATGAAGCCTTGGAGGTATTCTTTTTGCGCCGCGGTGAAGGGCGCGTCGGAAGCGTTGATCGGGTCTGCGGTTGCCACGGGAATCTAACCCGCAGTTCAGCACCGCATGTGCCACGGCCCGCCGCCCGACCGATCAACGCGCTGAATTGTTTTAATCTCTCGGATGAAAACCGTTCATCCGCGACGCAACGCGTTTTCCCTCAGGTTTAGAAGTTGAACTCGACCTGCACCCAGAGCTTCCGCACGTCCGGCACGGTGAGGCTGTCGCGCGCGAAGTCCGCATACTTCACGACGCCCGTGAAATACTTCCCGAACTTGCGCGACACCTGCACGTCCCACTCTTCGCCCAGATCGACGCCGGTGTCGGTTTCGAACTGGTGGTAAAACACCAGCAGCGCGATGCCCTCCGGCAGCGTGGTCGAGGCCTTCACGTAGCGATCGCGCAAGCCGCCGCCGGGCGTCGTGAGAAACACGTCCGCCCAGCCGTTGAACGCGTGCAGCGTGGCAAGGGGCGTCTTGAAGCCGACATTGTTGTCGGTGCCGAGCACCTCGTAGCCGAGCGACAGCCCGCCGGGCTTCGCGAGCGCGCCGAGTTCGAGCGCATAGTAGTCGTTGCGGTAATCCTGCGGATTCGAGCCGTAGTCGGACTGCGTCGCGTATTCGGCGCGGTAGGACAACTTCACGCCGTCCGCGATCGCCGGCGTGCCCGTGAGGCTGGCGCCAACGGTCGCGCTGCTGTTGGTCGCGGCGTTGTCGAAATCGAGCAGATACGCATAGCCCGTCAGCGTGCCAAACGGCAGCCCCGCGTAGCTCGCGTTCAACACATGCGAATCGCTGTCCCAGCGGCCTTGCGCGTGCCGGTGCGAGAACACGCGATTGATCCGGTAAAGATA
This sequence comes from Opitutus sp. sgz309028, assembly GCF_059821195.1. Classification (NCBI taxonomy): domain Bacteria; kingdom Pseudomonadati; phylum Verrucomicrobiota; class Opitutia; order Opitutales; family Opitutaceae; genus Opitutus; species Opitutus sp. sgz309028. Next base: position 49,003 of record NZ_JCAMRR010000006.1, on the reverse strand, counting down.
ACCGTAGGTGAGCGTCAGCGACTCGAAGGTTTTGTCGGTGACAGTCACCGCGTCGAAGGTCTGTGTGTTCTGCCGCCAGCCGACGTCGCCCACGAAGCGCGCGTTATCGAGCACGAGCCGCTGCCGGCCGGCGGTAAGCGCGGTCTGGCCCGTCGCATACGCGAGCCAGGCCTGGTTGATTTCGGTGCTCTCGGGATCGGCGACCACGGCGCGGCCGGCGCCGCCCGGGTTGAGTCCGGCCTGCGAATAGCGGTCGCCGTCGATCGCGGTGACGTCCTCGGCTTCGATCATCGCCTTGAATCCGTTGATCGGCGCGGTGGTGAAGCCGAGACGTGTGCGGACGGTGTAGGCCTCGGCGTCACGCAGACCCGTTTGGTCGACGCCCTCGTAGCGGGCGCGGACATTGATCGACACCTTTCCCTGGCCAAAGGCTTCGCCGATCGAATCGGCGGAAGCGGCGGCGTCGGCGGCATACGCCGGAACGCTGAAACTCCAGGCAGCAAGCGCGCCCAGAACGATGATCACATTACGGTTGGTCTTCATGGCTTGGTATCAGAACGGTCAGGACAAAAGCAGCGGCCACGTGTCGCGGGAGCAACACGGATCGGGACGGCAAAGGCGCCTCGCGCTCAGACGAGCGAAAACAACCGCTTTCCGGGCCGCGGCTTCGGCGCGGCGGGCGCGTCCGGCCGGGCCGGTTTGAGATGCGACCGATGATTGAGGAAGCCCATAAGCTGCTCGCGCAGCTCGTAGTAGCGCGGATCCTCGAGCAGCGCGCCGCGGTCGCGCGGCCGCGCAAACGGAATCTCCACGATCTCGCCCACCTGCGCCTCCGGACCGTTCGTCATCATTACGACGCGGTCCGCCAGATAGAGCGCTTCGTCGACGTCATGCGTCACCATGAGCGCAGTCTTCTGGTCGCGTTGCCAGAGATCGAGGAGCACGCTTTGCAGTTCGAAACGCGTGAGCGAATCGAGCATTCCGAACGGCTCGTCGAGCAGCAGCATCTTCGGCCCGAGCGCAAACGCCCGCGCGATGCCGACGCGTTGCCGCATGCCCTGGGAAAGTTCGGCCGGGCGCTTGTGCATCGCGTCCGCAAGACCCACGCGCGCCAGATAATATTCCGTCAGGTCGTGACGATCCGCCTTCGAGGCGGTGAAGAACACCTGGTCGACGCCGAGTCGCACGTTTTGATACGCGGTGCGCCACGGCAGCAGGCATGGCGCTTGAAACACGACGCCGCGATCCGGGCCGGCCTCGGTCACCTCGCGTCCGTCGAGCACGATGCCGCCGATCGTCGGCGCGGTCAGGCCCGCGACCATCGACAACACCGTGGATTTGCCGCAGCCGGAGTGACCGATCAGCGCGATGAATTCGCCCTTGCGCACTTTCAGATCGAAGTCGCGCACGACCGACACCGGGCCGCTCGGACCGTCGAAGGTTTTCGTGATGAAAGAAATGTCGAGAAAGGCGCTCATGAGCGGGAGGTTTCCACGGTTTCGTGCTGCAACTCGCCGCGCCGCCGCGCGGGCCGGCCGGGAAAAGCGCGGTCGATCCAGGTGACGTGATCGAGGTTTTCCGGGATCAACGCGGGGAGTCGCAACGTGCGCTGCGACGACGCGGATTTGCGGCCGGCCGACGCGAGCAGCCAGTCGAGGATGTCCTTGCGCAGGCGCTTAAAATGCGGGTCGTGATTCAGCGACTGGCGGTCGCGCGGACGCGGCAGATCGATGTTGAACGAAGGTCCGAGCGTCGCGGCGGGACCGGCGCTCAGCGGCACGACGCGATCGGCGAGCAGAATGGCTTCGTCGGGGTCGTTGGTAATCAGCACGACGCTTTTCCGCTGGTCCTGCCAGATGCGCGAAATCTCGTCCTGCAGCGTCGCGCGCGTGAGCGCATCGAGCGCGCCGAGCGGTTCGTCGAGCAGCAGCACGCGCGGATCCATCGCGAGCGCGCGGGCGACCGCGACGCGCTGCCGCATGCCGCCGGAAAGCTGCCGCGGGCGTTTGTCGCGCGCGGGCGTGAGGTTCACCATCGCGATGAACTTCTCGACCTGCGCGCGCCGCTGCGCGGTGTCGAGGTGCGGGAACACGCGATCGACCGCGAGCGCGACGTTGCCGTGGACGGTGAGCCACGGCAGCAGCGAATAATTTTGAAACACCAGCGCGCGATCGGGACCGGCGGCGGGTATCGGTTTCCCGTCGAGCAGCGCCTCGCCGGTGTCAGGCCGCGCGAGGCCGGCGAGCAGGTTGATCAATGTCGTCTTGCCGCTGCCGGAAAAGCCGACGATCGCGAGGAATTCGCCCGGGTGGAGCTGGAGGTCCAGCCGGCCGAGCACCTCGGTGCGATTAGCGGCGGGGCCAAAGCCCTTCGTCGCGCCGCGCAGTTCGATCACAGGAGTGGAGCTCATGGCGGGAGGTTCAGCGAGCCGGCGCGCCGAAACTCACGGCGCGTTGCAGCGAGAGCATCGCGCGATCGAGCGCGAAACCGATCAGGCCGATCGCGAACACCGCGACCATGATCTGCGCGAGCGTCTGGCTGCTGCCGTTCTGAAACATATCCCACACGAATTTCCCGAGTCCCGGATTCTGCGCGAGCATCTCGGCCGCGATCAGCACCATCCAGCCCACGCCGAGCGAGAGCCGCAGGCCGGTGAAGATCATCGGCAGCGCGGCGGGCAGCACGATCTTCCAGACCTGCGCGAACCAGCCGAGCCGGAGCACCCGCGCGACGTTGAGATAATCCTGGTCGATCGACGCGACGCCGACGGCGGTGTTGATCAACGTCGGCCAGAGCGAGCACAGCGCGACAGTGATCGCGGAACTGAGAAACGCCTTTTCGAACAGCGGCTCCGGCGGATTGTAGAGCGCGCTGACGAGGATCATCACGATCGGCAGCCAGGCGAGCGGCGAGACCGGTTTGAAAAGCTGGATGAACGGATTGAACGCGAGGTTCAGCGACTTGCTCAACCCGCACACGATTCCGAGCGGCACGGCGATCAACGACGCGATCACAAACCCGGTGAACACGGTTTGAAGACTCGTGAGAATCTGCCGAAAGAAGGTGGGCCGAAACGCATATTGGCGCTCCTTCCATTCGCCCTGCGGATTCTTCGCGAGAAACGCGGCCTTGCGTTCGGCCTGACGCGCGTAGAACTCGCGCTCGCGCACGCCCTCGGCGCGATGCTCCTGCCAGAGATTGCCGAGCTCCTTCGCCACGGCGGCCGGTCCCGGCAGCGAACCGAAACTCACCTGGATGTTGCGCGACGCGAGCGACCAGAAGCCGAGAAACACGGCGAGCGAGAGCGCGGGAATGCCGACGTTACGGAGGACGGCGCGCAGGGCACCGTCGAACTTGGAAGAAAACGAAGGGGATATGTTCATGCGTTCACAGGTTGTGGCGGCGGGGCGCGTCAGTCCTTGCGACCGATCGCGAGCCGGCGGAGATAGGCGTTGGGTTCGCGGCCGTCATAGCGGACGCCGTCAATAAATTCGTCCGTCGGTGCGCGGTAGCCGTCGGTTTCCGGCACGTCGGCCGGGAAATGTTTTCCCTCGGCGATGAGCGCCTGCGCGGCGGTGCGGTAGATATCGGGTTTGTAAACAGACTCAGCCGTTTCGCGATACCACGCATCGGGCCTGGCCTCGCCGATCTGGCCCCAGCGCCGCATCTGCGTGAGATACCAGATCGCGTCGCTATAGAATGGATACGTCGCGTGGTGGCGAAAGAAGACGTTGAAGTCCGGCAGCGGCCGCGTGTCGTCGGCCGTATACTGCCAGGTGCCGGTCATGCTGTTGGCGATGACCTGGTAGTCGGCGCCGACATACTCCGGACGCGAGAGCAGGCGGCAGGCTTCGACGCGGTTCTGCGGGCTGGCGTCGAGCCACTGCGCGGCGCGGATGAGCGCCTTCACCACGGCGACGTGCGTGTGCGGATACCTGGCGGCCCAGTTGGCGGTGACGCCGAAAACTTTCTCGGGATTGTTTTTCCAGATCTCGTAATCGGTGATCACCGCGACGCCGATCCCGCGGATCACGGCTTGCTGGTTCCACGGTTCGCCGACGCAGTAGCCCTGGATTGTGCCCTGCGCGAGTGTCGCGGGCATTTGCGGCGGCGGCGTCACGGAGATGAGCACGTCGCCGTCGACGGTGCCGGTGGTGTCCGTCGGCGTGTAGTAGCCGGGATGAATTCCGCCGGCGGCGAGCCAGTAGCGCAGCTCGTAATTGTGCGTGGAGACGGGAAACACCATGCCCAGCTTGAGCGGCGTGCCGGCGGATTTCAGGCGCTGGACGACCGGCCGCAGCGCGTCGGCTTTCACCGGACGCGGCGTCGGCGTCGCTGCGAGTGCAGGACTTGCGGCGAGCATCTCCTCCCAGATGGAATTCGCGAGCGTGATGCCGTTGCCATTGAGATCCATGGAGAAGGCGGTGACGACATGGGCCTTGGTGCCGAAACCGATCGTCGCAGCGAGCGGCTGACCGGCGAGCATGTGCGCGCCGTCGAGTTCGCCGGTGATCACGCGGTCGAGCAGGATCTTCCAATTCGCCTGCGCCTCGAGCGTGACATACAGGCCCTCGTCCTCGAAGAAGCCCTTCTCCTTGGCGACGACGAGCGGTGCGCAATCGGTGAGCTTGATGAAGCCGAATTTCAGATCGGGCCGCTCAGGCTCGTTGGCCAGAACCGGGAGCGCGAGGGTGGGAACGACGAGAACGCAAACGGCATCAAGCCACTTGCGGAACGGTGGGCGAAGGCAGGAAATCATGGTGTTCGGAAAGGGAAAGAGCGGCGTCGTAGCGGTCTTCGCGAAAGAGCCGCGCGGGCAGATCGGCGGGCGTTTCGGCCGGCAACAGATTGGCGTCGGCGAGCTCGCGTTGAATCGCGAGCGCCTTGTCCGCGGTGGGCCGGTTGGCCCGGTCGCGATGAAAGATCACGAAATCCGGCACGGACTCGACCCGGCCGCGGCCGCAGTCGAAGACGCCGGTGAGTGCCGGCGCGATCACGCGCGCGGGGAGATTCAGATACCGCGCGGCGCTGAGCAGCTGCGCGAGCTCGGGACGGTTTTCCGGCACGTCGCACCAGCGCGCCGCCTCGTCGAGCGCGTTCACCAGCGCGACGTGTTCGGCGGCGCGTTCGCTCGCGAAACGCTCGGTGACGAGCAGGACTTTCTCGATGTGAGCGGGCGACTGCGCGCCGCTCCACGTCGGGCACCACGCGATCCCGGCGCGGACGGCGAACGAGTTCCACGGTTCGCCGGCCCAGAAACCGTCGATGGTGCCGGCCTGCAGGTTGCGAAACATCTGCGCGGGCGGGACGACGACGATGCGGACATCGGCGTCGGGCTGGATGCCCGCCGCGGCGAGCCATTGCCGCAAATGGAGATGGTGCGAGGAAAACGGATACACGACACCGAGCGTCAGGCGGCGCTCGCCGCGACGCCCGCGGGCGAGATCGCGCAGGCTCGCGGCGTCGCGCACGCCCGCATCGTGCAACGCGTTGGAAAGCGTCAGCGCGTTGCCGTTCAGGTTGAAAATGAAGGCGGTGCTCGCCGCGGTCGGCACGCAGCCGAGACCGAGGTTGACGGACCACAGCATCGGCGCGAGCGCCTGCGCGGCCTCGAGCTCGCCGTAGATGATCTTGTCGCGAATCGTGGCCCAGCCGACCTCGCGCTGGAGGACGACCTTCAGACCGTGCCGGCGAAAGAGGCCACGCTCCTGCGCGACGACCAGCGGCGCGGCATCGGTGAGCGCGAGAAACCCGAGGCGCAGGGCACGCGCGGACGAGGCGGCGGGAAAGGAAGGCACGGGAAGCGTCATGATCTGCGGCCGCTTCTAGCCGCCGACATGCCAGCCGTCCCGCATGGCGCGATAAGTGCTGAGCAAAGATTTCATGACTCGGATGAAAGGCTTTCATCGATGAACCGGCCGCTTGACAGCCGGCAGTTGCTCGCGTTTTCCGCGCTGGCGCGCTGCCAGAGTTTTACGCGTGCGGCGAAGGAGCTTTATCTCACGCAGAGCGCGATCAGCCATGCGATCAAGGCGCTCGAAGAGGAGGTCGGCAGCCGGCTGGTCGATCGCGCTGGACGGCGCGTGTTGCTCACGCAGGCGGGCGAGCAGTTCCTGCGTCACACCGAGCGCATCCTGCGGGAGATGGACGCAGCGCGCTCGGGGCTGGATGCGCTGTCGCGCTGGGGCCATGGGCGGCTGCGCGTCGGCGCAAGCACCACGGCGTGCCAGTATCTGCTCCCGACGGTGTTGCGGGAGTTCAAGCAAAGTTTTCCAAAGTGCGTGATTACGGTGGAGCCGGGCGACCACGCGCAGCAAGTGGAGTTGCTGCAGGCGAACCGGATCGACCTTGCCATCATGCTCGAGCCGGAAACGACGAACGAGTTCGAGTTCGTGCCGCTGTTCACCGACGAGTTGCGTTTCCTCACCTCGCCGCTGCACCCGTGGGCGAAGGAACGACACCTTATTCGCGAGACGCTCGAAGCCGAGACGCTCGTTCTATATAACAAGGCAAGTTACACGTTCCGGCTCGTGAACGAGTATCTGCGCGCCGAGCACGTGAGCTTCGGCCACTACATCGAGCTGGGCAGCATGGATGCGATCAAGGAGCTCGTGAAGATCGGCGTAGGCGTGGGCGTATTGGCGCCGTGGATCGCGCGGGCGGAACTCGAGGCGGGGGCGCTGGTGGATTTCCCGCTTGGGCGGAAGCGGTTGCGGCGCACCTGGGGCGTCGCGCATTTACGGGGACGCCGGCTGCCGCTCGGCGAGGAGACGTTCATCGGGCTCTGCCGATCGGTGACGGAGAACTTCGGCGACGCCGCGGCAAAACCGGGCCGGCCGCCTACATAAGGCTTTTACCGAATGGAATAAGGCAGACTTTACCAGTGCGCGTTTGGCGAGAATAGACTCGCGAGCCGGGGGCTGCGCGGGCACAACGGGCCGCGTCCCACACCGTTCTTTCTCGCTACCCCTCCCTCTTATGAAGCTACCTCACTTCGTAATTCGGGGCGCCGTCACGGCGGCGCTGTCCTTGCTTTCTACCGCTCGCGCGAGCGAAGCGGACATCAAAATCCCCGACCTCACCCAGGTCAGTTTCGACGGTCTTGGCGGCACCAGCGGGCTCACGCTCATGTATATAGGCCTCGCGCTCTGCATCGTGGGCGCGATCTTCGGCCTCATTCAATACCGGCAGACGAAGGCGCTACCGGTGCATCCGACGATGGCCAGCGTTTCCCACATGATTTGGGAAACGTGCAAGACCTACCTCATCCAACAAGGGAAGTTTCTCGCGATCCTGTGGGTGCTGATCGCGCTGTGTATTGTTTATTATTTCGTCGGCCTGCAAAGCAGCGGGATCGGACATGTCTCCGTGGTGCTCGCCTGCTCGGTGCTCGGCATTCTCGGCAGCTACGGCGTCGCGTGGTTCGGGATCCGGATCAATACGGTGGCCAACTCACGGACCGCGTTCTCCGCCCTTGAAGGCAAAGCCCTCCGGACGCTCGGCATCCCGCTGCGCTCGGGCATGAGCGTGGGCCTGCTGCTCGTCTGCGTGGAGCTGTTCTTCATGATCAGCATTCTCGTATTTCTGCCGCGGGATCTGGTCGGGCCGTGCTTCATCGGTTTCGCGATCGGCGAATCGCTCGGCGCCTCCGCGCTCCGCATCTGCGGCGGCATCTTCACCAAGATCGCCGACATCGGCTCCGACCTGATGAAGATCGTGTTCAAGCTGCCGGAAGATGACCCGAAGAATCCGGGTGTCATCGCGGACTGCACCGGCGACAACGCCGGCGATTCGGTCGGGCCGACGGCGGACGGTTTCGAAACCTATGGCGTCACAGGCGTGGCGCTCGTCGCCTTCCTCGCGCTGGCGCTCGCGGCCAACGCTTCGGTGTGCGCGATCCTCATCATCTGGCTCTTCACGATGCGCGCCCTGATGATCGTGACCTCGCTGCTGTCGTATTCGATCAACCAGGTCATCACGCATGCGAAATACGGTCATCAGAAGGATTTCGATTTCGAGGCGCCGCTCACGCACCTGGTCTGGCTCACGTCGGCGGTGTCGATCGCGATCACGTTTGCGGCGAGCTATTTCCTGCTCGCACATCAAGCCGGGATTCATCCGAGCCTCTGGTGGGTGCTGTCCGTGATCATCAGCTGCGGCACGATCGCCGGCGCGCTGATCCCGGAGTTCACGAAGGTTTTCGTCAGCACGAATTCCCGCCACGTGAAGGAGGTGACGAACTGCTCCCGCCACGGCGGCGCGTCGCTCAACATCCTCTCAGGCTTCGTCGCGGGTAACTTTTCCGCGTTCTGGATGGGGCTGTGTATCATGCTGCTGATGTGGATCTCGTATCACTTCTCCCAAAACGCGGGCCTGCTCTCGATCATGCCGGAGAAGTTCGTCTTCGCGGCGCCGATCTTTGCGTTCGGCCTGGTCGCCTTCGGTTTCCTCGGCATGGGACCGGTGACGATCGCCGTCGACAGTTACGGACCGGTCACTGACAACGCGCAGTCTGTCTACGAGCTCTCGCAAATCGAGGGGCGCCCGAACATCGGCGCCGAGATCGAACGGGACTTCGGCTTCACGGCCGATTTCGCCAATGCCAAATACCAGCTCGAGAAAGGCGACGGCGCGGGCAACACCTTCAAGGCCACCGCCAAACCCGTGCTGATCGGCACGGCGGTCGTCGGCGCCACGACGATGGTGTTCGGCATCATCATCCTGCTCGAGAATCTGTTCGGCGGCGTGATCACGAAGCTCTCGATCGTCCAGCCCGAGGTGATCCTCGGCCTGATCATGGGTGGCGCCGTCATCTACTGGTTCACCGGCGCGAGCACGCAGGCGGTCGTCACCGGCGCCTACCGCGCGGTCGTTTACATCAAGGAGAACATGAAGCTCGACGCGTCGATCGCCTCGGAGAAGGACTCGAAGGAGGTCGTCCGCATCTGCACGATCTATGCGCAGAAGGGCATGTGGAACATCTTCATCGTGGTGTTCTGCCTCGCGCTCGCGCTGCCGTTCTTCAACGCGTATTTCTTCATTGGATACCTGATCGGCATCGCCTTCTTCGGGCTGTTCCAGGCCATCTTCATGGCCAATGCCGGCGGTGCGTGGGACAACGCCAAGAAGATCGTCGAGGTCGAGCTCCGGCAGAAAGGCACGGACCTGCATGCGGCGACGGTCGTCGGCGACACCGTCGGCGATCCGTTCAAGGACACGTCGTCGGTCGCGATGAATCCCGTGATCAAGTTCACCACGCTCTTCGGCCTGCTCGCGGTCGAGATCGCGGTCACGATGACGAACGAAAGCGTGAAGCACACGATCGGCGCGGTCTTCTTCCTCGTCGCGCTCGCCTTCGTCTATCGCAGCTTCTACGGCATGCGCATCCCCGCCGACAACACGGATGCCTGAGCGAGTTTAATGTAGGGCGGGGTCTCCTATCCCCGCCTTCCGACCGCGGCGCCCGCCGGGGCACCCTTCGGGCGGGTCTTCGGACCCGCCTCTTCTTTTTTCCGTCCGCCCGATCGCGCATCGGAAAACTTCCTCAGAGACTCCGCCCATTTCCCCTTAGCGCCGGAACCGTCGCCACACGCCGGCAGACTATTGCGTGGCCCCGGCGTTCGCCGCCAGCGCGAGCGTCCGAATCCAACCCACCGTTCCCATGAAGACGAAATTCATCCGCCTGTTTCCGCTGGTCTCCGCCTCCTGCTTGCTCGCCCTCTCGCCCGCGCTTCGCGCCGGCGAAAACGCCGCACGCGCCGACGCCGCCGTTTCCGAAGTGAAAGGCGACGCCGCCAAAGCCGCGCTCGACGGCATCGACGCCGAAATCGATCGGCTCGACGCCCTCGTCGACAACGCGCCCACCGCCGAAGAGCGCGACGCCGCCCGCCTGCGTCTCGAAGCGCTCAAAAGCCGCCGCAACGAGCTCCGCAAAACCTACGTGAAGGCCCGCTACGAGGAACTCAAGGCCGACGTCCGCGAGGAAGCCAATCGCCTCGCCGCCTGGGCCAAACGCACCTTTGCCAACGCCGACGACAAGCTCCGCGCTGCCGCGGGCGATGCGAAGGAGCACCTCTCCGCCGCCGGCGATCGCATGCGCGCCGCCGCCCGCGAGTTGACCGATTACAAGGCCCGGCCAACCGACCGCAACAAGGACGAAGCCAAGTCCGCTCTCGACGCCGCCGAGGCGCGGATCGACCAGCTCGACGCGCGGGTGGATCAGCTGCCCAGCGGCGTCGACCGCGACGCGGCGAAGCAGCGCGTCAAGGACCTCGAGGACCGGAAGGACGCGCTGGAAAACAACTTCAACAAAACGAGCTTCGACGCGCTGGTCGACGACATCGAGGCCGAAGCGCGCCGCTTCCGCTGAGCGATGACCGCCCGCGCGGCAGCGAGGTCGGCTTGGAATCCGCTGCGATCCGGTCGTGGTGCGATCGACGACGGACGGAGCCGTCCGTCCGCTGTATCCGTGTCCTGGTGACGCGCACGCGTCGATCGGCGACGGCGGCCGTTCCCCGGAGGGCGGTGAGCGTTTTGTGCTATTTCATGAGCGTCCTGCTCGCTTTACAGCGACGAAGGGCGGGGGTTTGGGTCAGTCTCGCGCCGGTCCCACGGCACGGTTGTCCCCTTTTCCGTCCTATGAACCCCCTGCACAAACACCTGGCATTGTTATGCACCGGAGTGGCCGCCACGCTGCCGACCGCAGCCTGGAGCCAGTCCCAGCCGTCCGCCGCTGCGGCCGGCGACGAGGAAGTCACGCGACTCGCGACTTTCACCATCACCGAAACCGCCGCCAACCCGTATCAGTCGGGTCAGGCACTGTCCGCCTCGCGCGTCGCGATGCCAATCCAGGACATCCCGCAAACGGTGTCGGTCGTCACCAACGAGTTCCTGAAGGACTCGATGAGCTTCCGCATGCTGGACGCGGCGAAGTATGTGACGCCGATCAGCGAATCGACGCTGCCCTACGGCGGCGATCGTTACACGATCCGCGGCTTCCAGGTCTCCCACGAGTTCATCGATGGCACCGAGATCTCCGGCCAGGACGGCTATAGCATGTCGATCGTGCCCTATAACATCGAGCGCATCGAAATCATCAAAGGCCCCAACGCGATCCTCGTGCCCGGCGGCAGCCCCGGCGGTCAGATGAATCCGATCACGAAATCGCCGATCATGAAGGACCAGTCCTCGACCACCCTTCAGCTCGGCCAGTATTTCAGCAACGCCCTGAGCACCGATCTGAATCGTGTGCTCAACGACAAAATGGCCGCCCGCCTCGTGCTCGCCTACTGGGACAGCGACGGCTACGCCCGGAACCAGTTCCGCCGCGGCTACATGATCGCGCCGTCGTTCAGCTGGCAGCTCACGCCGACCAACAAGCTCGTGGTCAAGGCGGAGTTCATGCAGAACCGCGAGACCAATCTCGGCGGCCTGCCCCTCGATCCGAGCGTCGGCACCGACACGTCCGCGATGATCGCGAAAGGCCTGCCGCGGGACTGGTCGTTCGCGGGCGATGACCGCTGGGATCAGCGCCACCGCGCCACTGAGCGCATCACGATGGAGCTGTTCTCCGATCTCGGCGACCATGTGTCGTCGCGCCTGCAATTGATGGCCAACCATGTCACCCGCGAGGATCAGGGCGGCACCAGCGCGGCCATCAAAGGCACCCTCGGCTCGCGCAATCCCAACACCGGCAAGTATGAGCCGGGCGTGATCTGGGCGCTCGATCAGACCGGTCCGACCGCGGTCGCCACCTCCTCCCCCGTGGCCATTCCCGATCCGGGCAGCTATGTCTATTCGCGCACCTACGGTGCCGTCGACTTGTGGTATTCGGAGGCGCACCTGCGCAACGAATACGCGATCAAGTTCGACACCGACCTGGTCAAGTCCACGACCGTTGCGGGCCTCGCGGGCAACTTCTCGAAAGTTCAGTTCAAGTCCTACGAGGGCGTGGCCCGGCCCGACGTGCCTGCCAACGCGCTCGGCAGCGCCACCTACCCGCACCTCACATACCTCGAGCCGGCCCTCACGAACACCGGCGGCAACCGCACCGGCAAACAGGAGGACCTGCAGCTCTTCGTCTACGAGAATGCCTCCTTCCTGCGCGATCGCGTGCAGCTCTCCGGCGGCGTTTCCCGCTTCTTTGGCCAGCTGTCCCGCATCGATCAGACCGGCCTGGCGCCGGCGATGACCTATCCGAGCTACAACCTGTCGACGACCGCGAAGACCTTCGGCGCCGTCATCAAGCCGATCAAGCCCGTCTCGCTCTTCTACGGCTACAACACCAGTGGCGGCACGATGCCGAGCTCGCTCAATCCCGGCACCTACGCGCCGAATTTCCGCGTCGCCGCCGGCACGCAGAAGGAATACGGCGTGAAGGTCTCCACGCTCGACGGCCGGCTCACCGGCTCGTTCTCCTACTTCAACATCGAGCAGGAAAACTACGCCGTCCCGAACAGCGAATACTACTCGCTCGTCGCCCTGGGCAAGTTCGCCGAGGCCGCCGCGCTCCAGAATCCGCTGTATCTCAACCTCACCTCCAAGGGTTGGGAATTCGAGGCGACTTACGCGCTCAGCAGCAACCTGACGCTCATCGGCAACTACACGTCCTACAAGGCGCGCCAGCCCATCACCGAGGTGCCGATCCGCGGCGTGCCCGATCACGCCGGCGCCATCTACGTCGATTACCGTTTTACCGAAGGCGCGCTCCACGGCTTCAGCGTCAACGTCGGCGTCGACTACAAGAGCGAAGTCGCCGGCGACTCCGCGACGGGCTACACCACGACCAAGCCGCTCCCCGGCGGAAACTTCGTGCCGAACCAGCCTTCATTCTATGTCAATGGCCGCACGCTCGTGAACGTCGGGTTCGCTTACAAACGCGACCAATGGACGGCCCGCCTGCAGGTCAGCAACGTCTTCGACAAGGACTATCTCCTCGCCTCGCTCAGCCGCACGGCCGTGCTCGTCGGCGACCCGCTCAACGTGAAGGCGTCCTTCACCTATAACTTCTAAGGTCGATCGTCCTCAACCTTCGACCGCGCAGGCCGGCGTCACCACGCCGGCCTTTTTTATTGCACCAATCCCCGCGCGCGCGGTCGGACTGACCGAACCATCGCCGACTAGCGGCGCCTCCCGCTCGCGCCCATCTTTTGCGCCAGCAGCACCCCCAACCCCTCTTCCATGCTGCGCTACTTCGCACACGGACCCGTTCGCTGGAAAAATGGCATGCGCTGCAACACGCGCACCAATTGGGAATTCTATGCCGTCACCTCCGGCCGCTGCGGCGTGAAGTTCACCGACCGCCAGCGTCCTCGTTTCCGCGAGAAAACCCTCTGGTTGTTCGCGCCGGACTGCTCCCACGCGTGGGCGAACCACCAGCAGCGTCACTACGAGCGCGTTTCCCTGCACTTCGGCACCGTGCCCTACCCGCTCGACGAACTCGTCCGCCAAAACGGCGGCTGGCTCGAGCGCCCGCTCTCACCGGGCGAGCTGACCCGGATCCAGGCGTGGGCCAACGAACTCGAGCCCGCCTTCCGCCGTCCCACCCTCATCAGCCCGCTGCTTTTTCAACGGCGGCTGCTCGACCTCTCGCTGCTCATGCTCGAGGGACGCGAGTGGGACGACGCCCCGCTCGCCCTCACCGATCTCGCGACCTTCAAGACCCAACGCGCCGTCTCCTGGTATGACGAGCACCTCGCCCAAAACCCCACGGTCAAGCAGGTCGCCGACGCCATTCACGTTTCCCCCAGCCACCTCCGCCGCCTCTTCTGGCAGACGCGCAAGGCCAGCCCGAAGGCCGTCTTCCGCCACCTCCGGCTCGACAAGGCCAAGGAGCTCATGAGCAGCACGTCGCTGACGCTCGACGACGTCGCGCGGCACTGCGGCTACGCCAGCGCCAGCCATCTCTGCCGCGATTGCCGCGACGTTCACCACTTCTCGCCGACGACCTGGCGCAAGAAGCTGATCGACCGGTTTGTCCATCCGCTGCCGCCCGGCACCCAACCCGTCCGCGAATACAGCATCCGACCGGAAGAGCGGACGCTGCCCGCCTGATCTCCGGTTCCACGCGGGAAATTATCCCGGCGTTTCCTCATCGAGGGGCTGACAAGCGGCAGCCGTTGCTGCAACGTTGCCGTCCCATGAAATACCGGCCTTTCGGCAAACATCCTTTCAACTGCTCCGACATCGGTTTCGGTGCCTGGGCGATCGGCGGCTCGTGGGGCCAGCAGGCCGATACCGACTCACTCGCGGCGTTGAATCGCGCGCTCGATCTTGGCGTCAACTTCATCGACACCGCCGCCGGCTACGGCGATGGCCGCAGCGAACGTCTCATCGGCCAGGTGCTCCGCGAACGCGCCGCTGCCGGAAAAAAGGAGAAGGTTTTCGTCGCCACCAAGACGCCGCCCTCCGCCGGCCCGTGGCCGCCATCACCCTACTGCCGCGTCGAGGACCGCTACTCCGAGGCTTACCTGCGCGAAAACGTCGCCGTCCGTTCCGCCAACCTCGGCGTCGAGAAGATTGACCTATTGCAACTGCACACCTGGACGCGCGCGTGGAACCGCAACCCCACGCCGTTCAAAATCCTCCGCGAACTCCAGGCCGAGGGAAAGATCGGTCTCGTCGGCATCTCCACGCCCGAACACGATCAAAACAGCGTTATCGAGCTCATGCGCGGCGGCTGGGTCGACAGCGTGCAGGTGATCTACAATCTGTTCGAGCAGGAGCCCGCCGCCGAACTCCTCGACGTCGCGAAGGAATGCGGCGTCGGCATCATCGTGCGCGTGGTCTTCGACGAAGGCGTGCTCACGGGCAAGTTCACCAAGGACACGAAATTCGCGGCCGACGATTTTCGCGCGAACTACTTCGCCGGCGACCGGCTCGAACGCGCCGTCGCGCGCGCCGAGGAAATCCGGCAGGACCTCGAGGGCTCGGGCTACACGATGGCGCAGGCCGCGATCAAGTTCGTCCTCGCGCATCCCGCCGTGTCGACCGTGATTCCGGGCATTCGCAATGTCGCCCAGGCCGAGGCCAATTGCGGCGTGAGCGACCTGCCGCCGATGCGCGCCGATCTCCTGCTGAAGCTGCGCCGTCACAACTGGCGTCGCGCTTTCTGGTATAACGGCAAATAAGCCGCGTCCGCCGCCCGCAGCGTCCGTCATGAACGCCCTCCTGCTGCTCGCGCCGCTGTTCCTCGGGTTCGAGTGCTGGCAGCTGGTGATGGGCGAGCGTTATCTCGGCATCAAACAGATCGCCCGCAACGCCGACCCGCGCACGCTCGGGCTGGGCGAGTTCACCGCGTTTTGCTGGACCGCCCTGCTCTTCGCCTACTGGGCGTGGATGCTCCTCCTGCTCGCGACGCCCGCGGCGCGGTTGCCGGCCCTGGTCCTTCTCGCCGTCTCCGCCACCGGCTACGCGCTGCGACGCAATGTAGGCCTGAAATGGATACTGGTCGTCCTCACGATCGAGGGCGCGGTGCGCGTCGGCTTGCTCGTCTCGCTGACCGTCGTCGCCTGGCGGCGACTCTAGCCGGGCTGCCCGGCGCATTCCCGTCCGCCAGCAAGAAGACGACACGATCGGCGCTGTGCTCTCTGGTCGCCAATCCGTTGCCCGCGCCATGCCCGGCTTCACCGAAATCGTCCGCCCTTCGCCCAACGTCACGCCCGACCGGACGCATGAACGCTGGGGTGTGCTGTTTCACCACAGCGTGCTTTCCTTCGAGGACACGATCGCGTTGATGACCGATCCCGCGAGCGAGGTGAGTTACCACTGCCTCATCGCCGCGAGCGGCACGCGCTGCACGTTCGCGCCCGACGAACGCATCGCCTGGCATGCCGGCGCGTCCCGCTTTCACGGTCGCGCGCGCTGCAACGATTTCCTGCTCGGCGTGGCGTTTGCCGGCGACACCTACGCGACGCCGCTGACGCATCATCAAATCGCCTCCGCTCTCGAGTGGCTGGACGCCCGCTGGGTTCGTTACGGCTGGAGTCTCGACCGGCTCGCCGACCACCGCACCGTCGCGCCCGGGCGCAAGGACGACCTCGCGCCCGCGGAATGGAACCGTCTGCGCCGCGCGATCGCGGCGCACTTCGACGCCGCTTAGCGCGCGAGCCGCCGCATCGCCGGTTTCGCCACCGGCTCGGCCAGCGATTCGCGGAAAAACTCCTGCGCGGCGTTGATCAGCTTGCTGTATTTGCCGTAATCGCCCGCCCACGAATTCGGCACACAGACGCGCTTGATCACACCCTTGCCCATCTGGTCCGGCGCCTCGCGGTCCGGCGTGAGCTCCATCGAAAATTTCGGGTCGTGCGTGTGCACCACGTAGTGCCGGGATCCGTCGCGCTCCTCCCGCTCGATCCGGAGAAAATTGGCCAGGCTCATCGGCTGCCACGGAAGCACGTTGGCCGCGCGAACGCAACCCGTCGCTCGCCTCGGCGGCTCCAGGCGTGCGCCGCACCACTCCGAGGTTGAAAATTTCTCCCCGCACCCGCAGAAACGTGCCACCGCCCGCCCGCGGGCGCTCGCTCTCCCCTCGCGGACACGGACACCTGCCGCCCTTTCATGAGCCTTCCCGACCAGACTCCGAAACTGCCCAAACTGCCGTTCCTGATCGGCGACGCCGCCCTGCTCGTCACCGGTTGGTATATCGCCTACCAGAGCGACGGTCCGCTCTCGCTCGCCGGCACCGCCGTGGTCGCGGGCTGCGTGATCGCCGGCGCGATCATCGGTGCGATCCCGTTCCTCACGGATTATGCGCGCAAGCAGGACGAGGCGCTCGACGAACGCCAGCGGAGCCTCGACGCCCTTTCCCGCACCGTCAGCGGCGCCGCCGAACAGATCGGCATCGCCGCTACCGGTTTCCACCAGATCGCCGAGATCGCGCACAAGACGCTGAAACAGGCCGAACAACTGCCGCACCGGCTGCAGGACAAGATCGCCGAGTTCAACGCCCAGATCGAGAACGCTCGCGAGGACGAGCGCGAGGAACTCGAGAAGGAAATCGCGGAGCTCCGCGCCTCCGAATCCGAACGGCTGGAAACGTCGGCCGAGAAAATCAACAAAGCCATCGCCGAACTCGCCCGCCTCGACGCCGCCGCGCAGAAACAGATCGCCGCTCGCACCGAGGCCCTCGAGCGCGCCACCCAAGCCGTCACGAAGGCGCAGTCCGACAGCTCAGCCGCCGTCCGCGAGGCGATTTCCGCGGCGTTACGCGATCTCGCCGAAGCGCAGAGCCAGGCGCTCGCGGCCATCGATCGCAAACTGGCCGAGCGCACCGCCGCCGCGGTGGCGGCCATCGAGGCATCACTCGCCAAAGCGTCGACGGCCGTCGCGCCATCGATCACCACGGCTCCTTCCGCCGCCCCTGAAGCGTTTGCGGCGCCATCCGAAGACGTTGCTCCGCCGGTCAAGCGACCCCGCAAAAGTCGCCGTGAAGAGCCCGAGGTCGCCACCGAAACTGCGTCCGAGTCGCCCCCGGAAGCTCCGCCAGCCGCCCCCCTCGTGGCTGTGGCGGACGTCGAGCCCTCCGATCCCGCTCCCTCCACGCCCAGCGAGCCGCCGGCGGAAGCAGCCGAGCCCGCGCCTGTGGTGGCGGAATCCATTTCCCACATCGCACCTATCGCGCCCGCATCCGCCGACCCGTTTGGCCTCGCCCCGGCGACCGTCACCGAAGCGGAGGTCGCCGACCCGGTCGCCGAGCCGGCGCCTGCCGCGGCGATTGAGGGCGAGCCGGTCATGGCTGCGACCGCCGTTGAACCGCCACCCACGGAACGCTCCGGCCGCAAGCGGGCCAAAGCCGCGCCCGTGGATCCGACGCCCGATTTGTTTTCGCAAAGCTCGCCCGATGAGTTCGCACTGGTCGGCGACGAAAGTCCGGTTACGGCCGGCGAGGTGGTCGAAAGCGTGATGTCCTCCGACGGCGCCACCCGGCTCATCGCGACCGCCTACATCGGCATCGGCAACCGGCTCTTCATCCGCGGCGACGGCCCAGGCTTGAGCTGGGACAAAGGCGTGCCGCTGCAATTTATCTCGATCGGCAAGTGGCGCTGGGAAACCAGCGATCCCGCCGGGCCGATCCGCTTCAAGCTCCTGAAAAACGACGAGACCGAATCCTCCCTCGGCTCGCTCACGCTCGAGCCCGGACACCAGCAGGAAGTCACGGTCAAATTCTAGCGACCTCCTCTCCCGGCTGTCCGCGGCGAAACTCTGATCCGAAAAACTCATGAGTCTCTCTTCCGCCGATCTTTACCGGGAACTGATGGCTGAAATGCGGTGGCGCCGCGACACCGAGTTCAAGCTCCTCACCGTTCACATCGCCGTCTCGAGCGCCGCCGTCGCCCTCGTCACCCAAGCCCAGGGGAAAGGAGCAGGCCTCGAAATTCTCGCGCCGGTCACCGCCGTCGCCCTGGTCACCACCAGCTGGCTCGCGATCCGTTCGAAGGTGATCAGCGAAAACAAAATCTACCAATACCTCGGCGCGCGCGTCGTGCGGATCTGGGAGGAAGCGAAGCTGTTCACGGCCGCGGCCGAAGGCGTGCCGCCGTTTCTCGAGGAGCGCAGCCGGCGCTTCGGCACCGGCGCCGGCAGCAAGCTCACGCTGCGGAGCCTGTTCCTCGCGTGGCTCGCCACCGTGCTGTTCGCGTCGATCGTCGTGCTGCGGACGCTCCTGGCCCTCGCTGCCGAAGCGGGCTACGACTGCGATTTTCCGTAGGCCCGCTCCACCCGCGCGATTCGCACCTCGTAGTCCGCATACCACGACGCCCGCCCCGCGGCCTGCGCCTGCTCGTGCTCCGTGTCGCGCTTCCAGGCGCGGATGGCCGCCTCGTCACGCCAGTAGCTCACGGTGATGCCGAAACCGCTCGCGTCGCGGGCGCTGTCGATGCCGAGAAAACCATCGTAACGCGAACCGAGCTCGAGCATGCGTTCGGACATGCGCTGGTAACCGTGATCGCCGTCGGTGCGCTGCGAAATGAAGATCACGGCGTAATACGGCGGTTCGGGCGTGCGGGCCAGGGGGCGGGACGGGTTCATCGTAGTGGAAGTTTGGTTACGGTGGAAGGTTTCAGGCGGCGCAAGCCTGCGGCCGGCGGTTGAGCACGAGCATCGCGCCGCTGCCGCTGAAGAACTCATAGGCGACGGGCACGACTTCGCTCGTGATTCCGCGCGCCAGCAGCTCGCGCTGCAGCCGCGGCAGTTCCGGGTAGCGCTTGCCGTCCGCGCCGCAGAGCGGATGCAGGCGAACCTCGCCCGCGCTCACCCGCGCCAGCTCGCGGCAGGCGGCGAGGTGCCATTCGAAGTCGAAACGTCCGCCATAGACGAACAGCAGGTGTGCGCACAGCACCAGGTCGAAGGCCCCGTCGAGAAACGGCAGCTTCGGCAGCGCCGCGCCGACGTAGCGTCCGTGCACGAAATGCGCGGCATAGTCGGCCAGGAAACGCTGCGCCGCCGCGCGCCGTTCGACTTCGGCCTCGTCGATCGAACTGAAATACGCGTTCGCACTCTGCCGGGCCGTGCGGAACAGCCGCGGCTTGGCCCGCATCTGGGCAAACATCTTCGCGTAATCGATCTGGACGTGCGCCGTGAGCGCGTCCACCGGCGAGCCGTAAAGCGGATCGACCGCAACCGCATCGACACCGCGGCGGCACGCTTCCGCCGTGAACGAGGCCGGCCCCGCGGCCACGTCGAGCACGGCGCGCCCTCGCCACGCGAGCGGATCGATATCGAAGAAGCGCGTGTATTCTTCCAGCGAGCGGCCGAAGAACGAAATCGACGGCAATTCCAGTTGGACAGGTTCGGGCGATCTGGGAGGAGCAGCGAGGGCGGTGGTCATGACGGAGCGGGGAATGGAGAAGGGAAAATAAAAAACCCGACTCGGAAGAGTCGGGCTCGGCGGATGGTTTTGATTTTCAGCGCGGCACCTGGGCCGCAGGGCGCTTTTCGCACCTCACCATCGTCGCCGGGCCGACCCAAGGCGCCAGACGCGTTTACCCGCCGTCATGGAGATGACGGACGCGGCAGCGCGAGCGTGGGCGACGAGATTCATTGCGCGTCGTGATGCGCGAGCGCCTCCGTGCGCGCAAGCGCAAAGTTGCCGGCGACTTGCGGACCGACGGTGTGGACCGGTCAGCGGTTGCCCTTGAAAACCGCCTTGGCCGCGAGCAGCGGCGCCTGGGTCAAACGCTGCACCGCCGAACCTGCCGGCCGCGCCGGCGACGCCGGTTCGGCGCGCTGTTGCTCCTGCGCGCTGACGCGGCCTTCGCGTTCGGTCACTTCTTCCTCGCGCCGCTTGAGCGTCAGCTCCAGTTCGCGCAGGGCGATGCGTTCGTCGCGCATCTGTTTCTGCTCCGCTTCCAGTAGCGCGCGTGCGCGATAGAGTTTTTCCCAAGCCGCCTCGAGCGCGGGGTCGCTCGCAAAGGGCGTCGCGCTGGATGGCCGCAGGAAGGGCGAGGCGCTCGCGGCCGGCGGCGCGGTGCGGCTGGCGGCCTGATCCAGCTGCGTCTGCCACGCGCGCAGCCGGCTTTCGTAATTGCGCAGATTCATCTCGCGCTCGCGCAGCGCCTCGAGATCGGCGGCCAGCTGTCCGCTCATCGAACTGGCGGGAGTGCCTTCGCCCGGGCCCGTTTCGCCGGCGCGACGGGGAAGGTGGAAGCCAGACGGATCGTGGTCGAAGGGGGGCGTTGAGTTCATGGCGTGCCGAAGTGGCGGCGCGCGATGTTATACAGGTTCCTCGGCCGCTGCCTATGGGCCGCCGCCGTTTTTACCGCCACTTTACCAGTCGCCCCGTAGTGGAGAATCACCTACGCGACGCTCAGCTCCGGAACATCACGTCTTCGCGCTCGAACATCCGCACCGCCACCGCCAGCGCCACCGCCGCGTAGACACAGGATGAACCGAAGATCAGGGCGATGTAGTTCCAGTGCCAGACGCCGGACAGCATCTCCTTGCACACGAGCGAAAGGTTCAGGATCGGCACCAGCGCCAGCTTCAGGTTCAGGTCGATGCCCGGGAGCATGCCGACGACGGCGGGCATGATCACGACGATCATCAGCGGTCCGACATAGCTCTGCGCCTCCTTGAAGCTCTTCGCATAAAGCGCGATCGTGAATACGACGGCCGAGAACAGCACCGCCACCGGTATCACCATTAACACTACGCCGAGGATGCCGACCGGATCGATCATCGGCACGAAGCCGCCCGTGCCGGGTCCGGCCGGGGCCGCGCTCCCGCCCGGCGGCGCCAGCAGTCCCATCAACGCGGCCGTCGTGCCGAGCGACGCGAGCGACATCGCCATCGCGGCCAGCGAACCCGTGAGCACCATGAGAAACTTGCCGAGCACGATCTCGATCCGCGACACCGGGCTGCACAGCAGCGTCTCCATCGTCCCCCGCTCCTTCTCGCCGGCTGTCAGGTCCATGCCCGGATACATCGCGCCGGTGAAACAGAGGATGATGATCACGTAGGGGACGAGACCGCCGAACAGGTTTCCGCCCACCTTCTCCGGCGCGGCGACGTTCTGGCTGCTGATCTCGAAGGGGCGCACCAGCGTCGCCGGCAGCGAACGCTCGGCGAGCAGCGCGGTCACCGCCTGCTCCCGCAACTCCCGAAAAAACCGATCGATCGCCTCGCGCGCGAAGCCCGACTTGATCTCCCCTTCGTAGTGATAAATCACCACCGGCGGCGCGTGACCCGCCTGCAACCCCGCGTCGAATCCCGCCGGGATCTCCACCGCCGCGCGGATCTTTTTCTCCGAAATTTGCGAGCGCCACTCCGCGCTCGCCGGCACGAGGCGAAACTGTTTCGCCGCGGCCAGCTGGGCCCGCACCGCCGGCGAATCCTCGCCACCGAGCACCATGATCGCCGGGATCTCCTTCCGCGCTTTGGCGAAGATCTGCGTCGCGATCTTGCCGAGGCCGAACATCAGCAGCGGCATCACCACGGTCGGGATCACGATCGTGGAGATCAGCGTCCGCCGGTCGCGGAGCGAGTCCTTCAACTCCTTCAGGTAAACCGTCAGAATGCTGCGCGTCGTCATGACTTTCGTTCCTCCCAGCCCACCGCCTTGACGAAGAGTTCCTCGAAATCCTGCTCCCCGTAGCGCTCGCGCAACTCCGCCGGCGAGCCCTCGGCGAGCAGCCGCCCGTCGTGGATGATGCCCACCACGTCGCAGAGCTTTTCCACCTCGCTCATGATGTGCGTGGAGTAGATCACGGTCTTGCCGCGCTCGCGACAGTCGCGGACGAAGCGGACGATCGCGCGGGCGGTCATCACGTCGAGGCCGAGCGTGGGTTCGTCGAAGATCATCACGGAAGGATCGTGGACGAGCGTGCGCGCGATCGAGGTCTTTTGCTTCATGCCGGTGGAGAGCTTCTCGCAGCGCCGGTCGAGAAACTCGTGGAGCCCGAGGTCGTCGGCGAGTGTCTGCACCCGTTGCGCCACCAGCGCGTCGTCCAGTCCGTTGAGCCGGCCGAAATACGTGATCATTTCCCGCGCGGTGAGCCGCCCGTAGAGCGCGGTGCTCGCCGCGAGGAAACCGACGTGCGCCCGCACCCGCCGGGCCTCGCGGACGACATCGAACCCCGCGATCGAGGCGGAACCGTCCGTCGGCTTGAGCAGCGTCGCCAGCAGGCGCAGCGTCGTCGTCTTGCCCGCGCCGTTCGCGCCGAGCAACCCGTAGATGCGCCCGGGCTCCGCGCGGAGCGAGACGTTGTCCACGGCGCGGATGGGCCCGCGCTTCCGATCGGCAAACACCTTGGTGAGGTTACGGGCGACGATCATATCGGAAATTAAACTACAGGCTCATCCGCTCGCGAAACTCCTGCGCCTGCCGGCGGCTGAGCTCCACCTGGGCTCCGCCTTTCAGGTGCACGAGCAGGCCGCCGCTGAACCAGGGTTCGATCTGGTCGATCCACGCGAGATTGATGATCTGCCGCCGGTTCGCGCGGAAGAAATATTTCGGATCGAGCCGCTCCTCCATCGCGTTGAGCGAGCGAAAAAGCTGCGGCTGCGCGGAATCGAAATGCACGCGCGTGTAGTTGCCTTCGCTCTCGAGCAGGCGGATGGAGCCAACCTCGACGAACCAGCACCGGTCCCCCTCGCGCACGAACACCTTGTCCTCGGCCGCGA
Source organism: Opitutus sp. sgz309028 (assembly GCF_059821195.1). Classification (NCBI taxonomy): domain Bacteria; kingdom Pseudomonadati; phylum Verrucomicrobiota; class Opitutia; order Opitutales; family Opitutaceae; genus Opitutus; species Opitutus sp. sgz309028. The sequence goes on along the minus strand of NZ_JCAMRR010000006.1, from coordinate 25,885 downwards.
GCCGCTCGCGCGACGGCTTGTCCGGCGCGCTCACGGCCGCCGCGCGGCGCGTGCGCAATCGCTCGATCGCCGTCGTCAACCGCGCCGGGTCGACGGGCTTGAGCAGATAATCGAGGGCGTTGAGCTCGAACGCCTTCACCGCAAACTCGTCGTAAGCGGTGGTGAAGATCACGTCGGGCACCGGCGGTTCGAGCGAGTCGAGCAGCTCCAGTCCGCTCTCGCCCGGCATCTGCACGTCGAGAAAGATCACGTCCGGTTTTTGCTCCGCGATCAAGGGCCGCGCCTGCTTTGCGTTCGCTGCCTCGCCGGCAATCTCCACGTCGGCAAATTCGGCCAGAAGCCGGCGCAGTTCGTTGCGCGCGAGACGCTCGTCGTCGATGATCAACGCTTTCATCGCGGACATCTCAGCTTCGCGACGCCTGCAACGGCACCACCGCCTCCGCGATCACGAGCGCGGATCCGGCTTCGCGCAGGTGCAGCGTCGCCCGTTCGCCAAACAGCAGCCGCAGCCGCTCCGCCGCGTTGCGCAATCCCAAGCCGGTGGAGGCGGAGCGGGGCCGCTCGGCGCCCGACAGCTCGCCGGGATTGGTGACTTGCAGCCGCAGCGCGTCCCGTTCGCGCCGCGCGATGATCGCGACCTCGCCGCCCTCTGCTCGCGTCGAGATGCCGTATTTGACGGCGTTCTCCACCAGCGTCTGCAGCAGCATCGGCGGGATCGGGAGTTCGAGCGTGTCCGCGGCGACGTCCAGCCTCACCCGCAGCCGCTCCTCGTGACGCACCTGTTCCAGCGCGAGGTAATCGCGGGCGACGCGCAACTCCTCCTCGAACGGGACCGTTTCCAGCTGACCGCTCTGCAGCGAATAACGCAGCAGGTTGGCCAGCTGCGTCACGGCCTCGCGTGCCCGCGCCGGATCCTCCTCGATCAGCGCGCGAAGCGAGTTGAGCGCATTGAAGATGAAATGAGGATTCACCTGCGACTTCAGCGCCCGCAGCTCGGCCTCCTTCACGTGCGCCGTCAGCCGCAGGCGTTCGATCTCGGACCGGTTAAAGCGGTCGAAAAGATGATAGAAAAAATACAGGCAGAACCAGCCGACAAAGAGCAGCGTGCCGTTCAGGCAGCTGAGAAAGACCACCACCACCGGGCTGTATTTGGCCGCGGGCCACGGCTGGCGCAGCACGCCGTAGGTGTAGCCGTAACCGAACATGCTCCACAGCACCGACATGATCACGGCCGCCAGCACCACTCGCGGCACGAGTTGTCGCCAGCCGAGCTGTTTCCATCCGAACCGCGCGACATACCGGCGCGCGTAATGACTCAGCAGCAGCCCCGACAGCATCACCATCACCACCGACGCAGCCGTATTCGAAATATCGCTACGCCCTTCCTGCAGGGTGAAATAGACCGCAAAGAAGAGCTGGATCGCCAGAAAGAAGCCCCAGCCGCCCACCTGCAGAAAGACGTAAAGCCGCTCCTTCGCGCGTTCGCGGCGGTGCGTATCCTCGATCACGACGGTGGTGCCAGCCGGCGGTTCCATGGCGCCAGACTAGGTGGGCCGAATCCCGGGACAGGGCAATCTTTGGACGAACGGCGTCCGTTTCGGATGAGCGGCAATTGTCCCCGCATCCTCAACCGGCAGCCGCCGGCTCGTCGCCCTGCAGATAGGTCTTCTCCTGGTAACGCCGAGCCACGACGACAAACACCGCCACGCAGCCGATCGAGAGCGCAGCGAAAAAGTTGTAGTAGGACGCGCCATGGAGCTTCGCCGTGCCGTCGGGATTGGCGATGAACCAGTGCACGAGCGCCGTGAACGCGTTGCCCGCCGAGATCGACAGGAGATAGAGCGACATCACGACGGACTTCATGTGTTTCGGCGCCTGGGTGTAGGCAAACTCCAGCGACGTGATCGACACCATCACCTCGCCCGCCGAGAGCAGCGCGTAGGCCGGCAGCTGCCAACCGATGCTCGGATGCAGCCCCGCGGCGATCTGCGTCTCGATCCACGCGCTCACGAGAAACGAGCCGCCGGTCACCACCAGTCCGAGGCCAATCTTGCGCAGTGGCGTCAGCGGAAACACGCGGCTGATCGCCGGGTAGATCACATATTGAAACAGCGGGATGAAACTCAGGATCATCACCGCGTTCACCGCCTGCACCTGCGCCGACAGCAGCTCGAAGTTCCAGCCGAAGAGCGACAGGTTGCGGTCCATTTTTTCCGCCTGCAGCACCCACTCGCCACCACTCTGATCCCACAGCGACCAGAAGATCGCCACGAACGCGTAGAGAATCGCGAGCCGGCCCATCGCCGAAAGGCCTTCGCGATTGAAGGTCTGCCGGAGAAACGCCTTCCCGGTCGGCGGGATGTGCACGAATTTATAACGGCCCGCCCAAAACACATACGTCGCGATCAGCATCAGCACCGCCGGCACGCCGAACGCCGGCGCGGGACCGTAGCGGTCGAGCAGCACCGGGATCAGCATGATCGAGAAAAACGACCCGAAGTTGACCGAGAAATAAAACCAGCCGAACGCCCGCGAGAGCAGGTGCTGGTTGAGCGGTCCGAACTGGTCACCCACGTTGGCCGAAACGCACGGCTTGATCCCGCCCGCACCAAGCGCGATCAACGTGAGCCCGGTGAACAATCCGAGCCGCGTGTGATCCACCGCGAGCGCCACGCTCCCGAGGCAATACACCAGCGAGAGCACGATGATCGTCTTGTATTTGCCCCAGAACGCGTCCGCGAGAATCGCCCCGAACGCGGGGAAAAAGTAATTCGACGCGAGAAACCAGTGATACCACTGGTTCGCCTCGTTCTCGCTCATCGGCGCCAGCGCGCCGTCGCGGCCCATCAAATACTGGGTCATGAAAATGACCAGCACCGCGCGCATCCCGTAGAAATTGAACCGCTCGGCGGCTTCGTTGCCGACGATGTAGCGAATGCCCGGAGGCATCGTGCTGATCCTCTGGGGGACGGTGAGATACGATTGAGCCATGGGACAACAGGATGCGGTAAGCCACGGCCGCACCTTCGCGCCGGCCGGTTCGATTTCCGCCAGCCTGCGCCGCCGCCGCCGAACGAGTCAAATCGCAACCCGCGGCCATGCCCACCCGCGCGTTGCTATAACGCCGGCTTTCGGCTCCCTTCGTTTCTCCTTAGCGCTCCCGCATGAAAACCGCCGCCATCGCCCGCTTCCTCGACTCGACGAATCTCCGGCTCGACGCCACCGACGCCGACCTCCTGCAACTCTGCGCCGATGCCCGCCAGTGGAATCTGGCCGCGGTGATGCTGTATCCTTCCGGAGTCGCCCTCGCCCGCGCCGCGCTCGCCGAATCGCCGGTGCGCGTCGGCACCGTAATCGGTTTTCCTCACGGCCGCGGGCCGACGTCCGCCAAAGCCGCCGAGATCCAGGCCATGGCGGAGGCCGGCGCCCACGAGGTCGACATCGTGATGAACTACGCCGAGCTCCGCGAGGGCCGCCGCGCCGCCGTCGCCACCGAGCTCAATGCCTTCGGCGAACTCGCCCGCCAGCTCAAGCTGACGACCAAGGTGATCGTCGAAACCTGCTATCTCAACCGCGACCAGAAGCTCGCCTCCCTCGCGCTTTGCGAGGACGCCGGTATCGATTTTATCAAGACATCCACCGGCTTCGGCGCCGCCGGCGCGACGGTCGACGACGTAAAACTCTTCGCCGACCACCGCCGGGGCACCATCAAGATCAAGGCCGCCGGCGGCATCAAAACCCTCGCGCAAGCGCGCGCGCTCATCGCCGCCGGCGCCGAACGCCTCGGCACGTCCAATGGCGTCGCGCTCGTCCAGGAGGAAGCCGGCGCGGCTCCCGCCCAGGCGGGCAGCAGTTACTGACAGACGGCCGCGGCTTACGCCGGTTCCTGAAACTGCAGAGCGTGCAGGCGCGCGTAGAGTCCGCCGCGTGTCAGCAGTTCCGCGTGCGTGCCGCTCTCGGCCAGCCGGCCCTGCTCCATCACGAGAATCACGTCGGCCTTCTGGATCGTCGACAGCCGGTGCGCGATGATGAACGCCGTGCGGCCTTTCATCAGCCGCTCCATCGCCTGCTGGATCAGCCGCTCCGACTGCGTGTCGAGCGCGCTCGTGGCTTCGTCGAAGATCAGGATCCGCGGATCGCGCAGGATCGCGCGCGCGATCGCGATGCGCTGCCGCTGACCGCCCGAGAGTTTCGCGCCGCGTTCGCCGACCACCGTCGCATAGCCGTCCGGCAACGCCGAGATGAACGCGTGCGCGTTCGCCGCCTCGGCCGCCGCGCGGATCTGCTCCGGCGTCGCATCCATCCGGCCGTATTTGATATTCTCTTCGAGCGTCCCCGAAAACAGCACGTTTTCCTGCAGCACGATGCCGATCTGCCGGCGCAGTGACTCGGTCGTCACGTCGCGCACGTCGTGGCCGTCGATCAAGACACAGCCGGTGGCGACGTCGTAGAAGCGTGCGACGAGATTGATGATCGTGCTCTTGCCCGAGCCGCTCGGGCCGACGATCGCGACCACCCTGCCCGCCGGTATCCGGAAATTCACGTCAGTGAGCGTGCGCGGCCGGCCATGGCCCGGCGGCTCCAGTTCGTAGTCGAAACAGACGTTTTGAAACTCCACCTCGCCCCCGATCGGCGGCAGCGGTTGCGCGCCGGGACGGTCCGTCACGTCCGGCCGCGTATCGAGCATCGACCACATGTTCTCCAACGCGGTGTTCGCCCGCTGGAAGATCGCCGCGAGATCGACGAAGCGCACGATCGGCGGAAACACATACGCGATGTAGGCATTGAACGCGACGAGCGTGCCCACCTCCATCGCGCCCTGCACGACCAGCCAGCCGCCGTAGCCGAGCACGATCAACGCGCCGAGCGAACCGAGCAGATCCGCGATCACGGAAAGGCGGGTGTTGCGCATCACGATCTGCGAGTAGTTGAAATAATCGGCATTGATGCCGCTCGCGAAGGTGTTCGTTTCCGCCGCCTCACGCGTGAAGGATTTCACGACCCGCGCCGCGGCCACGCGCTCGTGGAGAAAGCCGACGACTTTGTCCCAGTTGTCGCGGTGCACGCGGCTCTCCTCGCGCATGCGGCGGCGGTTGTGCAGGTAATTCACGACGAACAGCGGCAGGACGAGCGTCACCGCCAGCGCCAGCCGCCACTCGACCCAGAACAGAAATCCCAGCACGCCGAGCACCGTCACCGAATCCGCGATCACCGTGATCAGGAAGCCGTTCGTCAGCTGGTAAACTTCGTTCGTGTCCTGCGTAATCCGCGAGATGACCTTGCCGGTTTGGTTCGCGTCGAAGTAGCGCAGCGAAAGTGTCTGCAGGTGCGCGAAGAGCCGGATCCGCAGGTCGCAGACGATCCGCATCGCACTGAACTGCAGGATGCGGTTGCGCAGCATCGTCAGCCAGCCACGGAGCAGAAACAGCACCGTGAACGCCACCAGCAGCCAGCCCAGCTGGTGCAAATCGCGGCGGGGCAGCGCCTCGTCGATGATCAGCTTGAAGATCCACGGCGCCGGCAGCGTCAGCAGCGTCGCGAATAATATGAGCAGCACGCCCAGGGCGATCCGCCAGCGGTGCGGACGCGTGAGCGCGAGGAAGCGGGCAAAGGTGCCGGTCCGGTCGGGCATCGAGTAAAAGGTGACTCTCCCCGAAGGCGCCCGCGGCATCCAGCCGATACTTGCCAACGGCGCCATCGGCTCGCATTTCACTTCCGTGCAACGTCTCCTCCCGTCCCTCCGGTGGCTCGCGCTGCTCGTCTTGCTCTGGCCGGTCTTCGCCTGGGCCGAACCCGCGGAATTCGCCGCCGTCGAACGCGCCGACCGCGCACGCATCGCCGCCACCATCGCGGGCGACGTGACGGCGCTCGGCCAATTGCTGTCGGACGATTTGCACTACGCGCACTCGGACGGCCGCGTGCAGACCAAAGCCGAGTTCCTGGCGGCCGTCGGCGCCAACCGGATCCGTTACCTTTCGTTCGATCCGCACGACGTGAAATTTCAATCGATCGCGCCCGGCGCCGTGGCCATGAACGGCCGCGCCCGGATCGCCGTCGAGGCGGGCGGACAGCGGCTCGAGTTCACGTTGCGCTTCCTCGCCGTCTGGCGAGCCGAGTCGGGCCAGTGGCGGCTGCTCGCGTATCAATCGTCGCAGTTGAAGGAAGCGGCGGACGCCGCCGGCCGCTGAGTCCGGCTTTCGCGATGTGGCTCATGCGCCGGAGCGGCCTGCGATTCCTGATTGGTTTCGCAGCGTTGACGTCCGCGCTGACCGCGCGTGAGGTCCAGCAACACGGCCTCGTCTTCGAGCACTGGATCTGCGACGCGTTCTTCGATGGGTATCGTCCCCTCAACTACACGCAAAAGTGGGACATCCCCGCGGAGATTAACACCCGCCATGGCGGCGTGCCGGTGAATCCCAAGGCCGCCAAATACGGCACGGCGGTCGATCTCGGCGATGCGCTCCGGCAGTTCGACATCGCGGAGCCGTTCATCCTGGTGATCGGCTACTGGCAACAGCAGGGCGACGTGAAGCGCTTCGTGAACATCGTCGCCCCACGCATCGAGCCAGACCAGTGGCGCACCTTGTGGGGACCGGTCACCCGTGCCGACCTGGAACGACTCGACGCGGTGATCAAGGACCGCTCGCTCAGCCCGGCGCAGGCCCGCGCCGCCGCGCAGAAGATCAAGAACGCGCCGCCGTTCTCGCAGGCGATCATCGCGCTAAACCCCAAGATCGATTCGAAAACGCAGCGTCGGCTGCAGTGCAGTCTGCGTTTCGCGGATGTGTTCACCAAGCTCGCGCCGGCGGCCGATCCCGCGCCACAGCCGGCGCCGCGCCTGTGGGGACGCGCGTTTCCCGGACCGATTTCCTCGCAGCCGCGCGTGTTGAAAAATGCGGCGCCTGTCGCCGCGGACTAGACCACCTGCGCCCGGGCGGCCGTGCCGCCGAACAGGTCGCGCATCATGCTCCAGGCCTTCCGCAAACCGGCCGGACGCACCCCACCCGCGAGTCCGTAGATCGTGACGATCGTCTCCTCATGTCCGCGGTAACGCGGCGGGAGCAGGAAGAGGGACTCCGATTCGTGACGGATGATGCTGGAGAAAAACAAACCCTGGCCGACCGACAGCGTCGCCCGGTCCACCTCGACCGGCGCCGTCCGCTCCGGCAGGCACAGCCACGGCCGGTAGGAGAACTCGTATCCACCGTTTGAGGTCAGTGCGAGGCGGCCATACGTGCGCACCGGCACACCCGCAAGATTGCCGCCGGAGAACATCCGGTTGCCGTTCTCGCGCGGGCGGAACCGCCGCCGCCGGCGCGTGAGGAAATCCCAGGAGAAGATGGAGCCGAACACCGTCAACCGGAACGACCAGCCCGCGACGAAATACGCCACCACGATCAGTGCGAGCGACAGCAGGGCCGAGATCCATGGGTTGAACGTCGCCGTGATTGTCACCAGGCCCAGCAGCCCCGTCCGCGCGCTCTTTAGCGCCGCATCGATCGCGCCCCACGGACTGAGCAGGATCAGCACATTGATCGCATGCGAAGCCATCCACACCACCGCGAACACCGCCACGCCCAACGGCACCGTAAGCAGGTTCAACAACCAGGAAACATCGAACGCGCCGAGCGGCAGCATCGCCAGTCCGGTCGGCACCACCGCGTGCGCGGCGGCAACCTTGGACCCGACGATCATTTTTGAAAACGAAGCCATCGTGATCGGCACGACCGCGCCCGCGGCCACAAGGCCGCTGATCTTGTTTTCAACGGTCTCCAGCACATCGAGGGGTTTTTTCAACCCCGGCGGCACGACCGCGCCGAACGCGTCTTTCGCCGCGCATGCGCCGACGAGCGCCAGTGCGGGCAGCCAGAAGGTCGCCTGCGCAAACCACGGCAGTGCGGCGCGCGCCGCCTCGTCCTTCGCCGAAAACCACTGATAAGCTCCATACGCTCCGGTGCCGAGCAGCGGTGAGATCGCGATGCCGGTCACGGTCGAAACCGCTCCGGCGATCGCCCCCGCCGGCGAATGGTCCCCGGTTTTCGTTTCGGCGGGCTGCGTCGCCGCCAGCGCCCATGGCGCCGCGATCAGACTCAACGTCGCCACGATCAGCCCGACCGGCAGGAAGCGTTTCATGCGGCTTATTCTAGAGCGATTCTTCCGCGGCTTGCCAGTCTCGTGTGTCCGCGAAGGGAGCTCACCCTCCCGGGTTACGCGTCCGGCAGATCCCGCCAAGCGTCGAGCACCGCCATGTTTCCGAGCGAATCCGCCACGCTCATCTGCGGCACGTCGCGCCGCCCGGCCGCCAACGCGTTGGCAAACGCATCCGCCTCGAGCCCGTAGAGCCACTCGCCCGTTTGCAGCACGATTTCCTCCGGCACCGTCGCCGCGCCGCGATAAAGGTGGAGTTTCACGACCCCGCTCTCGCGCGCCGGTATCCAAGGTTCGGGCACATGCAGCCACGCTTTCTCGCCGTAGATGCGCGCCGCATTGTCCTGCGTCACGGCAATGCTCGTCGACACCTGCGCGATCATTCCGCTGGGAAAGCGCAGCGTCGCCGCGGCCCAGGTGTCGACACCCGTGTGCGGATGCCGGACGACCTCGCCCGTGACCCGCAGCGGATCTGCGAACGGCTGCCCGTCATCCGCTCCGGCGATCAGTCGCGCGAAGGAAACTGGATAGCAGCCGACGTCCAAAATCCCGCCGCCCCCAAGCTCGCGACTCCAAAACCGGTTCGACGCATCGAACGGGTTCGCGAAGCCAAACGCCGCCTGCACCAGGCGCACGCGACCGAGCGCGCCGCTGCGGACAATTTCGACGATCTTCGCCGTCTGCGGATGACACCGATACATGAACGCTTCCATCAGGAGCACGTTCGCCTCGCGGCACGCCGCCGCGGCCTGCTCCGCCTCCGCGCGCGTCATCGCGAGGGGCTTTTCGCACAGCACGTGTTTCCCGGCCCGCGCCGCCCGGATGGTCCACTCCGCGTGCTGCGGATGCGGCGTCGCGATGTAAACGGCCTCGACCTCGCGATCCGCGAGCAGCGCGTCGTAGCTTTCATACGCGCGCGGGATCGACAGCTCGCGCGCGAATCGCTCCGCCGATGCGCGCGAGCGGCTGCCGACTGCGACCACGCGACCATGCTTCGCGTGCGCCACGCCGAGTGCGAAAGCGCGGGCGATGCCTCCCGTTGCGATGATTCCCCAATTCAGCGGAGCAGCCATGGCCGGAGGATGAAGCGATGCGGCGGCCCCGCGCAAGCTGCGCGCCGCACTTGCGCCGGCGCCTGCCCCTCGGCCACGCTGTCGCATGCTCACCAGGGCCGAGTTGCAACGCCTTCGTTCGCTGCGCGAAAAAAAACACCGCGAAGCGAGCGGGCTCTTCGTGATCGAAGGCGAGAAGGTCGTCGGCGAACTGCTGGCCGCAGGTTTTCCGTTCGAGGAACTCTACGCCACCGCCGGCTGGATCCGGGCACAGCCCGCCCTGGCCTGCCCGTCGTCCGGGCGTCTTCGTGAAATCGCGCCGGACGAGATGGCGCGCGCCAGCCATTTTCCGACGCCGTCGTCGGTCCTGGCCGTCGGCCGCATCCGTCGCACTCCGCTCGCTCCCGACGCGCTCGCCCACGGTCTCACGCTCGCGCTCGATGGCGTGCAGGACCCCGGCAACGTCGGCACGCTGCTGCGGATCGCCGACTGGTTCGCGCTCGACCGCGTCCTGCTCTCGCCCGACAGCGCCGACCTGTTTCATCAGAAGGTGATCAATGCCAGCATGGGCTCGTTCGCGCGCGTGACCGTGCACGCCGTCGATCTGGCCGAGGCCCTCGCACATGCGCAGGTGCCCGTGCTCGGCTGTGATCTCGCCGGTGACGACGTGCATGACCTCCCGCCGATCGCCCACGCGGTGATCGTCATCGGCAACGAAGGTCGCGGATTGTCGCCCGCCGTGGCCTCCCTCGTCAGCCGGCGCATCACGATTCCGCGTTACGGCGGCGCCGAGTCGCTCAACGCCGGGATCGCGGCAGCCATCGTCTGCGACATTCTCCGTCGTCAGCGACGCCCTTGAGGCACCCGGCTCGCCGGAAGTCGACAGATCGCGCTTCATCGTTTCACTCGGCCCATGAGGCTCCTGTTCCGAGTGGTGTTTTCGACGATCGTTTTCACCGCCGCCGCGTCGCTCGCCGGCGCCGATCAGGCCGCCGCGCCCGCCCGTGTCTTCGACTACGATCGTTCGGCGTCGCTGGATCTGCGGGAGATCGGCCGCGAATCGCGCGACGATGCGGTGATTCAAGACGTGACGTTCACGGCGAACGGCGACGCGATTCCCGCCTACATCGTTCGTCCGAGCGGCAGCCACCGCTCGCTCGCGGGCGTGCTCTACGTCCACTGGCTGGGCCTGCCCGCGACCACCAATCGCACCCAGTTTCTCAACGAAGCCGTGGCGCTCGCCAGCCAGGGCGTCGTGTCGGTGCTGGTCGAGGCGATGTGGGCGGCGCCGAAATGGTATGAAAACCGGGTGCCGGAAGAGGATTATTCCCGTTCGGTGCAGCAGGTGATCGCCCTGCGCCGGGCGATGCAGCTACTGGTGCAACAACCCGACGTGGATCCGCAACGGATCGGGTTCGTCGGCCACGATTTCGGTGCGATGTATGGAATCATCGCGGGCGCGCTCGACGGTCGCGCGCGCACCTATGTTCTGATGGCGGGCACCCCGCGCTTCGCCGACTGGTATCTTTTTGCTCACCAACCGAAGGACCTGGGCGCTTATCGCGCGCAAATGGCCCCGCTCGATCCGATTCGCTTCGTCGGCCAGCTCGCGCCCGCCAGCGTGTTTTTCCAGTTTGCCGCGCGCGACGAATACGTGAGCGCCGCGGCGGCGGCCGAGTCTTACGCGGCGGCGGCGCCGCGAAAACAATGCGCGACCTACGACGCTGGGCACGATCTGCAGGCCACGGCCGTTGCGGCCGACCGGATCACCTGGCTGCTCCGCGAACTCGCTCCGCGCTGAGCGCGTGGCTCACTTGTCCTTGGCGGCGCCGCCGCGGCGTCCGCCGGACTTGCTGCTGTGGAGCAGCGTGCCGGCCAACACCCCCACGGCGAACACACCGAAATAGATCAGCGCCGCCGGCGCGTGAATGGGATGTTTCGCCGTGGTGCCCGCGATCGGAAACTGAAAATCGATCTGCTGGGGGTTGTTCATCCCCACGTAGAGCATCACGAAAAGCAGCGCGAGGAAGATCACGGACTTGATGACGGCCTGGAAGCTCATGCGCCTCCAGTCGTGAACAAAACCGCCCTGATTGGCGAGCGTTTGCCGGCCGCGATTCCGTTACTCAGCGCGCGGGGCCGAGATTCCAAAAAAAGTCGGGCTCGCCGATCGGACCGCTCTCCAGCGAGCGACGCACGACCGCGCGACAATACGCCTGCGACAGCTGTGAAGCGCGCGTCGACATGCGCCACGAGGCACGCCAGAACCAACGGCGGGCCCGGTTTACCGGGTGGGAAACGAATCGACGATCTTGGGCAGTCATGACGAAGGCGGTTGCCCGGAATCTATCCAGTTTGGCTCCGCGCGATATACGGGTATCTGCGTAACCCCTGGTCCGGCACTGCTACCCCGGATGGGTCCGAAACTGCCGCCCGGAAGTTCCGGGAATAACTCTGCGACGACGGGAACTTCCGTCGCTACCCGCGGTTTACCTTCAGTTCGTCGTAAGCCACCGACAAATTCGCTCCGAGCCGATTCGGCAATGGCGCGTGAAACTCCTCGAAGCCGGGGAAATTTTCGAGCTTAACGAGTTCGTCCTTCGAGCGGCCGGCCGCAATCGCGCGCTGCACGTGCGCGAGCAGCGCCGAGAGGTAGTCGCGAAACACGCCGAGATCGGCGCGGGTGCCGGTCACGCCGAACTTCGCGTTGCCGTGGCCAAAGACATACAGCGCGTCGGCCGGATACGTGTCGGCGATCTGCTCCAGCACCGTCACCCAATTCTGGATACTCGCGCCGCCCGGACGATCGATCACCGGATAGATCCGGTTGAACGTGAGATCGCCCACGTGCACGACGTTGGCCCGTTCGAAATGCACCGCGATGTCGCCCTTCGTGTGCGCCGGGCCGAAATACTGCGCCGTCACCGTCTCGTCGCCGAGATCGTGCCGCCACGCCTCGGCGAACGTGGTGTCGGCAAACACCTGCTCCGCCACCGTGCCGTCCTGCTCGGCGCGGGCGAGCTGGAGCTTCGGCGCGTTTTCGTGCGCGACGATCGTTTTCGCCGCGGCCTTGAAGACGCCGTTGCCCCGGGTGTGATCGGGATGGTGATGCGTGTTGATCACCACGTCGAGGCGACGGCCGCCGAGCCCCGGCAGCCCCGCGAGGCAGGAGGCCGCTGTATCCGGAAACTGGGTATCCACGACCGCCGCCGCCTCGGCGTTGACCAGCCAGCCGATCGTGCCGCCGCGCCCCGTGAACAGCCCCACGCCGCGGCGCAGCTCGCGAAACTCGCCGAGCGGCCGCGACGCCTCCGCTCCGCGCAAACCGCGCGGCAGCATTCCGGCCAGGGTCAGAAGGGACGAGCGGAGAAGGAAATCGCGGCGGTTCATGCCGGCAGCGTAGCCCGCGAGCGTTCGCGATAAACCCAAATTTGCGTCAGCGCTCCTCCAACGCCGGCACCGCCGCCGCAACCTCCTCCCACGCGTAATAGTGAAACACGCGGCCGTTCGACATCGCGACGAACAGCCCGTGCGGAAACTTCGACCCGAGCGGCACGCTCGTCACCTCGCTGCCGTCGCTCTCCACCGCGGCCACGGGGAACGACCCGATCTCCGGATGGGAATGCCGATCGCCGGGAACGCCCGCGCGGGGAAACACCCGAAACCGATCGGCCTGCTGGTCCGAAACCAGAATCCAGCCTGTGCCGTCCGGCCGGCGATAAATCGAGATGCCTTCGTGATCCCGCGTGAAACCAGTCGTTGCAAACAACGCCAGCTCCTCGTCGGCTCGCTCCGCCTCGGGGTCCGCGCGGTATTTCCGCACGCCCACGGTTTCGTCGGAATAGTAAACGTAGCCGAGCTCCGCATCGACCGCGATGGCCTCGATTTCCTTTTTGCCGCTGTAGCGGCCGAACTGGCGCACGAAGGTCATCTTTACCGTGCCCGCGCCATTATCCTCGAGCCGATATTGGCCGAGATAACCCTCGGCCGGTCCCGACTTGCCGCCGACGATCGCAAACAGCGCCCCGTCGCGCGGCCGCGGGTAAAGCGCGACGCCCATCGGCGCGCGTTCCGCGTCGCCGTCAAACAGCACCAGGTCCCCGCGATCGATGCAGGTCAGGTCCGGCAGGCGGTAAACCCGCAGTCGTTGCTGTTCGCGCTCGGTCACGACCGCCACATCCATCCGCTGCCCGCCCAGCCGAAATCCGTAGGCAACGTCGACATTGTTCGGCCGCTGCAAACCCGGCACGACGTGCACGACCTTGCCATCGAGATCGTAGGCGTAGAGCGCGCCGTCCGAGTCCTTGTCGGTGCCGAGCACGAGGCTTTTGGCCGGATCCTCCGGATTGATCCAGATCGCCGGATCGTCGGTGTCATGCTTCGTCGGCTCGGTCACGACCTGCGGTTGCAAGGCCCGCGGATCGACCCTCGACGAGCGACACGCCCCCGCCGCGAAAACGAGCGACAGGAGCGCCAGGGAAGGAACGTAAAACGGCCGGAGAATTTGGGCGCGCATGATGTTGATTATAGTAAAGATTACAGGGACCACCGGACGCCGAAGTTCGCGCTCCAGCCGTATTCTTCAAACTGCGCCAGACGTCGCCCCTGCGTCGTGCCGGGCGAACGGAAGTAGACGCGGAACGGATCGTCGGTGAGATTGATGCCTTCGGCGAACACTTCCCAGTTGTGATTCAGGCGGTAGCGCACCGTCAGATCGAGCTGCGTGAAATCGTCGACGTAGCGATCGCCCGCCGCATCTTCGCCCACCGGTTCGTCTTCGCGCAGCCGTTCGCTGCGGAAGTTGAGCGCGAGCCGCACGAAGAACCCGGCCTTTTCATAGGAGAGCGCGAGATTGCCGATGCGTTTGGAGTTGCCGATGAACGGCAGCTCCTCGCCCGGTCGCGTCGGGTAGGTCGCACTCGAATCCGTAAAAGTCACGTTCGCGAGCAGGCCGAGGCCGTCGAACGGCGCCGGCAGAAACCGGAGCTGCTGCTGATACGCAAGCTCGAGGCCGCGGATGTCGCCGTCCGAGCCGTTGCGGAAGGTGATCAGGTCGTAGCCGGCAAACGTCGGATAACCGTTCGCCGCCGCGTCCAAGGTGATCTCATACGAGAAGTTTTCGATCTGCTTGTAAAAGACCCCGGCGGACAACACGCCCAGCGACGGCAGATAATAGTCGATCGACGCGTCCCAATTGGTGGACTCGAGCGCCTCGAGATACGGATTTCCGGCGGTGATCTCCTCGTCGTCGGGATTGATGCCGACAAAGGCCGCTGAGTCGCCGAACGACGACCGGGCGAGCGAGTGCGACCACGACGCGCGCGCGACCGTGCGGGGCCCGAGATCGTGCCGCAGATAAAGGCCCGGCAGCCATTGATCGTAACTCCGCGATACGCGATTGCGCCCGAGCACGGTTTCATTTTCGAGGTCGACGTTCTTGCCCGTGAAATCCGCCTCCGTGCGTTCGTAGCGCACGCCGCCGATCAACAGGGTCGCGCCCACCTTCACCGAACCCATGGCATACCCCGCCAACACGTCCTCGCGCGTCCGCCAGTCGCCGAGCTCGCTGTCCTCGAACACGCGCTCGCTGGCGAACTCGGCGCGGTTCGGATACAATGCCTGCGACGCGCGATCGCCATCGACACGCGGCACGGCGAGATACGGATACGCGCTCAGGCCGCCGTTGAGGTTCGCATACGTGAAATCCGTCGGACCATCGGTGAGCTCGAACGCCTCCACTTCCTGGTCCTTGTTCTTCGTGCGATAAAGCCCGCCGAATTTGAGATAAGCGGGCGCAGCCGTCGCCAGCTCCACGCGGGCATTCACCGCCGCGTCGAACTCCGTCTCGTCGCCGGCATCGTCGCTGTAGTCTATCCGTTGAAACGCATACGTCGACGGATCGGCGATGCTGCCGCCGGCGAGCTGTTCGACCGAAAAGCCATACGGTCCGTCCATCCGGTAGCGAAACGCACCATCGCGTGCGTTGTGGCGGAAGCGCAGCGACGCCTCGCCCGGGTTTTCCTCGTGGCCCTTCGACCACGCCAGCCGGCCGTCGAACCGCCAGTCGCCCACGGCGGTTTCGCCGCCAGCCGTGATCGCCGTGAGCTCCTGGATTTTTTCGCGCAGCCGGACGTCGCGCCGCCAGCGGCGCATGTCATTAGACTCGGCCGAGGTCGCGTCCGCCGCGACGAGCGTGCCTTCGGTAAAATCGAAGACCGAGCGATTGCGATACTCGTGATCCGTGAACTTGTGGTAGGTGCCGTGCAAATACAGGTGCGTCTGTTCCGCGGGCTTCGCCTCCAGCGCCGTCGTCAGTCCGTAGCGCTCGCGCTCGATCTGGTAATCGCGAAAGTTCACCGCCTCGAGCAGGTAGTAATCCTGGCGGTCCGTCGGCGAGGTCTCGAGCGAGTAGCCGTCCTCCTCGTAATTGTAGGAGCCGAATTTGCGCATCTGATACGTCGGCGCCACCAGCACGCCGAACTTGCCGTCGGCGGTCAGGTTCGACGCGGAGGCGTTGACCTTGTAGCCGAGCTCGTCGGCGAGATGCGAGTAGAGCCCCTCGAACTTCAACGACGCATCGAAACCGTCCACGTCGAACGGACTCTTGGTCTTGATGTTAACCTGTCCGCCGAGCCCTTCGCCGTCCATGTCGGGCGTCGCGACCTTGAAGACTTCCACCGACGACAACGCGTCTGACGGAATCACGTCGAGCGCGATGCCGCGATCGCCTTCTTCGGGCGAGGCGATCTTCGCGCCGTTGAGCGTCACGGAATTGAGCGCGTAATTCACGCCGCGCACGACGATGTAGCGCCCCTCGCCCTGGTCGCGGTAGAGCGCGAGCCCCGGCACGCGCTGCAACGCCTCGGCCGCGTTCTGGTCGGGAAACTGGCCGATCTCGTCGGACGCGACGACGTTCATCAAGGTCGCCGACGCCTTCGCCTGGTTGATCGCACGCGCCGCGCCGACCGCCGAGCCGGTGATCACATAATGATCCATCTGCACGACATCCCGGTTGAAAACGAGATCGAGGCGCATCGGGCCGTGGACGTCGATCGCCTGACTCAACGGCTCATAACCGACGTAGCTGACGACCACGTTCTGCACTCCCGCGGGCACGCCCGGAATCGCGTAATCGCCCGTGGAGTCGGTGTAGGTCTCCAACGCGGTGCCGCGCACCGTCACGCGCGCGCCGCCGAGCGCAAGCTTGGTGAGTCCATCCGTAACGCGGCCCGTCAAGGTGCCGGCGCTGCCCGTCGGTTGGGCGGATAGGCCCACCGCCAAAACCAGCGGGACCAGAAAACGAAAAAGTCGGTGCAAGGTGTTCATCGCCGCGACCCTGCACATCCGGGAAAATCCCGGTCAAGCGACCGGCGGCCGCGTCACCGAATTATCACCCGCCGGTCACGCCACCGTCGCAAAGGGGCAGTTTCCCGTCGTCCGGCAGGCCGCGATGAACGGCGAATCCCGCCGCGAAAGTTTCCGGTAACCTTTCGCGCGCGCGCCGGTTTCCCTCTGCAACTTCCTCATGCTTCCGTCCCGCCGTGATCGCTTTGTCCTCAGAAATTCGTGTCCCCTCCCGCCCGCCTGCCGCTAGATTCGGCGCCGACGCTCCCGTGGAAACCGCGACCGCTCCCCTCTCCGATCACGAACTCATGCTCGCCGTGCGCGACGGAGAACTCGACGCCTTGGGCGAGTTGTTCGAGCGGCATCACGGGCCTCTGTTCGGTTTCTTGGTGAAACTCACCGGCAGCCGCACCGCCGCGGAGGATGTCGCCCAAACGGTGTTCCAGCGCATGCTCAAATACCGGCACACTTATCGCGACGACGGCAGTTTCTGCGCCTGGATGTATCATCTCGCGCGCCGCTGCGCCGCCGATCACTTCCGCAAAACGTCCCACGGCCCGGCGTCCACCGATCCGGTTCAACTCGACGACCGCGCCGACGAACGCCCCGACGCGAGCCAGGACGCCGCCGCGCGCGACGAGCAGGCGCTGCTCCACGTCGCCCTCGCGCGCCTCGACCGCGACGACCGCGAGATCCTTCTGCTCAGCCGCTTCCAGGAGCTCTCCTTCGCCGAAATCGCCGGCATCCTCGAATGCTCCGTCGGCGCCGCCAAAGTCCGCGCGCACCGCGCCCTCAAGGAACTGCGCGACGTCTTCCTCCAGCTCCAACGCACCGGCCGCTCCTGATCGCGCCCACGGCCACTTTCCCGCCCACCGTCCCCATCACTTTCACTCTCACGGTCACTTCGTCCCCTCCTCCCATGGATTGCACCCGCGCCCAAACCCGGTTTCCGGAACTCCTCGACGGCCGCCTGTCCGAGGCCGACACCGCCGACGTTCGCGCGCACCTCGCGTCCTGCCCGTCATGCCAACGCGAATACGCGTCGCTTGCGCAGACGCTCAACGCCGTCGATCAGCTGCCGGCCACCCGTCCGGGTCCGCGTTTGCGCGCCAACTTCTACGCGATGCTCGAAGAGGAGAAAAACTCCGCCGCCAGCCTGCGCGCCGCCGTCGTCCGCCGCCGCCACGCCGCCCGCGTTTCACTCTGGCGCTGGATTCTCTCGCCGCTCGCCGCGCTCGCGATCGCTCTTGCCGGTTTCAATCTCGGCACGCGCTACGGCGCTCCCGCGACCAGCACCCCGGCGCCGGTCGCGGATCTCGAAACGAAACGCGAGCTCGCCGACCTCCGCTCCAAATTCGATTCGATGAGCCAGGTGATCGCCACGTCGTTGCTCCAGCAGCAATCCACGAACCAGCGCCTGCAGCAGGTCCTCGCCACGCTCGATCAAAAGAATCCGAACCAGAAAGTCCTCGCCGACCTCATCGGCGCGCTCGCGCTCGACCCAAGCGTCAACGTCCGCCTCTCCGCGCTCGACGCACTCTACCCGCACTCCGACCAGCAACTCGTCCGCACCGGCGTGCTCGCCTCGCTGCCGCGCGAGCAGAACCCGCTCGTCCAGGTCGCGATGATCGATTTCCTCGTCGCCGCCCGCGACCGCACCGCGGCACCCGAGCTCGAAAAGATCGCGCGCAGCGAGACCGTCGATCGTGCCGTGCGCGACGCCGCGAAACGAGGCCTCGCCCAGCTCTAGTCCTTCAACGGTCACCCACTTTCGTTCGAACGGAATCTTCCGCGGAGTCGCCACCCAGGCGCGCCGTGTTTTCCCACTCTTCAACCTTCTCCCTGCGCATCCCGTCGCATCCTTTTATGAAAATCCCTCCGCTTCCTCCCTCCCTCGTCGCCGCCTTCGCGATGAGCCTCCTGCTCTTCCCGGCCGCCCGCGGCGAGGCCGAAACCTCCACGATCAAGTTTTCCGATCCCGCCAAACCGGGCACCTTGCGGATCGCGGTCTCCAACAGCGACCTTCGTATCCAAGGTTCGGATTCACCCGAAGTCAGCGTCCGCTCGGAGCTGCAGCAGGAGCGTGGCACGACGCGGCCCGACGGCCTGCGCGTCCTCACGTCCTCCTCGAACTACACGCTCACCGAAAAGGACAACGTCGTCTCGCTCACCTACGGCACGGAGGGTTTTCCCGGCCCCGGCGGCCAATTTGAGATTCAAGTGCCGCGCAACACCAACGTCGTTGTCGCCAACTCGTTCGGCGGCGAGATCGCCGTCAACGGCGTCGCCGGTGACATCGAGGTCAAAAGCCTGAACGGCGAAGTGAAGCTCGGCGACATCGCCGGCGCCGCGCTGGTGGAAACGATGAATGGCGAGATTCATGTCGGCGTGCGTTCGCTGGCCGAAGGGAAGCCCCTGTCGTTCACCTCGATGAACGGCGCGGTGGAGATCCGGTTGCCCGCGGCATCGAAGGCCAACGTCCGCCTCCGCTCCCACAATGGCGCCATCCTGACCGACTTCGACGAGAAGCAACTCGTGACGAAGACCGCCGCGTTGAAAGCCAACCAGGGATTTCTCTCGAGCAAGGACGCCGCGGAGATCCGCGACACCGTGCGCGAAGCCGTTCGGACCGGCATGGAGGCCGCCCGCGAGGCCACGCGCGCCGCGCGCGACGCGATCCGCGAAGCCACCAACGAGACAGGTCGCCCCGGCCCCTACGTTGCGGAGGAAGAAGTCGGACACCTCCCGCTCCCGCCCATTCCGCCGCTCCCGCCCATGACCGGCGGCAAGATCGTCACTGGCACGCTCAACGGCGGCGGCCCGGAAATCCGCGTCACCACGATGAACGGCGACGTCACCCTGCGGAAGAGCCAGTAACCGCACCCGCGATTTTCAACTGCCGCGCCTTTCTCGCAGCCGGAGCTCACCCGCTCCGGCTGTTTTCTCTTTCCCGGTCGACCCGTGCCCGCGCCCGTCATACGTCCGTGGCGCCTGCGCCAGATTCTTTTGAAATCGGTCAGCCCGCTCACACCGAACGGATCCAGCACCGGGTATCGTCCCTGTCGCGGAAAGCCTATCATGGCGATGAGCGACCGCCCTTTTTGGCAGGACTCTCCTCGGAGACGCCATTAATCCCGCTTGTCGGCGAGTAGCCCCCAGTTGGCAAAACGCGGACAATCGCCGTTGATCTTGGCAAAACGCGGATTCGCCACCCTCGACATCGGTGGGGCATTGAGGCGGAAACAACCACGGAAGGCACGACACCCGCTCTCCCGAAGCTATCGCCGGTGGCGAAAACTGTTCGAAGACGTCGACCGGAGCATCCGATGGTCGCTCCGACTTGCTGATTGGCGGCTGGAAGAGCACGCAAACAAAGCGGCCGAATGCGCCCAGCCACACAGAAACATCTAGAGAAGTCCTTGAACGAAGGATCGACACACCACCGAGTGATTCCGCTTTCTCGACCGCGATTCCACGAAAAAAAGCCAACAAACCCCGGATAGCGACGTCGGTTCGATCAGCCGCCCAGAGGTGGCGGGTTCTGCAGAAGGAGACCAACGGGGAACTCGCATCGAGGGGCGCCGCAGGACGCATCGGGAACGCGTGACGCCGGCGGCCGCGAATGACAAGAAACACGTCAGACATGACCGCGGTAGCTATGGCTTAGGTTTTCCCCGAGGCCTATTCGGGATCGACTGGCAATGCACACTGGCCTAAAGTTAAGGTTCTTGCCTTAACTGCCTCTTGCTCGATGCCCACTAAACAAAGTATATTGGAGCGCAAAGTTGTTCGAGAACTATTGCGGTCGGATTCAAGAAGATCAAGGATGTGGGCCATCTCGGTGTTGAAAGAAAGTGAGGATTGGCGCACATCAGCCGCGACTCTTCGATCTCTTTCTACGCAGCAAGTTGCGCCTCTCGTCGGGGGCCTAATTCGAGCTAAGACATACCACGATTTAGCATCAGGGGGACATACAACCTTCTATACGGCGGACGTGCGCCTAGAGTTGAAATGGCTGCTGACGGAGCTGATTGGGTTCTCATCTCTGATCAAGAAACACCTAGAATCGACGCCCGCCATTTACACGAACCTTTTGTTTGGCGATTACTCTCAAGCCAGGGCTGCTATAAACACCTATAGAGATCGGTGTGGCATCACCTATTGGCTAATCGAGCGGGAATTACTTCTCGAAGAACAAGAGCGGGGGCTCGAGGGCAGCCTGGAGAAACGAGCCGAACTCGAAGCCGGCATCAATACAGGCATTGGTGTTTTGCTAGCATACTATTTGGCCATTAAAGTTCAGCGAAGAAGCTCGCTCCAAAGTATATGTTCACGTATTGAAAACGCTTGGATCGACGTCGACTCCGAGCTTCGGACAGAGCTGACCGAGTTCTGGTGGCTGCTGGTCGTTCACCACAAGCCCGTGTCAACATGCACGGATCCGGGCGCGCTCGCCTATAACATCGAACGGTTACCGCTATGCGACCGTTATGTCATCGCTAAGCGCCTTATCTTGGCCCTCAAGAGTCAACAGAATCCCATTTTAGAGGAGTTAATGCCGCAGCTAAATGAACTCTACGCCTGCATGAATGACCCCCACTTAGCAGCGATAATCGATCGTGATGTACGAGATCGACCTGCTCTGTGGCTAGCGCAGAAGGACTCTTTTTGCCACTTGGAGGATCATTATATAAGAGGCAAATACGACCAAGTAATAAGCGCAATCAATGCTCGACTCGACGCTAAGGTAGCCGATTTCGAGGAGCTTCTTCTTTTGGCGCGATCGGAAGTGTGGCAGCGGAAATCGATCGAGGGTGAGGGCAAATCTTCCCCCATTGCTGAGCTCTTGGCAGCGCTCCGGACGTTGGAAACGCCGAATGAAAGCATATCCGACGTCCGCCAGGCTCTAGAGCGCGCAGTCTTGATCACGGGAGACACCCATCTTGGGCTTCAGCTGGGCCACCTGCTAGAGGTCCCGATAGGCGATCTGCTCGCGCCCAAACCAGACTACCGTGGAGTCGAAGGACTCCAGCACTCGCTGGCGAGCCAAGGGACGGCGAGCCCGGCGTCGGCCTGTAGTCCCGGAGCATACACCAGCAATGTCGGAGCGAGATTTCTCATGGCGGCTACGCCATTGCCTGGCGATATGGAGGATCTGCCCAGCGCGCGACAGCTTGAGTGGAAGGCGCGTCTAGCCCAATCGTTGGACCAGCGGGCAGAGGCATTTGCCTTATTCGGCCAGGCTCTGGAGCAGCTCTTGCACGATTGCGCACCTGTCAGCGAAGTGCGGCTCGTTTTTAGGGACCTTTTGAGACTCGGACTCCAAAGTTCTGCTCTTGTCGCCCCACTTCAGTGGACTGCAACACTTTACTTACGAAATCCAGGGTTCCTGCATAGAGGAGAGCTTAAGTTGCTGGCTGAAGCGCTAATCGCCGATTCATCCGTACTACGCGACTCCATAGCGCGACCGATCGCGCTTGCGATCGCTGGCGCCAACAACCGAATCTTGCATAATGCATACGCCGCATTCTTGCGAAGCCGTGGTGTAAAGCGGCCACGATCACTTTTGACCGAAAGTACAGGTGATGACCCAGCCCTGCGGCTGCTCTTTCTTCGCCTCGTCTGCACCAAAGACG
Source organism: Opitutus sp. sgz309028 (assembly GCF_059821195.1). NCBI lineage: Bacteria > Pseudomonadati > Verrucomicrobiota > Opitutia > Opitutales > Opitutaceae > Opitutus > Opitutus sp. sgz309028. Next base: position 3,705 of record NZ_JCAMRR010000006.1, on the reverse strand, counting down.
TGCTATCGGAATCGATTGAGTTTGCATCCACTGATGAACTCGAAACCGAGCGGCTAGCCATCTGCGATCATCTCCTGCAAAAAGACCGGTCCAATTCGGCGCAATATGAGTTGGAAATCAAGGCGCTTACCGACTCCCTTGCAATAAGGCGAGGTCTCAAGAAAGTCGCGGAGACGAAAATATTCGTTGATGTTGCCGGGCTAAAGACTGCTCGTGACACCCAGTATCGCGGCTACTATTCCAGGTTCAAAGATTCGCTCGTTTTCGACAAAGCGGTCGGAGTCCAGATGTCAGCAAAAGAACTGTTACCTGACGTAAAGGACGAGAATCTTCGCAAAACAACCATTATCGTCGTCCAGGAGCCTGGGTTTCAAGCGTTCGCCGAAATATTTCGGAAGGTTCGGGACGATTTCGTCCTCAGCAACGAGTATGGTCTAGATTCATATCTAAGCGTTCGAGTGCGCCACGGAGTGCTACTGGGACAATTACGTCGGCCGTTTGAGCGTCACCTCCTGATCACGAAAAAGTCCTCCGTCAGCGGGCAGTACTTTATTAATGAACGATGGGAAAGCCTTTTTGGACGAGAAACCGACTCTGCAGCGCAGCTTCAGAAGGTCCTCGCCGGCCTTTCGTCGAGCGTAGACGAGCAAATAGACGCCATAAACGGTAGCTGGCTTCGCGTTTCGACGGAACGCAATCCACGGGAGGGATGTTGCTTCGATTTTTCATACAACGACTTGGAGCTGCTTGCTTTGCATTCTAGAATCCGCTTACTCGACCTCTCCGAAGAGACATTCATCGACCACGTATTCGATGAGCTCTGGGGTAGAACTGAGAAATGTTTAAAGCGGGTACGGGACCAGCTATCCGGCGTCGCGCTACCATGTCTGCTAGACGCTATGGCTTCGGTTGAACGAGAGATATTGCGGATCGCGTCGTCGTCAGCAGCACCTATAGATGAACTGCTACAACAACTTCTTGTCTGTAAAACTGAGGTACAAAATGAAATCAGTTATGTTGCTTCTTGGTTCCATCTAGTAAGGACGGAACAGGAGGGGGATTTCGAAATCCACGCGGCCGTCAACATCGCAAAGCGCATCGCGTCGGATCTGCATCCGAAGATCGAACTCCGGTTTGTGTCCGAACTCGCATCGTCTTGCAGTATCGATGCTCGGCATTTCACGACGTTTGTTGATATCTTTCTGCTCCTCTTCGGCAACGCGCTGAAGCACTCGACCCAGAAGCATGACGTCGCAGAGATCCGTATTGCTGGTGAGTGCTCAAGAGAACACATTGTGCTTGAAATGAGTTCGCTGGTTTCTGAAAATGAGAAGCTTGGCGCGGACGTTGCATCAGCAATCGAATGCCTGCGGAAGGCAAACGAGGGTACCGATTTGGACGCAGCTCGACGGGAGGGGAAGAGCGGTATTTACAAACTCTTGAACCTCCTGCGATACAAGCTGGGGGTTGACGGGGAGACTATTTCCTTCCAGGCGAGGGATCGTCTCTTTGTGGTTACGGTTACAATTCCCAACAGTCAATCTGTGTTACTATGACGATCCTCATTGTTGAAGACGACCATAATAAGCTGACGCAGATCAGGGGCTACCTTTCCCAAGAGTTTTCAGACGCATGCCTGTCGGAGGCATATTCGTTCCGTTCGGGGCTGAAGCATATTGTTGAGCAACACCCCAGCTTGGTACTGCTGGACATGAGTCTTCCAACTTACGACATCACGGCTGCTGAGCCAGGACACCGCTTTCGTCAGTTTGGTGGGAGGGAAATTCTGGGAGCGATGGTCGACAATGGGATTCGGTGCCGAACGATCGTAGTTACACAGTTCCCTAGTTTCGGGGAGGGCACAGGGAAACGGACGTTGGCGGAACTTGATAAAGAGCTTCGCGCCGAGTTTCCCGGAATTTATTGCGGGTATATCGCTTATAATCCATCTGAAGAAGCATGGAAGGAGCAGCTCAGGAACCAAGTGGTCGACACGATGAGCAACCAATGAAAATACTTGTCGTTGAGGATATAGCTGAGAAGGCAAATGACATTGTTCTGGTCCTGACCAAGTCTGCGGGCGTTGATGCTTCGGATGTTACAGTGGTAGTAGATTGCATTCAAGCGAAGCGGGCGCTTGCCACTGAGCGTTACGATATGTTATTGCTCGACTTGCTCATTCCGCTCAGGTTTGGCGATAGACCAGAAGCTTGCAGGGGGCTTGATCTGCTATCGAGTATCGAACAAGACAACGGTATTCAGAAGCCGGGAGTAATCGTCGGGATCACGGCCGACGACGTTGCTTATAACGACACACTATCACTTTTTGCAGACCGACTGTGGTTTTTGCTCAGGTACGAGCGTGGTAAAGACGGGTGGGCGCGGTCAATTTGTAACAAGGTCGAATACATCCGGAAGATCGGGAAGAGCACTGGCACGGAGCAAGCGCGGGCGTTCAGAACTGATGTGGCAGTCGTCGCGGTATTACCAAGCCCTGAGTTCACCGCCCTGAAGAGCCTGCCTATCGAGTGGATGATCGACATTGTCAGCGGTGATTTTGGCGAGTACGCTACCGCGGTCGTGGAGAGTTCGGCCGGCGCTACTTCTATCGTTGCTACCAGTTGCCCTCAGATGGGAATGCCTGCCGCCGCCGTGGTCACCGCCAAGATGATCGAGCACTATCGGCCACGGCACGTCGTCATGGTAGGCATCTGCGCTGGTTACCGAGATACTGCGGGACTGGGCGATGTGATAATCGGCGAGCAGTGTTGGGATGCTGGAAGCGGCAAGATCTCCGTCGAACGAGGAGAGCGGCGATTCCTTCCGGAACCGCGGGTAATAAGCCTCGATGGAAATATCCGAGAGGCGTTAGGGCCTTATATCCAGGAAGCGCGGGTGCCAATTCGCGGAGGTCTTAGGTGGGAGGGCGCGGTCCCGAGTAGCCAGCCAAGGGTCATTGCCGGACCTATTGTGTCTGGCGCAGCTGTCGTTGCGAGCGCTCAGGAGGCAGCGACGTATCGAGCTGTGCATCGCAAGATAGCCGCTATCGATATGGAGGCCTACTCAATGGTCTACGCGGCCCAACATTGCGGACGGCCGGCACCGTCGGCGCTAGTAATAAAATCCGTGTGCGATTTCGCAGATGAGTTGAAATCCGATGATTACCAGGCGTACGCTGCTTTTAACAGCGCGGCGTTCTTTTACGCTCTCGTCGTCGACGGCTTCTTTACATCGCGCCGTTTCCGATGACTGACCGACTGGTAGTTAGCTTGGCCAATGACTTTCTGCCCGGCGAAGCAACAATGGGTGCCAACATTACCTCCATCTGTTGCCCCGAAGGAATCTCTCAACTTCTGCGTGCGAGTAGATCTTCGTCCGTAGGTAAGGCAGCGATTTGAGCAGGCCCCGCGCTTCCAGCCGGTAGATGCTCACCTTCGAAACTCCGAGCTCTACGCTCAACTCGGCGAGCGAGTAAGCCAGTTTCTGCCGAATCGGCCTGACTGACTCGGGCGCTGGTGCTGTCGGTCGCGGGTCCGGCGCCTTGGGCGTGCTCAAGCGCATTCCAATAATCTCAGCCACGCGTTTGGCCGTAAGCGTCCGACGTTCTGCCTCGTAGACGAGTCGTAGTTGTGACGACTACGAACGCTCGTCTGGCATAGTTGTGACAGCTACGAGGCAGTTTTACGAGGGCTGCCACTGTGCCGG
>NZ_JCAMRR010000005.1:0-264331 GCF_059821195.1 Opitutus sp. sgz309028 | reverse complement strand
ATCAGCTCATCCAATAACTTCACATCCAAGCCGCCATACGGCAGCTGCTTCTCTTTCGTGGTCACTGTCTTGTCCTTTCATTTCAGTGATCCACACACAAACTTTCTGACACGCTCCTAGAGCCGAGGGCTAATCGCACCGCGAACTCTCGCTGCTTGCCGTTGAGGCGAGTTGAAACGATACTGGAGGCATTAATACAGGCCATCGCATAAAGCAGGCCGACGGCGCATAGTAACGCTACGTGCATCGCTCGCGGAGACCGATTCCGCTCAACTTGGGCAAGGGGCTCTAGCACAATCTCCTCTTGAGCAAGGAGCTTTACAGCCCAGTCAGGCACCTTCGGCTTGATCGTTGCTAACTCCGCTTGCCCCTGTTGAATCGTAGCTCCGATCTGCAGACGCCCAATCACGAAAAGATAACGCCCGAGCGGTTTTGCCGGGTCGATCGTGAGAGCGAGAGGTTTGTAGATGTCGACGCTGTGGAGCCTTGGCGGGCGGTACTCGGGCCCCAGCACCCCGATGATGCGGCAGGATTTACCACCGACCCATACATCTCGCCCTATAGCTCCAAGCTCTCCTCCGAATCGATCCTTCCATAAACGGTGGCTAATTATGACCACACAGTCTTTCCCAGGCACGTCCTCGCCCTGCAGGAAATCACGACCATATAAGGGTGCTGTTCCGAGAGCGCTAAAATACTCGACATTCACGCTGCCGAGCTCTGCGCCTCGAGGTTGGTCATCCACCACGAGGTTGGTATCAGATACCTCCAACGCCGCAAATGCACAGAACGATCGAGCGGTGTCGCGATAGGCGAGAAAGCGCGCGGGAGACTGTGCGCGCAAGAGCCCATAACGCCTGGTCTTGGTGCTGATGACGACAAGCTGTTCCGATCCCGGGTATGGTAGTGCTCGAAAGAGGGCTGCATCTGTAACGCGGAATATAGCTGTTGCGGACGCAATTCCGAGGGCGAGGGTACAAACGAAGGTAGTGACGTAGCCTGGTGACCTGCTCAACGACCGCCAAGCAAAGTGGCAGTCCCTAAGCGACCGCTCAAGCAGGCTGACGCACCATATCGCTGCTCTTGTACCCTTAGCCATGTCGCGTATTTTATTTGCGGTTAGCGCTTCACTAAAGCCAATTTGTATAAAGCTTAAATCTCGCTGGTTGCTTATGCGCCGAGGTTGTTGGGCCAAGTGCCTGCGGAGCGACTGAACGCGGCGGGATCGCCTGTAGTTTCTACCTAGCGCACCCCCACGCTCGACATCGGCGTGGCCAAACCGCTATAGGATGGAAGGGTGCGTATGTCGATGGAAAGCTCCTCTGTATCACGCGGCCTCCTGCATTCCGGATCATAGAAAAGGCGGCAGCTGAAGAATGCGGTGCCATCACCATTGGAGAAAACGTCTACCATGCATTTCGTGTCGATTAGCGCATACGTGCCGGCCCTAAGACGATAGACGATCAAGCGATCATTGCGGCTATTGCTTACGAGAGTGCACTCCCCGCCTTTGTCACGGAATCGCACGCGGAATGGGATGGAAGCCATTGAGCTGGCCTTTATGTAGTAATCGTTGGGGTCAGGATTGCTAAGCTTCAAGACGATCAAGACCGGATCAGTACCATTGGCCCTAGAGCTGTCGTAAACCTCAAGCGAAAGGTCGGCTTTGGCAACAGGTGCCATCATTGTAACCGTGGCGAGAAGCATAGCCCGAACTTTAACATGCATGGATGTGTGAGTCGGAAAACGAACGATATTGTGAGCTGCTCTGACTAACAGACGATGCACGTTCGGGCTAATGCTGCTGACGTCGGATTGCATGATTAACTCCCTGCCTGTGTTTCTCAGCAACGGCTGTTTGCAGTAACTGCACAGTAGTAGACCGCCGTTTGCATTTGATTAGGGGTTTCGCAGGCCGTGGCGGATTACTGCCAGGGGAGCCGACCAGGAGGCAAAGGGGGGAAGTAGTCTTCATTGCCGCTGCGAGCGCGCTTTCGCGCTAGTTATCCGCAACGGCGCCGGTCCGGGCGGTTGTCCCATACCCGGACGATTTCAACAAGGTGGCGGCCTCTTCGTCCGCAACTTCGGTTTCCTCCTCGCCAGCTCGGCACTGAGTTCCGCGTTATCCAGGTGGAGCGCGGACGTCCGGCGCGTCGGATGACAGATTCGAAACGGCGCGGGGCGCCGCTTGAAACCCTTTTGGGTCATCGGCGCGCTCTTTTTTAGCCCAACTCCGTCCAGGCAACCTCACCCCTATCGAACGCTTCTGCCGGTCACGGCTGCAGCGTCACGCGTTTTTGCAGGGCGGCTTTTGTGAGGCCGAGGAGTTTGGCGGCTTTGGCCAGATCGGGTTCCGCGGCAACCACGCGCGCGACTAACTCGCGCTCCACGCGCGGCAGGATCGGCTCCTCGCCGGTGCGCAGCGCAGACACAATTACGTCGAGCGCGCGTTCAACCGAGATCTCGCCTTCCGCCGGGGCCGTCGGCGCGGGCGCCGTGATCGGCTCGACGGGAAAGGGCGCTGCGCTCGCCGCCGGTGGCTTGGGCGTGGTGGCACTTTCGGGCGCTGACGATTCCGATTCCGTCGCGGCTGCACCGCGGATTTCGGGCGGCAGGTCTTTCACGAGAATCGCGTCGCCCTGCGCGATCACTGCGCTGCGGTAGATCACATTCTCCAATTCCCGCACGTTGCCGGGCCAGTTGTGACGCGTCAGCGCGGTCATCGCTTCGGGCGAGACCTTCGTCACCCTCGCCTTCTTCTGCTTCACGAGATTCTGCAGGCAGAAATCGACGATCTGCGGGATGTCTTCGCCGCGCTCGCGCAGCGGCGGCATTTTGATCCGCACGACGTTGAGCCGGTAGTAAAGATCTTCGCGGAAGGTCTTCGCCTTCACCATTTCCTCGAGATCCTTGTTGGTCGCGCCGATCACGCGCACGTCGACCTTGATCGTCTCGGTGCCGCCGACGCGCTGGATTTCTCCCTGCTGCAGGACGCGGAGAATCTTCGTCTGCGTCGCAAGCGCCATGTCGCCGATCTCGTCGAGGAAGATCGTGCCGCCATCGCAAAGTTCGAACTTCCCCAGCCGCTGACCGGTCGCGCCGGTGAACGAGCCCTTTTCGTGGCCGAAGAGTTCGCTCTCGATCAGGTTGTCGGGAATCGCCGCGCAATTCACCGCGATGAACGGCTTGCCCGAGCGGTGGCTGTGTTTCCAGATCGAACGGGCCACGAGCTCCTTGCCCGTGCCGCTCTCGCCAGTGATCATCACCGTCACGTCGCTGGCGGTGACCTGGCCGATGACCTTGAAGACGTCCTGCATCACCGGCGAGCTGCCGACGATGCCTTCGCGATAGTCGTCGGCGTTGATGGTGGGCTTGTAGTCGCTCACCGCGCGCAGATCGGCGCGGGTTTTCAAGGCCGCTTCGGTCAACGCGAGCACCTTCTGCGGATCGAAGGGCTTCATCATGTAATCGAAGGCGCCGTATTTCATCGCCTCGATCGCCGTCTGCGCGGTGCCGAACGCCGTCATCAGGATCACCAACTGCTTCGGATTGGCGCCGCGGATCATCTGCAGCGCCTCGATCCCGCCCATGCCGCTCATGCGGACATCCAACAGCACGAGATCGGGCGCGGGGCCTTTTTTCACCAGTGCCACCCCCTGCTCGCCGCTCGGCGCCTCGGTGATCTGGTAGCCGCGCGAGGACAAAACGCGCGACAGCGAATAACGAATCTCCGCATCGTCATCGATGACGAGGATGGTGGCTGGCTTGGCCGTTTCGGACATGGCGCCAGCGAAACGAAGCCCTGCTCAAAGTAAATAGCACGCGTGGCGCGGCGTCGCCGGCAAAGCAAACGCATGCTGGCGCTTTTCAATAGGACGCGTTGATTCGCCCGATGCTGGATTGGTCTCTCAAACTGTTTCGGGTGCGCGGCATTCAGCTGGCGGTGCACTCGAGCTTCTTCCTTTTGCTCGCCTGGGTCGCCTATGAGGGCTGGGACATGGCGCGCTGGACCGGCCTCGTGTGGAGCAGCGTGACGCTGATTTCGTTCTTCACCTGCGTGGTGCTCCACGAGTTCGGGCACTCGTTCACCGCGATGCACTACGGCATCGGCGTGCGGCGCATCCTGCTGATGCCGATCGGCGGGATGGCGGAGTTCGAGTCGATTCCGCGACAGCCGTCGCGCGAATTGCTGATCACGCTCGCGGGGCCGGCGGTCAACTTCGTCATCGCCGGCGTGCTGTGGTTCATCGTTCGGGGCATGCCCGACGAAGTCCCGCTGTATTCGATGGCGGGCCTGGCCTATCAGCTGTTTTTCGCGAATTTGGCGATGGGCTGCTTCAATCTTCTGCCGGCGTTTCCGATGGATGGCGGCCGCATCTTGCGCGCGGGTCTCGCCTACCGGATGCCTTACCTGCGGGCGACGCAGATCGCGGCAACCGTCGGCAAGATCGTCAGCCTCATCGGCATCGCGATCGCGTTGTGGAACTCGTGGTGGCTGCTCGCCGCGTTGTTCGCCTTCATTTCGTTTGCGGGCGAGGCCGAATATCGCGCGGTCCGTCGGCGGGAAATCGAGGATGCGCGCTGGCGCGAGACGCTCGCGCGCTTTTACAGCCAGTCCGCGCCCAATTCTCCCGAAGAGCCGCCCGTCCTCACCCGCTGATTCGCGGCGGCGCTTCTGACGCAGAATTGCGATTTCGGGCCTTGCGCCAGCTCGGAGGCGTTCCTCACAGTAAAACGCCCCCGGCTTCGAGATGCGCACCTTGCGGGAATTGTATTGCGAGAAACACCATTGCCCGGCCACCGACTTCGAGCGGCGCGCTTTCTGGCACTGTCTTTACCCGCACGCGCGGTTTTTCGCGCCACTGATCTTGTTGCTCTATCGCGATTTCTTCGTGTCCGACCGGATGCTGCTCCGCAGCATCGCCGAGGCGGCGCACATGCAACGTGTGCGTGACGAAGTCCGCGACTTTTTTTGGGACTCGAACAATCGCGGCTGGCTGCGTCACGCGATCAGGATCCGCGTCTCCGGCCAACGCGTGAAGGACCTGGCTCGCGACTTCCTCCCGGAAGGCGGCTCACGGCTGCCGTTTCCGCCACCCGCCGCGATCGGCTCGAATTCGGCCACGTCCGCCTGATTCGTCGGCCGGCCGCCTCGTTCCGAAACGACTCGCGCCCCCGGAACGAGTTCAGGTCAGCTTCAGCAGTTCCATCGCTGCCATCAAGGGCGGCATCTTGCCCATCGCCACGGCCTGTTCGACGCCGCTCAGGCGGTCGCGCACCATCGGTTCGGAATAGAAACGCGTGCGCAGGCTTTCGAGAATCAGCGCGTGCATCCACTCGACCGCTTGCGCGCGGCGCCGGCGCTCGAGGTCGCCGCTGCTGCGCACCGTGCGGAAGAAATCCTCGGTGACTTTCCACACGTCCCGCAGACCGTCGCCGGTGAGCGCCGACGCCAGCAATGCCGGGGTGGTCCAGCCGGCCGCCGTCGGATGCAGGTAGTGCAACACCCGCCGCATTTCCGCCTGCGCCGCCATCGCCCGTGGGCGATTCTCGCCATCGGCCTTGTTGATCACGAGCGTGTCCGCCAGCTCGATCACGCCTTTCTTGATACCCTGCATCTCGTCGCCGGCGCCGGCGATCATCAACACGAGGAAAAAATCCACCATCGAGCGAACCGTGACCTCGTTCTGGCCAACGCCGACGGTTTCGACGATCACCACGTCGAAGCCCGCGGCCTCGCACACGAGGATCGCCTCGCGGGTCTTGCGCGTCACGCCGCCGAGCGAACCGGCGGAGGGCGACGGTCGGATGAACGCGCCTTTCCGCCGGCTGAGCTTTTCCATGCGGATCTTGTCCGCGAGGATGCTGCCGCCGGAAACGCTGCTCGACGGATCGATCGCCAGCACGGCGATGCGATGGCCGTCGTCGATCAGGTTGCAGCCGAAACTTTCGATGAACGTGCTCTTGCCGGCGCCGGGAATCCCGGTGATGCCGATGCGCCGGGAGCCGCCGGTGTGCGGCAGCAGTTTCGCGAGGAGTTCCTGCGCGAGTTCCTGATGCGCGGGAGCGTTGCTTTCGACGAGCGTAATCGCGCGCGCGAGGATCGTCGGATCGCCGCCGAGCACGCCGAAAATATAGTCGTCGAGCTTCAGCGTGCGTCGGCGCGGCACGGGTTTGCCGGCGAGCGCGACCCCCGAGGGCCGCGCTCCTTGCAGGACCCAGCTCGCGAAACCGGGGCCGGCATTTTCCGGCACCCAGTCGGGCCGCGGCTGCGGACAACCGTCGTGCGTGACGACGCGGGTCTCCGGCTCATCCGTTTGGGGATGAGGCGCGGAAACCCGCATGCCGGGATCTTTGACGACGTCGGCCATCCTCAACCTGCAACCGGTTCCAAACGCTCGAGCAGCAGATCGAGGATCTTCGCGGCCGACTGCGGGATCACCGTGCCGGGGCCGAAGATCGCGCTGGCGCCGTTCGCGAGCAGGAAATCGTAATCCTGCGCCGGAATCACGCCGCCGCAGATCAACACGATGTCCTCGCGGCCGAGCTTCCGCAGCTCGTCGCGCAACTGCGGCAGCAGCGTCTTGTGACCCGCCGCGAGCGAGCTCATCGCCACGGCGTGCACGTCGTTTTCCACCGCCTGCTTCGCGGCCTCGGCAGGCGTCTGGAAGAGCGGCCCGATGTCGATGTCGAAGCCCAGATCGGCCATGGCGGTCGCGACGACTTTCGCGCCGCGATCGTGTCCGTCCTGACCCAGCTTCGCGATGAGCACGCGCGGCCGGCGGCCTTCCTGCGCTTCGAAGCGCGCGATCTTCTCCTTGATCTTGTTCACGGTTTTTTCCTCCCCGAATTCCTGGCGGTAAACGCCCGAGATCGAGCGAATCTGGGCCTGGTAGCGTCCGAAGATCACTTCGAGCGCATCGGAAATTTCCCCCAGCGTCGCGCGCGCCTGGGCCGCGGTGACGGCGAGATCGAGCAGGTTGCCCTCCCCTCCCTTCGCACAGGCGGTGAGCGCCGCGAGCGCGGCCTTCGTTTTCGTTTCGTCGCGCGACGCGCGCAGCTCTTTCAGCCGCTTGATCTGCGCTTCGCGGACGGCGGTGTTGTCGACCTCGAGAATATCGAGCGCGGCCTCTTTCTCGAGACGGTATTTGTTGAGCCCGACGATCGTTTCTTTCGCGGAATCGATGCGCGCCTGGCGGCGGGCGGCGGCCTCCTCGATGCGGAGTTTGGGAATGCCCGCCTCGATCGCCTTCGTCATCCCGCCGAGCTTCTCGACTTCCTCGAGGTGCTCGCGCGCCTTTTCGACGAGCTCGTGCGTGAGGTGTTCGACGTAGTAGCTGCCGCCCCACGGATCGACGACGTTGCAGATGCCGGTTTCCTGCTGCAGGTGCAACTGGGTGTTGCGCGCGATGCGGGCGGAGAAATCCGTCGGCAACGCGATCGCCTCGTCGAGCGCGTTGGTGTGCAGCGACTGCGTGTGGCCGGTGGCCGACGCGAGCGCCTCGAGGCAGGTGCGCGCGACGTTGTTGAACGGATCCTGTTCCGTGAGCGACCAGCCGGAGGTCTGCGAGTGCGTCCGCAGCGCGCGCGATTTCGGATTCTTCGGATTGAACTGGCCGACGATTTCCGACCAGAGCGTGCGGGCGGCGCGCATCTTCGCGACTTCCATGAAGAAGTTTTTGCCGATCGCCCAGAAGAACGAGAGCCGCGGCGCAAAGGCGTCGATGTCGAGACCAGCAGCGACGCCGGTGCGCAGATACTCGAGTCCGTCCGCGAGCGTGTAGGCGAGCTCGAGGTCCGCCGTGGCGCCCGCCTCCTGCATGTGATAGCCGGAGATCGAGATCGAGTTGAACTTCGGCATGTTCTTCGACGTGTAGGCGAAGATGTCCGCGATGATCTTCATCGAGGGAGTCGGCGGATAGATGTAGGTGTTCCGCACCATGAACTCCTTCAGGATGTCGTTCTGGATCGTGCCGGAGAGGTCGCTGAGTTTCGCGCCCTGTTCGAGCGCGGCGCAGATGTAGAACGCCATCACGGGCAGCACCGCGCCGTTCATCGTCATCGACACAGACACCTTGTCGAGCGGGATGCCGCCGAAGAGCGTCTGCATGTCGAGCACGCTGTCGATCGCGACGCCGGCCTTGCCGACATCGCCGACGACGCGCGGGTGATCGCTGTCGTAGCCGCGGTGCGTGGCGAGGTCGAACGCGACCGACAGGCCCGCCTGGCCGGCCGCGAGATTGCGCTTATAGAACGCGTTCGACTCCTCGGCCGTGGAAAATCCGGCGTATTGGCGCACGGTCCACGGCTTCACGACATACATCGTCGCGTAGGGCCCGCGCGTGAACGGCGCGAGTCCCGGCATGGTGTCGAGCTCCTGACGCGCAGGCAGATCGCCCGCGGTGAAGACCGGTTTGACCGGGATTTGCTCGTAGGTCTGCCACGGCGCGGCGCTTGGTCTCGCGGGCCGCAGGGCGTTCGCAAACGAGAAGGCGTCGTAGGCGAGCTTGGTGAAATCGGGTGAGTCTTTCATGGAAGGGGAATCAGAGGGCGCCCAGTTTTTTCAAAAGTCCGGCCAGCACGTCGTGGACGTTGGCGCGCACGTGGATGAATTCGTCGATACCGGCGGTCTTGAACGCCGCGACCGTGGCGGGATCGGCGGGCAGACCCGCGAGGACGAGCGTCGTATCCGGCGCAGCCTTACGGACGGCCGCGGCGAACGCCGGCACGAGCACCGGGTAAGTGTCGTCGGTCGAGCAGAGGACCGCGACGGATGCTTTCGACGCGGCGGCGGCCGCCTCCTCGGGCGTGTTGAAGCTTTGCTTCGCGAGCACCTCGAAGCCGCCGGCGGCGAAAAAGCCGGCGGAGAAATCGGCGCGCGCCTTGTGCTGCAGCGCCGGGCCCATCTTTGCGAGGAAGACCTTCGGGCGCGCTCCGTGCGCTTTGGCATACGCCGTGGAGGCGGCACGCAAGGTCTCGAAATCCTCGGCGCCCCGACGCGGACTCAACGCGGAGATCGCCGGTGCGACCGGTTTGCCGCCGCACGAGAAGCGACTCAGCTGGCCCACCGTGGCGCCCTCCCGCGCCGCGCTCAGCGCGAGCGCAAAGCGCGTGGCCCAGTCGGCGTGGGCCGGCGCGTTCGCCGGACCGCGACCACGGCGACCGCGAATCTCCGCGGCGCGACGGCTCTGGCAGGCGGCGAGATCGACCTCCGCGCGAGCGAGAGGCGTTTCCTTGAGATTGGGGAACAGGTTTGTCCCCACCAGGCCGTAACGGCGCTTCGCCACGGCATCGCGCTTCTCCGTGCCGGCCTTGGCGGCGAGCTCCTGCGGATAGCCGCTGCGGAGCGCGGCGACCATTCCGCCTTTGCGTTCGATCTCTTGGAAGATCGCCCACGCGCCGCGCGCGATCTCGTCGGTCAGTTTTTCCACATACCACGAACCGCCGGCGGCGTCGGCCACCTCGGCGAAATTGAATTCCTCGGCGAGCAGCGTGTGGACGTTGCGGGCGATGCGACGCGAGAACTCCGTCGTCGCTCCGGAAACTTCGTCGAACGGCGCGATGTGCAGCCGGTCGCAGCCGCCAAGCACGGCCGAAAGCGCCTCGGTGGTGACGCGCAACATGTTCACGTGCGGATCGAGCAGCGTCTTGTTCCACGATCCCGTGATTGCGCTGACGCTCGCCTCCGCGGCGGCTTCAGGAGCCAGTTCGAAGGCGGTCAGCACGCGCGCCCACAGCGGCCGGAAGGCGCGGAATTTCGCGATTTCCGTGAAGAACTGCGGTCCGATCGCGAGGGTGAACGCAAAGCGTCGCGCGGCGACCGAGGCGGGCACGCCGCGTTCGCCGAGCGCCCGCAGATAGGCCGTCGCGGTCGCGAGCGCGAACGCCAGTTCCTGCGTGGCGGTGGCGCCGGCGTCGCTCCAGCCGGTGACGTCCACGCCGACGGTTTTGACTTTCGGCAGGGACGTTTCGGACCACGCGGTCCAGCCCGCGAGCGAGGAGAACAGCGGGTCGATCGCGGCCGGCAGCGCGCCGCAGGAGATCCACGCCCCGATCGGGTCGGCAACGATGCTGCCGGACAGGGCTCCCCACGGTGCACCGCGCCGGCGCATGGTTTCGAGGAAAAGCGCCGCCAGCGGCAACGCGTCGCCTCCCGCGTCGAGGTGCAGCGGGACCGCGCTCAGCTCCACGCCGTTCAACGCCGTGGCGAGATCCTCGACATCCGCCAGCGAGATCCCGCCGGCGCCGACGCTTGCCGCCGGCGCCTCGTCGGGATCGAGCCCGAGGCGCGTTGCCCGATCCGGCGTGAGCACGACGGCGTTCTGCCCGTGCATCAGGTCCGGCACTACGGCGGTGTTGAACTCGACCGGCGTCGCCGCCGCGAGGCGTTGCGCGACCTCCCACCGACTGGAGCGATAGCCGAGCGGACGGGTGCCGCGGAGGAACGGCGCCTCGCCGGGCTTGCTGGTGAGATCGGAAACTCCTGCGAGACTCGCCCGCGTGTAGAGCGGCTGCAGCGCGACCCCCTCGAAGGTGCGCGTGACGAGCTTCTTGTCGAAGGGCACGCCCTTCAGCTCGGACTCGACCAGCGCGCGCCATCGGGCATACGCGTCGGCCAGCGGGTCATTCGTGGCAGGAGGGAGGTCGGTGGCAGCAGACATGGTATAAGAGATAAAAATCTCAGGTGCCAGTCTACGGGCTCATGAAATTTGCTGCTCCGCAGATTTTGCCAAGGGATGCTTATCAATAGCCAATTCATGCGAAGCGACCCGAGCGGGCGATCGGCATACTGGCGCCGACGCTGAAATGCGCCCCGTCACGACATCCACCATGATCACCAAAATCGATCACCTTGGCATTGCGGTTCGCTCCCTGGACGAAGCTGTGCCGTTCTACGAAAAGTCGCTTGGCCTGAAATGCGAGCACCGCGAAGAAGTCGCCTCGCAGAAAGTGCGCACGGCGTTCTTCACGGTGGGCGAGGTCCACCTCGAGCTGCTCGAGCCCACCTCGCCCGACAGCCCGATCGCCAAGTTTCTCGAGAAGAATGGCGAGGGCATTCATCACGTCGCGTTCGGCACGACCGACATCGAGGCGCAGCTCGGCCAGGCCGCCGCGGGCGGCTGCCGCTTGATCAACGAAAAACCGTTCGAAGGCGCCGGCGGAAAGCTCGTGGCCTTCCTGCATCCCAAATCCACCCACGGCGTGCTCACCGAGCTCTGCGCTCCGATCGCACGCTGAGCGAAGCCTCCCGAATCCCTTAAAAACATGGCCATCTCACCCGCCCTGCTCGAAGAACTGCGCAAACGTCGCGCCGCTGCGTCGGTCGGCGGCGGTCCCGAAAAACTTGCCGAGCGCAAGAAGAAGGGACTGCTCACCGCGCGCGAACGCGTCGACGCGCTGTTTCAACCCGGCAGCTTCCTCGAATCCGGCATGCACGCCGAGCACGACTGCCACCACTTCGGCCTCGAATCGAAGTCGTTCCCCGGCGATGGCGTCGTCACCGGCGTCGGCTACATCGACGGCCGTCCGGTGGCTTGCTTCAGCCACGACTTCACCGTCGGCGGCGGCGCGCTGGGCCGCATTCATTCCAAGAAGGTCTGCGACCTCATGGACTACGCGATGCAGGCCGGCATGCCGATGATCGGGATCAACGATTCCGGCGGCGCCCGCATCCAGGAGGGCGACGACGCGCTCTCCGGCTACGGCCAGATCTTTTTCCGCAACGTCCTTCTCTCCGGCGTCGTGCCGCAGATCTCGATCATCGCGGGCCCCTGCGCCGGCGGCGCGGCGTATTCGCCGGCGCTGACCGACTTCATCATCATGACGAAGAAGAACGCGCAGATGTTCATCTGCGGCCCGGAGGTCATCAAAGCCGCCACCGGCCAGTCGACCACGATGGACGAGATCGGCA
This sequence comes from Opitutus sp. sgz309028, assembly GCF_059821195.1. Classification (NCBI taxonomy): domain Bacteria; kingdom Pseudomonadati; phylum Verrucomicrobiota; class Opitutia; order Opitutales; family Opitutaceae; genus Opitutus; species Opitutus sp. sgz309028. Next base: position 252,420 of record NZ_JCAMRR010000005.1, on the reverse strand, counting down.
GCGCCGCCGCCCACGCGGCGATCTCGGGCAACATCCACTTCGTCGCCAACGACGATCAACACGCGTTCGAGATTGCGCGCAAGCTGCTGAGTTTCCTGCCCTCGAACAACATCATGGACCCGCCGCACCGGCCCACGCCGACGGTGACGCTCGACGTTGACGAGCGCATGAACGCGCTGGTGCCGGAAGATCCGAAGGCGCCGCTCGACGTCCTCAAGGTCATCGAACTGCTCGTCGACGGCGGCGACTTCCTCGAGGTGCAGAAGGATTTTGCGAAGAACCTCGTGGTCGGCTTCGGCCGCGTGCAGGGCATCGTGGTCGGCATCATCGCCAATCAGCCGGCCGTGAAGGCGGGGACGCTCGACATCGATTCGTCCGACAAGGGCGCGCGGTTCATCCGGCTCTGCAATGTCTTCAACATTCCGGTCGTCACGCTCGTCGACGTCCCCGGCTTCATGCCCGGCGTCGCACAGGAACGCGGCGGCATCATCCGCCACGGCGCGAAGATGCTCTTCGCCTACGCGGCGGCCACGGTGCCGAAGATCACCGTCATCATGCGCAAGGCCTACGGCGGCGCGTATCTGGCGATGTGCAGCCGCGACATGGGCGCGGATTTCGTCTACGCGTGGCCGTGTTCCGAAATTGCGGTCATGGGCGCCGAAGGCGCCGTCGGCGTGCTCTACAAGAAAGAAATCGCGGCCGCGGCGGAGCCGAAGAAAAAAGCGGCCCAGCTCGCCGCCGAGTATCGCGAGAAATTCTCGTCGCCCTACGAGGCGGCGGCGAAAGCCATGATCAACGATGTCATCGAACCGGCCCAGACCCGCGGGCTCGTGGCGATGGCACTGCGGAACACGCTCTCGAAGCGTGAAACCCGGCCGCCGAAGAAGCACGGCAACATCCCGCTATGAGCGCCCTCCTCCTCGCCGTCGCCGACGCGCCACGGCCCCTGTTCGGCAACCAATGGCTGGCGCTCCTGGTGATCCTCGCCGGCACGGCCGCGCTCATGGTCCTGGTCGCCGCGGCCGGGCGCTGGCTCGCCGCCACGCATCCCGAACCGGTCAAGCGAACGCCGGCACTTGCCGGCGTTCCGGCGGCGTCCGCCACGCCGGCGCCCGAGACCGTCGCGGTGATCGCCGCCTCCGTGGCGATGCATCTGGGCTCGCAGGCGCGCATCATGGCGATCCGCCCGGCCGCGCCACCCAATGTCGAAACCCTCATGCAGCAGTGGTCCCTCGAGGGCCGCCGCCAGATCTACTCGTCTCACCAAATCCGCTGATTCCCTGTCCCGCCGCCGGCGTATCTGAATTCCGGATGCGCCGGCCCCCAAACCGATTTCTCTCATGAAAAAACTCCGTGTCACCGTGGAAGGCAAAGTCTACGAGGTCCTCGTCGAGATGCTCAGCGAAGGGCCTGCGCCTTCCGCCGCACCCGTCGTCACTCCGGTTTCCACCGCGCCCGTCGCCGCGGCCTCCGTGGCCGCGCCCGCCGCGGCACCGGCACCGCGTGCCGCCGCCGCCGGCGCCGGCGATGTGCCCAGCCCGCTCGCGGGCAAGGTCGTGTCGATCGACGTCAAGACCGGCGACAGCGTCGCCGAAGGCGCGCAGGTCGCGACGATCGAGGCGATGAAAATGAACACCTACATCTTCGCGCCGAAGGCCGGCCGCGTGGATGCGGTGCTCGTCAACGCCGGCGACGGCGTCGAGGAGGGCACCGTCCTCCTTCGCATCGTCTGACGCTAGCAGGGAAAAGTGAAAGTGAAGGTGAAAGTGAAAGGCAGCCGGGGCGGCACGCCGCGTTCGTGAACATGAACGCGGGCGCCCCGATTTTGCCTCCTCACGTCCACCCTCTGCCTCACTCTCACTTTCACTTTCGCTCTGACTTTCTCCTCTCATGAAAACCGCCATTGAAACCGCGCTCATCATCTTCGGGATCGCCGTAGCGATCTCGATGTGCGTGGCCGCGCTGATGAAAGGGATGTTTGTGGCCATCCGCTGGCTGAACTCCCGAAAAGGCTGACGGACCTCCGCGCCGCCGCCTCCTGTCCGCCCCGCCTTCATGCATTTTCAAGACATCCTCAACATCTTCCAGGGCGTCACTTCGCTGCTGGATTCGAGTTGGCCGATCCTGCTGGCCCGCATCGGGCTGATGCTGCTCGGCATGCTGCTCGTTTACCTCGGGAAAAAGGGAGTGCTCGAGCCGTTGCTCATGATTCCGATGGGGCTCGGCATGGCCGCGGTCAACGCCGGCGTGCTGTTCCTCGACCCCACGACGGCTTCCGCCGTCACCGAGACGCCCGTCGCGACGGATGCGGCGACGCACGGCACGCTGATGATGGCGCCGCTCGTGCAGCAGACGGACAACCTGATGTATGTCCTGCAGATCGATTTTCTGCAGCCGATCTACACGTTCGCGTTCAGCAACGGTCTGATCGCGTGCATGGTATTTTTGGGGATCGGCGTATTGCTCGACGTCGGCTTCGTGCTCGCGCGGCCGTTCCTGAGCATGTTCCTGGCGCTGTGTGCCGAGTTCGGCACGGTGGCGACCTTTCCGATCGCCGTGGCGATGGGTCTCAATTATCGCGAAGCCGCCTCGATCGCCATGGTCGGCAGCGCCGACGGTCCGATGGTGTTGTTCACTTCGCTCACGCTCGCGAAGGAGCTGTTCGTGCCGATCACCGTGGTGGCGTATTTGTATCTGGGGCTCGCGTATGGCGGTTATCCCTACCTGATCCGCGCCCTGGTGCCGGCGAAGTTGCGCGGATTGAAAATGCCGCCGAAACCCGCGGTGAAGGTCACGTCGGACGAGAAACTCGCTTTTGCGGTCGTCGGCTGCACGGTGCTCTGCCTGCTGTTTCCGTCCGCGGCGCCGCTCTTCCTTTCGCTCTTCGTCGGCGTCGCAGTGCGTGAGGCCGGCCTGAAATACTTCATCTCGGTCATCGACGGACCGATTCTCTACGGCGCCACGATGTTCCTCGGCCTGTTGCTCGGCGTGCTGTGCGAAGCGGCGACCATCCTGAACCCGAAGGTCCTCGTGCTGCTGGTGCTGGGCATCCTCGCGCTCCTGCTCTCCGGCATCGGCGGACTGATCGGCGGCTATCTCGCTTATTATTTCAGCGGTCGTAAAATCAACCCCGTGATCGGCATCGCCGGCGTGAGCTGCGTGCCTTCCACGGCCAAGGTCGCGCAGAAGGAAGTCTCCAGCGTCACGCCCGACTCCATCATTCTGCCGGAAGCGCTCGGCGCCAACGTCAGCGGCGTCATCACGAGCGCGATCCTGACCGGCATCTACGTCACCCTGATCCCTCTCCTGCAGTGAGTCCTCTTCGCAACCGTGCCCGTTGGTGGATTGCCGGCGTTTCGACCGCCCTCTCCGGCGTGGCTCTGGTGCGCCTGGTGGCGCCGCAGTTCGACGGTTCGGTCCGACTGCTTGTTGCTGCCGGGGGCCAACTCCTAGCCCTCGGCGGACTGTTCATCATCTGTCTCGGCGTCAGCCGGCGGATCAAACAATCGACGGGTCGATAGGAGCCCGTCTCGTTTTCCCCAACCCAACCCCGTTCCACCCGATCATGGCCTTCTCTCCTGCCCGGCCCGCGCTCCTCGCCCTCGCCGAGTATCCAAATCTCGGAGACTCGATTCTTTTTCAACTCAACGGCCTGATTGTGGTGTTCATCGCCCTCGGCTCCATCTGGGGACTCCTGGAGCTGATGGGCGCGGCCTTCCGCCTGGCGGCCCGCCGGCGGCATGCGCCCGCGCACCGGACGCATCCGGCGGCGCACGACCGTCCGCCCGCGCCCGCAGCGCCAGCCGCCACGCCGGCGCCCGTCGCCGCCGCGACAGACGCGACCGATCCGCGGGTGCTCGCCGTCATCGCGGCGGCGGTGCACCTGACGTTGCGCGGACAACCGCATCGCATCACCGCTGTCACGCCGGAGCAGCCGACGCTCGACTGGGCGCGCGAGGGACGTCGCGCGATCTTCGCCTCGCACAAAACCCACTGATCCACCCGCCATGATCCAAGGACTTCTCGATTTCTTCCAGACCACCGGCTTCGCCCAGATCACCTGGCAGATGCTGGTCATGTGGGCCGTGGCCGGCGTGCTCATCTATCTCGCTGTCGCCAAAGGCTTCGAGCCGCTGCTGCTCGTGCCGATCGCGTTTGGGGCGCTGGTGGCGAACCTGCCCACGCGCGGCGTGATCACCGTCGAACAGCGCGCTAACGGCATGACCGATTCGGCCATCTTCCGCATCGAAGGCCACGCCGTCCCGGCCCGCGAAGGTGCGCCGGCGGACGCGGCGGCGACCGGCGAAACGCCCCAAGTTATGCAGGTGAACCGCGTCGAAGGCGGGCTCTTCGATTTCATCTCCCAGGGCGTGAAACTGGAGCTGTTTCCGCCGCTGATTTTTCTCGGCGTCGGCGCCCTCACGGACTTCGGCCCGCTGATCGCGATGCCGCGCACGCTGCTGCTCGGCGCGGCCGCGCAACTGGGCCTGTTCTTCACCTTCATGGGCGCGAACCTGCTCGGGTTCACGGCCAAGCAGTCGGCGTCCATCGGCATCATCGGCGGCGCCGACGGCCCGACGGCGATCTTCCTGACGAACAAACTCGCGCCCGAAATTCTCGGCGCGGTCGCGGTCGCGGCCTACACCTACATGTCGCTGGTGCCGTTGATCCAGCCGCCGATCATGCGCGCGCTCACCACGCATCACGAGCGCCGGATCCGGATGAAATCGCTGCGCAAGGTCAGCCGCACCGAGAAGCTGTTGTTTGCGCTCGTGGTCATGATCGTGTGCGTGCTGTTGGTGCCCGATGCGTCCGCGCTGATCGTGATGCTCATGCTCGGCAACTTCCTGCGTGAGTGCGCCGTGACGGAGCGACTCGTGAAATCCGCCCAGAACGAGATCATCAACGTTCTCACCATTTTCCTCGGCGTGACGGTGGGTCTGACGATGCGCGCGCAGAACTTCCTGGCGCCGGAAACGCTGAAGATCATCCTGCTCGGCGTCGTGGCGTTCGGCATTTCCACGGCAGGCGGCGTGATCGTGGCGAAGATCATGAATCTCCTCTCGCCGCACAATCCGGTGAATCCGTTGATCGGCTCCGCCGGCGTTTCCGCCGTGCCGATGGCGGCGCGGGTTTCCCATAACGAAGGCCAGCGGGCCGATCCCAACAACTATCTGCTCATGCACGCGATGGGCCCGAATGTCGCCGGTGTGATTGGCACCGCGGTGGCGGCGGGTTACTTTCTCTCCGCGCTCGGCCATTGAGATTCGACGCCGACGATCGGCCGCCGGGGCGGCCGACCTTTTTCGCACAAGAAATGGCAACCCATGCGCAGCCCGTCACGCCGGCCACTGCTAGCATTCTTACCATGACCTCCGGTGCGCCTCTCTCGTCCGAGACTTCGCTCCTCACCAGCGAAGGGTGGAGCATTCTGGTCGCGCAGGAGATCGGTTCCACCAATTCCGCCGCCGCCAAGCTCTCGCCCTGGCACGCCGTCCGTTCGCGCCTTCAAACCGATGGCCGGGGTCGGACCGGGCGTTTCTGGGTATCCGACGAAGGTGGCCTCTGGCTGTCCGCGGTCGTGCCCTGCCCGGGCAATCGCGCCCGCTGGGCGATTCTGCCGCTCGCCGCCGGCTGGGCGATCATCGCCGCCTTGAAGGAACTGGGCGTCGCCGGCCTGCGTCTGCGCTGGCCGAACGACATCATGGTCGGCCGCCGCAAGCTCGCCGGTCTGCTCGTCGAACGTTTCAACGACGAAACCGCGGTGATCGGGATCGGCCTCAACGTCTTCAATTTTCCCGAAGCCGCCGAGCCCGCGCTCGCCGGCAGCACCGCGCGGCTCGCCGATCTCGCGCCCGGCGGCTACACGCTCGACGACATCACCCGCGTCATCCTGCGCGCGATCGGTCGCGCGCATGCGCACATCCGCAACGACGAGTTTCGGATGATCGTGGATGAACTGAACGTCCACTGGGCGCAGCCGCGACTCGTCTCGGTCACACTCACTGGCCGCGCGCACACGTTCACCGGACTTTTCCACGGCATCGACGAAGCCGGCCGGCTGCGCATCACCACCGAACGTTTCGGCCACCGCGCCTACGATCCGTCGCAGGTAACCCTGCTCCGCGAACTCGAATGAACGCTGGAGCCGCGAGCAGCCACTGACGAGCAGCGAGCCCCTTTCAGCCTCATCCCATCGCCCGTCTCCTGCTCACCACCCACTACTCTCACTACTCGCTACTTTCCCATCATGGCACCCCTCGTCTTCAACAACACCGTCCTGCGCGACGGACACCAATCGCTCGCCGCGACCCGCATGACCACGGCGCAAATGCTGCCGGCCGCGCCGATCCTCGACGAACTCGGCTTCGGCGGGCTCGAGACCTGGGGCGGCGCGACGATCGATTCGTGCCTGCGCTATCTCGGCGAGAATCCGTTCGACCGCCTGCGCGCCTTGAAAAAAGCCGCGCCCAAGACGCCGCAGATCATGCTGCTGCGCGGCCAGAACATCGTGCAATACACGAGCTTTCCGGACGACGTCGTCGAGGCGTTCGTGCGCGCCAACGCGGCCGCGGGTCAGGACGTGTTTCGCATTTTCGACGCGTTGAACGACACCCGCAATCTGGCGACGGCGATCAAGACCGTCATCGCCACCGGCAAGCACGCGCGCGGCGAAATCTGCTACACCACCAGCCCGGTGCACACGATCGATGCGTTCGTGAAGATGGGCGTCGAGCTCGAGCGGATGGGTTGTCACTCGATCGCGATCAAGGACATGTCCGGCGTGATCTCGCCACGCGTCGCCTTCGATCTCGTGAAGGAGTTGAAGCGTCGCGTCGCCCTCCCGCTCACGCTGCACACGCACGACACCGCGGGCCTGGGTGCCTCGGCCTACGTGGCCGCGGTCGAAGCGGGCGTCGATGCGATCGAGACCTCGATCGCGCCGTTCGCCAACGGCACCGCGCAGCCCGACACCGTGCGCATGCTCGCGTTGCTCGAGGGCAATCCGCGCTGCCCGAAATACGATCCGAAGCGCCTCCGCGAACTCCGCGACTACTTCACCGGAGTCTACAAGGAACTCGAGAAATTCACTTCGCCGGCCAACGAGCGGGTCGATTCCGACACGCTGTTCTACCAGGTGCCCGGCGGCATGCTGTCGAATTTCCGGACGCAGCTGAAGGAACAGGGCATGGCCAACAAATTCGAGGAAGTCCTCGCCGAGATTCCTTACGTGCGCGCCTGCCTCGGCTGGATTCCGCTCGTCACGCCGACCTCGCAGATCGTCGGCACGCAGGCGATGTTGAACGTGAAGTTCGGTCGCTGGGCCAACTTCTCGCAGCCGGCGATGGACATCGCGCTGAACAAATACGGCCGCACGCCGGGACCGATCGATGAAGCGGTGCGCGCGCTCGCGATCAAGAAATCCGGCCAGCAGCCCGTCGAAGGCCGCCCGGCCGACTCGCTCGCCCCGCGGATGAACAAGCTTCGCGAGGAACTCGCGGCCGCCGGTCTGCCGACCGACAACGAGGCGTGCGTCCTGCACGCGATGTTCCCGCGCGAGTTCGCCGCGTTGCACAAGAAACCCGCCGCCCCGGCGCCAGTTGCGGCTTCGGCGGCGCCCGTCGCCGCCGCCAAGCCCGCCAGCCCGGCGCCGGCGACCAACGGGCACGTCGTGCCGCTGCAGCGTTTCGCCCTTACGGTGGAAGGCCGGCGTCACGAGGTGACGGTCACCGAGATCGACTGACGGCACGGGCCTCCAGCGTCGCGACGCCCATGCGGGCGATTGACACAGCGGTCCCGGCCGAGCAGCACCTCCTCGTGCGCCCGTATCGAACCATGGCCCGCCTGCTCGTCGCGCTCGTCGCCGCGGTGTGCCTGATCGTGCCGGGAGCATCGCGGGCGGAAACACACCCGACCGGTCATGACCTGACGATTTCCGCGGCCGCGACGGCCCACGCCGACCTTTTCATGTCGGTGCCGGAGGCCCAGGGGAAGCTTCCCCTGGCCACGCCCCAGCTTGCAGGCAAGCCGGCGCCGTCGTTTTTGTCGGCGCCGCATTTCGATTTTGGCGCGCCCGATCGGGCCGCGAGATTTTCCCTGCGCCGCGCGCGTTCCGACGCGCCGCGGCCGGTGCAGTGGGTGGGAACGGTGGAACTTCGGATTTGAGCGCGCTCGTCGCTCTCCGTCGTTAACGCGCGCCCTGCGGGCTCGCTTCCTCAGGCGTCGCTGCACGCCTCCACCTCATTCCGCGCCAGCGTGGCTGGCGCCCTGCAACCATGGATACTCAAAAGAATTCTCAGAACAACAACGCGCCCCACGACCGCTCGGCTGTCGCCGGCTGGGGCGCCCTCGCCGGTGTCGTCGCAGGCCTCATCGTAGGTCTGATTGCGGGCCACTGGTTTTTCTGGACGCTAGCCGTCGGCAGCGTCGGTTTGGTCGTCGGTGGACTGATCGATCGCTCGCGGCATTAATCGTTGATGCCGAACTTGCGGATTTACTCCGTCCTCAACTTCGTTCGCCATCGCGAAAATAACTTCGCGGTGGCGAACCTAGACTTTTTTGAACGATGGACGGAATCAGCCTTATCCAGGACCTTGCGGTGGTGCTGCTCGCGGCCGGCCTGGCCGGTTTGCTCTGCCGGCGCCTGGGGTTGTCCGTCATCGTCGGTTATCTCCTCGCGGGCGTCGCGATCGGGCCGCACACGCCGCCGTTCTCGTTCATTCACGATGTCGACCGGATCCAGACGCTTTCGCAGATCGGGCTGGTCTTCCTGATGTTCGCGATCGGCCTCGGCCTGAGCATCTCGAAGCTCGGCCGGATGGGCTGGCCCACGCTGCTGGCGACGGGCTTGGGCGCCTTTTTCATGCTCAACCTGACCCAGCTGCTGGGTCTCGCGGTCGGCTGGACGTCCGCGCAATCGCTCTTCGTCGCGGCGATGTTCATGGTCTCGAGCTCGGCGGTCATCGCGAAGATCGTCGGCGAGCTCAATCTCAGCCACGAACGTTCGGCGCAGCTGGCGCTCAGCATCACGGTGATGGAGGACGTCGTGGCGGTCGTGATGCTGACCCTGCTGGCGACGTATGCCGGCCAGGCGCAGCAGACCAGCGTGGGCTGGCTGCTCACGAGCATGTCCGCCTTCGTCGTGCTCCTCGTCGGCGCCGGACTGTTGATGGTGCCGCGGTTGATGCGGCGTCTCGAGGCGCGCGCCGATCCGGAACTGCAGACGATCATCGTCGCCGGCTTGCTGTTCCTCCTCGCCATCGCCGCCGCTAAAGCCGGCTACTCGCTCGCGCTCGGCGCATTTTTACTCGGAGCGATCGTGGCGGAGATCCCGCAGAAAGGAGCGGTCGAGAAATCGTTTTCCGGGATGCGCGACCTCTTCAGCAGCGTGTTTTTCGTGTCCATCGGCATGATGATCGATCCTTCGCTGCTCAAATCCGTCTGGCCGCTGGTGATCGGCCTGACCGTGTTTGTGCTGATCGGACGCGCGATGGCGACCGGTATGGCGCTCATCATCTGCGGCACGCGCCCGCATGAAGCGCGGCGCGCCGGACTGCTGCTGGGGCCGCTGGGCGAGTTCTCCTTCATCATCGCGCAGCTGGGGGTCAGTTCCGCCGTCCTGCCGCCCCGCTATTATCCTCTGGCCGTCGGTGTATCCATCCTGACCGTACTGCTGGTCCCGCTGATCAACCGGCACGCCACCGCGATTGTGGCCTGGAGCGAGCGCATCGAACCTCCGCTCGTGCGGCGCGCGTTTGAAGCTTATCACAACTGGCTCGGCCACGTTCAGTCGGCGCCCACGACCTCGGTGGCGTGGAAACTGGTTCGCGGCCGTTTGGTTCAGGTCGGCGTGGAGGTGCTGTTCGTCACGGGAGTCATCTCCTTTTCCCGGCTGATCCTCGGACTGCTGCTGCCTTATGCGGACACCGTCGCACTCTCGCCGGAAGCGATGAGTTATGTCTTCTGGAGCACCGTCACCGTCATCGCTCTCGTGCCGCTTTTCGCGATCTGGCGCAACCTTTCCGCCATCGCGATGATCGTGGCCGAGAGCCTCAGCGGCAGCACGCCGCTGCCCGCCACCGTCGTGGAAAGTGCGATCAAGGGCATCGCGGCGGTCCTGATTAGCTACTGGCTTTTCCTGATCGTCCCGACCGATCAACTCGGCGCCTGGGGCTGGCTGGTGCTCGCCGCGGCGGCGCTCGCGGTCGTGGCCGTGTTCTCCAGCCGGCTGGTTTACTGGCACAGCCACTGGCAGAGCTCGGTGCGCGAGGTGCTCGCGGAGGAGGCCGGGGTCGCGGCGGCGAGTGCGTTGGAAGCCGCGCGGGGCAAACGCATGGAGGACCTGCGGTCCTGGGACCTGCACCTCGCCGAATGCGTCGTGCCCGATGCGGCGCGCTACGGCGGTCAGACGCTCCTCGAACTCGCCATTCCCAACCGTTTCGATTGCGCGGTCCTGGAACTCGAGCGCAACGGTCACGTGATCACCGCGATTCGTCCCGAACTGCGCGTCTATCCCGGCGACAAGCTGCTGCTGCTGGGTCAGACGGAACGTCTCGACGCGGCGTGCGAAGCACTGACGGAGCAGAAGGCCGTGCCCGACCAGTCCGAGGAGTTTCGCGGCTCCGTCCTCGAAACCTTTCCGATCGGGAAAGGTCCTCACATCGGACGGTCGCTGGCCGAGCTGCGACTCTCCCAGACCACCGGCACCCGCGTGGTCGGGATTCAGCGCGGCGAGGGGAAAATCATCGCTCCATCCGGCGAGGAGAAACTCGAAGCCGGCGATAACGTGCTCGTGGCCGGCACCCTCGCCGAGATCTCGGCGTTCCGGCGCTGGTTGCGCGCCAACGCTCCCGTGGCCAACGCGTCTCCGGCGGCGCCGGCTTCGAACTAGGCGGCGCCGCAGGCGGCGTTCAGTCGCTGGCGTGGTGGCGTAAAAAATGCGCCGGCGAGATCCCGTGCACCGCCTTGAAGAGACGGGAGAAATGATACGGATCGCCATAGCCCGCGCGCGCGGCGACCTCCTTCACGAAGCCGCCGCTGCGCAGCAGATCCTCGGCGGCGAGGTTCATTTTGTGGCGCAGCAGATATTGATACGGGCTCACGCCCTGGAACCGGCGAAACAGCCGGTTGAGTCCGGAGGGTTCGAGATGCAGCGCCGCCGCGATGTCGGCGAGCGAACAAAACCGCGCGCCCTCCTCGTCGATCAGCGCCTTGCAGCGGAGGAATTTCTCCCGCGCCGCGCTCGGCTGCCGGCCACCCCGGTGACGCCGCGCCGCCGCGATCTTCAGCAGCAGCAAATCGGCGATGCGGTCGCAGATCTCCCTCGCCAGCGGCGTGTGCTCGGCGCCTTCGCGAATCAACAGATCGAAAAGATCGCGGACCTCGCCATGACGCGCGACCTGCATCGCCGCGCCGGGACTGACCGCGTGCCGCGCCAGACTCGCCGCGGCGTCGCGCCCGGCGAAACAGATGAAGTATTTTAACAACGTGCGACCGCCCGCCGGCGCCATCCGCAAGCTGACCCCGGGACCGTGCGCGAAGAGCATTCCCGGACGCAGCGGCCACGTTTCCCCGCCAAACGACAGTTCCCCTTCACCCTCCGCCACATACTCCAACGTGGGAAACGGATACGTGGATCGCTGCACAAGATAGCGCTCGCCGCAGCGCTCGCGTCCCCCGAAGGCGACCCGCCGCGGTCCGCTCGCGCGGGGCACGAGGTCCAGGAAGAAATAAGCGCCGGCGCTCACTTCCGGCGAAAGCAGCGCCTGCTCCTGGCGTGACGGGGGACGCGACATCGCGCGCAATTCCGTCCGAGCGGCGGCAAGCGGGCAATCCAAACCTTGCGCGTTTTATCCATCCCATTTCCAGCATTGTCTATTCTGCGCCCGGGCGGGATATGCGAAACTGCGAGGGTATCCTCCCCAACCCCCTTTCGCGCTCACGCGCATTATTATCCATGCCCAAACCCACCGTTCTCCTCGTCGCCAGTGGCGACCTTCGCGCCTCGGCCAACGAAAAATGCTGGCCCGCCCAGGCGGCAATGGAAAAGCAGCTCGCCGCCGCGGTCAGCCGCTGCGGCGGCACGCTCGTGCGTGCCCATCCTTACAAGCCGAAGCAGAAGCACGGCTTCATCGGCTCGCAGAAGGAAGGAATGAGCGTCTTCGCCAACCTCGATCCCAAGGCGCCGCTCATCGTCGCCGAGAGCGTGTGGCAGTATTCGCATCACGTCCTCGCGGGACTCATCTCCCACCAAGGCCCGATTCTCACCGTCGCGAACTGGTCCGGCACCTGGCCGGGACTCGTCGGCATGTTGAATCTCAACGGCTCCCTGACGAAGGCCGGCGTGAAGTATTCGACGTTGTGGAGTCAGGATTTCACGGATGAGTTTTTCCTCGCCGGCCTCGCGAGCTGGCTGAAGACCGGCACGGTGAAGCATACGACGCCGCATGTCCGCGCGCTCGCCAAATGCCGCGTGCCGTCCAAGGCCGGCTCCGTGGCCCGGCAGCTCGCCGCCGAGCTCCGCACGCGCAAGGCGATCATGGGCGTCTTCGACGAAGGCTGCATGGGCATGTTCAACGCGATCATCCCGGACGAACTGCTCTTTTCCACCGGCGTCTACAAGGAGCGGCTCTCGCAGTCCTCGCTCTATTACGCGGCCACCCAGGTGCCCGAGTCCGAGGCCCGCACGGCCTACGAGTGGCTGAAAAAGAAAGGCATGACGTTCCACCTCGGCTCCAACGAGGAAACCGATCTGACCGAAAACCAGATCCTCTGGCAGTGCCGCACCTACATCGCCGCGCTCCGGCTCGCCGACGAATTCGGCTGCGACACCATTGGCATCCAGTATCAGCAGGGCCTGAAGGATCTCCTGCCCGCCTCGGACCTGGTCGAGGGCATTTTGAACAACAGCGATCGGCCGCCGGTGAAGAACGCCGCCGGGCGCGTGATCAAGGCCGGCGAACCGCTGCCGCATTTCAACGAGGTCGACGAATGCGCCGGCCTCGACGGCCTCATGACGTTGCGCGTGCATCGGGCGCTCAACCAGCCGGTGGAGAACACGCTGCATGACCTCCGCTGGGGCGATTTCGACCAAAGCGGAACGACCGACGACTACGTCTGGGTCTTCCTCATCTCCGGCAGCGCGCCGCCGGCGCATCATGTCGGCGGATACAAGGGCACCGACTCCCACCGCCAGCCGTCGATGTATTTCCGTCTCGGCGGCGGCACCGTCCGCGGCATCGCCAAGCCCGGCGAGATCGTCTGGAGCCGCATCTTCGTGGAGAAGGGCAAGCTCAAGATGGACCTCGGCCGCGCCAAGGCGATCGCGTTGCCCGCGGAGGAAACCGAACGCCGCTGGCAGGAAACCACGCCGCAATGGCCGATCATGCACGCGGTGACGTATGGCGTTTCCCGCGACCAGATGATGGCGCGCCACAAGGCCAACCACATCCAGGTCGCCTACGCCAACAGCGCGCGCGAGGCGGATCTCGCCCTCTACACCAAGGCGGCGCTCGCCCGCGAACTCGGCCTCGAGGTCTCGCTCTGCGGCACCAAGGCCGACGGTTCCGCGTTCTGATTCGTTCCGGGCGGGCTTTCGAGTCCGCCCTTTTTTATTCCATGGCCACACCTTCCCTCGAACCCCTCCTGGCCCTCTCGCATGACCTCGGTCGCGAGGATCGGCGGCTCGCCATCCTCGGCGAAGGCAACACGTCGATGCGTCTGTCCCCCGAAACGTTCGCCGTGAAAGCCAGCGGCAGCAATCTCGCCACCCTCTCCGCCGCCGGCCTCTCCGCCTGCCGCTTTCGCGGTCTGCTGGATCTGCTCGAGCGTCGTGCCGCTTCGGATACGACGATCGAGGAAACGCTCCTCGACGCGCGGGTCGACGCCGCGGCCCGCAAGCCGTCCGTCGAGGCGATGTTTCACGCGTGGCTGCTCACGCTGCCCGGCGTCAACTTCGTCGGGCACACGCATCCGGTCGCGGTCAACGGCGTGCTGTGCTCGCCCAAGGCCGCGGCGTTCGCGCGCCGGCGTCTGTTTCCCGACGAGATCGTCTGCTGCGGGCCGGCGTCGGTGCTCGTGCCCTACACCGATCCCGGGCTCAAGCTCGCGCAGGCGATCCGGCGCGGAGTGGAAACCTTCCGCCGCCAGCATGGCATCGTGCCGCGGGTGATCCTGCTGCAGAATCACGGACTCATCGCGCTGGGCGCCACGCCCGCCGCCGTGCTGGCCGCGACCTTGATGACCGTGAAGGCCGCCGAAATCACGCTCGGCGCCGCCGCGCTCGGCGGGCCCCGTTATCTCACGCCCGCGGATGTCGCCCGCATCGCCGGCCGCACGGATGAGCATTACCGCCAGAAAGCCCTCGGGCTCTGATTTTCCCCATCGTTTGAAGACGCGATCAGCCGTCCTCCGGGATTGCGCCGGCAAAATTTGTTCTCACGTTCGTCGTCCGAGCGGCTCCTGCGAGCCCGCCGACGTGCAACGCTTCGAGGAATCGAACCTCGACACCTCGCCCGCCGCAAAATCCCCTTAACTCCATGAAACCCCTGCCCCTTCTTCTTTCCCTTGCGCTCGCGTGTTCCAGCGCCTTCGCCGCCGAGCGCATCGCGGTCATTCCGAAAGGCACGACGCACAGCTTCTGGAAATCAGTCGAGGCCGGCGCCCGCGAAGCCGGCAAGGAACTCGGCGTCGAAATCATCTGGAAAGGCCCGCTGAAGGAGGACGACCGCGCCCAGCAGATCGCCGTGGTCCAGCAATTCGTCGCCTCCAACGTGTCCGGGATCGTCCTCGCGCCGCTCGACGACACCGCGCTGCGCAATCCGGTGAAGAGCGCGGCCGAGCGCAACATCCCCGTCGTCATCTTTGACTCCGCCCTGAAGGGCGAAGCCGGCACGGACTTCGTCAGCTTCGTCGCGACCGACAATCACCGCGGCGGAGAGATCGGCGGCGAGGAACTCGCGCGACTGCTCGGCGGCAAAGGCAAGGTCGTCCTGTTGCGCTACAGCGAGGGCTCGGCCAGCACCGCCGCTCGCGAAGCAGGCTTTCTCGAGGCGATGAAGCGTCATCCCGGCATCGCGATCACCGTGGACAATCGTTACGCCGGCGCGACCGTTTCGTCCGCCCAGGATTCGGCGATGAACCTCATCGACAAGATTCGCGACGCCGACGGCATTTTCTGCCCGAACGAATCGAGCACCCAAGGCATGCTGCTCGCGCTGCGCCAGACCGGACTCGCCGGCAAAAAGAAGTTCGTCGGCTTCGACACCTCGCCCACGCTGCTCGCGGCGCTGAACCGCGGCGACCTCCAGGCACTCGTCGCCCAGAATCCGAAACGCATGGGCTACATGGGCGTGACCACCGTGGTGAACCACCTGCGCGGCGAAAAAGTGGAAACGAGCATCGACACCGGTTGCGTGCTCGTCACGCGCGAGAATCGCAACGAGGCCGCGGTGCAGGCGGTGATCGGAAAGTAAACGCCCGCTCTCAACGGACCGCATGTCTCCGCGCCTCCGCCTGACGGGAATTCGCAAGCGCTTCGGCGCGACGCGTGCACTCGACGGCGTCGAGTTGTCGATTGCGCCGGGCGAGGTTCACGCCCTCGTCGGCGAAAACGGCGCCGGCAAAAGCACGTTGATGAAAGTCCTTTCGGGCGTGCACGCGCCCGACGAGGGCACGATGGAGCTCGAAGGGAAACCGTTCGCCCCGGCGGGACCGCTCGAAGCCCGCCGCGCGGGCGTCGTGATGGTGAACCAGGAGCTGGCGATCGCGCCGCATCTGACCGTCGTCGAGAATGTCGTGCTCGGCGCGGAGCCCAGCCGCTTCCTGCTCCGCCATGCGGAGGCCCACCGGATCGCGAGCGACGCGCTCGCGCAGGTCGGTCGGCCGGATATTCCGCTCGGTTTGCGGGCGGGCGAACTCAGCGTCGCCGAACAGCAGCTCGTCGAGATCGCGCGCGCCGTGGCCCTCGGTTGCCGCGTGCTCGTTTTGGACGAACCCACGAGCAGCCTGACGAAGCGCGACGTGGAGAACCTTTTCGCCCTCGTGCGCCGCCTGCGCTCGCAAGGCCAGTCCGTGATCTACATCTCGCATTTTCTCGAGGAGGTGCAGGCGTTGTCGGATCGCTACACCGTGCTGCGGGACGGCGTCAGTGTTGCGACCGGACGCACCGCCGAAACCACGGCCGGAGAACTCGCGCGACAGATGGTCGGCCGCCAGGTGAGCGATCTTTATGTGCATTCCTCCCGCGAACCGGGCGACGTCGTCCTGCGCCTCGAGGAACTCGCGGGTGTGACCAAGCCGGTGTCGGCGTCGCTAGAGCTGCGGCGCGGCGAGGTCTTCGGCATTGCGGGCCTGATCGGCGCCGGCCGCAGCGAATTGCTGCGCACGATCTTCGGACTCGATCCCGTCGTGCGCGGGGCGGTGCGCATCGCCGCCGCCGCCGGGCCGGCGTCGCCGGCCGCTCGCTGGCGTCAGGGCATCGGCATGCTGAGCGAAGATCGCAAACTCGAAGGCCTCGCGCTCGATCTTTCGATCGCCGACAACCTCACGCTGCCGAAGCTCGACGCGTGGTTTCGTCCATCGCAGCTGCTCCACGAATCCGCGCACTGGATCGAGCGCATGGGCGTGCGTTGCGCCGGCGCCGCGCAGCCCGTCGGTCAGTTGTCGGGCGGCAATCAGCAGAAGGTCGCGCTCGGCCGGCTGCTCCGCAACGGCGCGGACATCCTGCTGCTCGACGAACCGACCCGCGGCGTCGACATCGGAGCCAAACAGAACATTTACCGCCTCATCGACGAACTCGCGAACCAGGGCAAGGCCGTCCTCATGGTCAGCAGTTACCTGCCCGAACTGCTCGGCACCTGCGATCGCATCGCCGTGATGTGCCGCGGCCGGTTGTGTCCGGCGCGTCCCGCGCGCGAATGGAGCGAGCATGAGATCATGCTCGCCGCCACCGGTGCGGCGGCCGCGTGACCCCGACGTTTCGATTCTTCATGCCCACTGCCGCTTCCAGCCCTTCCCGTTTCACGGTCGCCGCCGGCCGATTGATTTCCACCGCCGGACCCGTGCTCGGGTTGATCGCCGTGTGTGTTTTGTTCGGAGCGCTGCGGTTCGAAACCTTCGTCTCCTTCGACAACTTCGCGATCGTGCTGCAGCAAACCGCGGTCATCGGCATCGCGGCGCTCGGCATGACGCTCATCATCATCGCCGGCGGCATCGATCTTTCGGTGGGTTCGGTCATCGCCCTCGGGACCGTGATCATCGCGTTGATGATCGAGCGCGGGTGGTCGCCGTTGGCGGCCGCATTGTTTGGCATCGCCAGCTCGGCGGCGTGCGGCGCGTTTTCCGGCTTGCTGATCACGCGCCTGCGGCTGCTGCCGTTCGTGGTCACGCTCGGCATGATGGGCGCGCTCCGCGGCGCGGCGAAGGGCCTCGCGGGCGAACAGCCGATCTATCCCGACGAAACCTGGCTCAATTCGCTGATGCAGCTCGGCGGCCGCGGCTCGCTGCCCACCGGCGTGTGGCTGACGCTTGCGCTCGCGGTGATCGTCGCGGTGGTGCTGCGGCATACGCGTTTCGGCCGCCACGTGTTCGCGGTGGGTTCGAGCGAACTCACGGCCCGGTTGTGCGGCGTGCCCGTGGAGCGGGTGAAACTTCTCGTTTACACGCTCGGAGGCGCGTTCGCCGGCATCGCGGCGATCCTTCAGTTTGCGTATCTGACCGGCGGCGATCCGACCACCGCGGTGGGTCTGGAGCTCAACATCATCGCCGCCGTCGTGATCGGCGGTGCGAGTCTCAATGGCGGCCAGGGCGGCGTCGTCGGCACGTTGGTGGGCGCGCTGATCATGAGCGTCGTCGCCAATGGCTGCACCAAGCTCGGCCTGCCCAACTGGGTGCAGGAGATCGTGACCGGCGGCATCATCGTCGCCGCGGTGTTGCTCGACTACGTGCGGCGCCGGAGCCGCTGATTTCCACGAGCCGGCACGGTCAGCCCCGCGCGCGTCCCGGCAACGTCTCCCGCAGTTTGAGAGCCAGTTGTTCGAGCGCCCGATCCAGCGCGTCGGTGCGGATCGGCTTGGTCAGGTGCAGGGAGAAGCCGGCCTCGCGACTGCGTGCCAGGTCCGCGTCCGATCCGTAACCGCTCAACGCGATGCCGACGCAGGCGTGGCGCTCCCCGAGGGTTCGCATCAGGTCCAGCCCGTTGCCGTCCGGAAGTCCGATGTCGGAAATCACCAGGCCGATCGGCTGCGTGCACGCGAGCGCCTCGGCCGCGGAACCGGCCTGCACGACCTCCAGCTCCCGTATCGCGAGCAGGCGCGCGAGCGCGAGGCGGCTCGGTTCGTGATCCTCGACCAGCAGCACCCGGCCAAAATCGGCGAAACCGCGGCGTGCGGGCGCGCGCGCCCGTTCGCGGCGCTGCGACGGCAGCGCGCCCGGCGTCGCGGCGAGCGGCAGCTCCACCGTAAACGTCGCGCCGCGGTCGCGTCCCTCACTGCGGCCCGTCACCGTGCCGGCATGCAGCTCCGCGAGCTTGCGCGAGATCGCCAGGCCGAGTCCGAGACCGCCGAACCGCGCGGGGCCGCCTTCGCCGCTGTGCTCGCCTTGCGCAAACGGATCGAAAACGGTTGCGAGCTCCCGCGGCGTCAGCCCGTAGCCCGTATCCGCGATGTCGATGCGAATGCACCCTTCGTTGTCCAGGGACGGATGCGTCACCACGCTGATCCGCCCGCCAGCCGGCGTGAACTTCACGGCGTTGCGGAGGAGGTTCCAGAACACCTGCTGGAGGCGGACGCCGTCGCCCAACACCATCGAACCCGGGGCGGTGAATTTCACGTCGAGCTGCAGCTGCTTCTGCGCGAGGTCGCGGCGGATGTTTTCGATCGCCTGCTCCAGCGCCACATGCACGTCCTGCGCCTCCAGGTCGATCGTGAGCTTGTTGTGCGCGATGCTGGTGAGATCGAGGAGGTCGTCGATCAGCCGCTTCTCGAGGCCGACGTTGTGCGCGATCAACTCGAAATCGCGGCGGATATCCGGAGGGAGCGACTCGTTCGCGGCGGCTTCGCTGGCGAGCAAGAGCACGGGATTGAGCGGCGTGCGGAGCTCATGCGAGAGCGTGGCGAGGAAATTGTCCTTCGCGCGTGAGGCGGCCAGCGCTTCGTCACGCGCGACGCGGAGGGCGGCCTCCGACCGTGCGCGCTCGACCAGCGGCCAGACCCGGGCGCCAACGTTCTCCACGAGTTGCAGCTCTTCGCTGGTCCATTCCCGCACCCTGTTGTCCGTCACGGCGAGCACGACCGAGCACTCCCCGCTGCGCTTCACTGGCTGAACGACATAGGAACGCAGGCCGTTCCGGGCGTAATTTGCGGCGGCCGCGGCATCGATCAGGGGATGATTCTGGGTGTCCGCCACGGCAAAGTCGCCTTCGGAAAACGCCCGCCACCAGGCAGCGCCGCCGAAATCATAGAGCGTCAGCCGCCCCTGTAGACTCCGAGCCGCGTCCCGCACCCAGTTTTCACTGACCTGAACGGAATTATCGGCCTCGAAACACTCGACGAAATAGCAGCGGTGGGCGCCCACAAACTCCCCGACCGCCTTCACTGCTTGCCGGACGATTTCCTGCTCGGTGCTGAGCGGCGCCAGTTCTTGCGTCAGGTCGGCGAGAAACCGAACCGCTGCGGCCGCGCGATGTTTCTCGGTCACGTCGCGCGTGGTGCCGGCGATCGCCTCGACCTCGCCATCGGCGCCGAAAACGGGCGCAAAAATGTAATCGTAAAGCCGGCGGCCATTGGTGCCCGTGAAGGCCACCTCGCCGCGGATCGCCTTCCGCGTCGCGACGACCTGGTCGATCTCGCGTTCGTGCATGTCGGCGTGCCACGGCTCGTAGCCGAGCTCGAGGCAACGTTTGCCGATGGCTTCGTCCAGGGTGCGGCCCCACATCGAGAGCAGGGCTTTGTTGGCGTAGGTGAAGCGATGCTCGCGGTCGAACACGTAGACGAGATCGGGCGTGTGGGAGAGCGCCGTCTCGTAGAGGCGCCTCTGACGATCGCCGGCCTCCTGGACCGGTGTGAGGTCGAGGATCATCGCGACGGCGCCGGACAAGCGGCCTTGCCCGTCACGGATCGCGGTGATCGTCGCGCCCGCGCAAAAAACGGTGCCGTCTTTTCGCAGGGAGCGTTTCTCCAGGAAAAAATACGATTCGCCGCCGTTCAATCGACGAAACCCGGCCTTGACCGCCTCGCGATCGTCCGGATGAGCGATTTCCGCCAGGGAGAGCGTGCGCAACTCCGCTTCCGTATAGCCGAGCAGGTCCTGGCAGCGCGAATTGGCGGACTTGAAGCCTCCGTTTTCGTCAAGATGGGCCACGCCCACGTGTCCCTGAGGCCGGGACGCGCCCGCGGGTTCGCCCTCGCAAGCCTCGAATTGCTGGCCGTCAATCGCGTGCATCGATCGATTCACCATCGTTGCGCCGGACTGTCCTGCCGGACTGCTGCGACCGACAAACGGGTAAAGGCGAGCGGAGATCGCGGCACATGAGAAAAGAAACGTCGAAAGCGCGGGAAACGGATCGGAATTGTCGATCGCCCGTTTCCGCCCTCAAGCCTTGAGCTCCGCCGAAACGTGAAACGTTTGTAAAGTAAGTCATGACAGCGGGAACGGCGCCGGCAGGGCGTTGCCGCGGCCGCATCGCAGACTCGGCTCCCACGTGCCGGTTCCTCGCCATCTTCTCGCATCAGCCGTGCGGATACAGCGTTCCGCGTTCGAAGCCGCTTCGGGCTCGCTCGCACCTGGGGTGCGCATCTGCGTTTCAAGGATGGTGGACCCTAGCGGGTTCGAACCGCTGACCTCCTCAATGCCATTGAGGCGCTCTACCAACTGAGCTAAGAGCCCAACGATCCTTGCGAGAGGTCAGCAAAATCGAAGTTCCGCGCGCGAAAGCAAGGAGTTTTTTGCCGAGTTGCGCACGAAGCCTCACTCGCCGTCCAGCTCCCGCATTCTGAACGGAATAACGATCGTCTCGCTGCGTTTGTCGGGCCGCGGTCCGATGGAGCGCACACTGGCCACGGCGGTGAGCGCAGCCCGGTCGAATTCGTTGCTGCCCGACGACTGCTTGATCCGCGCGCTCGTCATCGTGCCGTTCGCCAGCAGCTCCACTTCGACCAAGGCAACCAGCGAGTCCGCCAGCCCGGGTGGTTTGTCGAGAGCGTCGCGCAATCGGCTCCGGAGCAGCGAAAAATACAGGTCCATCGGATCGCCTTCGTCGCGCGTCAGCGCCCGGCCGCCGGCACCGCCGGTCTTGTTGGCGGTGGAGCCGCCGACCACGCCTTTGGCAATGCCTTCGGCGTCGATGCGCGCGACTTTCACGGAGGAGCTGGTGCCGGCCTTGGCAGCCGGAGCGGAGGACTTGTTTTTGTTCAGGCGATCGAAATCCGCCTTGGACATCCGCTGGCTTTTCAACCGCTCTTCCTTGGCGGCGCGTTCGGCCGCTTCGCGCGCCTTGCGTTCGGCGATCTGCTGAGCGCGGCGGTCGTTGGCCTCCTTCCGGATCTGGGTGATGGCCGCCTTGTTCTTCACCATCTTCGTCAGGTCCGGGATGCTGTCCGATTTTGCGGACGACTTGGGCGCGGGCGCAGGGGCGCGCTGGATCACGGGTTCGGGGGCCGGTTGCACGGGCGCACGCTCGATCTGCACCGGTTCCGCCGCCGGCGGTTCGGGCGTGGGCGCGGGCGCCGGAGGCTGCGGGATCGTGATCTTGATCCCGCCCGGCACGCCCAGCGCGGGCGCCTCCGTGGCCATGTAGTTGTCGCCCTCGCCAGCCACGAGTTCGAAGATCTTCGGCGATTCCTCGATCTTGCGGTTCACGCCGTAGGTGAAGAACAACACCAACGCGATGAACGCCGCGTGCAGCAGCGCCGACATCACAAATGCGTTGGTCCGGCTCGTGGTCATCCCGCGGGGCCGCGCTTCAATCCGCGGCTTGGGTGTCGAAGGTGATCTTCGTCAGCTCGTGCTTCTTGATCTCGTCCATCAAACGCACGATCTGCTGATATTGGAGCGAAAAATCCGCCCGGATCCGGATGACCGGCGGCTTCGGGCGGCGCGCCAGCTCCTGCAGCCGCGGACCCAGATCCTCGAACGCCACCGGCGTATTGCCGAAGAAAAACTGGCCGCGTTTGTCGATCGCGATCGATTGAAACGTCAGGTCCTTGTCCGGTTTTTCCTGCTCGCGCTTCGACTCGGACGGGAGGTTGACCTGGATCGACTGCTCCTGCTGCACCATCGAGGCGGTGATCATGAAGATCACCAGCAGGATGAAGCCGAGGTCGATCAAATTGGTGACGTTGAGGTCCGCAATCGGGTGCGACGTGCGGTGTCGGCGAAAACTTCGGGCCATGGTGCGCCTCCGCGATTACTTCGACTCCAGCTCCAGGCGATCGGCGAGCGAGCTGGCGTAGTTTTCCAGCTCCGTGATCATCGCGCGCGTGTGGCTCAGGAGCAGGTTGTAGCCGAACACCGACGGGATCGCGACCACGAGGCCGGCGATCGTCGCGAGCATCGCGCCGGACACGCCGGGGGCGAGCTGCTGGATGCCGGCAGTCTGCTGCGTGGCGACCGCGCTGAACGCTTCCATGACGCCCCACACCGTGCCGAGCAGACCGATGAACGGCGCGCCGGAGACGATCGATGCGAGGAAAATCATGCTCGATTCGTAGCGCAGCGTCTGGCGGGCGATCGCCCGCTGGATCGCGTTTTCCGCGTGCTCGATCCGCGCGCGCGGCGTGTCGCTCCCGCGCTCCTTGCCGATCGCGGCGGCGCGCCAGTAGCTCTCCACCGCATCCGCGAACAGGTCGGCGTAGGGAATCGCGCGCTTGTTGCGAAACGACTCCGGCAGATCGAGCAGCGTGCGCTGGTCGCGCAGGTGCGACTCGAAACTGTTGTTCATGATCCGCAGCCGTTTCAGCTCGAGGTGCTTCCCGAGCATCACCGTCCACGCGATCAGGCTGGCGACCGCGAGCCCGGCAACGATTGCCTTGTCCACCGCGCCGCAGCGCTCGAAAATTTCAATGATGTTGGCCGAGGCCAGAAGGGGTGCGGGCAGAAAAAGCTCGATCATGGAAAATTGCGCTGAGACTTGAGGACTTTGCGCGGCACGTTCAACGGAAATTCCCTCCGGGGAGCGCGCGAATCTGTTTGCCGCTCGTGTCGGCCCGAACTTCGCTCGTCGTCCCTTTTATCCCCGATGGAATTCAAAACCCGTGCCCTGCAGGAGCTACGCGATCGCCGCGGCTCTCTTTCCTCGAAGCAAGCGATTCTCGGCCTCGACGGCTTCGTCGACACCATCGTGACTCCGGTCGCGCTGCGTGCCGGCCAAGGCGAGAACTTCACCCCGATCAGCCTCATCGCCGAGTTCGGCAACCGCATCGCCGGCGCCGCCGGCAAGAGCACCAACATCGAGTTCTTCCCGCGGATGGAAAAACTCGGCGGCAACGGCCCGATCATGGCCAATGCCGTCCTCGCCCAGGGAGCGCAAGTCACCTACATCGGCGCGCTCGGCACTCCGACCGTTCACCCCGTTTTCATGGATCTCGCCGAGCGCGCGCACGCCGTGTCGCTCTGCGCGGCGGCCGCGACCACCGCGGCGGAGTTCGACGACGGCAAGATCATGTTCGGCATGATGAAGAGCCTCGACGAGATCACGCCGCAGAAAATCGACGAGGTGATGGGCGCGGAGAAATGGAAAGCCACCCTCGCCTCCTCCGATCTCGTGGCGCTGGTCAACTGGACCATGATCCCGAACATGACGCAGGTCTTCACCGACCTGGTCGGTCGCGTGCTGCCGCAGATTCCAGCGAAGCCGGGGCGCGTGTTCTTCTTCGATCTGGCCGATCCGGAAAAGCGTTCGACCTCGGACCTCGTTTACGCGCTCGAGACGATCGCGAAATTCGAGCAGTTCGGCCGTGTGACGCTCGGCCTCAACCTGAAGGAGGCACAGCAGGTCTTCTCCGCGCTGGGCTTCGGCACCGAAACCGAGGGCGAGTCCGGTCTGCGCTCGATGGCCGATAAAATCCGCCGCCGTCTCGATCTCACGACCGTCGTCGTGCATCCGAAGGAGTCCGCCGCGTGCGCCACGAAGGACGGCACGTTCTGGGTGCCCGGACCGTATGCCGCCAAGCCGCTCATTACCACCGGCGCGGGCGATCACTTCAACGCCGGCTTCGTCAACGGCCAGATCATGGGCCTTTCGCCCGAATCGTGTCTCGCCCTAGGCGTGAGCACCAGCGGCCACTACGTAAGAACCGCAAAAAGCCCCACGCTTTCGGACTTGGAAACATTCCTCGCGAACTGGAAATAATTCGGCCAAAATCATCGACGCCATGCCTCTGAAATCGAAAACGTCCGGAAAATTGATCTCGTTCGAAGGCTCCGAAGGCAGCGGGAAATCCACGCAGATTTCCCGCCTCGCCGCCCGCCTCCAGAAAGACGGCCGCGAGGTCCTTTCCACGCGCGAACCAGGCGGGACCGAAATCGGGGAGCAGATCCGCAGCATCATCGTCCACAATTCCCGGGGCGATGAGATGTGCGCCGAAACCGAGTTGCTGCTCTTCGCCGCGGCGCGCGCCCAACTCGTCCGCGAAGTCATGGTGCCCGCGCTCAACCGCGGCGCCATCGTCCTGACCGACCGTTATCTCGATTCGTCCACCGTCTATCAGGGCGTCGGCCGCAATCTCGGCGCCGACCCCGTCGCGCAGATCAACCGTTTCGCCGTCGGCAACGTCATGCCCGATCTCACGATCGTCATGGACGTGCCCACCGACGTCAGCCTCGCGCGCATCCGCCAGCGCGCCACCGACCTGCCGGACCGGATGGAACGCGAGAACATCGATTTCTACGAAAAGATCCGCGAAGGCTATCTCGTCCTCGCGAAGGGCATGGCCGATCGCTTCATCGTGATCGACGGCACCCAAACGCCCGACGCGATCGAGAAAAAGATCTGGGCCGCAGTGAAGGAGCGGCTCGGATAAGTCCGCGCAGCGTTCGTTTCCCTTTTCGCCGAGATGTCCGTCTCCGCCGCTCCTTGGCCGCCCGCGCTCGCCGGCACCCCTGCCGTGGCGGTGATCGAACGTGCGATCGAGCGTCAGCGGCTTTCGCACAGCCTGCTGCTGCACGGCGACGACCTGCCCACGCTCGTCGCCGTCGCGCATGCGATCGCCGATCGGCTGCTGAACGGCCCGGATTCGGCGGCCCGTTTTCCCGCCGAGGAACATCCCGACTGCCACGCGCTGCGCCCCGCGGGTAAAACCCGGCAGATCTCCGCCGACGCCACCCGCGATCTCATCGGCAAGGTGCAGGTCTCGGCCACCGTCTCGCCACGCAAGGTCGCAATCGTCCACGAAGCCGACCGGATGAACGTCGCCGCGGCCAACATCTTCCTCAAAACCCTCGAGGAACCGCCGGCCAACACAACGCTCCTGCTGCTGACCACCCGACCCTACGCGCTCCTGCCGACGATCCGCAGCCGCGTGCTGCATTTTCGTTTTCCCAGCACCGCCACCGCCTTGTCGGCCGACGGTTGGGCCGCCTGGCTCGAGGACTATCGCGCGTGGCTCGGCCGGCTGATGGCTGGCGTGGGTGACAAAACCGACGTCGCCGATCACATTTTCACGCTCTACGGTCTCGTCGCCCGTTTCGGCGCCGTCCTCGATTTTGCGACCGCCGAGGTCTGGAAGAAGGAAAAGGAAAAGCTCCCGGCCGACCTCGACGAGGACGAGGAGATCGCCATGGAAACCGGCATCGCCAACGGCCTTCGCAGCCGGCTCTTCGCCGAGATCGAACAGGCCACCCGCGCGTTCGCGCTGCCCCATCTCCAGACCGCCGAGGCCGCGACGGCGCGCCGCGCGCTGGTTGCCGCCGTCCAGCAACTGGAACACGATGTCGGCCTGCTCCGACTGAATCTCAACGAGGCCAATGCGCTCGAACACTTCCTGCTCTCGTCGCTCCGTCTTTGGGCCCGCCGCTAACCGGCTCCTCGGTCCGCTCGCCGCCGCTTTCGCGATCGTGCTGCTCGCGGCCTGCGGTCCGTCCGAGGAGGCCAAGGCGCCGCGCAAGGCGTTCATCGAACGTGTGCAACCCGCCGACTTCTACGCCGCCGAGGTCGCCTTCGACGAGCTGTATTCAAAAAATTACGACCTCGCTTTTCTCCGCACCGACTATGGCAAGCCTCTCTCCGCCCTCGCGCTGAAGCGCAACCCCGAGGGCGGCGGCTACACGCTCGTCTACAGCATCCTTTCGCCCGATCCCGAGGTCGGCTGGCAGAAACTCACCGCTTCGCTCGACGACGATTTCGCCGCGCAGGTCCTCCGCGCCGTGGAGCTCAAGCTGCACCGCAACGTCACGCTGAGCACGCAGGCCCGTAAACCCGACCGCCGTGAGGGTGACTTGTGGATTTTTCAACGTCTGCAAGACGGCAAAGTCGCCGCCGCGCTGATCGCCTTCGACCGCACGATCGGAAATCCCGAGGCCACCGAGTTCATCGACGAACTCATCGGCGGTCTGCGCGAATTGCCCCGCGTCGATCCGAATGAACGCGAGGACCTCCTCGTGAAACTCGACCGGCTCGCCTCGCGCATCGCCCTCAACGAAGAGCCTCAGCCGGACGAGAAAAAATAACGCGAGCGCTGCGCCGGCTCAGCGCACGAACGCCGTCACCGCCGCGACGAATTCCTCTCGCCGGTCCATGTGCGGATTGTGTCCCGCACCCGGCACACCGACGAATTCCGCGTGCGGAAAATGCCGCCGGATCGTCGCGTGATCCTCCGACTGCACGTAGTGCGAGCGCTCGCCGGTGACGAAGAGCGTCGGCCCGTCGAAACGATCGTCCGGCGCCAGGGAGTTCGCCTCCATCGTCGGCAACGCCTCCGTGAGCACGGGCAGGTTGATCGCCCAGCGCCAGCGGCCGCTCGCATGATCCCGCTCCAGATTCGTCACGAGAAACTTCCGCATCGCCCAGTCGTCCACGCGCGCCTCGAACCGCAGTTCGGCCTCGGCGCGGGATTTCAGATGCTCGAGATTCAACTCGTTCATCGCCGCAAACTCAGCCCGATGCGCCGCCCATCGATAATCCTTGGGTGCGATGTCAACGATGATCAGGCGCTCGATCCTCGAGGGATGTTGCGCCGCCAGGCGCATCGCCACCTTTCCTCCAAGGCTGTGGCCGAGCAACGTCGCCCGCGGGAGAGCGCGCGCGTCGAGCCAGCCGATCACATCCGCGATCATCGCATCGAAACTCATGTCGTGGTCGTGCGGCGAACTCCCGTGATTGCGCAGATCGAGCGCGAAAACGTGAAACCGCGACGCAAGATCGCGCCCCGCCGTCTGCCAGTTTCGTGACGACCCGAGCAGGCCGTGCAAAATCACCAGCGGCGGATGCCCGGCTCCGCCCAGATCGCGATGGAAAAGTTGAACCACGCGAAAACGAAACACCGCAAACGCCGCCTTCAGCAAGACCGCGCATCGTTTCGCGATCCCACGCTCGTTAACCCTAAACCCGGCGATGCCGTTAGGGCCCGACGGCTTTCGGCTGAATCAAATCCCACAGATTGCCGTGGAGATCTTTGAACACCGCGACCGTTCCATAAGCTTCCTCCTTCGGCGCACGCACAAACTCGACGCCCCGGACGCGGTAGCGTTCGTAGTCGCGCCAGAAATCGTCGGTGGAGAGAAAAAGAAAAACCCGCCCGCCGGTCTGATTCCCGATCTGCGCCGCCTGCTCGGGTGTCGACGCGCGCGCCAGCAGCAGACGACAGCTCCCGCCACCCCGCGGTGCCACCACCACCCAGCGCTTGTTCTGCGCCGGCACGTCGGAATCTTCGACGAGCACGAATTCGAGTTTTCCGACGAAAAACGCAATCGCCTCGTCATAGTCGCGCACCAGCAGAGAGACCAGGGAGAGGGCTTGGTTCATGGATCGCGGGGAAAGCTGGGCTAAAACTCGGCCGGAGGAAACACGAGGGGCAACTCTCGTTGCCTAGTAATCGTCCATCACACCCCACACCACCCAGGTGAACCCCACGTTGAAAATGACCAGGCCGGCGGCGCCGAAAACCGGCGAGATCACGGTGCCGATCAGCAAAGCCAGGTTCGCAAGGATCATCACGACGATATAATCCCGCGTCCGGCGCGACGGTCGTCGCGGCGTGAAGACCACGTCGTTCAACCCTGCGTCGTTCGAACGCCGAAGATTTTCGTCGAGGTGCGCGCGAACCCGGTTCGGATCGGACGTCCGCTCTCCGTCGGCCGCGTTCAGACGCTCGAACTCCGCCGTTTTGAACGTAAACCTTTTCGGCGAAGCTGACGGTTCGTCGGGCATTCAGCGTTTCCCGTTTCGCCGCCGATTTTTTGGGTCCGAGCCGAGGCTTTGCATGCAGCCGCGTTGTAAGTTTTCCCCGCCAAGCGACAACGGGATAATTCGGACCATTCCCGTCCCCAAAGCGACGTGACCTGAGCGCCTCCCTCATTTTCCGTCACGTTTGGGCTTCGCGGCGGCAAAAGTTTTCGTTTTGTGTGACCGAAATGCACGTGCCTCTTCCCTCCGCTTCCGTCTCCACGCGGGCGCGGCTTCGCGATTCGCTCCCTTTTTCTCTCCCGTCAACTCCGGTCGCCGTCCCCGGCTTCTCCGGACTGCGCCATCGCCTCGAAACCAAGGGATGGGCGCCATGACGCCGATGATGCAGCAGTATTTCGAGGTGCGCCGCGGCCTCGCGAAAGACACCCTCCTGCTCTTCCGCCTCGGCGATTTCTTCGAAATGTTTTTCGACGACGCTGCGGTCGCGTCGCGCCTGCTCGGACTCACGCTCACCAAACGCGGCGACACGCCGATGGCCGGCATCCCCGCGCACGCGGTCGACAACTACGTCTCCAAACTGCTCGCCGCCGGCAAAAAGGTCGCCATCTGCGACCAGGCCGAACCCGCCAAAGCCGGCAAACTCGTGCGCCGGCAGCTCACGCGTATCCTTTCTCCGGGGACAACGCTTTCGGCCAACCAGCTCGACGCCGCGCGCAACCATTACCTTTGCGCGCTGTGCCACGACAAACACGGCCTGCACGCCGCCTGGCTGGATCTCTCGACCGGCGAGTTCAAGGTCGCGAGCGACGCCGACATCGCCAACCTCCTCCCCGTCCTGACCGCGCTCGATCCGGCGGAGTTGCTCGTAATCGAAGGCGAGCTCACCCGCTGGCAAGCCGCGCCCCACGATCAGGTGTCGCTCCACGCGTTGCACGCGTTCTGCGGCGGACGTCTCTGCTCGGAACTGGCCGGTTATCATTTCGAAACCGCCACGGGCGCGAAGACCGTGATGGACACGATCGGCGTGCTGAATCTCGAGGGGTTCGGCCTCGCGCACAGTCACCCGGCGCTCGGTCCGGCCGGCGCCCTCGTTTACTACGCCACGGAAAATCTCTGCGCCAAACCGGAAAACCTGCGCGGCCTGCAGGAGTATCGCAGCGCGCGCACGCTGCTGCTGGATCCGGCGACGCTCCGCAATCTCGAGATTTTTTCCTCCAGCCGCGGCACGCGCGAAGGTTCGCTGCTGCACGCGATCAACCGCACCGCCACTGCCGCCGGCGCGCGCCTGCTCGAACGCTGGCTCGCCGCCCCGCCGCTCGACCTGGCCGAACTCAATCGCCGCCAGACGCTCGTCGGCGAACTGCGCGAACAACCGACGCGACTGCTCACGTTGCGCGAACTCCTCGGACAAGTCCGCGACATCCCGCGCATCCTCGGCCGCCTCCAGAACCGCCTGCGCAATCCCCGCGAACTCGGCGGTATTCGCGATACCCTCGCGCAACTCCCCCAAATCCGCACCGAACTCGCCGCCTTCGGCCCCGGATCTCAGCTCTCAGCTCTGGGCTCTCAGCTGCAAGAGTTCACGCAACTGCGCGAACTCTTGCCCCGCTCCCTCGCCGACGAACTCCCCAACGATCTCACCGACGGAAACTATATCCGCACCGGCTACGACGCAGAGCTCGACCGGCTGCGTTCGCTCACGACCGACAACAAAACGTGGCTCTCCGATCTCGAGCGCACCGAGCAGGAGCGCACCGGGATTCGCAGCCTGAAGGTAAGGTTCACGAATAATTTCGGTTATTACATCGAGGTCACCAAGGCGAATCTCCACCTCGTGCCCGCCGACTACATCCGCCGCCAGACGACGGTCGGCGGCGAGCGCTACGTGACGGAGGCGCTGAAACAAAAGGAAAAGGAAATCTTCCACGCCGAGGAAAACGCCCTCGCGCGCGAGCTCGAGTTGTTCAACGCGCTCGTGGCCGTCGTGCTCGACGATTCCATCGCGCTCGCGCAGACGGCGGAAACCCTCGCCGAGCTCGATGTGTTTTGCGGCTGGGCGTTACTGGCGCGCGAATGGGACTACACGCGGCCCGTGCTCGACGATAGCGACACGCTCGAGATCGTCGAAGGGCGCCATCCCGTGGTCGAGCAGACGCTCCGCTCGCTCGACACGATCGCCGCGCGCGGCGCCAGCGCCGGCTTCGTGCCGAACGACACGCTGCTCGCCTGCAGCGAGGCGCAGATCGCGTTGATCACCGGTCCCAACATGGCCGGCAAATCGACCTACATCCGCCAGGTCGCGCTGATCACCTTGCTCGCGCAGATCGGCTGCTGGGTGCCGGCGAAATCCTGCCGCGTCGGGCTTGTTGATCGGATCTTCTCGCGCGTCGGCGCGAGCGACGACCTCGCGCGCGGCAACTCGACGTTCATGGTCGAGATGAACGAGACCGCGAACATCCTCAACAACGCCACCGCGCGCTCGCTCATCATCCTCGACGAAATCGGCCGCGGCACCTCGACCTACGACGGCCTTTCGATCGCCTGGGCCGTCGTCGAGCACCTGCACCGCGAAGAGGAACGCGGGCCGCGCACGCTATTCGCGACGCATTACCAGGAGCTCACCCAGCTCGAGAAACACCTGGCGCGCCTGCGGAATTTCTCCGTCGCGGTGAAGGAATGGAACGACGACATCGTGTTCGTCCGCCGCGTAATTCCCGGCGCCGCCGATCGCAGCTACGGCATCCAGGTCGCGCGCCTCGCCGGCCTGCCGCTGAGCGTGATCGAGCGCGCGAAAACGATCCTCGGCAAACTCGAGAGCGACGACACCAGCGTGACGCTTCCGTCCGCGACACCGCAGGCGAAGCCGAAGAAAAAGATCACCGTCAAACCCGCCGACGAATCGCAGCTCAGCCTGCTGTAAGCGGACTTCAGCGCGAAGACGCCAAGGACCGCGAAGTTCGAAATGATCCTCTCCTCTGACTTCGCGCTCCTTTGCCTTCTTCGCGCCTTCGCGCTTAATGCTCGTAGGTGTGCGCTATGAAAAAACTCGGTTTCTTGTCCTTCGGCCACTGGACGCCTTCGCCCCACTCGGAGGCGCGCTCCGCGTCGGATGTGCTGCTACAGTCGATCGACCTCGCGGTCGAAGCCGAGCGGCTCGGGCTGGATGGAGCGTATTTCCGCGTCCATCATTTCGCGCGTCAGCTCGCCTCGCCGTTCCCGTTGCTTGCGGCCATCGGCGCCCGCACCCGGAAAATCGAGATCGGCACCGGCGTCATCGACATGCGGTATGAGAATCCGCACTACATGGCCGAGGACGCCGGTGCGGCGGATCTCATCGCCGGCTCGCGCCTGCAACTCGGCATCAGCCGCGGTTCCCCCGAGCAGGTGATCGATGGCTGGCGCCACTTCGGTTACCGTCCCGCAGAGGGCGAAGACGATGCCGCGATGGGCCGGCGCCACGCGCAGGAGTTTCTCGAACTTTTAAACGGAAAAGGCTTCGCCCAGCCGCATCCGCGCCCGATGTTCCCGAATCCTCCCGGACTCCTGCGTCTCGAGCCGTTTTCTCCCAGCCTGCGCGAACGGATCTGGTGGGGCTCCGCGACCAACGCCACCGCCGTCTGGGCGGCGAAGCTCGGCATGAACCTCCAGAGTTCGACGCTCAAGTTCGACGAATCGGGCGAACCGCTACACGTGCAGCAAGCCGCGCAAATCCGCGCCTTCCGGCAGGCGTGGAAAGAAGCCGGCCACAAACGCACCCCGCGCGTCTCCGTGAGCCGGAGCATTTTTCCGCTCATGGACGACCGCGACCGCGCCTACTTCGGCGACGGTGGCGCCGAGACCGACCAGTTTGGCATCATCGATTCGATGCGCGCCGTCTTCGGGCGCAGCTACGCCGCCGAACCCGACGTCCTGATCGAGCAACTCCGCCAAGACGAAGCCATCGCCGAAGCCGACACCCTGCTCCTCACGATTCCCAATCAGCTCGGCGTCGCGTATAACGTTCACGTCCTCGAATCACTCCTCACCCACATCGCGCCCGGCCTCGGCTGGCGGTAGGCGAGATGAGTTGAGAGTTGAGGGTTGAGAGTTGAGAGACCGATCAGCGGAAGGCCGTGCGATCAATGCGGCGGACTAGGGCGTCTACGTGTTTCACCACGGAGAGCACGGAGGCCGTCGATAGCTGACGGCCAACCGCTGACAGCTCATTGCTGATAGCTGACCGCTCCAGCTCACCCCCTCGGTCCGATTCGATCGAGGGCGGCCTTGATCGCCTGCAAGTAATTCGGATGCCAGAGCTCGTGATCGGCCTCGGGGACGACGGTGTGGGTGCACTGGCGGTAGAAGTCGCGCACGGCCGTGGCGCGGCGGTGCATTTGGCCGTCTTCGTTTTCCCCCACGAGCACGTCGGCCGGCGTGTCGGCGTTGCCCGCCTGGTAGGAAATCATCCACCGCTGCGGCTCATCGTCGTCCTCCAGGAAAAACGGCGAGATCGAACCGAGGATCAGATGCCGGGCGCGGAGTGCGCCCAGATGCGAGTAGAGGGCGCCGAGAGAGAACCCCATCACGACCTTGCCCGCGGTCTGCGCGCCGACCTGCCCAAACACGGCGCTCGAATCGAAGTTCGGCTGGGGACCGGTCCAATCCAGTTGGACGAACTCGGTGTCCCAGCCTGAGGCGTGGACGAAATCCGTGAACGGACGAAAACGCCGTTCGGCTCCCGGCATCGGCGGCACTACGGTCAGCAATGGCATGCGAACTCGATGATCATCGATTGGGAAACGTCAATGGCGCCCGCCCGTCTTCCGGGGTGGACGCACCGCGCGGCGCCAACACGTCAATAGTGTATACGTGCCCCGTCCGACTGGTCCGCGACTCAATGCGCGCCGTCTTCGGCCGCAGCTACGCCGCCGAACCGACGTCCTGACCGGTCACTCCGCCAAGACGAAGTGATCGCCGAAGCCGACACCCTGCTCTTCACGATCCTAACCAACTCGGCGCCGAATATAACGTCCATGTTCTGGAATAGCTCCTTACCCACATCGCCACGGCACTCGGCTGGAGATAGCCCGCCACACAGCGCCAGAGACTCACCCAAGGTTTGAGTGGGGTGTGCCGAACCCGCTGCTCCCCATTCGATGCCCGCTTAAGAGTCCGAAGAATCCGAGCGTCTAGACGACGGCCTTCGTGCCTCCGCAGTAGCGATCAGAAATGTTGCCATCGTGCCGGCAAGGTTCACAGCCAACTCGGCGTGTCGCGGAGCTGGCCGCACTGCGGAGCGTCCGACACCGTGAGCGTCGCTCAGTCGATTGCGCAGCGCTCCAAGTCCTTCAACGACTGAGTGGCAGCCGCCGAGAACCTGTTTGAAAACGTGCTCACTGTGCTGACTTGGCGCGAGATTGAGTTGTTTGGCCACGAGTGCGTGAAGCTTCGGCAAATCCATTGAGTCGTCGTAGGTGACGCCTATCTCGTCGAGAATGTGTTTGCAGACGGTCTCGAGTAGCGTGCGCGACGCGGTGATAGCGCCTTCAGGGTCTGTCGCTCTGCGTTCCAACGCTTTTCGCCAAGCGTCGTGCACGTTCACTGAATTGACCTGACGAATAGTGTTAGTCGCTGAATCGTCGCTGGGGGATCGCGTTTCAGATTCGAGCATCGAGAGAACGGGTTCAAACTGCTCGCGAATGTATTCGCGTCGTGGCGCGTATTTATGGATTTTCGAAATGACACCCCAAAACTCCATTAAGTCGCGGCAGGTCCTCACGAAGTTAGGGAGTTTTGAGGAAATCCGCGGCTCAGCTATCAGTTCGGCACGCAGCTGCTTATACTCATGTTCCTGGGGCATCCCACCTGTCGCTTTCGAGACGAGCATATTCTTGAGCGATTCAACTTTTTCGAGAAGCGGTTGGTGCATAATTCGGATCAAGTTGGTGCTGGAGTTTCGCGGGGGCGAAACTGCGAACAGATGGTAAGTCCAATGTTGAGCACTCGTGTAAGCAGGTCTACCGCGCGCGAGATGTCCGCATTCCCGCGAAGCTAAGGGTCAAGAACCTATGTTTCACTGCGCCCTATTCTTGGATGCGCGGCATCTCGACGTACCGCTAAACGCGAAAAACAGTGTTCCTCGGAGAAAGCGAAGCATCATCGGCGTGTTTCTTTGGTCCACCGACAATTTCTTCCCACAACTACTAGGACGCGTGACTTAATCGGTAGCGAACGCGCTTCCTTTCGAATGCCCGAGCCGCCCTCTGAAGCACATATTCGAAATATTTTTCAGCCGCAGGCCTAACTGCATGCTTGATGATCTCGTTGTCGGAGAACCCCTCGACCTTGTATCGATGGCAGTTTACGAGCCACGTTTGCTCCACCTTTTCCAGATAACTCAAAAAGGCGCTTACCCGCTCGATGCGTTTGTTTAGCCGAGCCATTCCGCTTGTTGCCGCTATCACTTCCGTCAAATCGGACAGCTGGAGCCACGTATCACCGTCATGAATCGATGCATCGAGGGTGCAGATCTCGAGATAGGTGAAGTCCTGCGAAAGCTCCTTGAATAAATAGCCGCCGAGGCGGGTTGGAATTAACACAGAGCTGTTAATCAAAGCGCCGCCATCTAGGCTCCTGATCAGGTTCCCGGAATACATTTTATCGATGCAAGCTATCACGTCGGCTTCCGAGAGGCCAAGTTGATAGAGTTCTGAAACCAAAGTAGCGACTTCCACGCCCTCGCTCTCGCCTTTCGCGGCCAACGCGTAGAGACGGGCCAATATATGTAATCTCAAAAGCTGGACCCCCTCTCTAGGAAGCTTCGAGTCGAAGATATTCAGCAGGAGCGACTCTTCTTCACGGTAGAATTTTCGCTGACCAAAAACCACCCCCTTGAAGAACTCATGGTGAGGAAAATACGAGGGCGTTCCAGCCGCATAGTCGTAGAGCACCCGGTCCGCTGAGATGTGCTCGCTTGCAAGAAACTCTCGGACGAGAGTCAGGCAACGTCGAACATTTCCGCCCGAAAGGGCCTCAACCATGTGGCCACATGGATTGTCGAGAACGGAACGGCCGACGACGTCGAAAAACTCAGCTAGGTTTCCGATCACGAACTTGCTCCCATTGTCGGCGACGAATGTCGCCTTTTCACCCTCAAGAATCGTTTTCGCGTAGGCGAAACGCCGCGACAATACCGGCAGCACGCTAGGAGCATCGACATAAATCGCATCCATTTGAAACGCATCGAAAACGGGCGTGCTCCTATACTTGGCGTAGGTCGCGTCCCGCAACGTCATGATTACATTCGCGCCAATGCGTCGTGCACAAGCCTGTGCCTCGATAAAGATGCGCCGCGCGTAATCTTCGTTCTCGAGTTGGTCGACATTGTCGATAACTAAATAGATCGGCAGTCTACGCTGAACATGCCTCAGAATTTTTTCTACATATGGCTCAATCGCCTTCCTATCTGCCATTACGATTTCGGTCAGATGCGTCGCGAATGCCTTTTCATCCGTCCTAAAAAGGAGAGCTAACGCGCCGCGCTTAAGCTTTTCGATATCCTCTTTGTATGCATGCTCAATCGTTTGACCCCAATCTCCGAGATTAAATGCGGTGTCCGCCTCGATGTATTCGAGGATGCATTTGTAGAGAAAAGTCTTGGGTTCGTCAGACGTCGTCGCTAGTTTGTAGTCAACGTAGAGCCATATGACTTTTCCGCCGACGGCACTCGCGGCTGAGACTTTCTGGGTGTAGTGGAGGAATGTGGTTTTTCCTGCTCCGACAGGCCCCAACAGGAGCAAGAATTGCGGTAGTCCGGGGGCTGCTTTTTCCAAATTTTCTTCGAGCGCCTTACTGCCACCTTTACTAAGCCTAGGACGAATCACTTTGCGATCCAGATTCGGTCTAGCATCGGCAATGTGCATTTTGAGCCGCTCGTCGTATTTAACCCGTTCAGCATTTCGCACGTAGCAGTGCGTCAGCGCATCAACGTCATTCAGAATAGCCTCGTCAGTAAAAGCGAGGTTCACCGCTTTTTCCACGCAGGGGTAAAGTTGATTTCTCCCTAACCGAAACCCCGAGTCCTTGATCACTCGGACTAGCCTGTGCTCGTCCTCGGATTTAGGCATGCCGTAGAAATGGCTCTCCAGGCTACCCTCGATCACTCGTTGCCGAGAGAGCATCTCCCAAAACTCTACGATCCGATCTTTTATGTCAGTTAGGTTTCGAAAAATATGCGCCTGGCTTTCTTCGAAAGTTACGCCGTCGACACGCGTCGCAGGAAAAACAATCCATGCTGCCCCGTTCGTTGTGACGGCAAAAGGAAGCGAAAGCCTGCGCGCATAATCACGCGCCTGTCGTATCGCAGCACCAAGTTCTCCCTCAGCCAAGAAACCGCCAAGCTTCCCGGACTTGCGGTTTTGAGGGAGGTGGAACGCAGCACCAGCACGCTTTGCTTCCACTACAAACGCCGTTGAAGCTGTCCGAATAACGTAGTCCGCGAACTCAGCTTGTTTGTCTTCAGATGTGCGTTCTTCATATCTGATATCATCTGGGGTCCATCCGAGGACGCCGCTGATGATTTGATCGATGACTTTTCGGCGCGTCTCGGCTTCGTTGGCGTCTTGAAGGACGAGCTTGCCGAATTGTTCGACTACTTTCGCCAGCTGAGCGGAGCCTTCATCGATATTCATAGACCAAAAAGCCGGAGGTTAGGATTACTCAGCATTGTAAATTAACGGCGCAAGCGAAATTGCGGAGGGTTGAAGGAAAAGGAAATGAGCACCGTCACTCCCACCGACCACTCGCAGCTCAGTCTGTTGTAAACCTCCGCGTCGACCCGGCAGCGAGCGGGTGAAGCCCACAGGGTGGCTGACAATTGACAGCGCAGTGGGACGCCGCGGAACAGGCCAGGTATTGACTCTTCACCACTCAAGAGTGGGCCGGCGGTACGCCTGCCACGGGTGTTAGGCGGGGTCGCTAGGAGACCAATCAAGCCTAAATTGGCTGCCGGTTGCGAGGAACCCAGGTTGAACTCCGCGCGGCTCGACAAACCTCACCATCGCGCCGACTCCGGTGACGAAGCGGATGTAATCGATCTCCGCCTCCGAATACGGCGTGCCGTCGGCGCGAAACACGTCGTGGTGCCACGGCTTCGGTTCAGCGGTGTAGTTCTGTCTCCACGTTTCCCACGGACAGATCGTCTGCGGTTCGCCGTCGACGCGAGCCTCGGTCCAGCGACCAGGAACAGTGAGATTCGCCGCGATACCGACGGCCGGCACAAACGCGCACAGCGTCCCGCCAGCGAGATAAAGGAGCGAACGGAGCCTCGCCATTTCAGAAAGGCGTTTGGGGTTGCAGATTGAGAAGGCCGGACCGCGGCCGCGCAAGCGGGCGCTTACTCGCTTCCGACTGCCGCCGGCATCCGGGGCCGGGCGACGGGGTCATGTGATGACTTTTGACAGCGGGAGGGGGAACGAAGGAGTCATGTTTTGACTCGACAATGCCCCAGGCGAGCGGCGCACCAGGTGAAGCCTACGACGCGCAAACTGACGTAGGCCTCATTCATGAGCCTTGCATGGATTGAATCTCACCACGGCCTTGAGTTTTCCGATCGGCCGCACGTTCTCGTAAGCCCCTTTGATCGTGCCTTCATTCGTCAACATCTCCGCCTATAAATTCACTCCGCTCGCCGAGCTTTCCGTCTGGCGCGAGCGGCTGTTGGAGGTGTGTCGCGCCGGCGATCTGCGCGGCACCATCCTGTTGAGCGTCGAGGGCATCAACTTGTTCGTCGCCGGCAGGCGGAGCCAGATCGACACGCTGCTCGCCACATTGCGCACCATCCCCGGCCTCGCCGATCTCACCCCCAAGGAAAGCTTCAGCGCGGAACAGCCGTTCGATCGGATGTTGGTGAAGATCAAAAAAGAGATCATCTCGTTCGGTGTTCCCGGCATCGATCCCGCGCGCCGCCCGAGTCCGAAGCTCCCGGCCCGCACGTTGAAGCAGTGGCTCGACGAAGGCCGGCCGATCACGCTCCTCGACACCCGCAACGACTACGAGATTCGCCTGGGCACCTTTCGCGGCGCCGTTCCGGCCCGCATCGAACACTTTCGCGAGTTTCCCGCCGCCGTGAAAAACCTGCCGGAGGAAATGAAGGAGCGCCCGATCGTGATGTTTTGCACGGGCGGCATCCGCTGCGAAAAGGCCGGACCTTATCTCGAGCAGGCCGGCTTCAAAAACGTGCACCAGCTCGACGGCGGTATTTTGAAATATTTCGAGGAATGCGGCGGCGCGCACTACGACGGCGAATGCTTCGTCTTCGACCAGCGCGTCGGCGTCGACCCCGCCCTGCGCGAAACGAATTCCGTGCTGTGCGGCAACTGCCAGCTACCGCTCACGGAAGCCGAACAGCAGGATCCTCGCTACCTGCCCGACATCCGTTGTCCCCATTGCGCGGATCCGACCCTTCGCGAAAGACCCAGCGCTCATCGTTTGCGTTTGCCGCTTGATGCAGCCGATGGCCGCAACAATGTCGCGCTAGCATGCACCGCCACGTCGTTGCCCTCCTGAGTCTGATCACAGTCGCGTTCGCCGCCGACCTCGCGCCCGACGCGCTGTCGTCGAAAATCATCGCTTTCAAAACCGCCAGTTCGTTCGGCAACGGTTTCACGCTCGTCGAGACGCTGTTCTCGGCCGACGGATCCTATCTGGACATCCGCCGCAATCACAGCCGACCGGTCACCTACTGGTATGCGGGTGGAGAAGGCACCTACACTTACGTCAAAACGGGCGCCGACACAGCGAAGATCGCGCTCACGGGCGAGCATCCCGCCGAGCCGTCGGGAGTCTGGAATCTCACGTTCAAAACCGCCGACAGTGGCGAGGTGCTCAGCGACCAGATCAACAATAACGGAATCGAGGCCGGAACGTTCCAGGTTTTCGATCGCGCTCCGGTTCCGCTGCTGAACGTTTCCAACCGCACCACCGTCAGCGCGACGAAAGTGTCGATCACCGGTTGCGTGATCGGCGGCAACGTGCCACGACTCGTACTGATCAAAGTCCTCGGACCGTCGCTCGAACCGTTTGGCGTGTCGAATTTCGTGCCCGATCCGATGCTCGTCG
This sequence comes from Opitutus sp. sgz309028, assembly GCF_059821195.1. Lineage (NCBI taxonomy): Bacteria > Pseudomonadati > Verrucomicrobiota > Opitutia > Opitutales > Opitutaceae > Opitutus > Opitutus sp. sgz309028. The sequence goes on along the minus strand of NZ_JCAMRR010000005.1, from coordinate 212,987 downwards.
TCTACGATTCATCGAACACCGCGATCGCGACGAATCAGTCTTGGAACACCCTTCCTGCCGAGCAAACCGGACTGGTCGAGAGCATGAAACGCGTCCTGCCACTCGTCGGCGCGCAACCGTTCGGAAGCGACCGCGAGCCGGGCCTGCTGCTCGAACTTTCGCCGGGCGCCTACACGGTGCATGCCAGTTCGGAGACCGCGGAAGTCGAGGGCGAGGTTCTGACCGAAGTCTATTTCTTCCGCTAAAAACGTCGCCGCGCTTCCGGCTGCCGTCGCCGGCACATGAAACCCGGCTCGGCCGGTTATAACTGGAGCTCAGCGCAAAGACGCCAAGGACCACAACGTTTCGCGACGATCCCCGGCCCTCTTTGCGCGCCTCCGCCTGCTTCGCGTCTTCGCGCTTAACTTAACTCCTCATCACCTCCGCCGGAGCGCCCAGAGTTCCTTCGCCTGCGCGATCGTTTTCTTCAACACGTCCGGCGTGAGCGATTGCTTCGGGTCATCGCCGATGCCTTTCGCCGGCTCGACGTGCGCTTCGATACACAAGCCATCCGCGCCGTAAGCGATCGCTGCGAGCGAGGCCGCGGGCACGTAGGCTGCCTTGCCGACCGAGTGCGAGGGATCGACCACGACGGGCGCCCAGGTCTTCTCCTTCAACAACGGCGTGATGCTCTCGTCGGGGTGATTGCGGTAGCCGTCGAGCGTCGGCGTCGTGCCGCGCGGACAAAGGATCACGTTGGGATTCCCAAACGCCGTGATGTATTCGGCGGCGGAGATAAATTCGTTCAACGGTCCCATGTGGATGCTGCGTTTCAACAGCACCGAGGTTGACGGCCGGTTCGCGATGGCTCGGCCGATCTGACGAAGCAGCGAGTAGTTCAGCGCATTGCGCGCTCCCACCTGCAAAACCGCCACGCCGGCATCGAGCGCGAGCGCGATCTGCGCCTCTTCCATCACTTCGGTGTCGACTGGCAGACCGGTGCGGCGCGAAGCCTCGAGCAGGATGTCGAGCGACTTCACATCGCCCTGAAACGTGTAGGGATTGGTCCGCGGTTTCCAGACTCCGCCGCGAAGGACGTGAGCGCCGGCCTCTTTCACCGCCTGCGCCGTTTCGTAGAAGTAGTTCGGATTCTTCGGATCGATCGTGCACGCCCCCGCAATCACCAACAGTTCCTCGCCCAACGTCACGCCGCCCAGCTTGATCCGGTGCGTCGCGAGGTCCGAGCGCTTGTCCATCAGCTTGAAGGGCGACTGGATCCGGTCGATCCGCTCGACGTAATCGAGGCCCTCGAGCCGGTTCATCATGAGCTCGTCGCGTTCGTCGCCCACGATCGCGTAGATCGTGCGCACCGCGCCGATGATCGGCTGAATCTTGCAGCCGAATTCGGTGACGATCGCAGTGACTTCGTTGAGCTGTTCGGGCGTAAGTCGGTGGGATTTCGGGAGGATCATGGCGAGGTGACGGATCTATTAAACGCAAAAGCCGCCTGCAGGAGGCGGCTTTGGCGACAAATGAAATCGAGCGAGGCTCAGTTGACGCGATGACCGCCAGCGATTCCCCGGGCAAACCAAGCCCGGAGAGCGAAGCTAAAATAATAGCCGAACACGGCGTTCATCGGTGCAACGAAGTGCTCCCCTCCACCCCGAAAGTCAACCACGCCGTCGACCGCGCGCCTTCGCCATTGCAGCCGCCCCCGCTTTCCGCTACAAAATCGAAGGCGAGGCCGTTATGTGGCGCGCGCATTTCATCGTCCTGCTGGGGGGACTGCTCTGGTCGACTGCTGGACTGGCCGCCGAACGTGTGGGCGTCATCACCATCGATGGCGCGATCGGACCGGCCACGGCCGACTACGTGATCCGCGCGGTGAAGGTCGCCGACGCGCAGCAGCATCAGTGTCTCGTCATCCAACTCGATACGCCGGGCGGCTTGCTCGACTCGACGAAGACGATCGTGCAGCGCCTGCTGGCCTCGCCGGTGCCCACGGTCGTGTATGTGACGCCGGCGGGCGCGACTGCCGCGAGCGCGGGCTGTTTCATCACCCTCGCCGCCGACGTCGCCGCCATGGCGCCGACCACGACGATCGGCGCCGCGCACCCGGTGGCGATCGGCGGAGCGCCGGGCACCGGCGACACGAAGGTCGACGACACGATGAAACAGAAACTCGAGAACTACGCCTCGACCTTCATCGAATCGATCGCCGCGAAACGCAGCCGCAATGTCGAATGGGCGCGCGCCTCGGTCCGCGAAAGCGCCTCGGCCACCGCGGAGCATGCGCTCGAGCTGCACGTGATCGATTTCGTGGCGCCGGATCTGACGACGCTGCTCGGTCAAATCGACGGCCGTCGGATCGGCGAACGGATTCTGCACACCCGCGGAGCGGAGGTCATCACGATCGGAATGTCGCCGCGCGAGCGCGTCTTCCAGCTTCTCTGGCGACCGGAGGTAATCTTCGTCCTGATGATGATCGCGATCTACGGCATCATCGGCGAACTCAGCAATCCGGGTGCGATCTTCCCCGGCGTCGTGGGCGCGATCGCGCTCATCCTCGCGCTGTACTTCGGCGCCATCTTGCCCATCAATCTCGCAGGCGTCGCGCTGATTGTCTTCGCGGTCGTGCTGTTCGTCGCCGACATCTACGCGCCCACACACGGCGTGCTCACGGTCGGCGGCGCGATCTCGTTTTTTCTCGGCGCGCTCATGCTTTTCGACACCGGCGACGCGGCGTTCCGCCTCTCGCTCGCGCTGGTCCTGCCGATGACGATCCTGACGACGCTTTTCTTCCTCTTCGTCGTCGGCGCCGGTCTGCGCGCGCAGTCCCTGCCGATCCGCGCCGGGCGCGAAACGATGCTCGGCCGCGTCGTGCCTGCGCTCGACCGTATCGGCGCCACTCGCGGCCGCGTGTTCGTCGAAGGCGAAACCTGGAACGCCGTCAGCGACGTTCCCGTCGAGCCCGGCATGCCCGTCGAGATCGTCGGCTTCGATGGACTGACCCTGCGTGTGAAACCTTCAACCCGCGAATCCCATGTCTGACTACGGCGTTCTCATCCGGCATTTCCTGAACTGGTTCGTGCCGACCTTTTTTCTCCTCGCGATCCTCCTGCCGCTCGCGGTCCGCGTGCTGCGGGAATACGAGCGCGGCGTCATCTTCCGACTCGGCAAACTCCATCGCCGCGGCGCCAAAGGTCCCGGTTTGATCTTCCTGATTCCGATCGTCGATCGGATCGTGAAAATGGATCTGCGCGTCGTGACCATCGACGTGCCAAAGCAGGAAGTCATGACGCGCGACAACGTGCCCGTCACCGTCGACGCCGTCGTGTATTTCCGCGTGATCGATCCGGTCGCCGCCGTCATCAAAGTGGAAAATTTCATCAAGGCCACCGCACTGATCGCGCAGACGACGTTGCGCAGCGTGCTCGGTCAAGCCGAGATGGACGAGCTCCTCGCCCACCGCGACAAGATCAACCAGACGCTGCAGGAAATCATCGACCGCCAGACCGATCCGTGGGGCATCAAGGTCACCGCCGTGGAAGTCCGCGACGTCGCACTGCCCGACACGATGAAGCGCGCGATGGCGAAGCAGGCCGAGGCGGAGCGCGAGCGGCGCGCGAAGATCGTCAACGCCGAGGGCGAGTATCAGGCCGCGCAGAAAATGGTGCAGGCCGCCGAAATGATGAGTCACCAGCCGATCGCGCTGCAGCTGCGTTTCCTGCAGACGATGCGCGAGGTCTCGAGCGAGCATAACACGACCACGTTCGTCCCGATCCCGATCGACCTGCTCGCTCCGTTCGCGCGGCCGGCGCAGGAAAAATCCTGAAGCGCAGTCCGAACGGGGAACGCGGGCGCCACCTACTTGAGCGCGGCCGAAAACTCTTCGGGCAGCGGCGCCGTCGCCGCAAACCGCCAGCTGCGTCCCTGCCACGTGTATTCAAAACGTGTGGACAGCGAATGCAGAAACAGCCGCTTCGTGCCGGCGCGCTTCGCGAAGTCGCGGTTGCGCCGAAAGTCGCCGTAGGTCTGATCGCCGACGATCGGGAGGTGCCGCTTCGCGCACTGCACGCGCAGCTGATGGCTGCGGCCGGTGCGCGGCTCGAGCTGGAGCAGCGACCGCGCGTCGCTCCCCGTACCGCGCGACGCGATCACCCGCATCTGACATTCCGCCGGCACGTGGCCGGCCGACGCGGAGGTGCGGATCTGGCCGCCTTTCTTTTGGACCGCGAGCAGGTCTTTCCAGACGTCCGTCGTCCGCGGCGGCTTTCCGAATACCAACGCCTGATAGATTTTCGTGACCTGCTTCCGTTTGAAATGCGCGCGGATCTCCGCCGCGAGCGCCGCGTCGGCGGCGACGAGGATCACGCCCGAGGTCGCCGAGTCGAGGCGGTTCAGCAGCCACAGCCGGCCCGCACCCGTGTCACCGTTCCACTGATACGATTCCGTCGCCTGATCGTAAGGCACCGTGAGCAGCGCCCGAGGTTGGTCGCGCGACTCGTTGGGATGCGACAGCGTGCCGGACGGTTTGGCGAGCGCGCCGAGGCCGTTGGCGTCGGCCGCAAGCAGCACGACGTCGCGCCCGAGCGGCAGCGCCGCCCAGAAGGTTTCCGCCGGGCCGCTCACTGATAGTAGAAATTGAACGTCAGCTCCTGCTCCTCGCCAAGGACCGCGATCATGTCCTCCGTCCAGTCGCCATACGGCGCGCGCGAGGTGATCGCGGAGACGCACGATTTCTCGGCTTGGATTCCCGCCGTGCCGCCGGCTTCCACGATCTGCGAAACCTCGCCCTTGGCGTTGAGCTTGAACACGACCTTCACGTGCGTGCCGTTGACGGGATAAACGCGGCTCTCGATCAGGATCCGCTCCCACTGGATCTGCACGGTGTCGATCAGCTTCTGCAGATACTGGCCGTAGTTGCTCCATTTCGCGTCCCACGCGGCAAGGCCGATGTTGCGCGTGCCGAATTTGTTTTCCTGAAAAATCGCGGGCCGCACCTGCTGCTGCCGGACGATCTGCGGTCGCGGCTGCGGACGTTTCGGATCGATGCGCGGATGCACGCCGGTCGCATTTTCCACCAGCGGCGCGTCCTTGGCGCCTTCGATGTATTCGGGGGTCGACTTCGCGTTCTCGCGCAGCGGCGAGACGCTGCTGCCGTAGGCATTGAGATTGTCGCCCTCGCTTTTGTCGAAACCGCTCAAGGGCACCTGCTCCTGCCGCGGCGACGCCTGCTCTTCCTGCGCCGCGGCGGGCTCGGGCGGCGGGGCCGGCATGGTCTCGAGCGGCTGTGTCAACGAACCGGATACGACCTGCGTCGACTCGATGTCGGTGCGGCCTTCCATCGCAGGCCGGTCGCTTTTGTCGTCCGTCGTGGGTTTCTCCTGCGCCGCCTGCTGGTTTTGCGCCGCGAAATTGTTGGTCCGATCGGGGATGTTCTCGGGCGCATTCGGGTTGGCCTCCACGAACCGGCTGGGCGGCGGCACCTCCGGTTGCGCCTGCAGTTCCGAATCCGGCGTGAGCTCGATGTTGAACTCGCGCGGCACGGGCGGCCGGATGACGCTGGGCAGCGCATCGCCGTGCAGCATGAAAGCCCGCGGACCGAGCATGAAGATGACCAAATGCACCAGCACCACGCCGAGCAGGCCGATGGCGACGGAGCGCGAATCGGGATCGTCCCACACCCGCTTCCAGGAGCGGCGCAGCGAAGCGGGCGGTGGTGAAGCAAGCAAATGGCTCATGTCGATCCGGCTGGAGAGGGAAACTCAGGCAGGAGACCCACTCGCGTCAAAATTTGTTTCGTCGCCTCCATCGGCAGGCCCATGATGTTGGTGAACGATCCGTCCCAGCGCTCGATGATGAGTTCGCGGCCTTCCTGGATTCCGTAGGCGCCGGCTTTGTCGAGCGGGTTGACCACCTCGAAATACGCGTCGATCACGCGGTCGTCGAAGGACTTGAACGTCACCTCGCTGCTCACGCCTTCGTCGATCGTCACGCCGCGGTTACGCTGGCGCAGCGCCACGCCGGTGAAAACGGTGTGCGTGCGGCCCGCGAGCCGCTTGAGCATCGCCCGGGCATCGGCGAGATCGCGGGGCTTGTTCAACACCAGCGAATCGAGAAAGACCGTCGTGTCCGCGCCGAGCACCCAAGCGTCGGGCCGACGCTCCGCCACCCAATCCGCCTTCAACGCGGCGTTGTGCGCGACCATCACGCGGGGGTCGGTCGTTTCTTCTTCGTGTTCGGTCACGTCCGCCACGATGACGTCGAACGGAAGCCCAAGTTTCCCGAGCAATTCGCGCCGGCGCGGCGACGCGGACGCGAGGATCAAGGAGGCGGGCGGCGGTGAGTTCGGCGAACCGGACATCGGACCACGCTTCGTGAGTGCGCCCCGGAATTCAACGCTCAACTCGTTCGCCCTCGCGCAGCGGGGAGTTGTCAGGCGGCGCAAAGCCCTCCACGTTGCCGGCCTTCCACACCCATGCGCATCGGGCTCGCTCAATTCAATCCCACGGTCGGCGATCTGGCGGGCAACCGCCGCAGGATTCTCGAGGCGTATGCGACGCTCGTCAGCCAGGGCGCGGAGCTGGTCGTGTTTCCCGAGCTCGCGGTCTGCGGCTATCCGCCCCGCGACCTGTTGTTCAAGCGCCGTTTCGTCAGCGATTGCGAGGACTCGCTCCGTGAAATCGCGACCCACATCGGCGCCGTGCCCGCGCTCATCGGCACGGTCGAACAGAATCGCACCGGCCACGGCCGGCCGGCATTCAACGCGGCCGCGTTCTGCCGCGAGGGCCGCGTCGTCACGAGCGCACACAAATGCCTGCTGCCGACCTACGATGTCTTCGACGAAGACCGCTATTTCGAACCCGCCGAGAAATCGACCGTGATTGACTACGCCGGTCGTCGGATTGGCGTCACGATCTGCGAAGACATCTGGACACACCCGACGATCAGCACGCGCCAGCTCTACCGCGGGATCGATCCGGTCCGCCAGCTGGCCGCGGAAAAATGCGACCTGATGGTCAACCTCTCCGCGAGTCCGTGGTATCTCGACAAGGGCCACGTTCGCAATCAGCTCATCGCCGACGCCGCCCGCGCGCTCGGCTGTCCCGTCGCCTACGTCAATGTCGTCGGCGGCAACGACGAGTTGATCTTCGACGGTCGCAGCGTGGTCTGCGACGCGCAGGGCAACGTCACCGCCGGTCTCGCCGCGTTTGCGGAGGAGCTGCGCGTCATCGACGTCGGTTCGCCGACGCCCACCGCGCCGCAGCTCTCGCCGTCGTTCGCGGAAGACGACTGGCAGGACATGTTCGACGCGCTGGTGCTCGGTCTGCGCGATTACGCGCACAAAAGCGGTTTTAAACGCGCGTTGATTGCGTTGTCCGGCGGCATCGATTCGGCCCTCGTGGCCGTCATCGCCGTGCACGCGCTCGGGGCGGACAACGTCATGGGCGTGTCGCTGCCGTCCGAAATTTCCTCCCAACACTCGCGCGAGGATGCGCGGAAGCTCGCGGAAAATCTCGGCATCCGTTTCGAAACCGTCGCGATCGGCCCGGCCGTCGCCGCCACCGAAGCGCAGCTCCAGCCGCTCTTTGCCGGACGCGAGCGCGACGTCGCCGAGGAGAACATCCAGGCGCGTATCCGTGGCGTCATGATGATGGCGTTCTCGAACAAGTTCGGCTCGCTCCTGCTCACGACCGGCAACAAGAGCGAAATCGCGGTCGGTTACTGCACGCTCTACGGCGACATGGCGGGCGGCCTCGCGGTGATTTCCGACGTCTTCAAGACGCAGGTCTACGGCCTCTCCCGCTGGATCAACCGCGAGCGCGAAGTGATTCCGGAAAACACGATCGTGAAACCGCCGTCCGCGGAGTTGCGCCCCGGCCAGGTCGACCAGGACAGCCTGCCGCCTTACGACGTGCTCGACGCGATCCTGAAAGGTTATGTCGAGCAGGGTCTGTCGCGCCGAGACCTCGTGGCGCAAGGTTTCGCCGAGACGGTCGTCAACGACGTCGCCCGCAAGGTCGATCTCAACGAATACAAACGGAAGCAGGCCGCGCCCGGCCTCAAGATCACTCCGCTCGCATTCGGCGTAGGTCGCCGCATTCCCATCGTGCAGAAATACGTCAGTTGAATCTCCCCGCCAAGCTTCTCGGTTTGCTGATGCTCGGCGCCAGCGCCGTGGCGTATTTCCGTTTCCGGCGCGGACTCACGCGCGGTTACACCGGGCCGCGCCGCCGGCCGATTCGTTATGAAACGTCGCCATGGCGTTTCAAATTCGCCCTCGCCTCGCATTTGCTCGCGCTGCTCATCTGTCTCATCGGCGCCGCGCTCTGCCTCGGGCACGGTTTTCGTCACTGACGTTTTCTTTCGTTCGCCATGTCCACGACCTCCTCTGAACAACTTTTCGCCCGCGCGAAACAACTCATGCCCGGCGGCGTCAACTCGCCCGTGCGCGCTTTCCGCTCCGTCGGCGGGGCGCCGTTCTTCGTGAAAGCCGCGCGCGGCGCCACGCTGATCACCGCGGACGATCGCGAGTTGATCGACTTTGTCTGCACGTGGGGCCCGGCGATCCACGGTCACAATCATCCGCGCGTGCGCGACGCCATCGCCGAGGCGCTCGAGCGCGGCACGTCGTTTGGCACGCCGAATCCCTACGAGGTCGAAATGGCCGAGCTGATCGTGCGGTTTTTCCCGTCGATCCAGAAGGTCCGCATGTGCAACAGCGGAACCGAGGCGACGATGTCCGCGATCCGCCTCGCGCGCGGTTTCACCCGCCGCGACAAGATCGTGAAGTTCGCTGGCTGTTATCACGGCCACTCCGATTCGCTCCTCATCAAGGCCGGCTCCGGCGCGCTCACACACGGCCATCCCGACAGCGCCGGCGTGCCGAAATCGTTTGCGCAGGAGACGGTCGTCGTCGCCTACAACAATCGCGCCGCGCTCGCGGAGGCGTTTGCCGCCAATCCCGGCCAGATCGCGTGCGTGATCCTCGAGCCGTATTGCGGCAACGTCGGCTTCATCATGCCGGACGCCGGTTATCTCGCGTATGTGCGCGAGCTCTGCACCCGCGAGGGCGCCGTGCTTATTTTCGACGAAGTGATGACGGGGTTCCGTCTCGCGCGCGGTGGCGTGCAGGAACTCGAGAACATCACGCCCGACCTCACCTGTCTGGGCAAAATCATCGGCGGCGGTTTGCCCGTCGGGGCCTTCGGTGGACGCTCCGAGATCATGGATCTGCTCGCGCCAGTCGGCCCGGTTTACCAGGCGGGAACGCTCAGCGGCAATCCGCTCGCGATGGCCGCCGGCATCGCCTGCCTGCGGCTGCTCGACGAGGAAAATCCCTACGCGCGCCTCGACGCCCTTGGCCAAAAACTTCGCGATGCCGTCGTCGTTGCAGCGAAGGAAAAAGGCCTGCCGGTGCAGGTCCCGCAGCGCGGTTCGATGTTTAGCATTTTCTTCACCGCCACGCCGGTGCGCGATTATGCGACCGCATTGACCGGCGACGCCGCGCTCTTCGGCCGGTTCTTTCACGCGTGTCTGCAACGCGATGTCTATCTCGCGCCGAGCGCCTACGAAGCCGGTTTTATCAGCACCGCGCACGATGGCGCCGCGATCGATCGGGCATGCGAAGTGCTTGCTTCGTCGCTGCGCGAGCTCTGAAATCCCGCTGTCGTTTGTCCTCCTCCGTTTTGTCCTTCGTCTCTCTGGTAATGCGCCGTCGTTTGTCCGTCGTTATTTTCCTGGCCGCGCTCTCCGGCCTGTCGTTTGCCGCCCAACCCGCGTCGCGGGAAATCATTTCCGTCGACGAGCTCAAGCCCGGCCAGCGCGGCGAAGTGTGGACCGTGTTCCGCGGGACCGAACCCGAGCCGTTCACCGTCGAGGTCACCGGCGTCGTGCGCAACGCTCTCGGTCCGGGCAAGTCCCTGATTCTCTGCGAGCTCACCGATCCGCGCGTGCAGAAAATGGGCGCGGTCGCCGGCATGAGCGGCAGCCCGCTCTACATCGACGGCAAGCTCGCCGGCGCGCTCAGTTACCAGATCCAGAAATTCGAGACCGTGCGCTACGCGGGCTTCACGCCGGCCGCCGATCTCATGGAAGTGGAAACGAAGATGGCCGCCGCGCTCGCTCCGGCGGCGCCCGCGATACCCGCTTCGTCCCCGCAAACCGCGGCCACCGACAACCTGCGTCCGCTGAAACCGGTGTTCACGCTCAGCGGTTTGAGCCCGGTGGTCGCCGATCTTTTCGCTCCGCGCCTCGCGGCGCTCGGACTCACCGCCACCTCGCTCGGTGGCAGCATGGCCGGCGGCACGAACTCCGATCTCTCAGCTTCGAATTCCGCAACGCCGACGGCGTCGCTCACGCCCGGCTCGGCCGTCGCCGTCGCGCTCGCGACCGGCGATATCACGCTCGCCGGCACCGGCACGGTATCGGCCGTCGACGGCCAGAGCATCACCGCGTTCGGTCACCCGATGATGTCGCTCGGTGACGTGTCGCTGCCGATGTGCGCGGCGGAAATCGTTACCATCCTGCCGTCGCAGATGCAGTCGGTGAAGGTTGCCAACACCGGCCCCGTCATCGGCACGATCACGCAGGACCGGCTCTCCGCCGTTTCGGGCATGCTCGGCGCCGGCCCGGAAATGACCGACGTCGAGGTGGTCGTCCATTCCGCCAGCGGTCCCGCGAAAACGCTGCATTTTTCCGTCGCGCGTCAGGAGCACCTGACACCCGTGCTCGTCGCCACGGGCGTTAGCCAGGCGATTCTCGGCTCGAACGACGCCGGTCTGAGCAAGGGTTTCCGGTTGCGCAGCGACATCGTTTTTCCCGCAAAACCGCGGCTCGCCACGAGCACGCTCTACGCCGGGCCGCAAGGTTTCCAACAGGGTCTGAACGAGTTCATGCAGGACCTCGCGCAGAATCTGCAGAATCCCTACGAGAAGACGTTTCCCGGCCGCGTGGTCTTCAGCGTCGAACCGCTCGAGCGGAATCCCGCGATCACGCTCGAACTTTTCCAACTCTCCCGCTCCAGCGCGCGCGGCGGCGACGTCGTGCAGGCGACACTTTCGTGGCGCGATTACCAGGGCGATTCGCAGCGGCAGACGTTCGAGATTCCGATCGATCCGGCGTGGGTCGGCAAAACGCTCGATGTGGTCCTCGCGCCCGGCCGCGTGCTCGACGAAATGTCGGGCCGTCCGCGCGTGCTCGCCGCGTCGCAGTTGCGCAGCTTCGACGCGTATCTCGATGCGTTGCGCGAGGCCCGGCCGGCCGACGGACTCTGTCTCGCGGTCGTCGAAAAAACGCGTCTCTTCACCGACCAAACGAGCGCGACGCCCGAAGCGCCGTCCTCGTTCGAACGGATCGCGCGCGCCGCCGACGAAGCGCGTTTTAACCAAGTCGACGCGGCGCTCCCGCTGTGGGAAACGCATGTGCTGGCCGGCAAATTGTCCGGCGTGACGCTGCGACGCTCGCTGAAGATCGTGGAGTGATTTCACGGCCGGTCCTGGACCGGCCTTTTGGTTTTGCCGGGCTGACGCGATGCGGACGCCCGCTTGCCTTTTCCTTCAATCGATTCCGTTTTTCTCCCGTGATCCGCGGTTTTTCCCTGCTCCTGCCCTGCCTCGCGTTGGCCAGCGTCGTCGCTCACGCCGAACCGCTCTCGCGGTCCACCGAGATCGATTTTTTCCGCGACGCCCCCAGCCGCAGTTTGAAAGGATTCGCCGCCCGCTCGGACGGCCGCCTCGTCGCGGGGCCCGCGCTCACGGAGCTCGCGGGCGACGCGCCCGCCGATCTTTTCTGGAGCCTCGCGCCGACGAAAGATCCCGCGAAATGGCTGCTGGGCACCGGTCCCGACGGAAAGATTTTCGAGGTCTCGCTCGATGCAAAGACGCGCGCGTTCACGACCCGCGAACTCGTGAAGCTGGACGAATCGCACGTCTTCGCGCTCGCACCGCTTACGGATGGATCGCTGCTCGCCGGCACTTCGCCTAAAGGCGCACTCTGTCTCGTGCGCGACGGCCAACAGGTGGCCCGCGTCGGCCTGCCGGTGGATTCGATTTTCGATCTGCTGGTGTTGGACGGCAAAACCGCTCTCGCCGCAACCGGCAATCCGGGTCGGATCTACCAGATCGATTTGTCCAAGTTCGCAAAAGCGGGCGTCGCCGCGGAGAAACTCACGGATCAGAAACAGCTCGCCGACCGGGGCATCACACTCTTTGCGGAGATCCGGGATCGCAATGTCCGCCGGCTGACGCGTCTGAGCGACGGTCGCATCGCCGCCGGCTCCGCGCCGAAGGGCAACATCTACACCTTTGAACCCGCCGGCGCGAAGGCGGATGCCCCCTCGCATCGTCCGGTGGTGCTTCAGGAGAACCGCGACGCCGAGGTCACGGATCTTTTGCCGGCGGAGGACGGCGGCCTGTTCGCGACGCTCACCTTTTCCGGCGGTTCCGGCGAAGCGCGCATCACGCCGGGCGGTCGTGGCAACAAGGATACTGCGGAGCCGATCTCGCTCCTGCCGCCGGCGGCGGATCGCTTCAGCGGACGCAGTTCGCTGGTGTGGATTCCCGGCGGCGGTTTTCCGGAGACGCTCGCGTCGCGCGGCAACACGGCGTTTTACCGCGTCGCCCGTCACGGCGACCTCCTGATCGTCACCGGCGGCGAACAGGGCGAGGTCGTCGGCTACGACCTCAAGCAACGCCTCTCACTCACGTTCGCGGGTAGCATCGCTTCGCAACTGAACGGCCTCGCATCCATCCCGAACCAGCCCGGACGTTTTCTCGCGATGCGCAACAACGCGCCCGGTTTCGCATTGATCGATTTCGCCGGGCAAGACGCGCGTGAAGCCGAAACGCGTCGCATCGATCTCGGCGGCCCGTCGCAGATCGGCGCGCTGCGTTTCAACCGGCTGCGCGATATCGCACCGAACGCCTTGCAGGTCTCGCTGCGCACGAGCAACGGCAGCGACGAAATCGAGGGTTGGTCCGACTGGACCCCCCTGCGCGAGCATGATGGCGGTTGGAGCGCGGAGAACCTGCGCGGCCGCTACATCAAGCTGCGCCTGACCCTGCCTCCCGCCGCCGCGACCACCGCGCAAATCGACAAGGCGGATCTTTACGCGCTCCCGCAGAACCGCCGGCCGCAGTTGCAGGAATTCCGTTTCCTCTCGGCCAACTTCGCCCTGGTCCCCTCGCCCGAGCCGCCACCGCCGGTTGTCGTTTCGCTGGGCCAGGTGATCCAAAGCGGAAACAAGGACGCCGATGCGAAACAGAAAGGTGCGTTCCTCGGCAGCCAGGTCGTGCCCGCGCCGGGAATCCAGGTGGTCCTTTGGACCGTGGTCGATCCGGATGGCGACAACCTCGAGGTGACGTTCTCGCTCCGCCGCGAAAACGAACCGGCCTGGACCGACATCGCAGTCAACTCCCGCGACAGCTACGTGCAGTTCGACACCTCGCATTTCGCCGATGGGGTTTACTTCACCCGCCTCAGCGTATCCGAAGTTGCACCACGCGCGCCCGCGGATCGCCTGAGCACGACCATCGAAACCGACGATTTGATCGTCGACCGCACCGCGCCCGAGATTCTCGAAGCCTCGGCCCGCCGCCAGGGCGACAAGCTCGTCGTGACCGTTCGCGGCCGCGACGCGCTTTCGCTCGTCGACGGCATTGAAGCGATCTTCAACAACGGCGCGCGCGAGCACACCGAACAGCCGGTGGATGGCATCCGCGATAGCCGCGACGAGACGTTCAGCCTCGAGGTGCCCGCCGATCGGATCGCCGGCGCCACCGCCGTAGAAGTCACGCTTTACGACACTGTCGGCAACACGCGCAGCCGCCGGCTCACGTGGTGACGCGCCGCATCTGCGCCCTCACGCGCGCGGGTGCGCCTTCGCGTAAATCTCCTTCAGCCGCGCGACGCTCACGTGGGTGTAAACCTGCGTGGTGGCGAGCTCCGCGTGTCCGAGAAGTTCCTGAACGAGCCGGAGGTCCGCGCCGGCATTCAGCAAGTGCGTGGCGAACGAATGCCGCAGCTTGTGCGGCGTGATGTCGTGCGGCAGGTCCGCGAGCGCGAGATAACGCTTCAGCATTCGCTGCACCTGCTGGACCGACATGCGTTCGTGCGCGGTCGTGACGAGCACCGGCGCGGCATAACCGGTATCTCGCGCGAATCTCCTTTTGAAGTCCGCCACCAGCGCGGTGGCGACGCGCCCGAGTGGACACAGCCGCTCCTTTTGTCCCTTGCCCAACACCCGTGCCACGCCGGACTCCAGATCGATGGCACCGTAATCGAGTGCCACGAGTTCGCTCACCCGCAACCCCGCGCCGTAAAGCAGCTCCATCACGAGGCGGTCGCGGTGGGCGGTGAAGGCGTCGACACCTTCGTTCTGCAACAACCGCTGCGGTCCCGCGAGGAGCCTCGTCATTTGCTCCTCGGTCAAAAACTTCGGCAGCCGCTTCTCCATTTTCGGCAGCGGGATCCCGAGAAACGGATCCCGCTTCACGCGCTCGTGGCGCAGCCAGTATTTGAAAAACGAACGCAGCCCCGACACGTGATTGCGCAGCGTCCGTCGTCCAAACCGTCGCTGCGCTTCGATGACGAAATCGCGAATCTCGCGCGGGCCGAGCGCGTCGAAACCGCCGGCCCACCAACCGGCGTCAACCAGCCAGCGGTAAAAATCCTCGAACGCCTGCCGGTAGTTGCGAACCGTATACGCCGAGTAGCGTCGCTCCTTCGCCAGAAAATCGGCAAACGGCTGCCACCACGCGGCCATGATTTCCGCCGGGACGGATCTCGCGGCGGCGCCCTCGTGCGAAGCTGGGGCTTTCTCGCCCATCCGGGTTCAGCGAAGATGGCCGGAGTCGGCCGCGCCGACCTTTTCCTCGATCGTTCGCATGACTTTCGTCGCGTGCAGCCGCAGCGCGCCTTCCGGATCGAGTCCCTGGGCCCGCGCCGCCGCGGTGAGCTCAAATAACTGGCGGCCAAGCGTCTCGGCCTCGAGCGTGCGCTCCAGCGCGAGGACTTGCGCGCGGTCCACCACGCCGTCCGTCGGCAGTTGTTTCTTCTCGATCTGCTTCCACACGGCCTCGGCAAACATCAACGCCGGCAGACGCGGCGGCAGTTCCTTGAACAGGCCGGGCCCTTTCGCGACCGGTCCGTTCTTTTTCTCCTGCGCCTTGATCGCGTCCCATTGCGCGATCACCTGGTCCGACGTATCCAGTTTTCCACTGCCAAAGACATGCGGATGACGGCGGATGAGCTTCTCGTTGATCTCGCGGGCGACGTCGTCGAAGTTGAACTGCCCGTTCTCCTCCGCGATGCAGGCGTGAAACACCACCTGGATCAGCACGTCGCCCAACTCCTCGCGCATGTGCGGGTAGTCGCCGCGGTCGATGGTGTCGATCAGCTCGCTGACCTCGTCGATCAGGCAGCGCACCAGTGACGCGTGGGTCTGCTCCTGGTCCCAGGGACAACCGCCGTCCCGGGATCTCAATCGGGCCATCGTTTGCCGAAGATCGTCGATCGCGCTCATGGGTTGAGGAGAAACCACGAAAGCGGGGAAATACACGAAAATTCCTGACGAAATCTGTCTCGTTTTCGCGTCCCGCGTGTGTTTCGTGCTTGGGTTCATGTCCGATAAACTCACGGAGATCATGGCTCACAAGCGGCGCGAGATCGCTCCGCTGATCCGGCCCGTGCCGGAGTCCGAACTGGCCGCGCTCGACGCCCGTTTGCCGCGGGCGCCGTCGTTTGCCGGCGCGTTGCGTCGCCCCGACGGCGATCTCGCGGTGATCTCCGAGATCAAGCGCCGTTCGCCGTCCGCCGGCGACATCAAGGCCGGCGCGTCGTCGCTCGAGCAGGCGCAGCGTTATCAGACGGCGGGCGCCGACGCGCTGTCGGTGCTCACGGACGAAAAGTTTTTCGGCGGCACGCTCGACGACCTGCGCGGCGTCACGGCGCATTTCCGGTCGGTCGCGCCGGCGCGGCCGTGTTTGCGCAAGGATTTCATGGTGCACCCGATCCAGGTCCTGCAGGCCCGTGAAGCCGGCGCCAGCGCGATCCTGATTATCGTTCGCGCGCTGGAGGATGCCGAAATCCAGACGCTGTTTTCCGCCGCGCAGGCCGCCGGTCTCGACGCGTTGTTCGAAATTCATCGCGAAGACGAGCTCGAGCGGGCCGTGCGGCACGGCGCCAAAATCATCGGGGTCAACAACCGCGATCTCGCCATTTTCAAAACCGACCTCGGCTTGAGCGAGCGGCTGATTCCGCAATTTCCGCGCGACGTGATCGCGGTGAGCGAGAGCGGGATCTTTACCGCCGCGGATGCGGCGCGCGCGCGCCGCGCCGGCGCCCATGCGGTCCTCGTCGGCGAGGCGTTGATGAAGGCGGCGGATCCGGCGGCGTTGATCGCGGATTTCCGTCGCGCCCGCTAGTCTCACTGTTTCGGTTGCCTTTCCGATGCCGCTGACGCCCTCCGCCACCCGGGAGTTGCTCGCGAAGCTGGGGCATCAACCCAAGCGCTTCCTCGGGCAAAACTTTCTCGTCGACGGCAACATTGTCCGGAAATCGCTCGAGCTCGCCGAAATCAAGCCCGGCGATCGCGTAGTCGAGATTGGTCCCGGCCTCGGCACCTTGACGTCGTCGTTGCTCGAAGCCGGCGCGGAGGTGTGGGCGGTCGAAAAAGATCGGGCGATGCATGCGCATCTCGCCGAATCGCTCGTGCCGCGTTTTCCGGATCGCTTTCATCTGCTCGAGGGCGACGCGGTGGAGCATCCGCTCGCGGGGCTGAGTGGCGACGCCGCGGCATCGTTCAAGATCGTCGCGAATCTGCCTTACGCGATCGCCACGCCGTGGCTCGACGAAGTGCTGAGCGGCCCGTTGCCGGAGCGGATGGTGTTGATGCTGCAACAGGAAGCCGCGCAACGCTACGTGGCCCAACCTGGCACAAAATCGTTCGGCGCCATTTCGATTTTCCTCCAATCCGCATTTGCCGTCGCGCCCGGCCACAAGGTCGAGGCCGCGTGCTTTTTTCCGCGACCGGATGTCGATTCGTATCTCCTGCATCTCGTGCGTCGGCCGCAGCCCTTCATTTTTCCAACTGAAACGAAGACGCTGATCCGGGCGTGCTTTCAGCAGCGGCGGAAGCAAATCGGCGGACTGCTGCGGGGATTGGCCGCCGACCGCGGCGAGCGCTGGCTCGCGCAGCTCGAGGCAGCCGGCGTGACGCCACAGACCCGGCCCGAAGCCATTTCCACGGAACTTTGGCAACACCTCGCCCGGTCGTAAAGTAACCGCCTTGAAAGGCGGCCGTCTGTTTCTAACCTTCGCTCCCATGCTTCGTCGTTTGCTCCTGCTTCTTCCCCTCGCTCTCTGCTGCGCGGCCCCCTCCGCCGTCGCCCAAGGCACGCTCGCCGGCAGCGTCGAGGGTAAAACCTACCTCTCGCCCACCGGCGCCTTTCGCGTGACGATCCCGGTGCTGCCCGAACTCGGCGCCACGATCACCGATACGGAAAACGTGGTGACGTTTCAGGACGACTTCAGCGTGCTCGCAACGATCGCGGCGTTCCCGATGGACGCAACGCAACGGTGGGAGTTTTCCACCCGCGGCACGAAGGACTATCTCGCTTATTTTTTCGGCAATGTGGTCATGCCGGATTTTCAACAGAGCTTCCCGGGGGCGCGGGTTGAAAGCGCCAAGTTCGCCCCCGGCATTCAGGACGGCGCGCTCCTCGTTTACCTGCTACTCCCCGGCGGCTCGATGTTCGCGCACAAACTTTCCTTCGTCACCAGCGCCGACCAGGTGCCGGACGCGAAGCGCGGCAATCTTCTCCTCGTGCGCAACGGCTGGGTGTTCGTGCTGAGCATCGAACTCGCCGAGCGTGTGCTCGAACGAAGCTCCTACAACAAAACGCCCGCGGAAGAGGACGACATCCTTCGCGGGCGACTCGTCGAGCTGCTCGGCAAGATCACGTTCACCGTTCCGCCTGCCGAGGCCGCCAAGTAAAGCGGATCCCCGCTCCCATGATCGTCCGCGACGCGCAGCGATCGGATCTGCCGCGAATCGTCGACATCTACAACGCGACGATTCCGAGCCGGATGGTCACGGCCGATCTCGATCCGGTGACGGTCGAGAGCCGCACGCCTTGGTTCGAATCGCACCCGTCCGAGCGCCGACCGATTTGGGTCGCCGAGCGTGGCGCCGACATCATCGCCTGGCTGAGCTTCGATCCGTTCTACGCGCGTGCCGCCTACGACGGCACGGCGATGCTCGCCGTCTACGTCGATGCCGCGCATCGCGGTCAGGGGATCGGAAAACATCTGTTGCAACGCGCCTGCGAACGCGCACCGCAGCTCGGCCTGCGCGTGCTGCTCGGCTACATTTTCGCGCACAACGAACCGAGCCTGCACCTTTTTGCCCGGTTCGGTTTCGAGCGCTGGGCCTATTTGCCGGGCGTGACGCGACTCGATGGCGTCGATCGCGACGTGGTGATCGTCGGACGGCGCGTCGCCGACTGAGCTGGTTTTTTCGATTGCGACGGCTGCAGCGTCGGCGCGACGGCCGATGGCGGTCCGGCCGGTTTTCCCGCTGGTTTTCGGCCGACATTTTCGCAGGCTGTCGGGCACGATGAAATTCACCCATTTGATGCTATTTTCCACCCTGCCTCTGCTCGCTCCGGCGCTCGACGCCGCCGAGCCCGCGACGCGCGACGCTGCGGCCACCTGGGACCTCACGCCGCTGTTCGCCGACGATGCGGCGTGGCGGGCGGCCAAGGACCGTCTCGCGGCCGGCCTGCCGAAGATCAAGGAGTTCGAGGGTAAACTCGGCCAGAGCTCAGGCGCATTGCTGGCGGCGATGGATTACGTCGAGGACCTGCGCAACACCTACATCCGGCTCGCGGTTTATGCCTCGTTGAAACTCGACGAAAACACCCGCGACGCCTCCTCCCTCGAGCGACAGCAGGAAATCGGGCTGCTCGGCACCGAGTTTTCGCGGACGACCAGCTTCATCGATCCGGAACTGCTCGCCGTCGGCGAAACCAAAATCCGGCAGTTCCTCGACGCCGAGCCGCGGTTGAAACCGTATCGTTTCCGGCTCCTCGAAACGCTGCGCGCCGCGCCGCACACGCTCGGCGCCGAAGCCGAGGGCGTGCTCTCCGCCGCGGGCCTCGTCACCGCCACGCCGAGCGCGCTCTACGGCATCCTGACCAACGCCGACCTACCCTGGCCCACGATCAAGCTTTCCGACGGCACCGAAGCCCGCCTCGATCAGGCCGGCTACACGAAGTGGCGCGCGATTTCGAACCGCGCCGACCGCCAGGCGGTGTTCGAAGCCTTCTGGAAAAAATTCCGCGAATACGAGCGCACGTTTGGCGTGTCGCTTTTCTCGCAACTGAAGACCGACTGGTTCAACGCCAGCACCCGCAAATACCCGAGCACCCTCGCCGCCGCGCTCGACGCCGACAACATTCCGGAGGCGGTCTATCGCACGCTCATCGCCGAGACCAACGCCAACCTCCCCACCCTGCACCGCTACTTCAAACTTCGCGCGCGGATGCTGGGCATTTCCGACCTGCGCTACTGGGATATCTACCCGCCGATCGTCGCCCTCGACAAAAAGTTTCCGCTGGCCACCGGCCAGGAGCTCACGATCGCCGCGATCGCCCCGCTCGGCGCCGACTACAAGCAGCTCTACGCCGACGCCCTCGCCGGCCGCTATACGCACTATTACCCGCAACCGGGCAAACGCTCCGGCGCCTACATGAGCGGCAGCGTGCACGACGCGCACGCGTATGTGCTGATGAACTACAACGACGACTACGAATCCGTCTCGACCCTCGCGCACGAATGGGGCCATGGCGTGCATTCGCTGCTCGCCAACGCCACTCAGCCTTCGACCGACGCCCGTTATTCGATTTTCACCGCCGAAATCGCCTCCACGCAAAACGAGGTGCTCCTTCTCGACCACATGCTGAAGGTCGCGCAGAGCGATGAGGAAAAACTCTATTATCTCGGCTCCGCGTTGGAAAACATGCGCGGCACGTTCTTCCGCCAGGCGATGTTCGCCGAGTTCGAGCTCGCGATTCACGAGATCGTCCAGAAGGGCGGCTCGCTCTCCGGCCAGAAATTCAGCGAAATCTATGGCGACATTCTCCGCCGTTATCACGGCGATGCCGAAGGGGTGCTGAAGATCGACGATCTCGTCACCATCGAGTGGGCTTACATCCCGCATTTCTACCGCCGGTTTTACGTTTACCAATACGCCACGTCGATCGCCGCCGGCACCGCCTTTGCCGATCGCATCCTTCGGGGCGAGCCGGGCGCCGTCGACACCTACCTCGAACTGCTGAAGGCCGGTGGCTCCGACCATCCCTACGATCTCGTGAAGCGCGCGGGCGTCGACCTGGCCACGCCCCAACCGTATCGGGCGCTCGTGGCGCGCATGAACTCGATCATGGACCAGATCGAGACGATCCTCGCCGCCAAAAAGAAATAGTTGCCCGCAGCGCGCGCATCTGCCCGCGATGCGCGCGCCCCGTGGGCGGGATCGAACCATCCGAGGCCGACGGACGTTGCCATCGGCCGGCAACCTCCTTTCGCTCCCGTCTCCCGCGCCTCCGCCCGATCTCCTTCGCCTTCGACTTCCCGTGTCCTCCGTTCCGCCCGCCTCCTCGACTTCGCCGAGCCATGAACCCGCCGCCGGTTCGCCGCTCCTCGACTCCGCGATCCTCCGGGCGTTGATGGACACGATCCCCGACCGGATCTACTTCAAGGATCTGCAAAGTCGTTTCGTCACCGTCAACAAGGCCTACGTTGCGTGGCACGGCGTCGACTCGACGGAAGCGGTCGTGGGCAAAACCGACTACGACCTGTTTGCGCCGGTCCATGCCGACGTCGCGTTCGCCCAGGAGCAGGAGATCATCCGCACCGGCGTGCCGATGATCGCCAAGGTCGAGAAGCTCACCCTCAAGGACGGCACGATCGCGTGGGGTTCCGCCACCAAGATGCCGTGGCGCGATCCGTCCGGAAAAATCATCGGCACCTTCGGACTCACCCGCGACATCACCGCCGCGAAGCAGGCCGAGGAAAAACTCGTCGAGGAACGCAATCTCCTCCGCACGATCATCGACCACCTGCCGGCGCGGATCTACGTGAAGGACCTCGCGTCCCGCTACCTCCTCAACAACCTCGCGCACCTCGCCACCCTCGGCGTGCACCGGCAGGAGCAGGCGACGGGACGCACCACGTTCGACTTCTTTCCCAACGAACGCGGTCAGCAGGCCATTACCGACGACAAGGAGGTGCTCGCTTCCGGCACCCCGATTCTCAACCAGGAGAAATCCGACTTCAGCGCGTCAGGCCAGACGCATTGGTCGCTCACCACCAAGGTCCCGCTGCGCGACTTGCGCAACCAGATCGTCGGCCTCGTGGGCATCAGCCACGACATCACCAAACGCAAGGTCGCCGAAGAGGAGCTGCGCCGTCGCACCGCCGAGATGGAAGCCGATGTTCAGATGGCCCGGCAGGTGCAGGAATCGTTTTTCTCCCGCTCGTATCCGGTTTTTCCGCGCGGCGTGCCGGTCGAGTCCAGCGCGCTCAGCTTCGCGCACCGCTACATCCCCGCCACCACGCTCGGCGGCGACTTTTTCCACCTCGTGCAGTTGTCCGACACCCGCTGTGGCGTGCTCGTGTGCGACGTGATGGGCCACGGCGTTCGCGCCGGACTGCTCACGGCGCTGATTCGCGGCGTCGTCGGAGAACTCGATCGTCGTGCCGCCGATCCCGCTCACGTTCTCGCCGAGATCAATCACAGCCTCGCGCCGATTCTCGAACAGACCGGCCAGCCGGTGTTCGCGACGGTCTTCTACGGAGTGATCGACACCGAGCTCGGCTCGCTCGTCTTCGGCAACGCCGGACATCCCCCGCCGCTCGTGCGGCGTCGCGATGGCCGGATCGAAGCGCTCGCCACCCCGAACCCGGAACCCGCCGCCGGCTTGCTGGGCGTGTTTCGCTACACCCAGCGCGCCGTGGATTTCCAGCCCGGCGACCTTCTCTTCGGCTTCACCGACGGCGTCATCGAGGCCCCCAACAGCGAGGGCGAGGAGTTCGGAGACGAACGACTCGCGCAACTTCTCGCCGGCTCGGCCGACACCAGCGCCGAGCTGCTTTGCGCGCGTGTCGTCGCCGAACTCGCGGCGTTCAGCGGGCGCGACACCTTCGAAGACGACGTCTGTTTCGTCGCCATCCAGTCCACCGGCACCACCTGCGTCGTGCAGCCGGTTTCCTACGAAATCTAGGCGCCAAACGGGCGTAACGTCACGCCGTCCGCCTCCAGCGCGTGCCGGAGGGCTTGCGCCAACGCCACCGCGCGCTCGCCATCGCCGTGCACGCACACCGTGTCGGCGTGCACGGGCACCGTCGTGCCATCGACCGCGATCACGACGCCGTCGTGCACCATGCGACGCACCTGCGCCACCGCCGCCGCTTCAGTGGAGATCAGCGCCGCCGCCTCTGTCCGCGGCGTCAGCGATCCGTTCGCTTGATACGTGCGATCGGCAAACACTTCCTCCGCGATCGGGAGGCCTTTCGCCCGACCCGCCGCGACGAGCTGACTGTTGGCCAAACCGAAGAGGATCAGCGACGGATCGACCGAAAGCACGGCGTTCGCGATAACATCCGCGACTCCGCGTTCGCGCGCCGCGAGATTATACAGCGCGCCATGCGGTTTCACATGTCGCACCGGCCCGAGTTCTCGCAGCGCCTCGATTTGCGCGATCACCTGGCGGGCGAGCTCGCGCGGGGTCAGGGGAATTTCGCGTCGGCCGAAATGCTCGCGATCCGCGAATCCCGGATGCGCGCCGACGCCGACGTGATTGCGATGCGCCAGCTCGACCGCCTTTTTCATCGTGGCCAGATCCCCGGCGTGCGCCCCGCAGGCGATATTCGCCGACGTGATCAGCGGCATCAACTCGCCGTCCCACGCGGTCCCTTCGCCCAGATCGCAGTTCAAATCGACCGTCATGCGCCGAACGGTGGCACACCTCCGCGCCGCCATCAAACCAGCCGCCCCGCCAGCCTCGCCCGACTCAGCTTTCCTTGCGCATTCCGCGGCCAGTCGGCGATCGCGACATAACGCTTCGGCCGTTTGTAGGCCGACAGGGTTTCTCTCACCGCCGCTGTCACCGCGTCGATATCGGGCGCCGTTTCTCCCGCAGGATAACAAGCGACCACCTCCGTCCCCCATTCCGGATGCGGCACGCCCACCACGGCAACATCCATGAACTGTCCGGTGGCTTGCAATGCTGCCTCGACCTCCAGCGGATTCACCTTCTCGCCTCCGGTGATGATCACGTCGTCCCGTCGTCCGAGCACCCACAATCGCCCCTCGCCGTCGACTTCACCCAAATCCGCGGACACGAATTCGTCGCCGGACGCGAAATCCGGGAAATAGCCGCGAAACACCGATCGCCCTTGGAGGCGAATCAGTCCGTCCGCGTCGACGGACACGCTTGCATGCGGCAGCGGCGTTCCCGCGGAACGATCTCCCGCGAGAAATGCCGCCGGCTTGCTCGCCGTCACCATCGCCGCCGTCTCGGTCATGCCGTAACTCAACGACACGGGCAATCGTGCCCGCACCGCCGCCTCCGTCAGCGACGGCCACATCGGCGCGCCCCCGAGAAATATCACATCGAAACCGCGCAGCCACGCAATCGCCTCCGCCGATCCCATCAGCCGTTGCAATTGCGTCGGGACGAGCGAGATCACCTGGCCGTTTCCCGTTACGCGCGGCCGCTCTCCCGCCTCAAGTCGCCGCCACTCCCATGGCACGTGCACGCCGCCGGTCACCGCGCACCGCACCCGGGCCATCAATCCACTGACATGAAACGGCGGCAGTACGTCGACCGCATTCACCTGGTGAAATCCGAAATGTCGCGCGAATCCCTCCGCCGCCGCGCCGAGCGTCGTCTCATCGTGCCGCGCGAAACGAATTCTCCCGCTCGTGCCCCCCGTCGGAATGCACAACCATCCCGTTGTATCCTCCGCGCGCCCGGACGCGGCCAAATCCTGCAGCGTCCGCACCTGGGCCCGCTCCGAATCGCCCCAGCGCGGATCGCACAAAAACACGAAACCGCCGCGTTCTTCCGCGCACCCGGTCGCACGCACGAGCCGGATCAGGTCAGTGCGTTCCATGCCGCCTCCGCATCGAGCCGTGCCACGTCGTCGCGGTAAACAAACGGTGCCGCCGCCGGGCCGTCGAACCGTCCATCATTGAAAAGTGGATACACGCCGAACCCCAGCGCCCGGCGTTCGCCCCGCCACTCAAACGCCGCGCGCACCGCGTCACGCGCGCCGACCGCCGTCTCGAGGGCCGACGAAAACACGACCGCCGCGCGGGCCTGCGCCAAACGCTCCAGCGCGCCGGCCACATCGGCCAGCAACGCCGGTTTGATCACGAACACTCCGCTCCAGCCGTTCTCGAGCCAGCGTCCGAGATCGCCATCGCCCACGAGCGACTCGTCCAGCGCGATCGGCGTCGGATAGTCCTCCGCCAGCCCGCGCAGCACATCCTCGCAGCGTTTTCGCTGCCCCGCTCCCTGCGTCGCGTCCGAAAAACAGGGTTGCTCGACGTAGTCCACCGGCCGCTCCGCGCAACGCTCGAGCCAGCGCTCCGCCTGCGGGCGCGTCCACCCGCCATTCGCATCCAGCCGCAGTTTCGCGCCGTCCGGCAGCGCCGCGCAGAGATCGTCGAGCAGCACCAGTTCGTCGGCGACGTCCGCCACGCCGACTTTCCACTTAAACACACGGAAACCCGCATCGGCGCGTGGCGCGACCGCCTCGAGCGCCGCGCGCCCCGCCGGCAAAAGCGCCGCGACCGTCAGCGCCGTCACGCCGTCCGGAGAAGTCCACGGCGCTTCTTCGGCGTTCGCCTGCAGTTCGTCCTGCGCCGCCGCGAGCGCGTGACGCAAACAGCCCAGTTGCCCCGGCACCGCGGCGAGCGCCGCGAGGTCGACCCGCTCTCCGAGTCCGCGACACGCCTGCTCGATTTCGTCCGGCAATTCGGTGCCGAACCACGGAATCGGCGCGGCCTCGCCAAAACCCACGCGGCCACGCTTGTCCTGCAACCGCACGATCACGCCTTCGCGTTCGCGCCAGACGCCATGTGACGTCCGCACCGCCACGCGCAGCGGCAGGCGGTAACGACGATAGGCAAACAGCAGCGACATCTCTGCCAACAAAGATGCGCCGCCGCCGGAAGGAAAGTCGGAAGCGGCGCGCCCCGTTTACAGGTGAAACACTTTTCCGCCGGCGAGCACGTTCTGCGTCTTCTCGTCGAAGGTCACCCGCTCCCCCGTGCGCGCGGCGGCATTCGCCATCACGCAGGCGATCGCATGCTGGTAGCCGGCCTCGACCGGCGCATGCGGCTGTTTCCGCGAGCGCAGGCACTCGAGCCAGTTGCGCATGTGCGAGCTCGTCATCGGATCGGCGCCGGTGTTCGCATCGACCGCGGCCGGCCCTTGCGCGGCGAGGTCGAACGGCTCCACCGCATTCGGCGGGAGGTTCATCGCCGCGGCGGCGCGCGCGTCGAGACTGCCTTCCGGCGTCACCAGCCCACTCTCGAGGTTCAGCTTGCCGCCATTCGAGTAATAAATCTCGCGAGTCCCGCCGGAGGAATTGCTGAAGCGCGAGGTGTAGACCACTTGAAACCCCTTGGTAGGATCGTTCAGCGGACCGTAATCGAAGACAGCCGTGAGCGTATCGAAATTTGTGCGACCGTCCTTCCACTGGTAAATGCCACCGTTGGCGCTCACGCTGCGCGGATGCGGCAGCCCCGTGAACCAGTGCACGGTGTCGATCTGGTGACACATCCACTGGCCCGGGATGCCCGACGAATACGGCCAGAACAGGCGATACTCGACATAGTGCCGCGGATCGAAAGGCGCGGCGGGACGGTTCAGCAGAAAACGTTTCCAATCGACATCCGTTTCTTTCAACCCCTCGACCAGTTCCGGCCGGCGCCAGCGGCCGGGCTGATTTACGTTCCACGACATCTCCACATACACGATGTCGCCGAACTTGCCGGATTTGAGGTAATCGTAAGCCGCGTGATAGCTCGCGCCACTGCGCCGCTGGGATCCGATTTGCACAATGCGGTCCGTCGCCCGCACCGCCTTCAAGGTCGCGCGCGCATCCGCCATCGTTTCCGCAAACGGCTTTTCGACATACGCGTCGCAGCCGGCCTCGACCGCTTCCTTGCAATGCAGCGCATGCTGGAAATCCGCCGTCGCGATGATCACGGCGTCGAGCTGCGCCTTCTCATACATTTCCTCGTTGTTGCGATAAACGGCGACATCGGCGCCCCACTCCTGCTTGAACCAGGCGGCGGCCTCGTCGCGACGCCGGTTCCAGATATCGGAGACGGCGACGATCTCACAGTTGAGCGCCGCGGCGTGCTGCCTGAATGCCGGCAACAGCGCCTGGCGGTGCCGGTCCGCGAAACCGACGAGGCCGACGCGGATCCGGTCGTTGGCGCCAGGCGCCCGCGCGAACAAACGCGGGGTGAGGTTCAGCGCGCCGAGGGCGACGCCCGCACCGGTGATGGAGATATTCCTGACGAAGTCGCGACGATTCATGGGACGTGTTTTTTGGGGTAATAAGAGAAATGACCGCGACGCTTACTCGAGCGAGCGAAGCTTGATGCTGCGGAAATGAACCTCGTTGCCGTGATCCTGCAGCAGGATGTGACCGCGTGGCGCCAGACCGAAGTTCGCGAACTTCGCGTATTTGCTCCGTGCCACCAGCGCGGCATAAAGCGGCGAGCCACGCTCATAGTCGACGACCTTCACGCCGTTGAGCCAATGCTCCACGCATCCGTCGGGCCGCACGACCAGTCGCGCGTGCTGCCACTCGCCGATCCGCGGTGCGATATTGAGACCGCCGGGGAGCGGCGTGCGCGGAATAAGATCGTAAAGCGAGGCAAGTGTGCGGTTCCCCGCCGCGCCGAGCTTGGCGTCCGGGTGCCGCTCGTCGTCGAGCAACTGGTATTCGAGGCCGATGGCCGATCCGCCGCCGGCGTCGAAGTTTTCCGTCACGAAATACTTGATACCGCTGTTCGCGCCAGGCGTGAGCTTGAACTCGAGCTGCAATTCGAACGCCGCATATTGCTCGTCGGTCACGATGTCGCCGCCGTTCTTCGACTCGCCGCCGCCGGACTCGAGCACGATCAGTTCGCCTTGCTCGATCTTCCAGCCGCCCTCGGGGAATGCGGGCTTGTGCGCCCCGCGCCAGCCTTTCGTGCTGCGGCCGTCCCACAGCAGCTTCCAGCCCTGCGCCGCTTCCGCCGGCGCGATCGCATTCACGAGGGTGCTGCGGATCGGCAGATCGTCGAGCGGCGAAGGAGTGAGATCCTTGGTCTGAATGCGAAGATTGCGCCACCAGATCCGCCGGCCGGCCTGCTCCGGTTTGCCGATCGAGTGGACCTGCAGGGCGATGAAGCCGCGCGGCGTGAGATCGTCGATCACGTGCGCCACCGGCCAGCCGTTGACCCACGTGCGCAGGCTGTTGCCGATCGCCTCGATCCGCACGCGGTTCCAGCGGCCATATTGATACAGGGTGCGGGCGGAAGGATTCAGCGTGCCCGGATACAGCCAGCCGCGGCGCGCTTCGTCGTAAATACCGCCGGTCCAGCCGCGCTCCGAGGGATCGAGCTCGAATTGATAGCCCTGCACCGCCTTTTTGCCGTCGGTGCCTTGCACACTGCGAAACTGGATGCCGCTGTTGGTCGGGCCGACATCCTGCATCACCTCGAGTTCGAGGATGAAATCGCCGTAGTTCTGCTCGGTCGCGAGAAAGCTGTTGGGCGAATCAGCGACCGTCGTGCCGACGATCGCGCCGTCAACGATCGCGTAAGGCGCGTTGCCCTGAATCTGCCGCCAGCCGCTCAAATCTCTGCCGTTGAACAACGGCTCCCACGGACCGGCTCGCAGCGATAGCGCGGAACCCAACACGATGACGATGGCAACAAGACGGGTAATCATAAGGGATAAGAAAAGCTGAGATCCGTTCGCGAAGGGGGCGGTCGACGGAATCTGCGGGAAACCGTGCGACGTTATCGATCGAGTTCAATCCAGGATATGAAGATGGGCGCAGGGCGTGGTTCATCACACGTTCAAACGCGTGAATGCGTTGCACGACGCATTTGCGGCGGCACTCGTTGCACGAAGTAAAAAAAGTTGCGCTTTTTTCCGGTCGGCTTACTCCGTTCACGGCAACTCATGAGCAAGGTTGCCACGCCCACCACCGCCGCCACGGAGGCGGATTTTTACCTTCCAGCCGACGCTTTTTTTCGCGCCAATTTGCCGGTCGCTCTGACGTTCGACGACGTCTCCCTCGCGACGCTCTACTCGGAGATTTTGCCCAAGGATGCCGACACGTCGACGGCGTTGAGTGACGCGCTGCGACTGCAGATCCCGATCATCTCGTCCGACATGGACACCGTCACCGAGTCGCGCATGGCCATCGCCATGGCACTCAACGGCGGCCTCGGCCTGATCCACTACAACATGCCGCCGAAGGATCAGGTGAAGGAGGTCGCGCGGGTCAAGCGCCACATCCACGGCCTGATCCAGGACCCGATCACCGTCACCCCCGACCGCCTGATCGGAGATGTCCTCGGAATGATCGAGGCGAAACGATATACTTTTTCCACATTCCCGGTGGTCGACGCCGATGGCCGCCTTGTCGGCCTGCTCTCGGGCAACGTCGTCAAGGATCGCTACAAGACGAAGCGCGTCTCCGAAGTAATGACGCCGCGCGCCCAGTTGATCACGGAGACGGAAAACGCCGTCGCCCACGATCCCATCAAAACCGCCGACGCGTTTTTCAATCGCCACGTCGGCATCAACAAAATGCTCGTCGTCGACGGCGGCGACTTGCTTCGCGGCCTCGTCACCAGCTCCGACGTCGAGAAAATCACCGGCGAGGCCAAGGCCCGTCGCAAACCGGCGCGCGACGCCCGCTTCCGCCTCGTCGTTGGCGCCGCACTTTCTCCGGTCCGCAAACCCGACGGCTCGCTCGACCGCGACAAAATCCTCGCGCACGTCGGTCACCTGGTCGACGAACACGTCGACGCCATCGCGGTCTCGACCGCGCACGGCCACACCGCCGGCGTCGGCGAGGTCGTGAAGCTCGTCCGCGAAGTCTTCCCTCAACTCACGCTCATCGCGGGCAATGTCACCAGCGCCGCCGGCGTCGATTTCCTCGCGGATTGCGGCGCCAACGCCATCAAGATCGGCCAGGGGCCGGGCTCGATCTGCACCACCCGCATCGTCGCCGGTGTCGGCATCCCGCAGCTCACCGCCCTCCACGTCGCCGGCATCGCCGCGAAAAAAAGAAATGTCCGTCTCATCGCCGACGGCGGCATCACCAAGTCGGGCGACATCGTGAAAGCGCTCACGTTATCCGATGCGGTTATCCTTGGAGGCCTCCTCGCCGGCTGCCGCGAAGCGCCGGGCGAAATCCTCGAGATCAACGGCAAGGTCTATAAGCAATATCGCGGCATGGGCTCGCTCTCCGCGATGAAAGCCGGCAGCGCGGCACGTTACGGCCACGACAAGAACGACAACACCCGCAAAGTCGCCGCGGAAGGCATCGAGGCCTTGAAGGAAGTTTCCGGTTCGGTCGACGACGTCCTCGGCAACCTGATCGGCGGCGTGCAAAGCGGCATGGGATATCTCGGCGCCGCCAACCTCGCGCAGTTGCGCGAAAAGGCCCGCTACATCCGCGTCAGCCCCGCCGGGCAGAAGGAAGCGGTCCCGCACGACGTCATCGAGGTCTCCACGCGCAAAAACTAACCGCGCGCCCAGGCCCGCTCCGCGTCGCCTGTCCCGACGGCCGCTGCGGCCCCACCCGCCGCCCGCTTTTCCCTGCTCGCCTCCAAACCAGAGTGTCATATAATGTATGACACTCTCCAAACCCCATCAACCGACCATGCACCCCGAACACCCCCGTATGCGCGTCATCGAACCGCTCGCCGTCGCCCTCGACGCCGCTGCGTCGGCAGCCGTCCGAGCCGGCAAAAAACATCTGCGTAACCGCCGGCGTCGGCGCGGCGAAACACTCACGCCCGGCGCGGACACGCCACTTTGGAACGAACTCGTGGCGGAATGCTCGGCGCGACTTCAGCGATTCGGCGACAAGGCCCGGCTCGCGCGCGAACTCGGCCTCTCCCGGCAACGCTTCCACCAACTCCTGGTCGCGCGCTCCGCGTGCGCCGACGCCGAACGCACGCTGCAACTTCTCGTCTGGCTCTCCACCCAGCGCACCGCCCCCGCCGCTGCGGAGGAGGCGGAATAAAGTGTCATCTATTATATGACACTCTAACTTTCCGGCAGCCGGGCAGCGGGCGAATTTTGTTTGCGCTGCCCGGCGGGATGCTCTCTCTCCTGCCCCGCAACAGGGGGTCTCGCTTTCGCGTGAGCTTCGGTTGCGTGTTTTGCAACCATGTCACTTCTCCCCTTCTCCAGCCAGCTCATCGCTGACGTCGGTGTTTCCTTCGGTGACGAAGGCAAAGGTCGCCTCATTCCCGAGGTCGCGGAGGAACTGCGCGGCACGCCCGCGCAGGTTTCCGTCGTCCTGAAGGTCAATGGCGGCGCCAACTCCGGCCACACGGCCGGCGGGGTGAAACTCAATCTGCTGCCTGCCGGCGTCGTCGTCCGCGATGCCGCTCATCTTTGCGTCGGCGCGGGCGTCGTGGCGGATCCGCGCAAGTTTCACTGGGAGGCCCGTCCGCTCGAGAAAAAGGGCCACGCGATCTACTCCCGCCTGTTGATCGACGAGCGCACGCTCGTGTCGGATCTCACGCACCGCCTGCTCGATCTCGCGTGGGAGGATTACCGCGTCAACGTCCTCGGCGAGGAGCCGCGCGGCTCGACCGGCCGCGGCATCACGCCGTCGTATCTCGACGAGGTCGGCCAGTGGCAGATCACGTTTTCCGATTTTCTCGCGGGCGAAAACTATTTCGCGCGCAAGCTCGCCCAGCGCGCCGATCGCGCGTTGCGCGTGATCCAGCACGTGTGCCGCGTGTCGCCCGCGACGTTCGCCGGTTTCTTCGACAAGCTCACCGCGGCCGAAGAGCGCGCCAACGCCGAGGCGATCGAACTGGGCGTGTTCGACCGCAGCGAATTCGATTTCACGCGCTTCCGCGGCACCGAGCCGTTCACGCTGAATCTGCCGGTCCTCACCGAAACCTACTGGAAGGCCGGCACCGACCTCGCGAAAAACATCGGCGAGGTCCGCGAGCTCGTCCTGCGCGAACTGCAGGCGGGCCACACCGTCATCGGCGAGTTCGGCCAGTCCTACTGGCTCGACAAGCGCCACGGTTTTTCGCCCAACGTCACCGCCTCGCACACGTTCACGCCCGAATTCTTCGAAAGCGCGGGCGTCCCCGTGCAACGGATACACACATTCGGCGTCGCCAAGGCCTACGACACGAAGGTCGGCACCCACACGTTCCTGACGCAGATGGACGATGCGCATCCGCTCGCCGCCAAGCTCAAGCAGATCGAGTTCGGCACGAGCACGGGGCGTCAGCGCATGGTCGGCTGGTTCGACGCCGTGGAGAAGGGCGACGCCCTGCGTTACGGCGGTTTTCAGGATCTCATGCTCAACAAGTCCGACGCGCTCACTCACTCCGGCGAATGGCGCGGCGAGCTCTTGATTTGCACCGCCTACGAAGACGCGTCCGGCCAGCGTTACACGCACGTGCCGCGCAACGAGGCCGTGCGCAAAACGCTGAAACCTGTTTACACGCGCCACCCCGGTTGGTCCGAGGACATCTCGAAGGTCCGCCATTTCGCCGCTCTCCCGGTCAATGCGCAGCGCTACGTGGCCGCGATGATGAAGAGTATCCTCGATGTCGCTTACGCGGGTCTGTCCCGGCCTCCGGCGGAGCAGTTGCCCAATCTCCGCTATCTCGGCGTCGGCCCCGAGCCGTCGCAAATCATCAAGGACGTGCCCGCGACCGCAGAGCTGATCAAGCTCGCGTGATTCACCGCGGCGGCGGCACATCCGCCGCGCCGCTGTCGATCCGCTCCAGCACCTCGCCGAGCAGATAGATCGATCCGGTCACGACCACGGGATCGGAAGGCGTTCCGACCTCGCACCGATCGCGCGCCGGGAAAAGTTCGTCGACGCGGCTGCGCACCACGCGGCCGTCGAAATCCGCCGGCACGAGTTCCGCCAGCTCGGCGTGGCCGGTCGCACGCGGTTCGTTGGGCACGACGAGATGAATCTCCGCCGCATGCGGCGCGATCGCTTCGAGGAGCGGTTTCGCGCGGTCGCGGCCGAGCGCGCCCACGATCACGATCGGGCGGCGGCCGGCTTCGCGCACGAACTCGCGCAGATTTGCCGCCAGCACGTCAGCGCCTTCGGGATTGTGCGACGCATCGAGCACGACGGTGCGACCGCCGATCGTCGTTTTCTGCCAGCGGCCAGCCCAGGCGACGTTCTCCAGACCGCGCGCGATCGCGTGCTCGTCGATGCTCCACCTCGGATCGAGCGTGCGAACCGCCAGTGCCGCGGTCGCGGCGTTCCAGCGCTGGTATTCACCGTTCAATGACGTTTGCGGATATCCTTCGATCGCCTCGCCAAAGGCGTCACGCACCGAGGCCACGCGGGCGTCGCGGCTCGCCGCGATCGATCGAATCACCGTTTCGGCGGCCGCCGGCACGCGTCCGATCACGACCGGGCGCCCCGGCTTGATAATCCCGGCTTTGGCAGACGCGATTTGTTCGATCGTGTTGCCCAAATATTCGCAGTGATCGAGTCCGATCGAGGTGATCACGCTGACGTCGGGATCCACAATATTCGTCGCGTCGAATTCCCCGCCGAGACCGACTTCCATGACCGCGAGGTCGCAGCGGGAACGTTTGAACTGCAA
The DNA here is from genome assembly GCF_059821195.1 of Opitutus sp. sgz309028. Classification (NCBI taxonomy): domain Bacteria; kingdom Pseudomonadati; phylum Verrucomicrobiota; class Opitutia; order Opitutales; family Opitutaceae; genus Opitutus; species Opitutus sp. sgz309028. The sequence goes on along the minus strand of NZ_JCAMRR010000005.1, from coordinate 180,079 downwards.
GAACGCCATTGCCGTCATGAACTCGAAAAAACTCGGGCGATCGTCCGCGCCGGAGTTCGCTCCGACACGATCCGCCGCGGGATCGAGCTCGTTGACGAAGCGCACGATCTCGTCGTCCGCCAGCGGCACGCGGTTCACCTGCACCCGCTCGCCCAGGTGCACCAGGTGCGGCGAGGTATAGAGCCCGACGCGCCAGCCGGCGGCGCGCAGAATCGACTCCACCATCGCGGCGACGGAACCCTTCCCATTGGTGCCCGCGACATGCACCACGGGAAGGCCGCGCTCCGGATGACCGAGCTCGGCGGCAAACAGCCGCATGCGATCGATACCGAACTTGCGGCCGCGCGGCTTGAGGCCGAACAAGTAGCCGGACACGGCGGCAAAGTCCGTGCGGTTGGCGCTCATGGACGTCGGAGGCGCGTCAGCTTTTGACCGGCTGAGCGCCCGGTTTCTTCTTCACGTAAAGCGCGAGCAGCAGTTCGTGCAGGCGATCCCGGAGCTCAAGGCGGCTGACGATTTGATCGATCAAGCCGTGCTTGAGCAAAAATTCCGAAGTCTGGAATCCAGCCGGAAGCGTTTGCTTGGTCGTATCCTTGATGACGCGCGGTCCGGCGAAACCGATCAAGGCGCCCGGCTCCGCCAGGATCACGTCGCCCAACGTCGCGAAGCTCGCCGACACCCCGCCCGTCGTCGGATGAGTGAGCACCGAAATATACGGCAGCTTCGCCTCGGCGAGCCGGCCGAGCGCCGCGCTCGTCTTGGCCATCTGCATCAGCGACAGAATGCCTTCCTGCATGCGCGCGCCGCCGGAGGTGCTGAAGATGATGCACGGAATTTTCCGCGCGAGCGCGGTCTCGATGGCGCGCGTGATTTTTTCGCCCGCCGCGGAGCCGAGGGTGCCGCCGCAGAAGCGAAAGTCCATCACCGCGAGCGACACGTCGATGCCGTGAATCTTGCCCGTGCCGGTGATCACGGCCTCGGGCAGGCCGCTCTCCTTCTCGTATTTCTTGATGCGCGCGGGATACGGCGCCGAATCGACGAACTGCAACGGATCGCCGGATTTCACCGTGACATTCGTTTCCTCGAACGTGCCTTCGTCGAGCAGCTTCGCGATGCGCTGCCGGGCGCCGATCGGAAAATGGTGGCCACTTTTCGGCACGACCATCTGGTTGTCCTCGATCTCCTTCGTAAAGACCGCTTCCCCCGTGACGGGATCTTTCGTATAAATCCCCTGCGGGATTTCCTTCTTGCGGGTGCGCCGGACCGTGTAGGTCGGTTTGTCGAAATGGCTCATGGAATTAACCGTGACCGAAGGTGACGACGTCGAGGTTCACGCCGCCCGCCCGGCGGAGCACGAGCGCGCAGCTGTTGAGAGTGGAACCAGTGGTGAAAACGTCATCGACCAGGAGGTAAGAATGGCCCGGATGTATGACGGCGTCGCGAGCCAGTGCAAAGGCATTTTTAAGATTCGACTGGCGGGTGCGGCGGTCGTGATGCGTTTGCGAATCGGTATCCACGCTTCGTTGCAAGATTCGCTGCACGCGCGCGCCGCCGCCGGCGGCTCGAGCCAGGCATTCCGCGATCAATTCGCTCTGGTTGTAAGTGCGTTCGCGCAGCTTCCGGGGATGCAGGGGGACCGGCACGAGCGTCGCTCCGCGCGCGAGCTCCACGACCGCGGCCGAGCGTCGGAAAATTCGCTCCATGTCCTCCAGCACGTGCAGTCCGCGATGATATTTCAACTCGTGCACCAGCGCGCGCGCCGCTCCTTTCAACAACACCGCCGTCCGTCCTTCGCGATAAGCCGGCGCCAGCCCTTCGCAATGCGGACAGAGCCGCTCGCCCTCGACCACGCCGTAAAACGGATGTCCACACGTCGTGCAACACGGCCGCTGCACATAGTCGAGCTGCGCGGCGCATTTGCCGCAAAGGTGCCGGAACTCGCTCTCGTCGGGCACCAACCCGCGGCAGTGCACGCAGGCCGGTGGAAACACCACATCGCTCAATCCGCGCAGCAGCGTCCGCCACGGCCCGCGGGCGGAAATCTCACTTTCCGCGATGTCGTTTTCCATAAAACACCTTCACGAGAAACAAGCCCTGCGGCGGCGCGGTTTGGACCAATGCGGTGCGTTGTTTCGAATGCAGAATGCGGCGCACCTCCGCGGCGGACAGCTTGCCTTCTCCCACCGAGACGAGCACGCCGGCGAGACTCCGCACCATCTTGTAGAGAAAGCCGTCGGCCTCGGCCACGATGCGAATCAGTTTTCCGCGGCGGCTAACCTCCAACCGCGACAACTCACGCACCGTGTCCTCGCGCGCGGGGCCATTCACCGCCGTGAACGCCCGAAAATCGTGCCGACCACGCAACACATCCGCCGCCACTTTCATTGCGTCGACGTCCAGCGGCCGGAAAAAACTCCAGCTATAGGGACGCAAGAAAGGGTCTGCATCACCGAGATGGATACGGTATTCATAACGTTTTCCCGTCGCCTGAAACCGCGCGTGAAAATCGGCCGGCGCCAGCCGCACCGATTTGACCTGGACCGCCGGCGGCAGCCCGATGCGAAACGCCGCCAGCAATTTGTCCGGTCCATGCCGCCACTCGGCGTCGAAATGAAACACCTGCTCGAGCGCATGCACGCCCGCGTCGGTCCGGCCGCTGCCGTGGATGCGCACGTCGCGCCCGAAAATCTCGCGCAGTCGTTTCTCGATCACGTCCTGCACGGCGTTGGCCCCCGCCTGGCTTTGCCAGCCGGCGAAATGGCCGCCGTCGTAGGCGCACACGCATTTCCAGCGCGTCGAGGGCGTCACGCCGATTCCTCCGGCTCGTCGAGCAGCGGCGGCATGCGCTGATCCAGATAATCCTGGAGGATGAGCGTCGCCGCCCGGGAATCCACGATACCGCTCGCGCGCACGTCGCGGCGCTTCGACTTCGCGATGGTCGACTCGGCCTCGTAGCTCGTCAGGCGTTCGTCGACGAGATGCACGGGCAGGCCGAGTTCCGCGCGCAGTCGCACCGCGAGCGCTTCGGCCTCGCGGGCTTTCGGGCCCGCGGTGTCGTCCATGTTGAGCGGATGTCCGAGCACCAGATCCGTCGCGCGTCGCTCACGCGCGGCCGCGAGCAGCGCGGCCCAACGCTTCGCCGGATCGGCGTCCGTCAGCGCCGGCAACGGTGTCGCCACGCCGAGGTCGTCGCCAAACGCGAGGCCGATGCGGCGCGTTCCGAAATCGATTCCCAAACATCGCATGCGCCCGATTCCGCCGCGCGGTCGCAACCGGCGCAATTTCATTTGCGAGGCGACCGTCGTCGCTCGAACGTGTGCGCTCCATGTCCGAACCGTTGCCCGCGCTCTCCGCCGCCGAACTGGCGCGCTACTCCCGTCATATATTGCTGGAGGAGATTGGCGTGGAGGGACAACGCCGGCTGGCGGCGGCGCGTGTGCTGGTGATCGGCGCGGGCGGGCTCGGGAGTCCTGCCGCCCTGTATCTCGCCGCGGCCGGCGTCGGTCGGATCGGCATCGCGGATCTGGATGAAGTCGAGAGTCACAACCTGCAACGCCAGCTGTTGCACGACACCGACTCGGTCGGCCAGCCGAAGGTCGCCTCCGCGGCGCGTCGGTTGCGGGCACTGAATCCGCACGTCACGGTGATCGAGCATGCGGGTGGCATCACTACGGAAAACGCCGTTACGCTTTTCTCGAACTACGACATTGTGGTCGATGGCACGGACAATTTCAGCGCGCGCTATGTCAGCAACGATGCCGCGGTGGCCGCACGAAAGCCGCTCGTTTTCGGCAGCATTTTCAAGTTCGAGGGACAGGTCACCGTCTTCGATCCGGCGCGCGGCGCTCCGTGTTATCGCTGTCTCTTCCCCGAGCCGCCGGCGTCTGGAAGCGTGCCAGGCTGCGGCGAAGCGGGCGTCCTCGGCGCATTGTGCGGCGTGATCGGCAGCCTGCAGGCGATCGAAACCGTGAAGTTGATCACCGGCGTCGGTGAAACGCTACGCGGCCGACTGCTCACTTACGACGCGCTGCGTCAACGTTTCCAAACCTACCATCTTTCCTCCGATCCGAACTGCCCGGCGTGCGGCACGACCCCGCGCGCTGCACCACCGGTCGGAGAAACGCCACCACCACCTTCCGCTGCCATGTCCTCCTCCGCTTATCCGTCAGAAATTTCGGTGCACGACGCGAAACGCCTGCTCGATCGCTCCGAGAATCCGCCGCTGCTCGTCGACGTGCGGGAGCCGTGGGAAACCGAAATCTGCCGCATCGCCGGCGCCGAACTTATTCCGATGCGACAGATCCCGGAGCGGGCGGCAACGCTGCCGAAGGACCGGCCGATTCTCGTGCTCTGCCATCACGGCGGCCGCAGCGCCAACGTCACGCGTTTCCTGCGACAGCAAGGTTGGGATACGGCGATCAATATTGCCGGTGGCATCGCCGCCTGGGCCGAGGAGATCGATCCGCAGCTGCCGCGTTACTGACGATCGCGCGTCGCGCGCAAAAAAAAGCCTCCGCTTTCGCGGAGGCTAAAATAAAACGGCGGGCGATTATTTACGGGCCTTCACGAGGCCGAGCTCCTTCTTGATATTCTGCACGCTCGGGAGCGAGATGCCGACGGTCTTGGCGATTTCGGAGCCGGTCTTGCCGGCCTGCACGAGCGCCTTCACTTTCGCCTTGGTGTCGGCGGTGATCACCGCGCGCTGGCGGCGCTTGCCACCGGTCGAGGCGGCGGCGCCCGACGCCTTGGCCGCCCTGCCGCCGCGCCCCTTGCCGCCCGACGCGGCTTGTACCGCCTTCACGAATTCGGCGACGCTGCTGTAGCCATATTTTTCGGGCAACGCGGCCAGCTCGCGATTGAGCTCCGTGGCGATACTCTTTTCGAGTTCTGCGACTTTTGCCCGGGTTTGGGCGAGGGCTTTGAGTTTGTCAGTAACCATAAAGTGACGTCACAATACGAATCGGTTAAGCTATAGCAAGTGCGTTATATGAGTTTGCCTTGCGATATATAAGGCGAAGGTGCGGTTCCGCACCGGAATTTTACCGATGGTCAAAGTGCTTGCCGGCCCGACATCGCCGCCCCTTGCTGGTTCGCTATGGCGAGAATTCCGCTCGAAGACAATTACACCGACATCATCGGCAAGGCCCAGCGGGGACTGAAAATCGCGGACGCCGATCTCGCCCGCCGCGCCGAAGTGTCGGAGGGCGACCTCGCGGCCCTGCAATCCGGCCGGCTGAATATCGCCGTACTCCGCCGGGTGGCGCGTCACCTGCGGCTGAACCCCGACGCCCTCGAGATCGCGGCGTCCCGCCAGTGGTATCCAGCCCAGCCGAACTTCCCGACCGGATTCGCCGCGTTCAATACGGCGTTCGAGGACATGACGGTAAACAGCTATCTGGTCTGGGACTCGCGCTCCAAGCAGGCGGCGGTCTTCGATACGGGTGCCAACGCCGACAGCCTTATCGATACGATCTCCGCGGAAGGACTGCGTGTCGGCTACATCTTTATCACGCACGCGCACGAGGACCATATCGCGGATCTCCCGAAACTCGCCGCCGCCACGTCCGCGGAAGTATGGAGTCACGAACTCGAGCCGCTGTCTTTTTCGGGCGCGCGCACGTTTCGCGAGAATGCGCATTTTCACATTGGACCGCTGTCGATCAAAACTCTGCTCACGCCGGGGCACTCGCCGGGTCTCACGACATTCTATATCACCGGCCTGAGCTGGCCGCTCGCGATCGCCGGCGACGCCATCTTTGCCGGCTCGATGGGGGGAAGCGCGACGCATTTTGCCGAACAGCATCGGAGCGTGCGTGAAAAGATCCTCAGCCTTCCCCGCGACACCGTGCTCGCCTGCGGGCACGGACCGCTCACGACGGTCGGGCAGGAGAAGCGCTACAATCCCTTCTTCGCCTGACGTAAAAAACCGGTCATTCTCCAAAATGTCGTCGTTTCCGCTCGTGCGTCCGGAAGGCGGCGGGGCCGTTTTTGGTTAGACACCGCGCCGGCAGAATGCCTTTTTTCCCCAGCGCACCATGCTCCGGAAAACGATCCTGATCCTTTCGCTCTCGGTGAGCCTGGTCGCGGCGCTCATCGCGATCGCGCTACAGGACGATCTCCGCGAAAAACTGGGCGACACCTATTGGGTGATCGGCCTCGCCATCATCGGTTGCGTGCTGCTGGTGCTCAGCGGCTACGTCTGGGATCGCACGCTGCTCCAGAAAGTGAAAACCCTGCGCGAGACGGCATCGGCGCAGGTCGGCGAGGATGGCAACGACGAATCGGATCACGACGAGATCATCGGGCTCGCGCGCAAGATCGAGCGGATGGCCCGGTCGCTCCAGAACGTGGAGGCCAGCTATCGCGGGATCGTCGAGGATCAGGTTGACCTGATCTGCCGTTATCGGCCCGACGGCAAACTGACTTTCGTGAACGGCGCCTATGCGCGCGCCTTCGGTCGCAAACGCACCGAGTTGATCGGCTCGTATTTTCCGTTCCTGGACAGCGCGCCCGACTCCTCCGAGACACCGGTGGGTTTCGAACGCGAACTCGAACTCGCCGATGGCGACCGCGTCTGGCTGCAATGGACGCAGCGTCCCATCAAGGACAGCAGCGGCGAGGTGTCCGAATTTCAGGCTGTCGGTCACGACGTGACGAGCCGGCGCGAGGCCGCCGCCGCGCTGCTCCGGGCCAAGGAGGCCGCAGAGGAAGCCGATCGCGCCAAAAGCGAATTCCTCGCCATGGTAAGCCACGAGATCCGCACGCCGATCAACGGCGTCATCGGCTTCTCCCGGCTGCTCAGCGAGACACCGCTCACCCCTCCCCAACGCGAGAACGTGGCCATGATCCACTCCAGCGGACTCGCGCTCGAGAAGCTCATCGGCGACATCCTGGACCTGTCCAAAATCGAGGCCGGCAAGGTCGAGATCGAGCACAGCGCCTTCTCCCCGCAACGCTGCGTCGAGGAGGTGTGCGCCTTTTTCGCCGATCAGGCCCGCGCCGCGTCGCTGAAACTCGACTATCGCATCGATCCGGGCGTGCCGGCGCTCGCCAACGGCGACGAAAGCCGCATTCGCCAGATCCTGGTCAACCTCATCGGCAACGCCTTGAAGTTCACCGAGCGCGGTGGCGTGACAGTGCAGCTCTCCTGCGCCCGCGGTGATATTCCGGAGATCGGCAACCTCCGCGCGGCCCGGCTCTTCTTTGCGGTGAGCGATACCGGCATCGGCATTCCCGAGGACAAACTCGCGTTGCTGTTCCAGCCGTTCACGCAGGTCGACTCGTCGGCCCGCCGCCGCCGCGAAGGCACCGGCCTCGGTCTCATCATCTCGAAGCGGCTCTGCGAACTCATGGGCGGCAGCATCTCGGTGGAAAGCCGGCCCGGCGAGGGCTCGACCTTCCGGTTTTCCATTCTGACCGACTATCAGGTGGGCGACACAGCGATTCCCTTTTCGCAACCCGTGACCTCACCGGTGGCGCACTGAAGCGGCTGTATCCGCTTCGCACGGACACCTAAGCCCGTCCGGGCCTCGCCCCGGTAGCCGGGACTATGCGGCTTTGTAGGTCTACCTGATACGCGCCGCGCCCGCTTCTTGATACAAAGGGGTCGTGCGATACGCGCGTTTCCAGCTTCGCCTCGTCCGGCCGCACGCCGGGATCCGGGATTCGATGATCACCGTGACCACCTCGGGCCGCACGTTCGAGCCCCGTGGCGCCGGCCCTTTCCCGGCTCGTCCAGTGCCACCTCGAGGCCGCTGAGCGACGCCACCCGTATCCAGAAAATTCTGAACGGGGCCTCAGGGTAAACGCGCGATGCATTTGTCCGGCCGCTCCGCGCGTCCCGATCGCTGTCCACCGCTTCTTCCCGTCTGGCTCATCATGTATCTTCGCTTCTTTATTGGATTTCTTCTCGGCTGCTTCGGCGCCACCGCCGCCCTCGCCTATAATTTCTCGTTGAGCACGCTTCACGGCGTATCGCTAACGACCGCGACTTCCCTGCAATTCGGGCCGGACCACCGGCTCTACGTTTCGCAGGTCAACGGGCAGATCCTGGCCCTCACGATCCAGCGGCTCGGTCCCAATAATTATCAAGTCACCGCCACCGAGACGATCAATCTCGTGCGCGACATCCCCAATTACGACGACAACGGCACGCGCAATTTCTCGCTCACGACGCGGCAGGTCACCGGCCTGCTCGTCGTCGGCACCGCCGAATCGCCCATCCTCTACGTGACCTCCAGCGACCCGCGCATCGGCGGCGGCAGCGGTGGCGAAAACGACCTCAATCTCGACACGAACTCGGGCGTCCTCTCGCGCCTCACGCGTAGTGGAAATTCTTGGACGAAAGTCGATCTCGTGCGCGGCCTGCCCCGTTCGGAGGAAAACCACGCCAGCAACGGCATGCAGCTCGATGCCGTCAACCACCGCCTGCTCCTCGCCCAAGGCGGCAACACCAACGCCGGCGGCCCCTCCATCAACTTCGCCTACGCCAGCGAAACTGCCCTGTCCGCCGCCATCCTCTCGATCGACCTCACCGCGATCGACGCCCTGCCGGTCAAGACCGACGCCTACGGCCAGAAATACCTCTACAATCTGCCGACGCTCGACGACCCGAATCCCGCGCGGAACCACAATCCCGACGGTTCTGACGTCAACGATCCCTTCGGGGGCAATGACGGCCTGAATCAGGCCAAGCTCGTGCCCGGCGGCCCCGTGCAGATCTATTCGCCGGGGCATCGCAATCCCTACGATCTGGTCCTCACCCGCGCCCCCGGACGCGAGGGCCGGCTCTATTCCTTCGACAACGGCGCCAACGCCGGCTGGGGCGGTTATCCGAAGAACGAAGGTCCGTCCGGCAATGTCACCAACGAATACGTCGAGGGCGAACCCGGCTACGTCAACAATCTCGACAGCCTCCACCTCATCACGCCGGGCTTCTATCGCGGCCACCCCAATCCCATCCGCGCCAATCCCGCCGGCGCGGGCTGGTTCCATTTCGACAACAACCTGCCTGCCGGCTCGCAGAAGGTCTATTCCGCCAGCCCGACCACCGACTGGCCGCCCGTGCCCGTTGCCATGGCGAATCCCGTGGAGGGCGACTTCCGCCAGCCCGGCGTCGACGACGGCGCGTTGCTCACCTATCCGGCCTCGACCAACGGGATCACCGAATACGTGGCCACCAACTTCAACGGCGAGATGCAGGGCAACCTCATCGCCGCCGCCTACGACGGCAAGCTCCTGCGGATCGCGCTCAATCAGGCCGGCACGGCCGTTACCAACGGCGTCGAGTTCCTCGCCAGCGGATTCGGCGCGCAACCGCTCGATGTCACCGCGCCCGACCCCGGCCACGGCGCTCCCTTCGTCGGCACCATCTGGATCGCCCACTATTCGCCCGGCAAGATCACCGTGCTCGAGCCAGCGGACTTCGATTCTCCGGGCAGTTCGACCTGCACGGGCATCGACTCGTTCGATGTCGACGAGGACGGCGACGGTTTCAGCAACGCCGACGAGATCGCCAACGGCACCGATCCCTGCTCCGGCGCGGTGCGCCCGCCGGATGCCGACGGCGACAACCTCTCCGACCTGCTCGACCGCGACGACGACAACGACGGCCTGCCAGACACGGAGGATCCGTTCCCCCTCGATCCAAGAAATGGATACAGCCTGCCGCTGCCGCATCATTACGAACTGTTCAACGAAACCGGCGTCGGCTTCTTCGGTGTCGGCTTCACCGGCCTGATGATGAATCCCGGCGAGGATTACCTGAACCGGGCCAACGAAGACGCCGTCGTCGCCGGCGGCACCGCGGGCCTGTTCACCATCTCCGCCGCCGACTCCGGCACGCCCCGCGGAGCGGAAAACGCCCAGAAGGACGCTTATCATTTCGCCTTCAACTCCGACGAGTTCACGACGCCCTACCTCGTGACCGTGCGTCTCGCCGGCCCGTTCTTCAACAACACTCCAGCCGGCGCCCAGCGTCAGGGCATCTATATCGGCAGTGGCGATCAGGACAATTATGTCTCGCTCGCGCTTCACGCCAACAACGGCGCCGGAGGCATCGAAGTCGTCTACGAAGTCGCCGGCACCATCGGCTTCGAACACATCTATCCGCTCTCGCTCGGCGACGCCTCCACCGTTGATCTGTCGTTCCTAGTCGATCCGATCGCCGCCACGGTGCAGCCGCTCTACCAACTCGCCGAGGCCGGGGCACTCGTTCCGCTCGGCTCGCCGATCCATGTCACGGGCGAGGTCATGAAGTCCGTAATGGGCCCGACGCCGCTCGCGATTGGTCTGTTCGCAAACGCCAGCGGAGGCTCACCGACCTTCTCGGCCACCTGGGACTACTTCGACATTGCGCCGCTGCCGACCACCGCCGTCGCAAAGCTCACCATCGATCCCAGCGGATCCGACATGGTCACCGGCAGCACGTATCAAACCGGCACCTTCAAGCTGCAGAACCTCTCCACCGGCGGTCAGCACATCGAAGCGTTCACGCTCGATATCAGCACCGCCATCTTCCCCGACGTCGTGTTCGACACCACCGGCACGGCCGGCGACCCCGTGGCGAAGGACTTTCAACAGAACTCCGTCACCTCAGGCGTCAGTGTGAACCACGGCGGCGCCACGCACCCGCATAACGGCGTCGATGGCGAGGACGGTTACGATCACGTCGACGTCTCGTTCAACAGCTTCCCGCCCAACGGCCAGCTTACATTCTCGATCGACGTGGATCCGACCAGCGTGAAAGGCGCACCGCAACCCGGGCCGCACGACGCAGCCAGCGTCTCCGGCCTCGAGCTGATCGGCGCCACCGCGACGGTCTATTTCAGCGACGGCACGGTGCAACGCACCCGCCTCGGCCGGCTGGAGAACAGCGTCGACGCCTCCTACGGCTGGCTGCGCGGCGACAAGCCGCCGAAGCCGTCCGTCCTCGTCGTCGGCAAGTCCTCGCCGGTGAAAACCAATCATGCGGAGATCGTGCGCGTTTCCGGTCCGCCTGGCCTCACCGTCTCGCTCGTCGTGATCGAAGGCGGCCTCTACACCGCCGGCCTCCCCAACGGCGGCTACGACATCGATCCCTTCGAAGCCAACACCGCCATCAAGGTCACGGAGCTCAGCGCCGTGCTGAACAACGAGGGTTACGCGGATATCACCGTCACTCCCACCAAGACCGATCCGGAAGCAGGCCTGAACTTCGTCACCGCAACGCTGCTGAACACAAACGGCATCAAGGGTCCCGCCTCGGATCCGTTGCTCATCTGGTATGATCCGTCTTTCGGCGGCAGCGACACACAACCGCCCTCGGCGCCGGGCAACGTTTCCGCGACCTCCATCACTTCGCGGAGCATCACCCTCGCATGGTCCGCCGCCAGCGACAACGTCGGCGTCGTCGGCTACGATATCCTGCGCGACGGCCAGTTGCTCACGTCGACCACCGGCTTGACCTACACCGATATCGGCCTCGATCCGGAGGTCGCCTACAGCTACGCGATCGTGGCTCGCGACGAAAGCGGCAACGACTCCACGCCCGCGACTGTCGACGCGACCACCACGCCCGGCGGCACCGTCGTGCTGCGCGTGAATGCTGGCGGCAACGCCTTCACCGATAGTCATGGCGCCGCCTGGACCGCGGACAACGGCTACAACACCGGCACAACGTCCAGCACGTCGCACGCGATCGATCGGGCGATCGACGATACGCTGTTCAAATCGCGGCGCCTCGATTCCTCCGCGAGTTCGCCGGATCTGATCTACAGCTTCACGCTGCCCAACGGCGACTACGAGGTGCAGCTCTTCTTTTCAGAAAACGACACGGCCAACTCCGCCGTCGGCAAACGCGTGTTCGACGTCCTGCTGGAAAACAGTGTCGTCATCGACAACTTCGACATTTTTGCCGCTGCCGGCGCGCCCTACACCGCCGTCGTGCTCGCCGGCACCACCACCGTCAGCGACGGCCAGCTCAACATCGCGTTCGGCCGCGTCTCCGGCAACCCGCAGGTCAACGCCATCAAGGTGATCCGCCTCAGCGAAGCCCCCGCCGACACGCAGGCGCCGACCGCGCCGGGAGCGTTGAATTTCACCAACGTCACTTCCAGCAGCGCCACCGTCAGCTGGTCCGCCGCGACCGACAATGTCGGCGTCACCGGCTATCGCATTGCCCGGAACGGCACGACGCTGACAACCATTTCGAACCTCTCCTTCAACGACAGTGGGCTCTCGCCGGCGGCCACTTATCAATACTCCGTCGTCGCCCTCGACGCCGCCGGCAACACGTCCAGCCCGTCCACTGGCTCCGTCACCACCTCCAGCGGCGGCTCGACGCCCACCACGATCCGCGTCAACGCCGGCGGTCCCGCCTACGTCGATTCCCTCGGCCAGACCTGGTCCGCCGACACCGGCTACAACAGCGGCAAGACCTACTCCGTGACGACTGACGTCAGCGGCACCGCCGATCCCACACTGTATCAGACCGAGCGTTACGATGACCCGGTGTCACCGGTCCTTCAATACACCTTCCCGGTCGTCAACGGCTCCTATCTCGTCCGGCTCCACTTTGCGGAAACCTACTCCCGCACCCAGGGCGCCGGCCTGCGCGTTTTCGACATCGACCTTGAAGGCTCCCGCGCCTTCGAGAATGTCGACATCTACGCTCTCGCCGGCGGCGGCCACAAGGCTCTCGTCCTCGAACAGACGCTCACCGTCTCCGACGGCCAGCTCAATCTCGGCTTCGCTCACGAAGTCGAGAACCCAAAGATCAACGCCATCGAGATCCTGCCCGCCGACACGGAACCGCCGGCCGATACGCAGCCGCCAACGGCACCCGGCGCGTTGACCTTCACCAACGTCACCTCGTCCGCAGTCACGCTCCAGTGGTCCGCCGCCACGGACAACGTCGGCGTCGCCGGCTATCGTGTTTCCCGCGACGGCGCCGTCATCGGCACGACGAGCGCGCTCACCTTCACCGACACCGGACTATCCCCGGCGACCACCTACGCGTATTCCGTCGTCGCCTTCGACGATGCCGGCAACGACTCCACCGCCAGCTCGGCGTCGGTCGCCACCGCCAGCGGCGGCACCACCGGCACCGCGATTCGCGTGAACGCCGGCGGCCCCGCCTACGTCGATTCCCTCGGCCGCACCTGGTCCGCCGACACCGGCTACAACACCGGCAGCGCCTCGTCCGAAAACGTCACCGTCACCGACACCAACGATCCGTATCTCTACAAAACCAACCGCTACGACGCTCCTGGCGGCGCCACGCTCACCTATACCTTCGCCGTCCCAAACGGCGCCTATCTCGTTCGCCTGCACTTCGCCGAGACTTACGGCCCCAGCAAAGCGCCCGGTAAACGCATCTTCGATATCGATCTGCAATCCGAACGAATCTTTGAAGACGTCGACATCTTCTCCCTCGCCGGCGGCGGCAACAAAGCCCTCGTCCTCGAACACAACCTCACCGTCTCCTCCGGCCAGATCGCGATCAAACTCATCGCCCAAGCCGGCAACTCCCGCATCAACGCCCTCGAAATCATCCCGAGCGACGAAGCCCCGGCCGACACGCAGGCGCCGACTGAGCCGGGAGCGTTGAGTTTCACCAACGTCACTTCCAGCAGCGCCACCGTCAGCTGGGCTGCCGCAACCGACAATGTCGGCGTCACCGGCTATCGCATTGCCCGCAACGGCACGACGCTGACGACGACATCGAACCTCTCCTTCAACGACAGTGGGCTCTCGCCGGCGACCACTTATCAATACTCCGTCGTCGCCTTCGACGCCGCCGGCAACACGTCCAGCCCGTCCACCGGCTCCGTCACCACCGCCGGCGGCGGCTCGACGCCCACCACGATCCGCGTCAATGCCGGCGGTCCGGCCTACGTCGATTCGCTCGGCCAGACCTGGTCCGCCGACACCGGCTACAACTCCGGCAAGACCTACTCCGTGGCCACCGACGTCAGCGGCACCGCCGATCCCACGCTGTATCAGACCGAGCGCTACGATGACCCGGTGTCACCGGTCCTTCAATACACCTTCCCGGTCGTCAACGGTTCCTATCTGGTCCGGCTCCACTTTGCGGAAACCTACTCCCGCACCCAAGGCGCCGGCCTGCGCGTCTTCGACATCGATCTTGAAGGCTCCCGCGCCTTCGAGAATGTCGACATCTACGCCCTCGCCGGCGGCGGCCACAAGGCCCTCGTCCTCGAACAGACGCTCACCGTCTCCGACGGCCAGCTCAATCTCGGCTTCGCCCACGAAGTCGAGAACCCAAAGATCAACGCCATCGAGATCCTGCCCGCCGACACGGAACCGCCGACCGATACCCAGCCGCCAACGGCACCCGGCGCGTTGACCTTCACCAACGTCACCTCGTCCGTAGTCACGCTCCAGTGGTCCGCCGCCACCGACAACGGCGGCGTCGCCGGCTATCGCGTTTCCCGCGACGGCGCCGTCATCGGCACGACGAGCGCGCTCACCTTCACCGACACCGGACTATCCCCGGCGACCACCTACGCGTATTCCGTCGTCGCCTTCGACGATGCCGACAACGCCTCCACCGCCAGTTCCGCCTCCATCGCCACCGCCAGCGGCGGCACTACCGGCACGGCGATTCGCGTGAACGCCGGCGGCCCCGCCTACGTCGATTCCCTCGGCCGCACTTGGTCCGCCGACACCGGCTACAACACCGGCAGCGCCTCGTCCGAAAACGTCACCGTCACCGACACCACCGATCCGTATCTCTTCAAAACCAACCGCTACGACGCTCCTGGCGGCGCCACGCTCACCTATACCTTCGCCGTCCCAAACGGCGCCTATCTCGTCCGCCTGCACTTCGCCGAGACTTACGGCCCCAGCAAAGCGTCCGGTAAACGCGTCTTCGATATCGATCTGCAATCCGAGCGGATCTTTGAAGACGTCGATATCTTCTCCCTCGCCGGCGGCGGCAACAAAGCCCTCGTCCTCGAACACAACCTCAACGTCTCCTCCGGCCAGATCGCGATCAAACTCATCGCCCAAGCCGGCAACTCCCGCATCAACGCCCTCGAAATCATCCCGAGCGATTGACCTGCCCGTCGAGGTGAAACGGAGGCGAAAACGAAATACGTCGGATTTGTCCTTGCCGTTGACTTTGGCGCCAACGTAGTAAACTCCGCTTTCCCGATCAGGTTAAAGTCAAGGCGCGGTAGCCAAGTGGTAAGGCCGAGGTCTGCAAAACCTCTATGCGCCGGTTCAATTCCGGCCCGCGCCTCCAATAATCGACTGCCGTTTTAGCAACGGGTTATGAGACTCGGTGTCCTCTTGGGACACCAAACGGGACACCAACCAAGATGGTGACTCCCGTAGGACTCGGCACGGCCGGCGTTAACTCGCCCAGTGCTCCCTAAAGGTCCGGAAGTCGTTTCGGCTATTGTAGGCGTTTGCCTGAAACCGATTCGGGCGTGGCGACGCGCTCGCGTAGCCGCTCGGCGTCGACGAATCCGGCGAGTGGGCAAAGCTTATGACCAGGACATTCCGGTTTCACGAAGCCGGTGCTTGGGGCACTGACACGTTCCATGAACCGGACGTCACCGTACACCTCCTTCCGGTCCTCGGGCGATGCGCCTGCGGGCATGTCGCTTGCATCGAGGTGTCGCCAGGGATCGAGCATCGGCGACGGGCGTCGGGGCCGCGGACTTCGGTCCGCCGACGGGCGATCACAAGTTCCGCCGCCCGACCGCGGTGGACGCTCCGGACGCGCACGCTGTCGCTAACTTTTGAATACGTGACGGGCGGCTCCCGACTTCCTTTCCGCCGCCCGCCTCACCCGAACTGTTTCAGAATCCCATGCCCTACAACTTCACTGAATCGCAACGACTCTTCGCCCGGGCTGGCCGGTCCATCGCCGGCGGGGTCAACAGTGGCATCCGAAAGCTGGAGACACCGGTGCCCGTCTATTTCACGCATGGCCGCGGCGCGCGCCTGTGGGACGTCGATGAGAACGAATACATCGACTACCAGATTGGGCAGGGGGCGATCCTGTACGGCCACGCGCCGGCCGGCATGGCCGACGCCATCGGCGCCCAGGCCCGGCGCGGAACGCATTGGGCGGCGCAGTCCCTCCTCGAAATCGAAGTGGCCGAAAAGATCCAGTCGCTCATCCCTTCCGCCGAACTGGTTCGCTTCAACAACTCGGCCACCGAGGTGGTCGGCGCGGCGCTGCGACTCGCGCGGGCCCACACCGGCCGGCCGCTGGTCCTCAAGTTCGAGGGTCATTACCACGGCTGGGCGGACGAGGGTCTGGTCGGCTTCGCCCCGCCCAGCAATCAGTGGGGCCCGCCCGAGGCGCCGACGAGCCTGCATCCCAGCCAGGGCGTGATTCCGGAAGTGCTGAAAACCTTCGTCGTCGCCCGCTGGAACGATCCCGACCACCTCCGGCGCCGCGTGCAGGAACACGCCGGGAAAATTGCCGCCATCATCTTCGAACCGGTTCTCTGCAACACGTCATGCATTGTGCCGGACGCCGCGCTGTTCGCGACCATCCGTGAACTCTGCGACCGCGAGGGCATCGTCATGATCGCCGATGAGACCATCACGGGATTTCGTTTCGGGGGCGCGGGAGCGCAAGGCTTCTATGGTTTCTCCCCCGATCTCACCGTGCTCGGCAAAGCCGTCGGCGGCGGCACGCCTTTCGCCGCGCTTGCCGGCAAGGCGAAGTTCATGGAGAAGATCGTCAAGGGCGAGATCGTTCACGCCGGCACGCTCAACGCGAATCCGCTCTGCCTCTCTGCTAGCAAGTGGTGTCTCGATTTTCTGATCGGCCGCGGCGCGAATCACCCCCGCCAGCTCATCGCGCATGGGCAGATGCTGATGAACGCGCTCACGAAAACCGCGCAGGAGCACGGCATTCCGTTGCGGCCGCAGGGTCCCGGACCGGTTTTCCACACCACGATGCTCAAGCCCGGCGCAGCGGAAGGACCGATTCGCGACTACCGCGACTACGTGACCCGTCACGATGCTCTGCGCTGGGCTCATTTGCGGCGCTGTCTGCTCGAGGAAGGCGTGCGCGCGATCGAACGCGGTCTGTGGTTCGTCAGCATGGCGCACACCGATCAGGATCTGGCCGACACGCTGCCCCGAGTGGAGCGCGCCTTCACACGCCACGCGGCGACGTGGGCCGGGCCTCGCTGAAAACCCAACTGCCGCTGCCATGGGCCACCGCATTCTCCTCGCGGGTCTCTTTCATGAGACACACACGTTCCTGGACACAGGGACGTCGCTGGCGGATTTCGCGGTCGCGGCCGGCGACGACCTTCTCGCCAAGCAGGGCGACGGTTCGCCCACTGCGGGCTTCCTCGAAGTTGCGCAAATCCGGAAATGGGAGGTGCTGCCGACGATCGACCTTCGGGCGATGCCGGGCGGACTGGTGACGGCGGACGTGTTCGACTATTTCTGGACCGAGTTTTCCGCCCGCGCCCGGACGTTTCTGGCCGGCGGCATCGACGCGATCTTCCTCGTGCTCCATGGCGCCATGGTCGCGGAAGGGCAACCCGACGTCGAAGGCGAGCTCCTGGAACGCATCCGCCAGCTGCCCTGGGCACGGGAGCTCCCCCTGTTCGCGGTGCTCGACCTGCACGCCAATCTCTCGCCTCGCATGGCGCAGCATGCGGATTGCCTCGTGACCTATCGCGCCAATCCGCACACCGATGCGGCGTTCACCGCCCAGCGCACCGCGGAGTTTCTGCATCGCTGCCTGACGACCGGGCAGCGGCCCCGGACCGTACTCCGCAACGTGCCGGTGGTGTGGGCGCCGCCCGGCACCGGCACCTCGGACGATCCGATGCTGACGCTGACCCTCATGGCCGAAAAAGCGGAGGCGGTGGACCGGGACATCTGGGCGGTGAGCGTGGCAGCCGGCTTCGCCTTCGCCGACACGCCCGATACCGGCGTTGCGATCATCGCGAGCGGCCTCGCCGGGGAATCGCGATTGATGGCCTGCGCCGACTCCCTGGCGGTCAAAGCCTGGGAATTGCGGGCTCTCGGCGAAATCAGGTATCCGGATGTTGCGGACACGCTGGCGAGGTTGGTGCCCATCACGGACGGCCCCGTCATTCTGGTCGAGCCTTCCGATAACATCGGCGGGGGCGCGCCTGGCGACGGCACCGGCATACTGCGGGCGCTGATCGCGCATGACGTGCCGGATTCGCTCGTCGTGCTGAACGATCCCGACGCCGTGCGCCGGCTGGCCTCCCTTCCGATCGGGGGAGAAATGCGCGTTCCGCTCGGCGGCCGCGGTTCGCGGCTCGATGCCGGTCCGGTGACGCTGGAGGTCACGCTGCTCTCGCGCAGCGACGGCCGTTTTGAGCTGGAAGATATTCACAGCCATCTGGCTTCGATGGTCGGCCGGAACGTCGACATGGGCGCATGCGCCGTCGTGCGTCATCGCGGGATCACCCTGCTCCTCACGAGCAGGAAAACGCCGCCGTTCGATCTCGGCCAGTTGCGCAGCCAGGGCATCGAGCCGACCGCGATGAAAGTGATCGGCGTCAAGGCGGCCGTCGCGCACCAGCGGGCCTACAATCCCATTGCCCGCTCGAGCCATTTTGTCGAAACGCCGGGCCCCTGCTCGAGCCGGCTGGATGCTTTTACCTTCCGCCATCTCCGCCGGCCGGTGTTTCCGCTCGACGCCGAAACCCAGTTCCATCCCCGCTCACTTCATTCCCATGCCGATCGAGTATCCACTTCTTCCTGACACGCCAACCTCCCACCTGCCCTTCAGTCCCGCGGTGATCGTCAACGGGCTCATCTTTGTCTCCGGCCAGGCTTCGGTTGACCGCACGGGACAGATCGTGGCGGACACCTTCGAGGGCGAATTCCGCCGGTCGGTGGAGAATCTGCGCATGGTGCTGCGGGCGGCCGGCAGCGATCTCCAGCACGTGGTGCAAACACGCAACTACGTCCGCGATCCGGCCAATCTCGCGGGCTTCAATGCGCTTTATCGCGAGTATTTCTCCGCGCCGTTTCCCGCTCGCACCACGATCACCGGCTGCCTGCCACCCTCCCTGCATTACGAGATCGAGTGTGTCGCCGTGCCGGCGAACAGCTGAACCGTTTCCAGATCCCACCGATGAAAATCATTCGCTACCTCGATCATTCCAACATCACGCGCCTCGCCGCCGAAACTGCCGACGGCCGGCACCAGGTGATCGCGGGAGATCTGTTCGGCCGGCACGAACTCACCTCCGAGTTTGCGGAAGTCGCTCAATTGCTCAGTCCGGTGGTCCCGAGTCAGATTCTCGGCATCGGCTTGAACTATCGCCATCATGCGGCCGAAAGCGGCATGAAAGAACCGCTCCATCCGGTCCTGTTCATGAAAGGGCTGAACACCGTGCAGCATCCCGGGGCTCCGATCGTGCTGCCCCGGAAGCTTCCGAGCACCGGCGTCGATTACGAATGCGAACTCGCGGTCGTGATCGGTCGCGCCTGCAAGAATGTTTCCCGGAAGAACGCCTTCGACTACGTGCTCGGCTACACCTGTGCCAACGACGTGTCCGCACGCGACTGGCAGATTGGACACGGCGGAGGGCAGTGGTGCCGCGGCAAAACCTTCGATACCTTCTGTCCGCTCGGACCGTGCCTGGTCACCGCCGACGAGATCCCCGATCCCGGCCAGCTGAAAATCCGCACGGTCCTCAACGGCGAAACCGTACAGGACTGGACGACCGGCGACATGATCTTCGATGTTCCGGCCCTCATCGAATTTCTCAGTGGCAGCACCACCCTGCTCCCCGGCACCGTGATCCTCACGGGCACGCCCCACGGCGTCGGCATGGCGGCAAAGCCAAACCCACGCTGGCTTAAAGCCGGCGATTACGTGAGGGTCGAGATCGATCGGATCGGGACGTTGTCCAACCCGGTGATCGAAGAGCCGTATCCGCGCTGACCTCACGCCGCGGCGCCCAACGACCAGGAGCGCACACAACGCCTCGGACTTTCAGCCGCTTTCCCGCAGTTGCTATCCCATTTCATGCCGTCTTCACGCGCCACCATCCTCGTCATCGGATGTGGTTCCATTGGTGAACGTCATCTCCGCACGTTTCTCGCCACCGGCCGCGCAGAGATCGTGGCCTGCGACACCCGCCCGGAGATCCGGGCGCTGATGAGCGAAAAATACGGCGTCGTGACGACGGGAGACTGGTCAGCCGCTCTCCAGGATTCGGCGATCAGCGGCGTCGTGATCGCAACCCCGGCCCCGCATCACGTGGCGATCGCCACCCGTTGCCTGGAGGCGCACCGGCACGTATTGATCGAAAAGCCGCTCTCCCTGGACCTGTCCGGGACGGAGCAGCTTGTCGCCGCACGCGATCGCTCCGGCCGATTCGCGGCGGTGGCCTACGTTCTTCATTTCGTTCCGGCGCTGCAGGCCGCACGGGATTTTCTGCGCACGGACAACTTCGGAACCATCCGTCATGTCGCTGTGAATACGGGCCAGCATTTCCCCTTTTTCCGCCCCGCCTACCGGGACATTTACTATCGCGATCACGCGCAAGGCGGAGGAGCCATTCAGGACGCGCTGACCCACATGGCCAACGCCGTGGAGTGGATCGCGGGGCCGACCTCCCGCGTTTACTGCGACGCCGCCCATCAGGTGCTCGACGGAGTGACGGTGGAGGACACGGTCAACGCCACCGCTCGCAACGGCGACGTGCTCGTGAGCTATGCGCTGAACCAGTTCCAAGCCTTGAACGAGACCCGTCTCGATTTCCACGCGGAGACCGGATCCGTCCGGGTGGAGCTCAACGCCCAACGCTGGGGAACGCTCCGGCGCGGCGAATCCGACTGGAGCTGGCAGGCCCTGCCGGCGACCGACCGCGACCAGATGTTCGTCGCGCAGGCCAATGCCTTCCTCGAGGGATGCGAAGGCCGGCCCAACGTATCGTGCACGCTCGAGGAGGGCGTGCAGACCCTGCGGTTCAATCTCGCGGCCCTCCGCTCCTGGCGGGAGGGCCTTCCAGTCACCTTATGAACAGCGCCCCGCCGGCTCCAGGTCCTGAATTTTCCCTCGCGGGCCAAGTCGTCGTCCTCACCGGCGGCGCCGGGTTATACGGCCGCGGACTTGCCGCCCAGTTGGCCGAGGCCGGAGCCCTGCTCGTTCTCGCCTCGCGGAACGTGAAGGCGCTGGAAACGGTCGCAGCCGAGGAGCGCGCCCTCGGCCGAACGGTGCACGCCTGCTTCCTGGACCAGGCTGACGAAGCTTCCATCCTGGCGCTGCGTGATCGTGTGTTGCACGATTTCGGTCGCATCGACGGCCTGGTCAACAACGCGGTAGCCCGCCCGATGCAAAGCGCCGACGCGCCTCTCGCCGACTGGGAGGCGTCGATGAAGACGAATGCCACGGGGCTTTTCGCCATCACCCGTGCCTTCGGCGAAGCGATGGCCGCCCGCGGCGGTGGCAGCATCGTGAACATCGGGTCGATCCAGGGCATGGTCGGCCCGGATTTCTCGCTGTATGAAGGGTTGGAGATGCACGCGGTGCCCGACTATTTCTTTCACAAGGCGGGCATGATAAATCTCACCCGTTTTTTCGCCGCCCGCTACGGCCCCCAAAATGTGCGCGTGAACTGCCTGTCTCCGGGCGGCTTCTTCAGCGGCCAATCCCCGATCTTCGTCGAACGCTATACGCGAGCCACGTTTCTGCGCCGGATGGCCGGCGACCGCGATCTAGGCGGTCCCGTGATCTTCCTGCTGAGCGAGGCCGCCCGCTACGTGACCGGCGTCAACCTCCCCGTCGACGGCGGCTACACCGCGCACTAGCCGTGCTGCCGGAACCGACGATCCTTTATCCCGGCGGGCCGGCGCTCGGCCCCATCAGCCTGGGCGGGGCGACCTTCGGGCGGGAGATCGACGAGGCGGCGGCATTCGCCCTCATGGACCACGGCGCCGCCTTGGGCATCACTTTATTGGATACGGCGGCGACCTACTCCGACGGCGTCTCCGAAAGGATCATCGGGGCCTGGCGCGTTTCGCGCCGGATCGGGTCCGACACGCTGGGGGTGGCGACCAAGATTTATCCACCGTTCACGCCGGACGCGATCGACACCGCCGTCACCGGTAGCGCCAGGCGTCTCGGGGTCGACAGCATCGACCTGCTCTACTTGCACCGCTGGCACGAGACGGCGTCGACCGTCTCCGCTCTGACGGCGCTCGACGGACTCATCCGCGACGGACGGGTGCGCGCGCTCGGCGTGAGCAACTTCAACGCCGTCCAACTCCGCGCCATCCTTGCGCGCCAGCAGGACCTCGGTCTTCACCGTGTCCGCGCCATCCAGAACAACAACAATCTCGCCGTCCGCGACGTCGATCCCTCGCTGCAGGAACTTTGCGCCGCCGGCCAGGTGGCGATTCTCACCTACAGCCCGCTCGGCGCGGGTTTTCTCACCGGCAAGCACCAGCGGGGCGTGGAACCGGGATCCCGTTTCGCGGTGTCCCCCACGCATCAGGACGTGTACTTTCATCCGGTTGCCCAAGGCAGGCTGGCCAGGCTGTTCGCCGTGTCCGCCAGGACCGGGCTGCCCGCGGCGCATCTCGCGCTCGCATGGGCGTTGCACCGGCCCTACACGGCCAGCGTGGTGATCGGCGGGCGGATGCCCGCGCATCTCGACCAGGCCTGCGCGGCCCTGCGATCGAACGCCCCTGCGATTTTCGCTGAACTCGAATCCGTTTGACGGATACGAGCGACTTTATCGGCGGTTTCCCGCCGGGTCGCGCTGCAGCCCGACAAGCTTCGTCCCGATCCAGGCCACCGCCACCGTGGTGCCCGCGGAAAAGAGCGAGACCCAGAGGTTCGCCAGTGTGGAATAGGCGACCCAGATGCCGAACAGGCATCCACCGATCATGGCGAACGTGAGCGCCGCCCCTCGCACCTTCAGACCCGAAACGGTGCAGAAAATACATCCGAGCAGCGGCCCCAGAAAGATACCATAGAAGGCGTTCATGATATCGAAGAGCGATCCCATGCCATCGACGAAACCCGCGATGACGGTGGCCAGAATCCCAATGATCGCGCTCGTGCCCCGGGCATACTTCAGGAGCTTTCCCGCCGGCACTCGCTCGGAGAACGGGATGAAGTCGTTGAGCAGCGAGCCGGAGAGCGCATTGATGCCACTGGTGATGCTGCTCATGGTGGCCGCCAGAATGGCGGCGATGATCATGCCCATGAACCCGATCGGAAGCTGCGACGCGACGAAATAGGGAAACACCTTGTCCGCATCCGTCGGCAGGGAGGAATCCGGATGCAGGTTATACCAGGCGCCAAGCATCAATCCCACCGCCGACAGCATCAGGAGCACGAGCGTGGTCGTGAACATGCTGGTGCCAAAAGCACTCGCAGCGGATTTCACGCTGCCTGAAGCGAGGTAACGCTGGAGCGACATCTGGTCGGCGGTAAACGAGCTCATGTTCTGCATCGTGCCACCGATCGCCATCGCCCACACCGTCATCGTGAGGGTCAGGTCGAACGACCAATTGAGCTCCAGCAATCCGCTGTTCGACCGCAAGTAGGTCGATATCTGAGTGAGCGAGATGGGGATCTTCACCAGCACGAAGACGATCGTCACCAACAGGACGGCCATGATGATGAGGAACTGAATGGCGTCCGTGATGATGACACCGCGGATCCCGCCGATCACCGTGTAGACCGTACTGGAAAGCCCAATGACGAGGATCAGCGGCCAGAACCAGTCGGGCCCAAGATTGCAGCACGCCATGACCACCAGCGCCGGAGCGTAGATCAAAGCCGCCATCCAGCATAACCGGAGCAGAACGAACATGGCGGATGCGGTCAGCCGGGTGGTCCTGCCGAAGCGATGTTCGACAATGTCGTAGGGGCTGTTCTGGGCGTGGGCCAGATACCGGGGGAGAAACCAGAATCGCAGCGCGAGGTAGGCTGCCGGATAGCCGGCCAAGGCCGTCAAGGCCGTGATGCCATAGGTGTAGATTACGCTCGGAAAGGCGACGAAGCTCAACGCACTGAAGAATGTCGCCCCGAGACTCAGGCCCACCACGACCGTTCCGATCACCCCGCCGAATCCACGCTGGGCGGTGAAGTAGTCGTTGATATTGTCCTGCCGCCCCCGATAGCGGATCCCGACAGTCACGATGGCCGCTATATAAATGAATATGATCGAGCTATCGATGAACGTCATGAGCAATACAGGATTGTCTGGTTGGGTTTCATCGGGCCACCTCCGCCGCCGGATTCCAGGACCAGACGTGTGGCGTTCGCACCGCGGACATGATTTCGCCGGATACAAGGATCCATTCGTCGGCCCAAGGAACGGCCGGAGAGGTCACCACCGGATCGGGCCATCTGCCGGGAAGCGTTTGCCACGCGCCGGTGGCGACATCGTAGTAGATGATGTCGTCCGGAACACGGGTATCGCGAGGCTGTTTGCCCACGAGGCGTCCGTCGACACCTCCAAGAACGTATATCCGCCCAAGCGCGGTTGACACCGGCGACGGCGACGGCGCGGCGATCGCGGAGCGCGGCAGGTCGGGCAGCTTGGTCCAGCCTTCCGCCGGGTGGTAGCGATAGGCGTCCGACAGATAGGTCACCTGCGGCTTGGCGTCGTGGCCCGCAACGATGGAGATGCCACTGAACAAATACACCGAGTCGCCCAACGCTGCCATCACCGCCTGGCCGCGGGACGGTCCTGGCCACGCGGGCAGTTCGGTCCACCCGGCGGCCGGATCACGCAAATCGAGCCGCCAGAACCCCGCCTGACTGAGGCGCGGTGCACCCGCGGCATAACCGGACGCGACGTAAACATGTTCGCCCAGCACGGCCGCGACCGGACTGGTCGTGGAGGAAGGCAGCGACGGCGCGGGCGTCGTGACGACCCGGCGGCCGTCCCATTGCATCCAGAACGAATCCGCGAAAACCTTGTCGGCGTTCTCTCCGCCGATGACGAGCACACCTGCCGGGACGGACACCACTGCCGCATAGCCGCGCGGCTCAGGCAGGTTCCCGGCGGCCCGCCAGGCGTGCTCGGACGGCTGATACACGTGGACATCAGCATAGGTGCGCTTCTTCCCGCCTTCCCAGGGGGGACGCTCGGGGAAATTTGTCCCGCCCGCCGCGATCAGCACGCCATCGTGCCGGCCCGCGAGGATGCCGGCGACGCCGATGTCGCCAGGATAAGGAGGCAGCTGCCGCCAGCCGGCAGGAGAAGAAGTCGACGAAATAGACATGATGGGCAGGAAAGGATCCGCCGCTGCGGCGACAGCGGGCCAGCCCGCGAAGAGAGATCCGACCAGGAGCCGGGAAACACCGGTGAAGGCGGTTGAGTCGGAAAACATGCGGAGGCTTGTGGTCGAATCAGGGGTCGGAGTCGATGGGATGACGCGGCTGGGAAACCAGACGGGGCAAGGCAGCGTCTCTGGTCGCACCGGTCCGCCCGTCAGACCCTGCCGAATATATGATTCGGCAGGGTCGGCCCGCCAACGGGCAGGTTCACAGCTGCAATTGAATGTTATCCTGAATCCGCGCCTAGAACGAATATTGGGCGCCGAGACGGATCGAACGCGGACGCTGCACCTGGGCGAGCGAGGCGACAATCGAGGATTCGACGCCATCCTGATCCATCACGTTGCTGAGATTGGCCTGAAGCCTCCACCGCTTGTACGAATAGCTGGCAAACAGATCCAGCGTGTCGTAGCCGTCGGTGAAGAACGAATTCCCGTTCTCACCCGCACGTTTGGCGATGGTGACAAATGCCGCGCCGAGCGAGAGGCGGTCGAGCGCGCCACCCGTGAAGGTATACTTTCCGACGAATCGATAGTTGATGCCATTCTGTACATTTCGTTTGTACAGGCCGTTCGGATTCTTGGAATCCACGTCCGAGACGGCGAACATGAACGAGAGGTTCGGGCGCGGCTGCCAGGCGATGTCCGCCTCCCAGCCCTTGGACACGCCGGTTCCGATTTGCAGGTAATCATCCAGGCCGAGTTCCGGGATTAACACGCGAATCGGGAAGTTGGTATTCTCGTTCTTGAACACTGACGCCGTCATCACGATACCCTGCTTAACCAACTCGAGCTTCACTCCGACTTCGTTGGCCGTGCCTTCAATATCCTTGAACGGGATCCCGGAGAGCGTCGTGCCGGCCTGCGCCGTGAAGGTTTCGGAATAATTGTAGAAGAGCGAGACACCGTCGTAGGCTTTCAGGGGCTTGAAGACGAGGCCGCCCTTAAAGACCCAGTTGTTGGTCGTGCGCGAAGCTGACCTCACGCCGGTCAGGTAGTTGGTGCTGCCATTGTCCACCGCGTGATCGTAACGGGCGCCTCCAACCAGGATCAACCGATCGCCAAACAGGAACAGGTTGTCCTGCACGCCGAAGTTGAACGCTTCACTGGAGCCGCCACTGCTCGATGCGAGCACCGGATTCGAGAAGAAACCTTCGACGTCGAAATAGACGGGATTGATTACACTAAACTCGAAGCCTGCCGGCAGCGAATAGTTGTAGGATTTCGATCGGGAACTGGTTCCGCTCATTTGACTATAAACAAGCAGCTTGTGTTTGACGGGGCCGGTGGAGAAATCTCCGACGATATCGAGGTAGCCGCCATATTGCTTGCCGGTGCCGGGACCGGCATTGCGGGCGGTGAAACTCGACAGCCGGATGTCCGTCCAGTTGGTGTCGCTGAACTTGGGCTGCGAAGCGTTGACCGCGGTGCCCGTCTTGCCGAGCAACGTGCCCGCGGCATCGTAGAACGAGTAGCCCAGCGGGATCATCGCAAACTCGGAACCCGACTGCTGATCGAATCGGCCCACCAGGCGGAGGTTCCAGGTGGACGCAGTTCCCTTCAGCTGGGTCTCGAAGCCGGCCTCGAAGGAATGATTCTCGCGCGTCGCGACCGGGCGCAGCGGAACCGATAGGAAATCGGACCCGAGAAACGAGGAGGGCTGGCCCGCGCCGTCATAGAACCAGTTGGTGCCTTCATGGCCGGTCTCGATATCCTGGTAGCTGTAGCGCCCCCAGGCGCGTCCGACGCCGTTCTTTGGCGAGAACGAGGTGTAAAGGTAGATCGCCTGCTTGTTGTCGACCGCTCCGAACTGCGTCTCGCCTTCGCGAGCGACGCCAACGACACGATAGGACAAGCCGCTGCCGCCGAGCGGTCCGGTCGTGTCGAATGATCCCTGCACCGTGTTGCCGACGGAATCGAAGGAGGTTTTCAACGTCGTCTGCTGGAACGGCAGCGGACGCTTGGAAACGCGATTGATCAGACCTCCGAGGGAATGCGAGCCATAAAGGGTTCCGGCCGGACCTTTCACGAACTCGATGCGGTCGAGGAACTCGATCTCGATCTCGGCCGTCTGCCCGCCGGGCAATCCGTCGAGGAAGTTCGCGCCGTTGTTCGGACGCACCTCCTCGCCCCGGATCGTCACGACGTTGATCGTGCGGGTGGAGGCCGGAGCCACGCCACTCGCAAACTTGAGGATGTCGAGACCGTCCAGCGCACCGAGATCGTCCATCAGCTCCCGGTTGAGAATCACGATGGAGTTCGGAGTGTCCGTGATCGCCAGGTTCATTCTGGTCGCTCCGAGTGCGTTCGTGGTTCCGTAGCCGATCGGCTTGGAATCGGACACGTCGAAGGTGGGCAGAACCGTAACCTCGGCGGCGGTGGGCGACGGGGTCGTTTGCGCAGCAAGCCGCAGCGCGAGCAGGAGGGCGCACAAGCACACTCCGTATATGGTTTTATTTTTCATCGCTTGGTGGGATTGTATGTGAAGTGAACCCGACAACGTGGTCACTCTGGTGCGCTGAGAATGCAGATGGCGGGCCAGCGACAAAGGTCATCTCTTGGTAACATCTGTTGCCCGGTGGCCGGCTTTCATCCGCCATCGTCGCTCGGGGCGCCTTCACCTCTTCCCCCCGTTTTCCCTCGTGAACGGCACCCACCGCGCCCGCGGAGACGGCGCCCGAACGAAGTATCCCACGTTCGGATACATACGTCCATCGCCGCGTGGGAGAAAGCGCCGGTCGCACGCCCGTTGCGATAACGGGCAGCGCCCCGCCGGAGTCGTCGCGCGCGTCATCCTCCGTAGCGACCGTCAGCGTTCGCCGAACGATCCCCGCAATCGAATAACGTTTCATGTCGGATGAATCAGGGCCGATGACCGGACGCGTCAGAGCGCTTCCCGGCGTCACTTCCGGCGATGATCCGTCAATCACGCCCCCACTCGAGCTCGAGAAATTTGAACGGTTCGTCGCCGATCGTCTTGTAGCCGTGACCGACATGGCGCGGTGCAAAGACGATGTCACCCGATTTCACTTCGACGGTGTTCGCACCGATCTCCACGAGACCTTTGCCGGAAAGAATCACGAAGCATTGCTCCCGGTCGGGATGAAAGTGCCAGCGCGTGCCGCCTCCGGGATGATACTGGGAAAGCCCCACGCGCACGAGTTGCGTGTTCGCGGTGAAGGCGCGGCCGGTCGTGATGTCCTTGCTGTAGAGCAGCAGCGAATTGCTCGCGTTCACATGCCCGGCGCCGAAGCTGACGATGGAAAGGGCGTTGCCCTGCTGCCGCGCGTTGGGCGCCACCGTGACATAACCTTCGCCACCCGTGTGCGCCAAGGGGCGCAGTTTCTCCGACACGACAAAGGCACGGGGATTCGCCGGAGCGCGGACTCCTTTTTGCCGCCAGTCCGCCCGCAGCACCCGGGCGCCCTTCTCCCCCACCGCCGAGAAACCGCGCTCGAGCCCGAGCGACACAAATACAATTTCTTGCGGGCCCGCCTGCATCGTTGTTCCGCCCGCGGTGAACTCCAGGTTTCCCTCCAGAACGATGAAGATCTGTTCGCTGGCATTGTCGCTCACCGCGTGAGGCGAGACGCCTCCACCCGCCGCGATCTCGAGCAGTTCGACGCGCGCCATGCTGGAATTCGAGTCGTGCTTCCGCTCCGGCAGATCGTCGGGCGCCACCAGCAGCGCGGCGCGAACGTTATTATAGAACTGCGGATCGGCCGGCTCGGACCAAAAATATTTTGTTTCGTTGAACAGAAGCCCGCTATCCGGATCCGACGTGTAGGCCATCGCCATCACCGGCAGCCAGAGCAAAAGAAAGACGATGCGCGCGATGTTCATAAAAGCAGGATGAGGGGTGGGAAACGCGGCCGGGGTGCGACTGAAGCCCAGTCGTTCTCCAGGTGGAGTTGCCCGCAACGCCCGAGAACCGGTCAAATGTTTTGCCCACCACCGGATTCTGTTCGCCGCGGGTTACCGCGAATAGTTTTCCGCCACGATCCGGCGCAGTGACGCGCCGCCTCCGCTCACCGCCCCCTTCGTCCCCTCATGCGCCCTTCCCTGATTCGCTCCCGCCTGCGTCGGAATCTCCCTGCCCGCATCGCGTGCATGTATTATCCCACGGCGATGATGCCGAGTCACGCCGCCCGCGCGGGCTTCGATGCCATCTGGCTCGACGCCGAGCACAACACATGGGACCGACGTGAGCTCCAGCGACTGATCGCGCTGCACCACCTCGCCAACATCGACTGCATCGTGCGCACCGGCAGCCGCAACCCAACCGATCTCTATCATCTGCTGGAGGACGGTGCTACGGCCTTGATGATTCCGCTCGTGGACACGGCTGCGGATGCCGCGGCCTTGGTCGCGGCCGTCAAGTTCCCCCCCGCCGGGCAGCGCGGCCTCGACGGCGCCGGGCTGGACAACGACTTTTACCTTCCCGGCACACTCGCCTATCCCGCCGCCGCCAACGCGGAATCGCTTCTCATTCTCCAGATCGAAACGCCAAAGGCTCTCACCAATCTCGACGCGATCGCGGCCACGCCAGGCGTCGACGGTCTTTTCATCGGCCCCGGCGACCTGGCGCTTCGACTCGGTTGTCCGCTCGACTGGAACCACCCCGAGATGACCGCGGCCGAGGACGCGGTCGCGGCGGCGGCGGCGAAGCACCGGATCGCCTGGGGGCGCCCCGGCGGCACCGCCGAGCAGATCAGCCGCATCGCGAGCAAAGGCGGCAGGCTCATCGCCCACGGCAGCGATTTCGGCGCTGTCATGACGATGCTGACCAGCTACGGAAACACCTTCGCCGAGGCGCTGAAGTAACGCCGTTCGTTCCCGTCGAACGCGCGACTCGGATCGGGCAGGTAATGTTACCAGTGCAGCGCGCTGGCCGCGAGGAAGTGAACGCTCACGCTCAACACGGGCCCGCGCTGCCGCCTCTGCGGCAAATCGCGTCGGCCTTTCATTCCCCTTGAAACTCCCATGAATGTCCGACGCCTGCACTTCCTTTCCACTCTCGCAGCCGG
This sequence comes from Opitutus sp. sgz309028, assembly GCF_059821195.1. Taxonomy (NCBI): domain Bacteria; kingdom Pseudomonadati; phylum Verrucomicrobiota; class Opitutia; order Opitutales; family Opitutaceae; genus Opitutus; species Opitutus sp. sgz309028. Next base: position 149,777 of record NZ_JCAMRR010000005.1, on the reverse strand, counting down.
CGTGCTGCTGTCACCGTCGGCAGTCGACGCCGGGGACACCCGCGCTTCGTGGACGGACACCGGCGCAACTTTCGCGGCCGGCACGCTCGGTGAATCCGGCCAGAATCTCTATATCAATCGGCGGGGTGAACTGGAAACCATCCGTCGCTACGACCTCGACGGCAATGGACATCTCGACCTGCTGTTCAACAGCACCCACGATATCTTCAACGCGATTCCCGCCACGCTCGCGACGATGCAGGGACCAACCCTGACCACCGCCGAGCTCGCCGTCGATGGTAGCAGCCGCGTGCTGCCCCGCGATATGAATGCCGACGGATATGTGGATCTCGTGTTCATGCCCAATCACCAGAATGTACAGCAGCAACGCAGCTCCCTCATGATCGCCTGGGGCGCGCCGGACGGCTGGACAACCAATCGGCTGACTCGTCAGCTGCCGGTCGATTCCGTGACCAGTCTGGCCATCGGCGATCTTAACGACGATGGTTGGCCGGATCTTCTCACGCTGAATGGCGACGGCTGGCTCTTCGGACAGCCCGGGGGAAAAATCGTCCGGGTCTATTGGGGAAGTAAGACGGGCTTCCTGCTCACGCGTTATCAGGACATCGGCGTTCCCGCGGCGGTGGAGATCGCGACTGGCGGATTCGGCGCCCGGCGCGAGTTTCCCGCCGTCGTGCTCACCGCGTCCGGCGCGCTGCACTTCCTCGGCTACGATGCGCAGGCGAAAGCAATGCGTGTCGCCACGACCTTCGAGACCTCGCTCACCGAAGCCACCAAAGCCCAGGCGCTCCTCCCGCAGGCCGTAGCGCCCGATGCTGGCGACACGCTCTGGATCGGCACGAACACCCGATCCCTGGTTCAGGTCGCGACCAACAAGGCCAAGCCCTCCGCGCAAATCCTGGAGTGCGCGCCGGCCACCCATCTGGCCATCGGCCGGCTCGATGACGACGAGTGGCCGGATCTGATCCTGACCGATCTCAAACTCGTCTATCCCTCCGCAAAATCGGCGACACCCGCAGCGACCTCCGTACACGTGCTGTGGGGACAGCCGGACGGCGTCGACGCAGCACATCCTGTTTCGCTGCAGATTCCGAACGCCTCGGCGGCCACCGTCGGCGATCTCAACGGGGATGGACACGGCGATCTCGTCGTCGCCGTTTTCCAAGGCACCGAATCGCTCAAGGCTTCCTCTCGCGTCTTCCTCGGCCAAGGCGGACGCCAGCTGACCGCAGAGGGTCTCGCCGTCGCGACCGAGGGTGCCCAAGGAGTCGCGATCGCCCGCCTCACGGCTGACGCGCCGCCGGTCGCCGTGTTCGCCAACAGCCAACACCGCACGCTCGACGATGCCGTACCCCTGCGCCTCTACTGGGGCATCCCGGGCGGATTTTCGCGCGACACCTTTGTCGATATCCCAAATCTCAGCGGCTACAAATCCAGCGCGTCCGATCTCAACAGCGACGGCTACGTGGACCTCATCGTCATCAACGGCGGCGACATCTCCGAGGACGCCGCCGCGCGCGCTCCCCATACGGGCATCAACATTTACTGGGGCGGCGCCAACGGCAACATGAAGGGCCCGGGGCCGACCCGGTTCGACTTTTCGCGACGCCAGATCCTCCCGGAAAAACACCTGGGTTCGATCAACGTCGCCGATCTCAATCGCGACGGTTATCTCGACCTCGTGCTGGGGGCTTTCGAATCCGCCAACTCTCCCGACACGCAAATGATCATCTACTACGGCAGCGCCGACGGCCTGTCCGCGGCGCACCGCCACGCCGTCGACGTGCCGGGTCGCTCCATCGGTTGCCTCATCGCCGATTTCAATCGCGACGGCGAGCTCGACATCGTCATCGGCTCCTACACGACAAACCAGGTGATCACCTTCTGGGGCAAGGACGGCCGCTATGACAATCGGAACCAGACCATCCTGCCCTATCCGGCGCCGATCGATCTGGAAGCCGCCGACTTCAACGGCGACGGCTGGCTCGATCTGGTCGTCGCCAGTTACGAAGATACCGTCGCGCATCACCACGATACCGGCTCGAGCATCTTCTGGGGCGGGGAAAAAGGCTGGCATCAGTCGGCGTCGCAGTGGCTGCCGGGCATGACGCCGGTCGGAATTGCCGTGGCCGACGTGGATGGCGACGGCTATCTCGATTTCATCTCGCCGCACTATCATGGCGAGCTCTCCCGCGAACAGCTGCCCTCCTATATTTTCTGGGGCTCGGCCGAAGGATTTGCCGCCCGCCATCGCACCTCGCTGATCGTCGACTCCGCGTCGGAAGTGATCGTCGCCGACTTCAACGGGGACGGGAAACGGGACATCGCCTTCGCCGCCCATTCGATCGACCCCGGCCATCTGGTGGAGTCGCCGGTCTTCTACAACGACGGCAACCGCTTCAAGTCTCCAGAAGTTCAATACCTTCCCGTCGCCGGTCCCCACTACACCTGGGTCCAGGATATCGGCAACATCTCGCACCGCCGGGACGAGGAGACCTTTACCTCTCGCGTATTCGCTTTTTCCAATACGGCCGCCGGAGGCAGCATTGCGGTGGATGCGACGACGCCCCACCGCTCCCATGTCTCGATCCAGGTGCGCAGCGCCGCCAGCGAAAACGCACTCGACGCCGCTCCGTGGCGGGAAGCCAGGGAAGGCGCCTTTCCGCTCCTCGCCGGCGACCGCGCGGTTCAATACCGCCTCACGCTTCATAGCGCCAATGCCGACGCCTATCCCATCGTCCGAAAGGTCTCCGTCTCCCTGAAATGATCTCCCGCTCTCTTTCCCCATTCCGTCTGACCTGCGTTTCGCTCGCCCTTGGCGCAGCGTCCCTCTCCGCCGCCGGTTCGAATCCGCGCTGGCAACTCGACTCCTTTCGCGCGTTTTCGGAAGGCTCCTTTCCCGATGCCGGCGTGAATGTCTACGCGGCCGCCGATGGCACGCTGCGCCTGATCAATGCGTTCGATCTGAACCAGGACGGGCGTCCGGATATCTTCCTGCCGGCGAATCATGCCTACGGGGAGAAAGTGGATCTCTCCATTTATCTGGATCAACCGGGCTACAGCGCCGCGCACGTCCTGCGCCTGCCGACAGAGGGCGGCAAGGACGCCGCGGTCGCCGATCTCAATCGCGACGGTCATCCGGATCTGGTCATCGCCAACAGTTTCGACGGCACGCGCAACGAACTCGACGCCTGGATCTATTGGGGCGGTCCGGAGGGCTACGCTCCGGCGCGCCGCACCCTCCTGCCCACCCAGGGCGCCGAAGCCGTCGAGATCTCGGATCTCAACGGCGATGGCTGGCCCGAAGTCGTCATCGCGAACAATGGCCGCACCTATCACGTGGCGGTCGACCGGATCCAGCAGTCCTATATTTACTGGAACGACGAGGGGAAATTTACGCCGGCGCACAAAACGATTCTGCCGACGATCAACGGTCGCGATGTCGCCATCGGCGATCTCAACGGCGACGGCGCGCCGGACATCGTCCTCGTCAGCCAGGGGAACGAAGCTGGGGAGGCTGGCGCCCGGATCTTCTGGTCACGCGACGGCGCGTTCGACCTCGAGCACAGCCTTTTTCTCCCTGGCGAAGGCAGCAGCGCGGTGACGCTGGGCGACCTCGATCGCGACGGCCGCCCGGAGGTGGTGCTGGTGAACAGCGAACGCCTGAAGGGCCGGGAAGGCGGTATCTACAACATCGTGGATACGGTCCAGCTCGACTCCTTCATCTACTGGAACTCCCCGACCGGGTTCTCCGCCCGCCGCACCGGCCTCCCCACCGTCGCGGGGAGCGACGCCGCGATCGCGGATCTCGATCGCGATGGCTGGCCGGAGATCATTTTTGCAAACGGCCAGGGCGACGCCTCTTTCGTCTACTGGGGCTCCGCGGAGGGTTTTCAACCGCGCCGCCGGCTCGCCCTCCCGACGCACAACGCGCGCGCCGTCCTCGCCGCCGATCTGCAGAAGACCGGCCACGTCGACCTCGTGTTCGCGAATTTCAACCTCGGCCGGACCTTCGACACCCCTTCGTTCATCTACTGGGGCGGACCCGATGGCCCCACGGCGACCCGTCGCGAGGAGCTTCCGACCTCCGGCGCCTCCGCCGTGATCGTCGCGGATCTGACGCGTCAAGGACGAAGCGACCTGATCTTCATGAACAAGCAGGATGGCACGGGCGCCGAAACCCCGGCCAGCCTCTATCTGTCGGATCCGTCCAATCCCGCCGTGTTCTCGGCCGACCGTAAAATAGAAGTGGATACGCAGGGACCGGATTCCTATTCCACGGCCGACGTGAATCTCGACGGCCATGCCGACATCATCGTGCCGGGCAGCGACGGCGTATCCATTTACTGGGGAGGAGAAAAATCCTTCCAGCGGGCCCAGCGCACCCCGGTGTTCGGCCACTACGCCTTCTCGACCCGTCTCGCCGACTTCAATCGCGATGGATACCTCGACCTTCTGCCCAGCGAATGGAGTCCGGGCTCGAAGGAGACGCACATTTATTACGGCGGTCCGGGCGGGTTTTCCACCGCCGCCCGCACCTCCCTGCCGGTGGGTGGCATCCGTTTTCACACGATCGCGGACTTCAACGGAGATGGCTGGATCGACGTGGCTTTCCCGGTGTTCAACGAGGAGAAAGTCACGATCTTCTGGAACGGTCCGGACGGTTTCGACGCGGACCGACGCACCGATCTGCCCGGGCGCTCGTCGGTCGCGCTCGAGGTGGCCGATCTCAACGCGGACGGCCAGTTGGATCTCATCGTGCCCAATCTGTTCGACAAGAATCCCCCACCCGACAGCAAGTCCCGCGCTTTCGGCGGATCGCCGGACGGCGGGGTGTTCATTTACTGGGGCTCGCGCGACGGTTACTCGACGGCTCGCCGGACGGTGTTGCCCGCCATCGGTGCGGAGGACGCGGCGGTCGCCGACCTGAACCGCGACGGTCGCCTCGATCTCGTGATCACCGCCTATCATGGCGGCACCCGACGGGATTTCCCTTCTTACGTCTACTGGCAGGGCCCAAACGGTTTCACCCCGGACAACGTCACCATGCTGGAAACCTATTCTGCCTCAGGCGCGATGACCGCGGACTATAACGCCGATGGCTGGATCGACATCTTCTTCGCGAATCATCAACGCAACGGCAATCATCACACCGAATCGTTTCTCTACTGGGGCGGTCCCGAAGGCTTTTCTGCGGAGCGCCGCCTTGAGCTCCCCTCACGCGGCACGCACCTGATGACAGTCACGGATCCGGGCAACATCTACGATCGGGCGACCGCCTACCGCTACGTTTCCCCGGCGAAGGAATTCTCCGAGGCCAGGCAACTCCGATCCATCGACTGGAAGGCGGATACACCCGCCGGAACCGCCGTAAGTTTCCAGGTTCGCTCGGCCGCTTCGCCGGACGACCTGGCTCGGGCCGCATGGCAAGGCGTCGACGGATCGGCGGCACCTTTCACCCAGCCCGGGCCGGCGCATCTGCCCCTCCATGGACCGTGGGTGCAGTTTCAGGCCATCCTCGAAAATCCCGGCGGCGGCCTGCCCGTCGTGCGCGCCGTGAGCATGGACTTCGAATAGGAAAACTGTTGCCCGGGGTTGCCGTGCCGGAGACGCACCGTGCGTCCCCGGCCGGAACCTGCCTCGCGACGCCGCCGCAGTCAGCGAGGACCGCGCATCGTTCCGTTCACGACCTCCGCAAACTCATCGAAGCTGTCGAGCAGCGGTGTGCCGGCCTCGCCGGTCATGCGCACGAGCGCCCGCTCGTCCTTGAATCCGCTGCCCGTCACCAGGCACACGATGGGTTCGTTGGCGGCCACCTCGCCACGCGCGACGGCCTGCTCCACGCCGGCGAGCGCGACCGCCCCGGCCGGCTCGCTGAAAATGCCCTCGTCCCGGGCGAGCCGGGCCTGCCAGCGCCACACCGCGTCGTCCTCCACGACATAGCCCTGGCCGCCCAAGCGCCGGCAGGTCGCGATCACGTCATCTCCGTCCAGCACGCCGCCCACCTGCAGCCCGCTGATCGCCGTGGTCGATTCGACCGGCACGGCCGTCGCCGCACCGCCTCGCAGTCGCGAGGCGATCGTGTCGTTGCCCGCGGGCTGCACACAATGCACGCGCCCCGCCGCTCCCAGTTGCTCCACCCCGCGCGCCACCGCGAGGATCAGGCCGCCGCCGCCGGCCGGGCAGAAGATGCTGAACGCCCCCGCACCCAGCGACTCCGCAATCTCATAACTGATGGTTTGCACGCCCGCCATCCCGCGCGGGGATAGCGCGAACGCACTGATCTCATAGCCCGCGTCGAGCCGGTCGGCGAGCCCGCGGAGACCTTGCATGACACTCGCGTTCACCGCCGGGGACGTCCCGAATTTCCGGATACGGAACAGGTGCGCGCCATACGCGCGCATCTGCCGCAGTTTGCCTTCGGGCGCGCCCTCGACGATCGCCAGGTAGCATTGCAAACCCGCCCGGGCACAATAGGCCGCCAGCGCGGCCCCCGTGTTGCCGCTCGAGGTGCCGAGACACGCCCGCTTACCTTCCTGCCGCAGATGCGTCACCGCGGCGGCGGCGAACCGATCCTTGTAGGAGCCGGTGGGATTGGCGCCCTCGTATTTGAACCACAGGTTGGCCAGGCCCAGCGCCGGCCCGATCCGGCTCGAGCGGATCAGCGGCGTTTCGCCCTCGCCGAGGGTGACGGCGATCGCCGCCGGGGGGGCGTCCCATTTGTCTGAATACTTCCAGATGCTCATCGCGCGTTCTCCGTCCACGGACCGGTGGCACGGTTCACAAAACCCGTGGACATCGCGGTGGTGACCGCTCCCTTGCCCGGCACCTGCAACACTTCGCCATGCTCGACCAGCGCGTCGAACCGGCCGACCGGGGACGTGCTCGGTTGCAGGGTGATGATGTGGCCCTCGCCCCACAGCGGATACTGCGCGATGCCTCCGGCCGAATTCCACGACCAGGCGTAGGGAAATTTCTCCAGCTCCCACTCGAGGCCAAAACCGAGCTGCTTGCGCTCGTTCCAAACGCAGCCCCAGCCCGCTTCGAAGTCGGATAGCTGCACCGAGTGGTCCATTCCGCTGCCGGCCGGAGGCACGACGCTGCAGTCCCGGTTCCGTCCGCCGATGCGCTCGGGCACGAACGGCCAGCGCCCCTCGTATCCAGCTTTCAATTGCAACGCTTGCGGGTCCTCCGCCTGAAAAACCCGCACCGTTTTCGCCGGTGCAACGAGTCTCGCCCCGTCCAGCAGGGGACCGCCGAAGGTTGGGTGCTGCAGCCATGCCACCGGCAGCGCCGACGACGAGCGGTTTTCCACCGTTTCCTTCCAACCCAGCAGCGGGCTGTCCCGCCGCACGATCAGCTCGCGCCGATAGATCAACGGCGTGCGCACGGAGCGCCCCACGAGGGTGACGCGCAGCTGCTCCCGGTCCGCCACCAGGTTTTCGACCTCCCAGGGCAGCGCCCGCAATTCGCCGTGCGTCCCGAGCGGAGCGCCGAAATAGTTCCCGGCGAAAAAACCGTTCGGCAGCGACACATACCAGCTGCCGTCCATCACGTCATACAGGTCGCTGCCGCCGCTCACCGGCTGGTCGAGCAATCGCAACCGGGGCGGCTGGCCGTAGGGATTGCGCCAGATGATGTCGATTCCCGAACCGAGATCGACGTAGCTCGTGAGGGCGCCCCCCTTCTCCGGCCACAACTCGACGCGGTAGAAGGCGTTGTCCAACACAAGCCGGCGCTCCGCTCCGCGTCCGCTCCATCGGCCCACTGGTTTGGAATGCTTTCCAGTCCGCGGAGATTGTCGGAGGCCGACGGGCCCGGTTGGGTTGCGCGCCAACCGTGGTTTATTCGTTTTTTCCATGACTGCTCGTGTTGCCAAACTGGGTCTCGATCTGAGTGCGCTCGCCTCCGGCTTTCATCACCGTCGCTTCCAGGCGCGCGAAGTCGGCTTCGACGCGTGGATCTGGCGCGGAAGTCCCGGACCGGTGCTGCTGCTGAACGGCGGCACCCATGGCGACGAATACGAAGGCCCGACGCTGCTGCGGGAGTGGGCGGAAACCTGGCGTCCCTTGCACCTGCGTGGCACGGTCGTGATGGTGCCGGTGCTGAACGAGGCCGCCTTCTTCGCCGGCCAGCGTTTTCATCCTCGCGACGGCGGAAATCTCGCGCGGGCATTTCCGGGGAAGGCTCGCGGCACCGTCACGGAGCGGCTCGCCCACCTCTTCGACACCCAACTCCTCGCGCAAGCCACGCACTATGTCGATTTGCACAGCGGCGGGGCGGCCTACGAACTGCTGCCGTGGGTCGGCTACCTCACGCGGGACGACAAGGTCGGCCCGACGCAACGCGCCATGGCGGCGTGCTTCGATCGCTTCTGGTCCTGGGCCGGCCCCTTCCTGCCCGGTCGAACGTTGAGCGCAGCCCACGCCCGCAACATCCCCGCCATCTATGCCGAGTGCCGCGGCGCCGGCGGGATCGCAGCGAACGACCTGAGCGCGCTGAATCGCGGGCTGACCAACTTGCTGCGCTGGTCCGGTTGCCTCGCCGGCGCACCGTTGACGCTGGCTCGCCAGAAAACCCGCACGTCGGCCGATCCTGACGAAGCGCACCTGCAAGTCCATCACCCCGCCCCTCACGACGGCCTGTTCGTTCGAAAGGTGGAACTGGGCACGAGGGTGCGCCGCGGCCAGATCCTCGGCGTGGTGCACAAGCTGAACGGCGGACGGCTCCTCCGCATCAAAGCCGAGCGCAACGGCCGGGTCGTGCTCGTGCGTTATCAACGCTCGGTCCGGAAAGGCGACGCCCTCTTCACCCTCGCGCCGATCTGACGGCCCCCCGGGCAAGTGTATCCAAAACCTAATGACGGGGCTCGGTTCCCGCCGCGGACCGGGTCCTTCGCTCCGACCTGACGCGAACCGGAGCCCGTTCCGCCCGTTCATGCCAGCAAGCCGCCGTCGACCAGCCACGTGGTGCCCGTGACGAATTTCGCCCGGTCCGAACACAGAAACGCGACCGTTTCGGCGATGTCCGCCGGTTCCCCGGGCCCCAGCGGGGTCTGGTTGGCCACGTCCGAAACCACCCCTTTCGCCGCCAGCTCCTGCTCGAGCCGGGCGGAGGTGTCGACGCGGATGTCTCCAGGCGCGACGGCAATGACGCGGATGCGGTCCACCGCCAGTTCCTTGCCCATGGACTGGGCGAGGGAGGAAACCGCCGCTTTCGTTGCCGCGTAGATCATCGCGCCGCGTTGCGGCCGGATCGCATTGATTGACGAGATATGAACGATCACCCCGCCTCCGGCGGCCTTGAGGTGCGGCACCGCCGCCTGCGAACAAAAAACCACGCCGCCCAGATTCACGCTCACGAGTAGATTGAACTGCGCGGGCGCGACCGAACTCAGGCTCGCCATTGCCGGGGCGCCGACCACCGCGGCGTTGTTCACCAACACATCGAGGCCGCCGAGCTCCGCGGCGGCGGCGTCAACGAACCGGCGGCATTGCTCCGGATCGCCGACGTCCACGCGGAACGGAATCACGCCCCCGCCATAGCGCCGGACCAAAGGCGCCGCCACGGACGGATCCGGCTGCCCCACGGCCACGCGTCCTCCCCGCGCAAGAAAAGCCTCGGTGATGGCCCGGCCGATGTTGGTGGCCCCGCCGGTCACGATGACGCGTTGCGGCCTCATGTCGCTTCGACCACCCACAGCGAATGGCGAGCCGCCACCCGCCTCACCTCGCTGAAATGATGCACGGCCACCGCGTGTCCTTCGAGCGGTGTGGGACGGCTGACGATGAACTCCGCCCAGTCTCCGCCCAGATGCGCCACATAGGCGAGATGCAGATGCTCGATCGTCTGGCTGCCGGTCGTCTCGCCGAAAAACAGCACCGGTCCCGTGTCCACCTGGTAATAGCGGTGACGCTCGCTGTAATTGACCGTCTTGACCGGGTATTCGACCGTCACCTCCCCGCCGGCAATGGCGAAGGTGGTGCGCGCGACGACTTCCCTGTCCCCCGACAAAACCTCGATCACATCCTCGATCGCACCGAGCGCGCGGGCTGGGCGGCGGCGCAAGGCGAGCGAGTGGCTGTCGAACGCCACGACCGGATCGATGCACTGCCGTTCGGGCTGCGGTCCCAGCGACGGCGGATGCAGCATCACCCCCTTGGCTACTTTGTCCCAGCGCTTGATGACCATGAACTGGTCAGCACTGCTCACCGCGCACATGTCGGCGTTCGGCTGCATCCAGACATCGCGTTCGACAAACACCTGCTCGGTTTTGCACGACGTGCCGAGGCCGAACTCGCTTCGCTGTCCATCGTGCACGACCGTCGCCAGGCACTCGAGCGGCATCCGCACGTTGTTGAGCGACGTCGGCGGGGGCTGCGATACCGTCAGCATCGGCTTCTTCGTGGTGTCGCTGCGCCAGCGAATGAACGAGCGCGCAAAATCGGTCACCAGCGGGGACGTTTCAGGAGAGTGCATATGAAAACGGGAAGACAGACCGGACGGCCTCGCCGGCAGCGTCCGGCAACCGCTTCGGCACACAATTACGTTCAACTGGTCTGATCATTTGCCCAGTTTACCAGTGTTTCCCAGCGCGCGACTTGCGGCCCATTCTCAACGACATCGATGTGACGAGCATATCTTCCGAACTCGATTCGCGGAAAGGCGGGGGCACCTCAGGTTCGCGCGGCGTAGTCGTCGATGAACGCCCGGCAGTCGTCGTTCAGCGGGTAACCCAGAAAGCTGGCGGTGGACGAAAACAGTCCGCGGCGGACCATGTAGTATTTCAGACCCGTCAGCCAGCAGGCGATCGACTCGCCGCCGTAGATGCCGAAGAGAACCTGCTTCATGTCCGCCTCCACCGCTCGCGCTTCCTCGACCCGGCCGGCGGCGAACAGCCCGACGATCTGGTTGAGCTGGGCCGCCACGGCGACCGCCCCGCCGAACATGAAACCGTTGTAGCCAGCTTCCAGATAATCGATGCAGCGAAACTCATCGCCATTGAACAACTGCAGCGACGGTTTGGCGGCCCGCGCGGCCAACGCAATGGCGCGGCGATCGGGCGAACCGGAGCTGTCCTTCACCAGCCGGACCTGCGGCAGCAAATAGATCTCCTTCAGGCGACCCTCCGGGATCACGATCGGCCGGTGCCGGCCAAGGTCGTAGATGCCGACCGGCAGCGGGCTGGCGTTCGCCGCCTCCGCGAACAGTGCCGCGATCCGATCCGCGGTCGGATTCAAGAACGTCGCAGGCGACGCGATGACGGCGTAGTCGGCTCCCGCCTCCGCCACGCGTTCGATGTTGTCGAGAATGCGCGGCACCGAATTGTCGGAAACTTGCGCGGCGATTTTCAGTTTCCCCTCGGCCGCGCTGACCGCGGCCCTGATCAGACGGCTGCGTTCCCGGTCCTGCAACCACGGCCCCTCGCCGCAGGTGCCGGCAAGAAAGATGCCGTGGATCCCGGACGCGAGCGCATCCCGGATCATCTTGGCCACCGAACTCACTTCGACCGCGAGGTCGGAGGTGAGCGGAGTCGGAGTAGCCGACCAAATTTGCACAGCTGACATCTGTTTCATTGTTTTCAAACAGCCGAAACGCGACGCCTTCAACTAGCCTTATCTACTGGTAACCTGATATGAGCAGCTCATCTCCTCCCTTCGATATTCCGAAGCGTTTCTCCCTTTCCGCCCAGGCCGCCGCCTCGATCCGGAAAGCCATCGAGGAAGGCACGTGGAACGAATACCTCCCGAGCGAACGACGGCTCTGCGAGCTTTTCCAGATCAGCCGCCCGACCGTTCGCACCGCCCTTCATCTGCTGGCCAAGGAAGGCTTGCTGGATATCCGGCAAGGGCGTCTGAACCGGCTGCTTTCCACGCCTCGCGAGGGCGTCCGTCAGCAAAGCCGTCTGGTCGGTTTGGTCACGCATGAACCGGTCACGCGGGTCTCCCTGACCGCTTATCAGGGCATCAGCGAAATGCGGGCGCATCTGGCGGAGCACGGCTTCGCCACGGAAATCCTGGTTTGTCCGCCGCACAGCGCGCGCATGCAACGGCGGAAACTCGAGGAGTTCGTCCGCCGCAACCGTGTCTTCTGCTGCGTGCTGCTTTCCGTGAGCAAGGAACTCCAGCAATGGTTCTCGGAAAACTCGGTGCCGGCACTGGTCCTGGGCTCGTGTCATCCGGAGGCGAAGCTGCCCTCGCTCGATGTGGATTATCGTTCCGTCTGCCGGCACGCCGCCGGCGTGTTTCTGGGCAAAGGTCACCGCCGAATTGCGTTGGTGGTCCCAAACAGCGGCGTAGCCGGCGACATCGCCAGCGAAGAGGGATTTCACGAAGCCATCAGCCGGCGGCCGGCGGCGGACGATGCGCGCGCGGTGATCGTCCGCCATTACGGCACCGCCCAGAATATCGGCTCGAAGCTGGATGCGCTTTTCGCTTCGCGCGAGGCGCCAACCGCCCTGCTGGTCGCGAAGCCCCAACACGTGTTCATCGTGCTCATCTATCTGCTCAAACGCGGGCTATCGGTGCCGGACACGGTATCCTTTATCGCGCGCGATCACGATTATCTGTTCGAGACCGTCAGCCCGCCGATCACTCACTACAAATTCGGGGAGGAAACATTTGCCGACCGACTCTCGCGACTGATGCTACAGATGGTGCGCCAAGGTTATTTGGCCTCGGAACCAAACCTGATCTTTCCAACGTATTTCCCCGGGGGAACCGTCAAAAGTGTGGGCTGACAGGAGCATCTTCGCCACCGCTCCTCCGTTCCCCACGCGGAAAACCCGACGCTGCGGCCAGTTCAGGGAGAGCCGCGCAATAAATCTCAGGCCCAAGCCTGGGAAATAGCCGGACGTCTTCGCTGAAGACGCCGGCAGCCGATTTCAGAGTGAAGCCGTGGACCCAACGCGTTTGTTACACGTCTATGTAACAAAATATTTTTGTTGCACGACCGAAACTCCGCCGTTTGGTGATGCGAATGTCGCCTTCCCTGCTTTTCCCCGGGCCAGAAAGGGACGGCGCCCTTCGCGACAACGGTGATGTTCAAAGCCCGTCCAGTCCCGTGATGCCCTAACATCCCCCGCACGAAGCCAGCGACCGTCCGGCTCACGCTCCAGAGACCATTCCCCGCGCTGAACGTGCTCTCAAGCCGCATCCAAAAGTCACGCGGATGCGTTTCTCGAAACCTTTTTCCCGATGGCTCCTCGATTGTCCATGCACCTTCCACGATTCCTTTTCGCGCTTCCGCTCTCTTTCGTTTTGCTGTGCGCCGCCATTTGTCGCGCGCAGCAGCCCAACAGCACGATTGTCGCGCAGCTCGCCACGCCACTCGATTTCCAGCACAGCAGCGTGACCGGCTATACTCGTCAGCATTGGCTGGAGATCAACGAGCGGCTGCTCGCCGGAATTCTGCCGTATTTCGATGCGTCTGAGGGTGTGTTCCATCTGCCGCCGCCGAGTGGAGAACCGGCTTTCAACACTTTGGTGGATGCCCCCGACGGTCCCGACACCAATCATCAAGCGTTCGAGCGGATCATGATGCTTGCCGTCATCTATTCGGCCGCAACCGGCCGGGACACCATTCCCGGCTACAACGGATCGATCACGGAGCCGTTTCGCCGGGGAATGATCGCCGCGCTCGATCCCCAATCACCGCACCGTTGGCCGAAGCCTGCGAAAGGCGAACACGCAGGCTCCATCTTCGCGATGGGTGCCTTGTTGAGTCCGCAATTTTTCTGGGAGCCGTTCACGCCGCAGCAACGCAGCTGGATTCTCAACTACCTCAGCGATCTCGGCGAGGCACGTTCTTACGACAATAATCACTATTATTTCCATCTTGTCGCGGTGCCCCTCCTCGAACGCGAGGGGCGCGAAGCGCATCGCGCTCTGCACACCGACCGGCTCGAACGCCTGTTCGGTTGGTATCGTGGCGACGGCTGGTTCCTCGACGGCAGCAACATGACGTTCGACAAATACAACGCGTGGGGATTCCAGCTCTATAATCAGGTCGTGTATCGCCTCGATCCTGCGTGGCGCACGCAGTTCGGTCCGCGAATCGCCCAATCGAGCTGCGCGTATTTGGAAAGCTATCGTTATCTCGTGGGACGTGACGGCGCGCCGATCGCCTGGGGGCGGTCGTTGTCGTATCGTTTCGCCGAACTCGCCGCCGTGGGCTGGGCGTCGCTCAACGGACTCAACCCCCTGCCGCCCGGTGAAGCGCGTCGGCTGTCGTCGGGCGTGCTGAAATATTTCTGGGAAAACCACGCCCAAGATTCCGATGGCCTGTTGCAGGTTGGGTATCGCGCCACGAACGGAAGTGTCGCCGAGCCCTACAACGGCCCCGGCACGACCTACTGGGCGGCGCAGGGCCTGATCGCGCTGCTCATGCCGGAAAAGGATCCGTTCTGGACGGCCCCCGAGCTGCCAATTCCCGCCGATCTATCCGCAGACGAAACAAAAGTCATCGCAGGCGCGCGGATGGTCGCACGCGTTCGGCAGGACGGGGACGCGCGCCTCTACCCCGTTTCGCAGCCGTTTTCGCGTGCGCATGATCACTGGCAGCGTGGCGTCAAATACCAGCAACACGCGTATTCGAGTTCGCTCGGCTGGTGCACCCTGGGCGAAGGCACCGATCTGGGCGCGGGACGCACCGGCATCTCGCTCGACGGAAAAACCTGGCGCTATCGCGATCACGCCCGCGCGCTTTCCATCGCCGAAAACCACTTCGCGAGCGCGTGGGGTTTCGACGTGAACCTCAGCTACCAACCCGCCGTCGACGATCGTTACGAGGTGATCACGCACTCACTCACCACGCCACAAGGCGAGTTGCACGTCTTCTGGCATCAGAGCGCGCAGCCGGTGTATCTCTATCTCGGCGGCTACGGCATCGCCTCGCCCACAAAGGACGCGGTTCAGACGAAGACCTCGCAGAACTCCATCGCGCTCACGACGCCGCAGTTCTATTCGACGCTCCGCGTGATCCGCAGCCCCGAAGGCACCGTCGCGCACGAGGTGCTCGAGCCGCGCGAAAACTGGCGCTTCGCGCATCTCTTCGATCGCGTGGGCACGTTTCCCAGCTGGACCAGCCAATCGCCCGTTCCGGCCAACACACCCGTCGCGATCTATGTCGACGGCGGTCGCGGAGCCGACGCGCGCGAACCACGCATCGAACTCACGCAGACACCCGGTGCACTCGTGATCGACATCGACGGCGAGAAAACGTCGATCGCCACGCCGTGGTAACCCCGACGCGCGACACGCCAACGCACCTCTACGCGCGGCGGTCGTAGTAGACGAACCGCCTGCGCTTCCCCCGGCAGTTCGAGACCTAGATCGCGCCGCACGCGCACGCCTCGCCGACTGAAGTCGCCGCCGAGGGTGAAAACATAATTCGGGATGTTCTGAAGGTCCGAAGCTCCGCCCGCTCGCCCGAACCGATACGGTCCGTCGTTTTCCCGCGCGCGCAGTGTCACGCAAGTAGACCTCGTCGCCTCGCTCCGCCGGCGGGTCCGTGCCGAAACCTACTGCCTCGGAAACGCCGGCAATGCCCGTGCCTCCCCCCTGAAAACAAAGATCAGGCCCTGGACCAAGCCGTCTCGCGATTCCGCGATTGCCCGATCCGCTATTCGAATGTTTTCCCATGCGCATTTGTTTTAGAGACAGCCCCTTGGACGCTCCGGCGCAAGTCCCGAACGCGTGATCAACGCCGGTCCGCAGAGCTGACGGGGGAGCATCTTCTGCCATCGGCCGGTGCGCGTGGCCCTGACTTCGAAACGGCCGGCGCAACTTCCCCGACAAGCCACGGTGTGCAAGGCCTCTCGGCGCTTCTTCCACGGAAAGGAAGAAATTTCGTTGCGTCTCCCGTTTCACATGCGCATTTGATTTTAGCTAATTTGGTCAGCCCTTTACGTTTTATGCCCCCCTCTTTACCTCTAGGTCAACCTAGCGGCGCATCCGCGCCTTCCCTCCCCCGCCGTTTCGCATACGTGGGCACCGGTGGTCGCGTGCGCATGTTTCTCGATCCGGTGGCACAGCGCTACTCCGCTGAGGCGCAGATCGTGGCGCTCTGCGATCTGAGCACCGCCCGGATGACGTTTCACCGTGATCGGCTGAAGACCAAGTTCGGCTACGCCGAGGTGCCCGTGTATACGGCATCGCAGTTCAAGAGAATGCTGGCAGAAACCAGACCCGACGTCGTCGTGGTCTGCACCGTCGACGCCGAGCACCACCACTACATCGTCGAGGCGCTGCGCAGCGGCTGCGATGTGGTCACGGAGAAACCGATGACGACCGACGCCGCGAAGTGCCAGGCCATCTTCGACGCCGTTCGTGAAACGGGCCGCTCGGTTCGTGTCGCTTTCAACTATCGCTGGAATCCGGGAGTGACCAAGGTGCGCGAGCTTCTTTCGCAGGGCACGATCGGCGCGGTGCGCCACGTGACGATGGAGTATCTGCTCAACACCAGCCACGGCGCCGACTACTTCCGCCGCTGGCATGCGCACAAGGACCAGTCGGGCGGTCTGCTCGTGCACAAATCCACCCATCATTTCGACCTCGTGAACTGGTGGATCGATGCAATTCCGGCTGAGGTCTTCTCGCAGGGCGCGCTGATGTTCTACGGCCGCGATAACGCCGTTCGCCGCGGTGACGACGCTCTCACCGCCTATCCCCGCTATTACAAGCACCCAGTCGACGGCGATCCGTTTGCCTATACCTACGAACACTCGATGATCCGCGATTTGGAGATGGAACGCGCGCTCTATCTCGGCGCCGCGGAACGCGAGTCGGGCTACGTGCGCGATCGCAATGTCTTCCGGTCCGACATCGACATCGAAGATGTGATGAACGTGCTCGTCCGCTATCGCAACGGCACGCTGCTGAACTATTCGCTCAACGCCTTCAGTCCTTACGAGGGTTACCGCGTGGCATTTACTGGCGATCGCGGCCGTCTCGAATATCGCGAGTTTCACGGAGCGCACATCATCGGCGAGGGAACGCTGGGTTCCGAGCACGGGCGCGGCGAGGCGCGCGAACTGCGTGTCTTCCCGCATTTCAAGCCCTCCTATGCGGTCCCCCTGCCGGCGGCCGAAGGCGATCACGGGGGCGGAGACCCGCTGCTGCAGGAGCAGATTTTCTCGGCGCATCCGCCGAGCGATCCGTTTGGCCGCTCCGCCGGCCACGAACAGGGTGCGGCGTCGATCCTCATCGGCATCGCGGCAAACGCCAGCATCGCTTCGAAGCAACCGGTGGCGATCTCGTCGCTGCTGTCACTGAACCCTTCTACTCACCGTCTCTCGGAACTCATCTGATGATCTTACGCATTTTCACCTCGCTCACACGTTCCCCGCTCCCCCCTGTGCAACGTGGGTCGGCTCGGCGCGTGCTGGGCGGCCTCGCTCTCCTTTTGAGTTCGTCCGCGCTGGCAATTGGCGCGCCCGAGAAACTCGGCGCCGAATGGCCAACAGCAACGCCGGAAGCCTACCAACTCTCCGGTCAGCGCCTCGAGGACGCCTGGCGCGTGATGCTGCATCAAAAGAGCACCACGTTCCTCGTGATCCGGTCCGATCACGTCGTGTTCGAGCGCTACGTCGATGGTTACAGCCGCACGACGCCGCACTACACCGCTTCCTTGGCGAAGGCGCTTGTCGGCGGCTTGTCACTCATGGTCGCGATGGCCGACGGTTGTATCCGTCCTGAGGATGCAGCGAGCGACTATGTGGTCGCATGGCGGGACGATCCCGTCAGGAGACAAATCACGGTCGCACAACTCGCCACTCACACTTCGGGGCTCGACGATGCGAACGAGAACGGCATTCCGCACTCCAAGCTCCCTGGCTGGAAGGGCGAATTCTGGAAATTTCTCCCGGTCCCGCGCGATCCGTTCACGCTCTCGCGCGATGAAGTGCCCGTGATGTTCACGCCCGGCTCAAAGGCGCTCTACAGCAATCCCGGAATCGCAATGCTCAGCTATTGCGTCACCGCCTCGCTCCGCGGCACCAAGCATTCGGATCTCGACGGGCTGCTGCGCGAACGCGTAATGAACAAAATCGGCGTGCCCGCAAACGAGTGGTCGATCGGTTACAACGGTCCGGTGCAGCTTGACGGGCTCTCGTTGATCGGTTCGTGGGGTGGCGCGAATTTCAGTCCGAACGCCGTCGCTCGCGTGGGTCGCCTGCTCGCCCGTCGCGGCGATTGGGACGAAGAGCAAGTCATCCCGTTTGACATCGCGACGCGCGCGGTCCGCCACGCCGGTCTGCCCAACTTCTCCGGCCTCAGCTGGTGGGTGAATCGCAATCTCGACGGCACGCGGGTGCTGCCGCAGGCGCCCGACGATGCGTTCTGGGGCCTCGGCGCCGGCGGGCAACTTCTCTTCGTCGTTCCAAGCCTCGATCTGATCGTCGTGCGCAATGGTGGCGGTTTTCCGCTCGGCGCGAGCACGCTGAAGATGGTCGAGAAACTCGTGATCAATCCCGTGCTCGACGCCTTCAGGCGCGAAGCGCCTTTGTCCCTGTCCAAGTAGTCCGGTGATCTCGCGCCTCGAGTGACCAGAACCTTCCGCGGCGATGACGCGTTTTCCATGCGTCGCGCGACGTTCGTGACGGCTTCGGACCGCTGAGGCAGCCGGAAGCGACCTATCAAGTAAATCTTCTCATCGATAATCCAAGAGACGTCGGGACATCTCGCAGAGGCGCCCGGACTCAAACAAATCGGCGGCCGATCTCCGGCCGCCGAAGTTTTTAATGATGAGCGAGGCGAACCCGAGGTTCACCTGCTTTGAAAACACCTCGGCTCACAAGTCCGAGATCGAAACGTCATCGAACGCCGCCGTGGTCGCGTAAGTGCCCAACGCGACATCGCCCGTCGCGATCGTGGAGTCGGTGGCTTGCACGAGCAACTGGCCATTGACGTAACCGCGAATCGAGCTCCCCTCCGCTTCGAGTTTCATCACACACCACTGTCCTTCGCTCACGCCCGAGGCCACCGGGCCGGCGATGACGACCGACGAGCCGCCATTCGCCTTTTTCAAGGTGGCATTTCCGGATTCGCCAATCGTGAGGAAGTAGGCGTGCGAGGCGTCGGTGTAGCGCACGCAGAGCATCACCGAACCGCTGGTGCTCCGGAAATCCAGCGGACACACATCGGCCTGGATGCTGTGATCCGAAGAGTTCGCCGCGTGCGAGGAGCGCGCGTTGATGGACGTGCCGGTGTTAGTCTGACGATAGGTCTTCGTCGTCGAGTCCACCGTCCACGTCCCGCCAGACGGCGTCCAGCCGTTCGCATCCCCGTCTTCGAAGTCGTCGAGTACCGTATTGGACGAGCCCGTGGTCGGGCTGGCGGTCATTTGGTCGAATCGTGCGGCCGCGAAGTAGGTTCCGATGGCGACGCGTCCGCCGGTGAATGGCGAACTCGAGTCGGTGCCGTTCAACGTCACGCTCGGCTGCGAGGGATTCGTGAGATTGCTCACGGTCGCCGTCAGAGTCGCCGTCGACGTGCCCGAAACCGTGAGCCGCACGTGATACCACGAGTTCGTCGCGATCGGGAAAGTCGCCGTCGTCTCGGAGTCGAACGTCGTCACCGTTCCACCGCTGATCTTGCGCAGTTGCACGGTTTGTCCGCCCGACGGAGCGTTGCGCAGTGTGACGTAGTAGCCGTTCTTGAAATCCTGATACCGCACGTAAACGGCGCAGAACCGATCCGTGCCGTTGAACGAGGTCGGCTTCACATCGACCTCGATCGTTTGATTGCCGAACCAGTTGGTCGCTGCGAGCACAGCGCGCGCTTCGCCTGTGTCGTCGCTTTGCTGCAGCACCTTCGAACCATCGGTCGCGATGGACCAGTTCGGTGCATTGCCGTCGGGGATCCACCCGTTGAAGTTGTTATCCTCAAACGTGTCCGTCACGGCGACTGCGGCGCTCGGAGCGCGCTCCACTTCGAGCGCGGGCTCGTGCAGCCACTCTTCGAAGTTCTTGTAACCATCGCCGTCATCGTCGCCCAACGGATTCGTGGGCAAGGCAAGTGGAGGACGCGTCGACGTGCTCGCCAGCACCGCCCAAGGATCGGAGCCGAGGTCGGCAGGATACTCGACGAACTCGCCCGTCAGCGTCGCCACTTCGTTGATGAGTGCGGCGTCCCACGCGTCGCGCATTGCGGGCATCTTCCCGGCCGACAGCAACACGGTCGCGGGCACTTCGCCATTCGGCAGCGGACTCCACGTGACGCCACCCGAGTTGACGTAGGGGTCAGAGCTGAGATGCGTAACGGGATTTTGAGACGATGCCGTGTCATCGCTGACAAAAGAAGAGTCCCATTGATTTCCCGACGTTGGTCCCCAAGTGCCCATCGAGCGATCAAGGTTGGTGTTGTCGCTTAAAAACACGCCGGTGCCGGCGATTACATCGCCCTTAATTTTGAGCACCGCTTTGTTGTAATTGGTGAAATTGTGGAGAACGGGCTCAGTGTCGTTATCGGGCGCAGCCTGGAATTCCATCATCAATGAGTAGGGCGTTTTCTTCCGCAGAAAGACGTTCCCGATCAGTGACACCGCGTAAGGCGACCAGCCATTTCTCATGTAGGCCACGGAATCCGTGAACGCGCCGGGATTGTAGATGTAGTTGTTAACGACCTGGGCCCCCTGGGTCGTGTCGTTGATGAGCGGATTTCTCGCCCAGCAAAAGGCGAAGAGGTTTTTGAGCACCGATACTTGAGAGGTGTTTCGACCCACGATCAGTCCATAGCCATGGGAGCCCTTTTCGTGGTTACCATTGAGGATGGGCTTGCTGAAGATGCAGTTTAGGAAAGTAACTTTCTGCGCATACGAGGCCGGGCCCGCTGAGTTATCGAATTTCCCCCACACCGACGCCGTCTCATCCACTGCCCAGCTCATGGAAACGTGGTCGATAACGACATTCTGCACCGTCGTTCCAGACTGCGGCTCGACCTTGATGCAATCGCGATTGCTCAGCGCATGCTCATCGCCAACTCCGTTGCCCGGGCGGATGGCAATGTGCTGAATCAAAACATCGCTGCCCCAAATCTGAATGCCGCAACCCTTCAACGTGATGCCCGGAAAGGGCGCCGTCTGGCCAGCGATCATCAGGTTTCCATATGCGCCCGCCTTGACCCGCAGGTCCGTGGCTAGATTGATCACGCCTGCGACGTCGAAGATGATGACGCGAGGTCCGGAGCAGTTTTCCACGAACTCGCGCAAGGTGCCCGCTCCACTGTTCGCCAGGCTAGTCACACGATAGATTTTGGAGGCGTCACTGATATTGCGCGCGGCCACCGTGTCCGTGCCGTAACCGACGGCTCCCGGAAAAACCGGCAAAGCGGAAGCGAGTGAAACAACACACAAACAACACCCGGCGACGAGCGCCCGGCGGAATCGGAGGAACGATGAAGATTTCATGTCTTCGACTTCTCGCCACCCGCCGCAAAGATGCGCCCCCACGTCCGCCGCAGATTCCCTGCGACCGGCGTGTTTACGGCCGGTGGCTACTGGTTTTCGAGGCAGGCATCAGGGCAAAGTGCGGAGCAACGCGCATGCGGATCGAGCCGTGCGGCCATCGCTCAAAGGGGGATATCCGTCCGGGCAGACCGCGCCTCGCCCGGTGCGGCTTCGCGCGGTCCGCAACGCAGCACCTAGTCGACCGCGTTCGCCAGCGGCGCCGGAGCCGCGTGCACGTTGTCGAAAGACACGTCACTGAAATATGTGAGCAACGCCACGCGTCCCGTGACATAGGTAGCGTCGGCTCCTTCGAGCACGAGCTGGCCGTCCACATAGGCGCGCAAACGTGAGCCGACTACTTCAAGCGTCATCCGATGAGGCACGCCCGGTGTGACGGTGAACGGCAACGGCACGGGCGGCACAAGGTTCGTCGCCACGGCTTTGGTCAGCCGCTTGAGTTCCGCCGTGTTGTTCGTGCGCAACACGAAATAATAATAGTCGTCCGGCGTCTGGTAACGCGCCGCCACCCCGAAGAACCGGTTCGAGCCCGAGACGGCGTTCAAGGTCACGTCCGCCTCAACAACTTGATCCGCCCACTCGGCCGATTGCAGGACCGCGCGGTTCGACACGGCGGTCACATTCGACTGCCGCAGAACGCGATTGTCGCCCTGCTCCGCGACCGCCCACGTCCCCGTGCCATCCGAAACCCAGTTCGAAGCATCGCCGTCCTCGAAGTCATCGAAGGTCGCATTCTTCACAGTGACGGAAACCGGCGCGGAGATCGCGGTGTTGCCCAGAACATCGCGCGCGATGGCGGTCAGCGTGTGCCCGCCATCCGGGATTTGCAGCGTGTTCCACTCGATCGTAAACGGCGCCGCCGTGTCTTCCCCGCCGAGAGACACGCCATCGACCTGAAAGCTCACTCCCGCCACACCGCTCGCGTCCGTGGCCTCCGCGCTCAACGTCACCGTGCCGGCGAGTTCGGCGTCCGCCGCGGGAGCGCTCAACACGATCGTCGGCGCCGCCCTTTCCGCCGGATCGCGCAGAATGCTGCCGCTGTTCAACATAAGCCGGTCCGCCGTGACGCGGCCGTTCACTCGCGCATTCCCGTTGAGAATCACGGCGCCACTCGGAGCCACGATCGAACCGTGCAGGACTGCGCCGCTGTTGAGCGTCGCGCCGCCGGCGGCGATGCGCAGCGTCAACCACTCGGGATGGACCGCCTCTCCGATCGTGGCCTGATTGAGGATCGCGCCCGTTGCGAGTGTCAGCTCGACCGGACCGGCGATTTCGATCGCGGCGCCATGGTTGAGTGTCAGTCCCTGCAGCGCATAACGCGCCGGCACGGTGGCGCCGGGCGTCCCCAGGCGGAAGCGGGAGCCGCCGCTGGCAACGAAGTTGCCGTAGTTGCCCGGCGGCACCCCAACCGTGCCCGCGCCGGAATTCAGCGTAAGATTGCGCAGGGTGGCGAAATCGCCGACGCTCGCGTTATCTGTATTTAGGGAAACATTACGCGTGCCCGTGGGCGCGGATGGCGCCGTCACCGTCGGCCAGCCCGCTGCATCCACGCAGCGCACGAGATCGCGCAGGATGGCGCTGCCATTGAGCGTGACCCGATGGCTGGTCGGGGTGGTCGAGCCCGGTCCGTCAACCACGCCGGCGAAATCGGGCGAGCCGTTAAGCTGCACCGCCGGTGCTCCCGGCAACAGCAGATCGCTCGCGATCGCGGCATTGCTGTTGAGCGTGACGCTCTCGGGCAGGGCCACCTGCACCGAACCGTCGACGAGCCCGTTGATCGTCGGAGCGTGACGCACGAATACGGTCGGCTGAATCGTCAGCGCACCGGTCGCAGATTCGTTGTAGCCCGGCGACGTGACGGTCGCAGTCACCAGATAAGTGCCGGGATAAACCGGCGGCTGGGTGCTGCCATCATAGCGCACGTCAACCGCGAGTTGCTCCGGATTCGTCACCACGGTCGCCGGCAGCGGTTCACCCGTGTAACCAAGATCGAGATACGAGAGCGCGACAACCGGCGGGCGGCCCTCGACCGTGATCGCCACCGTATCCGAACCTTGCGCACCTTGAGCATCGGTTACCGTCAAGGTGACTTCCGTGGTGCCCAACGGCAGAACGATCGCAGGCGTCGGGCCCGCCGCGCTGCCGCCCGCCCAGGACCATGAGTAAGTGAGATCGCCGCCGTCGTAGTCGAAGGAGCTCGAACCATCGAGCGACACCAGCGCCGAGGATTCCCCGTGCACGACGATGAGCCGGTCCGGACCCGCTTGCGCGACCGGCGGGCGGTTGGCGGCGCTTTCCACCGCGGCCGACATCTGGTGCAGCCATTCCTCGAGGTTCGTATAGCCGTCGCCGTCCTCATCTCCGGACGGATCGTCGGGCGTCACCAGCGGACGCGAAACCTCGGTGCGGACGGAAGCCCACGGGTCTTCGCCGAGGTCGGACTCGAACGCGACGAAAGCGCCGTTGCGGTTGTGCACCTTCGCCACCAGCTCCGCGTCAATGGGATCGCGATGGGCGGGAAACTTGCCCGCCGTTGCCACGACGCGCGCCTCGACTTCTGCAGAAGGCCAGGCCGCCCACCCGGTGCCGCCCGATCCCGCGTAAGGATCGAAATCCAGGCGGACGACATGGTTCACCGGGCTGTCACGAAAAATCGTGGAGCTCCATGGGTCTCCATCCGTTGGATACCATTGCGAGTCCTGCGGGTTGAAGACGCGATTGTCGGCCAGGTAGAACTGCGCGCCCGCCGGAAGATCGTCATGCGCATAGATCCCGGTATTGTAATAGGACGTGTAGTTTTCGACCACGGTCGTCCCATCGGCCCGTCCCATGGCCACGCTGAACGGCACCGGATGGCGGACGATCACGTTGCCGACGACGGAATTGGTCAGCGTTTCCGGCATGCCGCCGGGTCCGGCGAGATAGATGGCCGTGTTGGACCACACGCCCGGCCGATAGATGAAATTGTTCACGATCTGCGCACCGGCGGTGATGTCGCGGATAAGCGGGTTTCGATTCCAGTTAAACGCCATCAGATTCCGCGCGATGGTGACGTTTGCCGTGTGACGGCCGGAGAGCGGACCGTAGCCGTGCGCGCCCTTGTTGTGGCCGCCGTTGAGGATCGGTTCGGCGAAGATGCAGTTCGAAAACGTCACCTCCCGCACGCTGCCCTTGTCGCTCCAGATCGAGGCGATCTCGTCGGTCGCCCACGAAGCGGAGACGTGATCGATCACGACATTTCCGCCCAGGACGTTCTCGCCGGTCTCGACGCGGATGCTGTCGCGGTTGTCCGGAGGCGTGAGGTCCCAGCCCGGCTCGGAACGCTGCAACGTTCCCGGCCGAATCGCGAGATGCTGAATCAGCACGTGCTGCGCGGAGATGACGATGCCCGCGTTCTTCAGCGTGATGCCGGGATACGGCGCGGTCTGGCCGGCGATCGTGAGGTAGCCGTGCTCCCCGGCACCATCGCGCGCGCGAATCATCAGATTGCGACGCAGCTCGATCACGCCCGCGACTTCAAACACGATCACCCGCGGACCGGTGACCTTCTCGATGGCCCAGCGCAACGAGCCGGGGGGCGGATTCTGATAGTCATCCAGCAAAGTGGTCACGCGCACCACCTGCCCGCCCCGCCCGGCAGGAGTATCGCTGCCATAGCCGACGGCGCCAGGAAACACCGGGAGCGCAAAGCTGCTCAGCGTCGCGGCGAAGCCGGCAAACGCGAAAACCAAAACACGGAACAGGACACGGGGCCAGACACACAGGGGCATAGCGGTGGTGGGTTTTTCGCTGATGACGCAGAAGGGCGCATCAACAAGGGAGTTCTCGGAGCGGAAAAATCGCCCACTACAATTCAAATGCGCATTTGTAATCGTCAATGACAAACGGTAACGGCTCCTCGTGGCCATAGGAGAAGCATCCCCCTCACATCTGCGTTCTGTTATATTTGTGGTTAAATAATTTATGAATAACGGACGGCGGTGCCCGTCGATGCCACCTGTAAAATCCCCGGTGCCGCATCCCGGGCAAATCAC
This sequence comes from Opitutus sp. sgz309028, assembly GCF_059821195.1. Classification (NCBI taxonomy): domain Bacteria; kingdom Pseudomonadati; phylum Verrucomicrobiota; class Opitutia; order Opitutales; family Opitutaceae; genus Opitutus; species Opitutus sp. sgz309028. The sequence goes on along the minus strand of NZ_JCAMRR010000005.1, from coordinate 124,281 downwards.
GCCGCTGACATCATTATTCCCATTCGCATTTGATTAGTGACTGCGTGCGCTCTCGCTGGAGCGAGCACCTTCTCACGGGGCGTGGGAAACAAAGCGATTTATGGCCGTTCGCGTTTGATGCGTGCAGCGCCACCGGCTTCGAACGGAAAGGTGATCGTCCAGTCGCCGACGTGCACCGTGGCGTCGTCTTTCGTCCGGGTGAGTTTCGCATCCTTCGCTTTCACCGGTTTCGCGCCGACATCGTCGACGAAGAGCACATGAAGGAAATAATCGCGCAAATGCGGCTGGCGTGGCGAAACCTCGAGGCGCCACTCGCCGGGCTCGCGGCCCGGTTTCTTACGTGTCGTCGGGATCCAGGAATAATTTTTCCCGTCCACCCACGCATCCTTGCCCGGCCCGCCGATGAGCTCGAGCTTCGCTTTTTCCGGTAGAAGGGTGATGCAGGAAAGGCGGCCGCCTTTATGCTCTGCGACGGTCACGACACCGTTCATAACCGGCTCGTTCACTGTGTGCAGCAGGAAGCGTTTTTGGAACTCCACTTTCACACTCTCAACACGATCGAACACCACGACGACCGGATGCGCGTGACCTGAATTCCTCAGGTAAACGATTTCGCGCTGCGCGAGCCGCACGCGGTCGGCGTCATAAGCCTTCGTGGCATCGCCGGACGCATACGTGTAGTCCGTCGTGTCGGCGCAACGCGTGATGCCATCCATGTGCGCGTATCCGCCAGGCTGAATGTCCGCGAGGGTCCACGGATCTTTACGAAAGATCTGGCCGCCGTCGTTCGACGCCGGGCCTTCCAGCACGGTCATCTCCTGCTTTGGATCGAACACGACGATCGCGTTGTGCGCGATCGTGCGCGTGAAGTAGTTCCGCCAGTGCACCCCGTTGTAACCGCCTTCGAAGGCCTTGCCTTCGTCGTAGAGGCCCGAATCGATCGCGAGCCCGCCGCGATAATGCAGCGTGAACGAGTTCGAATCCCGGTGCAGATGATTTGTCGAATAGAACGAGGGCGCGGTAAACTGGAGCATCGTCGTCTTCTCGTCCCAGCGATCACGCGCGATGACGACGCCGGCATTGCGGAAGTGACGGCTGAGTGCGAGCGGCGACTCCGGAGCGTCGGGCGCGAGCGGTTTCACGCATTTGTCGCCGTACAGGATGTCCGCGAACCGGTCCCTATGCTCGCGAATCGCCCACGCCGCGCGGCGGTCCTTGAAGATTCCCGACGCGATCATGAGCAGATCGGGATGATAGGCATTGAGGTCGTCGGTGACCGTGTAGGCGTCACCAGTGTTAGGATACGTCCCGTCTCCCTGGCGACCGTAGATCCAGAACAGCGGCAGTTTCGCCTGCCACGGGAAGAAAACGCATTCGTTCGTCGCCGTGGACCATGCGCAATGAATGCTGCCCGTCAGGTAGGCGGCGCTGTAGGACCAGGCCATGTGATAGCCGCCGTCCTGCGCGATCCAGCCCTGCGCGGGAAAATAGCCGTCGAGCCAGTGCGCACGAACCTGCAGCAATCTGTCGCGCAGCTCCGGCTGTTCGGTCACGAGTGCGAGCAGACCGGCGGCCAGCGTGAAGTTGCCCCAACGCGAATGGTTGCCGATGTAATTTGCCCGCGCGGCAAAGTGCCACGCGTGGTCGAGATGCGCGAGAATCGCCTCGGCCAGAGTCTTCCGTTCCTCAGCGGTCAGCGCCGGATACAGCCAGTCGTAGGCGATCGCGAGGCACTGCAGACGGCCGCGATACTCGGCATCCGGTCCGACCGGACCCGCCGCAGCAAGCGCCGCGGCCCACTCCTTGCTCCATCTCACGTAGCGTTCGTCGCCGGTAACAGTCGCCGCGAATGCGACGCTTCGTCCGATTGCCCAATCCTTCAGGTAAGGACCCTTCGCGAACTCCCCCGGCGGAGCCGAGAACGCCTGCTTCTCGATGAGGTCGGTCATCGCCTTCCACTCGGGCGCAAAGTCGCCGCGGATGCGCTCGCGAATCGCCGGCAAATCCGTGTCGCGGAAAAACAGCCGCGGATGCCCCGCATAGACCTCGAACTTCGCGAGATCAGACTGAATCGTGACCTCCGGAATCCCCTCCTGGCCGATCGCATAATCCGCGCGAACGGAAAAAGGAGGGAGCAGAAGGAGCAGAGACGCGAAAGGAATCTTGTTCATGAAAAAAAGAGAGCTCCGACGATTCATCGCGCGGCGGGATTCGGCCGGAATGTGGCGTGACGCACGGAAACTCATCCTCACCCGAGAAGACCAGTCATACGGTTTTCCCATCGGCGCTCACCCACTCGTCCATCCCGTCGTCCAAGCGTGACGACGGGCACGGCATAACCAATCAGTGCAGGAGCGTCGAAGGGTGCGAGTGCCCATCGGTAACTACTATTCGGTTACGGGCGTCGCATCCGGCGCCGCCGGTGCCCCGGCTTTTTTTGCGGGCACCGGCGGTGTTCACTAACGGTATCTACAAATCTGGACGGGAGCCTAGAACGTGAACGTACTGCGCAGGCTCCAGTATTGCGACGGAGCGATGCGCCAGCCGGCGATGCTGCCGTCGGGCTGCGCGGCCACCGGAATCAGCTCGTTACCCACGCCGATGTTGCGGACGTTGAGCTGAATTGCCCAGTTGAAGTGCTTGAATTTGCGGCGGTAGCCAACCCAGCCGTCAATGTTCGTCTCAGCCGGAGCGTAGTAAGGATTCCGCACATCCGGCGCGGGGCCGAACACCGGGTCGTTGATGATCGGCGTGCCGATTGCTGCCTTGTCCTGCCAGCGCACGCCGGCACCGACATTGAAGCCCTTCAAAGTGCCGTCGGTGAAGGTGTAGTTGGTGACGAGGTTCCAGCGCCACTTGCGCAGTTCGTTCGTCGGCAGACCTTCTTCCGCGAGGCGCGGCAGCATCTGGTTGTAGACCTGATCGCGGAAGCGGAAGGCTGCTGTCGTGGTCGCATTGACGTCATCCCCCCGCAGCGCTCCGGCGGGACCGGCCATGAGCGGGACAAACTCGCTGAAGACGACCTCGCGCAAAGCGGTCGCGACGTTGGTGCGCACGGCCTCGGCCTTGGCGGCGTTGAGCGAGATGCGCCAGTTCTTGTTCGGGTTGAAGATCAACTCGTATTCCTCGCCGGTCGACCGGACGTCGGACGGTGCAACGACGGCGCCGGTGCGGCGATCGCTGGTGACGGTCGCGAGCTCGGGATTGGCCGCGTTGGGCGCCTCGACCACGCGGAACGTGCCGCGCAGCGCCTGGCCTGTGGGCGAGTTGTACCATTCCCTCCAAGCGGCCTCTCCGGCAGCATTGGCGGGATTGTGGCCACGCAGGATTTCGCCCTGAACGTCGGCCAGGAAGTCGGCGAGATTATTCAGCGGCTGCGAAAGATTGCCGAGCGTCGAGGACTGGCCGGAGATGGTTTCGTAGTGCGCGGCACGCAGCACGAACTTGCCGTTGAACGTGGAGATCATCACGCCGTAGTCGGTCGTCTCGCCGGTTTCATGCGCCAGCGGATGGTCGAAGATGTCGTAGCGTTGCCCAGCGGGCGCGAAGTTTTCCGCCTTGTTATAGAACGCGCTCAGCTCGGTGCCGAAAGGCAGACGGCGGTTCAGCCAGGCGGGCGAGTGCACGACGACGCCCCAGTTGAAATTGTCGATCGTCGTGTTCGAGACGGGCTTCGGGTAATAGTCCTCGTCGAGGATCGCCGTGCCCGTGTCCGGATCTTGCAACGCGGTGCCGGCGTCGGAGGTGATCACGTGGTCGCGGCGGGCGCCGAGCGTGCTGACCACATTGCCGTCGAGCCAGTAACTCTGCAGAATGCCGACGGTCGAGTTCACCTTCTCCTGCGTGTAGCGGAGATTGTTGCGACGGACGGCGGACGGATCCTTGAGGTCGGCGGAAATCAGGCCGAACTCACGCGTCGTCCAGGGCTTCAGACCGGAGACGGCGGTCGAGGTGGGTTCGTCATACCAGTAGAGGTTCACCCGCGAGACGTCGTCGGGGAACTGCGAAACCGGCGTGGCAATCACGCCCGTCGCGACGGAAGACGCGCCGCTGACGTTGGGCCCGAGATAGCGCATGATCATCGCACCGCGGGTCGCACTGCTGGCCGTCGAGACGTTGCCGCGGGTGGCCATGATGTAGTCGAGGCCGTTGTTGAAATAGAAGTTTCCGTTTTCCAACAGCGTCGTCTGCTCCTGGCGCGTGTGCGATGCCTGGAAGCGGTGGCGTCCGAGAACCTGGCCCAGCCACTTCGGGCCGAGTTCGTGGAGGTCGAGATCGTAGAAGGCGGTCGCGCGGCCGACGTCGCGATCCGCGGAGGTCACGACACTGCGGCTGTAAGCGGTGGTAAAGGGACGACCGAAATTGGGATTCGGCGTGCCGTCCGGCAGGTGCGTGTTGATGTCGAGGCGCACCGTGTAGCCGCTAATAGTGCTGTCGAGCGGCATGGCCGAACCGTTGTCCAATTCCTCGCGGTTGAACGCGAGCTCGACGCCGGCCTTGCCATCGAGGAACAGCTGCTCGCCAGTGATGTTGGAGGTCTTCCAGTCGGAGAATTCGCGTTTGTCGACGCTATCGAGTTGGTGGTGATAGAAGTCGTAGATCGCCGGATCGGTGATCTGGGTCGCTTTCCAGAAATTGCGGGTGATGTCGTTGACGTGAACCAGATTGTTATAAATCCGATTCAGTTCACGCAGGCCGCGGAGCTGGTCCTGAACCAGCGCGGTGCCAGCCGCATTCGGGTGTACGTTGCTGATGTTACCGCCACGCATGCCAACGACCTCCGGATGACCGGGGAGTCCCATGCTCATGATGGAGCTCGTCGGATCGTTGTAGACGAGAAGCATCTGGCGGGAACCGGCGGAAATGGCGCCGATCTGGCTGCTGATGACATTGCCGCTCACGCTGCCGTCAGCCAGCAGCGGATTGGGCCAGCCCGGAGCCGGCGTGCCGAGCAGCGACGAGACGCCGGTACTCGGATTGTAAACGGGCTTACCGAGATCCCACCAGAAAGTGTAGGCGTCGCCCGGAGGACGGATTTGCGGCCGGTTGGAGTCGATGTCGCCGTGCTCGTAGCTGGCACGCAATGTCGTGTTCTTGAAGGGCCGGTAAGTGATGGTGCCGAAAAGGCGACGATCATAGGAGCCAGCTTCCTCGATCTTGTAGGCGGTATCTTCGTAGAGACCCGCGACGCGCACCGCGAGCTGGCCGGGAATGACCACCTGGTTGTGGTCCAGCGTCGTGCGAAAGGTGCCGTATTGATCGGTCTGGACCTCAACCTCGGTCCGATCACGGCTGGGGTTCGCGCGGATCAGCGACGAGTTGACGATGCCCGAAGGACTGCCAAGGCCGAACAACATCGCGTTCGCACCGCGGCTGATTTCAACGCGGTCGATATTGTAGCTGTCCGGGGGCGTCGCCGTGATGAAGAAGTCGCGAGAGATGTCCGCCCGCGTCAGACCACGCACGCGGGTGCTGGGCTGCGAGCTCGCGAAGGCCGCGTCGTAGTTGACCTCGGAGCCGTTGGGATTGTCGATCGTGCCGGCGTCGGAGAAATTTCCCCCGCTGCCGCCGACTTCCGTGCCGAGACTGTACACCAACAGGCCTTCCAAGTCGGTCGCGGCGATATCGCGCAGATAGTCCTTCGTGACGACCGAGATCGAAGCGGCGATGTCCTTCAGGTCGGTGCGCAGACGCGTGCCTGATTGCACGCCGCCGGCGAGGTAGCCCGTATCCTGATCGGAATTCACCTCGAAGGGCGACAAGACCACCGGTTCGTCGCGTTCGGTGGAGTTTGGAGAACTGGCACTTTGGGCCAGGAGACGTGGGGCGAGCAGGAGAACGAGGCCGGCGAGTCCAGCGGACGCCAGTTGGCATCGGCCGGAGAGTAGGCGGAGGTCGAGCTTTATCATGGTATGGGTGTGGGAGCGTGGGTGGGGAGGAACGAAAGCGACGTCAGGTAACGGGGGTGCCAGTCACTCGCCCACGAGTTCCAGAAATCTCGGCTCAGGAAGCGGCCGGGCTGCAGGACAACACGTTCTGCGCGGAAGCAATGCGGCGGAGGGGACGAGCATGCGAGCAACCAAGGAACGTTTCTAATGCGCATTTGATTTTATGTGTCAACCGATAAACTTCGCCGGATTCCCGATTAGGTTTGTGCCGGAACGAATTCCTTCACACGCGTATTTGATCACACCTGCTGCGATTATCCTCTTCGCCACGAGCCGTGGCGCGCGGACATATGGCCAACACCCACAAAAATCCCCCCGGCGTTCCAAGCAGCCGCCGATATTTCAAGAAGCTCATCGTGCTCGCAGGGGGCATGCTGGTCGGCGTCCCCGGCGCGACCGGAGCAACCGAGCTCGCACGCGCGCCGAGCGCGTCCTCACCCAAAGTGGAATCACCTCGTTGGCCGACGTCCACCGCGCCGCTCGCACGCCCATGGCAGCCAGCTGACAAAATGGTCTGCCAGCAGAACCCGCCCGACTTCAGCTGCCCGGCCATCGCCGACGCCGTCAGTTACGATCTCCAAGTGTGTCGCGATGCCGCCGGCACAGACATCGCCTTCCGCGCCGATGCACTGACGCACAACTTCCATAACTTTTCCGAGATCTTCCCGGCCGGCACCTACTACTGGCGTCTTCGTTTTCATACGGCCTCGGGAACCAGCAGTTGGTCCGAGCCACGCCGTTTCCGCGTCGATTCGGAGGCATGGAAATTCCCGGTGCCGCCGGTCGACGATCTGCTGAAACGCGTGCAACACGGACACCCCCGCGTGTGGGTAACGCCGGAAACGCTCCCGGCGTTTCGCGCGCGCGCACGAGGCGCCAGCAAGGCCTGGTTCGATCCGGTGCTCGCTCGCGTGCGGCAGGAGATGAGCACACCGCTGCCCGAGGAGCCTGTTTTTCCGTTCGCCCCTGGAGGTCCCCGCACCACCGAATGGCTCGCCGCTCACCTCCGACTACGAGAGCACGGCTGGGACGGCTACGGCGGCGCCACCGTCCGCTTGTTGCGCACCGCCTTCTGCTATCTCGTCACCGGCGACCAGGCGATCGGCCGTCATGCCGTTGCTCAACTCCTGAACTTCGCCACGTGGGATCCCAACGGCGCGACAGGTTACGCGACGCACGATCAGGTGCATCGCTCGATCGCGTTGTATTCAGCGATGGCCTACGACTGGTGTTACGACGTGATGACGCCCGCGGAGCGCGACACCGTGCTCGCCATGGTGGAAACGCGCACGCGCACGATGGCGAAGTGCATGCTCGTGGGCCGGCCGCTAAACGAAGCGCCCTACGATTCGCACGCGTGGACCGCCTTCGGGTACGTCGGAGCCATTGCAATCGCGACGCTGCACGATTTGCCCGACGCGATCGTTTGGTTCAAAGCCGCCCTTCCCGCCTACATCAACACGCTGCCTCCTTGGGGGGGCGAGGACGGCGGCTGGTCGCAGGGACCGAACTACTGGCAATACAGCCAGCGCTCGAACCGCGAACTCGCCGACGCGCTGCTTTCCGCCACCGGTTTCAGCCTCTACGACAAGGCCTTCTTTCACAACAACGCCTACTTTCCGCTCTACGCATTCCCACACGGCTCGCCGCGTTCCCACTTCGGCGATGGCAACGAATACGTTCCCGCCAAGCACAGCGCCGATCACTTCCTCGCACTGGCCAACCTCTATCGCGATCCCGTCCTGAAATGGGCCGCACGCGCGCTCGGCGACGCGAAGATCGATCAACAAGAGGATTATCTCGGCGGCACGTTGCGCGACTACTTCACCTTCGACGACACGCTGACCGCTGAACCGCCACCGCCGGACTTCCCGCGCTCCCGTTGGTATCGAGATATCGACTGGGTGACGATGCACTCCGACCTCGTCGATCCCGAGCGCGTGTCGCTCTATTTCAAGTCGAGCCCCTACGGCAGTCACAACCACAGCCACGCCGACCAGAACAGTTTCGTCCTGAATGCCTATGGTGAGGCGCTCGCGATCGATGCCGGCTATTACGACAGCTACGGCACGCCGCACGACACCACATTCACGCGCCAGACGCTCGCCCACAACGCGATCACGCACGACGGCGGTTTCGGCCAGCCGATCTTCGACATCACCGCGAAAGGCGATGTGACCGGCTTCGTCACGAGCGATAAAATCGACGCGTGCACCGGCGACGCGACTCCGGCCTACAAAGGCGACCTCGCGCGCGCCATGCGGCACATCATCTATCTGCGTCCCGCCACGTTCATCGTGATCGACGATCTCGCGTCACCGAAAGCCGAGATGAAGTTCGAATGGTGGCTTCACGCCCTCGATCAGCTTGATCTCCATTCCGACCACTTGGGCGCGACGATCACCCGGGGCCGGGCCGCGCTTCGCGTGCGTTTCGCGTATCCAGAATCGCTCGACGCCCAAAAGCGCACCGAATTTATCGGCCCGCCCAACGCTTACCCGCCCGAACAAAAACCCGCGCCGGTAAAACCGGTGCCACTCGCGCTCGGCGATCTGGGCACCGCCGATCAGGTCCATGCCTGGTTCACCACGCCCCCTACCCGCGCCACGCAAGTCGTCGCCGTTCTCCAAGCCACGCGCGCCGGTAGCGAGCCGACCGCGTTCACGTCGCAGCGGATATGCAACGCCCTCGTGCTCGATTTCGCGGATGGCGCCAAGGTGATCGTGCGTCTGCAGGGTGACGAAAAAGTCACCGCCGGCGGTCTGACCTTTCGCGGAGCCGCTGCCGCCCGCGTCGGCGACACGACGCTTCTCGTCCAGGGCGATCGCCTGCAACGCGACGGTCGCCGCCTGGTCTCCTCGCTTTCGCCGATCACGACCGTGATCGAGCCGCAGACGGTGTCGTGGTCGTCGATGGACGACACCACCGTTCAATTCGGATTGGCCGACGTCACCGAACTACGCGACGAATGCAATCGCCTGTTTGATCGGACGCTGTGGTCGGCCGGACGAAACCGGATCACCGTAAAAAGCGAGTCCGGCGCCCACACCTTGCACGTTCGCACTTCCCTTCTGGAACCTTCCCTCACCTCTTCAAAGTGAAACGCTTCTTCTATCTTGCCCTGGCCGTTCTCCTGAACCCGCTCAATCACGTCGAGGCACGCCCGCCGAACGTCGTCATGATTCTCGCCGACGATCTGGGCTGGGCCGATCTCGGGCAAAACGGCTCGAAGATCGATACGCCCAATCTCGACCGGCTTGCGACGCAAGGCGTGACGTTGAATCGCTTCCGCGCCTCCGCGCCGATCTGCTCGCCGACGCGCGCCGCGCTCTTGACTGGACGTTATCCGCACAGCGTCGGTATGCCCGAACTTTCGAGCTCCAAGCCTCGCAACGGTATTCCATCGCTCGCGCTCGATCATGCTGCCGTCACCCTTCCGGAAGCGCTGAAACCCGCCGGATATCGCAGCGTGCTCGTCGGCAAATGGCACCTCGGCGCCAAACCGGGGGACGGACCGCGCACGCACGGCTTCGACGAGTTCTGGGGCTCGCTCATCGGCACGCCGATGTATTGGCAAACGAAGGAAACGTACCACAACGAAACGCCGATCAACGTGCAGGGCTACTACACGGATACGCTGACCGACGTCGCCGTCGATTACCTCAAGAAGTTCAACGATCCCGATCGTCCCCTCTTCCTCTATCTCGCGTATAACGCTCCCCACTACCCGCTCGAAGCGCCGGCCGAGCTGGTCTACAAATACCGCCGGCGCTTCGCGAATGACGGCCTCTTCGCCGTGTATGCTGCGATGGTGGAGCGACTCGATCAGGGCATTGGCCGCGTCCTCGCCACGCTCGACGAACTCAAGATGACTGACGACACGATCGTCGTGTTCACCTCGGACAACGGTCCTTCCGCGGAACCGAATGCCTACGGCCCGGCCGGCGCCGACATCTCCAACGGGCCGTTCCGCGAATACAAATTCTCCACCCACGACGGCGGCATTCGCGTGCCGTTCATCGCCCGTTGGCCGGGACATTTTCCCGCGGGCTCCGCTCGCGACGAGACCGCTGTGACGATGGATCTAATGCCCACTTTTCTCGAAGCCGCGGGTGTGAAGGAAACCGACAAGATCGAGATGCACGGACATTCGCTGCTCACGCTCCTGCAAGGCGGAGCGTTCCAGCGCAGCGAGGCCCTGCACTGGGAAACGCGGCAGAACGCCGCGACGTTGCTGGGCGAATGGAAACTCGTGCAGCGTTTCTGGACCTCGCAGCCTCGCTTGTATCGAATCTCTGAAGACATCGGCGAGGATCACGATCTCGCCGCTCAATTCCCCGGGAAAGTCCGGGAACTTCTGGCGCTCCACGCAGAGTGGAAGGCGAGGTATTACCCCAATCCAATCCCGCGCGAACTCACGCTGTCGCGTTACATGTTCCCGGATGAACCGGACGAGGCCCCGAAATCCGAAGCAAAACACCCCTAGGTGTATTCACTTCTTTGATTCGTAAGGCGAGAGACCGGGCGAGTCGCAGGCGTGAACTCCGTTCACTTCGCGGCCGACACCGGACCGTCGGTCAGGGGCGCATAGGCGTCGGGCCGGCGCTCCTTGATCGTCAGCGTCGCGGATTCGCCTTCGCCGTTGCCGACGGACATGTAGCGCAACCGCCATTGCTGATTGAGATCCACGTCCGCGATCGCGTGCGCAAAGTCGCCGTTCGCATCTGCCAGCACTTCGCCTCGCGGATTCAGGATGCGACTCGGCGAGTCGGTGACGGTGGAGGACGAAACGAGCCAAACGCCGTTGTCCATCGTCCGCGCTTTCCACACATGCTCCCAATGCTCCGGCGCACCGTCGCCCGCCAGCGGAAGGAAAAGCACTTCCGCCCCGGCGAGCCGTAGCGCGCGCGCCGTTTCGTCGAACCAGTTGTCCCAGCACGTCATGATGCCGATGCGGCCGAAGTCCGTGTCGAACACTCCAAATTCATTTCCCGGCGTGAGACCGCTGTCGGTCTCGCCCATCGTCAGATGCATTTTCCGATATCTGCCCACCAAACGACCTTCGCGATCGATGAGCACGGCCGTGTTGTGAAACAGCGTGCCGTTGGCTTCGAGCAACGTGGCGATCACATACGTCCCATACTGCTTCGCCTTCGCCGCGAGCGCGTTCGTCAACGGTCCGGGAATCGGTTGAGCCTTTTGCGCGAGAGGCTCTTTCACGAAACGCGTCGCGAGGTTTTCCGAGAAGAGCACCACATCCGGTTTTTGCGGACCGACTTGGTCGAACATCTTCAACATCAGCTCGGTGTTGCCCGCGACCGTTGCCGTCGGAATGTCCGGCTGAATGCGCGTGGTCGCGATACGAATTTTCCGTGGAGCCGGCGCGGCGACCTGAATGAATTGCGGATTTTTCCAGAATGCTTTTCCGCCCGGCGCCCAACGGAGGCCCAACTCGATCAGCACCGATTTCGCCTCCGCGGGTGCCTGCAAGGTCCGAACACTAGTCCGCCAGTCGCCCGTGCCCTCGATCGGCAGCACGTAATCGCGCTGCAGACTGTCCCTCCCATCTTCCGAACGAAACCACGACAAGATCACCAGCATGCTCGTTGCTTCCGAGGCGACACCCTCCGCTTGGTGCTGAACCGCGAAGCGATAATATTTTCCCGGCTCGATGCCCCCGACCAACGTCGTCCATTTGCCGACGGACTCGAAGCGATCGGCCTGCAGTGCCAATGCCGGACCGCCGTCGCGCTGAACCAATTCGCCGCGCAGGGCGAGCGCCGGACGTGGCGACCACAATGTCCACCCCGCGGGCACACTCGCCGCCGACGGATCGATCGCCGCGCCCCCGAGGAGATTACGCGAGGACTCCGTCGCGCCGACGGTGCTTCCGATCAAAGCTGCAAGAACGACGCAAAGGCGGGAATGAAAGGTAGAGGACTGCATAAGAGTGAGCAAAGAGGTTGCCGGAGAATCCAGCGGCGAGCGGTCAATACGCGCCCGCCGAGCGCGAGATCGTTTCGGAAGGGAATTTGGGTTTGGAAAAGAGCATCGTGGTCCGTGGGGAGCTTTGATTCAGAGGGTCGGCGCATCTCTGTTTCCACGCAACGCCTTGTGATTCCATCCGTCCCACCGCGTCCTCACGCCGCACCAGATCGACTTGTTTAGCGGGAGCGTGCCGCCCGTCGAAAAGCTTCCCGCAATGCTTCTTCCTGCTGACTAGACACATATTTCAAATCCTCGTCCGGCGCCGCGCGGCGAAGAGGTCGCCGCAGCAGAACAAATGCGCATTGGAAGTGTTTCGTTTTCGGTGGCAAGTTCTTTTCCCGTCTTCTCTTCGCCGAGGAGGCGGCTGGGAATCGGGAAGGCACAAATCCGGGAACGCGTGATTGCCTTCCATCCCACGCCTCATCAAATGCGCATTTGTTCCCGCGGCACTTTGTCAGCTCACTCCTTGCTTATGAACCGCTTCGTCCGATTCTCGTTTCTCCTTGCCGCGCTTTCCCTTGTCCCCGCGGCCGTCGCGCTTGCGGTCTTTCCGGGCGCGGTCGGGTTCGGTTCGCACACGGTCGCCGGACGTGGCGGTCAGGTGTATCGCGTGACAAATCTCAACGACAGCGGTCCGGGTTCGCTCCGTTTCGGAGTTCAGGAAATCCAGGGCCCGCGCGTAATCGTGTTCGAGGTTTCCGGGGTGATCGAGTTGGAGTCCGACCTCGTCGTGCGTCCGAGCAGCCAGGGCGAGTATGGCTTTCTCACCATCGCCGGACAGACCGCCCCGGCGCCCGGCATCACCCTCAAGAACGCCGGCATCGCCGTGCGAAATCACGACGTGCTGATCCAACATCTCGCGATTCGACCAGGCACCTCGACCGCATTTCCCAGGCTGCCGCGGGCGGGCAATCGCGACTCGATCAAGATCGAAGCACCCGACGGCGAATCGACCTACAATGTCGTCATCGATCACGTCTCATGCAGCTGGGCGATCGATGAAACCGCGTCGACGTGGAGCGATGGCGGATCGATCTACAATGTGACATTCCTCCACTCGATCTTCGCCGAGCCGATTCGTAACGGCGGGGCGAAGTCACCGTCGGGCTATGGTCCACTCGCCGGCCGAAACACCATGGGCGTGTCGTTCATCGGCAATCTCATGGCGTTCAATCACCATCGCAATCCGCTCATCCGCGACAGCATCACCAATGTCCAGGCCCTCAACAATCTCATCTACCGTCCGCACCCGAGCCATCACGGCGCCATTTATTTCGGCTCCGCCGGTCCCGAGACGCCTGATATGCGGCTCATCGCTTCCGCCGCGGGTAATGTCGTGATTCGCGCCCCCGCCGGCGAGTTGGAGGGGCATCATTATCCGGTCTCGACGCTGGCCGTTTTCGTGCACCCCCTGGCGCCGACGCGTCTCAGTCTCCATCTCGATCACAATTCCGTTTTCGATCCGGACACCAACACGTGGCACCCGACCGACGGGAAGCCGTTCAGCAAGGAAATCTACCGTTACGACTCGCCGGCCGAGCCCGCGCGGTGGACTTCGAATCCGTTTCCCGCCAACGGCGCGGAGGGTTGGAAGGACGCGCCTGAACAGCATGAAGCCAAGGTGCTCGCCATCGCCGGCAAACATCCCGCGTTCCGCGACGCGGTCGACGCAGCGCTAATCGAAAAAGTCCGCAGCCGCACCGGTTCCTGGATTCTCCACGAAGAGGATCTCGGTCCCACGCCGTGGCAGCCGGTCGATGTCCGAAAAACACGTCCGCTCGTGCTGCCGGCGGATCCCGACGCCGATCCCGACAACGACGGCTACACAAATCTCGAAGCATGGTTGCACCGCTGGTCCGCCTTCGTGGAAGGCCGCGCCAAAACGCCGCCGACGGCGGAAGTCGAACCACCCCCGCACCGCAATTATCAAACGCCCGGCGCCGTCGCAGATTTGCCGGTGTTTTATCAACGGGTGGCCGATCGCGTGACGCATCCGCTGTCGTGGACCTCGGGCGCGTATCAGGATTTTGGATCCTGGAAGAAACGCGTGCAACAGCGCGTGCAGCAAAGCTGGTTCGCGCCCCCGCCCTCCGCGCCGTGGGACGTCGCGGTGTTGGGCGAGGATGATCGCAGCACCTACGTGGTGCGAAAACTCGCGGTCAACATTTCCGGCGACAGCCGCGTGCTCGCCTACTTGACCGTGCCGAAGGGCCGCGGACCGTTTCCGGCGGTGCTCGTGTTGCACGACCACGGCGGGCGCTTCGATATCGGCAAGGAGAAGATGGTGGGGCCCTTCGACGTGCCGGAAGCCGTCAGCAGGTCATCCGAAGAATGGATACAACGCGCCTATGGCGGTCGCCACGTGGCCGATGAACTTTCGAAACGCGGCTACGTGTGCTTCATCACCGACGCATTGAATTGGGGCGATCGGGGCGGCGGCGGCGATCGCGGCCAACAAGCCATCGCATCCAATCTGATGCACCTCGGCATGTCGTTTTCGGGCGTGATGGCGTGGGAAGATCTGCGCGCGGCCGAGTTCCTCGCGGGCTTGCCCGAAGTGGATCGCAGCCGGGTCGCCGCGCTCGGGCACTCGATGGGAGCATATCGTGCGTGGCAGGTCGCGGCCGCATCGCCGCACATCGCGGCTGGCGTCGCGAATTGTTGGATGGCGACCGTCAAAAGCCTCATCGTTCCGGGCAACAATCAGGCGCGCGGCGATCCCGCTTACAGCATGTTGCACCCCGGCTTGCTCGCCGATCTCGACTACCCCGACATTGCGAGCCTGGCATGTCCGAAACCCATGCTGTTCCACAACGGCCGTCACGATCGCCTGTTTCCGCAATTCGGAGTGGAGCACGCCTACGCCAAGATGCGCGCCGTGTGGCAGTCTCAAGGCGCCTCCGATCGGCTCGTCACCACAACATGGCCGGTGGAGCACACTTTCACCGCCGCGATGCAAGAGGCCGCGTTCACCTGGCTCGATGCGGTGCTGAAGTAGGAGGAGCAAAATCGTCCCTGGCCGCGCTCACCGAGTATTCAACGAGGCGAAGACCAATCACACGCACGTCGGCAAATTCACGTTTTGACCCTCCTCGGGATTTCGTGCTGTGTCCTGCCGGAATCCGGTCGGGGCGCGAACTTCGCACCTCTCCTGACCGGCAGCGTTTCTCCGGCGTAACCGACAAGCACCTCCAGTGGACCCGAAGGCCCTCTCAACCTCGCATCCCATCAAAGCCCGCGACTACAACGTAAGCATGCGCGACATCGCCGAGGCGGCCGGCGTTTCCGTTTCAGCCGTGTCGCTGGCGTTCAAGAACAGTCCGAAGATATCGCTGGAGCTGCGACAAAAACTCGTCGGTCTTGCGCGTAAAATGGGTTACCAACGTGACCCGCGGATCGCTGAGCTGATGCAGCACCTGCGCACTCCGCGCGCGGAACGGGCCACGTCAAAAGTCGCCATGATCATTCCCGAGCTGACGCGCGAGCAGCTCGCGCATTATCCGCCCATCCTCGGATTGATCGAAGGTGTGGTGGAGATCGCCGCTATGGCCGGGTTCGGACTCGAGCGTTTTTATCTCGCAGATGCCGGCATGTCGTTGCGGCGCGTGCGCACGATCCTGCTGGCGCGCGGCATCAAGGGGGTGGTCATCGCCCCCTGCGCGAGCGGCGTGGCCCAGCTGTCGTTCGATTGCAACGGACTGTGTGTCGCCACGGCAGGCTATAGCATCGAGGAGCCGCGGCTGCATCGAGCGTGCCCCAACTATCTCCAGATGATGGATGAGCTTCTGGCCGACTGCACCGCGAAGGGATACCGGCGGATCGGCCTGATCATGACTTATAACGAGGGCGGTATCGGCCACAAACTGTTCACCTCCTCCCTGCTCTTCCATCAATCGAAGATACCGCCGGCGCAACGCGTGCCTATTCTTCCGAAGCCGATGATCACGCCCGAGAATACCGCGGAATGGTTCCGCAATCACCGGCCTGACGTCATCATCAGTGCCGGCCCGGTAATGGCGCTGCTCACCCGGATCGGCCTGCGTATCCCTGAGGATGTCGCCTTCGCGAGCATCGATGTCTCAGAACCGCCGTGCAATTCCGCGGGCGCGGATCACCGCTACAACTTGGTCGGCCGAGAAACCCTGAAGCTCGTCCTGAGCCAGCTCAGCCTGAACCTCACCGGGATCCCCGAGAACCCCAAGGTCGTGCTGGTCGACAGCCATCAACGCGAAGGCTACAGTCTGCCGCCAAAAAGCGGCGCAGCCCCCACGTCTCGCCGTCGACGTTCCTCGGATCCCAAACCGTCCTCCCTGCCGGTGTTTCGAGGCTTCCTCGATTAGGCCGATCAGCGGCCGTCGATTCCGGATTTCAACCGCTCCCGCACATGCTCGTACAGAGCGCGTGGGCGTCGAAGTTCGTCCACCAACCCCCAACGCCGGTAACCGTCGTCACCGGTTCCCGGATACCGACTCGCGTAATCGTTGAAAGACCAGTAGGAGAAACCGCAGATCCAGGGCCGTTCCCGCACGATCGCCAACATTGCATCGAAGTGGGCGATTCTCTCCGCCTCCGCTTTTACCCGATCGGCGCGCAGTCCGTATTCCGTAATGAGCACTGGCTTCTGCGGCCACCGGCGGTGCACCGGATCGAGAAAGCGCGCCACTTCGGCCGGTTTGAAATAGAGGTTCGTGGAAATGAAATCCACGTGATCGAAAGCGCGCTCCGCCCCGGGCGCCGCCACACTCAACTCCCGCAGCTCACGCCCGAGAGCCGCAAACGTCACCGGTCGCGTAGGATCGAGTTCTTTCAGGAACCGCACCATGTCGCGGGTCCACGCGATCCCTTCCGGCGTCCAGGATTCATATTCGTTGCCGATGCTCCAGCCGACCACGCTAGGATGGTTCGCTGCCAGCGCCACAAGTTCTTGCATCTCCTGTTTGAAACGCTCGCGCAGTTCCGCCGAAGCGACGTCCTCGGCGAGGTAGCCCCACATCCCGACCTCCAGGATCAACAGCATTCCTTCACGATCCGCCCATTCGAGGAGGTTTTTCCCCGGTGCCGTGTGCTGCAGGCGGGCGAAGCGAAGTCCCGCGTCCTTCATCAGTCTCATATCCTGCTCAACCGCCGCATCCGGATCGATGCCGCCATATAAGGGATGGCCGCGCGCCCGGTTTGCGCCAGCGAGACGGACGGGACGGCCATTGAGGAGAAACCGACCGTCCCGGACTTCGATTTCCCGGAATCCGAATTGCGCCTCGGACGAGTCCGATCGCCCGGCATCCGTGGCAGTTATGCTGCACCGATACAGCTGCGGCGCATCGAGCTCCCACTGACGATAGGTTCCCGCCGCCAGCTTCGTCTCCAGGGTAACGCGCCCGCTGGCGCCCGGTGCCGCCTCCCAGACGCCGTTCAAAGTCGTTCCAATCACGCGCGCCTGATCATCGAGAATCTTTGCCTCGAGTCGCACCTTGGCCGGCTCCAGCCGCGCGTTCCTCAGCTGAATCTGCAGCTTCAGCTTTGCCGATCCATCCGGCTGAAAATCCGTCTCGATGCGCTGGCCGGCGATCCACACCGGCGCCCGGGGCACGAGGCGAACGTCCCCGAGAATCCCGCCGTAATTGAGCCACGGATACTGACCGGAGTTCGCGGTCGTGCCCGAGCGCGCCCCGGGCAGAGCGCGGAACTTCACACGATTGTCCACCGCCACGACGAGGAAGTTCTGTCGTCCGGGAAGCAGATCCCGGGTGACGTCCACGGCAAAAGGCGTGTAGCCTCCCTCGTGTTCGCCCACCCTCCTGCCGTTCAACCAGACCCGACAGCGCTGAAATACCGTGGCGAATTCCAGCTGCCAGATCCGGCCGTCCCCGGCGTCCGGAGGAACAGCCACCGAGCGTCGATACCACGCAACCCCGACATATCCATAACGTGGATCGCTCAGATAGTCGTGTGGCACGGTCACAGCATCCCAGCCTTGCAAACTGTGCGGCGCCGCCCCGTCCCACTCTGCAGCCGGCCGGTGCCAGCCTTTGCTCTCGCCCGTTCCCGTCGGATCGAGCGCGATCGTCCATCCTTCGCCCGCCAGATCGAGCGGCCGTTCACCCGCCCGCAATCCCGCCAGCAAGCCGACAAGGATCAGAAACATCCGCAATCGATTCGTCCGCATAAGCGACCTCCTATTTTGTAAACATCACCACCGCGCCATCGCCGGCGGCGAGCGACAACGACCACGTGTTTGTCGCGACCACGCCGCTTTTGTCCCGCCGAGATAGTGTCAGCGCCTCCGGGCTCGTTACCTCGACCATGCGATAATGTCCCGATCCGAGAAACGACAGCGGCACCTCCTCGAGCCGGCGCGCTGTTGTTCCGTTCAGCACGCTCAGAAACCACGTGTCTCCGGAGCGTCGCGCTATGACCGACAGCTCCCCCATCCGGCTCGCCGGCAACACGCGCGTCTCGTCCCACACCGACGGGATGCGACGCAGCACCTCGAGCCCCGCACGCGTCGCTGGATCCCGCAGGATTTTGTCGGGGTGTTCGGCCATGATCTGCAACGGCGAATGAAACTGGACAAACGTCGCCAGTTGATGCGCCCAAGTCGTCGCGCCCGGATTTGAATAGCCCAGCGGCGTATAATCGCCCGGCCCCACCACGAATCTCGTGAATGGCAATACGACATTATGGGACGACGGAATCGGGCCCTCTTTCATCCGGTTCAGCTCCAATCCACGAATCGCCTCGCGCGTGATCTCGTTGGGATAGGTGCGCGCCTCACCGGTCGGTTTTGCCACCCCGTGGAAAATCACCAGCAACCGGCGTTCGGCCGCGAGACGGCAAGCCGCCACCGTGAAGTCCACCCGGTCTTTCGATTCGGCATTCAGGAAATCCAGCTTCACGCCCGCTACGCCCGCCGCCTTCGCATGATCGAGAAACGTCCGCAGCCGCGCCCAGTTTTTCGTCGGGTCCGCCACCTCCTTGTAGTCTTTCCAAACCAGCACACGCACGCCCCGTTCGTGCCCATGCTCGCACAATCGGCTGATCGCATCCCACGCGTCCGGCCATTCTTTCCAACCGTCGTCCACCAGCGAATACTCGAAGCCGAGCTCCGCCGCGTCATCGATCATCCGCCGTTCTTCCTCCGGCGTGCCGGTTCCCTTGCTCCACCAGCGCCACACCGCGCGCCCGGGGCGAATATACGAGGTGTCCGCGTAGAGCGCGGGATCCGGCGGCGCCGCAAGATGGGTGACAAGATCGCTCGTCGCCAGCGCATTGAGATCGCGGGCCACGAGCGTCACGCGCCAGGGTGTCGTGATGGTTCCCTCGACCAAAAATCCTTCCTCCCCTTCGGTGAAGTCGGCAACGACGCCGCGTGTCCCCACCTCCGCCCGCAGTCTCAGGCCGCTGTAGTTTTCCAGCGCCGCTTCGGTCACGAGTACGAAACCCGCACCGCTGGCCAACTCCGCCACCAAGGGCGGTCCCTGCACCGGTCCGCCCGGCGACACGTTCGCAAGCTCCGAAACGTGAGCCGCGCGCCACTCGCCAGCGTAGCTCTTGAGTTTCCAGGCGGAGGCTCGCTCGAAATACCAGACGCGACTCTCCGGCGGCAGCGTCCACGCGGACGCCTCGCCATTCACCCGTCTCAAACCTTCGCCCGGCACGATGAGCCGCCACGCGAACCCATCGTCATACGCTCGCGCCTCGAGCGTTATCCGTTGCGCAAATCGCGGATGCGACAGCGCCAGCCGCAAGGTCCGCGCATGATTGCGGGCGCGCGCCTTGCCGCCGAGCAGCGGATACGTCTCATCGATCTCGCCGTAGTCCGCCGACCCGGCGATCGCGCCGACTCCGAGATCAACACCTTCGATCGTAATGCCAAGTCGCGACGATGCGACAATCTCGCGACCGTCGGTTCGCACGGAGTAGTGCCACGCTCCTGATCCATCGGCGCCGACCTCCGCCTGCAATCTGCCGTCCGGACTGGTCAGCACCGCCGCCGTCAGGCCAAACGGGAGGAGTAGAAGCACCGCCAGCGCGCGTCCGATCATGCCACCCGTCGCCGGCGATGCGCTCGTGTTCGTCATTTGCCCGGACCGTAGCAACGCACGTCGAACAGCGCCGCCGGGACATTCGCCGACGGTCGCCAAAGTTCGATTCTCAACTCACGCGTGATCGCCGGCTTCGACAGCACGATCGTCCTGCGCGTTTGATGCTGTTCGTCACATTCGGCGAGAGCCGTGCCCTCTCCATCGAGCAAACGACACCCGCGCACGCAAAACGGCATGCGATTCTCCGGATGCCCCCACAACACGGTCTCCATCGGGTGATCGAAATCCGTGTCGAAGCCGAGTTCGACGCGAGCGATCGTCTGCGGCGTCTCCCATCGCAGCGTCAGCACCGGACGCTCCTCGTCCACGGCCGCGACCCACGCGTTGGGCTGGTTCGTCGGACGCGCCACGCCGTTGAGCACGTTGGCCGCGCCGAAAAGCGAGATCGGCTGCGCCAATCTCAACGCGATGTTCTGTCCGGCCGGACGCCGCTTGGGCTGCCAGAACTCGAAGGTATCCACCCCGATCTCGGACGGCGGCGTCTGAACGGCCGACTTCGCCACGGCAAGATTCACCGCATGGCAGAGCGAGAGCACGCCTGTGACCCGCCGCTCGCTCGTGCGCAGGCGGACGTGCTCGTTGGCGAAAAAGCAAACGAACGCGTAGCGCGCATCATCGAAGACATGATCGAATGCCACCCGCACTTGCGCGGGTCCTGCAGCCAGCGGCAGCGTCTTCCGCTCCAGCGTCACGTCCGGAGTATGATTGTCCGGCCGGCTGCTTTGTCGCAGTTCCACGCGCAGATCGGCTGCGTCCGCGACTTCCGCCCAGATGGAAAGATCGATCTTCGTGCCGGACGTCACCGGCAGGAGCATCGCCCAACCATCCTTCAGCGCCAGCCAGGGACCGTCCGGCGGCAGGTCTATGAGCTTGAATTCGCTCGACGCGGAGACCTGGGCGGTCGCCACCAGATCGTCCGTATCCGGAATCCTGATTCCAGGAATGTGCTGGCCGGTGCGTTGCAGCGAGAGTTGCAGTTCGCGCATCCGCGCGGGCTCGGTCAGCGACCGCGGCCGCACGTGGTAGCGGCGACAAAGCGCCGCCGCCATGCCGACTGCCTGGCCGGCGTGGGCACAGGTCGCCATCACCCGACTCGAACCGAACGCCACATGCGTAGCGCTGATGATCCGGCCGGCGAGAAAGAGATTCGTGATATTGCGGCTGTAGAGACAGCGATAGGGAATCGGATAAATACCCTTCGCGTGCCATTGGTTGCAGCCCGGCATTTCGCTGAAAACGCCGTCGGCCGGATGCAGGTCGATCGACCAGCCGCCAAAAGCGACCGCGTCCGGGTGCGCTCGCTGCTCGACGACATCCTGCTGGCGGAGAATGTAGTCGCCCTCGAAACGGCGGCTCTCGCGTTTCCCGGGGATCGTGCCCACCCACTCAAGCGTCAAATTCGCCGCTTCGGGAAATTTCCCGGAATTCTTGATGTGGTTCCAGACCCCGTAAACGACGCGCCACAACTCCCACTTGATTTCCTCGGTCGCGTGGACCGTATCGAGGCGGCCGCCATATTCGATCCACCACAACTTGCAGCCCTGATCCTTCGCGCTGAAATCCCGCCAACGCGGCACCTTCGTGATGTCCTTGAGCGCGAAACTCGGCGGCGTAAAGGCCACCGGCCTTCCCGTGTCCTTGGTGTAAAAATACAGCGAGTGCCCCAACAATTCGCCGTATTCACGGGCGGGCGCGAATTTCTCGCCGAACTCGGCCGTCGACTCCGCGCCCATCCGAAACGCCGCGCCGGCGAGAAACCCCAGCACGCCATCTCCCGAGGCATCACAGAAAATCGGCGCGCTCAAGTCGTAGAGCGTCGAGTTCTGCGAACAGAAACCGCGCACGCTCCGAATGGTGTCGGCGTCCTCCTTCGTCACGTCGAAAACGGCCGTGTTGAGCAGGAGCCTGATGTTCGGTTCGGCCGCGACCTTCTCGAGCAGCAAGGCGTCCACGAGGTGCGGATTGCCCTCGGGATTGCGAAATGTGTTTTCAACCAGGATCTCGTCGATCAGGCCGCCCTCGCGGGCCCACCGGTTGTTGTTTCCCATGTGCGAGGTCGCACCTAGCACCCAGAGCCGCACCTCGCTGGAGGCGTTGCCGCCCAGCACGGGACGATCCTGCACGAGGATCACTTTGATGCCGGCGCGCGCCGCGGTGACGGCGGCGCAGGTGCCCGCGAGGCCGCCGCCGATCACGACCAGGTCGGCGACCAGCCGCTGGGTGACGAGTTCACGTCGTTCGGTTGGAGAAGCAGTAATCATGAAGAAAGTATCGCCGCGGGACGGCGCCGCAGGCGCCAGAGCAGCAGCAGCGCGAACGGATGCAGAACCGCCATCAGGTAGAAGGCCGGGCCGTAGGAATGCTGGGTCACGATGGCGCCGACGGCCTTGTTCATCAGGATGCCGCCGAGCGAACTGCCCGCGGCCACGATGCCAAAAACCGTTCCCAAAGAACCCTTGGGCACGAGATCGACGACGAGCGCGCTAAGGTTGATCAGCCACGCCATGTGGGCGAGGACCGCACACATGCCGAGCGTGAGCACCAGCCACAGCGGATCGATTTGCGGAATCAACGCCGCGAGCGGAACGACCGCCGCGCACGCCAGCATGATCCAGAGGCGACTATTGGCCGCTGGCATGCGCCGTTTGATCAGGAGTCCGGAGAACCACCCGCCGGACAATGCACCGATATCGGCTGCGAGAAATATCACCCACGTGATCGAGAGTGAAAACTGATCCAGGCCGCGTCCGTCGTAGAGATATTTGGCGAACCAGAACTGGAAGAAATACCACACCGGATCCGTCAGCATGCGTCCAAAGATCAGCAGCCAGACCTCCTTGCGGCGGAGCAACTGCCACCAGCGGCCCCAGTCACCTCCGTCACCGGCGACACCGTTCTCGTTGCCTGCGGCGATGAGCTGGCGTTCCGCCTCGGTCACGCGCGGATGCTCGTCCACGCGGCGATACAGCCACAGCCACGGGATCAGCCAGAGCAATCCCGCAAATCCCGTCACGACGAACGCCGCCTGCCAGCTATGCCACGAGGCGAGACCGATGATCAGAATCGGGGCAATCGTCGCGCCGATCGTCCCTCCCAATGTATAAAGACCGATGGCCAGACCGCGCTCCCGGGCGGGGAACCACTCCGACACCGCCTTGGGCGCAGCGGTCCAGTTGCCCGCTTCGCCGAGCCCCAGCAGGAAGCGAAACGCGCCGAGCGATCCCACCGATTTGGCGAAGCCAGTGAGGATGTTCGAAATCGACCACCAGCCGACAAACAACGCCAGTCCGGCCCGGACGCCGAATCGGTCGACGATGCGGCCGGACACGAGATAGGCGATCGTGTAGGCGACGAGGAACAGGTTCAGCACCGTCGCATAATCCTCGTTCGTCAGCGCCAGATCCTTCTGGATCGTCGGCGCGAGGATCGAAAGCGTTTGCCGGTCGATGTAATTCAGAACCGACGCGAAGAAGATCATCGCAACGATCCACCACCGAAGGTGGCGAATCTTGCGCGGGGCAGCGGGTGCGGAGCGTGACATGGAATCAGGGGACGGGACCTCAGATGGCATTCATCCCGCCTATCGATAAACGCAGGAGTGAGAATCTACTTCTTCGGCGAACCGCCGCAGGCCGCGAGATGGTCGACCGTCGACCAGCACGGCCTGCCGGCCGGGGAAAACGAGCTCGCAGGCGATCGCACGGCTTGGGTCATTGGGTGAGCGTTGCGGACTCCGCACGACTCTGGCGCCCATCCACTCCACGCCCACCAAGCTGGAAAGTGAATGCCTGCGCCTCCGGCGGCAGCGACACCGTGAACTCGAACGGATACTCGTGATCGGTCACCTTCTGACGCTGGCCGTTGAGCTCATACTCGAGCGTCACCTCGCGATAGGTCGAATCGTCGGCCTGCAGGTAAATGTAGGCGGTGCGCGCACCCGGTCCGAAGTTGAGCACCATGGCGCGAGCGCCGCCCCAATCGAGTTGCACGTAGTCGTTCCGCCACGCCTGTTCCGGCGCCGCCGCAAGCAACTTCTGCTGAAAGCGCGGCTCCACGTGCAGGCCGTCGATGACGATTGCGGTAAGTCCCATCGGCGCGACGGACACGCGCAGGCGACCGTCGACCAACTGGTCTCCCGTGCCGGCTGCGTCCCCGGCCAGGGTCCGAACGCGATAAACGCCCTTCGCCGCCGCCGGCAGGAGGTCGGCATTGAGCACGATCTCCGTGGTCACCGCTTCGTTCGACTGGTTGGTGAAGGCGAGATAAAGGCGTTTGTCGCCGCGCGCCGCCAGATAGTTGAGTTCCACACTGCCGGCTTTGAGGAGCCGCTGCGGCAGCCACAACTTCGCGTCGCTATACTCATAAAACCGACCCGCGCGATCGCCGTAGAATTTGCTTTGCAGATACGCGTAGCCTTCGATGAAGCGCGACGGGAAATCGATCTGGCCCTGCGAACGCGCAAACGCATCCGTCACGAGAAAATCGAGCAGGATGCTCATATGCGGCCAGATGTGGTTATAGTGAAACGAGTTTACGCTCAGTTCCTTATGGTCACGCAAAGGGTAGTCTGCCTTTTCGTAGATCGTCGTGCGCGCCGTGTTGATGTGATAACCCGGGAAATTGCGGTAGCGCCCGACCACCGCCGACCGCGCGACGTCGTGCAGCAACGTGTCGCCGGTGATCGCCGCGATGCGCAGCATCCACGGCGCGTAGTTGGCCATGAAGATGCCGCGGTGGCCGGACATCGTCCCCGACGATTCCGGCGTAAGTCCGATTTCGGAAAGACGCCACGCCGGCACCTGCTCCTCCGGTGCTTTCATCGGCAGATGCCCCTTGCTTTGCAGATACCAGTAAACGGGCGCGTTGCCGCCGGGATTGACCGTCACGTCCCCATCCGGGATTCGCGGAGCCATCCAGGTGAACATGGTATAGCGGCGTGCCCCCAGACGGGCGGCCTCGAGGTAGCGGCGGTCGCCGGTCGCTTCGAACAACTCGAAGAGATCGATCCACTTCGGCGCGAAGGCGGTCCAGAAGAACAGACCGGCTTCATTAAAATCGCCGGCGCCCTGCGCCATGCGATGCACGAGATAGTCGTCGGCGCCCTTCCGAGCCCTCTCCAGATAGCGCGCCTCGCCCGTGACCTGATACATCCGCAGATTGTTCTGCCAGCTGTTGCCGGCAGCGACGTCGTCGAGATTGAGCGTCCGATCCGTGCCCATCAGCTCCGTCGCCAGACGGCGAAGCACGGGCGACGCTTCGTGGGTGATGCCATAGAGCGCCGCAAGTTCGCTGACCGGCGCCGACGGCCCTTTCAGGGCGCGCGACGGGCTTTGAATCTTCTGTTCCGGATCCAGCGAGAACAGGAACTTCTCGCGCGAGAGCAGATATTCGGCGATTGGATACGCCCGCTGACGGAAGATCGCCTCGTCGTCGGCCACGAGCGCCAGGTTGAGCGGATTCAGCGCCGAGACGTTCTTCACCGCTCCAGGCACATCGGTCGAATACGCGCAGCCCTTCAAATCGTCGATGAACCAGCTATAGCGGCTCGTTCCGTAATCGATCATGTTGTCGAGTGTCTCGTTCAGGGAGGCAATGGCATTGCGCCGATAGTCTTTGAAACCATATAGCCGCCGCGCCGCTTCTTCATAGGCCGTGGTCAGTTCGCCCCGTCCCACATAAAGCCGAAGCTTGAACGTGAAACTCTCGCCGGCGCGGCGTTGCGAGCCATGGCCTCCCAGCATCGGGGCAAACGCCATCGGCTGCGCCTCTCCGGCGGCGTTGCGCAATGCCACGCCGAAACGACTATTGTCCAGCACCGGCAGCGGTTGAAACGGAAACTCGTCCGCGTCGACCACGACGCCCGCCACCGCCATTTCGCGGCGAACGAAGGTCGTCGGCACCGAGCACTCGAACGCCGGCGTCAGAAAGGATTGATGGGGAAAGCGTCGTTCCTGCCAGAGAAAGGGCTGCCAGAACTCCGCGGCTGCCGCCGGCTCGAGTCGCGGCGCGCCGACGTAGCCGACGGAATACCAACCCGCGACTTTCGGCGTCAGCGTGTAAGTCAGCACGGGCTCTCCGGCATCGTCGGCCGGCAGCGACACCGTGGCCGCCAGCGTAAACCGGGAGCCCTCCGGAAAGGTGTAGCGCACGAGACCGCCCTGCTTCGTCCAGCCGGATGCGCGCACTCTCTCGCCCGGCGCCGCCGCAAACACATCGGCCGTGCGCGCCCGGGTGTCGCCCTCGAGAATCCGGTCGTCGAAGCCGTCGCCCGCTTGCGCGGTGGAACGTTTCACTCCAGCCAGCGCGGCGCGTCCGCGCGCACCGCTCTCCCACGTCGGCACGTTGTAGCTGACGCGCGGCACATTACCGGGGCGCATGGCGAGTTTCGGATCCTTGTCTTGAAACAGCACCAGAAACTCAGGAGCGAAACTCCAGGGTTCCATGCCTTCTCGTTCGACACGCAGATCGCCGTTGGATTCCAACTGCAGACGATAACTTACCCGCTCAGCGAGTGCAGCCTGCAGGGTCAACGACGCCAGGAAAAGTGAGACAAACAATCGGGATGGTTTCACGGAATCAGGGTTCAAAGGTGAGCACCGCCAGACCGGTCGCCGGCAGCGTGAAGCGCCAGGCGTCGGTTGCCGGCAGTGAGGAAAGTCGATGATCGAGACGCAGCGAAGCGGTGCGCGGTCGCTTTCCCGGCACGCGCACGTCAGCCTCCGCATCCCGGGTCGAGTTATTGAGCAGCACCATGTAGCGGCGGCCGTCTTTTGCCCGCGCCAAGAGGTAGTCGATCGCGGGAGAGCCGGTGTCGACTGAACCCCAATCCAGCGACGCCTCCTCGCCGAAAATTTTGCCTGCCGCGAAGCCGTAGCTGCAGTGCGGTCCGACCTTTGGAGTCATGAAACCGCGAGGAAACGAAATCGCACCGTCGGAACGAAGCGCGGCTTCCGCGACGAGATAGTCGGTGATCCAGCCGATCTGCCACCACGCATGATGAGGATACGGGCCGGCCCCTTTGTTCATCGCCGACCAATAATAAGACGCGACGCTGGTTTGAGGATCGACGAATGCGTCTCGCGCCCATGCCGCGGCGCGGGCCAGATCGCGGAACAGGGGCTCCCCGGTCAGCTCACTGACGCGGAGAAAAAGTCCCGCATGGCTCGCCAGCAAAATGGGACCGCCGGTGTTGGCCGATCCGATGGTGGTGCCATGTTCGTAGCTCAGCCCGGTTTGGTTCAGCTCCCAGTCGGCCCAACTCCCATCGGTGCGGGTCTTCGGCTGCGCGGTCGCGCGGGGATGAGTATAGATCGAAGTCACATAAAACCGCGCCGCCGCAAGACCGGCCTCACGATACTTCATTTCGCCAGTGGTTTCGGCCAGATCGAGCAACGCCTGTGCGATTTGTGCGGTCGCAAAGTCCGGCGCGAACCGCGCGTCGCCACAGACCCCGAGAAACGCCCCCTTCTTCACACCTTCCGTCATCAGCCAGTCCGCGCCGCGGCGTGCCGCGGCCAGGTATTTTTCGTCACCTAAAATTTGATACGCAATCAGCAGACCGTAGAACGTGGGCCGCAAATCCGGCACATCCCGAAATCGCGGACGGCTCGTGGCACTGTCATAAGCGACCTCCCAGTTTCCCTCCGCATGTTGCCACGCCACGAGGCGGTCGGCGGCCAGGCGCAAACGTTCTCGGAGTTCGGCGTTGCCGGGCTCGAAGAGCAGGATGTTCCCGAGATCGAGCAGAACATAATAAGTGAGCGCGACCGGTTCGGAGTAGTCGCCCCACTCTTCCGTGAAGCGCCGGCTTTTCGACAAATAATACTGGCCCGCCGCGGCGCCTTGGAAGAAACCCGGCTCCATGCGCTGCTGCGCCAGCTTGAAGTTCAAGGCATAAGGCAGCCGGCGTTCCACCAGCCGCGGATCGCCGGTCAACCGCGCGAGCATCCACATCGCGCCATAATCGGAGTTCTTCATCGCATCCTTGTCGGAGCCGACCACCCCGCCCAGATACGCCTGCGCCCCGATTTCGAAGGAGCCGAATTGCTCCGTGCGCCACAGCGACGTGTCGTCGCCTGCCACATAATCCCGTAGCGCCAGCAGTCGTTCGCTCAAGGAGCGTCGTGGCTGTTTGAGCGCGAGAAATCCCGGCAGATCGTAGATATCCTCAATCACATGACGCGCGGCCTCGAACCAGTCGCCGCGCCGCAACGAATAGCGAAAATGAAACGTCCGCGTCTCGCCCGCCGCGAGCCGTGAATCGACCTCGCCGAGCACGGGATGATAAAGCGTCGGCGCGAGTTCGCCGGCGCGGTTCATATGGGAAAGTCCGAGCCGCCATTCCTGGCGGGTGTTGCGATCGCTCTGCCACGGGTCGGTCCCCGTTCCGGGCTCCGCCACCACCGCCATCGTTGCGCCGCGGCGGGTCGTGACGAACGACGCCAGCGTCGAGGCCACGCGTTCGCGTCCCAGCACGGGGCGATCCGGCAAGCCATGACCGTAGGCGTAAGCACGAATGAAATCGGCGGCGATCTCCGCGCCTTGGAAGTATCCCGGCACCGCCGCCCAGGCGAGTTCCTCACGGGGCACGCTCGCGAGCGTCGGCGTCGCGAGAGAAAACCAGCCCGCGCGACGCGCGGTCAGGTGCAACTCCACGCGAATATCACCGGGTTGCACCGGATCGAAACTCCAGTCGGCGACGAGTTCAGCGACCTCGTTGCTAGCGGTGAAACGCAAACCATCATCGCGCTGGATCGCGGTCGTCGGCCACAGCGTGAAAGCCTGACCCGCCGTATTCAGCGCCGCCGGCGATCGCGCTTCACGCCATTTCTGATGCATGAAGCGATACTCCGGCTCCGGGAAACCATTCGGAAACGCCGGGTGTTCGATCTCCAGCGGTTCCTTGGACGGCTGCGTCTCCGCGAAGAGGACCGTATAGCTCCCGGAAGTTTCTCCCACCGGCAGCGGGCCCGACGGCGTGATCAGTTCAAGACGATCAACCCGCCATTCTCCGGTCTGCCGCTGCCAATGCACCGCCAGCGTCTCGTTCGTCAACGCGACCTCGCTCGGCGAGGAACTCGTGAGGGCGGTAGCAGACAGCGTCACCGCGCCAGAGAGAAATGCGCCGGCAGTCCGACAGGCGAATTTATAACGACGAAGCGACAATGAGAAGAAAGGAAGAGAGACCGCACCATGCGGGGAACGCATGGCGCGGTGTCCGTGAGCAATGAAACGCAACGACTCCGATCGTCAGAACGACAGCGAGTAGGAGCCACGAATCTGCAGCCCGACTGCTTCGCGACCGGTGACGGTCCAATAATATTTGTCCGTCAGATTGAGACCGTTCAGGCGAAGGCTGTGCCGATATTTGCCCTTCTCTCCCGTGCGGAAGTTATAGGAAACAAAACCGTTCAGCAGAGTATAGCCCGGATTGACCTGGCGGGCGCGGGTAGTGATGCGGTTGCCGTAGTCGATGATGACTTCGTCAATGTAGCTGACCGACGCACCGATCGAGAGGCCCTTGATCGGAAGCTGATAACTCATCGCCAGGTTCGCCGTAACCTCCGGCGTGCGTTGCATCCGTTCGCCCACCACAGAAAGGACCGTAGCCGTGATGTTCTCGTCGGGCGCGCGCACGACCTCGGAATCGAGCAGACCGACGCCACCGCGCAGGGTCAGCGCCTTGTTGGCCTTCCAACTGAAGTCGAGTTCGACGCCCCGAACGCGTTCGAGGCGCAGCCCGAAATACTGGGGCAGGCCCGAGCCGGCCACGAAATCGGGGTCCGCCGCGGGATTGGTCCGCTCGATCTCATAAGCGGTCACGGTATAGCTGAGGTCGCTCCCCGCCAGCAGTCCCTTGAAGCCAAACTCAGTACCCTCGCCTTCAGCGAAACCGACCAGTCCGCCGATGCCGCGGTCAAGGATCGGATTGCCGTCGAACGACGTGCTGTGGTTGAGAAAGGCCACAAGCTTCTCGCGTTTGATGCGCCAGGTGAGGCCGGCCGTGTAGGTGAGATGGTTCTGCTTCGCGTCGAGATCGTTGCTCGAGCTGAAACGATCCATGTAGTTGACGTCCACTTGGTCGAGACGGAGGCCGCCCATGGCGATCAACCGGCCCTCGAACAAACTGACGCGGTCGCTGATGAACGAGCCGATCATGCGCGTCTCCGTCAGTTGGTCACGGGCTTGACGGACGAATTTACTGCGCTCGAGCGGCGTCCAGACGGGATTGAGCGGATCGATCACCCGCGTGGCCGCGGGTAGTTCGGCCAGATAGTTGGGCGTGCCGTTTGCTCCATTACCATAACGGTAGTCCGTGTTGTGATCGCTGGTATCGGAATAGTCGAAGGTGATGAGGAACTTGTGCTCGAGTGCTCCGGTATGAAAATGCGCCAGCGCATCCGCTTGGAACGCGACCGCGTCCTGCGGCCGATGTCCGAGGAATGGCTCGCGGGAGTTAAACTTGCCGGTGTCGATCTGATACTGGGGCGAACTCCAACGGGTTTCGTCGAGCAGTCGATCCCAAGCCTGACCATTCACGCGCAGGCTCCAGACATCGTTGATCTTGTGTTCGAACTGGAGGTTCATGGTCGCGACTTCACGCGAAACAAGCGCATCCGGTCCGAAGATGTTGAAGTTGATCAATGGTTCGTAGGGACCGAGGATCAGGTTGGCTTTCGCCGTCACACCATCCGGACGGGTCACCGACACCCCGTTCAGCCGCCCGAGAATCGCGGTGCCCTGATTGGCGTCGCGCACCATATACTCCAAATCGAGCGTGAGCGCCGTATCCCGACTGAACTTGTAGGTCCAGCTCGTGCTGATCGCCGAGGTCTCCTGATAGAAGTAATCCATGTTGCCCTCGAATCGCTGGTAGGAACCGTCGACCCGATAGAACAACTTGTCCGATAGCGGACCCGTAGCCGAGATCTCGCCGCGCGTGAATTCGTCGGAGCCGTAGGTCGCACTCAATCGGTATTCCGGAGTGGAGCTGGCCCTCTTCGTGATGTAGTTCACCAAACCGCCGGGCTCCGAACGCCCATACAGCGCGGACAGCGGCCCCTTGATCACTTCCACGCGATCGACGTTCATCACTTCTCCAACGCCGGAGCGGGGGAAACCGTTGCGATAAGTCGGGGGCGTAAAACCACGCAGACGGCTGCCGCCGCCGCCACCGGCTTCAACCTCGCCGGGCGTGAAGCCGCTGATAAACAAGCCGAACTCATCCAGATCCTTCATCTGAAAGGCATCCATGAATTCACGGGTGACGACCGAAACCGAATACGGCAGATCGATGATCGCCGACGCGGTGCGCGTGCCAGAAACGGCTTCGGAGGCGCCCCACCCAGTCGCATCGCGTTGCGACTTCA
The DNA here is from genome assembly GCF_059821195.1 of Opitutus sp. sgz309028. Taxonomy (NCBI): domain Bacteria; kingdom Pseudomonadati; phylum Verrucomicrobiota; class Opitutia; order Opitutales; family Opitutaceae; genus Opitutus; species Opitutus sp. sgz309028. The sequence goes on along the minus strand of NZ_JCAMRR010000005.1, from coordinate 92,874 downwards.
CCGAAAATTCTTCGAGCGTCACGACTTCGTTGGTCACCTCGCCGTTGCCGGCAGCGGGCGCGGAAGTCATCGGCGTCGTCTGACCGGCGGCGGCGAAGGTTAAGGCAAGAGGCGCAACGACGCCACTCACGAGTTTGAACACGGAGGAGTGCGATTCCATCATGATAGGGCTGGGTGTTTAGGGTAGAGGCAACCGGGATGGCAGAAGATAGTTCCGCCTCGCGGGGTAGCAGCGAGATGGAAGGCTTCTCTTTCGTGGCAGCACAATTCGAGACCTGGTCGACAGTTGACTTAAATCGGAGGTCAAACGCCGACGATTCGCTTTTGCAGACCGCGATTCCGAAACTCAACGGTCAACCTGCGCCGTTTTTGCCGGGAAGCGGAAAACTTGCTGCATCCGGTTGCCCCGTTTCCCCTCCCCATGTTGCACTCCGCTCGAACGTCCTCCCACCGCCTTTTTCTCGTCGCTCTGTGTCTGGTCTGCCACGCAGCCCACGCAGCCACCGCCCGGCACCGCCTCGATCTCCAGGCGGATCATTCCGTCAAGGTCACCGCGCCCGACGGCAGCCACGCGACCTTCGCCCCGAACTTTGCCATCCTCCGTTCCGAGAAAGATCCCAATCTCGAAACCCGCTGGGGACGCTATCGGGATGCCGGCCTGAAGAGCGGCGACGCCGGATCGGTTTACCATGTGCTCACGTGGGGTCTGCCGGCGGAGGCGGTGAAAAACGCCGGACACGTCGCCGACGGTTACGACCCCAACTCCGACCGTTTTTACGGTCCCGATCGTTCACCCGATCTTTTCCGCGCGGGGCAGTTGACGAAAGTCCACGCGACCGCCGCCTCCACAACCGGTGACACGATCGCCTGGAGCTTCCCCGAAGCCGACGGCGTCATTCTCTCGGCCGTCTTGCAGGTGCCGGCCGACGGCAGCGAGCCGCGACTCGAACTCACGGCGCGCATCGCCCGTGCCGGGTGGTATTCCTTCGGCTACATCGGCGCGCCGCAGCAGGATCCGGCAGTAATTGACGAACTCTGGCAGCCACTCGTCTACACGGAGAAACGTTTCCCCGAAGGCTCGTATCTCGAGGCCTCGGGCCGTTGTCCCCTGCCCGGCACGTTCGTGCGCCACGATGGCATCACGGTCGGCGTCATCTCCGACCCGGCGGAACTTCCCTTTCAGCCGATGCCGACGCTCGCGAATTCCCGTTTCGGCGTCGCGCTCCGGAATCAGGAAGGTCGAGCGCAGCCAATGCTGTTCGCCCCGATCCTCGGCGGTCAGGGCTCACACTTCGCCGATGGCGCCCGCTTCACGTTCGCGCATCGCCTCGTCGTCGCCCGTCGCACCATCGACGAGACGCAGGAACACCTCGCCCGGTCGCTGTTCGGTTTCGCCGATGTCCGCCACAACATCCTGGGCTCTCTCAACGCGACTTTCGAACGCATGCTCGCTTTCGGTTTGAGCGATTACGCGAAGTTCAACTCCGACCTGCGCGGCTTTGCCTACGACACCGACGTGCCCGGCTCGGTGAAGAACGTGTCAGCGCTCCACCCGCTTGCCCTCGCGCTCGTCACCGACGACCGCCGCATCTTCGACCGGCTCGCCCGTCCGCTCGCGGAATATTTCGTGTCGCGCGAGCGCTTCCTTTTCACGACGGACCCGAAGGTGCGCGGTCAGGCCGTGTCCGCCCGGCTCGGTGGTCTCGGCGCGCCCCTCTCTGAATACGCCGCTCTCTACGAGCTCACCCGTAGTCGCACACCATTCTTCCGCGACGCCGCGGAATCACTTTTCGGCAAGGATCGAATTCTGAATCTCGAATCGGTGCTGCGCGGCGATTTCTGGGCCAATTCACTCGCGCTCTACCGCGCCACCGGCGAGCGGCGCTGGCTGGATCGCGCCCGGCGCGATGCCGACACCTACCTCAAACGTCGCGTCGACCGGACCCAGACCGACTTCGAAGATCCCGATTCGCGCGGTCTGTTTTTCTGGACGTCTTTCAGCAACCAATGGATCGAGCTGTTCGAGCTCTTCGAGGAAACCGGCGACCGTCGCTATCTCGCGGCCGCCCACGAGGGTGCCCGCAACTACGCGCGCTACGTCTGGCTCGCCCCCCGCATCCCCGAAGGCAACGTGATCGTGAACCAGGGCGGCTTCGCGCCCAACTATCGCTCCGGGCCCAAGTATCCGCGCAACCCGCTACCCGAGGAAAGCGTGCCGGCCTGGCAGGTCTCCGCGATCGGTTTGACGCCCGAGTCCTCCGGCACCAGCCGTGGCCATCGCGGCATTCTGCTCGCGTGCTACGCCCCATGGATGCTCCGCATCGCCGCGCTCACGAACGACGAATTTCTCCACGACATCGCACGCTCCGCGATCATCGGCCGCTACACGAGCTTCCCGGGCTATCATATCAACACCGCCCGCACCACCTCCTACCAGAAGCCCGATTTCGCGGAGCGCCCGAAGGACGAGCTCAACGCCATGACGTCGATTCACTACAATCACATCTGGCCGCACGTCGCACTGCTCCTGGACTATCTGGTGTCCGACGCCTATGCGAAATCCCGCGGCGCGGTCGATTTTCCGAGCCGTTACGCCGAGGGCTACGGCTACCTGCAGCAAAAGATCTATGGCGACCGCCCCGGCAGAATCTACGACGCCAAAAACCTGCATCTCTGGATGCCGCGCGGGGTGCTCGACGTATCGCATCCAGAACTCAACTACATCGTCGCCCGTGGCGAGGGCCGCCTCGCGCTTGCGTTCACCAACCAGTCCCATTTCGCGTTGAGAAGCCGGGTGCGGCTGAATCCGGCGCTCGTCCGGCTCCCGGCCGCACGCCCGGCCCGTTTCACCGTCTGGCTGGACGGCAAAAAACAGCCCGCGCGCGATCTTCCGGCTGACGGCAACCTGGAAATCGATGTTTCCGCCGCCGGCATCACCGCCCTGGTCATTGAGGGTGTCGCGCCGCAGGTCGGATTCCAGCAGCAGGTGCTCGCGGACATCCCGGCGCTTCCGGCCAAGGGCAGCGTATGCGAGCTCGATTATCGCGGCGCACGCGCGGTCGCGATGCGCTTCGGCGCCGGCGATCTCACCAGCGTCTACACCTACCTGCCCGATTTCGAACGGGAGATCGCACGCTGCACCGTCCACTATCGGCAGGAGGGCGTCGCCGACGGCCAGATCGAAGATCACGCCTTCCCCTTCGACTACACGCTTCCGGTGCGGAACGAATCGCCGTTGGAGTTCTGGTTCGAAACCGAGATGAAGGACGGACGCACCGAGAAATCGCCGGTGGGCCAGGTTCTTTTCCGCTAGTCCGCGGTGAGGCGTCCGCTTTTCGCCGCCGCCGCTTCCGCCGTCGTTCCTTTCATCTTTATGAACGTCCCGCTTCGCCGCGTCGGCCTGTCCATGCTTGCCGGCGCGCTCCTCTCTCCTTTGCACGGCGATCCACGCGCTCCGACTCGCCCCACGGCCAGAAAAACCGAACCCCTGCTCATTTCGCCCGCCGATCGCACGCTGGTGCAGCGCGGCTTCGTTCCGTTTCGTGGCCTGAAACGATGCTACGCCTGCGTCGTCGGCTCGCCGTCCGGCGTGCACTTCGCCTACGACGGCGAGACCGGTGCGGTCCTTTATCTTTGGCGCGGAGCCTTTGCCGATGTTGCGGAAATGTGGGCCGGACGCGCGTTCAACCAGACCGCGGTGCCGGCCGGCGAGGATCTCGTGGAGTTCTCCGGTCGCCCGCTCCTCGCATTGTTTCCCGATCGTCTGCTCGAATATCCCTCCGCCTGGCCGGAGCACCCCGATCCGCTGTATTCCTCGCTCGGTTACGAAATCGAAGCGGACGGCTCGGTCGTGTTTCTTGCCAGCCTGTCCGAACTCCACCTCCGCGATCGAATCGTTGCGCGCGCCGACAAACCCGGCTTGAGCCGCACGCTCGAGTTCAGCGGGAAACTGTCGCTTTGGGAGAACTGGGTGCTGCTCGCCGATGCCGAACGCATCACCGCCGAGGGCAACAAATTCAAGATCTCACCCGCAGGCTGCTCGATCGAATGGCCCGCCGGTTCGCCCCACCGTCCTGTCGTGGTGGATACGCACGGGCGGCAGCAGCTGCGTCTGCGCCTGCTCAAGGAAACGTTCAAGACGCCGGTCACTTACCAGATCGTCTGGTCCGCCACGCCATGAACTGCCGGCTCCCCTTCCTCCCTCTGCTCGTCCTTCCCTGTGTGCTCATGGCGCAGGTCGCGACGGTGGCCGAGCGCTTCGCCAAACCGTCCGACTCCCAACTTTCCCGCGAACAGCTCGGCTGGACGCGCACCGTGCTGCCCGTGCCCGATGATATCGTGCTCGAGGGAAGCGGGATCCTCGCACTGCCCGAGGGCGATCTCCTCGTCACCACCCGACGCGGCGAAATCTGGCGCGTCGACAATCCCGGCGGCAGTCCGCCACAACCTCGCTACCGGCTTTTCGCCGCGGGGCTGCACGAGCCCATGGGCATCACGTCCGCTCCGGACGGCGGCTACTACGTCGTGCAGCGGCAGGAATTGACGAAGATCACCGATCGCGACGGCGACGGCCGCGCCGATCGCTTCGAGACGATCTATCGTATTCCGCTTTCGGGCAGCTATCACGAATTCGCCTTCGGCCCGGCCGTGCTGCCAAATGGAAACATTCGCCTCACGCTGAACAACGCGTATCTGGCGCCCACGCGTTCGCCGGTTCCGTGGCGCGGGTGGATGATTGAGGTGCAGCCCAACGGGAAAATGATCCCGATCGCGGCCGGGATGCGCTCTCCCGCCGGAGTGCTGGTGACCTCCCAAGGTCTGTGTCTTTTCTCGGAGAACCAGGGCGAATGGATCGGCTCCTGTTATGTGACGGAGGTCCAGCCCGGCGATTTCCTCGGCCATCCCGGTTCGCTCGCCTGGAGCAAACTTCCTGGCTCGCCGCTCGATCTTCAGCCGGAGGAAATTCCCGATTCCGGCGAACCGCTCTTCGAAGTCGCGAAAAGAATCCCGGCGCTGAAGCCGCCTACCGTCTGGCTGCCTTACACGGTGCTCGGCATCTCCGCGTCCGGTATGGTCGAGGACACTACCGAAGGAAAGTTCGGCCCGTTCTCCGGGCAGCTTTTCATCGGCGACCAGGGACAAAGCAAGATCATGCGCATCACCCTCGAAAAGGTGAAAGACGTCTGGCAGGGCGCCGCTTATTCCTTCCTCCAGGGATTCGAGTCTGGCGTGATTCGTCTCACGTTCGGCACCGACGGCGCACTCTACGTGGGTGAAACGGCTCGCGGCTGGGGCGCCGTCGGCGGCAAGCTTCGCGCCTTCGAACGCGTGACTTGGAACGGCGTCACTCCCTTCGACCTCCAGGAGGCGAAGGCGGCGCCTGATGGGTTTGTGCTGCGCTTCACCCGCCCCGTCGTTCGCGAAAGCGCCAGCGATCCCGCCAGCTACGCGATTGCCGGCTTCACCTATCAATACCACGGGCGCTACGGGAGTCCGCCGATCAACCGCCGCAATTGCACCGTCGTTCGCGCTGTCGTCTCGGCGGATGGCCTGACGGTGCGGCTCGGAATCGTCGGTCTGCGCGAGGGCTATATCCATGAACTGAAGTCGTCGGGCGTCCGTGATGCTGAAACCGGCGAGCTCCTCGTGCACGACACCGCCTACTACACGCTCAACCGCCTTCCGGATGGCGACCGCATCCTCACTCCCCACGACGAAGCGCTTGAAATCTGCGAAGCGCCGGGAGCGGCCAGCCAGCCGGCCGCCTCGTCCAAACACCCGACCGAGGCTCCCGCCAGCTGGTCCAGCGCGGAGCCCGTCCGCACGATTGCCCTGGGCACGCTGCCCGGCCTGAAGTTCGACCAGACGCAGCTGACGGCGAAAGCCGGCGAGAGGATCCACCTCACTTTTCACTACAGCGACGACATGTTCCACAACTTCGTACTGTGCGCGCCCGGACGCGGCGACGCGGTCGGGACCGCCGCGCTGTCGCTCGGAGTCGAGGGGCCCGATCGTCACTACATTCCGGATACGTCGGACGTCCTTTATCACACCCGCGTGCTCCAGCCCGGTGAGACCGACGGCCTCTATTTCGCCGCGCCATCGGCCCCGGGCGATTACGACTACATCTGCAGCTTCCCGGGACACTTCACGCTGATGAAAGGCATTCTCCGGGTCGTCGAACCATGACCTTCACTCGTTTCTCGTTCTTGTGGCGCGCTGCACCGCGCCGCGCGTTGCTCGTTGTCAAAGCGCTGTGCCTGCTGACGCCGCTGTCCGCCGAGGTCACGCTCGCGCCCCTTTTCCGCCACGGCGCGGTGTTGCAGCGAGACAGCACCATTCCGGTATGGGGCCGCGCTCGCGCGGGCGAAAAAATCTCGGTGCACCTCGCCGGCCAGCGAGTGGCGACGTCCGCCGGAGCCGATGGCCGGTGGCTCGTCCACCTGCCGGCCCGTCCGGCCAGCGGCACGCCGGTCGAACTCGTCGTCGAGGGCGAAAACCGCATCGTCGTGTCGGATGTGCTGGTCGGCGACGTATGGCTCTGTGGCGGTCAATCGAACATGCAAATGAGCGTTCGCCACGCCCGCGACGCCGAGCAAGAAACCACCGCCGCGCAGTATCCGCTGCTCCGTCTCTTCAAGGTCGCCGCCCAGTTTGCTTCTACCCCCGCGGAAACGGTCCAAGGATCGTGGCAGCCGGCCGCTCCAGCGACCGTCGGCGATTTCAGCGCAGTCGCCTACTTCTTTGGCCGCGACCTGCAGGCGGCGATCGGCGTGCCCGTTGGATTGATTGTGAGTTCGTATGGTAACACGCCTATCTCCACCTGGCGCTCGTCCGAGGCGCTCGCCGGCGATCGCATCGTTCGAACGTGGTGGGAGCGTCAACGTCGCGCGCAGCCGCCGCCGCGTCCGCACCGCCAGCCTTCCGCCGGCTACAACGGCATGATCGCTCCGCTCGCGCCGTATGCGGTGCGAGGCTTTCTTTGGTATCAGGGCGAAGCGGACGCCACCGAGGCGCCAGATTTGTCGCGCCATTACGCTGCCCAGTTCATCGGTCTTATTTCTGAGTGGCGCACCTTGTTCGACACTGGACGGACGCTTCCTTTCTACTGGGTGCAGCTTGCCGGGTACGGTCGCGCGGCTCCGCGCGATTGGACCGGAGTGCGCGAGCAACAAACCCGCGCGCTGGCGCTGCCCGCCACCGGGCAGGCGATCGCGCTCGATCTCGGTGACGCCACCAACATCCACCCGCGCGACAAACAAGCGGTCGGCGCCCGACTCGCCCGCCTGGCGCTGCACCGTGAATACGGTCGCGATTTGGTCGACACCGGGCCGATCCCCACCCGGGCGGCGACGGCCGAGCGCGCTGTGGTTGTGCACTTCGATGTCGCTCCGCTGTCCGCCTCCGGCGATCTGGCAGGTACATTCGAACTGGCCGGAGCGGACGGAAAATATCACCCGGCCGACCGCGCCGAAATAGACGCCGGCAGCGTGATCGTCGCAGCTGATGCTGTTCCTTCCCCCGTCGCCGTCCGCTTCGGCTGGCAGGATCTGCCCGCAGGTTTTCTGTTCAACTCCGACGGCCTGCCAGCCGGCCCCTTCCTCCTCGAACTGTCACCCGCCCGATGAAGCTACCGTCCGTCCTTTTCGTCCTGCTCGCAACTCTCCTGGTTGCGGCGCTCCCGCTGCGCGGCGCCTCGCTCGACGCGCAGTTCCGGTCGCCGCCTTCCGCCTATGGCCCGTGGGTGTATTGGATCTGGGTCAACGGCAACACCACCCGGGAAGGCATTCGCGCGGATCTCGAGGACATGAAGCGCGTGGGTATCCGCGGCGCGATGCTCTTCGAAGGCAGCCTTTACCTTCCCGCCGGCCCGGTTCGCTACGGTTCCGACGCTTGGTATTCGCATGTTCACTACGCCATCGAGACCGCCGCCGAGCTTGGCCTCGAAATCGTGGTCATGAACTGCGCCGGCTGGGCGACCAGTGGCGGCCCGTGGAACACCGTCGAAAACTCCATGAAGATGATCGTCTGGAGCGAGCAAACCGTCGCCGGAGGCACTCTCTGGGACGGGCGACTGCCCCAGCCACCTACCCAACTGGGTTTCTACCGGGAGATCGCGACGCTCGCCATACCTTCGCGGACGGAGCCGATGCCGCGGATGCACGGCACCGGCGTCTCAGCCGGGCTGACAGCGCTCGGCGATCGCATCTCCACGACCGGCGTCACCTTCGAACATCCCGCCTCGATCACGTTCGATTACTCGCAGCCGACGAGCCGCCGCTGGCTGGAGATCGACCGCCAGCGAGGAGAGCACACCGAGTCGGTGGAGGGCCTCGGCCATGACGATGACGTGATTCCCGCGCTCAAGCTCGAGGCTTCCGACGACGGCGAACTTTTTCGTCTGGTGAAGGAGTTCCCCGAGTCGCGTCTCGAGTTCACCAACCGCGTGGAGCTCGAGTTCCCCCCGACCGAGGCCCGATTTTTCCGCCTGTCCGTGCGCCCGCGCACGCCGTGGAACGTCGCAGAGCTGCGCCTCACCCACTTCCGCAAAGTCTCCAGCCTTGCCGGAAAAACCGGTCTCAAGATCCAGCCCGCGCCCAGTGCGCCTCGCGAATGGGACGCATCGGCCCGAGGCGAGTTCTCCCCGGCAGACATCATCGATCTCACTTCGCAGGTTCGAGACGACGGTTCGCTTCGCTGGGAGGCGCCGGCGGGGAACTGGACCATCCTGCGCTTCGGTTACACCAGCAGTGCGCGCAGGAATCATCCGTCGCCCGAGGAGGGCGAAGGTCTCGAAGTCGACAAATTCGACCCCGCAGCGCTCGCGATCCATTTCGAGCACGCCTTGGGACGCATTCTCCGCGAAGCCGGTCCGCACCTCGCGCAATCGTTGACGGGGGTGTTGAGCGACAGCTGGGAGGCGGGCCCGCAAACCTGGACGGACGCGTTGCCGGCGGAGTTCCAACGCCGCCGCGGCTACTCCCTCACGAACTATCTGCCGGCGCTCAGCGGCCAGGTCGTGGGCACGATGGAGGAGACGGAAGCCTTCCTCGCCGACTATCGCCGGACCTTGGGCGAACTCTACGCCGAAAACTATTACGGAGCCCTACAGCGCCTTTCGCACCGTCACGGGCTCAAGCTCTTCGCCGAAGCCTACGGCGGCGTGCTCGACGAGCCCCGCGCGCTCCAGCACGTGGATGTGCCGATGGTGGAATTCTGGAATCACGATCTCTACAAGGGTTTCGATTTCGCCACCTCCGTCGCGCACTTGACCGGCAACCCGCTCGTGCTCGCGGAAGCGTTCACCTCGCGCCCGCCGCTCTCCGGATGGCGTGAGCATCCGCGCCTGCTGAAGCCGCTCGGCGATGCCGCTTACGCGGCTGGCGTCACGGGATTCGTGCTGCATTCCTACGTTCATCAGCCGCGTTCGGATCTGGCGCCCGGGTTCACCCACGGTCGCTACGGCACGCAGTTCGGCCGTCTCAACTCATGGTGGTCGCTGGCACCCGCCTGGATCGATTATCTGAAACGCTGCCAGCTCCTGCTGCAGCACGGACGAGCGGTCGCCGACGTGCTTCAGCTGCAGGAAGAGCGTATGAAAACCGAGTCGCGGGAAATCCCGTCGCTGGCCGCGGAGGGACATCGCGCCGATCTTCTTTCCGTTTCTCAACTCGACCAGATCGACGTGCGCGACGGCGAACTGCGCACGCCGGCCGGTGCGACCTACCGCGTGCTGCAACTCCCGGTCGCGTGGGTGGCGACCCGGAGCACCCTCGAGCATCTGTTCCGCCTCCAGAACGCCGGAGCCGTTCTCGCCGGTCCGCCGCCCTTTGCTCCCGCCAGTCTGATCGACACTGGCAAGCACCGCCCCGAGTGGGAGGCACTGGTGGCAAAAATCTGGCTCGGATCGCGCCGCCCGGCCGAGACGCTCTCCGATGCACTCGCCCGCCTGCAGGTCGCGCCCGATTTCGTGGCCCGCGCGAATGGCGAACCAACGGACGTCCGTTTCGTGCATCGCACGTCCGAGATGGGAGATTTCTATTTTCTCACCAACCAGAATGGGAAAGCCCTCACGTTCACCGCCGACTTCCGTTGCGGCGACCGCGAGCCGGAATTGTGGGATCCGCTGAGCGGCCGGATTGTGACCGCGCCGGTGTTCGCGAGCGAAAACGGACGCACCACCCTCACGCTTACCCTCGAGGAAGCCGGTTCGCTGTTCGTCGTTTTCCGCCGCCCGCTGCCCGCGCGCTGGCCGGTTGCGGTCGCGAATTTCAAAGTCCGATCCACTCCGACACCCTCGCGGCTGGCCTCCGCGGCCGACGCGTGGGCGCCTGCCGCCGGCAGCTATCGCGTGGTGTATTCAGATGGTAGTGACAGGCCGGTGACGATTCCGACCGCCACGACCGTCCCGCTGGATCGGCCGTGGACCGTTGCATTTGCGGCCACGCGCTACGTTCCGGCGTCGATTGTGCTCGATGAATTGGGGTCGCTTTCCACCCATCCGGATCCAGCGGTAAGGCATTTTTCCGGGATCGCGACCTACTCCACGGCATTCGATCTCCCGGCCGGTTTATCCGCCGCCACCAGTCGCGTTTTCCTGAATCTGGGCGCCGCTCACGAGATCGCCGAACTCTCCCTCAACGGCCGCACTGTGGCCACGTTGTGGCAGCCGCCGCTGACGGTGGACGTCACCGACTTCGTCCAACCCGGTCCGAACACGCTGCAGGTGCGCGTCGCCACGCGCTGGGTGAACGGGCTGATCGGTGACGAGCAACTGCCGGCAGATCTCAGTTATGTCGCCCGCGGCAATTCGGCCGGGGCTCTGGAAAGACTTCCCGACTGGTGGGCGGACGCTGACGCGATCCGCCAGCGGCAGCGCACCACGTTTTCGACCTGGAAACACTACTCCGCGGACTCCCCGCTGGTGCCCGCCGGACTCGTCGGCCCGGTCATGCTCGAGATCCGGCCCGTCCTCTCCCTCCGCTAACTTGGATCATGCGGGATGCGGACGCGTCCCGCATCCACGGCACGAATACAGCCTCAACTGCGCCACGCCGCCTCGCCGTAGCGCCAGCCGCGCCGCGGCTGCTCCCGCACCAGGTGGTCGAGGTCGCGATGATTTGTGATCCGCATTCCGGCATCGTCCCATGCGATGTCCCGCTGGCTCCGCTGGGCGATGACTCCGAGCAAAGAGACCTCAGTCAGGCGCGCGGAATAGTCGAAGTTCGAACCGGGTGCCGGGCCTTCCCCTTTGATGGCGCGCAACCATTCCTGGAATGGTCCGCCTTTCACTCGCGGGATCGTCTTGGCCGGAAGATTGCGCCGAAACTCATCCCACTCCGCCGGCGGCAGCAGCAATGTCGGACTGTCGGGCCGGGCGCCCGTCATCAGTGTGCGCCGGTTTCCGACCATGATCATGCCGCCGTTCGGCCAGGGCTTGCTGCGATCCCAATCGAGCGGCATCGGCGGCTTCTGGCCGCCATCATACCAGTGCAGCGTCACGGGCGGCTGTTCTCCGCGCGCAGGAAATTCGAATTTCAGATGCGAGGTGCGATGGCTGAAACCGGGCGCGATCGGCTCGAGGTTCACCACCGATATGCGTGTCGGCATACCGAGGCCGAGGGCCCAGAACGGGGCGTCAAGCGTGTGGCAGGCCCAGTCCCCCAGAATGCTCGTCCCGAAATCCCACCAACTGCGCCAGAACAGCGGCGCGTATTCCGCCGTGAACGGACGCTTCCGCGCCGGTCCGAGCCACAGCTCCCAGTCGAGCGTCGCCGGCACGGGGATGTTCGCTGGCGGAAACTGCGGCGGAATTCTGAAATACTTCGCGTCCGCGAAACCCGGGCCGCTGAGCCAAGCGTGGACCTCGCGCACCTCGCCGAGCACGCCGGCGTCATACCATTCCTTGATCAGGCGGATCCCTTCGCCGGCGTGACCTTGATTGCCCATCTGCGTCACGACCTTGAAGCGATGCGCGGCCCGCTGCAGCGTGCGCGCCTGCCAGATGTCGTGCGTGAGCGGCTTCTGCACATAGACGTGCTTGCCCATCTCCATCGCAACGTAGGCCGCGGCGAAATGCGTGTGGTCCGGCGTCGACACCACGACAGCGTCGATCTGCCGTCCCAGCTTTTCCAGCATCACCCGGAAGTCGCGAAACCGGGGAACGTCCGGATACTTCGCGTAGTTCGCCGCGGCGCGAGCGTCGTCCACATCGCAAAACGCCACGTAGTTCTCGCCCTCGCAGCCGGAGAGCGCCGAGCCGCCGATGCCGCCCACACCGACGAAGGCGACATTGACGCGGCGGCTCGGCGGCGGCCCAGCCTGCGCAATGCTCACGCGCGGCAGACTGAAATAGGCCGCGGCGGCGAGGCTCGTCTTGAGAAACGCGCGACGATTCAACGTGAATTCGGTCATGGGAATCAGGGGTTGGACAACGACAGTTGGGCGCGAACGAAATCCGCGCACTGGTGAACCTCGTCGAAATTGTTGCCGGGGTTCGCCTCGTATTCGATGACGATCCAGCCGGCGAATTTCTGTGCGCGCAACTCCCGGAAAATTCCCCGAAGATCGAGCACGCCCGTGCCGTAAACCTGGTCCGGCGTGCGATGCCCGATGGCGGCGCGATCCTTCAAATGCACCGATTTGATCCGGCCCGCGAGCAGGCGGATCGCTTCGAGCGGAACGACGTTCGATGACGCGTAATGCCCGGTATCCGCGCAGACTCCGATGCGCGAATCGCGGCCTTCGAGCAGCGCGCGCATGAAATGCGGATCCGAATTGCGATAAGCCGGCTTCTGCGGATTCGCGGGATGGTTGTGAAAGGCCACGGTGAGATCGTAGTCGCCGACGATCTTCTCAATCGTGTCGATCGCGTCGACGGAGTCGGTGCCGATATTGCGCGCGCCAAGTCGTTTCGCGGCGGCGAAAAATGTCCGTGCTTTAGCCTCGTCCTTCGACACCGCGCCCATGCAACTCACGATCTTCACGCCGTGACGGTCGAGATGGGTCTGCAGCGTTTTCAACTGGGCGTCGGACAATTCGTAAACGCGCGTGGGATCCTCGGGACTGAGTGGGAGATTCGTGAACGTCTCGATATTCCGGATGCCGCACTGCGCGGCCTTTTCGATCGCGCCGAACAGCGTTTCCTTGCGGAACGTGTAGGCGGAACAGACGAGTTCCGGACGGGCGGATTCCGCAGCCAGCACGCCGCTGGCGAAGAGGCCGAGAGTGAAGAGCAATCGGGCGTTCAGGTTCATGGGAGCAGGACTTCGAGAATACGCTGGGCGTAGATGCGATGGAGGAAATCGTTCGGGTGGTTGGCGCCATTGCCCGAGAGGTCGAGGTAGTTTTTTCGCTCGAGCAGGGCCAACTCAGTGGAAGTCAGATCGACGAAGGCGACCCCCGGCCGGGAAATTCGCAGCGCCTCGTCGCGGATGAATTTCACGGGATCCAGACCGGTCGGCTGCCGCGGATTGTTCAACATGGGCGTGATCACGACGAACTCCGTTGCCGGCGAACGCGCACGCACGGCATCGATGATTTTTTCGAGATTCTCACGGTGCGCCGCACGGCGCTGCTCGCTGCGATCGTTCATGCCATAGGCAAGCAGCACCAAGTCCGGTTTGAACCAGGCGACCTGCGAATCGACCTGCGTGGTCGCATGCGCCGAGGTGCCGCCGGCGCGGGCATGATTCATGAACGTGATCGGAGCGCCGTAAACGCTTCGCAACCGCCGCATCACGAGATCGCCGTAACCGGGTTGATAAGGCCACACGCCGGCGCGCCCCGACGAGTCGAATCCCTCCGAGATGCTGTCGCCGAAGAGCACGACCGTGAGCGGCTGTTTCGACTCGAGACGTTTCCTGGTGCGCGGCAGATCGGCGATCGATGAGCGGGCCGCCGGCCAGGCCCAGTCCCGCGCCGCCGGCTCATAGCTCACCTCGATCTGGCGTTCGTGATACCAGGACCCGCTCACCAGCTTCACCGCGTTGCGGATCATTTTGACGGAACCGTCCTTCTCCTTCCGCGGCGTGAGAAAGAATTCAGACTCCAGCTGCACCGGCGCGTGGGAACCGACCGGCAGGAACACCCGACCGTCGCGCAGCACCCAATCCCTACCCTCGCGCAAGCGTTCGGCGGTGCCAAGCGCGATGACTTCGGTGACGTGCTTTACCGGATACAACAGCTTGAGCTCGACCTCCCGCGAGCGATCGTCGGTCAGCGGCAGGCACGACTCGCGATACACTTCGTTCCCTCGCAAAATCGAGTCCGTGCGCCTCTCCGCATCGTCGGTCCAGTTGGCGGACGACGCGATCTCCAGGACGGGCAGTTCCTTGGGCAGAGCGTAAACTTCGCCGGGCACCGGTTTCCCCGTGAGTCGAATCGCGAGGCGCAATCTCCGTTCGGAGGCGCGCCGCGCCAGAACGGAGTTCACCGCCGAGGTCACATCCAGCGGATAGTTCGCCTGGCTGCCGCCGGGCTTCAGATGACTGCTGCCTGCCAGTTCCTCACGTCCAGAAGCGTCCACCGCCAGCACATGAATCGCACCCCGCTCCACGCTCGCGGCCTGCCCCGGCCGTTTCACGGGCGATCGTTCGAGATTCAACATGAGCCTTGCCCACGGCGTCTTCGTTTCCGCCACCGTCGAAAGATCGAAGTCGACGATCGCCGCCGCCCCGCCCGCGGGTTCGTTCGTCAACACGGTTCGCTCCGTCGCGACAAGGCCCGGCACGTCACCCTGCTGCGTAATCTGCTCCGGGGCGACGACCCGGAGCGACGATGACGCTTGGGCGGCGGACGTCAGCTTCACGATCCCCGCCTCCGAAGTAATCCGGCCGGTCGACGTCTCGGCTTCCACGACGAACCGGAAATCAGTCGCGGCGTCGTCAACCGCCACCGTGAACTCAAATGGAAAACGGTCGCATGCCACGTCGATGCGATCAGCGCCCGCGTGTGCTCGCAGCGTGGCGGATCGAACCTGCTGCGGACCGGCCTTCAGCCAGACATGCACGCTCGTGAGTCCCCGGCCGAACCGCAGCGCCGTGGCGGTCACGTCGCCGAAGGCCGATTTCGCCACCACGGAGCTGCCCGGGGGAAGCGGAGCGGAGTCGGGATCGAGTGCGGCCTCCTGAATTTCAGTCGCGATCTCCACATCGGGGACCATGAGCGCCACGATTCCTTTCGGCGCCACCGTGATTGTCGCGCGGCCGTCCTGCAGCTCGATCGTTCCCGCCTCCCGGCCGTCCTGCCAGACTTTCGCACGCCTGCCTCCGGCGGCGCGAACACGCGCCGGATTCACGAGGAAATCAGTCGTGATTGTGCGGCCGGACTGGTTCGCGAACGCGAGGTAGAGCTTCCCGTTTCCGCGGGCGGCGAGGTAGTTGAGCTGCGACGATCCCACCGTCAGCAGCCCTTTGGGCAGCCAGAGATAAACGCCGTCATCTCCGAAGAAATGTCCCGGATGCGCGCCATAAAGCCGGTTGCGAAAATAGGCGCCGGTGTCGGTAAAATCGCCTTCGAAATCGATGCGCCCCTCGGAGCGCGCGGCGAAATCTGCGACGAGGTAGTCGACGAGGAATGCCGTCATCGGCAGCGGATGATTGTAGTGGGCCGAGGTGAACTTCTTGATTTCTTCGAACGGGCGGAGCGGGTATCCGGCTTTTTGATGCACCGTCGTGTAACCGTTGCGATAGGCGTAGCTCGGATAGTTGGCGTAACGTCCGACCACGGCGTTGCGGGCGATGTCGGTGAACAGCGGCTCGCGCGCCTCGGCGCCGAGCCGCACTAGATAGGCGGCATAACTCGTCATGAAGACGCCGCGATGGCTGTGCGCGGTCCCCGCGCACTCGGCGGCAAGTCCGTTGGCGGAAACCTGCCAGGCGGGGACGGTCTCCTCCGGCACCGGCTGGCCATTATAAACGCCGTTGGGATTCGCAGTGAAGCTGCCCGCAGGAATCACGGGCACCAGATACGTGTAGGCGGTGAACGCCCGCAGCGCCGCGGCGGAGGCATCGAGAAAACGTTTCTCCCCGCTCTCGCGGTAAAGCTCGTAAAGGAGGTCGTAACCCGGCGCGAGCTCGGTCCAGAAGGAGGAACGCACGTCGCCGAAATCAGCCGCCGGACGGGCGATCCGCGCCGCCACATAGCGGTCGCCCGCGGCCACGGCCCGTTCCAGATACTCTCGATCCTTCGTTACGCGATACCACGCGAGATACAGCGCGAGGCCGTCGCGGTCGGTGAGGATCGGCGTCGCCGCGGAGATCGGCCGTTGCATCGCCGGCGCGAGCTTCTCGCGCAACACCGTCGTGCGACCGCCGGTCAGGCGGTAGGAAGCGGCCATGTCCACGGGGTAGTTCACGAACCCTCCCATGAAATCGGCCGCGTCGAACTTCGTGGTGTTGCTTTTCCGCGACAGCGCATACTCCAGCGTCGGCCGGGCGCGGCGTTCCAGGATCTCCGCCCGGTCAAACACCAGCGCCAGCGAGATGGCGTCGGCGGCCGATTGTTGGCGACCGGTGCCCGGCCCTCCGTCGTTCTGGTAACCCCACGTCTTGTAACGGGGATACCAATACGCGAACTCGTCCCGGAGAAAATAGTCGGTCATGTTTTCGATCGTCGTGTTCAGCGAGACCTCCAGGTTTTCGCGAACGTCGCCGAAGCGATAAAGCGAGCGCGCCAGATGTTCATAGGCGTCGAACCAGGAGCCTTGTCTGACCACCAGCCGGAGCCGGAACGTGTAATTCTCCCCGGCCGCCCGGATTGACTCGGGACCGCCCAAAATCGGGGCGAAGAGCATCGGTTGCGCCTCACCCGCCGCGTTTCGCACCAGCACGCCAAAACGAGAATCGGAAATCGTCGGCATCCGATAGGGCATTTCGGCTGCGTCTGCCCCGACGCCCACGGCCGCACCGTCGAATCCGGCCATGACAAACGGAATCGGACACTGGAACTCCTTCGTCAGATAGGAACGATTCGGAAATCGGCGCTCCTGCCACACCAGCGGCTGCCAGATCCAGTCCGCGTCGCGCATCGCGCGCGCCGGCGCCCCGGCGTAGCCGACCGAAAACTGGCCGGCCTCCTTCGGCTTCAGTTCGAAACTCAAAGCCGGCGCCGTGCCGTCGTCGGGCAACCGCACTTCCGCGCGCAGCGCATAACCGGGCTGCTCCGGGAAATCCCAGACGATGCGATCGCCCTCCTGCCGCGCCGCGTTCGCATGCAGGCGGGTGCGCGGCCGGGCGGCGACAAGGTAATCCGTTTCCTTCTCCCACGAGGGAACGACGTAGTTCGTATTTCCGACCGAACCTTCGTCGAGATACTTCCCGCCTTTCGGGTCCATTCTCGTCTGCTGCCCTTTCCGCTGATGAACAACCACGAACTCGGGGGCAAAAACAGCACGCGCCCCGCTCCGTTTCTCCGTCAACACCAGCGCTCCATCGGCACGCGAATCGGCTCGGTAACTTTCATTTTCCAACGTCGCCGCGTTTCCAATGCTGGCGCCGGCGACGGGCCCCGCCTGCATCTCCGCCGGCGGTTCGCTGGTGGCTTCCTCCGGCAACGGCGCCGGCCGCCCCCACTCCACGGCTACGGCCACGCCGCGCTCCCAGTTGGCCGCTTCGACCAAAATTTCATAAGGCCGCCCCTGCCTCATCGGGACGTGAACCGTCGCGGGAGCGGCTCTCGCCTCCGTTTCTGCGAGCAGTTTTCCGTCGATGCGCAGCGCGATCGGCCCGCTCACGCGCACCGGGAAAACGCCTGAGACCGCCGGCGTGAGCGTGCCGGTCCAGCGCGCGGACAGCCTCGGAGCCGCCAGCCCGGCGGGGGCGTCGGCTTCGCTGCCAACATATGTCTCCAATCGCGTCGTCGACGGCGCTCCGGCGAGCACCGCGTTGTCGTAATACGCGGTATTGAACGCGCGATCCCCGTCGCGGGCGTTGATCTCGCCCAGCGATCCCACGCCAAGTGGGGAGAAGTCGGCGGCGAGCGCGAGGGCCGGCGTGAGCAGGAGAACGAGGTGACGAAACAGGGCAGTCATGGAGAGGATTCGACGGGCATCACCACATAGTCCGCGTCTGGCCCGGCCGTGAAGCGCGCGAGATGGGTGCCTTGATCCGGATGCGACCGCGCGACCGTTCGGCCGGAAATCGAAACAGAAAATGCCGCGGGCGCGCGCAGCGCCACGGGTGCCACGGTGTCGGCGCGAAGCGTGGCCGCGGCGAGGTGACCATCCGACCAGCGAGCCCCCACGATGAAACCGCCCCGCGCGCGCCAGCCGGAAAACTGTCCGTCCGGCCACACCGCCGGCAACGCGGGCAGCAGCTCGATGGCGTCCGCATGACTTTGCAACAGCATCTCGGCCAGCGCCGCGGCGCCGCCGAAATTGCCGTCGATCTGAAACACGTTTTCCCGGTCCTTGCGCGGATGCGTGTTCATCAGATTCGGGAACACGCATCGCGCGAGCAGCGAGTGAAAGGCATCGTGCGCTTGCGCAGGTTTTCCCAGACGGGCCCACAGACCCGCGTTCCAGGCCAGGCTCCAGCCGGTGTTGCTGCTGTCGCTCAGATTGACCGCGCTCGTCGCGCCCCCGCCTGAAACGCGAAACGCCAGCGAACGGACTGCCGCGGCCGCGAGTTCCGGGGTGCTCCGCGGCGTGATTCCCGCTCCGGGATAAACGGCGTAAAGATGCGACATGTGCCGGTGCCCCGGCTCCCGCTCGGGGAACGCCTGCGACCATTCGAGCAGACGTCCGTCCGCCCCGATTTGCGATTCCGCCAACCGGGAGCGCGCCTCGGCCACTTCCGTCACAAACGCATCCCGGAGGCCAAGTTCGCGCGCCGCCGCGAGACAATTGTCGAACAGCTCGGCGATGATCTGCTGGTCCATGGCCGGACCCATATCGAGATTTCCACTACGGACATCGTCGAGCCGGTAGGAGTTTTCCGGCGAAATCGAGGGACCGCTGACCAGCCGGCCGGAACGCGGATCGACCACCAGCCAGTCGAGGAAAAATTCCGCCGCTTCCTTCATTGCCGGATAGCCCCGCTCGCGCAGAAACGCCTGGTCGCCCGTGAATCGATAATGCTCCCAGAGGTGCTGGCACAGCCACGCCGCGCCCACCGGCCAGACCGTCAACCCCTTCACCGGGCTGGTGAACGACCAGAGATTGGTGCGATGCGCCGCGACAAATCCACGCGCGCCATAAACCTCGCGCGCCGTGCGACGTCCATTGACGCGCAACCGGTCGATCAGATCGAACAACGGCGTGTGCAGTTCACCGAGGGCTGATACTTCCGCGAGCCAGTAGTTCATCTGGGCGTTGATGTCGAAATGCCACCCGCAGAACCACGGAGGATTGGGATCGTCGTTCCACAATCCCTGCAGGTTGGCCGGCAGCCCACCGGGTCGGGAGGAGGCGATGAACAGGTAACGTCCGAAATGGAAGAAAAGCGCTGCCAACCCTGGATCGTTCGCACCCGCACGCACCCGCGCCACTCGTTCGTCCGTGGGCAGCCTGTCCTCTGCAGGATCGCCGAGCGTCAGTCTCGCCCGCGCAAAGTATCGCGCGTGATCTTCGCGATGGCGGCGCTGGAGCATCACGTCGTCCCACCGGCTCGTTTCTTCCAGCTGCCGGATGCATGCCGCGGCGGGTTCGGCTCCGCCGAAATCCGCCGCCGCCGCGAGACGCAGCGTCACCGCATCGGCTTCCTGCACGTGCAACGTCGCATCCTTCGTGGTCATCCGTCCGGCTTGCAGACGTGCTTGCAACTGCGCGGCGAACCGCACGCCCGCCGTCGGCAATCCCGCATCCGCCTGACCCGCCAAGGAAAGGCCGGTGGAGGTCGCCGTGGTTGTCGCCCCACCGACATCCCGCGTCAAACGGGCGTGGAAGGAAATCGCCCCCGGCGTGTTTGCCGTCAGCCGCACCACGACAATCTGGTCGGGGGCGCTGGCGAACACCTCGCGAACGTAATCTGTGTTACCCGAACGAAAGGTGATCCGCACCACGCCGCTAGCCAGATCGAGCTCTCGCCGGTAGTTGGTCACCGGCCCGGGCAATTCGAAATCGAGCCGGAGATCGGCGAGCGGCTGATAGGCGCCCGGCGGACGATCGCCGAGAAACTCGCGGTTGACGAGCGCCTCGGCCTCCTTGACCCGTCCCGAGAAGAGCAGCCCGCGAATCTCCGGCAAAAATCGCCACGCGCCCACCCGGTCGTAGTCGCCCGGCCCGCCGGACCAGACAGAACTTTCGTTGAGCTGCAGCCGCTCGTTTTCCACTCCGCCAAAAACCATCGCGCCGAGCCGGCCGTTTCCGACGGGCAGTGCTTCGCTCCAGGTTGAAGCTGGCTGCCGATACCACAGCCGGTCGCCGGCTTCTGCCGCGAGCGGCAGGATGGCCAGGCCCAGTGCCCACGCAGCCGGAAATCGCACGGACCGCAGGCTCATGGCGTGGTCTCCAGGACGTAACGGCTGCCGGCGATCGCGTCGAACGTCAGCATGTGGCCTCCGCCACCGTCGGGCTGACTGCGAAGCGTCCCCAGACGAAACGGTTGCGCCGCTCGCACCGTGCAGGAGCCGTTGTTTGCGGCGGTGATTGCCGCCTCGTGCAGCAATCCGTCATTCCACGACTGATCCACCGTGAAGCCGCCGCGGGCGCGCAGGCCGGTGACGCTGCCTTTCCGCCAGGCGCCGGGCAAGGCGGGCAGCAGTTCGATCGCTCCCGCGTGGCTCTGCAACAGCATCTCCGCAAGGGCGGCGGTGGTGCCGAAGTTGCCGTCGATCTGAAAGCAGGCGGTGTTGCCGCCAAGCCGCGGATGCGAATCCATCAGGTTCGGCCACGTCGTGCGCTCGAGTTGCAGCCGGAGCTGTTCGTGCGCCAGCGCCTTGTCCCCGAGTCGCGCGGCCAGCGCAATGCTCCATGCGCGGCTCCAGCCCGTCCATCCGCTGTAGTGATCGAGCCGGCGCCGCAGAGCCTTGCCCGCGGCCTCGGCCAGCTCTGGCGTTCCTCTGGGCGTAAACTCCGCGCCGGGATAAAGCGGATAGAGATGCGAGAGGTGCCGATGACCGGGCTCGGTCTCGCCATAGTCGGCGCGCCACTCCTGCAACCGGCCGTCGGACGCGATCGCATACGGCGCCATCGCCGTGAGGCGCGCGCCAACCTCGGCGCGCAACTCCGGATCGACGTCGAGGATCTCCGCAGCGCGCAGGTAGTGCGTAAACACCTCGCGAGCGATCGCCATGCTCATGGTCACACCGACGTCGACATGCACAGGCTGGCCGTCGTCAGGACCAACAAAACGATTTTCCGGCGAATAGGTGGGCCCCGTCAGCCACCGGCCGCTCGCCGGATCGCGCACCATCGTGTCGAGATAGAAAAGGGCGCAGTCCTTGAGAAACGGATACGCCCGCCGAAGCAGGAAGTCACGATCTCCGCTGAACGCGTAGTGCTCCCAGTAATGCTGCGCGACCCAGCCGGCGAAATCGGGCCAGTAACCCGACGCCGTCTTCGGGCCGTAGTTGCTCATCGAATGCAGCACCAGGCCGCGCGCGCCGTAGGAAAGACGCGCCGTCTCGCGGGCGGCAGGCAGGAAGCTGTCGATCAGGTCGAACAGCGCGGTGTGGCACTCCGCGAGGTTGGTCGTCTCCGCCGGCCAGTAATTCATCTCAACGTTGATGTCCGACGTGTGTTGCCCAAACCACGGCGGCAACAGGCTGTCGTTCCACAGCCCCTGCAACGGCGGCGGTAACGTGCCAGGCCGCGAGGACGCGATCATGAGGTAGCGACCGAACTGGAAATACAGCGCGAACAAGTCGGGATCGCGATCGGTCTGCTGATCGACGCGGTTGTCCTGCACGCCCCACATCTGTGCCATGATGCGACGATTCGTGGGCAGTGTCGCCGCTCGCGTCCGCCCCAGATCGAGGCTTACCCGCCGGAAAAGCGATTGATGATCGGTCACGTGGGCGGTCTTCAAAGCCTCGAACGGCTGCGATGCCACCGCGGCGAGGTCGCGCACGGCCGACGTGGCGGGATCGTTGCCCCGGAAGTCGGTGCCGACGGACATGAGGATCGTAACCGCGTCCGCTCCTGAGACGCGAAAACCTTCCGCCGTGGCGGTCACAGTCCCTCCCTGATTCCGGACCAGAAAGCGGGCGTCGAATCGAGTTCCCTCAGGATGCGCCCGGCCCTGCCAGCTGAAGCGATTGTCGCCGAGCGCGTGCCAGAGCGGCCGCGGCGGTGTGGTCACACTCGCCACCTTCGGGCCAAGCTCGGCATCGTAGCGATACATGTCCGCCTCCACGTCGCGTCGGTAGTCCATCGACGCCTCGAAGTTGATCGCTCCCGGCCGATCGGCCGTGAGTTGGATCACTAGCACTTGCGCGGGATGGCTCGCGAAAACCTGCCGGGTGTAGTTTACGCCGCCGGCGGTGTAGGTCGTGGTGGCTACGGCGGTATCGAGGTCGAGACTCCGACGGTAATGCTGCTCACGCGCGCCGCCATGATCGAAGTGCAGGAACAGGTCGCCCAGCGGTTGTGCTACATGGCGGTTGCCGGAGGTGCCGGGTATGGGCTTGGCCGCTGGCAGCGCCAGCCCGGCGAGATCCTCCGGGGAAAGCTTGAACTCCTCAGACTTCCGGAACTCGCCCCGGAGAATCAGCTCCTGCCGGCGTCGGCGGGTTTCCGCGAACGCCGGGTTGGTCATGGCAGGCCGGGGCGTTCCAGACCAAATCGTTTCCTCGTTGAGTTGAATGTGTTCGCGAATGGCTCCGCCGAAAACCATGGCCCCCATCCGTCCATTGCCCACCGGCAAAGCCTCCTCCCAATAAACCGCCGGGCGGTCATACCACATCACGAGCGGCGATGACTCCGCCTGAAGCGAACCGGCAAACGCTATAAAAACCGATACAATATATATGGGGGTCTTCATGATATATGGGAGCTAAAGCATGGAGTCGAACTGGTCTGACCTGAAGGGGCGACGTCCTCGGCTGGAATGGTATCGCTAAAAGGAGCCGCCTCGATCTTCCGGAACGATTCGCGTCAACCATCGCAACGACACCGGCCCGAGAAGTCCCGCGGGCACGAGCGGCGAGTCCGCCTCGTAATGCTTCCACGTGCTGAAACTGTGACGCGGATCCTTAGCGCGCTTCGCGGGATCGTAAAGCCAATCGGGCAGCTGCAGCAGACGTCCGTCGGTGAATTTGCTCACGCCGCGCGGTTGGTAGGAATAAGGCACCGGCGTGGCTTCGTCGCCGATCAGGCGGTTGATCCACCGATTCGCCACGTGCACTTCCAGCGAGTTCTCGCCGGCTCGCAACAGCGGTGTGACCTCGACCTGGAATGGCCCGCGCCACGCCACACCGGCTTCGCGTCCGTTCACGAAGACGCGCGCAATGTCGGCAACGACGCCGAGATCGATCATCGCCACCTGATGTTGATCCGGCGGGGCCGCCACCTCGAAACGCGTGCGGTAAATCGCCGTGCCGGAGTAATGACGGATTCCGGGTTCCACGCGGTCGGGCCAGGAAATCAGTTCCGGGAACGTAGCGCGCGGCGGCGCGCCGCGGCCATCCGCGAACTCCACGTCCCAAGGACCGGCGATCGCGACGCTTGCAGGGAGCGGGCGGGCTTCGATTCGTTCCCGCGCGCCGTCGGAATACACGGCATCGAGGCTCGTGGCGGCGGTCAGCAGTTCACCGGGGCGCACCGCTGCGATCCCCTCGCCCGCCGCCTCGATCCACCGTTTCGGTAGCGCGTCACGGAACACGACGAAGGTCGATCCCCACGGTTCCAGCGTCACCGGCAGCGACACGCCGGTCTCCGTGCGCCGATAAACCGGCGCCGTGCCACGCGTCCCCAAGGCGGGATCCCACAGCGCCGGCTTCCGGTTCGGCTGCCGGAAATCCAGCTGCAGTCGTCGCGATCGATCCGAATAGTTGAAGACGAAATAGATTTCCGCTCCCGGCGCCGAGCGGTGGATGAATTTGACGTCTCCGCCGGCCGTATCACCGCCGACGTCCGGCGCGATCTTCTCTAGTGCGAGAATGTCGCGCGGCTTCACTCCGGCATACACCTTCCCGCGCCCCAGCGACTTCGATTTCACCCCCTGGCCATCCAGCCCGCCCCAAATCTCGGCGACGAGCTGGTCGAACTCGGCGCGTTTTTCCCAATCCTTGAGGCCTGCGGGGGCGACTGGAGGTTCGCCGGAAAGCAGCGCCCCGGCGACGACGAGGTCGCGAAGTTTCCGCAGCGTCGAAATCCGGGCCATCCAGGTTTTCGCGGTGGATTTCTCCGGGGTCACCAGCAACCGGAAACGGCCGCCAGCGGCGTGATGGATCACGCCGTCGCGCACTGTCATTGCAGACAGATAGTCGGGGTAACCCACTTCATAATCGTAGCCGGCCAGCGAATCAGCCGTCGCGGCGGGCAGGCCGTAGCCGAGATCCTCGTCGACCAGCAAACAGACATCGGCGACCGTGCGGCCCTGCTGTAGCAGGAACTGACTGCGGCCGAGGTAGCCGAGCCAGCCGTCGGCGTAGGGCCACCACGTATTCAGACGTCCGAAGTGCACACCGTAACGGCCGAGCGCGAAGCCCGGCGCCGCTTCGGACACGGGCTGGTGCGTGAGCGAGTGGAGCGCGAATCGATTCAGCCCCAGCGTGAACGCGTAATCGCCGGCGCGTTTCAACGTGCCCGGCGTGTTCTGAAAACGTCCGTTCTCCGGCGTGGCGGTGAACGCTTCCGCCGCGACCACCGAGCGCCCGTGGAAACTTGCGGCCGACGTCGACATCTTGATGCGAGAAGCACGGCTGGCGGCGTCCGGCACCCAAAACTCGTTCATCGGCACGTCGACGTGCCGGTTGGCCGACATCGGCGTGATGGGCCCGCCCTGACTTTCGGAGTAGATCTGCAAACCATGGCGCGCCGCCAGGCGATGCATCGTGCCGTAATAATTCTCGGCCAGTAGTTCCTCGATGACGTATCGAAAATCCCACAACACCGCTTCGCTACGATCCCGCGAACCGACGATCCGTCCGGTCAGGACCGGCAGCCACGGAAGCAAATCGTAACCGGCGCGGGCGCGAAACTCCTCCGGAAACGCCGCCGTCCAGTTTTGAAATCCGCCCTCGAAACTGTCGAAGAGCAGCCCGTTGAAGGTGCCACCGGCGAGCGGGCCAGCATCGCGAATCAGACGTTCGATTGAACGCTCAAACTGAAACTCGACCGCGCTGGCATCGAACTTGTCGATCTCGAGACCATGCCCTTCGGGCACCGCCGGATGATTGGTTTTGCCCGTCGTGGTGAAACCGAAACGTAGCAGCGTCCAGTCGCCCGGCGGCAACTCGACCGTGAGCTGTCCCATGGCATCCATTTTGCCGGTCAGATCGATGATGGACTCGGGCGCGATGCCGGGCGTATCCGGTCCGGTGGGACGGGTGACGGGCTTGGCCGCCCAGCTAATTTTAGGCTCGAGGTTTTCGATTCGTGCGCTCGTCGGCGGCACTGCCAGCACCGCGATATCCCGGTAAAACCGTTCCTTCGGCACGCCCCGTCCGCCGTAGTAAGGTGTGAGATCGGGAAGCGGCAGCGTCACGGCGAGTGCACCCCCGCCGCTCACGGACGTTTCCGTCCAGACGAGCCGCTTCATTGACCGCTCGGGCGTCACCCAAGGTCCGCCGCTCGCGGACCACCCAGGCGTGTTCATGACGTGAAACTCGAGGCCCAGTTCCGCCGCCTTGCGCATCGCGAACTGCACGTGTTCATGCCAGTTCTCCGTGCCGTAGCGCACCGGGCCCGGCGGCAGATAGATCTCCACGTCGAACATCTGCACTCCGCCGAGTCCTTGTTGCCGGAAACTTTCCAGGTCGGCCGCTATGCCTTCCTTCGTGACATTGCCGTTGATCCAATGCCACCAACCCAGTGGTCGCGCACTCACCGGAGGATCGGCAAAACCGCGGGCCAGTGGATCGGCCGGCGGGGTTCCGGCAAAGCCTGTCACTACGAACACGAGCGATGCCAACGAAACGCGAATACTGGATTTCATACGGGATCGAATGTGGGGACCAGACGACCCGCAGATCGCTCGCCGACTCGAACGAACACGAAAGCAAATGGGGACGAGCAACCAAACGGGGTATTTCCAGCAAGGGATGGCGCGCGCTTCTTGACAAAGGGCCGCACGGTCAACCGTTGAGCGGCAAGGTTTGTGATCCAAGCCAACAGTCCGTCGATTCCACCAACCGTTGCATCTGCAACGGGACACCAAACGGGACACCAAAATAGCTCAAATCGGTTAATCGCAGTTAAATCGGATTATGCTTGGTTACCTCTGAGAGATGGCCAAATTGGGTAGACACTCGCAGCGATAGACGGTCAATTCCGGCCCGCGCCTCCAAGCTTTCTCCTCTAAAAGAGGGTCGTGGGCCAACGCCGATGCCAAGAAGTTCTTGGCATGCGGTTGCCGAAAAAAGTGTTCCTTTCATATGCCCAACGGTGAGCAGACCGAAGCAACCACCAACGATAACGAGCAAAACCCGACCTGATGGTTCGGAGATTTTTCGCGTTCGGTCGGTGGTGTTGGGCCAAGACCGACGCAAGATAGTCCGCAGCCTCGAAGCGGCCCGCCTCCTTGCCAAGCAGTGGATCGACGATAGCCACGAAGAACTACGCGTGCTTCCTACGCGCTTGAAGGCGGATGAGCTTGGCGACGCAGAGGCATCGAATCGCATTTTCAAGCAGCTCGGCTTAACGGCGGTCGAAGCTGCGACGTGGTTGCTCGCGAATTACAAGCGACCGGCGACGATCGAATGGGCGAAGGCCATCCCCGAATACAAGGAAGACCGACGGAAGGTCGGGATCTCCGAGTCGCAGGTGACGAATGTGTCCAAAGCCGCGAAGCGGTTCGCTGCCCACGTTGCCCGTCCGGCAGTCGGCAATCCAACCCGGGCGGAAGTCGAGGGTTTGCTCGCCGCGCTGCCGGCCGATGTCGGTCCTTCAACCTACAATGGTTTGCTTGGCGACGTCTGCACGTTCCTCGGCTGGTTGGTTACGAAGGGTTATATCGCGAAAAACCCGGCTGAGGGCATGGAACGACGAAAGGTGAATCGCGGGAAACCCCCGATTTTAATGCCAAACGCTGTCGGAGCGCTCCTGCGCGACTTTGAAACGCGGGCTCCAGCGTGGATCCCTTATGCCGCGTGCTGTGTCTTCGGTGCGTTGCGGCTGGGAACCCGTGAGGGCGAGGCGAACCGGCTCGACGCCGATCTTCGGGCGAACAAGACGGTTTTCCGCCCCGGCGGTAGGAGGTCCACGGCAAAGCTCACGGCGACCGAATTCTGCCGTGAAAGCTGTGCGGACCATTGAAGCAATGGCTGGACGCGTATCCACCGCCGAACGGTTTGTGCCCCTCGGCATCTCCGACCATTGCGGAGCGGGAGTGGGCCAAAGTGCGCGACAAGCACAATTTCCCGTGCGCCGACATCCTCCGCCATACGGGGATTTCCGCGATGTGCTACGCGCCAGGCGCGTCGCTGGCGCAGGTCGCAATCGGCTGTGGCACGAGTGAAGCAAAGATCCGAAAGAATTACCTCGGACGGTGGTCCGAAGAGATGACGGGAGAATTGTGGGCGATCTTGCCGACGCCAAAGGTGCCGTCAGCGACGGTTGAATCGAACGATCAGGCGGCATGATTTGGTCCCGCCAACCACGAAGTGGTGGAGGAGGGACCTTTTGAGACTGGCAACGCGGACACAGAGGCCGAGCAGGTGTCGGGCGGAGCCCGACGCCGAGGGTATCGGGGGGGCGCAGGTCCCCTGACCAAGAGGCCATTTGCACAACCCGAAGGGGCGAAGTAAGGACGTATAGTCCGCACGGAGTGCAGGGGAGGCTGTAAGCTCCCCTGTATGTGCAAATGGCATCTTGCTTAGGCCTCACCCTGTCGATTTCGACAAGAATGGGTGGTGGGCCTGCCCGGTTGGGACGTGGAATCGGCGAGTAGCCGAGGCCACGCCAAACCCGTGCGGACGGTGAGGTGGTAACAGAGCCGCCAAGTCTAGAAAGCGACCGGGTGGTCGTCTCGGCCTGGGTTCGTTGAGACTGGCGTGCCAGACTCGACAAGGACGTGACTACCGCAGTGGCTATCGCGCATGAGGCGACAACATCGGGGTCAACTCTTCGGCCGCTTAAACACCAAGATGAACGATCCTGGTTTGTCAGTGCTTGAAATCATTTCCCAACCACGAGTCCCGAAAGCATCCATCAAGGTATAAAGTGTCATGTCCATTCCGCGTAGTGGCGGGTCGATGGCCTCAGCCCGCGACAGATTGACGAAGAACCTCTCAATCGAACTACCTTCGATGGAGGTGCTGCCGCAGATGAGGGACCATTCGGGCGACCTAGTTTGCGAATAGATCAGTGTAGCGTATTCCCATCGAGGAACCGGCCGGGCGCCAGTTGCGTCATTGGCATGCGTCCCTAAAGGCGCCGTTATGAGTAACGCCAAGAGTGAAATGGTGGACAACAGTGATTTCATACGAACACCGGTTGTGGCGAAAACCATCCTTGGTGTCACTGCGGAAGGCACGAAAAAGCCCGCCAGGTGTTCCGGGCGGGCTTGGGGCTGGAGAGAACGCGTTTAGTCGCGTTCCTGACCGCATTGGCGGCCATCGTGATCGCGTTCCCGGCGTCGATCGCGGACGACTTCGTCGATTTGATCGAACAGGGTTTCCCACGGAATTCGGTAAGCCTTCTTCTTGCCGGGGGGCGTGAGAAACGTCGCGCTTGAGGCGGCGGACCTGCGAGCCCTTGGCTTCGAGAATGGCCGCGATGTCGCGACGATCATGGGTGACGTCCTCGGCAACGATGATCTCAGCGACGGTTTGGAACCCTTGAGCCTTTCGATTTTCAGCGCGGATCTCTTTGAGCGTCGGAATGGTGCCGCGGTCGTCGCGAGCATGCTTCCGCTCCTGGTTCACGACCTCCATGAGGTGTTCGCCGATGTGACGCCCGATCATCATGTATCCGGTCGCATGGCGGTTGCGCAGCTCGGTGATCCGCAGGATCGAAGGGTACCCGCCGATGAAATTGCCACCGACGATGTGCAGCTCGTCGCGGTCGTCGTCGCCGAGGTGCCACACGCGAACCGAAGGCACGCCGGGGAACAGCTCACGAGCTGCGGCCCGTCCGATGACGTCTCGCTCATGGTCGTTGAGCTGAATGCCTTCGGGCGGGGCGTAGATGCAGTGTTCAGCGATTTCGCCGCCCCATCTGTTGCCCCGGCCCTTCGGGGCAGCCTTGTAGGCTTCGGCTTGTGCGCCGACGGCTGCACCGAACTCCAGTTCGGAGGTGCAGTTCTCCCACTGGAGAGGCGCAAGTCGGACGTTTACGTGATTCTCGTGGTTGGGGTCGCGCAGGTAGGCAACCAGGGCGGACACCTGCGCGAGAGACGTGATGGGGTTTTTGAACGGAGTCCCATCTTTGTCGTGCTGGTATTGCGCAAGCTTGAAGATCATGCGCATTTCACAGCTTGGGGCTGCGCCTCCGAGGGTGTTGCAGCAGGCGGCGTCTTCCCCGTGCTGGGTGCAGATGACGGTTTCGCCGCCGCGATGGTGGTCGGTCTTCCGAGGAGCGCACCCGTCATCGCCAGCAGAGAGGGCTTCGGGTGTTTGCCAGGTTTTCGTTTCGTCCATGAAAAATTGGCTGCGCTCGTCGAAGACGGGGGCGATGCATCGACCTAATTGTGGAAACGCACGTAGCCGCTCGGCGCTGGATGGCCGCGGTCCCGATTTCAGAACGCGAGCGAATCCCATCGCGAGGGCCCTTGGATTTAATCGTTAAGCTCGGGACGCCATCGACCGATTGCCTCCGGCAGGCGGGTCCGTCGTGTCGGAACACCAAGCGGCAAAAAAAAACGTCCCGGCCAGCGGCCGGGACGTCGGGCGAATTTCACCGCCGCGCTGGCCGAGCATGACTCGGTCCAGCGATTTTCGATCGGCTCAGAACTCGATGGTGTTGGTCAGCTGCCAGCTCATGCCCTGCTTGATGGCGTAGCCGTAGCCCCGCATCGGCACCACGGTCGTCGGCGTGGGTGTGCCGATTTCAGCCAACCGGGTATAGTCGACACCGGCCGTGATCGGGATAAGGTCATCCTGTCCGCCGACATTGTACACATTCAACTGAATGCGCCAGTGGAGGCCTTTTCTGAGCTTGCGGGTGTAGCTCACCCACAGGTCGACCGTTTCCTCCCGGGGGGCGTAGAACGGAGCGTCGAGGTTGATGCCAAGGGTGCCGTCCTCGTTGACCTTCGGTGCATAGGCGATCACCGACTTGTCTTCCCAACGATAGCCGCCGCCGATGCCGACGCCTTTCAGCCGGCCGGAATTGAAGGTATAGTTCGTGATCGCGTTGGCGCGATATTTGCGGACCTCACCCGCGGACTGGCCGTTGAGCGCCTGCACGCGCACCCAGTCGGGGTAGAAATTCCATGGATACGGGCCGAAATTGCGCATGCCCATGTTGTTTTGCGGCCACCAGATCGGCGCCATGCCCACGTCGGTGTTCTGGAACTTGTCGTTGATATAGTTGATGACGCTGGTCCAGGCTTCGCCCGGGACGTTGGTGCGGGTCGCCTCGGTGCGCGAGGCGTTCAAGGCGAGACGCCAGTTGTTCGTCGGGTTGGCAATGAATTCGATCTCGTAGCCCTTCGAGACCGAATCTTCCGTCGCCACCACGCCGGCCGGCTTGGCGACACGCGGGTAATCGTCGGTGCGATCGGTGCCCCAGACCGAGCCGGCGCCCATCCAGGCATTCACGAACTCGGGGAACTTCTCCTTCAACTCCTTCTCGAAGGCGAGCCACTGCGGAATGATCGAAGTCTTGAGGCGCTCGATCTGCTCCGGCGTGCCGTAGCTGTTGTAATCGTGCCGGCCATTGAGATAGCCGCGGAGAATGCCGCCCGCGCTGCCGTCCCAGCCCAGCCCGTCACCGAGGATCTGCTCGAGCGCCCAGTCGGCCTGCAACTTTCCGTCGGTCGACGTGGCATTCTTGATCGACGTCTCGTACTTCGTCGCCCGCAGCGAGTATTTGTCATCCTTGGTGGACAGCATGACACTGATGTCCTCGGTCTCGCCGCTCGGCGGCGCGAGTTGGCGGAGGTAAACATCATAACGCGCCGGCACCGGCTGGAAGTTCTCACCCTTGTTATAATATAGGCGCAGGTTGACCGGCAGGAAGTCGCGTTTCCCGAGGAGCCGGTTCACGTGCAGCATCGCGCTCCAGTTGCGGGTTGTCGTCTCCTCCGAGCCCATCAGCGCGGTGGGATTGCTGTAGTTGTACGTTGCCGGATTCAAGTCGGCTCCGCCGGTGAGCAGATTGCCGTTCCGCTGCCGGCTCGAAGTCGTGTGCTCGTAACGGTAAGATTTGTCGCGGCGATATCCGTAGATCCCGACGATGGCGTGGTCGAGCATCGTGCCCTGCCAGACCGCGACCGTCGACTTGACGTTGAAGTTTGCGAGCGTGGCGGACTGCGTCAGGAAATCGCGAGCAGTCAGACCGTTGACCGGCTGCTTGCTGTTCATCGTCACGTAGCGCCCGGTGAAATCCGTCCAGCCGCGGTAGTTCGCGGGATTGTTCGCCTGCGTATAGCCGCCGTCCGGCGCGGCGAAATTTTCGGGATCCTGCGGATTCACCCATGGATCGGCGAAGTTGACGCCGCTCGCCGTCCAGGTCGGATCGAACCAGCGCATCGGCCCGGTGTAGTCCGTCATCGCCGCAAAAGGCATGGACAGGTTTGAGACCCGGGCGCCGCTCGGACTGTTCATGCCTCGCAGGTCGCCACTGACGTAGTATTTGAAACCGGGCTGACCGTAATCGTAGCCGCCTTCTTCGGCGGCCCGCCGCGGGCCGAAACGGGCCTGTGTGCCCAGATCGTAGCCGGCGAAACTGAGGCTGCGGTTGTCCTGATTCTGGTCCTCCTCGGACATCACGCCGGTGAGTCGCTGCTCGCCCAGGAGCTTCGCCCACCAGCCGGTGTGACGACGCTCGAAGTCGTAAGCGCCGAACAACTGCGCCCGCCAGGCCTCGCGGTCGGAGGAGCGGGTGAAGCTGCCCATGTCCACGGTGCGACCGCCGACGAAGGCGCGGCCGACATTCGGGTTCGGGCTGCCGTCCAGCAGGCGCTCCATGATGTCGATACGGACCGCCCCGGCATCCCAGCCGAGCGGCGTCCACATCCCCTGCTCCAGTTCCTGGCGGAAATAGGCCACATTATAGCCGACTCTGTTTTCCAAAAACGTGTTTGATAGTTCCAGTTCCCAAACATCCCACTTCTGCCACTCGCGCTTGTTGTCGCCATCGAGCAGGTGGTTGTAGTAATCGAAAATGGTCCGGTCGGTCAGCGTCTCGTTGCGATAGCCGCCCGCGCCGAAGTACGGCAGACCGGCCGCGCTCGCCCACTGTTGTATACCGACGACATTTCGCATCCCTCCGCCTCCGAAAATGCCGCCGGAAGCGTCGGTCGTCGTATCGATGATCGAGCCATCCGGACGGCGCGCGCCGAAGGCCGGCACATCCTGGCGAATGAAACCGTACGGGAGGCCCGCGTTATTCAGCTGGAGCGAACCGCCGAAGTCGTCCGTCGTGACATTGTTGTAGGTCGTGTGCGGCTCGAAGCCTTCATCCCAATAATCGCGGTAGGGATCGAAGGTCTTTTTATTGACGCCGCCCTGACTGACTGGACGGAAGAACGGCGAGATCAGGTCCTCCGGAGTGACCTGCCGCGGACGGTTGGAGGAGATCTCGCCATGTTCGAAGTTGGCATTCACCTCGAAGAGCCGGCCCGGACGATTCAGCTGCGCCGGGGCATACTTGATGGCGCCGAAGGCCCTCCGGTCGTGCTGAAAGGCCGGCTCCTGCTGGAACTTCTGCTTGTTGTCCAGCAGCGAGAGACGCACCGCGAGTTCGCGGTCGAGCACCACGTGATTATAGTCCAGGACATAACGCTGGGTGCCGAACTCATCGAACATGAATTCGAACGAGCCGCCGCGCTGGAAAGTCGCCGGACGAATCGCCGCGTTGATGACGCCTGCGGGGCTGCCGAGGCCGAACAGGATGGCGTTGGGTCCGCGCTGCAGATCGACGCGACTGATGTTGTATCCATCCCACGGAACATCGGAGAGGAAGAAGTCGCGGGTGTTGTCGGCCGACACCAGGCCGCGGACGCGCGTGTTACCGTTGGGGTTCGCAAACGAAGCGAGTTCGTCGATGTGGCCTTCGTTGCCGCCGCGATTGGCGCCCGAGAAATTGCCGCGCGGACCGGCGACTTCGGTGTTCACGGCATAGGACAGGACCGTCTCGTTATTGTATCCTCCAAGGTCGTTGATCAGCTCCTTGGTGAGGACTGAGATCGCGGAACCGACATCCGCGAGATTCGTGCGAATCCGCGTGCCAGCCAGCGTACTGGTCGCCTGGTAACCTCGGTCCTGACTCGCATCGACGGTGAACGGACTGAGGACAACAACCTCGTCGGGATTTCCCTCGGGATCGATTGCAGGAGCAGATGTTGTCTGCGCGGATGCCACGGAGGCACCCGCAATGAAGGCGGCAATAGAGATGGCCGACCTCGTCAGGCTATACAGGTTGAGTTCTGTGTGCAGGGGGTGGAGCTTGGTGTTCATAGTACGGTGTGGCGCCAAGGCAGCCTTTCGGTTGCAGAGAGGGGTATGGCGCTGCCCGTGACGGGTAAAAGCGCATGAAACCACTCCCTACGAGGCCCGTGTCGGTGAACCCGTTTACGCGACCCCGCGCACCGGAAACTTAGGGGAACTTCCTAACTCCGGGAGGTTGATTACCTGACCGGTTCCGCCGGCTTCAACTCGGACGTCGCCGGTGTCGAAGTCGCGCGCCACGGACTCGAGTCGCCGTCGATCCACGCGGGCAGCAACAGGTGATTGAAGGTGTTCCGCGGAATGCCGAAGGCGCCGTGCTGGATCTGGAGATCCACCAGTTCGACCGCCGAGCACCCGAGCTGTTGGTTGTCGAGAAACAACCCCGACGAAGGGTTGATCGACGGTTGCGCGTATAAATCGATGAATCCGGCGTCCGCAGGAATTTTCCACCCTCGATGCTGCGCCCAGTGCCGGACAATATTGTTGATCCCGAGGATCATGTCGGGGCGGTGCGCCTCCAGCCAGGCCGCGAGCGTGTCGTGGTCCCGTGGCGCGATATGAACGATGGGAACATGCTGCTCGCGCGGCAATGACGACTGGTAGAACAGGTAAGCCCCCGCCTTGTCCGCTTCGTCGATCGCCTTCTGCTCATCGAACAGCACCAGACCAATCCGCCGGTATCCCCGCTCGTGCGACCTTTTCCAGGCCAGCCCCATCGCTTGGGCGTGGTCCGGCGCCACCAGGTGCACCGGCAGATCGTAATAGCCGATGTTGCACGCCACCGTGGCGAACTTCTCCCAGGGAAAACTTTGCGCGAAGTCGCTGCGGAAAAGCTGTCCGATGATCACACCCTGAATCCCCCGATGGTACAAGGTGCGCCCGAGATGTTCGACGTTCGCGTAGCTCTCGAGACGGTGGTGCTCCAAGTGATACCCGAGTTCCTGGGCGCGGCGCTTCGCGCCGGTGATCGCCGCCCCGTCCAGGAAACCGCCCGCCGGATGGTCGGTGGTCACGAAGGCGATCGTCGACCCGGATCCCGCCGTGCGGGTCTTCCAACGATGCGCGGCGATGCGCGCCAAGGCCGGATCTGGACAATACCCGAGGGTGGCCGCGACTTCGCTGATCCGCTTCCGCGTTGCTTCCGGGATCTTCGGGTTCATCCGCAACGCGAGCGAGACCGTGGTTTTGCTCACACCAGCCGCCCGCGCGATGTCCGCCAGAGTTGCCCGTGACGTCATGAGGTAAAGGGGAACGGGTTGACCTACGGGCCAATTGCGCCGCGCAGTCAATCGCCTAATTATGGCCGGCCTGATTTGCCGATGATCAGGCATCGGCCGTTTGTCCGCCCCAGTCGCCCCGCTGATGAACTCAACGCTGCTTCCCGCCCTGCTCTTGTGCAACTCGCTCGCCAATCCCCTCGGCGTGCACGACCCCGCTCCCCGACTTACCTGGCAACTGGCCGCCGAGGACCGGCGGGGAATCGTCCAGACCGCTTATCAAATCAAGGTATCCACCCGGCCCGGCGGTCCCGCCGATCTCTGGGATAGCGGACGCGTGTCCAGCGAACAATCCGTGCAGGTCCGCTACGCCGGCCAGCCCCTCCCCTCGCGCACCCGCGCCTACTGGCAGGTGACCTACTGGGACGACCAGGGCACGGCGGTCACCAGCCAACCGGGCGCAAGCTTCTGGGAAACAGGACTGCTGCGACGCGAAGACTGGTCCGCGCAATGGATCGGAGCCCCATGGCATGGCGACCAGCGCCGCGGCGCGCACGCGCCGTACCTCCGGAAACGCTTCGAACTGCCGGCGACGCCCGTTTCCGCCCGGTTGTATATCACCGCGCTCGGCCTATATCAGGCCTATCTCAACGGCCATCAAGTGGGCTCCGATGTTTTCACGCCGGGCTGGACCGACTATATCAAACGCGTCCAATACCAAGTATACGACGTAACCGAGCTGCTGGTGGCGGGGCAAAACACGCTCGCCGGAGTCCTGGGCGACGGCTGGTACTGCGGGCATGTCTCCGCCGAGGGACGGGAAAGATACGGCCATCAACCCCGTCTGCTGGCCCAGCTCGAGATCACCGGCCGCGATGGCCAGCGCGTCACGATCGTCTCAGATGGCACCTGGCAGGTGGCGCGCGGAGCGATCGTCGAGAACGATCTCCTCATGGGCGAAAGTTACGACGCGCGTCAGGAGTTGGCGGGCTGGCCGGGCGCCGCGCCCGACGACCGGACGGCCGCCGTGACGACGTCTCGCATCCCGGACACCAAGTCCACCAACGGCGAAGCGACGCCTACCGACCTCTGGGAATCCGCGATGGTGTTCCCCGATCCGAAGATCGAACTCTCGCCGACGCTGGCCCGCCCCGTGCGGGCACATGAAACGCTCACGGCCAAGTCCATCGTCAAGACCTCCACCGACGAACGGCGCGAGGGGTTCATCTTCGACTTCGGCCAGAACCTTGTCGGCAACGTCACGCTTCGCGTCAAAGCGCCGGCCGGCACCACCCTGCGCCTGCGTTTCGCCGAAATGCTCGACGCCTCGGGCAAATTATACACCGAGAATCTGCGCACCGCGCGGGCGACCGATTACTATACCTGCAAAGGCGACCCGGCCGGCGAAGTGTGGACGCCCCTGTTCACGTTTCACGGGTTTCGCTACGCGGAGATCAGCGGTCTGCCGGACGAGACGACACCCGACACCACCACCCTCGTCGCCCGCGTGCTGCACACCGATCTACCGGAGAGTGGCGGCTTCACCTGCAGCGATCCGCTCATCAATCAGCTCCAGCACAACATCCAGTGGGGCGAGCGGGGCAACTATCTGGAGGTTCCGACCGACTGTCCGCAGCGCGACGAGCGCCTCGGCTGGACCGGCGATGCGCAGGCGTTCATTCGCACGGGCATCTGGAACCGCGACGTCGCGGCATTCTTCACCAAATGGCAGCGCGACCTTGCCGACGCGCAGGGCTCCACCGGCGCCACGCCGCCAGTCATTCCTTCCACCGACCGCTCGGGCAGCGACGGCGGGCCGGCTTGGGCGGACGCGATGGTGATTTGTCCGTGGACTGTCTATCAGTGCTACGCCGATCGCGCGCTCCTCGAACAGCACTTCGACTCGATCCAGCGCTATGTCGACTTCATCGCCACGCGCACGCTGAACGGCATCCGCCTTCATCCCGACCTTCCGCATTGGCAGGGATTCGGCGACTGGCTCGCGCTCGACGGCAGCGGCAAGGTCGACGGGGGCACCCCGAAAGACCTGATCGGAACCGCCTTCTACGCCCACGATCTCCGCCTGCTCGCCGCGATGGCTTCGGTGCTCGGTCAGGACGAACTCGCCCGGCGCTACTCCGCCCAAGCCGAGCAAATCAAAGCGGCGTTTGTCCGCCGGTTCGTCACCCAAGACGGACTGGTCGCGGGCAACACCCAGACGTCGTATGTGCTCGCGTTGCACTTCGACCTGGTGCCGCCGGAACTGCGCCCCAAACTTACCGCT
Source organism: Opitutus sp. sgz309028 (assembly GCF_059821195.1). Lineage (NCBI taxonomy): Bacteria > Pseudomonadati > Verrucomicrobiota > Opitutia > Opitutales > Opitutaceae > Opitutus > Opitutus sp. sgz309028. The sequence goes on along the minus strand of NZ_JCAMRR010000005.1, from coordinate 55,716 downwards.
GCGCTGGTGCGCGATATCCGCAGCCGCGGCACCAAGCTGAGCACCGGCTTTGTGGGAACGCCGTATCTGTTGCACGTGCTCACCGCCGAAGGGCAACTCGATCTCGCGTATGAACTGCTGATGCAGAAGGAGTGGCCGTCATGGTTGTACGCGGTGACCCAGGGCGCCACGACAATCTGGGAGCGTTGGGACGGCTGGACGAAGGAAAAAGGGTTTCAGGATCCGGGGATGAATTCGTTCAACCACTACGCCTACGGCGCCGTCGGCGACTGGCTCTACCGCGTGGTCGCCGGCGTGGAACTCGATCCGGCCAAACCAGGCTACAAGCACTTCTTTCTCCAGCCGCGCCCTGGCACGCGGCTGACCTCCGCGCGGGCCCATCACCGCTCGCCCTACGGCGAGATCGTCAGCGATTGGAAAACATCGCCGGAGACGTTCGAGTGGGAGGTCGTCGTTCCGCCCAACACGTCTGCGACTGCCCGTTTCCCCGTGCCGGCAAACGCCACCGTCGTCGACGGCAACACGCCCGTTGACTCGACGATGGGAGTGACGCAGGTGCGACGTGAGGGCGGTGTGCTCACGTGCGAGCTGGCGTCCGGCCGGTATCGCTTCCGGGCGACCTGGCCCAAAGACGAAGCCACGCCGGTCCCGGCCGACGCGCAGAAGACGCTTTGACGCCGCCGCGAACTTTGCCCGCTCGCGGAAGTGGGCGCACGTTGAGATTGCTCGATCTCAACGTGCCATCGCGGCCGTTGGCTGCTCGATCGAAGAAGGTTCGGGCAGCGTCGAGGTGAAGCGGTACTTTCCTGAGCCCACCGTCAGGAACGCCCGGCCGTCGCTCAGGTTGGCCGTATCGACGCCCTGCACTTTGGCGAGCGGCTGGTCACCCTCGCGCACGGCATTGAGAGACACCGCCGGGATCTGCACCGAGGCCGTTGTGTTCGGCGGCACCGTGAGATCCAGCGTGAACATCCGGCCCTCCCTCCGCCAGGCGACCTCGATTCGCCCGGCGGGCGAATCGTAGGCGCCACGCGCCCAGGTCAATCCGGGTTCGCCAACCGGTCCCGGCCGCACGACAAATGTCCGGAATCCCGGCACCGTCTCATCCGGCTGGATACCGAGAACCCCGTGAATGAACCACGCGCCGACATACAGATACGAGCTGTGCAGCCGGGACAGCTTGTCCTCCCAATCTTCCGGGATGGTCGTGTTGCCGCGGCGCAGCAGATCGCCCCAGCCCGGATAACCGGGCTGGCGCACCATCGTGTACAACAGGTCATCGCGCCCTGCTTCCATGAGCGTCTTGAAAAGGAAAGCGCCTGCCGTAATGCCGGCGTGGATATGGCCCTTGTTCACGACGAGGATCTCGCGTTCGAGCCGCCGCCAGACGGCCGGCCGTTCCGTTGCCGGCGGCACGTCGGTGAGCAGCGCGATCGCGAGATAGGCGGGGAATCCGTTCACATAGCTCGCGTCGGCGGTGTTGTAGAACTCGCGATGCACCGCGCGCCGGACGGTCTCCGCTCGCGCCGACCACGCGGCCGCTTCCGCGGGCCGGCCGATCTGCTCGGCGATGCGCGCCGCCGTGGCCAGGTTGTAGATCCAATAGCAGTTGTTGAAAAACAGCGTCTCGCGCGTGTCGCCGTTCACCCCGCGGGCGCCGGGCCAGAGCCAGTCGCCCAGAAAATCCCAGTCGCCGCCCCAACGTCGCAAGAGGTCGCCCGAGCTCTTGGTTTCGAGGAACTGCAGCCAGCGCACCATCATGTCGAAATTGTCCTCGAGAATCCGGCGATCGCCCGCGATCCGGTACATTTCCCACGGAAGGTGCACACAAATGCCGCCCCAGCTCGGGCCGCCGCCGCCCCAGTAGGTCGGCGCAGTGTACGGCAGCTCGCCGGGATGGACCGGCGCCGCCTCTTCCAATCCGACCCGCTGCGATCCCTGTACATCGCGCCAGTCCTGCATCCATTTTGTATACAGCGCCTCGGTGCGGAAATTCATCAACCCCGTGGTGGTCGTCGCGTGTCCGTCGCCGCCGTACCCCATCCGCTCGCGCTGGGGACAATCCACGATATAGCCGCCAACCGTGAGGTTTTCGTAGGTCCACAAAGTCGTATCGTAGATCTGATTGAGCAGCGGCTCCGAACATTCGAACTCAGACGCGCGCGCATAATCGGTGCGGACCAGCCAGCCCGTGAAATCTTCCGCCCGCGGCGCGGACGTCAGCCCGCGGATCGTGACCCAGCGACCCGACATGTAGTTGAACCGGTGTCGGAACCGGCCGCGGCCTTCGGGCCCGACCACGTAGACGCTGTGCAACGCGTGCGTCATCGAGCGCTCCTCGCGTTCCGAAAATTCGAAGGTGATCCGATCGCCGGGCGCGCCCGTCACCTGCGCTTCGAACCATCCGGCGTAATTGCGTCCCATGTCCACCCGATACACTCCCGACTCGACTTTTTGGATACTAATGGGATCGAGCTTCGCGACGAGACGGTTGGGTTCGGAATACTCCGGAGAAAGCTCCAACGCCGCCTGGTACACCTGCACCGGCCGCCATTCCTCACCGCCACCGCCCACCGCCGCCCAGTCCCGTTGCTCGCGCCGTGCATCGTACTCTTCGCCGCCGAAATCCATGAAGTTCCACGAACCCAGCAAACGATTCGGGCTCGAGCGACACGTCCAGGCTCGGTCCGAGGCGATGCGCACCCGGCGGCCACCGGTCATCTCCGCGTCGAGCTGAGCGCGGACGATGGGCGCCCAAGGTTTGTCCGATGTGGCGTATTCGGGAAAAATCGACCAAGCCGTGCCGAGCCACAGGCCGAGGGCGTTACGACCGCGCTGCAGAAGCGGTGTGACGTCGTAGGTCACATAGCGCGCGCGCCGGCGGTTATTGGCCACGCTCGGCATCAGCACCGCGTCGCCGACCTTTTGGCCGTTCACATAAAGTTCGTGATAACCGACGGTCGCGACCGTCATCAATGCGCGGCGGGGGACTTCCTCCAGATCGAACTCGCGCCGCAGCCACGGATCGGGCTGCGCGACGAACTTTCCGGCCGCCAGCGGATCGGGCGGAGCCTCGAAGTGCGGATCGTCGGGCGCGCCAATCCACTCCGCGGTCCAGTCCGTGGGCGCAAGCAGTCCCATCGTCCAAGTCGCCGGCGGGCTCCATTCGGACCATTCGCCGTTTCCATCCCGCACGCGCACCGACCACACGCAGCGCTGCGCCGAACTCAACGGCCGGCCAGCATATTCCACTTGCGACGTCGCTGCCGAGATCACCTCGCCGCTGTCCCACAGGTCGCCCGCCGGCAGGCCCGCCGCACCGGGAGCCCCGCTCACACGAATATGGTAGGCGGTTTGCCGCACGCCCCGAGTCGAAGGGTCCGTCGCGGAAAGATTCCAACTCAAACGCGGACGCGCCGCGTCGATGCCCAGCGGAGAGTCGAGGTATTCCGTTCTCAGATCCGTCGGAGCAAGCGCGGCCGCCGATGCGCCCGCCACGCCTATGGCCAGGGTCGTCATCGTCGCCATCCGGCGCATCCACCGAGTGATCCATCTGAAAGTACGGAGCGTCATCGGGGCAAACTCATGGGCGGTCACCGCCCCAGCAATTGGCATAAAGGTAATCCCGTTGACTTTTGGGGTTCTGGATTTGCATCGCCGACGGCGACCTCGTTTCGCTTGCAGAGTCGGCCGCACGGGCACTCCCGCCCGGCGCGGCGATTCACCCCATGCACGCGTTCTCTCGCTTCGTCTTCGTTGCGACCATTGGCTCCGCGCTCGGCGTGCAGCCCCGACTGCCCGCCCGTCCTGCTCCGAATCCGCTGGTTCAGCAGGCCACTCGCGAAGGTCTGCCCATTGCGGTGCAGCGCGCCCAGCCACTCGATCGTCTGGTCGTGACGGACGCGAAAGACGCGACCGTCGAAGTGCGCGACGGCGCCGGCCGCGTGTATGCCAGCGGCACGGGCAATCCCGCCTTTGTCTTCCGGGCCGGCGGCGCGCTGGGCACCCACCGCGTCACCGTACAGCGGTCCAGCGGGGAGGCGCACGCGGCGGAGTTCGAGCTCGTGGCGCAGACGCAGGTCGTCGACGGCGGGAAGTACGAAGACATGTTCAACCTGCTGCTGAAGGGAATGAAGACAGACCGGCCTGACGGCGTGTTCACGATCGACTGGAACGGACGCCCCCGGCGGATGTTCGTGAACTGGGGTCTCGACCATTTTCACACGATGAAAGGGATGAAGTACTTCAGCGACGCGGGCGGCGACTTCATCGACATGCAACGCGACACGCAGCGTGAAGATGGGATGATCTGGAGTTTCATCAACCCCGGCGACGCGCTGGCGTATTACCGCACGGCGTATAGGCCTTTCGGATACGTGCGAGCGTACGGCGACCGCACCTTCGTCCGGCAGCCAAGCGAAAATCATCCGGAATACATCTATGTCAGCTCCGTCTACCAATGGTGGAAGGCCAACGGCGACGACGCCTGGATGCGCAACCATCTCTCCTCCGCGATGCGGGCGCTTGATTATCCGATGAACGATCCCGCGCGATGGAGCACGCGCTTCCAGCTGCTCAAGCGCGTCTATACGATCGATTCCTGGGATTTTCAGGTCGACGACGCCTACACGCCCGACATCGGGCTCACCAACACGATGCTCGTCGATCCGGACAAATCGAAGTTCGGCGTCTTCTTCGGCGACAACGTGCACTATGCGGCGGCCTGCGAGGAACTCGCCGAGATGCTCGACCGAGCCGGCCGGCCCGATGAGGCCGCCCGATTTCGCGACCGCGCGGGCGGCATCCGCCAGCGGCTCGACTCCCTGTCGTGGAACGGACGCTTCTTTACGCATTTCATCGACGAGGATCCGAGCGTGAAACGGGATCTCGGCGTCGACGAACGCTCGCAACTGGCGCAGGGCAACATGTACGCCCTCAACCGCGGCATCACCGCCCCGAAAGCGACCGCGATCATCGGCACCTACCAGCAGTTGCTCGGCCATCTGCCGGTCGGGTCGCCCGGCGAATGGTACTCCATCTATCCGCCGTTCGAGCGCGGCTTCGAGATGCACAGCCCGAAGTGGCAGTACATGAACGGCGGCGTCGCCGGTCACGCCGCGGGCGAGTTGGCGCTCGGCGCCTTCCGCTGCGGTCAGGAAGACTATGGCCGCGACATCCTCGACCGCTTGAGCGCACTGGGCCACCGGCACGGCGACAAGATCTGGTTTGCATACACGGGTTCGATTCCGCCGCCGCCCCCCGCCCCGGCCTACCAACCGATCGATCTCAGTCCGTTCGCCAATATGGACCTGTGGTCAACCGATTCGCCCCGTGCGAAACGGTGGATGCTTCAGAAGAAGCCCGGCGACGACGTGCGCGGGCTGCCGACCGGCGAACAGGATTTCGCCGGCATCCGCTTCCACATCGTCGATCCGGCGCGCAACGAGCGACGGGCCGCGGTCGCCGTCTCACACCAGCAGGATTTTCCCACCTCCGTCACCGTGCCCGTGAATGCCAAAGCCGGAAGCGTTTACCTCCTTCACACGTCGTCGAAGCCCAGCAGCGAAAACGTCTGTGGCAGCGTCAACCTGGAGTACGACGACGGCACCTGGTCCACCCACTACATCACCATGGGGAAGCACCTCACGTATTGGTGGTTTTCCGAATTGAAAACGCCCCGCTCAGGAATCGCGTGGCATGGGCCGAACCTCGTGAGCGACGACGTGGGCCTGTCGTGGTGCGCCCTCGATAATCCGCATCCGGAAAAAACGATCGCGGCGATCCGTCTCCAGGCACCGGAGGACACCGGCATCTACACCGTGGTGGGCCTGACGCTCGCCACCCGTCCGCACTACGTTCCGCCCAGCGCGACATCGTTTGGCGGGCCCGACAACTGGGCCGCCGCCACGGCTATGGGGGCTTTCATCCGCGGTCTGGCTGGTGTCGACGACGACGGCGGTTCAGAGGCGTTCTCACACCCGCTGCTTTCGCCGCGTTGGGACACGCGCGAGTCACGCTCCATCCGCACGACGGTTCGTTATGCCCCGTCGTCCGGATACGTTTCGTATTGGTTTCAGCATGACGCCGCGGAGCACACGACCGACCTGACGATCACGGGCAGCGCGCGATACGTTCAATGTCATCTGCCGCTTCCTCCCGGCACGAGCCAGCCCAGATCAATCGAGGTGGATGGCGCGGCGACGGCGTATCGAACCATCGCCGTCGGCACCTCGACCTACCTGGATCTTCCGCTCGACCTCTCGCGGGTGCGCACGGTGCGCCTCCGCTACTGAATGCATCAGCGGACAAGCGTGGGCTGAGATTTCAAGGCAGCCTCGGCCCGGTTTGCTGTGCCGTCGGACGCGAGCCCGAGGCGGCCGTATTCGACGATCGCGCCACGCCGCACGGTCTGCACGATCCTGGTCAGCACTGCCAGTGCGATCAGGCCCACGATCATCTGGAACAGGTAGTTGCTCGCATAGTCGGGCCGGCCTTCAGGCTCGCCGCGGGAAAAGAGGTAAATCCAATAGCCGCCAAGATTCGCGAACACGGCCGAACTGACATAGCCGATCACTCCGAATCCCGCGCTGAGCGTCCCCATCTTGTCGCAAGGAACGAAGTCGAAGACCATCGGCGCCACCACGACGGCATTGGCGCCGATGAAGCTGCCGAATGCCTGCGAGCAGGCGAGCCACACCAAGGGACTCGGCGGCGCCCCTCCCGCACCGAACTTGATCACCAGCCACAATACGCCGGCCGAGGCGATCTGGACCATCAGCGTGACCCACGCGACGCGAACCCGCAGGGCTCCGACGGCCGTTTCACGCGAGACCAGCGTTTGAATGACCAGCAAGTAGCAAGCGCCTCCAAGCACGGTGGCGAACAAACCGGTCGCAAACACCGCCGCCAGCGGCGGCGGCGCGCCACCCCCGCGAGTGGCACTCCACACGAGCGCAGTGAAGGCGGTGCCGATCAGTCCAAGCAGGAGCCAAGGCGGGAACCGCGGCAGCCGGTCGGAGTACCAGCCGAAAAAAGGAGCAATCGCGACGATCGAGAGGATGGCGCACGGCAGCCCCAGCAACGCCACGGTCAACTTGCTATAGCCGAGCTGCTCGGTCGTGAGCAACACGTCCATATGTGCCCAGCAAACATTGCCGAGGCTGAGCCCGCCGAGCATATAAACACCGTAGATCCACCACCACCGGCGGTCGCCGAACACCTCCGAAAAGAAGGTCACGACCACGCGATGCAGACTGCGTGTGGCCGTCGGGACGACAGGAGCGGGCGCCGGTTGGGTTTCACGGAGCACAAGCGCCGTGAGCGCGACCATCGCGAGAAAGAACGCACTCGTAAGCGCATAGATGAGCTGCTCGCCCGAGAAGCGATGCCCACCGATCACGGGTATCGCGACCGGCCAGACGAAGTGCAGGTCGAACAGCGGAAACAGCCCCTGGAAATACACGAGCGCCGCAATACTCACCATGGCCTGCCGCATCGCGAGAGCGCGTCCCCGCTGCGCCGGCGGAAAAAACTCGATGCAGAAAGGTTCCAGCGGTCCCGCCAGGGAGACCACGACCGAGTAAGCGACCAGCACGACCAGCAACGCCGGCAAGTCCGGCATGTGCGGGACCAGCCCAATCCCGATGCCGGCGGCGGTCCAGCCGACGATAATGAAGGGACGCCTGCGTCCGAACGGCGTCCAGATCCGGTCGGCCAAATAATTACAGAGCGAGCCCACCGTCAGCCCGAGCAACGGCCACAGGCTCGCGATCAACGCGAACACCCTCGGATCCTGGGTGAAACGGCGCGTGGTGAGCACCACCGCGTTGCCCTGCACGAAGACGCTGAAGATCTGGCAAACCCAGAGCAGGTTGACGACGCCCACCGACAACCAGGGCAATCGCGGCTGGAGAGTGGCAATCGGTTGGAGCCAGCGGGGCATGGGGGTGCCGTGATCGCACCGATTTCGCGACCATCCGCCAATCACTTTTCACGAGCCTGTTCGCAAGGCCTCCCGCGCCACGCCCCTTGGCCCGCATCGCTGCGATCGCCGACACAGGGGTCAACGGGATCACTGTCTCTCCGGCCCTGCAACGGGTCCTGCGCTTGCGACGTTTCGTCAGAAGGTTGGGTTTGTCCTCACAGTCATGCCCCACGGTCGCCCCGTTGTTTCTCCTTCATGAACTCGTCCCACCTGCTCGTTTCCGCGCTGACGGCCATGCTGTCGTTGCGCGTGCTGGCCTCCAGCCTTCCGCTCACGCCACCGATGGGCTGGAACAGCTGGAATCATTTCCAGGCAAACATCACCGATGCCATCGTGCGGGCACAGGCCGAGGCGATGGTCAGCAGCGGCATGCGCGACGCGGGCTATGTCTATATCAACATCGACGACGGGTGGCAGGGATCACGCGCGGCCGACGGCACGATCCAGCCCAACGAGCGTTTCCCCGACATGGCGGCGCTCGCCGACTTCCTCCACGCGAAGGGTCTGAAGCTGGGGCTCTATTCATCGCCCGGCACGAAGACGTGCGCGGGCTACACGGGCAGTTTCGGGCATGAGGAACAAGATGCCCGCACCTACGCCGCCTGGGGCGTCGATTATCTGAAATACGACCTGTGCAGCTACAACGACGAGGTTGTGAACAAACTGACCACGCCTGCCGAGCGACTCGATGCCATCCGTGAAGCTTACGCGAAAATGCACCGCGCCCTGCGACAGACAGGCCGGCCCATCTTCTACAGCCTCTGCCAATACGGCCTCAATTACGTCTGGCGATGGGGCGCCTCTGTCGGCGGCAATTCCTGGCGCACGACTGGCGACATCGGCGACAGCTACGCCGCGATGGCAGCGATCGGCTTCGGTCAGGCCGGCCTCTCCCGCTACGCCAGCCCCGGTCATTGGAACGATCCAGACATGCTCGAGGTGGGAAACGGCGGCATGACCGCCGAGGAATACCGCACGCACATGAGCCTCTGGGCACTCCTCGCTGCGCCCCTGCTCGCGGGCAACGACCTGACAAAAATGAACGCCGAAACCATCGCGTTGCTTACGAATCGCGAGGTCATCGCCATCGACCAGGACCCCGCCGGCGTGCAAGGCGACCGCTTCTCCGCCGAAGGCCCTTACGAGATCTGGGGCAAACCACTCGCCGACGGCAGCAAGGCCATCGGCATTTTCAACCGCCAGGACACCTGGACGCGCGGCGAAGTCATCCCGGTCGATCTGCGGCCGCTCGGCTTCCCCTCGGGCGCACACGTTCGCGACGTCTGGAAACACATCGATCTCGGCCGCCGCGAGATCATTGAGGCCACGGTGCCGCCTCATGGTTGCGTGCTCCTTCGGGTCCGCGCCTGACGTTCCGCGCCGCCATTCTCATGATGAAAAGAAACCTCATCGGACTCTGCGGGCTCATGCTCGCCATCCTCGGCCGCGCGGTTTTGGCGCAGCCGCAACCGCTGCCCCTCCACGTCACGATCGCGGGCAATGAACTCCCGCTGCATCACTTCAACCAGGGGTCGTTCGGGAATTTCGAGCTGACCGCGCCCGTCGAGGTCATGATCCGCGCGGACTTCAATGTTCGCTGGGTCGATCTTCGACCACGCTCCGCCGGCGTCACCGCCACGATCGATGCGGATCACCGCACGATCCGCTTTCGCATCACCACGGCGCGCCCGCTCACCGTCGAGTTCAACCGCGACCTCGCCCGCGTGCTGCACCTGTTTCCCGCCACACCGGAAGACGACGCGCCCAAGCCCGGCGACGCGAAGGTCCGCTACTTCGGACCCGGCATCCACGACGCCGGTTTGATGGACCTCGCCGAGGGCGAAACGCTCTACCTCGCAGCTGGTGCGTGGGTGAAAGGCAACGTCCGCTCGATCGGCACCCGGAACGTCAGCATTCGCGGACGCGGCGTGCTGGACGGCACTGACATCCCGAACCGGCCGGCAACGACGTCCGCCGATCGCACCGCCAAACCGATTCCGGAAGATGAGTCCGGAGCGCGCAACATGATCTACCTGCAGAATGTCGAAGGCGCTGCCATCAAAGGGATCACCGTTTTCAACAGCCATTACTGGACGGTGTTCGTCCGTTCCTGCCGCAACGTGCACGTCGACGGCGTGAACGTCCTCAGCGGCAGCAATCATTATGGCAACGACGGATTCGATCTCGTCTCTTCGAGCGATGTGCTCGTCGAAAACGTCTTCGTCCGCACCAACGACGACTGCGTCGTCGTCAAAAATCTGGACGATATCGAAACGAAAAACATCGAGGTGCGCCGCTCCACCTTCTGGAACATGCCGGTCGGCGGCAACGCGATCGAGGTGGGCTTCGAACTGCGCAGCCGGGGCGCCTCTCATCTCGTGTTTCGCGACTGCGACATCCTCCACGTCGAGCGCGGCTCCGCCATCAGTATCCACCAAGGCGATTCAGGCACGGTCGAGGATGTCCGTTTCGAGGACATCCGGGTCGAGGACGTCCGCCGCAAGCTGATCGATTTCTGCGTGCTCTATGCCCAATACGGCATCGACAAACCGGCGTCACAAGCGGAGCGCGAGCGCCGGATGGACCCCGGCGGTGTGTGGGACGGCGAACAACGCCTCACGCCGGACGAATATCGTCAACACGCAGCCGAACGCGGCCGCATCCGCAACGTGCAAGTCCGCAACCTGCAGGTCATCGAAGGTGCGCTGCCCTACAGCATCATCGCCGGTTACGACGACGACCACCTCGTGGAAAATGTCACGATCGACGGCCTCTCGTATCTTGGCCAGCCGCTGCGCACGTTCGAGGCCGCCCAACTGGTCGTGCACGACGCGAAGAACGTCACGATCGACTAGGCCAACGTGCGGAAAGCCCGAGGCCACTGGGCGGGTCGTAGTCCGTTCATCAATACGCAGGGTGGACCTGTCCACCCTGTCCGCGCGTCCCATTTCAGCCTGCGAATGTCGGAACCGCTTCCAGGCTCCGCCAAGTTTGCGCTACTCCGCCGGCACTGCCGTCCACGTCAGCACCGTGCCGTCCTTGCGGTCGGGCTTCGCACCGGGCCAGTCGGCGCCGTAGGGCTCGCCGGTGTCGGGCGCGATGCCGACGAAACGATTCGTCTTCAGCGAAAGCAGCATGCACTGCCGGTCGCGCAACATGTCCTGCCACATGAACAGGCTCGCCTCGGACTCCGGCTTCAGCGGCCGCACATCGGCGGACAACCCCGCGCCAACCACCGTCAGAAAGCCGCTGCCATCCATCGCCTCCAGCGCCACGCGCCCCTGTCCGCGATCATGCACGCGGAAACGCGACTGCGCGCTCGTCGCCTGCTTCGAACCGGGCGCCGCGGAGTGCAACATGCCGTGCGGATTCGCCCACACGACGGAGCCATTGGACAGATTTGTGAACGTCACGATTTTGCCGAGGGGGATATTGGCCGAGCGATCGGCGAGAGGTTCGTCGACGCGAAAATCCGCGAAATCGGCATACCCACCTTCTCGGCCCGCGGTGTTGAACGCGAAGAGCCCGAGGCGCGTGCCCTGGAACGTTTTCAACTGATACGGCAGCCGAATTTCGCCACCGATTTGGGCGAAGGCATTGCCGTCGACGCTGACGCTGAAATGCGCGACGTCGTTATCGTAATCTCCGGTCGCGCGCAGCCAGAGGTGCGGCGACGCGAGCGGTTGCTCGATGGTTTCGTTTTTCGACTGATCGTAGTAGCGCAGCACGAAGCCCGCATCGGTGCGGACCACGCCCAGCGTCGCAAAGGGGATATTGACCAGCGCGAGTCCGGCATAATCGCCCACGCGCAAGCCCGCCGCGTCGAGTTCCGCGGTCGCCACGGAAACCGGTCCGATCGCACGCTGCGTGAGCATGTTCTTCGCCCACAAGAGATGGTCGGCGGGGAGCGTGTGCAAACGGAGCGCACCGGGTGTCTCCGTGAGCGACCATTTCTCGTCCACCGGGTGGTGATTCCACTGCCACACCGGCAACAGCTTCGAGCCCGAAAAATCGTCGCTGCGCTGGTAGGGCGCGTGCGGCTCCACTTGCGTGCCAAGCGCCGGTTTGGTCCACGTGCGCGGCGTGCGGCCGAGATTACCCGGGAGACCGAAATACGGCCAGCCATCGACCCAGGTGACCGGCGAGAGCGCCGTGGTGCGACCAACGGAGCGAAAATCGAGCATCGAAAAACCCCACCACTCGCCATTCGGCAAATCAACGATACCGCCCTGGTGCAGCGGCACGGCGCCGAGTTGGTTGCCGCCAGGTGGCGTAAGTTTAAAATCTGATCCGGGGCCGGGGATCTTCATCCCCAGGCCGATGGGCTGCAGCAGCCATCCGCGCTGCGTTCCGAGCGTTTCCTTCGCCGCGATCACGACTGTTTCGTAAGGGCCGTAAATATGATCGGCGCGCGCGGCCTGCATCCGGCCCGTCGGCGCATAGTTGGCGCTGAGAATATAATACTTGCCGTCGATTTTGTAGAAATGATGCCCCTCGCCCATCGCGTTGCCGCGCGGAATGATCACCCGGTCGGAGCCTTCGACGATGCCGCTGAGGTCCGGCTTGAGCTCGGTGAGAACAACCTCGTCGTATCCGTGCACAGCATACACACGGTTGTCGTCATCGAAGAGCACGGAAAGATCGTGGATGCCGCCCTGGAAGCGGCGATGCTCCCAGGGCCCTGCGGGATTCTCCGCGATGAAGACCTGCAGCCCGTGGCCGTTGATGTTGGCGAACAGGTAGAACTTGCCGGCGTGGTAACGAAGGCACGGCGCCCAAATGCCCTGGCCGTAGATCTCCTTACCCTCGTCGAGCTTGAACCCGGGCCCCAAGTCCAGCCGCTGGAACGCGTAACTGAGGAATTTCCAGTTCACGAGATCCTTGGAGTGCAGGATCACGAGCCCGGGCATCGCGTGCATCGTCGTGCCCGCGAGATAGAAATCCTCGCCGACGCGGATCAGGTCGGGATCGGAGAATTCGTCGTAGAACAGCGGATTCGTGAACGTGCCGTTGCCATTGTCGGCCGTCCAGCTCACCGGCGCGGCCGCGGCCCACCCGGGAGCAACCATCACGAAGGCGGACAGGCAGACAAGAAGGGACAGGAAGCGTCTCACGAATGACATATCTGGAAAACGAGAAGGGTTATGGGGGAGCGGGGCAACGCGGCGACGACGCGGCAATGCAAGAACGGAGGAGCGGGCGCCAACCTCAAGGATGCGTTGGCCATACCCGCGACTATTACTTTAGGCAGGTCCGCGCCCAGGCGGCGCCGGTCCCACCAGCGCGGAGTTCCACACCTCAACGCGCCCGAATGCGCCAGATCGTCAGCGAGTTTGCCGGCGCCTCGTAAGTGAACTCGGCGGACAGCGGCACGGTTTCGGTGACCGGCGTGACGGCCGGCGGCTGGCCATCGGTGTTCACCGCATCGGCGTCGGCTCCCCCGAAAACGGTGCGCTCGGCGGTCGCGGGGAGGCGGCTCGCCCCAGCCAGTTTCGTTGCGACGGACTGAGCGGTGGCTTCGCCGTTGACGAGCTTCACGATGAGATCGCCGTTCCGGCTGTCGCGCACCGCCGAGGCCGCCAGTTTCGCGCCGGTAGGCCCGGCGTCGAACGAAGTCGTCACGGCCGTGTCTCCGCGATTGCGACCGAAAAGCTGCTGCACGGTATAGTTGAGACTTGGATACACCTCGGTCGCGTTGAAATAGATCATGTCCGGGTGCCATTGGGTGTGCTGACGGCGGGCGAGCAGCGGCGCATACGAGGCCAGCCGCACGACGTCGCCGTTGCGCTCGAGGCTCGTCAAATACGCGGCCTCGGCGATCGCGGTGCGCAGGGTGTTGCGGCGGTCCTTTTCATGTGCGGCGTATTCGCCGAGATAAACCTTCGGTCCGTTCCGGTCGTAGGAATCGTAGCGGGAAAGATTCTCCCACATCCACTGCGGTGAGACGTAATAATGCTCGTCGACCATCGCCAGCTTCAGCTCGCGCGCGAACGCCCAACCAAGGTCGAAATCCTCCCCGTTCGCGAACGGGCCGGAGGTGCCGATGACGACAATCTCGGGATGTTTCTCCTTGAGCACGTCGTTGATCATCCGGAAGCGCTCCTTAAAGTCCGGCGTGATCGCGTCCTCGTTGCCGATGCCGAGGTATTTCAAGCCGAACGGCGCGGGATGTCCGGCCGCGGCGCGCACGGCGCCCCACTTCGACGTCGCCGGACCGTTGGCCCACTCGATCAAGTCGAGCACGTCCTGGATGTAGGCCGGCATGTCCTCCAGCGGCAGCCCTTCCTGTCCTCGGCCCGGCGAATGCCCCGCGTGCTGACAGCAGACGCCCGCCGTCACGACCGGAACCGCCGCCGCGCCGATGTCCTCGCAGAACTGGAAATACTCAAAATACCCAAGCCCCATGGTCTGGTGGTAACCCCACGAATTCCGCGACGCGACCCGCTGCTCGACCGGTCCGACCGTGTGCTTCCAATCGTAATACGCACGCACGCCGGGACCGTGCACGAGACAGCCGCCGGGGAAGCGCACGAACTTCGGCTTCAGGTCGGCGATGGTTTGCGCGAGATCGCGGCGCAATCCCTTGGGGCGGTGCTTGAACGTGTCCCGCGGGAAAAGCGAAACCATGTCGAGCGCCACGGCGCCCTGCTCGTGCGCGAGCAAAACAAAGCGCGCCTCGGGATCGGAACGCGACGGCGTGAGCGTTACGGTGTGCTTCGTCCACGTGCGACCGGATACCTCGAGCTTCGCTTCGGCCAGCACGCTGCCGTCCTTGCCTTCGAGACGGAGCGTCAGCGGCATCGGCTTCGTCTGGTCGCCCGGACCCCACATCACGCCCATGTAGGCCTGGTAAGCCCAGAACGACGCGTCGTAGGCCTTGCCGGCCTCGAGCGGAAGCTGGTCGAAACCGCGATTGGCGATCCCGACGCCGTCGCCGGGCTTCGTCACCGTGAGAATCAGGTAATGCGGGTTGTTGACGTGCACCGGACGCGCATCGCCCAGCCCGAGCCGTCCGTCGCCGTCGGCGGTTTTCACAAGATCCCAAAATGAAAACGGTCCCCAATTCGCCTGCTCGGTGGCGCTGTATTCGAAAGACCGGTTCTGCAACAGCTCGGCGTAGAGTCCGCCATCCGCGGCGTAGTTGAGATCCTCGAAGAAGATACCAAATAGCTCCGGACTGATCGCCTTCGCTGGCGCATCGAGCGCCACCGTGAGGGTGCGCGGCTGGGCCGCGAAAGCGGAAACGAACGCGAGAAGAAACGGCAGCCCGACGGGGAGAAAGCGCATCATAACGCCACAGCCTGCGGTCGCGCCCGTGATTTTCCAGCCAGGCGTTTTGTGACCGTCACATCGCAAGACGTGGCGGCCGGAACCGCCGCCTGCCCTCGCGCGCGGCTCCGTCGCAATCAGCGCAGTTCCCAAACGTAAGCCTCGCCGGCGCGGAGGGCGATCTCCTGCTTTCGCGCGCCGGTGCGGAGGGTGACGCGGCCATCGTGCTGCGCCCGAATCGTCGCCGACACGAGTTTTCCGTCACGCCACACCAGATCCACCTCGTATCCGCCGCGCGCGCGCAGGCCGCGCACCGCTCCGGTGGGCCAATGACTCGGCAGCGCGGGTAGCAGCACGAGGTCGTCGTGCTGACTTTGCAGCAGCATCTCGCAGATTCCCGCCGTGACCGCGAAGTTGCCATCGATCTGAAACGGCGGATGCGCGTCGAAGAGATTTGAATACGTCCCGCCCCCGCTGCTGCTCTGCGCCCGGTCCGAGGGCGCGAAACGCAGCTGTTGCTGGATCATTTTGAAGGCGTGATCGCCATCGAGAAAACGCGCCCACAGACAGATCTTCCAACCGAGCGACCAGCCCGTGCCGTCGTCGCCGCGGAAACGCAGCGACTGCTTCGCCGCCGCAAACAGCTCCGGCGTCACCGGTGAAATCTCCTCGCCGGGAAACACGCCCCACAAATGCGAAACGTGCCGGTGCCGGCTGTTCGGATCGTCCTTGTCCTCCAGCCATTCCTGCAGCTGGCCATGGCGTCCGATTTGATTCGGCGCGATCTGCGCGCGCAGGGCTTCGAGTTGATTCGCAAACTCCGCATCGCGGCCGAGCGCGCGGGCCGCCGCCGCGGTGTTCGCGAAGAGTGCGCGGATAATCTGGTGATCCATCGTCGGTCCCATCACCAGCCCGCCGTGCTCGGGCGAATTCGACGGCCCGCTGACGAGCCAGCCCGTGCGCGGATCCTTGACCAGATAATCGACGAAGAACTCGCTCGCCCCCTTCATCGCCGGATAGGCGCGCTGCGCGAGAAACTCGCGATCGCCGGTGAAACGAAAGTGCTCCCACAGGTGCTGGCAAAGCCACGCGCCGCCGGTCGGCCAGATGCCGTGATTTGACGCGTTGATCGGCGCCGTGCCGCGCCACAAATCCGTGTTGTGATGCAGCACCCAGCCGCGCGCACCGTAATGCGCCCGCGCCGTCTCCCGTCCGCTCACCATCAGATCGTCGATGAGGTCCCACAACGGCACCGCGCATTCCGCCAGGTTCGCCACGTCGGCGGGCCAGTAGTTCATCTCGGTGTTGATGTTCACCGTATATTTGCTGCCCCACGGCGGATTTGTGCGGTCATTCCAGATTCCCTGGAGATTCGCAGGTTGACCGCCGGGACGGCTGCTCGCGATCAACAGGTAGCGCCCGTATTGAAACATCAGCGTCGCCAGCTCCGGATCGGCCGACTTGTCCGCGGCGCGCAGGCGCTCGTCCGTCGGCCACCGGCGCGCCGGTGACGTTCCCAGATCAAGGCTCACGCGCCGGAACAGCGCCCGATGATCCGACACGTGGCGCTCGCGCAACTGCGCCGCGTCGAACGCCTCCGCCGCCGCCATCGTCCGCGCGGTCACCGTCTCCGGATCGCCCGAGATGTCGCGGAAGTTCTTGAAACTGGTCGCCGCTGCGATCCGCACGACGGCGGAATCGGCGCCTTCGACCTCGATGCCGGTTGCGCTCGCGCGCACCGTGCCGCCGCGGGTCGTGACGTTCACCTGCGTTGCGAAACGCAACCCGTCATCTTGCACGCGTCCGAGCAGCAGCAGCGTATCCGAATTGACAACACGCACCGTCGCCGCCGCGTGCGGTGCCCCGAGCCGGAGCGCGAAACGCAACGCGCCGGGCCGGTCCGTTTTCAGTTCCTCGACAATCAGCTGATCCGGGTGACTCGCATAAGTTTCGCGCGAGAACGTCGCCTCGCCGACGCGATAACGCACCCGCGCGATCGCCGCATCGAGATCGAGTTCGCGTTCGTAATCGCTCGCGCGCTCGTGTCCCGGAAACTGCAGCAGCAGATCGGCGAGCGGTTGATACATCTTCTGCCGCAGCGGCACGCTCATGAACTCGCGCATCGCGAGGTCCTCGGCCTCCTTTTGCGCGCCGGCCCAGAGCAGTTCCCGCAGCTTGGGCAGCACGTTGACGGCGCCTTCGTGATGATACGCATGCGGCGCGCCCGTCCACAGCGTGTCCTCGTTCAACTGCAGCCGCTCTTCCGCCAGGCCGCCAAACACCATCGTGCCCAGTCGGCCGTTGCCGACCGGCAATGCTTCGGTCCACGCGGTCGCCGGCTGGCGATACCAGAGGCGAAGGGGGCGCGCCTCCGCCGCGTCGTTCGCCTGCGCCGCGCGGATGATCGGCCGCGGCGTTTCCCGATTCGTCTCCTGGTCACTTCCCTCCAACTGCGTGCGAATCCACGCGATCATGCGATCCGGATAATCGGGCGCCAAATCGCGCCAGTTGGCCAACCGATGCCCCGCGCCGGGGATCACGAGCAGATCCGCGTGTGCGCCGACGGAGCGCAGCCGGGATTGAAAGTTCAGTGACTGCTGCAGCGCCACCGTCTTGTCCGCATCGCCTTGCACCAGCAGAAACGGCGGCGGTGCCGGCTTCTCCTTTACGGCTTCGATCGGCGCAAACGCCCGCAGCAGCGCGAGAGACTCCGGCGTGATTTCCTTCGGTCGATCGAACAGCGCCTGCAGCGACGTGCTCAGCCCGCCGCGCACCGGCAATTCGAATTCCGGATCCGTGACCGCCGCAAAACCCACCACCGCCTGCACGCGTGCGTCCGGCGCCGCCGCGAGACCGGTGAGACAGGCGAGTTGTCCGCCCGCCGAGTGTCCGAAAAGAACGATGCGCTGCGGATCGCCTTTGAATTCCGCGGCGTGTTCCTTCACCCAGCGGATCGCAGTTTGCACATCGTCGAAACACGCGGGCCAGCGATGTTTCGGCGCGAGCCGGTAGTTGATCGAGAACCAGGTGAAGTTCGCGCGGGTGAGCGGATCGAACCACGGCGTGATGTCCGCGCCGTCGGTGGGCCGCGTGCCGGCTTTGTCGCCGCCACTCCAACCGCCGCCATGCACGAGAATCGCGATCGGAAATGGCCCCTCCCCGTCCGGGACGCTCGCATCGAGCACCAGCCGCTCGCCGCCCGCTTCGCCATAAACCAGATCGCGACGGATCTCCGCCGCCGACATACCCATCATCGCTCCCAGCAGCAGCGCGAGTCGGGCGAAAATTTTGATCAACGACGAAGACAGCGAGAGGGGAAAAGTGCGCATGCAAGGGGTGGTTGGGGAGCCGCAGGCTATAGCGGCGGCGCTCGTTGTCCAAAGCCGCAGCGGCGCGCTCAAACGCCGCGCTGCTCACATCGTTGAAATCCGACAAAAAAGCCGCTCCCGGCTTGGAAGCGGCGCTGAGTCGTGGCGGACGCGGGCGGCGCGCGTCGCTAAATCGGACGCGGCTCCAGCAACTCCTCCACGCGCGATCGCTGTGGCATCGCCGATTGCGCACCAAACGACAGCGTCGACAGTGCCGCGGCGACATTGGCGTGCCACAGTGCTTCCGGCCAGGACGCCCCTTCGGCGAGCTTCACCGCCAGCGCGCCGACAAACATGTCCCCTGCGCCAACGGTGTCCTTCGGTTCCACGCGATAGGTCGGAATCACATGCGTCGCATCCGCGGAGAAATGCAGCGTCGGCTCGCAGCCCTGCGTCACCACCAGGTGCTGCAGTCGGTATTTTTTCAGAAATTGGCATCGCCCGGCGCGGTCGAGCGCCCCCAGTTCCGCCGGAGTGCACTGGAAGAAATCGCGGCACTCGTGCTCGTTGATCACGGCCGAGTCGATCGGCTGGTCCCACCGGAAATCCGACGTAAACGGCGACGCGTTCAGAATCGTGCGCACACCGCACGCGGCCGCCTGTCGCAGCGCGTCGGATACAACCGCCGCGGGGGTTTCCAGCTGTGCCAGCAAAACGTCGCTCCGCGCCAGCAGCGCCGGCAATGCCGGTGCCAGGGAGTCCGAGGTCACGCGCCAGTTGGCCCCGCTCGCCACCACGATCTGGTTCTCGCCGCGCGCGTCGACATAAACATGCGCCGAGCCGGTGATCGTATCGCGTTCCGTGCCCACAGCCGAACAGTCCACGCCCATCTCTGATAAATAAGTGCGGTAGCGCTCGCCATCGTCGTCGCCGCCGACCGCGCCCATCATCGCCACGCGCGCGCCCTGACGGCACGCGGCCACGGCTTGGTTGGCGCCTTTCCCGCCGAACTCCGTGCGCGTCGCACTCGCGAGCACGGTCTCCCCGCGCGTCGGCAGTTCGGCGACCGACCAGATCCGGTCGACATTGAGCGAACCCAGCACGGTCACGCGTGCCGGTTTTGAAGAACGGGAAGGCTGCATCAGAGTCATTTCGCCGCCGGCTCGCTGACGAGCGCCGCAAACAGTTCCCGCACGCGTGCCGCGCGCGCCGGATCCACGATCAGGTAGCGGTCGCGTCCAGTCTCTCCTTTTTTTGCCGGCACGAATTTCGTGAAACTGTCCGGCAGCACCTCCACGCGGCCGGCAACCGACAGCGCGAAGTAGTCCCGCTCCGGCCAGACCGCCTGCAGCACGCTCGTGAGATCGTAGCACGGCCGCTCGTGCGGCGTCGGGATATACAACTGATACGACTCATGCACCGGATGCCGCGCCACGTAGCCGAAATCGTGATCGACCACTGTCGCCGGGAAGCGGATCGCCTCGCCGATCTCCACGCCGCTCCAAACCATGGGCGTGGGCCACTCGGCCGCGACTTTCTGCGCCGAGGCGATGTCGTAGCGCACGTTGAACTCGAGCGGATAATTGCTCCCGTTGAGCGTGCTAAAGCCGCCGGCCATCAACGACAGCTCGCGCACTTTTTTCGCCACGAGCTCGCGGCCCGACAACGGGCTGTAGTCATCCGCTGGTGACGCCAGCAGCGCCGCAAGATTCGTGAAGAAACCCACCTGCAGCAGCACGATCTCGCCATCGCGCGCAGCAGCGAGGGTCTTGCGCAGCAATGCGACCGCGGACAACGCGTTCGCCGGATCGAAATCGTGCGGGTAGTTTTTCTCCGCCTTCAGATAACGACTGCCCTTCCCGACCAGGGGCGCGGACGGGTTCACGCCGATCGGAATATCCGGCCGTCCGTAGAACGTGTTGATCGCGTCGACCAGTTTCCCGGCCTGCGGTTCGGGATTCGTGAGCGTCACCGCCAGCAACTCGCAGGCGCCACGGTTCTGCAGCGCATGAATCACCGCCAGCGCCATCGCATCGTCGCAGTCGTTGCCGATATCGGTGTCGAAGATCAGCTTCACCGGCGCCGGTTTCGAGCCGGTTTCAGGCGCAGCCAACGCCGGCTCCGCGATGAACAAGGGAAGCGTCAGGGCAAGAATGGGGATAATTTTCCGCATAAAGTCAGCGTTCAGTTCGCGCGATTCAGCCGCCGGGCCACCCAGCCGGTGCGCAGCGCCTCCGCCGCGACCGCGCCAACGATCACCGCGCCCGTCACCACCCGCTTGATCGGCTCCGACACGCCGAGATGCGCGAGTCCCGCCTCGAGCGTGGCGATGATCAACACGCCTACAAACGTCGAAAGCATCGAGCCGCGTCCGCCCATCAAGCTCGTGCCGCCGATCACGGCGGCCGCGATCGCGGAGAGTTCGAGGCCCGAACCCGCATTCGGGTCGGCCGCGCCGAGGCGCGAAACATGGCAAAGCCCGGCCAGCGCCGCGAGCACGCCCGAAAGCACAAACACCGCAGCGCGCACCCGCGACGGCGACAAACCGGCGAGCCGCGCCGCCTCTTCATTCGTGCCGACCGCCACCACGTGCCGGCCAAACACCGTGCGCGTGATCGCAAAGTGCGAAATCAGCATCAACGCCACCGCCAGGAAAAACGCCGTCGACAGCCCCGCTCCCGGCAAGGTCGCCTGCAGGAAACCAAGCCGTTCGCCGAGGTATTTTGTCTGCGAATCCGTCGCGAGATACGCCAGGCCGCGCGCGCCTTCGAGCACGCCGAGCGTGACGATGAACGACGGCATCCGCAGCCAGTTGACGAGCGCGCCGTTGAACGCGCCGCATGCGAGCCCGGCGCCGAGCGCCGCGGCAAACGCGATCGGCAGCGGCGTGCCCTGGTCGATGACCATCCAGCCAAACACCGCGCCCGCCAGCGCCGAGATCGATCCGACCGAAAGGTCGATGCCGCCGGCCATCAACACGAACGTCATTCCGATCGCCGCCAGAGCGAGCGACGGAATCCGGTTGGCCACCGTATTCAAAGTTTGGAGCGACCAGAAATGATCGCTCAGCCCGCTGAACAAACCGACCAGCGCCACGAGCAACGCGGCGAGGAAAAGAAAATCGGCGAAACGTCGCACCAGATTCATGAAGAGAAAGAAGTTTCCGCGCCGGAAAAGCCGGCGAACGCCGCAGCCATGAAAGCCTCCGGCTCGAGCGCCGAGCGCTCAAACGCCGCGGTGAGGCGGCCATTCGACATCACCAGCACCCGGTCGCACAACTGCGCCAGCTCCTCGTAGTCGCTCGAGGCGACCAGCACGGCGGCGCCATCGGCCGCGAGGCCGCGTAGCAAATCGTAGATCCCCTGCCGCGCGCCGACGTCGACGCCGCGCGTCGGCTCGTCGAGCAACCACACGCGCACCGGACACTGCAGCCAGCGACCGATGACGACTTTCTGTTGATTGCCGCCGCTGAGCTGCGCGATCGGCTGCTCCATGCTCGCATGGCGCACGCGCAATTTCTCCAACAGCGCCGCGATGCCGGTGCGTTCTCCCGCCGCATCGATCCAGCCCGGCAAACCCCGCCGCGTCGGCAACCGCGTGACGCTCGCGTTGGCACGCACGGAGAGCGTCGCGAAAATTCCCTGCTGTTTCCGGTCCTCCGGAACAAACGCCAGCCCGCGCCTCACCGCGTCACGCGTGCTGCGCGGATGGAACGGCCGCGTGTCGTCGCCGAGAAAAATCTCGCCCGCGCTACGTCGGTCCGCGCCGAAAATTGCGCGCAACAATTCCGTGCGGCCAGCCCCGACCAATCCCCCGAGTCCGACGATCTCGCCGGCCGCCACCTTGAAACTCACGCCACGCACCGCGCTACCGGAACGCACCTCGCAGACCTGCAGCGCCGGCGTCCCGCGATGAACGCGCGCGTCCGTCGTCGCCGCCGGAGCGGGCAGCGCTCCTGCCATCAATCGGATCAATTCGTCGCGCGGCGTTGTCGCCGGCAGCGTCGCGACGAGTTGCCCGTCGCGCAGCACACTCACGCGATCCGCCAACTGCGCCAGTTCTTCGAGACGGTGACTGATATAGAGAATCGACGTACCGGCCGCGCGCAGGTCGCGCAGCAGCGCGAAGAGCGTGCGGATCTCCGCGCCTGACAGGGCCGCGGTGGGTTCGTCGAGGATCAGCACGCGGCACTGTTTCGTCAGACCCGCCGCAATCTCCACGAGTTGCTGCTGTCCCACGCCGAGCGTGCTAGCGGAACGATCCGGATCGAGATTGCTCAGACCGACCCGCGTGAGCGCAACCTTGGCGTCGCGCGCGAGCCGGCTACGTTGAATCCAGCCGGCGCGCGCCGGCAGGTCGTCGAGGAAAAGATTCTCCGCGACCGAGAGCGTCGGCAGCACGTTGAGCTCCTGCAGCACCATCACCACGCCCGCCGCCTGTGCTTCCTGCCGCGACGCCGGCGCGAACGCCACGCCGTCGAGTTTGATTTCTCCGCCATCGCGCGTTGCCAGACCGGCGATGATCTTCGAACACGTCGACTTCCCCGCGCCGTTGCCACCAATGAGCGCGTGGATCTCACCCGGCGCGAGCGCGAGATCGAGCCCGCGCAACACGACGTTGCGCCCAAAGGCCTTTTGCAGGCCGCGAAGCTCGAGTCGGGAAGGCTGCATCACGCGAGGAACGATCGGACGATTCGGACGCTCAGCGCGTTTCCGCGGTCACCACATCGACCGGTGTCGAGCGATCCTGCGCCGAACCGGACTGCAACGCCGCGAGCGCCGCTTCGATCCCGAAGACCGCGAGCTGGCCGCCGTGCTGGTCGGCGGTGGCGACGATCGCGCCGCTCTCGAGCAGCGGTTTGACCGCACCGATGTGATCGAAGCCGGCGACGAGCACCTGGCCCTCGCGGCCGGCGGAGCGGATCGCGGCGACGGCGCCGAGCGCCATGTTGTCGTTGGCGCAGAAGATCGCCTTGAGTTGCGGATGCGCGTTGAGGAGCGCGTTGGCGACGGTGTTGGCGCGTTCCATTTCCCATTGTCCGCTTTGCACGGATACAAGATTCAGGCCGGCGTCGCGCACGGCGTCCTCGAAGCCGAGGCGACGCTGGCGACCGTTGTCCGCCGTCGGAATTCCCTCGATGATCGCCACCGCGGCGCCGCGCTCCAGTTTGGCGGCGACCACTTTTCCGACCGCGGCCGCTCCCGCGCGGTTGTCCGGACCGACGAACGGAATCGAAACGCCCGCCTCCGCCAGCGCCGCCGCATCGAGGCGGTTGTCGATGTTGATGGCGACGATGCCGGCGTTCATCGCGCGTTTCAGCACCGGCACGAGCGCTTTCGAATCGGCCGGCGCGATGACGATCGCTGACACCTGCATCGCAATCATCTGTTCGACGAGGCCGACCTGCTCGGCGAGGTCGGTCTCGTTTTTGATGCCGTTCGAAATGAGATCGTAGTCCGACGCATGCGCCGCCTGGTGGGCTTTGGCGCCGGCCGCCATCGTGCCGAAAAATTCGTTCGCCAGCGATTTCATCACGAGGGCGACGCGCGGTTTCGCCGGCGACGAAGCGGAGTCGGAAGACGATTTGCTGCAGCCGGAAAAAAACAAAAGCCCGGCACTCAGCGAAAGGAGCAGACAACGAAGTTTCATGGATACGAACGGGTTTGAGGGCGGCGCCGATTCAGGACGAAAGGCTCAGCGAAAGCGACGCGCGATCGTGGGCGAGGAATCGAAAACTTTGGCCGCAACCGACTCGCCGCCTGCGGGCCAGTCGTCGGAGCGGAACGGCGCGGCCGGCAGACCTACGTCGTTGAACAACGAGACCTCGGGCGTGTTGCGCCACGCGTAGCGAATGGCGACGGGCGCCGGCACCGCCTCGGCGCGCACCAGCACCGTTTCACCGTCGAGCTCCGCGTGGGCTGGATGGAATTTTTGGTCTGCGCCGGCGATCTCGAAACCCGCCGCGCGGCCGTCGCGAAACCTCAATCCCCGCGCATGCGAGAACGAGACGCGAATCGCGGCGCCTTCGACTTTGGCGCTGAGATAAAGCGGACCGGAAAACTCCAACGCTTCGTGTTGCAGCTGCGCGCGCGCGATGAGCGAGAGCCGGCGCCCGGCCTCCTGCTTGTTCTTGAAATGAATATTGCGGTCCTCGCCGATATCGACGGTCACGATCATGCCCGTGTGCGGCAGCGCGAGCGCCGCGGCCTGCGCCTCGCGAAGAAACGCCCAGGTTTGCCCGCTGGGATCGTTGGGCGTGGCGTAGTTCGCAAGTTGGACGAAGTAGAACGGCCAGTCTTCGCGCTGCCAGTCGGCGCGCCACTGCCGGATCATGGTTTGAAACAATTTCCCGTATTCAGCGGCGCGAAACTCGTTGGCCTCGCCCTGATACCAGAGCACGCCGCGAAACGGAAACGGCCGCAGCGGGTGAATCATGCCATTGTAGAGTCCTGACGGCAGCCAGCGTGACCCCGGACCTTCGGCGGCGGCCGGTTTTCGCTGCGTGATTTTCTTTCCGGCCGCTTTCGCCGCGGCCGCTTCCTTTTCCCAGGCGGCGATGGCCGCCTGTTGTTTCAGATCCTCGGCGGGAAACGTCGCGAGCCGCTGCTGCCAGCGTGTCTGCACGACCGCGAAGTCCGGATCCGCGGCGAGCGCGGGTGCACTGATCCACGACTCAACCTGCGTGCCGCCCCACGCGCTCGTCACGATCCCGATCGGAACGCCGAGCGTGCGATGTTGGTCGCGCGCGAAGAAATATCCGACCGCGGAAAAACGCAGCACCGTCGCCGGACTGCACGTCGCCCATTTCGCTTCGACGATCGCGGCCGGCGTCTCGCCCACCGTGCGGGTGATCTTGCAGTGCCGGATCTGCGGAAAATTGGCCGCGGCGGCTTCCGGCTGAGGATTCAACGCAGTCGACACCGCCCACTCCATGTTCGATTGTCCGGAGCAGAGCCACACGTCGCCCACCAGAATATCACGAAGCTCGAGGCGGTTTTTTCCTTTCAGCACCAAACTGGCCGGCTCGGCCGACGCGCCGAGCGGCGCGAGCGTGACCTGCCAGCGTCCGTCTTTGCCGGCGCGTGTCGTGTGTTGTTGATCGCGAAAACGCACGTCCACGCGTTCGCCCGGATCGGCCCAGCCCCACACGGGATGGGCGATGTCGCGCTGCAGCACCATACCGTCGGCGAACAGGGACGCGACGGTGACGTCGGCGCGGGCCGAAGCCGCGATGACGGCGAGGACAAAACCGAGAAACAGCGAGAAGCGCATGAGATCAGATCAAGGAGGGATCGAGGACGACGTAGCGGATGCGTTTGCGTCCCCAGGTGTAGGTGAGATGCACGCGCTCATCGGAGCCGACGAGCACGCACGGATAAGCATAACCTTCACGGATCGGCGCCGTTTCAAGATCGATGACGTTGCGCCAGTGCAGGCCATCCGTCGAGACGGCGACGGTGAGCGGATAACGCGGCCCCCAATCGGAAGCGCGGGCAGGTTTCCCGGTCGGTGTATAGACCAACAGGATACGCCCGTCCGGCAGCCGCGCGGCGTCGATCGCCGAGTTGGCCATCGTGATGCCGAGGCCGGTGAGCGGCGTCCACGTTTCGCCGCTATCCGCAGACCACGCGGTCGCGAGCTCGCGCGCATACGTGCGGCAGAGCATTTGCACGCGACCGCCGCCGTGGTCGATCAGCGTCGGCTGTAAGGCGCGCAATCCAGCGGGATCGGCGAGCTGCGGCCGGCGCCGCCACTGCGTGAGCGACGCATTGGAGATTTCGAGATGCACGCCGCCGCTCGCGGTCGACGGATGCAACCAGGCGCCGTTCGCGAGGCGTAGCGGACGATTGCGATCCGGCCCGCGCATACCTTCGGGCAAGCGCGTAGGCTCGCTCCAAGTCGCGCCGCGATCGCTCGACCACTGAATCCAGGGCAGCCACGACTCGCCCTCCCACCCGGCCGAATGCACGAGCGCGAGACGGGAGTCGTCGACGGCCATCAGCACGGGATTGTAGGCGGGCACCGGTTCGCCCGCCGGGCCGCGCGCGCGTGCCACTTCGTGCGCGGCGGACCAACCTGACGCATCGCGACGGGCGCTCCAGATGGAGACGTCGACGTTGCCTTCCTGCGAACCCGCAAACCACGCCGCGACGAACCGGCCGGGCGACGCTTCGACGAGCGTCGAAGCGTGCACTTCCGGTTGTCGCGGCGCGGGCTCAATGAATTCCTCGACGAGCCTGGGGCTCGTCGCTGCGCCGGTGGCCGGGATCGAACCGCAGGCAGCGGACAACCAGATCCAGAGGAGGCGGCGGCGCATGGGCGGAAATCAGAAGCGTCCGGTCACGCCGAGCGTGAGACGCATGCCGGTGATCTCGCTCTTCAGAACGCGATTCTTGTTGTCGAGGTTATACCAGAACGAGCCCTCGTTGAGCACGTTGACCATGTCGACGTAAACGGCGATCGCGTTGCTGAAGCGGTAGCGGACGTTGAGATCGAGGCTGCGGTCGGCCGAGTTGCGGTAGGCTTGGAGCGGGTCGCCGTTATAGTTCACGAGGTAATCGCTCTTGTAGGTGAACGCGGCGCGAAGCGTGAGATTGCGCCAGGAATGCGCGAGACCGGCGTTGTAGGTGCGCGGCACGAAGTTCACGAGGTCGTTCACGCCATCGCCGTAGTTGCCCTCGGTTTCGAGGAAGGTCGCGTTGCCGAACACCGTCAGCGCGCCGAAGCGCGACGGCAGCCACGGCAGCTTCTGATTATAGTCGAACTCGATCCCCTGGATCTTCGCGCTGCCGAGATTGCGCTTGGTGCGGTATTCGAAGCCTTCGAACTGCCCGCCGAAGCCGTTGTCGGGACCGGCGCCGATGATGTAGTTGTCGCTCGAGATGAAGTCGTCGATGTCCTTGCGGAACACGCCGACCGAGATCACGCCGCTGGGCCGGAAATAATATTCGGCCATCAGGTCGAAGTTCTCGGAATACTGCGGCTTCAGGTTGGGATTGTTCTGCGTGAGCGTGCCCTCGGCGCCGATGGCGGACGAGTAGCTCACCGTCGTGGAGGGAGCGACATTGGCGAGCGACGGACGCGCGAAGCTGGTGGTGACGCTGCCGCGGAAGATCAGCTGCTTGGTCGCGCTGTACTTGAGGTGCAGCCCGGGGAAGAAGTTATCGTAGGAACCTTCCTTGCTGATGCTCTTCTTGTCGGGCAGCTGCGGATCGGAATAGGAGCCGATCGCATCGATGCGCGTGCCTTCGTAGCGGACACCGGCGGTCGCGATGAGTTTGCCGAACGAGAAATCGGACATCGCGTAGGCAGCGAAGACCTGCTCGTCGACCTCGGACGCCGGCGCCGGCACGTTCGAGAAGTTCGGCTGCGCCGCGAAGTTGGACGGCGCGGTGAGGAAGTCCTGATAGATCGACTGGAAATTGAACTCCGCGGTCGAATCGTAGTAGCCGTTGAACAGACCGTACGTCGGGTTCGGGTTGAGGAAACGCGCGAGGTTGTCGTCGCTGTTCAAGTTGGCCGGACCTTGCACGCCATTCGGCCCGACATAGTTCCAGCGCGGCGCCCAGTTGCGGCTGTAACGGTATTGCTCACGGAACGCGGCGCCCGCCTTCACGTTCATCGGCACCTTGCCGTGGAACGACTGGCTCGCGTCGACGTAGGCGGTGCCGATCTCGTCCTTCACGTGGCTGAAGCTGAGATTGAGGACGCCCGTGTAGTAGCGCATGTCGGTGTCGGCTCCAATGGAGCGGCCGTAGGTTTGCGTGAACACCGGGCGTTCCGGGTTCGTGCTGTCGATGCCGAGGCCGATGCCGCGGGTCGTCGCCGCGAAGGCGTTGAACGAGGAGTCGGCGACGGAGCGGCTGAAGGTGCCGCCGGCGGTGACCACGAGGCCGGAGTCGAAGGTCTTCTTCACCGACGTGCCGACCTTGTAGGTTTCGGTCTCGCCGTCGCCGCGTGCGCGCTGGTTCACGAACGTGGCGTGCAGCATTTCCGTATAGGTGTCGGTGTAGCCCGGCGCGACGCTCGCGGTTTGGTTCGTGGCCGTGCGCGGTTGTGTGCCGTTCTCGATCGCGGCGCGGGAGACGCGGCTGTAGTCCGCGACGCGACGGCCGCCCGAGTCGCTGATGTTGAGATTATTCCGATCCGAGGACTGCTTGTATTGATTGACTGCGGCGTCGAAGCGAACCTCGAGGTCGTTCGCGAGGCGGAACTCGAACTTGGAGGAAAGGCCGCGGCGTATCCGGTAAACAATGTCATCCAGCCGGCGCGCCTGCGTGACGCGGCCGTCGTTCTCCAGGCGCTGCACCTGCACCCAGTCGCGGGGATGCGTGCTCTCGTTGTGCGAGGCGGAGAGCGCCACGCCGACGTTGCGCGCCTGGCCGAGCGTCGTGAGATAGCTGATACTCGCCTGCGGACGCCAGTCCCACAGGTCGTCGCGATAGGTGTTGACCGAATAACCGGCCGAATACGTGAGGACGGGGTTGCGATAGTCGAACGCGGACTTGGTCACGAGGTTGACCGTGCCGCCAATCGAGTCGGACCACTGGTCGGCGGTGTTGGCTTTGACGACCTCGATCTCCTTGATGAATTCGGACGGCAGATGGTCGATGCGCACGGACCGATCGCCCTGGTTGATACCAGAGTCGGCGGACGCGAGACGCACGCCGTCCATCGTGACAGAGTTCAACTCCGGTGGCGCGCCACGGACGATCACGCCCACGGCGTCGCCCGCGTCCTTGTTGACCGCGATGCCGGCGACGCGCTGGAGGAAATTGCCGATGTTGCCGTCGGCCACGGTGCCGTAGGTGTCCATCGAGAGGACGTTCTCGATGTTGTTGGCGGCCTTCTGGCGCGCCACGGACGCGGCGTAACCTTCCTTCTCGGTCGTGACGACGAACTTCTCGAGCAGGAGCGCCTCCGCTTCGTCGGAGGATTCGCGCAGGCCGACGTCGACCGCGCGCGGCGCGGTGTCGGTGGCCTCAACCATCAGCGCTTCCGGCTCCAGGCCGGGATACTCGACGCGCAGCTGCCGCGCGCCCGGCTCGAGCTGTTCGATGGTGAAACGACCGGTGCGGTCGGTGCGGAAAACGGTCGGTTTGCCGTCGACCGTGATTTCGGCGCCTTCGAGATAAGCGCCGGTGCGTTGGTTGCGCACGGTGCCGCTGACGCTCGCCGCTTCGATCGCGGCCGGCAGAAACAGGCCGGCGGCCATGAGGACGGTTAGCTTTCTGAGTCGGGGTATGGATCGGTTTGTCATGGGTGAGGAAGATGGGAGAACGCCGCGCTTCAGCGCGCCTCGAGGACCACGTGCTTGATGCGCGCGCGATTCCACGTGTAGGTGATGTGCACCCGGCCATCGCCCGACTGGATCACGGCGGGATAGGCGTAGCCGTGGCGATTGGGCGCGGTTTCGAGCGTGAGGATCGTTGTCCAAGCGAGGCCGTCGTCGGAGTGCGCCACGACCAGCGGACGCCGCTCGCCCCAGCTCTTCGGGTTGGCGTCCTTCGGAGACGGATTGTAGATCAGCAGAAATCCACCGTCGCGCAGCGTGACCGCGTCGAGGCCGGAGTTCGGCATGAACAGCTGCGTCGGTTCGAGCGGCGACCAGGTGACGCCGCCGTCCGTGGACCAGGTCTGCACGAGTTGCCGGACGCTGCTGCGGCACAACGCCTGCAGCCGCCCGTCGGCGTGAACGAGAATCGAGGGCTGGATCGCGCCGAGCCGCTGCGGATCGGCGACATCCGGGCTCACCGTCCAGCGGCGCAGCTGCGCATCCGTGCGCTCGATCCGCACCGCCCAATGCTTCGCGTCGTATTCGAAACTCGAGGGGCTCACGATCGTGCCGTCGGCGAGACGAACGGCCTTGTTCTTGATCGGGCCGAGCACGCCGTCCGGCAGCTTCTGGCGCTCGCCCCAGGTCCGGCCGTGATCGTGCGACACGAGAAACTCGCCCCACCACTTCTCGGGCGACGGACCGACTTTGATGAACAAAATCAGGCGACCGTCGTCGGCGCGGTGCAGCACGGGGTTCCACGTCGGATAGCGCCGGCCGTCGGGCTCCTCACCCGTCGCCGCCACCACCGCGGTCGTCCACGCGCCGCGCTCGAAACGCGACACCCAGATATCGATGTCGTCGTTGCCTTCCTTGCTGCCACCAAACCACGAGGCCACGAGCGAGCCGTCGCCGGCCTCGACGATCGTCGACGCGTGCACTTCGGGGACTGCGGGCGCGGGTTCAATGAACTCGTCGCGCACGACGCGCCACGACGCGGATTCCGCCCGCAGGCTCAGGAGCGCGAAAACGAACGAAGTAAGAACAAGAAACCGGAAGCGGAGGGGCATGGCGGGAGGGGGTTGGGCGAAGCGCAGGCCGCCGGATAAGCGAACAGGCGGAGGGATGCGCTGGAAGTGAGCAATCGATTGCGCAGGCCAAAAACAATCGTCAAGCGCAATCGATTGCGCAACTTATTAGATTATTTCCTAACTGTCTGGTCTAACTACGCCTTACAAAGATAAGAGCGGCCGATTTTTCTTTGCCGGTCCAAAACGACACCGCGTCACCGAAGCAACTTCGCAGCGTGCTGCTCGAACCGGTAGCGGCGATCGTCCTGATCGCCACAAATGCGCACCGCCGCCCTTTCTCGCAATCCGCCGTAAACCGGAGAGCTACGATGACTTCCGCACAATCAATTCCGGCGATAGCGAGAGTCGAATGAACTCCGCTTGCGGCTCGTTAAGCCGCCGCAGTAGCAGCTCCGCCGCCTTCTGCCCTACTTCGTAAGCCGGTTGCCGCACCACGGTGAGCGGCGGATTGAACACCGCGGCCAGCGGCACGTCGTCGAAACCGACCAGCGCGATCTGCTCCGGGATGCGTAGCCCGCGTTCCGACGCCTCCTGGATCGCGCCGACGAGCATCTGGTTGTTACACGCAAAAATCGCCGTCGGTGGCTGCGTCAGCCCCAACAAAGTCCGCGCGACCTCCCGACCTGAATCCTGCTTGTAATTACCGAAGCCGACGAGGTTTTCCACCAAGGGAAGACCCGCGTTTTTGTAGGCGCGACGATAACCTTCGAGGC
The DNA here is from genome assembly GCF_059821195.1 of Opitutus sp. sgz309028. Lineage (NCBI taxonomy): Bacteria > Pseudomonadati > Verrucomicrobiota > Opitutia > Opitutales > Opitutaceae > Opitutus > Opitutus sp. sgz309028. The sequence continues at coordinate 24,076 of NZ_JCAMRR010000005.1, read as the reverse complement.
GCGCGCGGCCGGTCGACGAATCCAGCGGTCCCGAAATCAAACCGATCCGCCGATGCCCCTTCTGCAGCAGGTGCGTAACCGCATCGAACGCGCCGCGCTCGTTGTCCACCTCGACCTTGTCGATGCTCGGATCGCTGAGACTGCGGTCGACGCATACGATCGGCACGCCGCTGCGCTGCACGCGCAACACATCCGCATCCTCTTCATGCGAAGGAGGTAGAATAATTCCGTCGACTGACTCGGCGAGCATCACATCGAGGTAAAACTGCTCCTTGCGCGGATCCTCGTCGTAGTTGCACAGCATCACCGCGAAATCGTTTTTATAAGCCACGTCCTCCACGCCGCGCGCGATATCCGCGAAAAACGAGTTTTGGATGTCGGGAATGATCAAGCCGATGAGATGGCGTTTCCCTCCCTGCGCGCGCAACCGGCGCGCGACGCGATTGGGCTTGTAGCCGAGTTCGCGCATCACGCGGTGCACGAGCTCGCGTGTCTCCTCGCTGATGCGACCGCTGCCCGTAATCGTCCGCGAAACCGTGGAAACGGATACATTCGCGCGTCGCGCGACATCTTCGAGGCTGGGCTTGCCGTTCATGGAACGAGCAAACGATTGCGCACCCGCGCTCCAGCGCGAGGCGAAAGTGTGTCACCTTCATGCGTCCCCCTCAACCGCCGCCCTCTTTAACCCACCCACCTCAACGCCTCCCTGGCTGTTCACCAAGTCCCACCGCCAAAACCAGAGTGTCATATAATGTATGACACTTTACACTCCCGAGCGCGGCGGTGACTCCCCGCCCCGACTCACTCCGCGCGCACGGCCCTCGCCACTGCGCGCGCGGACGCGACACCGCGCGGGTTGCGCGACGTAGCGCGTCCTTGCCTCGCTGCTTGGGCCCCGCTTCCGTCGTTAACTCCCCGCTCCCGATGCCTTCTTCGCCGACTCCGCTTCGTTGCTTGATCACCGCCGGGCCGACGCGCGAGCACCTCGATCCGGTTCGCTTCCTCAGCAACGGCTCCAGCGGCAAAATGGGCTACGCGCTCGCCGCCGCCGCGCAGGCGCGGGGTTGGGAAGTCGATCTCGTCAGCGGTCCCGTCACGCTGCCCGCGCCGGCCGGCGTGACGCGTCACTCCGTCGTTTCCGCCGCCGAGATGTTTGCCGCGTGCGAATCGCTCTTTCCTCGCTGCGATGTCTTTATCGCGGTTGCCGCGGTCGCGGATTATCGGCCGCAGACTTTTTCCGCCGAGAAACAAAAGAAAACCGGTGGCGCCGTGATCCTTCATCTCGTGCCGACCATCGACATCCTCGGCACGCTTGCTTCGCGCAAGCAGACGCAGCAGTGCGTCGTCGGTTTCGCCGCCGAGACACACGACGTCGAGACCTACGCGCGCCACAAACTCGCCGCGAAACACCTCGACTGGATCGTCGCCAACGACGTAAGCCAACCCGGCATCGGCATGGACGCGGATGCCAACGCCATCCTGCTACTCGGCGCGCACGGCGAGCGTCACGCCTTCGGTCCCGCGCCGAAAGCGGCGGTGGCGGAGTTTATTCTCGCGCACGTTCGACCGGAACGTTGACGCGCCACCGTCGCGGCCGACGCGTCAGGAAACGCCCGTTTTCGCATCGCGCGAATCCCGCCGACGCCGCGCTTGCGCCGCGCCGCGTTTCCTCCTTACCCATTGCTGCAAATGCCCACCACCGTCTTCACGATCGCCAACCAGAAAGGTGGCGTCGGCAAAACCACCACCGCCGTCAATCTCGCCGCCGCGCTCGCGGAGAAAAAGATTCCGACGCTGCTGCTCGATCTCGATCCGCAGGCCAACGCCACCAGTGCGATCGGCGTCGAAAAGCAAAACGGCAAAAGTCTCTACGGTCCGCTCCATAACGAAGGCACCGCCGCCGAGATGGTGACGACCACCAGCTACGAACACCTTGCGCTGATCCCGAGCGAGGAAGACCTCGCCGCCGCCGAGATGGAGCTCGCGCAATCGGAGAACTACCTGCTGCGCCTGCGCACCGTCCTCGAACCAATCCGCGCTTCCGAGCAATACCGCGCCATCATCATCGATTGCCCGCCCGCCCTCGGCATGTTGTCGATGAACAGCCTCGCGGCCGCCAACTACCTCCTGATCGCGCTGCAGTGCGAATACATGGCTCTCGAAGGTCTCGGCCAGATTCTTCGCAACGTCGACCGCCTGAAAGCCGCGCACGTCAACGACGACCTCGAACTCGGTGGCGTGGTCATGACGATGTTCGACATGCGCACGAATCTCTCGCGCCAGGTCGTCGAGGAAGTGAAGCAGCACCTGCCCGAGAAGATCTTCAAGACCGTCATCCCGCGCACCGTCCGGCTCAGCGAAGCGCCGAGTTTCGGCAAAACGATTTTCGCCTACGACGCGTCCAATCCCGGCGCGACCGCCTACCGCCAGCTGGCAAAGGAAGTGATCGAGCGTTTCGGCCTGAAATAAACGTCATCGCTTCCGCGAATTGACGCCGGCCGGCTCCGCGCTTCGTTCCTGCGAATCGCGCCGGCTTCATCACCGACGGTTTCCCACATGTTTTCCGCGCTCGAAAAATACCGCTACGCGTTCCTCGTCGGGCTGCAGAGCAACATCGTTTACCGGTGGAACTTCGCGATTCGCGGGTTCTTTTCGCTCTTCCATCTCGCGGCGATTTTCATCCTGTGGACGGCCGCATTTTTCGGGCGCGACGAGCTCGGCGGCTTCTCGCTCAACCAGACGCTCACCTATTTCGTCACGCTGCTGGTGCTCCAGTTTTTCATCAGCGCGTTCAACGAGGATTATCAGATCAGCGAGGAAATCCGGCAGGGCATCATCAACCAGTTCCTGCTGAAACCGATCAATTACTTCCTGTATCGCTTCAGCATCTTCGTCGCCGCGCGTCTGGTCTCCGGCGCGCTCGTGCTCGTGCCGCTCGTGATCGCGATGCCGTTCGTGCACGACGCGCTCACGTTTCCCGCGGAACCGTGGCGGCTCGCGGTCGGCATTCCCGCGATGATGCTTTCGGCCATGATCCAGTTCAGCATCGCCTACTGCTTCGGCCTGCTGACGTTCTGGTTTCTCGAGATCCAAGGCTTTGTGATTCTTTCGATGGCGATCGAAACAATCCTCGGCGGACAGATGTTTCCTTTGGATCTGCTGCCGACGTGGGCCTACCAGATCGCGAAATATCTGCCGTTCTATTACCAGATGTATTTTCCGGCCGCGATTTTCACCGGACGCCTCAGTGACGGCGGCGCGATCGCCGAGGGTTTCGCGATCCAGATCGGCTGGGTGCTCGCGCTGCTGCTACTGAATCACTGGCTCTGGCTGCGCGGACTGCGCCGTCACACTGCGGTTGGAGGCTGATCACGATGCTGCATTATCTCAAAGTCTGGCTCGCGTCCGCGCGGTATTCGATCGTCCGCACGCTGATGTTTCGCGGCGACTTCTTCGTCTGGTCGCTCGTCGAACTTTTCTGGATGGTCGTCACGCTGCTCACGATCGGCGTAATTTATCAACACACGGACTCGATCGCCGGCTGGAGCAAATACGAGATGGTCCTGCTCGTCGGCACCTCGATGATGATCCAGCGGCTGCTGATGGGTTTTTTCTGGAGCAGCCTGTTCGAGATGGGCCGCAATATCCGCACGGGCAATTTCGACTTCATGCTGGCGCAGCCGGGCAACGTCATGTTCATGGCATCGACGCGCAAACTCGATCCTGACGGCCTCGTTAACCTCGTCGCCGCCGGCGCCGTCGTCATTTACGCCGCGCAGCAGTTGCAGCTCGAGATCACGGTCGCCGGCGTCGCGCTGTATCTCCTGATGATCTTCTGCGGCCTGGTGATTCACTACAGCATCCTCGCGCTCTCGATCTCGGTCGCTTTCTGGCTCGCGAACGCACAAGGACTCGAGGGCGGGTATTTCACGCTGACGGAGTTTTCACGTTTGCCGAAGCAGGCGTTCACCAACCTGGCGACGCGCGTGATTCTCGTCTGGGCGCTGCCCGCGGTCGTCGTCACCAACGCCCCCGCGAGCACGTTGCTGCACGGCTTCGATCACACGTGGTTGCTGTGGCTCGTAGGTTGCACGATCGTCTGGTTCGGCCTCGCGGTGTTCGTGTTTCACCGCGGCCTGCGCCGCTACTCCAGCGCCAGCTCATGAGCACGCCGCTCGAACAACTGCAGGACCGGCTGACCTACACGTTCCGCAATCCAGCGCTGCTCGAGTGCGCCGTCACGCACCTCTCCTATTTGCCCGAGCATCCGGAGGTCGCCGAGAGCAACCAGCGGCTCGAGTTTCTCGGCGACGCCGTGCTGCAGCTCGTGTTGACGGAAACGCTGTTTCAACTGTTTCCCGGCGATCGCGAGGGTTCGTTGAGCAAGCGCCGCGCGGCGCTCTCCCGCGGCGCGTTTCTCACCGAACTCGCGCTGGAACTCGGCCTCGACCGCTGCCTGCGCCTCGGCACCAGCGAAGAGTCGACCGGTGGACGCCAGCGCCCCGCCGCACTCGAGGATGCGATGGAAGCGCTCTTCGGCGCGCTCTATCTCGACAGCGATCTCACCACGACGCGCCGGATCATTCTCGGGCTTTACCGCGACCTGCCGGAACGGCTCAACGCCACCGTCGAGGAACAGAATCCGAAAGGCCAGCTGCAGGAGCTCGTGCAACCGCAGCATGGCAACAGCGCCCTGCGCTACGAAGTCATCCGCATCGAGGGCGAAGATCACGCGCGCCAGTTCGAGGTCGCGGTGTTCCTGCACGAACGGGAACTCGGCCGGGGTCGCGGCAGCTCGAAGAAAACCGCCGAGGAAGGCGCGGCGCGCATGGCGCTCGCGACGTTGCGCCAAGGCTAGCGTTCGCCGCGCCGCTGGCGGCGGTTGCGCTCCGTTCGTTCCCTCGTTTCCTGATTGCCTCTCCCATGTCAGATCTCGCCGCGCTCACGCGTCACAAGCTCACCGGTGTCTGCCCGCCCGCGCGCGGCGCCGTGATCCAGGAGCTCACGCGCGCGCATCCGTCGCCCGTGTGGGTGATCGTCACGGAGGATCTCAAAGCCGCCGAGGAGCTCGCCGAGGACGTGGCGTTTTTCCAGAACGCCGCCGGCGCGATGGGTGCGACGACCCTGGTGTTTCCCGAATCGATGCCCGACAACCGCGACCTGCGCGAAGCCGTCGCCGCATCGAACGATCGCTATACGGTTCTGTCGAAACTCCGCGCGACGCGCTCGCTCTCGCGCCCCCCCAACTCCGCTGGCACCGCGGCCTCCTCCTCTCGACCTTCCGCGCCCAACCCTCAACTCCTCATCGTCACGACACCCGCCGCGCTCCTGCAGTCGGTGCCGGCGATCGAGGAATTCGCCACGCGGGAGTTCACACTCGCGAAAGGCCAGACGCAGTCGTTTCAAGGCCTGCTCGAGCGCCTGCAACAACTCGACTACGATTCCGAGGCGGTCTGCGAAGCGCCCGGCCACTACGCCATCCGCGGCGGCATCATCGATGTCTACCCGGTGACGGCGAGCGAGCCCTACCGGCTCGATTTCTTCGGCGACGAAATCGAGGACATCCGCGCTTTCGATCCCGTCACGCAGCGTTCCGGCGCGTCCGTCGGAAGCATCACGATATCCGCGTCATCGCGCGTGAAGCTCGATCCAGCCAAAACCGGCATCGCCGATTATCTCACGCCGCGCGCGCATCTCGCGTTCGTCGAGCCGGCCACGCTCGACGAGGCCTTCAGCGCCTCCGCACGCGAAGGCACCGACGGACTCACGCCGCTGCTCGAAAAATGCGCCGCGTCGTTTGCGATCAGCGACCTCGACGAAGCCAGCGCCCTTTTCGAGAACGTCGAACACGAGACCACGTGGGACACCGAGAGTCTCGTTCATCACCGCAGTTATCCCGAGGACTCGCTCGTCGCGCAGGAACGTTTGCAGGTCGAAGAAGAGGCGCGCGCAAAATTCCTGCTGCAAATCGCCGCGTGGAAGAAAGACGGCTACGCTGTGCTCTTCGTCGTCACCAAGGAGGGCGAAGAACAACGCATTCGCGAAATCCTCGACGAGGATTCCCGCTTCAAGGCTATCCAGCCGCGCTTCCTGCGCGGCACGCTCAACGAGGGTTTTCGCGCCACGTTTCGCGAGACGACCGACCTTCGCTCCCTTTGTCGGGCGGGGTCTCCCGATCCCGCCGGGCGAGCGAAGCGGCCGGGCCGGGAGCCCCCGCCCTACAGCGGGCTGGTGGTCGTAACCGAGACGGAAATTTTCGGCCGCCAGCGGCTGCGTCGTGCCAATGTGAATACGCGTGCGGTCGCCCAGCGCGCCCAGATCGACCAGCTCCTCGATTTCTCCGAGCTGGTCGAAGGCGATTTCGTTGTACACCTCCAGCACGGCATCGCGCTGTATCGCGGCCTCACGAAACTCGATACGGCGCAGGGCATCCGCGAGGTCGTTTCGCTCGAGTTCGACGACCACGTGACGCTGCACGTGCCGCTGCAGGAATCGCACCTGATCAGCCGCTACGTCGGCCTGAGCAAAACGAAACCGCAGCTTGGCCGCATCGGTTCGGGTCGTTGGGAGAAAGCCCGCGCCGCCGCGGAGCGCGCCACCATCGATCTCGCCGCCGAGCTCCTGCGCATCCACGCCGCGCGCGAAGCGCAGCCGGGTTTCGCCTTTCCGCCGGACAACACGTGGCAGAAGGAATTCGAGGCGTCGTTCCCCTTCACCGAAACGCCCGATCAAATGCGCGCGATCAACGACGCGAAAGGCGACATGGAGCGCACCCGTCCGATGGACCGGCTGATTTGCGGCGACGTCGGTTTCGGCAAAACTGAAGTCGCCATTCGCACCGCTTTCAAGGCCGTCCAGGGCGGACGCCAGGTCGCCGTGCTCGTGCCGACGACGGTGCTGGCGCAGCAGCATCTCAACACGTTTCGCGAACGCATGGCCGGCTATCCGATCGCGATCGAAATGGTCAGTCGCTTCCGCTCGCGCCAGGAACAGAAGAAAATCCTCGCCGAAACGACCGCCGGCCACGTCGACATCCTCATCGGCACGCACCGACTGCTGCAGGACGACGTGAAGTTCAAGGAGCTCGGGCTCGTCGTCATCGACGAAGAGCAGCGCTTCGGCGTGAAGCACAAGGAGGTCTTTAAGAAAATGCGCGAGACGGTCGACGTTCTGTCGATGAGCGCGACGCCGATTCCGCGCACGCTCTATCTCGCGCTCACCGGCGCACGCGATTTGAGCGTGATCGAAACCGCGCCCACCAACCGCCACCCGATCCAGACGATCGTCAAAACCTACGACGAGAAAATCGTCGTCGACGCGATCCGCCACGAGATCCGCCGCGGCGGCCAGGTGTTTTATCTGCACAATCGCGTGCAGACGATCGATCTCGTCGCCGCCCGGCTGCGCGAGCTCATGCCCGATCTCAACATCGGCACCGGCCACGGCCAGATGGAATCCGCGGAGCTCGAACGCGAGATGACGGAATTCGTGGCGGGACGTTATCACGTGCTCGTGTGCACGACGATCATCGAGAGCGGCCTCGATATCCCGAACTGCAACACGATCATCATCGAGGGCGCGGATCGCTTCGGCCTCTCGCAACTTTACCAGCTTCGCGGCCGCGTCGGCCGTTTCAAGCATCAGGCCTACGCGTATCTCCTGCTCCATCGCCACACGCGGCTGCTCGAAGTCGCGCGGCAGCGGCTGACCGCGATGCGTCAGCACAATCAGCTCGGCGCCGGTTTCCGCATCGCGATGCGCGATCTCGAACTGCGCGGCGCCGGCAACCTCCTCGGCGCCGAACAAAGCGGACACATCGTCGGCATCGGTTTCGAGCTTTACTGCCAGTTGCTCCGGCAGTCCGTTTCCCGGCTCAAGGGCGAGAAAACCGCCGCTGCGATCCGCGCGAGTGTGAAGCTCGATTTTGTCTTCGTTGGCGAAAGCGTCGATCCGGCGGCCGCAGTCGGCGCCGGACGCGGTCGTCACCACGACGGCTACACCGCGATCCGCGACGCAGAGCTCGACGAAAGTGGCGCGGTCGAAGTCGCCAAGATCCAGGCGCGTCTGCCGGCCTCCTATCTTCCGGAGACGCGGCTGCGCATCGATTTCTATCGCAAGCTCGCGATGGCCGACACGCCTGCGCGGCTGAAGGAAATTGAAGCCGATTTGCGCGACCGTTTCGGCAAGTTCGGCGACGAGGTGCGCGCGCTGCTGCTGATCACCGAGATCCGCATCCGCGCGGAACAAAAAAACATCCTCTCCGTCGAAACCGAATCGAACCGGCTGAAATGTCTTCGGAACAGCGGGCGCCGCGACGACTGGGTCCAGGTCGGAACCCGGTTTCCAAGGTTGACCGCCCCGAAGCCCCTCCTACGGTTACGGGAAGTCATCGCGTTTTTGAATAATCTGCCCACGCCGCCCACTCCATGATGTCAGGTCGTATCCGTTTTGCGTTCGTTTCCCTCGGCCTCGCCTCGATCGCTTTTGCGCAATCCAGCCCGCCGCCTGACGACGGTCTCAATCTCCGCTTTGCCAACGGCATCGCGGCCATCGCCGAGGACAAGGTGATCACCGTGGACGACGTTCGTCGCGAGATCGCGCCGCTCGTCGGTCAGCTGCAGCGCGAGGCGCGCAGCGAGCGCGAGTTCAACGAGAAGCTCGAGCAGCTGCAGGACGACGTCATCCAGAGCCTCATCGATCGCGTGCTGATCGTGAAGGAATTCCGCAAGGACGAGAAGAAGCACATCCCGATCAGCTTCGTCGACAACCGCATCTCGGACATCATGACCGAGCAGTTCGACAACGATCGTTCGAAGTTCCTTTCCTACCTGCACTCGCGCGGCATGACCATGCGCGAATATCGCCGCGAGGTGGAGGAAGACATCATTTACCAATACATGCGCCAGCAGCAGCGGAAGTCGCAGAGCCTGATCAGCCCGGTGCGCATCGAAACGTATTACAACGAAAACAAGGACCGCTTCTATCAGGAGGACGGCGTTCACCTGCGGCTGATTCAGTTCACGCGCACCAATGGCGAGACCGACGCGGACCTCCAGGAAAAAGCGAACATGGTTTATGCGCGCCTGAAAGCCGGCGAGAAGTTCGAGGATCTGGCGAAGGAATACAGCCAAGACTCGCGCCGCGCCAAGGGCGGCGACTGGGGCTGGATGAAGCGTTCCGACCTCAAGCCCGAGTTCACTGAACCGCTGTTTGCGCTCAAGCCCGGCGAAGCCTCCGATCCGATCCTCCTGCCCGAAGGTTGCTTCATCCTTTATGCGGAAGACCGCAAATACGCGGGTATCCAGCCGATCGACAACGTGCGCGACGAAATCGAGCGCGCGCTCGTCCAGCAGATGTCTCGCAACAGCCAGGAACGCTGGCTCGAGCGCCTGCGCCGCAACGGCTACGTGAAGCACTACTGAGCGCTTCTTTATTCCTGCATTCTTCTTTTCGGCCGGTCCTTGCGACCGGCCTTTTTGTTAGCCGCGTTTCGATTCGACCCGGGTTTGACCCCTTGGCGGCTCTCGCTACCCTGTCGCCATGACGACGCTCGAATGGCTCGAAGCGCTCAGCTACGTGGTGACCATCGTCGGTCTGCCGTTCGCGATCGTCGTTTTCCTCCAGGAACAGCGCAAGGAGCGCCAGGGCGACGACGAGGCGCGCTACCTGCAGCTATCGGACGAGTATACGAAATTCCTGCGGCTCGTGCTGGATAACGCGGACCTGCATTTGATGACCCATTTCGAACCGCCGAAGCCGTTCACATCCGACCAGATCGAACGGCGCAACATCCTCTTCGAAGTGCTGGTTTCGATCTTCGAACGCGCCTACATCACCGTTTACGAGGAGCGGATGAGCCGCCAGGCCACGCGTCTCTGGCAGACTTGGGACGACTACATGCGCGAATGGTGCCGACGACCGGATTTTCGTGAACTCCTGCCTGAATTGCTGCAAGGCGAGGATCCGGACTTCCAGGCTTACATCCGCCAAATCGCCGGCGACGAATCCTCCCGCGTGCACGGCCAAAGTCCCCAAGCCACCGCGGCGTAACCGCACTGCGCGGCTGTCAGCGCTGCTTCGGCGTGATGCGCTCGAGCGGCACTTTTGTGTTCGGACACGAATCCACCCAACGCCCCTGCGGTCGCGCCCACTCCACGGCGTTGGCCAGCACGCGTTTCACGTTGGCGTCATGATATGTCGGATACGTTTCGTGTCCCGGGCGGAAATAGAAGATCTTCCCGTTGCCCCGCCGCCAGCAGCAGCCGCTGCGAAAAACATCCCCGCCCTCGAACCACGAAATGAACACCTGCTCCTCCGGCGCCGGAATGCCGAACGGCTCGCCATACATTTCCTCCGCGGGTAGCTCGAAGCAGCGGTCGAGACCCCGCGCGATCGGATGCCCGGGATTGCACACCCACAGCCGCTCGCGTTCGTCCGCCTCGCGCCACGTGAGCGAACACGAGGTGCCGAGCAGTCGCTTGAAAATTTTCGAGTAGTGCCCGGAGTGCAGGACGATCAGCCCCATGCCTTCGAGCACGCGTTTCTGCACGCGATCGACGACGGCGTCACTCACCTGCTCATGCGCCACGTGGCCCCACCATGTGAGCACGTCGGTTTCCGCGAGCCGCTTTTCGGTCAACCCGTGCTCGGGTTCGGCCAGCGTGGCGGTTGAAACCGTGGCGTGCGCGAGCGATTCGCGCAGACCGGCGGCGATCGCTTCGTGCATGCCGTGGGGATACACGGCGGCGACCTTCGCATTCTTGTGCTCGTGCACATACTCGCTCCAGACGACGACACGCAGGGGATTCATCACGGTTTCAAAGGTTGGCAGGCCGCAAAATCCTGTCCAAAAGAAACGCGTGTCCAGCCCCGAGGCATACCCCAACGGCAACCGCTTGCGCGAGATGGCCGCCGGCGATCGTCCACAGGAACGCCTCCAACGCCTCGGCGCCGGCGCTCTCAGCGACACCGAACTGCTCGCGATGCTCCTGCGCAGCGGCACCCGCGGTCAGGATGTCCTCACGCTCGCCGCGCGGCTGATCGGCGAAGCCGGCTCGCTCTCCGGCCTCATCAGCTGGTCCGAATCCGATTACCGCCGGCTCAAAGGCATCGGCCGCGTGAAAGCGCTGCAGTTGCTCACCGTTGCCGAAATCGCCCGGCGCGTGGTCATCCAACAAGGCGGCGAGATGCCACTCCTGAATCGTTCCGACCTCGTCGCGGCCCACCTGCAGCCATTCGCCCAAGGTCTCTCCGTCGAGAAATTCTGGGTGCTCTGCCTCAATCGCAAGAACCGCCTGATCCGGCGCGTCGAGGTCACCTCCGGCACCGCCACCGCCGCGCTCGCCCATCCGCGCGAGGTGTTTCGCCAGGCGATTCGCGAATCCGCGACTGCGATCATCTGCGCCCACAATCACCCGAGCGGCGATCCCGCGCCGAGCGCCGCGGACCTGCAGCTCACGCGTCAGCTGCGCGAGGCCGCCCGTGCGGTCGATATCGATTTGCTGGACCACGTCATCGTCGGCCGCGCGGGACACGACCCGGCGGGGCGCGGTTACTACAGTTTCCGCGAGGCAGGTGTGTTGTGAGCTTCGCCGGGAGACATTTCCGTCAACGGTTCGCACGCGGTGCGTCGAGATCGGACTGGACTGCGGAAATCCGTCACGGAAAGCTGCTGCGGTCGTTTGCGCGAGCGTTGTCTTGCCTGCGATCAAACCTCCCGGGCGGCAGCGACCGCGTCGCGCCGTCCTTCGCCTTCGATCCTCATTGAAATCATGAATACCCCTGAGTTCTCCCGTCGCGGTTTTGTCAAAAGCGTCGCCATCGCCGGCTTGGCGATGCAGGCCCGTCCGATCTTCGGTCAGGCGTCCGCCACCCGGCGTTTCAAGGTCGGCGTCATCGGCTGCGGTGGTCGCGGCCGCGGCGCCATCGCGAACCTGCTCGAGGCCGCGCCGCTCGCCGGTGTCGAGGTCGAGATCGTCGCGCTCGCGGATGCGTTCGCCAGCAAGGCGGTCGAGGCCGGCCAGAAGTTCGGCGTGCCCGCCGATCGCTGCTTCGGCAGTTTCGACAGCTACCGCCGCGTGCTCGAACAGCCGATCGATCTCGTGCTGCTCGCCACGCCGCCGAATTTCCGACCGCTGCATTTCGAAGCGGCCGTCGCCGCTGGGAAGCATTGCTTCATCGAGAAACCGGTCGCGGTCGATCCGCCGGGCGCGCGCCGCATCCTCGCCGCCGGCGAACTCGCGCGCCAGAAAGGCCTCGCCGTCGTCGCCGGCGCGCAGCGCCGCTACATGAGCGCCTATTTGAGCAACGCACACGCGGTGCGCGAAGGCGCGATCGGCACGATCACGGGCGGCACTGTGATGTGGAACCAGCCGCAGCTTTGGTTCAAGGAACGCCTCGCCGGCGAAGACGACGCCAGCTATCTGGCGCGCAACTGGGTCAACTTCCTCGAGATGTCCGGCGACCACATCGTCGAGCAGCATTTCCACAATATCGACGTCGCGAACTGGTTCATCGGCCGCACGCCGCTCGCCGCCGTCGGTTTCGGCGGTCGCATGCGCCGGCAAACCGGCAACCAATACGATTTCTTCAGCGTCGATTTCGACTACGGCCAAGGCTGCCACATCCACAGCACGTGCCGTCAGATCAATGGCTGCTACAACCGCGTCGGCGAATTTTTCACCGGCACCGAGGGCACGGTTTACCCTAACGGAAAAATCGAAACCTTCGCGAAAACGCCGGTCGCGTTGAAAGACTTTCCCACCCACGCCGATGGCCAGGTGCAGGAACACGTCGAACTGCTGCGCAGCATCGTCGCCGGACAGCCGCTCAACGATTCCAAGAACGTCGCCGACTCCACCCTCACCGCGATCATGGGCCGCATCTCCGCCTACACCGGCCAGCTGGTTCGCTGGAGCGATCTCACGCAGCCCGGCGCAGCCTACTACGATCTCCGCCTCACTCCGACGGCCGAGGACTTCGAAACGGGCAACGTGACGTGCCCGGCCGAGGAGGTGGCGCCCGTGCCGGGTGCAGCCCGCGCAAAGGCCTGATGAGCTGAGTCCAAACCGCGGGCGACCGGCCGAAAGACCTCGCGGTCGCCCGCCGTTTTGTCGCCTTACCGCGTCACGGCCGCCGCAGCGGCCGGTCGACGTAACGCTCCCGTCCGTAGTGGTCGTGCAGCCGGTCGATGTAATCCGACTGCGTCATCACCGCGTCGTCGAACTCCGGACTCGCCCGCACCGCCTCGCGGGTGAGATCCACGTAGACCCGCGTCGTTTCCCAGCTGATCTCGCGCGCCCAATGCGGAGCGACGATGACCTTGCGGCCCGGCAGCCAGTTTTTCGTATCGATCAGCAGATAGCGAATCGCCCACCCGACATCGTCCACGATCAGGTCTTCGATATGCCCGATGGCGCCGTCGGTCGCCTCGACATGATAACCGGTCAACTCCCGCGCACTGCGCAGATGCGGATCGCCTTCCTGCGCGGTTGAGCGATTCGCGAGGGCCTCCTGCGCCCGGGTTTCAGCGACCGTGGGTGGAATCGCCGCCGACACCGGTGGCACCACGCCCTCCGTGTAAATCGATCCCCAGTAAGCCGGCCAGCCGTAGTAAGTGCGCAGCTCCATTTCACGTTGTCGCGATACCGGCTTCTGCGTGTCGACCTCGGGGCTGTGGCGAACCTGATCCGGCGACAGGTTGACCGCCAAAGCGCGATGTTCGCGATCGAGCGATTGAAACGCTTCCGGACCGATCAGCACGTCACGCCGGTTCAGCCATGCGCCCGTTTGCACGACAAAGTAGCGCGTCTGCCACTCGCGATCGTCGAAATACACATCGCGCACGCGCCCGATCTCCTCGCCGCTTGCACGAAGGGTGAAGTCGTCCAGTTGCTTAAGTTTCGTCAGCATGGGAATCCTTTCGTTTCGATCGCGGCAATTGGCGCAGGTTCACAGGGTGCGAAACGCCACGCCGCGAAATTAAGTTTAGTGTCACGGCTCGGCAGATGCCATGGGACGTTCGCCGTAACGCGCATCCGGCCTTGCGCGTCGCCGCCTTCAGGTCGCGACCCGATAGGTCCGATGATAAGCAATCGTTAGGCGTAAACGAAAAACTCGCGCGGCTGACTTCACTCACTGCCAAACCCAACTATTGTTGTTGTGTGGCCGTGTAGTGGTGCCCGAGCGAACATTTCCAAGCGCTGTGAATTCCATCCAGCGCCTGAGCAGTGATTGCTGCGGCGGACCTGTATCGAAAATACCCCTGCACCCCGCTGGCGGCCGCAGGAAGGGACGTCATGACGAGAAACGAACCTTATCGAGATCGCCACGAAGCCGGGCGATTTCTGGCCAATTGCGTGCATGCGCGGGTCGCACCGTTCGACCCGATCGTGCTCGCACTCGCGCGCGGCGGAGTGCCCGTCGGCCTGCCGGTCGCCGCCGCCCTTCGGGCTCCATTGGATACAGTGGTGGTGCGCAAACTCACCCTGCCGCAGCATCCCGACATCGCTTTCGGCGCGATCGCGCCTGGGGGCGTCGAGATCCTCGATCCGGAATTGGTGAAACGATTGGGACTAACCCCGCTCGAAGTCGCAGCGATTGCCGACCGCGAGCTCGTCGAGCTGCAGCGTCGTGAGGCGTGCTATCGCGAAGAGCACGCGGCTCTCGACGTTCGCGGACGAACCATCCTCCTCGTCGATGACGCCCTCGCCTCTGACCTTCCGATGCGCGCCGCCATTTGCGCGCTCCAGGAACGCCACGCGAGACGCGTCCTGGTCGCAGTGCCGGCCGGCTGCCACGCCGCGTGCCGGAAACTCGAAACGGAAATCGGCGAACTCGTATGCCCGTTTCGGCTCGAACTCTTCCCCGCGCCACACGCGTGTTACCGCGATTATCCGCCCACGTCAGATTCCGAGGTCTGCCGTTGCTTGAGGGAAAGCCAGGTCGGCATGACTCACGAAATGATGACCTAACCGCGCCGAAAAATGCCAAGCGGTGCCCCGTCGCGTCTGACGTCCCGTGATCGCGGAACGAAACGTTTCGCTTATGCCTGTAGACCAGTCAGCCTGCAGACCCTTACGTGTCGCCCTCGCCCGCTCGCTTCGCGCGCGCGCTCCCGATCACTCCCGTGAAGAACAGGACGTGGAAGGCTGTGACGACCCAAAATCCCGCTGCGATGGCGTGCCACTCTCCCGCGCAGGCACTCCACTTCGGCAGTGTTTCTGCACCGATGCCTGCGATGCGACTCATCGTGGCCGGACTCGCATAATCATGCCGAATGTCATGCAGGCCGAGGAACAAAACCGCCAGGCCTGCAACCGAAAGGACGCCGGCTGCCAGCGTGAGCGCTCGCCAATGTTGGTGGTTTTTCATGACGTGGATCGCCGACGCACTAGCTTCGCAGTTTCTCGCGGTCGCCGCGCAGACGGAACGTCCTTTCGACTGCTCATGCTACCTCGTTCAAAATTGAACGTGCGCCAACGCAGGCTCCTTCAGCACGTCCGACATGCACCAGAAGTGCGCGTCGCAATGGCTCAGTCGGAACACCTCCACCAATGAATCGACCGGACGCCCCGCGAGCTCGGCGAGAAAAGCCCGGTCCTTCGTGGCGCGCTCCTGCAACGCTCGATCGTTCACCAGCTCCATGCGGCCGGAAACACGTAGCTGACGCGCTCCCGCGATGTCGTCCGGATGATTGAGAAAACAAACCTCGGCCTTCGGATTCGTCTTCAACTGCGCACTCACCGACTTCGGCGAGAGCAGGATGAAATAAAAACCGGAGTAATCCGCGAACCACAATAGAACGGTTCTGACCCGTGGCTGATCCCCATCCACGGTCGCCAAATGACAAACGGGATTCGCCCGTGCGAACGCGATGCAATCGTCGATTTTCATGGCGTTCCCCTTCTAGCATAAAATTCGCCGATCGTCACTCTTCCGCGCGCTTCCCCCGGCACGCGCAACCTCACCAGCAGGCACGAATCGCGGAGGTGTCTCACCGACACGCTCCACGGAGGTGAGAGTTACATCGTCGATCACCGGCCTGAGTTCGTCCCGAAGGATAGGCCCCCAATCGCGCGTATCGGGCTCTTTCGTTTCCTTGACGCCCTTTGTGAACAGGACTTCCGCGGCTCGTCCGGCGCTATCCCAAGCTACAGCGCAATTCTGTACAACCTTTACCGTGAATAACCCGGCAAGTTCGCACGAACCTCCGCCGCCGTCGGCCAGCGCCGAAGGGTCGATACCACGCAGCCCATGGCATCCGCCAATCGTTCCGGAAGGTCCATCTCTCCCGGCAGCCTCGGCGCGTAAGGCAGCCGTTCGACAGGCGGCGTGAAATCCGACGACTCGCCTGGCTTCCCTCCCCGCGGGTCCACGCGATACCAACCATATTGTTTCAAGTACACTGCCACCAGTCCGTGCAGGAAGAAACCGGAAGCCGTATCGTCATAGGCCAGGCGCTGATAACATAACGCAGCCGGAACGCCGCGAGCCCGCAGCAATGCGGCCAATAAGTGGCTCTTCGCATAGCAAAACCCCACGCGATGCTCCAGAACGTCAGAGGCCTTGCAGGTGACAACCGGACGCTGTACGTCCGAGCTGTGCTGCACCTGGTCGCGGACCCACCTGAAACAGCGCCGCGCCACCTCCTCATCTTCGGTGGCGTCGCCCGCGATGCTCGCAGCCGCGGCGACGATCGCCGGATGAGCGGCGTCGATCGTGTCGGTCGGTTGAAGAAACGCTTCCACAACTATCTCAGGTTGCATCGACGATGAGCCACGCGGGCCCTCATCCGCCAGCCGGTTTCGTTCGCAGAATCGTGTCCAAAGGCTTCCCCCTCGCCAACTCATCCACCAGCTTGTCGAGATATCGAATCTCACGCATCGTCGGTTCCTCAATCTCTTCAACGCGAACGCCGCAGATTACGCCCTTGATATAGCGTCGTGACGGATTCGGCTTCGGAGCCTCTTTAAAGAAGGTTTCGAAGTCGGCTTCCTTCTCGAGCTGACGCTCCAGCTGTCGTTGCGTGTAGCCGGTCAACCATCGAATGATCGAATCCACCTCGGACCTCGTGCGACCTTTCTTCTCGGCCTTCGCGACGAGGAACGGATAAACCTTCGCGACACTGGTGGTGAGAATCCGATGTTTCTTTGGCATGACACTGTCCGGCCTAGTCGACTTCCCTTACCGCTCAAAGCTTTTCTCGCTGCCCTCGCCTGCCGGCCAACTCCGCCACTGCCCCTAAGCCAGCGGCCCCTCATGCTTGGGCATCAGATCTGCCGACACATACCACGGCGCATGTTCCTCCCAGAATATGTTCGCCTGCGGTTTGATCCCTGGATCCGCATCCAACGTTCCGCTCGGCACCACCCAGAACTTCCCATTTCGGCTCAGTTTCGGCACCGGCGAACCGCACCGCCTGCAGAACCGGCGCGGAAAGCCCGGGTTCTCCTCCGTATCCACAAAGAGCTCGATGAGATTTTCGCCCCGACTCCATTTCACCGCCCCTTCGGGATACGCCAGATTCGCGGCATGAACAGACCCGCTCGACCTCTGGCAGGAGCGGCAGTGACAATAAAGAAACATCAGCGGCGATCCGTTGACCGTGAAAGCCACCTTGCCGCACAAACAGGATCCCGTCACGGGTTTCATATTATTTTGTACAGTCTGAAGAGCGGCGCTGGCTAGCGGGGCTCCGACTCCGGACCAGACGCGGTGCCATCGGCCGTTGGGTCTGCCCCCTGAACAACCTCGTTTTCTTGTTCACGCAAGCGGACGAGCTTTTTAGGTGCGACAATCCGCCAAGCCTGTTCGATCAACTCCCGACACTCCTCAACCGAAACGTGCGCGAGATGCACGTTCGTCCAACCCTGGCGCGACCAGGCGTTCAACGAAAAGGCCGCGGCCCTCGAGCCGACCAAATCCGCTTGCTCTTTCAGGCTCAGTTTCACGACCGCACGCCTCTCTGTTGGCCAAAGCGTCGCGAAGATCTTGTCGCGAACTCGAAACGAGGGATGCCCGCGATGATCTTGCTCCTCCGTCGCGGGCAGCGAGAGCGCCAGCCGTCGAAATGATTGTTGGTCCACGAATCGCCTTTTGCCCGAGGTTAACGGAGAGTCACGTTCATTGCTTGTCCGGAGCTGCGATCACAGAAGGCGTGGCGCGTGCGTGTCAACTCGCGCGCACGTTCGGATTTCCTGAGGTCCGCGCTAACGCGATCCGTTGCTGAAAACACGACCGCTACCCGACCCGCCCAACCCCACGTTTCACGTCGGATTCATTTTCAAACGAAACAACTCGTCGCCCGCCCCACCACTACTCGGGGAACAATTCCCTGATCTCTTCGCCGCATTCGACAAAGCGCCGCCGGCTAAACCGGCGCATCCGCATCGGTGGCTGCAAAACGTTCTGCGGGTAACTCAGCACCTCTTCGATGAGGACCTCCGAGCGATCGAACAAAAACACATAATCGAGCCAGGCCTGTCGCGAAAACTCGTCAGGGGGCTCCGGATAGCGATAGCGTTGTCTCACGCTGACCCTTTCCTTTAGCGACGTTGGGTCGAGGCCGTCTGCCACATCTTCGATCCAATCGCGAACCTGAGCTTCCGTGCGATCAAGCTCCATCCGGTCGATCTCATGAAAGTCGTCCGGATCGCCGAGATAAAATATGTGGGCGGCAAGAAGACTTAAGTAAGGCCATCTCTCCTTCGAGTTCATCGCTGGAGCTGATAGATGAGCCACGCCCGCGACTCGGGCAAGCCGCGTTCGTGCAGGAACCCTGAGGTCAGCGGAACCGAATACAGTTGCTTACCGTGCGTAGCCGTTCTTCACGTGCGAATGCGTATTGACGAACGTCGTCAGCCCCTCTCCGGCATCCGCAAGCTTCTTCATCGTTTCCAGATCGGCGGTCCCGATTCCGCTCGCCGTGTAGCGGTAGGTTCGCCCACCCGCGAACTGAAGATCAATCCAGCTCGGGCCATGATCATATGCGACAACACCGGCATCACCGCTGCGGTTCTGATACGGTTTCATACCGCCCTTTTTCCGCGTCGAAGGCACCTCATGCGTGTGCCTGGAACGAACCATGCGAAGTCACAAAGCGAGATAAGCATACGCGCTGGCCGTAGCGCTAGGTTCGGTGTATCGCGCGCACCGAGTTGTATAGACGTGCAGCGTCAGGACTGTGGATCGAACCCAAAAACACGGAGTTCCTGAGCGCAGCGACAAGCCTTCGCAAGCCGTGCCGCCCAGATGATGGCATCCTCGCGTGAAGGCAGTTCGAGCACGGTGAATCCACCGTTGAGAGGCGGAGCCCACGGGTAGCCCCCGGCGGCGACGCTACCGTCGGCAGACACAAGCACCGGCGGCACGCCCTCGTCGATACCTCCACCAAAGACATAAACGCCGGCGGCTTTGGCCTGGCTGATGACCGCGTGTGCTTCGCGACCCACGCTCTCCAACTCGCCATCGGCCACGACCATCGCTGCACTGGGAAATGAGATCAGGTATTTGGCCATGGTGCGCTCTCGTTGGTTATCGATGCCATTCGTTTTGGCTAACGTCAAACGGGACTTCCGGCCGGAGCCGCTCCTGCTCCGCAGCGACGTGACGCACGCTCGGGGCGTCTGGTACGTGGAGCATTTGAACGCTTGAAGAGCGACCGAAGAGCGCCTTTAGCTGCACGTCCGAATCATGAGTAAGCCAACCTGCCCTGAATGTACGATGGAAGAAGTGCTGAGCCATCCCGACCATTGGGAATGCGCAACCTGCGGTCACGAGTGGCCGAAAGAAGCGGCACCGGATGCAGGGCGCGTGGTGAAGGACGCACACGGTAACGTGCTCACGGATGGGGACACGGTCATATTGATCAAAGATCTGAAGCTGCGCGGGTCATCCGGGACGCTGAAACAAGGTACAAAAGCGAAAAATATCCGATTGGTGGATGGCGATCACGAAATCGACTGCAAGATTGATGGCACGCCCTTGGCGTTGAAAGCCTGCTTCGTCAAGAAGTCCTAGTTTCATATTCTGCTCGAACGCCTCAGATAGCAGTCACGCTCGCTTTGCGTGAGCTGTCCCTTTTTTACGATATTGACTGCTTGTGCAAAAAGCCTCTGAGAAGTCGACTCGGTCAAAGTGGTCGCGATATTCACAAAGATACGGTGGACAGTAACCGACTAGACTCTCGCTGTGCCTTCCGATCCGGGCTCCTTAACGCGGATGACATCGTTCGTCGTAGCGCATCTGCCGAAGAAAAAACACGAACCGCGACAAGCATACGCATTGGCTGTAGCGCCTGGTTCGGCCTTTCCATCGCACCCAAACGACCTGAATCAACAAAGCGGATAATGCGACGGTAATAGCAATAATCATCCATCGGAAGTCTCGGCGCACCGCGCGTAATGCGGGCTCGATCGAAAGCTTCGACGCCCACGCAGGATTTCCAATCGCAATCTCATAAAAAACCGGAGACTGCCACGAGTAAGTCCAACGCGAAAACAGCGCCTCCCGTATTCTAGCGGGCAACAACTCAGCCTCTTCTTTCTTCACACACCTCATCGCGGTGATGGCGCAAAAATATCCGATGGCGAGGCGAGCGCCAAAAAACGCAACCACGCACGAGGAGAGAAGCGCGAGTATCAGCACGGTCATTTTGCCGAACGTCAAAGATTAGCCACGACTCTGCTTGGCGTGTCTCGCGCGCGAGCACGAGACATGACAAGCAGAGTCGTTGGCTCTAGCGCCTGGTTCTGCTTTTCAGCGGCGCTCTTCCATCAAACCAACAAGATTACCGTCAGGATCGCGAAGAAATCCGATCCATAGCTCATGGTCTGGCAATCGCGATGTAAGCTGAGGCTCGCGCTCAGCACGTCCCCCACGCTCGATCGCAGCACGATAAAAATCACCGAGCGCTGTAGTTCTAAAATAGATGATGGAATTCTTGCCGGCCTCACCTTCACCTTGCGGCGTGGTGAGCATCAATCGAACTGAACCAGCTGCCAAAAAAGAAAGATTTGGTCCTGCATCAAACAACAGCCGCAATCGCAATACTTCCGTGTAAAACTTCTCGCCGCTGCAACATCGCTAACTACGATCGCGATCTGACCGATGTCGTGTATTGTTGATGCATTCATATTGGGATATTATTGCCGAACGTCAAAGATCAGCCACGCGTGTGCTTGGCGCGGGGCGTGCGTCCGCACAAACCGTGACAAGCATACGCGTTGGCTGTAGCGCCTGGTTGGGCCTTTTCATCCTTTGCCTGCGAACTCCACGGGTGCGGTGATTACGACAATCGTCGGACCGTCTTCGAACTCAGCGGGCAAAAACTTCCATTTCATCGCGGCATCCACAGCAGACTGATCGAAGCGCGAATCAGAAGACTCCATCACCCTTGCATCCATGACTGACCCATTTCGGCCGACGACGATGGAAACCAAGACACGGCCTTTGATGCCTGCGAGCAACGGAATGGTGGGATACGCCGGTGGACTCATCGAAATTAATCGAGGCGTCTTCTTGAACTTTCGCTCTTCCTGAATCGCCGCGACATACTCAGAAACGTCCGCCCACAAGCGCACCAATCGGTCCTTGAGCTCCGTCGAATCAGTTTGGGCCGGCGCTGCCTGTTGAGCAGCAAGGCTGGCGTTCGCCCTCTCAGCATAATCGGAGGGGACCTGCGATGTGTAGCAGCCAAAGGACAACGCGCATAATATCGAATCGAGCGTCAACTTAGTGATGTTCATAATATATTGCCCAACGTCAAAGATCAGCCACGCGTGTGCTTGGCGCGGGCCGTGCGTAAGCACGGAACGTGACAAGCATACGCGTTGGCTGTAGCGCCTGGTTGGGCTTTTTGTTCATCAGGGATAGGTCCTCTCGCTTCTCACCTCGAGTAATCGAGCTTCTTCAAACGAGAAATCGCCTTCGATACGTTTGCCGACTTTCGACTTCAGGTGGGCAATCACTTCTTCGCTGCCTGACACCACCGCACTCCAGCCAATCATATTCGCTCCAGGCTCATATCTCGTGAAACGCATGTCCGTAACCTCGTAGCTCTCTTGCGAGACGCTCGGCAACAAACTAGCAACCAACATCTGAATCAATTGATTTGGCTCGTTGCCGTAACGCGTCTTCCCCCATTCAACAAACGCGCTCGCAAGAAAATATCCACTAACCTCGGTTCGGCTTGTTTCTGCTTTTCGCACGTCGAGCGTATATTCGCCGCGCTTTGTCGTCATAAGACAGCCACAGAGAAGGACGGAGAAGACTAGAATCGTAGCGGCCGCAGTTTTCATGTCTTTGCCCAACGTCAAAGATCAGCCACGCGTGTGCTTGGCGCGGAGCGTGCGTCAGCACGATCCGTGACAAGCATACGCGTTGGCTGTAGCGCCTGGTTAGGCGGATTTGCGCTTCTTGGCATGTGCACCGCACGCGAACCAAGTGGTCACCGCAACTACAAAAAACAACGGTATCGCAAGAAATATATAGGACGGCATCACTGCGATAAACCAAGAGACCACGATGAAAGTGCAACACCAGCCGCACGCTAAGGATGCGAGAATGCCGATGATCCGATAAAGGTCCCGGCCCGTGCGTCGGAGACCAATCCAAGGAAGAACGATCGCCGCGACTCCCATGGCAAGAAAAGCGAGGTCTATCACGTATCGCATCTGGATCTTTGCCTAACGTCAAAGATCAGCCACGCGTGTGCTTGGCGCGGGGCGTGCGTCAGCACGACACGTGACAAGCATACGCGTTGGCTGTAGCGCCTGGTTAGGCATTTTGCTTTTTCCACGGCCACAATAATACTACGCAAAAGGGAAGCGCTGTAAGCGCCGATTCCCACATCGGCCTGGACGAGAGAACGAAAAGCAGAGCTGAGGTGCCGAGGGCCGTCCGCGCAAATATCGAGACTGCCCCATTTTCTTTCTTGAACAACGCGACAACTGCACCGACTGCGCCAATGACTCCAAGAAGTGCTGCGAAATCAACCAGATGAACGCCCCCGCCCCTTACACCAATTGTCAGACCGAAAAACGGGATAGCAAAGATGAGTGGCGCGGCCGCGTCCGGCACTTCCAGCCACATCGTGCAGCAGAAAAGAATCAAAAGGCCGACGTGGCAGAATCTTCTCTTCATCATTTTTGCCTAACGTCAAAGATGAGCCACGATCACGGCTGGCGCGAGCCGTGCTGCTCGGAGCACGGATCGTGACAGCTGTGATCGTTGGCTCTGGCGCCTTGTTGGGCTCTTCTTTCATCTGAGCTTCGGCGTGCGCCAATACGCGAGGTCTGGCGCTGTCTCGCCCACAAACGTCCAATGCTTGTCCTTCGCAATCGCGGCAAAGCGAGCAATCTCCTCTTCCCGCAGCGGACGCCAATCTGGATCGCGCTCAAAAACACGCATCTGCTCCGCTGACCACGTGGCCGCGCGCTTCTGACAATCAACGAGCGACTCTTTATTCGCGCCGCCACCCGAGCACGGATTCGCAAGCTGGACGGCATCGTCTTCCCATCCGCAGACAGGACAGATCTCGTATGAGCCGTAAAGCTCTTCGCCTATAGTGCGGAAACCGCAGCATGGACATGCGAGCGTCATATTTTGCCCAACGTCAAAGATGAGCCACGATGGGACTTGGCGCGCCTCGTGCCGCATCACGATTCACATTCTGTCGTTTCATTTCGAAAACAGATTCTAAAGCACGAGGCGTGACAAGTCCCGGCGTTGGCTCTTGTAGGTTCACTGGCCAAGGGGAGCGGCCACCAGCAAGCTCTCCTTGGCCAGTGAACGGCCGTGGCGGGTGATCGCCCGCCACGGCCTGCCCCGCGTCAGATCGATTGGCTCTCGGAGCTTGGACTCCGTGCGCTAGCAGGATCGGCGCGAGGCTCACCGGCCGCTTAACTCGAACCGTTGCAAGAGCGGCGGCCGGAAGGTCGTCAGCTCGCCTTACAAGAAGGGGAGGTATCAGTAATTCTGTGTGTGGATCGGTTATGGTGTAGTTTCCTTTTGCCCTCAGCTAGCTGAGGGCAAAAACCGCGATCCAAAAAGAACGGCAAACTGGCCAAGTGCTTTC
>NZ_JCAMRR010000004.1:0-639502 GCF_059821195.1 Opitutus sp. sgz309028 | reverse complement strand
AGAAAGCACTTGGCCAGTTTGCCGTTCTTTTTGGATCGCGGTTTTTGCCCTCAGCTAGCTGAGGGCAAAAGGAAACTACACCATAACCGATCCACACACAGAATTACTGATACCTCCCGCTCGCAAGCGCATGGAGCGCGTCTGGCGGATCGCTGTGGCTTGCAGGGAATCGTCGAAGGGCCACGCTGCCGGCGCCCTCGAGCGCGATCGTGCGCGGGCTGTGGCTTGCAGGGAATCGTCGAAGGGCCACGCTCAACGCGATGGGTGGGCTTCGCCGCCCTCAGCTGTGGCTTGCAGGGAATCGTCGAAGGGCCACGCTTCCGCGCGAGGTCGAGCGCGTGATCCGCGAGCTGTGGCTTGCAGGGAATCGTCGAAGGGCCACGCTTGCAGCGCGCTCGCGACCTGCTCGCCCTGAGCTGTGGCTTGCAGGGAATCGTCGAAGGGCCACGCTTCGTCACGCGCTACTCCCTCAGCGATCTCAGCTGTGGCTTGCAGGGAATCGTCGAAGGGCCACGCTATGCAGAACTGGAAAGGCGCACGCCCTCCCGCTGTGGCTTGCAGGGAATCGTCGAAGGGCCACGCTATGGTCGCCGACATCCTCGACACGATGGACGCTGTGGCTTGCAGGGAATCGTCGAAGGGCCACGCTCGACGCTGCGGTAAGTTCCGCCGCGGTTGCGCTGTGGCTTGCAGGGAATCGTCGAAGGGCCACGCTCCGAAGCTCTTCGGGAATCCTCCCGTTGATGCTGTGGCTTGCAGGGAATCGTCGAAGGGCCACGCTAAATGAATTGAACCAAATCCAGATTAGTCGGCTGTGGCTTGCAGGGAATCGTCGAAGGGCCACGCTGAACGCGCTCGTCACCGCGCCGCCGTCGCTGCTGTGGCTTGCAGGGAATCGTCGAAGGGCCACGCTCTTTACGCCCGAAGCACCTTGTAGGAAGGTGCTTCAGGCGTAATTCTTCTAAAAAAATAGCAGTTGCTCCGGCGGTGTTTCGTTCGATTTAGGCTTTTTTCCAATGAAGCTTCGCATCTTGGCGAACTGCTTTTCTGTGACCATCAAGAAGCGAACCTGGCCTGACTCCGGAATAGCCGGCTTCACCTCAGCGATAATCCGCTCGGCCGAGCGTTCACTTTTGCAAAAACGAGCATACACGGAAAACTGGAGCATCGAAAAGCCGACCGAGAGCAGGTGATTGCGAAATTGTGTATAGGCCCGGCGGTTCTCCGGAGTGCCTACCGGTAAATCAAACATCGAGACCAACCACATCGTCTCGTAGCTGGAGGGGAGAGCTTCAGGCCAAATCGGGATTATTCGTCCCACAGTTGTTCCAAGCCCAGCGTGTCGCGTTCACCCTCGAAAACGCGGCCGAGCCGCAGCGCAACTTGAACGGCGAGCGTCGAAGGCACCCATGCTTCCAGCCCGAAGCGGAAATCGTTTTTCACCAGCACCGCCGCAAGCCGCCGTCGTAGTGGGGCATCCATCGGCTGGACTGGCCCGGCGGCTTCCACCAAAGCGACGACCTCTGAATCGACGACGGGGCGAAGGAATTCCATGAGATCGTCGGCGAGGGGGAAGGGGTTATTGCGATGGCGGTGGTGCAGAGCAGCGCCGGGATGGAGCCCTGCTCCGCACAGGGCGCGCGCCACGATCGCCCGAAGGATGGTGTAGCCGTAGTTTAGGAGCCGGTTCTGGTCCCGCGCTTCCCGGTCGCGTATAAAGTCGTCGCCCCATAATCGCGACCAATAGTAACGCGCTGCTTGCGCCTCGTGATTGTCGGGGTCGCCGGAACGAACGGATTCGGCTAGGGCCTCTAGAACGCGAGCATCTAGATTCTGGCGACGGAGGACTGCGGCCTGGCCGGCGATCTTGGCGCGCACGATCTCCGCCCAGAGGCGTTTCCGCAGCGGTACCGACGAGTCCCACTGAGCGACGAGTCGTCGCGTGGGAGCATGATGGCCACCGAAGGGCAGAAGCATCGCCCGGGGCAGCGAGTCGTCGCCCCCGATCACGACCACGCCGCCGGCTTCGGCCAAGGCCGCAAGTGCAGCGCCGCTGATCGCGACCTGCGGATGCGCCAAAATGAGCGCAGCGATATCATGGGCGGCGATTTCGGTGCGAATGGGCTCCTGTCCGTCGAGTTCACTGTCGATCACGAGGCGCCCGGTATCCAAACGCACCCGCGCCGGACGTTCCCGAACCTCAATGATGCGGCCGTCAGTCACGCGCGAGGTGGATTTCGCCCAAAGGACCGATAACCACTTTTTCAGGCTGTGCGTCCTTCAGCGCAGAGGGCGACATACGGATTCGCTCTGAAGCTCCGAACATCTTTCGGACGGCGTCGCCGCGGGCGTCGTTGTGAAACGCGCCTTCGATGCCATTTTCACTGGCCGTGCCAATGACCACGAGGCCCTGTCTCGCCCCCCGATTCAGGCGAATTGCCTCCGATGAGCGAAGGGTGAACACCACTCGCTCCCCTGGCTTAAGCGCGTTCTCGTCTCGCAGCATTTGGGCGGGCGCGACGGGCTTCGCATCATCCGCGCGGCCCGCGATGGTGCGAGTCGCGTCGAGCAAGGTGACCGGGCGAAACTCCCAACGCGATTTTCCTTTGGCGGTCTTCGGCGGACATTCAACCACTACAACGCAAAAGTTGCCGCCGGTGAGGACATGGAGCTGCCGGTCAGGAGCCTCCGTTGAGCCGAGCGCAACGGTTGCGACATCCTTCATCGGAAGCGTCACACGTTTGATGGTGGCGCCGGTAGGCAGGCGCGGTCTGTTTTCAGGAGACGCGAACCACTTGGTGGGATCGGTTTTCTTGTCCCAAGCAGCGAGAACGGCAGAGCGGATGCGCCCATCCACGATCTTCTCAAGATCGGCAAGCTTGAGGGCATCGATAGCAACACGTTGAAATCGGCGACCGTTTTGACGGCGAGCTTGGTAGTAGGTCGCTTGATGGAGCGCCCCTGCCGCGCGTCGATTTACCCTATGCGAAACAACGATGGATTCCAACGCCTCACGGAGACTTGCGCTGAAATCCGGTGAAGGCAGTGGCAAGCGGAGCTTTCGCGGATCAACGTCACTGGCGAGAGCTGAAGAAAGCGCGGCCACGGTGGTCGGTTTGGTGAGCGCAACGACGAGCGCATCAATCGCGTGATGCCGGTGATCCGTGCGGAGCTTGTCAGCGGCGCCAGATCTCGGGCGGTCGACCGAGTCCGCAGGCAGCTTAGGAAGCCGCGGACTTTGCAGGAGAGCATCCGAGCAGGCCCAGGCTTGGCGGAGAAGTCCAGTGGCCGCGCCCGAGATGGTTTCAATGCGTCGCGTTCCGGTAGCGTCGATGGCGTCGGTGTCTTCTGCACCGAAAAGAACGGCCAGATACTCCTTGGCAAGCCGCGCAGCCCATGCGGTTTCCTGAAGATGGCGGGCCGTGAAATCGCCATAGCGAATTTTAAGTTCATTCTCGTCCCACTGGAAACGGGCGAGTTTACCCCGCGCGCCGGGCCCGGTGAAGCCTGCCACGCGGCGCAAGATGTCGGGCCATTCGGGAGAAGTTGAGAACGCGGCGTGGGGCGAGCGCTTCGCCTTGCGGGTATTCCAATCAGAGATGGCGAGCGTCTTGTTAGCGAAGCTGTTGTCGAGGGACAGGGCGCGGGGAATGATATGTTCGATCTGCACCGTGCCCGTATCGGCGAAGACCAACGACGGAGGAATCGGAGTGCCGCTGTAAGGGCAATGCCAGTTGCATTCGATGCCAAGCAGCCACTTTTCCACGTCGACTGATCTAACAGCGGCGGGGCTGGAGCGCAGGCCAAGTTCCACCAACATGGCACGGGCTTGGCTGCGCTCGCTTTCGCGGTCCTTTTGGCGCCGAGCGATTTCCTGGCGCTTCTTCGCAGGATTCTTAAGTTCGCGGGCGAACTCGATGCGGATGCGATCGGGCTTGCCGTGCTTGCGGATCAGCGCGTTCACAACCAACCGGAGCTCACGCAGCACGCGTAAAATCGAGGGATTGCGCAAGGCGTAGGGCGAGTCATGGAAGGCCTCCACCTGGCGATGGGTAGGCAGGTAGGGAGGGAGAAAATCGAGGCCTTTCTCCGCCGCCCTTTCCGCAGGCGTGCCGCCTCCGCGCATAGTCTTAAGGACGGTGGAAAGGCGTGTAGGTGCAGGTTCCGTCGTGTCGAGACGAGCGCAGAGTTCGCGGGCGGCTCTGGCGCAGAACCGACCGCGATCGGTTTCCAATGCGCGTTCGACGACTGCCTGCGCCTGGCCTTCGTCCAAGCCGTAGCGCTCGACGAGTTCCTCGCGACAACCTTCTTCGTCTTCGGCGTCGAGAAGGATTGTCACCAAACCGTCGCGCTCCGCGAGGTCGAGGGCGATCCATTTGTCACCGAGCAGCGGCGCGAGTGCGCAGTGGGTGCGATCGCCGATGAGTTTTTCGTCCGGGTCTTCGCGTTCCAAGTTGAACTCATGGAACGGCGGCTGGCTGCGGGGCAACGACGTATCAGGGACTTTAACAGCCGGTTTTTTCGCGGGGAAGCCAAGGAGCTTGCGCAGCTGGGTGAAAGAGAGGCTTTCGTGCGTGTAGAGGTAGTCGCGCACCAAAGCGCGCTGTGCGGCATCGAGCGGACGCGGCATGCGGTCGCCGTCGGGTGGGATAACTTCGAGGTCGGTGACTTTCTGAAGAATCCGGAGGCGCTGGAGCGAAGGAAGAGCGACTTCGGCGCGGGGTTCGTCTGTGTAGACTCCGCATTTTCCAATGAACTGGTCGCTGCCCTTGAGTGGTCGCTGGCTGAAGATTCGCTCCAGCAACGAGGCACGGGTAGCGTTCGTCAAGACAGCGGCATGGTGCGAAGTCTGCACGCTCAGCAGGCGCTCCACGTCAGAACGGCGATCTTCGCGGGCGGTATAGCGCCCGCGGATACGTTCACCGTCAGCTTCGGGATTCAAGCGGGCGAGGGCCGCGACTAGCGCTTCGTCCGAAGTCGCACGGAGGGCACGTGTAGAATTGATACCCGAAAATACTGCTCCGGTCTTAGCGTCTTCCTGTTTGGCTTTCGCACGCTCTTTCGCATTACTTTTAAAGCCGCGCAACTGGGCAGCGTGGTAGAGAACGCGGCCGAGTTGATACGGTGTAAGTGCGGCACCGGCGATCCCGCCGGAGAAAAGTCGGTGTAGCCAGGTGTGATGTTCGATCGTCGGAGCGGTAGACTGAGGACGCAGCGACGCGTCGAGGGTTTTGAAAAAGGCATCGCGCTCGGCGGGAGTTTCCACTGGTCCGGCAGGCAGAAGCCCGATGCGCTGGAGGTCATGTGCGAGCGCAATCAAGCGCCGGCGTCGGCGTTCACGCTGGCGCCGCATTGAACGGGCCAAACGCCTCGGCTCCGACAGCGATTTTTCTCTGCCCAAAGCCCAATCGCGCTCGCTTCCCTCACTGCCGGCAGGGAATACACGCACGCCGATGTCAACGAGCTTGAACGCATCGATGCCGGAGGTCGGCACTCGCGCTTCGTGGGTAACTGACCAGCCGATTGATCCCACACCCAAATCAAACCCCCAAATCATTTCGACTCCACTCAAAGGTGCGATGGCGAATGACATAGCCGCCATTTCGCACTTGATTATCACCAGAGGCAAGTGCATTGGTGATGCACATTCTCAGCTTCGTTAGTTGGCCCTTCGACGATTCCCTACAAGTCACAGCAAAGCTGAATAAGCTGAAAGGCTCCGCCGCCCCAAAAGGGCGGCGTCCTTGCTTAGGGCCTCCGCGTTCTCCGGATCCATCACGCCCCCGAGTCGACAAAGCTAACCTCTCTCGTCTCCGTCCTTATTCCCAATCGTGCAGCAGCGGCTGGGCGAGAATCGCGTCCGCCTCGGAGACGAGCGCCTTGTACTCGGCGCGCGTGAGGTCCGCGTAATCGCTCTTCGAATACGTCTCCATGAAGACGACATGGACCGCCTGGTCCATCTCCTTGGCCCGATAGATCAAACGATAGCCGTCGCGCTTTCCCACCGGATAACCCGGCACACGCAGACGCATCTTCCTCAGATCATGGAATCCGGGGATCGATTCGCCGTAATACGGCTGGAGCCTCAGCACCCGACACACGGTGGGGCACGCGTCGAACACCCGATGTTTCGCCTTCTTTCCGGATTGCCTCACCCGCTTCGAGCAATGGAACCGGACATCCATCGCTGCTCACAATCCGTCCGCATCCTCTTTCGCACCGTAGGCGATCAACTCCGGCGACAGCTTGCCCAGCATGTCCGCGTAATGCCAGGACGGCTCCCGATGACTCAGCTCCGAAAGCGCGACGGCGCTCTTGCGACCCAATTCGGCGCAAACCGCATCGATCAGCGCTGTTTCATCGGCACTGAAAACCGATAGATCGGCCGGCCGGGCGGATTTGACTTCGTTCAGCGTTTTATCGGCCACAATCCGCGGAGACGTGGTCACATCGCCCTTCTTTAGGAGATGCCGCAGATGCTTCTCTCCGCGGCTCGGCACCGGACCATGTTCGTATTTGATGAACTCCGAATCCGTCAGCGGCGCACCCAGCTCCCGCACCGCTTTCGCGTCGATGAAGAAAATCAGCTTCCACAGCTTGGTGAGCCCAAGGTTGCTCACTCCCGGATGTGCCCCGAGATAAACAATGAGCTCCGAAAGTTTCTCGCTCTGCACCACGCGGCGAAGGTCTTCCCTTCCTCAACAAAGCGCAAGCCACCGTTCGGAACGGACGCGCCCAGACTAAAAGTCATCGCCCCGCCACGTGCGCGAGCTTCGTCGCGCACGCGCTCCCGCGAAAGCCAGACCGTTCACCAGCGGTGCGAGATGCCGGCGAGGATGTTGTAGTCGGCGAATGCGGCACTCACCGCGTTGACGCGGCCGGCGTTCTTTTCATCCACGCTCAACCAGCGTTGGCGATAAACCGTCAGTGGCACGGACACGAACAGACTCGTCGCCCCGAACGAATACGCGAGACCCGGTTCGACCGCCAAGCTGAAGCCCGGTCGGCGGAAACCCGCCGACGAACCGATCACGTCGCGAGGCGGTTGACCTTCCAAGCGGAAACCCAGCTGGAAGCTGGTGTTCTTCGCCCCGAGCGGCTGACCCACCGAGACACCACCCCGGGCGAGAAAGTAGTCCGGCACACTCGAATCCGAGTTGGCCACGTAGGGCCCCGCGCCGCTCCACTGATTGTTCACGCCGTTCGTGCCGCGGGGATTCAGCAGGTAAGTGAACTCGCCGTAGACGAGGGAATTCGTCGACCCGATCTGGTGAAATCCTTCTGCGCCCAGAATGATGCCCAGACCGCCATCGCCCGGCTGGATCGCGAGATCCGCGGGTCCGCGTTTCCAAACGAGATTGGGTGGGTCGCCCGGGGCCGCGGTGTTCACGCGTCGATCGGTTTGCGCGTCTTCTTTTCCCGTGGGCAGCTTGAGGCCGAGGCCGAGCCGCACGTTCGCGTGCGGGTGCGTGGCGGGATCAAACATCCACCGGCGCAGCGTCACCGCGATATCGCCGATGCCCTTGGCCTTGTCGGCGCTGCCTGTGTGTGGCGGCGCCGGACTGCGATCGAAGGCGCCCACCTGGAACGGCACGCTCACCGTCAGCGACGTCCGCGTATCGAGCATGCGCGTCAACGACGCATCGTAGATTGCGCGCTTCACCCGCGGTGCATTGGCCGGCACGCGTTCTTCGTTGTCGTCGTAAAAATGCCGGTCGGCTTCGTAGAACCGGAAGGTCAATCCCACCTCCCAATGACCCGGCTCGAGGTAGCGGGTTTTGTCGTTGCCGGCAGTCATCGGTGGACTGACCCGCGTGGCCATGCAGCCTTGGCTGTGAAGTTGCGCCGGCAGGCCAGCACAAACGAGAGCCGTCAAAGCGGCGAATAACTCGGGACGACGACGCGCCCGGAGACGGAAACCTTGCATAGGTCGGGGGGTTGGGGGGTGTGGTCGTCGAAACGCGGATACGCATCGACGCGCCGCTGAGTTGGCAGTGACGACCCGTCGCGAGAAGCCCGCGGGGACATTTTGCGGGAAATCGGGGGTTAATTGCCGCGGCTTCCGGATTTCCGCAGGGTCCGCGGTCATCAACACGGATCGCAACCGCTGGCTCGAATTCCAAACGTCGAAATACCACCTCGACCGCCGCGATCTCAGCACCAGCAATCTCCGGCGGCTCAGCTCCGGTCAATAGGCCGTGTCATCCGCCACGCCGCGCTTGCCAACCCCCGCGCGCCTTCGCTTGCTCGCGCCGTCCCCCTTCAGCCCGATGAAGCGCATCGATCCCCGCCATTGGCGTCCGCTGTTCGATGCCGTTTACGAGATGAACACGGCCAAGGATCACGCCGACTTTTCGTCCGCGGTCCTGGCCGCGATGGATCGTCTCATCCCCTCCGACCTCTGCATCATGAGCGTGCTCGACCGGCGCACCGGCCAGATCACCGCGGCCATGTCGAAACCGAATCCCCACACCGAGGCGGAGCTGCAGTATTACTCGGAAAACGCCCACCTGAATCCGCTCGTCGCCTACTACGAGCGCACGGGCGAGACCCATGCGCGCCGCATGTCCGACGTGATTTCCGTTTCCGAGTTCAAGCGCCATCCCCACTACCTCAACTGCCTCGCACGCAACCGCTATCTTTACGGTCTCGTCCTCCCGGTCGCGGTCAACGCGCACACCATCGCCGCCCTTTCCTTCAACCGCGTGCGGCGCGATTTCACGCTTCGCGAGCGAACTTTGCTCGACTTGTTCGGACCGCATTTCCGCCAAGCCTGGTTGCGACACGAGCAGCCCACGCTCCAGCGCATCAACCACCCGCTTTCTCTGCGCCAGCGTTTCCGCGAACTCGGCCTCACGCTGCGTGAAGCGGATGTCCTTTTCTGGATCGCTGACGGCAAACAGAACCGCGAGATCGCCGAGATTCTCGGCCTCAGCCTCTTCACCGTGCAGGAATACGTCGGCAACATCCTGCGCAAGCTGGGCCTCCCCAACCGCCATGCGTTGACCGTGCACGCCCTCGGCCGCCTGGCCGGGAAATAAGCCTCCCCTCACGCGTGAGGGTTGAGCCCATCCGCCACGCTCGCTAAGATCGCGTCGCTGCGCCCGTCGGATTTCGCCGGCGCCCCAGCCACACACCGTCCATGCGAACCACTCCCGCCTTCCGTGGGCCGACACTTCTCGGCCTCCGCCTTTTTTTGCCTGCAGCGATCCTGCTCTCGCTGCCGCTTGTGCTCCCCCACGCTCGCGCAGACGACGCCACCGCGGCGGTGGGATACACCTCGATCAATGCAGACACGGCTTCGCATTTATACCTCAGGAGCGGATGGGGGCTCAACGCCACGGAGATCTACGTCGTCCCATTTCGCATTAACACGCTGGGCAACTACTCGCTGACATCCGTCTCTTTTCTGTTCCAGAGCCAAGCCTATGGGGGCGACCCCGATACCTCTGGGGGCAATGAGCATGGCGGTGGCCCGCCCCCGGGCGATGGCAGCTCGGAGGGCGACCCCGTAGATTCCGTGTATCCCGGTGCGAGTGAGCTTTCGGTTCAGGTGTTTTCGAGCCTCCCCGACAGTCTCACGCTGCCGACCTCGCTGGTCACTTTTGCCGACTTCGAAGGCTACCCAAACGGTGGAGGTAACGTAACGCTCACGCCCCTGTCCTCGCCCACGCTGAACGCGGACACGACCTACTACCTGTCCATCTACAAACCGATCAACCCTTACTCCTCCATCTTGTGGGGTATGCCTGTGTGGTCCGGCGACCCCGTGGACGGTCCCGCACTCGACTACATCGCCGGCCTCTACGACAATGGCACGCAGCTCCCATTTTATAAAGTCACGGCGGACGGGGTCACCGGTCACTACGGCGTCATCGGCGGGTTCTCGCTGACTGCCACCGCAGTTTCCGCCGTCCCCGAACCCGCAACCGCCGCGGTGATCCTCGGTGGGAGCGTGGCCGCCGCCGCCCTATGGGTGCGGCGACGCCGGAAAAATGTTGCCGCCCCCCGCGAATCGTCCCCGCCCCAGCCCTGATCGAACCGCCGACGCGCCTCACCGCCACGCCCCGTATCGATCCCGATCTGAGGTGAGCGTCCCCGTCACCGCTCCTGCGCACCTCCGATCGCTCCGGCGTTGGCCGGCCGAGTGGTTCTTCGCCGCGGCATTCGCCGCCGTCGGCGGGTGGGTTTATCTCCGCACGCCCATCATTTGGACCCCTTTCGAGGTGGCGTTTTACCGCGCCCTCGCACTCGCCTTCGTCTCAGGCTTCGTCGTCATGATCGCCGTCGCCTATGGCGAATCGCTGCTCCGCAATATCCCCGCCACCGAGCGCTGCAGGTGGACGTGGATCGCGAGCGCGCTCGCCCTACTCGCGACGCTCGGCCTGTTTTTCCTGATCGATACCCGCGCCCCCGCGCACAACCGCTTGCTCGAAGCCACAGCGCTCAGCACGACGTTCGTCGCACTCGGGCTGACGTTTTTCCTTCCTGTGGCCGGTCTCGTTCGATCGCGTGATGTCGCCAGCGCGCTCACCCAAGGGCTCTCTCTGTGGGCCCCCTTCTTGGTCTATCACGCCTTCGCCGGCTTCTGCCTCACCGCCATTCAACTCGCCACGCCGCTCGTGTGGGATCCCGTGCTGCTGCGAATGGACCTTTCGCTCGGTTTCAATCCCAGCCAGATCGCGCACGCCTGGCACTATCGGGCCCCGTGGATTAGCCAGTTTAGCTACATCGGCTACGCGCTGCTTGGGCTCATGATCGCCCTCGTCATCGCGCGGCTACAAATCGCGCGCGCTTGGGCTCACGCGCGACGCGCCCTCCTCGCCAGTTTCCTCGTCGGTGTGCTCGGTCTCGGCTGCTACCGACTCGTTCCCGCCATCGGCCCGATCTACGCCTTCCCCGCTCTCTACCGCGACCTCGATTCGCGTTTTCACCGGTTCGCAGCGGGCATCGCGCTTGAAGAGGCGCTCACCGGTCCCGACCGCATTCGGGGAGCGACCCGCCGGCTCCGCAACGCCATGCCTTCGCTGCACACCGCGTGGACCCTCGTTTCGCTCGCTTCCGCGTGGCACTGGCGCCGCCGCTTCTTCTGGTGGTGCCTGCCCCTCGGTTTCCTGCAAATCGCCACCACGCTGACGCTCGGTTATCACTACCTCGTCGACCTCCTCGCCGCCGTCCCGCTCGCCGTCTTCTGCTGGTGGATCGCCGATCGCGCTATCCGTCTCACCCCGCGACCCACCGACGGACCGCTCCCTGCCACCGTCCCCAGCCGCTGGCTCCCCATTTCTCTTCTCGTTTCCGTTGGCGCTCTCCTCGCCTGGTCTGCACTCGCTCCGCTCCCGGCATGGATCGCATGGTTCCTCGCCGCGCTGGTCGTCGTCGCCCCCGGTTACCCCGCTCTCGCCGGATTCTGCATGGCCTCGCTACCGCACGGAAAATCGCTCACTTTTCCCGCCCACACGGAGGTGACTCCAGCACCACCCCCATCTCCCGATTCACCGCCCGCGTAACTGAAATCTCGGTACGCCCCGCCGGAATCTCCGCCTCCGCGGCGTTTTTCGGGTAAACGCGATTTTCGGTCGGATTCGGCTGCGAGAGGGCGATACCGGGTTTGATGCCACCCAGCGACGCCGAGTTGCTCCACGGCTACACCTTTGGCTCGCCGGATCGGCTCGATTTTTCGCTAAATCACCGCTTCAATCGCGGCATGAACCGTGCCCTGCCCCGCCCTGCGCGCGCGTCCGTCTTCGCGTGCTTCGTCCTCCTCTTCGCCGCTTTCCTGCTGGGTTCCGCCCATGCCGCCGACCGCCCCAGCTCGCCGCGCGAGCGCATTCGCCTCGATACCGGCTGGCGTTTCGCGCTCGGTCACGCGACCGATCACGCGAAAGATTTCAATCACGGCACCGGCTATTTCTCGTATCTCGCGAAAACCGGTTTTGGCGATGGCCCCGCCGCCGTGTCGTTCGACGATCGCGGCTGGCGCACCGTCAACGTCCCACACGATTGGGCGGTCGAGCTGCCGTTCGATCCGCGCGGCACCGCGAGCCATGGTTTCAAAGCCCTCGGGCGCCTGTTTCCCGAAAACAGCGTCGGCTGGTATCGGCGCACGTTCAGCATTCCCGAATCCGACAAGGGCCGCCGCCTCCGGCTCGATCTCGACGGCGTATATCGCAACGCCCGCGTCTTCGTGAACGGCTTCTTTGTCGGCGAGGAGCCGAGCGGCTACGTCGACGCGAGCTACGACATTTCCGAATACCTCAATTACGGCGGCGAAAACCTCATCGCCGTCCGCGTCGACGCGTCGATGGAGGAAGGCTGGTTCTACGAAGGCGCGGGCATTTACCGTCACGTCTGGCTCGTGAAAACCGATCCGCTCCACGTCGCGCTCCACGGCACGTGGGTGCGCACCGACGTCGCGAACGATTTTGCCGCCGCCGACGTGATCGTCGAAACGCGCGTCAATAATCACGGCCGCGCCGCCGCCCGCTACACGGTCGAACAGGAGATCCTCGGCCCCGACGGCCAGCGCCTCGCGCACACGCAAACCTCCGCGCCCGAGCTCGGCGCCGGCGGACTCGCCACGTTGACCGACACGCTTCACCTCGCACACCCGCAGCTCTGGTCGATCGAGACGCCGACGCTGCACAAGCTCGTGACCACGCTGCGGCGCGGCGACGAGGTCGTTGACCGTTACGAGACGACGTTCGGAGTTCGCACGATCCGCTTCGACCCAAACGAAGGCTTCTTCCTCAACGGCCAGCATGTCGTCCTCAAAGGCACGAATAACCACCAGGACCACGCCGGCGTCGGTGTGGCGATTCCGGATGCCTTGCAGGAATTCCGCGTCCGCAAGCTGAAGGAAATGGGCGGCAACATCTATCGGGCGTCGCACAACCCCGCCACGCGCGAGTTGCTCGAAGCCTGCGACCGGCTCGGCCTGCTGGTGATCGACGAAAACCGGTTGATGGGCATCAACCCGTATCACCTCGGCCAGCTCGAGCGCATGATCCGCCGCGACCGCAATCACCCGAGCATCGTGCTCTGGTCGATCGGCAACGAGGAATGGGGCATCGAAGGTAACATCAAGGGCGCCCAGATCACCGTGCCGATGCAGGATTTCGTGCACCGGCTCGACCCGACGCGCCGCGTCACCGCCGCGATCAGCGGCGGCTGGGGCGGCATCTCGTCGAAGATCGAAGTCGCCGGCGTGAACTACGTCATGCAGGCCAACGTGGACAAACAGCACGCCGAGTATCCCGAGCAGATCCTCCTCGGCACCGAGGAAACCACGACGCAGCAGACGCGCGGCATCTATTTCACCGACGCGAAAAACGCTCACCTCGCGCCGCAGGAGGACGGCTCCTCGCGCGGCAACTGCGAGTTCGGCTGGAACTACTACCTCGCCCGCCCCTGGGCCGCCGGCGTGATCTACTGGACCGGTTTCGATTACCGCGGCGAACCGACGCCGTTCGGCTGGCCCGCGATCGGCTCGCAGTTCGGCATCCTCGACCAGTGCGGTTTCCCGAAGGACAGCTTCTATTATCTGCAATCCTGGTGGACGAATGAAACCGTGCTCCACCTCCTGCCGCATTGGAACTGGCCCGGCCGCGAAGGCGAAACGCTCGAAGTCCGCGCGCACAGCAATTGCGAGGAGGTCGAGCTGTTCCTCAATGGCGCATCGCTCGGCCGGAAGAAGATGGAACCCAACGGCCATCTGTCCTGGAATGTCGAATACAAGCCCGGCACGCTGCTCGCCCGCGGCTACCGCGGCGGAAAAGAAATCGCCACGACTCGCGTCGAAACCACCGGCGCGCCTGCGGCGGTAACGCTGGCGCCCGACCGCACGAAACTCGCCGCCGATGGCCGCGACGTGTCCGTGATCGCGGTCGAAGCCCGCGATGCGCAGGGCCGTCTCGTGCCGACCGGCGCGGTGCCGGTGACGTTCACCGTCCGCGGCCCCGGCCGCATCATCGGCGTCGGCAACGGCGATCCCTCGTCGCACGAGCCGGATGTTTATCTGCCCAGCGTGCGCACCGTAAACCTCGGCACGTGGGAAGCGCCCGACGGTTCCGTGAAGACCGGACAAAACGTATTCGAGGCGACCTTCGACGCCCCCGCGCTCGCCGCTGGAGAAACCGCAACGCTCCTCCTCAACGCGCTCGGCACGAATCAAACCGCGACGCTCAACGGCCAGCCGTTGCACCAGAACGCCACGCCCGAAAAAGCCCGCAGCACGCTCACAATTGATGTCTCCACGCTGCGGAAAACGGGCAACGTCCTGCGCATCGATGCGACGCGTTACGAAGACTGGGGCAAACGCGACAGCTTGAAACAAGTCTGGCCCGCGATCCTGCGGATCGACACGCCCGCCCCCGCGTGGCAGCGCACGACCTTCAACGGTCTCGCGCAGGTCATCGTCCAGTCCATCGGCGAGGCGGGCGAGATCACACTCGAGGCGACGAGCCCCAACCTATCCCCCGCCCGGCTCGAACTCGCGACGCACTAGCGAGCGGCGTTTTTCCCGCAGTTTGAAGGTGGAGTGCGTTGTCCCCAACGCGCTATTGGACGGCCGCCTTCACTCGCCCGGCATCGGATCTCGATGACGCGTGCGCCAACGCGATCGCCCGTTTGGTCCGCCACGAGAAAAACCAGAAGCTCACCGAAATCGGCAGCCCCACGAGCAGGATGTGAAACAGCAGCCCACCCCGCAGCCCCTCCACCGTAAATGGGCCGACCGGGAACGGCACCGCCGACAGCGGCAGCACGATCAAATTCATCACTAGATAGACGGCGACGCCGCAGATCGCGCCGCCGAGGAGAAAGCGATCTTCCAAACCTTGTAGCCGCCGGCTCGCCAGCCCGTAAATCGCGGCCGCGGCCAGCGCGATGAGGAAATGCAGCGCCAGCCCCAGAATCCAGATCGCCGCCCCGCCACCACCCGCTTGAGGAAAGGCTTTCGAACCCAGCAGCCCGCTGGCGATGCCATAGCACATTTCCCAACCGAAAGCGTGAAACGCGGAGGCGCCATCGAGCGCGCCGGCAAGAAGGCCGCCTGTCACCAAGGCTGGTAACAAGGGCGTCGACGAGGAGTGGGTAGTATTCGCGGTGGTCATCGGCGCGCACTCTGCCGTGGCGCCGCATGGACAAAAGTTTCCTGCGGCCAATGCTGATTGCTCGTCGGCAAAAGGTGAAATTTCACGGCCAACGCGGCGACCGCGCGCAGCCCGCAACATCAACGTGCGGCTCCATCGCCACCGTTTTCTTCGCGGAGGAAAACCCGTGGGTTCGCGGCCGGCGCCGCCGCGAACGTGGAGAAGAACCCCCGCATCGCCGCGCAATAAAACTGGCAGCCTTCCACGTCGACCTCGGTTCTCGCGTTTCGACCCGACGGTTTTGCCATGTCGCCCCGCCCCCGCGCCGCCGCCTTTGTCTCCGTCTCGCCAATCGTCCCGAAAGATTTCATCCGCGCACTCTCGCGCCCGACCGCATCGGCTCGAAAGCGTTCTGCGACGAAACCTGATTACGCGCTGCCGAAGCCCGAACCGGCGCGCCCAACCGTTCCGCCCGTCGCGCGTTCCTGAATCTCCCGCAGGCAACTGTAGCTCGCGTCGAGGCGCGTCCCATTTCTCATCACGACCACCGACGTCCCACGGGACAGCGGCCGGAATTCCTTCACGCGCGCCAGGTTGACGAGGCGCGAGCGATGAATGCGGGCGAAGCCGGCGGACGCCAGGCGTCGCTCGATCTCCGTCAACTTCATCCGCGTGAAGTGACTCTCGTTCGCGGTGTGGATGCGCACGTAGTCGCCATCCGCTTCCACCCACTCGATGTCCGCGGGCTGCAGCACGAGCACGCGATCGTCGCGCCGCACGAAGAGGCACCCGACGTCCGCCGGCCGCGGCGCACCGCCCAGGAGTTCCGCCAGCCGCGCCAGGTGCTCGTGACGTGCGGCATCACCGCGAATGCACAGGCGCGCGCGCTCCAGCGCCTGTTCCACGCGGGCTTCGCCGAACGGTTTCAACACGTAGTCGAGCGCCTGCGCATCGAAGGCTCGCAATGCGAATTCGTCGAACGCGGTCACGAAAATCACCACCGGCATCCGGCCGCCGCGGAGGGCCTGCAGCACCTCGAAGCCGTCCATCCCGGGCATCTGCACGTCGAGAAACAACACATCCGGCTCGTGCCGGCGCACCGCCGCCACCGCGGTCGCGCCGTCCGGGCATTCGGCGACGATCTCCACATCGTCGGCGCGGGCCAGCAGGCGCGAGAGCCGCCGCAACGCCACCGGCTCGTCGTCCACTGTGATCGTCCGTAATTTCATCGTGCCGTTCCCCCGGTGGTTTCGTTCAAACCTGCCACGGTAACGCCAGCGAAGCGACCACGCCGCCTTCATGGGTCAACTGGAAACGGGCGCGGTCGCCGTAAAGCCGCGCCAGCCGCGCTCGCGTATTGCTGATGCCGATACCACTACGCGTGTCGTCGTCGTTCGGCTGGAATCCGGGACCGTTGTCGCGCACCTCGAGCCGGAGTTGGGCGTCGACCCGCGACGCCGCGATTTCCAGGCGGCCGCCGCGCGACGAGACGGCGATGCCGTGGCGCACCGCGTTTTCGACGAGCGGTTGAAGGATCAGGCTCGGCACGCGCGCGCCGAGCACCGCCGGATCGATTTTCCAAATCAGCTCCAAGCGCTCGCCGAGCCGCGTCTGCTCGATCGCGAGATAACTCCGGATGAAGTCCAGCTCCTCGGCGAGCGGGACTT
Organism: Opitutus sp. sgz309028; assembly: GCF_059821195.1. Classification (NCBI taxonomy): domain Bacteria; kingdom Pseudomonadati; phylum Verrucomicrobiota; class Opitutia; order Opitutales; family Opitutaceae; genus Opitutus; species Opitutus sp. sgz309028. Next base: position 622,743 of record NZ_JCAMRR010000004.1, on the reverse strand, counting down.
CGACCGCCTGAGTCTTGAGCGACTTCCGGAGCAGTTCGCCGAGCTGCAGGACCATCTGTTCGGCGTGGCGCGGGTTTTCATGAATGAGTTCCGCGATCGAGTGCAGCGTGTTGAACAGAAAATGCGGATTCAGCTGACTGCGCAGCGCGTCCAGTTGCGCCTGCTGCAGCATCGCGCCCAACTCCGCGGACTTGAGCCGGCTCTCCTTCGCCTCGCGGTAGTTCGTCACCGCATTCCACGCCACGACCGTGCACGCGAAGATCACGACCGACGCCGTGATCAGGTGCATGAACAACCCGCGGTATTCCGGCCAGAACGCCGGCGGCGCCGTTTCCACCCAAGCCCACGTCCACGCAAGATTCCAGGCGCCAAGTCGGAAGATCACGTAGATCAACGGCAGCAGCACGACGGTCAGCGCAGTGCCGATGGACAGCCCCACCAAGTAACGCGGCCAGCGGGGCGGACCCTCATGCAGCCAGCGGCACAAGCGGAAGATCGGCGGGAGCAGGACGACCCACGAGAGCCAGTAAACCGTTTCCCGGCCGAGCGCCGTGCTCCAGTCGAGAGTCGGATTGTTCAACAGCGACTCCACGCCTCCGACCAGCGAGAAGATCGTAGGCAGCGCGACGTAAGCGAGAGCCAGCGATACGCGCGGCCAGCGGGTGAACGGGTTCACGGGCTCGCAGTGTAAGCGGGGTGTCAAGCCAGCCGCCGCTCCAAACCGCGTCCGAGCCACCTGGAATGGAACGCGCACGCAGGTTTCGCCGCCGCTGAATCGCCTTTCGATCCCTCGGATGCGGCTCCGGTCGCATTTCCATCGAGCGCGCCCGCGCGTGAGCGTTGGTTCTCACCGATGAACTTGCGACTTCTGCTGTGTTTTATCCCCCTCGCCTTTCTGATCGTGTCGCTCGTCGCCCGTGAGGAAAGTCCCGCACCCGAGGTGCCCTATCCGGAAGGCTACCGTAGCTGGCAGCACATCTGCAGCGCGATTTTGCCGCTGAAACAAAGTCCCTCCAACACCCCGCCGACAGGCAGCGAGACGCCAGCCGCGCCGCAGGGTTTGATTCATCATGTTTACGCAAACCCGGCGGCGGTTGACGGCTATCGCACCGGCCACTTTCCCGAAGGCGCGGTGATCGTCGCGGACTGGTTCGTGCTCGAACAGGAAGGTCCCCAGCTGGTTCAAGGACCGCGGAAATCGCTCAATGTCATGGTGCGTGATGCGCGCCATGCGGCGACGGGCGGCTGGGGCTTCGAAGATTTCGACCGCGACAGCCGCACGGTCCGCAACGTTGGCGCGCGCGCCGCGACGATGTGTTTCGAATGCCACACCCGTGCCAAGGCTCGCGAGCATGTCTTCAGCGAGCTGAAGCCCTGACAAGTCGCACGCCGCGGCGCGAGGCGGCTCGTGCCGCGCGAATCGAACTGTGCTTGCGCCAGCATTCATCGCAGCGCCGAGCGCGTTTTTTTTCCGCTTCGCGTTTCTTCGCGGCTCTTCGCGGTTCGTTTTTCCGGTTTCGATTTCCCTCGGGCCACGGAGTTTCGCTCGCGGGCGTTCGCCGTTGCGGCTTCGCTCGTCGGGCATGGACAACGTCTGCTCGTTTTCGCCGGATCGGAAGCACCGTTATTCCCTCGTGCACCGTTGGAATCCACTCTTCGGCGACCGGCTGATCCTGTGGATCGGGCTCAACCCTTCGACGGCAGACGAGGCGCAGCTCGATCCCACGCTCACGCGCATCCGCAGCTTCTCGCAGCGCGAAGGCTACGACGGCTTCTGGATGGCGAATCTCTTTGGCCTGCGCACGCCGTATCCGAAAGAGATGATGGCTGCGCCCGATCCGGTCGGCCCGGACAACGACGCGGCGCTGCTCGAGGCTGCCGAGCGTTGCGAACAGATCGTCGCCGCCTGGGGCGTGAGCGGGGAGTTTCAGGCGCGCGCCGATGCGGTCGTGCGTCTGTTTGCCGGCCGGGAGTTGTGGTGTCTCGGCATGACACAGGACGGCCATCCGCGGCATCCGCTTTATGTCGCGGCCGGCCAGCCGCTGATTCGTTGGAAGCCCGTATTACTGGCGCCCTGACGGCCAAGGCGTCGTGCCGCACATCGCTGCGAATGAAAGCGACCGGCGCGCAGCTTCGGTTGAAGGAACGCGCCGATTCTTCAACGTTCTCCGCTCAACCCTCCACCATGGCCCCGCTCACCCTTTCCCTCGCCGACCAGATTATTAACGCCGCCATCGCCCAAGGGCGGAGCTTGAGGCTTTCGGCGCTGGCGATCGCCATGCTCGACGCCGGCGGACATCTGATCGCGTTCAAACGCGAGGACGGAGCGGGTTTCTTCCGCTTCGATATCGCTTATGGAAAGGCTTGGGGCGCGCTTGGCTTGGGCTTCGGCAGCCGCGAACTGGCGGACCGGGCGGCAAAGCTCCCCTCGCTTTACGCCTCGTTCACCGCCGCAAGTCAGGGCCGGGTGATTCCTTCTCCCGGTGGCGTGCTGATCGCCGACCGCGACGGCAACGTGATCGGAGCAGTCGGCGTTTCAGGCGATCTCGGCGACAACGACGAAGCCTGCGCCCTCGCGGGGATCGCCGTCGCAGGGCTGACCGCGTTTCCCGGAGCGAAAAGATGACTCGCTCCTCTTTCGCTCCCCGCCAACTCCACACCAAACATATGACCGCTCCCAAAACCCAGTTTTACGGCGCCACCAGTCTCGACGGCTTTCTCTCCACCGCTGACGACAACATCGACTGGTTGCTTCAGTTCGGCGACGTCCCGCCGAGCTACGCCCCTTTCATCGCCCAAATCGGCGCGATCGCGATGGGAGCCGCGACCTACGAATGGCTCATCGCCCACCACGTGCAGCCCGGCTCGCCGCAACCCCAGCCCTGGCCCTACGCACAACCGACGTGGGTCTTCACTCATCGCGAATTGCCCAGGGTCTCCAGCGCCGACCTCCGCTTCGTCAGCGGCGATGTCCGACCGGTGCACGCTGCCATGCGCGAACACGCCGGCGACAAGAATCTCTGGATCGTCGGCGGCGGCGAACTGGTCGGACAATTCTGCGACCACGATCTGCTCGACGAGCTGATCGTGCAGATCGCCCCCGTGACGCTTCGCACCGGCAAACCGCTGCTGCCGCGCTCGATCATCTCACCGGCTTTGAAGCTGGTGTCGGTTCAGCAGTTCGGCGCGTTTGCGGAACTCACCTACGAGGTGCCGAAAATCCGCTCGAGGTGATCTTCCAGCTCGCACCGCATTTCCTCGGTTCGATTTCAAAATTTCCGTCCTCCGCTGTCGAAAAACCGCCCGCCCGTTCGGCCAAGAGGTGAACCACCTCCATCGAACACCTCCCATGAGCAAAGTCATCTGCCAGATCACCGTGTCGCTCGACGGCTATGTCGCCGGGCCAAATCAAAGCCTCGAAAACCCACTCGGCGAAGGCGCAGTCCACCTCCACGATTGGGCGTTTCCGACCAAAACATTCCGCACGATGCATGGCGACGCGGGCGGCGGCGAAACCGGCGTCAATGACGACGTCCTGCGCGAAGCGTTCGAAAACGTCGGCGCGACCATCATGGGTCGCAACATGTTCGGCCCGGAACGCGGTCCATGGAGCGCGCAGCCGTGGCAGGGCTGGTGGGGCGACGAACCGCCGTTTCATCATCCGGTCTTCGTGCTCACGCATCACGCGCGTCCGCCCCTCGCGCTGACCGGCGGCACCACGTTTCATTTTGTCACCGACGGAATCGCTGCTGCATTCGCGCAGGCGCGCGAAGCCGCAAAGGGACGCAACGTCATGATCGGCGGCGGCGCGAGCGTCGTGCAGCAATTCCTCGCCGCCGGGCTGCTCGACGAGATCGAACTTCACGTGGTGCCGCAATTGCTTGGCGCGGGCGAACGCCTCCTCGGCTTCGCAACGGCGCGCGACGTGCAACTCGAACCGCTGCGCGTCATCGAAGGCGCGGGCGTGGCGCACTTGAAATACCGCGTCCTCAAAACCCGACGCTGAACGCATCGCGTCCCCCCGTTTCGGCTCGGCGCCGCGCTCCGGCGCATCAACCTCCGTTCATGAACCCCAGCATGGATCTCGAGGCGTTGACGAAACGAGCGATGGCGGTGCGCGAGCGTCTGGGCGCTCTCGAGCGGGCGCGCGCCGGACGCCCGTGGACGAAGGAAGAGGTGATGCAGGGTTTCGTCGGCGACGTCGGTGACCTGATGAAGCTCGTCATGGCCAGGAGCGGCTTGCGCTCGATCGAGGAGGTCGACCGCAAACTGGCGCACGAGCTTTCCGACTGCCTGTGGAGCGTCCTCGTGCTGGCGCAACTCTACGGAATCGATCTGCAAAAGGAGTTCCTTGCGACGATGACGCAGATCGAAACGTCCGTCGCCGCGAAACTTTCGGCTCACACGGCCGCTCTCTCCACGTCCCACCAACCCACGCCATGAGCTCGCCGATTTTTCTTCAGGACAACCCCGCCCGCGCGGCGCGGGGCTCCGCGTTCGAGATCCACGAAGGAACCGGCAGCGGTCCCGCTTACGTCCACGTTCACCACGCCGACGACGAGGCGTGGCACGTGCTCGAGGGGAAGCTCGTGTTTCGTTTCGCCGATGGGGAACGCGAAGCGCTTCCCGGCACGACGGTCGTCGTCCCCGCCGGTGTCGCTCACACCTACTTCGACCCACTCGGCAACTCGCGCTATCTTCTGATCCTCACGCCGAAACTCGGCCGGATGATCCAGGAGCTGCACCAAACGCCAATCGCGCAACACGCGGCGGTGATGGAAAAATACGACAGCGCGATCGTCACCCTGCCGCGGTCTGCTTGACCGAGCCGTTTATCCAGACTTCGGATACGCCCGCTTCTTCCACTATTCTCCGAATTACCATGAAGCCCGCCCACACCGCCAGCGTTTCCATTCCACACCCGCCCGTCGCCGTCTACGCTTATCTCGCAGATCCGCAGCACCTCCCGGAGTGGAGCGAATTCATCACCGCAGTCCGGCCCGAGGGCGACGGCTGGCGCGCCACCACGTCGCAAGGCGACGTGCATATCCGCTTCTCGCCGCGCAACGTCTTCGGCGTGCTCGACCATGATGTGACGGTCAATGAGAGCCTCACCGTTCACGTGCCGATGCGCGTCGTGAAAAACGACGACGGTGCCGAGGTTTTGTTCACCGTTTATCGCCAGGACGGCATGAACGATGAGGCGTTTGAGCGCGATATCGCCATGGTCCGCACCGACCTGGAAAAGCTTAAATCGGTGCTGAGCCGGCGGACGCAGCGGTAGACATTCTCGCTCACGATCTGTCCTTCAGCGCCCTTTAGTGGGGCGGGTAAAAGACCCCGCCCTACTCCCCATCCAGCGGCTGGACTTACATCGTTCGCGCTAATCCGACGGATTCGACCGAGCACTGCCGGATTTCCGCCGCTTGCCTGTGGCGCGCAGGAGGGTTTCTTGTCATTCCCGATGAATTCCCTTCCGCCTTACCTCCCCCCGTTTGCTCTCCGCCTGCTGATTGCGCTCGGCAGCGGGGTTTTGATCGCCGCGCTTCTGTGAAGCGTTTCGCCTATGCCTTGGATCCGTTGTGCCTGGCGGCCTGCGCGCTGTATGCGCTCAACCGCTTCTGGTGGCGCGGCCAGGTGGGCGGCACGTTTCTCCACGGTTATTTCAACGATCTCCTGCTGATTCCCGCCGCGCTGCCGCTGGTGCTCTGGCTCCAGCGCAAACTCGGCGTTCGCGGCGACGATGCCCGCCCGCGCTGGCGCGAGATCGCACTGCATCTCTGCGCGTGGGCCATCATCGCCGAAGCGATCATGCCCCACCTTAGTGCGCACGCGACGGGCGACTGGCGCGACGTGATCGCCTACGCCGCGGGCGCCATCGCCGCCGGCTGTTGGTGGCAACTCGTCCCGCTGCCATGAGCTTCGACCGGCTGGCGCCGCACTACACGTGGATGGAAGCGGTGCTCGCCGGCCGCCGGCTGCAACGCGCGCGGCTCGCCTGGCTCGACCGTCTCGCCGGCGCGCAGCGCATCCTCGTCGCCGGCGTTGGACACGGCCCGTTCGTGCCGGCATGTGCCCGCCGCTTTCCGAAATCGGAACTCGTCTGTATCGACGCCTCTGCCCGCATGCTCGCCGCCGCGCGCCAGCGTCTCGGCTCCGCGGCCGCGAACGTCCGCTTTGTCCACGCCACGCTGCCGGCGTGGACGTCACCGCCTGAAAGTTTCGACGCGGTCGTGACGCATTTCTTCCTCGATTGCTTTCCGCCGGCCGAGCTCCGCGAGGTGATCGGTCTTCTTGCGGCCGCGGCGCGCCCTGAAGCGCGTTGGCTGGTCACGGATTTTACCGTGCCGGCGCGCGGATGGAAACGCCAGCGCGCCCGCGCGATTCACGCGCTCATGTATGCGTTTTTCCGCCCCGTGACCCGCGTGCGCGCCCGGCGCGTGACGCCGCCCGACGCGTTGCTGCGCGCCCATGGTTTCGCACTGCAAGCACGGCGCGCATTCGAATGGGGGCTCGTGCAGGCGGATTTCTGGACCCGATCCGCCTCTGCCGGCTGACGAGGCACTGGGAGGCGCGATCGCGGTCGAAGGAGCCATGACATCACGCGCTTTCCTGCCGCTCATCCTCGTCCTGGGGCTCGGCTTCGCCGGGTGCTCCTCGACCTACTACAACACGATGGAGAAGTTCGGCTTCGCGAAGCGCGAAATCCTCGTCGATCGCGTCGAGTCCACGCGCGACGCGCAGAACAAGGCCAAGGAACAGTTTGCCAGCGCGCTCGAGGAATTCCTCGCCGTCACGAAAGTCGACGGCGGCGAACTGCAGCGGAAATACGATTCGCTCAACCGCGAGTTCCAGCGCAGCGAAGCGCGGGCGAAGGAAGTGCGCGAGCGGATCGCCGCCGTCGAGGATGTGGCCGAAGCGCTCTTCCGCGAATGGAAGGACGAGTTGAAACAATATTCCAACGCCTCGCTTCGCCGCGAAAGCGAGCGCGAGCTGGATCTCACCCGCCGGCGCTACGACGACCTGATCAAGGTCATGCGCCGCGCAGCGGATCGCATGGATCCGGTGCTCGCGACGTTTCGCGACCAGGTGCTTTTCCTGAAGCACAATCTCAACGCCCGCGCGCTCGCGTCGCTCACGTCGACCAATCGCGAGCTCGAGGCCGACATCTCGCGGCTCATCGCCGACATGGAGGCGTCCATCCGCGAATCCGAGGACTTCATCCGCACGATGCACGCTGCGCCGGGCGCGAAATAAGCCTCGTCCCGCACACGGTCGCGGGCGAGCTTGCCTCAGCCTGCGCGCAACAGCTCGAGCATGTGGCGATCGAGCTGGTGCCCGCGAAACGCTTCGTAGCGCACGTCCGCGCGCTCGCTGTCGAGGACGCCGAACGAGCCGCGGAGATTCCACAGCGCCCAGCCCCAGCCGGCGTCCTTCCACGCGGCGAGCAGGTCGCGCATCCACGAAAGCACGACACCGTGCGGCGTGAACTGATGCGCGCCGAATTCGCCGACGTGCACGCCGACGCCACTCCGCTCCAGATCCTGCCACGGCCGGATCAGCTGTGCCTGGATGCGCTCGCGATTCCAGTCGGCGACGAAGATCGGATCGTCGATGTGGCGCATCACGATCGGATTCTCGCGAAACACGTTCTTGAACGTCTCGATCTGCCCGCGATCCGCGGCGACCGACGCGTCGGTGGCGGGCAACGGCCACGTGGGCTCCGGCCAGCGGTCGGCGCCGCTCACCCAGCTCGCCTTCCAGTGGCTCACGGGCATCGGCTCGTAGCCGCGCGTACTTTGCGCGATGCCGAGCGACGCGAGCGCGGGACACGGGATCCGGCCCCACGACAAGCCGTCCGCGATGATCAACCGCTCCGGACTTTCCGCGCGGATTGTCTCGACGAGCGTCCGCACCACGCGCGCATACGTGGCGTCGTCGAGCAGCTCGGCGTCGTTTTTCATCCCGGGCTCGTTCAACAGATCGAAACTCAACGCCGCGCTCGGCACGTCGCGGTAGCGCTCGGCGAAGTGCCGCCAGTGATACGCGCACGCCTCCAGCGCCTCGCCGTCGGTCCAAAGGTTGAACGGTTCCTGCTCGGAGCGATCGACGGAGTAGCCCGGCGCGCGGTGAAAGTTGAGACACACGTGCACGCCGTAGCGGCGGCCCAGCGCGACGGCGGCATCGACCTCCTTCATCACCGGCTCGCGGATCTGGCGCCAGTCCCGCGGGCTCGACCAGCAGTGATACGACATCGGCAGGCGCACGAAATCGAAACCCCACTCGGCGATGCAGGCGAAATCCTCCTCGCGGAACGGCGCGTTCTCCACGCGCGCGATAAATTTCTCGAGGAGGTTGAACCCGCGCCAGCGCGGGAGTTTCGCGGCGCTCGGCGCCGGCGTGACGGACGTCTCCGCCCGTAACTTGCCTGCAGCGGCAGCCCCCGCGGCCACGGACAGGGTTTTCAAGAAGTCGCGTCGCGTCATGATCGCCTCGCTGCTTGGGGTTGGGGTTTATCCCAGAGTAAAATAGAAAGTGGCGCCTTGATCGAGCCCTGCTTCTACGCGCATGGCGCCGCCGTGTTTCTCCACGATGCGGTGAACGGTCGCGAGGCCGATGCCGCTGCCCGGAAATTCGTGCTCCGAATGCAGGCGCGAGAACGGCTGAAACAGTTTCTTCGCGTGCTCCATCTTGAAGCCCGGGCCGTTGTCGCGGACGAAAAATTCCCGCGGGGAGCCGCTCGTCGCGCCGAACTCGATGCGTGCGCGCGGCGTCCTGGCGGTAAACTTCCACGCGTTGCCGAGGAGGTTTTCGAGCGCGATGCGCAGCAGTCCAGGGTCGCCGTCCGCCACCAGCCCGGGGGCAATCGCCAGCTCGACGTCGCGGTCGGGATCGCCCACCCGGCTCGCCGCCAGGATCTCGGCGGCGAGCGTCGAAAAATCGACCCGCTCGCGCTGCAAGGCCATCCGCGAGATCCGCGCCAGCTTCATCATGTCGTCGATGAGCTGATTCATCCGCAGCGACGATTTCTGGATCCGGGTCACCAGGCCGAGCGCCTCCTGACCGCAGTCGGGATGCTTGCCCAGCATCGTGGCGAACCCGTTGATGTGGCGGATCGGCGCGCGCAGGTCGTGCGAGACCGTATACGAAAAGGATTCCAGTTCCCGGTTCGCGCGCTCCAGCTCCATCGTCCGCTCCTTCACGCGCTGCTCGAGCTCCGCGTAGACCTGCACGTTTTCCAGGGCGACCGACGTGCTGTCGGCCAGGGCTTGGAGCAGCTGCAACTCCGTCGGCGAAGCCACGCGGTGCGAGGCCCAGTAGTTGCCGATGGCGCCGATCGGCGCCTCCCGTCGGATCGGCACCATCGCGAGGCTTTTCACGAAAGTCGGGCGATAGGCATCGAGCGGCACACGCGGGTCCGCATAGATGTCCGCGATCACGAGCGGCTCGCCTCGCCGCATCACCCAGCCGCTGACACAGCTTTCCAGGGGGAAACGCCGGCCCTTCCACAGCGGCCCGATCGCGTCTTCGTCCGCATAATAGCAGTTGCCCCCCTCCCGCAGGACGAAGGTCGCCCCGTCCGCGCCGGTCAGCTCCCGCGCCGTGCGCCGCACGATTTCCTGCACGCGCTGCATGCTGCGGGCGAGCGACAGCTCCTGCACGGCCACGATGAGCCGAAAGGCGGACGCAAGTTCCTGGTGGGGCGGATTCATCGCAAGTGGCGGGCAACAACTATGCCCCGTCACCCGCTCCGCAAGTGAAACTTCCGCCGGGTGTCAGGTTCGCATCGTTTTTGTGGATACCTGCGGCGGCGACTTTCGCGCGATCGACCTTCGTAGTGTAAACCAGGATATGGCTCATGCGGCGCGCCGCACGACGGACGATCCTGGTGGCGGGAGGCACGCCGTCGATGCCGTTCGGAACGACCGGCCCGGCTTGAAGCGCGCCGCGCCACCTCCAGAAACGCGCCTTCTCGGCCCCGTCGCGGGATCAACCGATGCTGCAATAGCTGTCGACGATCTCCGCAAACACCTGCGGACGGGGGTATTTCGTCATGAACCGCGTGACGCCGAGTTTGGCCGCGCGTTTGATGTCGTGGGGCTCGATCGAGCTCGAAAGCGCGACGACCGGCATCTCCTTCAACACCGGCTGCGCGCGGATCCATTCCAAGGCTTCGAACCCGTCGACCTTCGGCATGTTGATGTCGAGGAAGAGCAAGCACGGCTTGAGGGCACCGGTCGGGTTGCCCGTGCCGTCACAGAGCGGGCGCAGGTAATCGATCAGCTGCTCGCCGTTGCCCACCGTGACGAGCGGGCGCTTGATGCCGGCGATGCCGAGAAAATGGCGCACCAGCGACAGATCGTCCTGATCGTCCTCGGCGATGAGAATCGGCGCCCCATTCGGGCTCCCCGCGCCTTTTCCACCCGGCGCCGGCTCGACGCGATCCCGCTCCTCCACCGCCGCGAGCGCTTCCACCTTCGCCAGCAGTTCCGATGGCGCCATGTCCAATGCGTGCGCCACCCGCGAAAGCGTATCCAACGAAATCATTCGCTCCCCGCGCTCCACTTCCCCGACGTAGGTGAGGCTCAGCTCCGCCTCGAATGCAACATCTTGCTGGGTAAGCGATCGCGCGGTTCTCTCGGCGCGCAAGACCTGGCCGAAGCGTCGTTGGAGTCGGGCGGCACGATCAGGCATCCCAAGACATTACTGAGAAATCGAAATTCAGTCTGCCAATCATAGTTACCATTCATTTCCCGGCCGCGGTGTAGGTGAATCCCTGAGACGTCGAAAAGCAGCGCCTCCGCTTGCGCACGACGCGACAGAACAACCGACAGGCTAAAGATAAGCGCGTCTCGTTCCGAACGCCGCCACGCCGCGCGGAAGCGGTGCAACCGGCAACGGTCGCACCGCGATCTATTTTTTCCACGGCGGCGAAAAGCGCCGACTCAGCCCGCGGAGCGGAGCTTCACGATGAGGTCCTTGGCCTCGACCGTATCGCCGATCGCGGCGTTGACCTCCGCGACCACGCCGTCGGCCTGCGCATACACCGTGGTCTGCATCTTCATCGCTTCCATCATGAAGAGCTTGTCACCCTTCGCGACTTTCGCTCCGACCGAAGCCGACATGAGGACGATCAAACCGGGGATCGGCGCCGCGACCTGCATCGGGTCGGCGAGATCGGCCTTCACGCGCGCCTTCACCTTTGGCGCCACGCTCTTGTCGACGATGAACGCTTCACGCGCGATGCCGTTGAGCTCGTAGCTCAGCGTGCGGCGGCCGTCCTTGTCGGGCGCGCCGACGGAGATCAGGCGGATGATGAGGACCTTGCCCTCTTCGATCTCGACCGAAATTTCCTCGCCGGGCTTCAACCCGTAGAAGAACGCCGGCGTCGGCAGCACGCTCACATCGCCGTATTCGCGCTGGTGTTTCACGAAGTCCGCGAACACGCCCGGATACATGAGGTGCGAGTAGAGTTCGTCGTCCGACGGCTCGTGGCGGAGCTTGTCGGCCAGCTCCGCGCGAATGACGACGAGATCCGCATTCGACACAGCAGCCTTCTTCGCGGCTTTCGCCTTCTTCGCGGTGTCGGCCGTGTATTTGGCCTTCGCTTCCTTGAAACGTTTCTCGCCGAGGATCGCGCGCCAGACGGGCTCCGGCCAGCCGCCCTCGGGCCAGCCGAGTCCGCCCATCATCATGTCGATCACGCTCTCGGGGAACGGCGTGGCGCCGGGCTCGAGGTTGACCACGTCGGCGGGCTTGATGCCGCGCGAGAAGAGGAAGAGCGCCATGTCGCCGACGACCTTCGAAGACGGCGTGACCTTCACGATGTCGCCAAAGAGCGCGTTGACCTCGGCGTAGGTGCGCGCGATTTCCGGCCAGCGCTGCGAGACGCCCATCGCGGCGGCCTGCTCCTTGAGATTCGTATACTGGCCGCCCGGCATTTCGTGCAGATAGACCTCGGCGGATCCGGTCTTCGGCGCGGTGTCGAACGGACGATAGAATTCGCGCACGTGCTCCCAGTAATCGGAGAACGTGTTCAACCGATCCAGATCGAGACCGGTGTCGCGCGGCGTGTGCTGGAGCGCGGCGACGATCGAATTGAGATTCGGCTGCGCCGTGCTGCCGCTCATCGCGGCGAGCGCGAGATCGACGACGTTCACGCCGGCATCGCTCGCGCGCAGGATCGAGGCGGCGGCGATGCCGCTCGTGTCGTGCGTGTGGAAATGGATCGGCAGGCCGATCTCCTCGCGCAGCGCCTTCACGAGCTTATGCGCCGCATACGGCCGGCAGAGGCCCGCCATGTCCTTGATCGCGAGGAAATGCGCGCCCATGCGCTCCAGCTCCTGCGCGAGCTTCACGTAATACTTCAGCGAGAACTTGTCGCGGCGGTCGTCGAGGATGTCGCCCGTGTAGCAGATCGCCGCCTCGCAGATCGCGTGCGTGCCCTGCACCGCTTCCATGCCGACGCGGAGGTTCGGCAGGTAGTTGAGCGAGTCGAAGATGCGGAAGATGTCCATGCCGCTCGCGGCCGCATGCTTCACGAAACCGGCGACGACGTGGTCGGGATAATTCGTGTAACCGACGGCGTTGGCGCCGCGGAACAGCATCTGGAAACAGATGTTCGGCACGCGCGCGCGGAGCTGCCGGAGGCGCTCCCACGGATCCTCGTTGAGGAAGCGCATCGCGGTGTCGAAGGTCGCGCCGCCCCACATCTCGAGCGAGAACAGGCCCGGCGCGTGGTGCGCGACGGCGCTGGCGCTGGCGAGCATGTCGTAGGTGCGGACGCGCGTCGCCATCAGCGACTGGTGCGCGTCGCGGAACGTCGTATCCGTGATCAGGAGACGCTTCTGCTTGAGCGTCCACTCGGCGAACTTGCGCGGCCCGAGTTCGAGGAGGAGCTGGCGGGTGCCGCGGGGCGCCTCACCGTGGCCGGACGCAAGCGGCAGCGCGGGCGTGAAGGATTTCTCCGGACGGAAACCCTTGGCGTGGGGGTTGCCGTTGACGATGACGTTGCCGAGGAAGTTGAGCAGCTTCGTCGCGCGGTCGCGGCGGGGCTTGAACTTGAACAGCTCCGGCGTCGTGTCGATCAGCGTGGTCGTCGCCGCGCCGCTGCGGAAGGTCGGATGCGCGATGACGTTTTCGAGGAACGGGATGTTCGTCTTGACGCCGCGGATCCGGAACTCGCTGAGGACGCGGCGCGAGCGGTTGAGCGCGATGTCGTAGGTGTGGCCGCTGGTGATGCACTTCACGAGCAGCGAGTCGTAGAACGGCGTGATCACCGCGCCGGCGAAGCCCATCGCGCCGTCGAGGCGCACGCCGAAGCCGCCGGGCGAGCGATACGCGAGCAGCCGGCCGTAGTCGGGGATGAACTTGTTTTCCGGATCCTCCGTCGTGATGCGGCACTGGATCGCGTAGCCGTTGCGCGGCACCTGGTCCTGCGGCGGCATGCCGACCTCCGGCGAATGCAGCGAGTAGCCCTGCGCGATCAGGATCTGCGCGCGGACGAGGTCGAGGCCGGTGATCACCTCGGTGACCGTGTGCTCAACCTGGATACGCGGGTTCATCTCGATGAAGAACCACTCGTGGCGGTCGAGATCGTAGAGGAATTCGATTGTGCCGGCGTTGTCGTAGCGGATCTCGCGCGCCATGCGGGCCGCGGCCTCGCACAACTCGGACACGACTTTTTCCGGGAGCCCGTAGCTCGGCGCGACCTCGATCACCTTCTGGTGCCGGCGCTGCACGGAGCAGTCGCGCTCGTGGAGATGGATGACATTGCCGTGCTGGTCGCCGAGGATCTGCACCTCGATGTGCTTCGCGCGCGGGATGTATTTCTCGAGAAACACCGCCGGATTGCCGAACGCGCGGCCCGCCTCCGCCTGCGCTTCATCGAGCAGGCCGGCGAGATCGGAAGCCTTTTGGACGACGCGCATGCCGCGGCCGCCGCCGCCGAAGGCCGCCTTGATAATAAGCGGAAAGCCGATCGACTTCGCCGTCTTCAGCGCTTCCTCGCGATCGGTGATCGGCTCCTCGGTGCCCGGCAGCACGGGCACGTGGATGCGTTTCGCCAGGGCGCGGGCGGCGGTCTTGTCGCCCATCATCTCGAGCAGTTCGGGGCGCGGACCGACAAAGATCAGACCGGCCTTGGCGCAGGCGCGGGCGAAGTCGGCGTTTTCGGAAAGAAAACCGTAGCCCGGGTGAATCGCGTCGACGCCCTTCGCCTTCGCGATGTCGACGATGCTCTCGATGTCGAGATAGGCAGCGACCGGCCCTTTCCCTTCGCCCACCTGATACGCCTCGTCCGCCTTGTAGCGGTGGATGCTCAAACGGTCTTCGTGGGCAAATACCGCGACCGTCCGCAATCCAAGCTCCGTCCCGGCGCGAAAAATACGCACGGCGATTTCGCTGCGGTTGGCAGCCATGAGCTTCTTGACGGGACGAATGGCCGCGGGGGCGGGGACTTCGGCAGTGGGCATCGTGGGAAAGTGGGAAACGGCGTTTCTACGATGGGTGCCTTCGAACGCAACGGAAGATTGAGCAACCCGCTACCGAATCCGGGATTCCACCGGCCGCATCGCCTTGGTGGCGATTTCGCCGAGGCACTCGGGTGAACCGCGGGCGAGATCGCGACAGATCTGCGGCCGTTGTTCATAAATCGTGCAAAAATGGTCGGACTGTCCGTCGGGCCGGTGCCGAATCTCCAGTGCCGCGCAATGCCCCTCCGTCATCCGCAGGAACGCGCGATTCCCGATGAAGTGCGCGAGGCGATCCGCGTCCGGCTCCAATCGCGCCCAATCCTCCCCCGTCACGCGCACATACGCCTCGAGCCGCGAAAAACAGCAGACCCCGCAACTTCGGCAATCGTCGGGAGCATGCATGCAACCGGAGCCCTCAGGCCCGGAGCCACGCGTCGAAACGGCGACCGCCGGGAGAGCATTTCTCCCGCGGACGTGGGCGTGACGGCGCGTGCACGGCGCGAAATCTGCAGCTTGCCGCATCAAAAGCAACGGTTTCGACTGCGATCCAATGGACTCCTACGACCGCGCCCGCGCCCTGATCGACGCTGCCCATGCCGCCGACCCGAATGTTTCCGCGGACGGGCGTCCCGCCGAACTCGTTTATGCCGAGCGCATGGAGGCGTGGGTCGCGCGCGTCGCCGCGGAGCCCACGCCGCTCCTGCGGCTCGCCGCGCGCTGTCAGCACCTCGAACGCTGGTCGGTGCCACGCGCGAGTTTTCCCGAGGGCAAAGCCGGTTATCTCACGTGGCGCCGCTCGCTTTACACGAAACAAGCGGAACGCGCTCGCGCGCTCCTGCTCGAAGCCGGCGTGCCCGCCGAGGAAGCCGCCGAAGTCGCGACGTGGGTTTCCAAAAGCGGCCTGAAAACCAATCCCGGCACGCAGGCGCTCGAGGATGCGGCGTGCCTCGTTTTTCTGGAAAACGAGATCGGTGCGTTCGCCGCCCAGCACGCGGATTATCCGCGGGAGAAGTTCATCGATATCCTGCGGAAAACCTGGCGCAAGATGTCGCCGCGCGCGCAGGAACTCGCCCACGGCCTGGCGTTGCCGCCGGGGATCGCCGCACTCGTGCAGGAAGCGACCGCCGCAAGCTAAGCCGGGCGCGTGACGCGTTGAGGTGGGGTCGCACCGGCGACCAGCGCGAGCAGCGTGCCGGCGTCCCATTGATCGAACGCATGCGTGCCGTAGTGGACGGCGACCACACGGCCGCTCGCATCGAGCAGAAAATCCGCCGGCAATCCGCGGCGGCCATTCTCCACCTTGAACCCGCCGCGGCCACGCACCGCACTGCGCAACGCCGCGCCGAGCGCCCGCGGATGCAGAAAGGCGGACCACGACTGCTCGACGGCGAAACGCCGGTAAAATGTCTTGCTCACGTCCGCCACCAGATCGAACGGCAATCCGCCTTCGTGCTTCTCCACTTCAGCCGCCGAAGAATGAAAGAACACCACCTGACGCACGCCGGCGCGGACGATCTCCTCGTGCTGCCGCGCCATCGCCCGCAGGTGCGTGATACAGATCGGACAGCCCGCAAACCGGCGAAAATGAAGATGCACCCAGCGCCCCGCGGGATCGGGCACCGGCACGCTTTCGCCGCAAATGGTCATGGCCGCAAAGGGAGCGATCATTTCGCCCGGCGTCAGCCGCCGGCGTTCGCCTTCGGCGCCTTCGACGTCCGGGACTGCGCCCAACCGCCAGAGCAGCCGGGCCTGCACCAGTCCCACGACGAGTTGCAACCCGCCCGACACTTCGAAAATCCAGTCGTTCGGAATTTCGTAGGCGCCCACGGCGAAGAAATACAGCGTATCCAGGGTTTCGCGACCGGCGCCCGCCAGGAACGCGACGTTCTTCACCACATGATTGTAGCCGCCTTCGAAGAATCCGATGGGCAAGCCGAACAGGAGGAAGCTCGCCAGCGCATAGGCAACCAGCGGTCCACGGCGGCGCGATTTCGCCGCCCACGCCGCGAGCAGGACAATCGGCAGCAAAGCCACGGCGCCGATTCCGACGACATGCAGCCGCCACGGGGTGTCGTAGACCGCGGCGCCGTAGGCATGGTGGACCACGGTCACGAGATACAAGGCGAGTGTCGCCCACAGCGAGGGGGAAAGCGGTTTCATGATCGTCGGAACAGCGCCGCGGCGAGGTCGCGGGCCAGGGCTTCGTTTTCGGTGACGAGATAGGCCATCACGACAGCGTGCAGGAAGCGCGGGACATCGCCGGCCGCCACCGCCGGGTGCGCCGATGGCATCGGCGCGAGCCGGCTCACGGCGTCGGCGAGGCGCGCCTCGAACTCCCAGCGCGCCTTGGGCAACACCTTCCGGGCCTGCGGTTGCAGCAGGACCGCGAGCAGCATCCGCCAGCGCTTCCGGTTCGCCTTCAGCGCGGAGAGCAGGGCATCCGCGAATTCCGCGAGATGCGGTCCGCCCGCGACCAGGGCATCGATCGTCGTTTCCAGATGATCCCGCGAGTCGGCGACGATGGTGGCCAGCAACTCCTCCTTGGTTTCGAAATGACGATACAGCAGCCCGACCGCGACGCCGGCGCGACGCGCGATGTCGGCCACCGTGGTCGCATGGATGCCCTGCTCCACGAAGAGCGCGGCAGCCGCGCGGACGATGCGCGCCCGCGTGCGCCGCCGGATGGTTTCGAACTGTCGGGGTGTCCTCGGCATTTTTGAATGAATATCGGTTCACTCAAAAATTCGCCGTGTCAAGCCGCCGCCCGGTTTCGTCGTTCCTGTGTCGCGGCGTGGGATACCCGCGCGGCCGCCGCCGCCATCTTCGGCTCAGGCTGAGCGGGGCTCGCCTTCCAGCGTCTGGTGCATGAGGCGGGTCAGGCCGGCCACTTCGTAGGGTTTGGCCAGATACGCGATATCCGGGCCGGCGGGCAGCCCTTCCTTCGCGAGATTCATGCTATAGCCGCTCGTGATCACGACCTTCAGCTCCGGCCTTTCGGCGCGGAACCGTCGCGCGAGATCCACCCCGGAAAGACCGTTCGGCATCACCATGTCCGAAAACAGCAGGTCGATTTCCGTCGCGTGGCGCGACCAGAGGCGGATCGCATCGGGACCGTCGATCGCCTCGAGCACGCGATAACCGCTGCGCTGCAGCGCCCGCGACGCGATGAACCGCACCGTTTCCTCGTCCTCCACGATCAGCACACATCCGGTGTGCCGGCGGGCATCGACCGGCGCGGTCGGCGCCGGCAGCGGCACCACCTTTGCGGCCACTGGAAAATAGACCCGAAACCGGCTGCCTCGCTCGGGCTCGCTGCTGACCTCCACCCAGCCGTGATGCTGCTTCGCGATGCCGTACACTGTCGCCAGGCCGAGTCCGGTGCCCTTGCCCAGCTCCTTGGTGGTGAAGAACGGCTCGAAGATGTGCTCGATGGTCATCGCATCCATGCCGCAGCCAGTGTCCTCGACGGTGAGCCGGATAAACGATCCGGGGCGGGATTCGGGGTTGGCGGCCGGGGCACTCGCGTCGAGCGTGACCGCTTCGGTCGCCAGCGAAAGCCGGCCGCCGCGCGGCATCATGGCGTCGCGCGCGTTGACGCACAGATTCGTGACCACCTGCTCGACCATGCCGGGATCGCCCTCGATCCACATCGGCCGCGCGGATTTGGCGAGGGTCAGCTCGATATGTTCGCCGAGCAGCCGGCGCAGCATTTTGACGAGGTTGTCGATGCTCTCGTTGAGATCGAAGACCTTGATCTGCACCACCTGGCGGCGGCTGAAGGTCAGCAATTGCCGTGTCAGGCTGGCCGAGCGCTGCGCCATTTTCTCGAGCTCGTCCACCCCCGCTCGGATCGCCGGCGTCGCCTCCGGATGCGTGGCGAGCAGGCCGAGCTGCATCAGCGTCGCGGTGAGGATGTTGTTGTAGTCGTGGGCAATGCCGCCGGCGAGCTGGCCGACCGCCTCCATCTTGCGCGCGTGGGCGAGCTGTTCGAGCGTGGTTTCGAGCTCCGTCGCACGTTGCTGCACCCGGCGCTCGAGGTCCTCGATTTTCAACTGCGCCTGCTGCGTCAGCCGCCACTTCTCGGTCAACGCGGTCGCGAGCTGCTGCACCTCGATGTTGTCGAACGGCTTTTTGAGGATCACGAGCCGGTCCGAATGCCCGAGCTTTCGGAAGAGTTCGTCCCATGAGTAGTCGGAATACGCCGTGCAAATCACGATCTGCAGGTCCGGCTGCACCTGCCACATGCGCACGACGGTTTCGACGCCGTCCCAGCCCGGCGGCATGCGCACGTCGACGAACGCCATCGCGTAGGGCCGACCGGCGGCTTTCGCGCGCTGCACAAAGTCGAGTCCCTCCTGGCCCTGAAAGGCCGACTCCATTTCGAACACGGGCGTGGGCACCGGCGCCTGCGGCGCAAAGTCGCCGAACAATTCCGCCGCCGCTGCCGCGAGCGCGTCGGCCGTCCGACCCGGTTTCTCCAGGATCTTCCGGAAATCGGCGTGGATGGCCTCGTTGTCGTCGACCACGAGCACGCGGAGATTCTTGTCGACGATTTCTGTGCTCATGCGGCTGATACTTCCTTGGGGCGGTACGGCAGCTCAACCGTAAAGGTGGCGCCGTGCCCCGGACCGTCGCTGGCGGCGTGAATCGCACCGCCCAGTTCCTGCGCGGTGAGCGCCCCGCTGTGCAGCCCGAAACCGTGGCCGTGCGAGCGCGTGGTGAAACCGTGATTGAAGATCCGCGTGAGGTTTTCCGCCGGGATGCCGACGCCGTTGTCCGCGACGCTGATCCGCACGCTCCTTTCGCCCGCGGCGATCTGCAAGGTGATGCGTTTCTCCGCGCGGCCCGATTCGTCGCAGGCATACTTCGCGTTGCGGATGAGGTTCACCAGGATCTGCAGGACCTTGTGCTTTTCCACGGTGATGCTCGGACGGTCGCGATAATCGCGGGTGAGCGTGACGCCGTGCCGCTGCAACGCCCCGGTGTTCATCTGGATCGCGTCCTCGACGAGTTCGGCGACCGCGACGGTTTCGACCACGCCCGAGATGCGCGCATAGCTCTGCTGCATCGAGACGATGTCCTTGATGTGTTCGATGTTCTTTCGCAACGACTCGACCTCGCGGAGGATCGTGGCTTGTTCCGCGGCCAGGTGCTCGGCCAGCGTCTGCAGAAAATTCGGGATCTGCCGGCCGCGCGAGTCGTCCGTCAGGAACGCCCCGAGATCCGTGGCGTGTTCCCGGAGCAGGCCGCCGAGCTGCGCGATGACGGACACCTTGGAGTTCTTCACCTCGTCCAGCACGAGGGTCGCGGAAACGTTCACGCTGTTCAGCACGTTGCCGACGTTGTGCAGCACGCTGGTCGCAACCTCGGCCATGCCGGCCTGGCGCGAGATATCGAGGAGCTGCCGGGTGAGTGTCTCCCGCTCCGTCTCGGCGCGTTTCCGCTCGGTGATGTCGCGGCCATAGGCGTAAAAGCATCCGCCCTCCGGGACGGCTTTCGCACTCCAGGCGATCCAGCGATACTCGCCGTCGCGGCCGCACACGCGAGTCTCGTAATTCAAGACCGACTTCCCCCGTTTTAATTGCTCGATCTCCCCGATCGCCAGCGCGCGGTCGTCGGGATGCACCATGTCGAGATACGACCGCTTGCGCAGCTCCCGCACGTGATAGCCGAGCACCGCGTGGAAGGCGGGATTCGTGCGGCGCATCGAGCCGTCGAAGCCGACGATGCACAACAAATCCAGCGACAACGTGAAGAACCGGTCGCGCTCCTCTTCGGTGCGCTGCCGCTCCGCGATCTGCACGAGGAGCTCCTTCGTGCGCTCCTCCACCCGCGTTTCCAATTCCACCTGCGCGCGGCGCAGTTCCGCATCGCGCGACTGGATCTGCTCGAGCATGCCGTTGAAGCCGTCGATCAGCTGGCCCAGCTCGTCATTGCCGCGCTTCGCCACCCGCACCGAATAACGGCTCTCCTTCGCCGATACGCCCGCCATCGCTTCGACGAGCGACGAGATCGGTTGGGAAATCAAACGTTGCAGCCGCGGACCCACCAGCAGCGCCACGAGAATCGCGACCGCCAGCACCGTCCCCGCGATCAAGGCATACCGCCGCCAGCGCGCGCCAAGCTCGGTCAGATCGGACTGCACGTAGATCGTGCCGATGTTTTCGCCCGCGAGGGTGATCCGACGAAAAATCTGGAGCGACTCGGCGTCGAACGCCTCGCTGTTGCCCTGCGGCACCGGCCATTGCGCCGGCTGGACGGCATCGCGCCGATACTGGGCAAACACCGCGCCGCGTCCGTCGTAAACGCACGCCGCCACGATGTGCGGCTGCGCGGCGAGCGCCTTCAACACCTGCTCCGCCGAACCCGTGTCCTCGAACGCGAGCGCCGAGCTCGTGTTGATCGCGATCATCTGGGCCGTAATCGCGAGGTTGCGCGTCAGCGTCTGCCGGAAAGTCACCTGCTCGTAGCCCACGAACGCCGCACAAGCCAGCATGAGCGCCGCCGCCGTGGTGACCACGTTGATCAGCGCCAGCTTCCGCCGGATCGGAAGATCGTGGACGAAACGCATCACGGGCCACCTCGTGCCGAACGCCCCCGCCGGGAACCAAGGATGCGGCGACCCGCGGCCGTCGTCGGTCGACGGCCCGGCGTGGCTCCCCGCCTCGGCAGGCGGGGATGCAACATCGTGGCAGTGGGCATCAGCGCCCTGTATCGGCACATTCGCGCGCCGCTTCACTCGGAGGCGTTCAGGTCAACACCCGGTGAGAAACGAACCTGCGCCGCGCCCCGCTCAGCCTTTCAACGCCCCCGCCGCCACGCCTTTCACGATCTGCCGCTGCATCAACAAGTAAACGATCAGGATCGGCACCGTCACCAGCACGATGCCGGCGAACAGCATGCCGTAATTGCTCCGGTATTGCGCCGTGATCGCCAGATTCGCCAGCCCCAGCGGCAGCGTCCGCGCCCCGCCTTCCACGTCGCCGCTCATCAACATGAACGCGAAGAAATATTCCTTCCATACGCCGATGAACTGGAAGATCGCGACCGTCACGAGTCCCGGTCGCGCCAGCGGCAACAGCACGCGCCAGAACGCCGTCCACTCGCCGCAACCGTCGATCACCGCCGCCTCATACAACGCCCGCGGCAGCGACCGGAAAAAGCCCGCGAGGATGAAGATCGCGAACGGCAGCCCGTTCGCCGTGTAAACCAGCACCAGCCCGACCCGCGAATTCAGCAGGCCGAGTTCGCGCAACTCGAAGAATAACGGCACCACCGCCAGCTGCGCCGGAATCATCAGGCCCGCGAGAAACAGCCAGAACACCGCCCGCCCGAGCGGATGGTAAAACCGCGCCAGCGCATATGCCGCCATCGCGCCGAGCGACACGATCAGCGTCACCGACGCCGCCGTCACGAGCACGCTGTTGAAAAAATATTCGCTGAACCGCGCCTCACGCCACGCACCGGCGTAGTTCTCCGTCTGCCACTCGCCCCACCCAGGCAGCGCGAACGCGTCGCGGAAAATCGCCGCGTCGGATTTCAGCGACGAATACGCGACCCACAGCATCGGGAACAGCACCCACGCGGCGTAGCCCGCAAGGACGGCGAAGATCAGACCCCGCGAAAGCGACACCGGCCGCCGGGACGGAGTGGAAGGATCGGTCGGACGCGTGGTATCCATTTCCATGATGCGCCGCGGGTTCAGCGTTCCACGCTTTCGCGTTTCAAGCCGCGCATCAGCGCCGCGCTGGCGGCGAGCACGAGCACGAACAGCGTCACCGCGATCGCCGTCGCGCGACCGACTTGGAACTCCTTGAACATCGACGTCACCATCAGCGTCCCGAGCGTGTGCGTGGAGCTGTCCGGATCCTGCGACGTCAGCAGCCAGATCATCTCGAACGCGTTCAAGCCGCCGATCACGAGAAACACCGCCGAGATCACCACCACTTCCCAGATCAGCGGCAGCGTGACGGAGAAGAACTGTCGCCAGCGCGGCGCGCCATCGAGCTCCGCCGCCTCGTAAAGCTGCGGATCCACGCCCTCCATCGCGGCGAGATAAAGCACGAGATTAAAACCGCACGCCATCCACACGTAGATCGGGATCAGCGCCGGATAAAGATTCGCCTGCGCGAGCCACGGATAACCGTCGAAACCGCGCAACCAATCCGAGCCCACGAGATCGCCCAGCCGCACCAGCGCGGCGTTCACGAGCCCGCCGTGCGATTCGTAGGCACCGAGCCACAGCAGCGTCGCCGCGATGCCGCCGAGCAGGTTGGGAAACAGAAAGATCGCGCGAAACGCCGACGCGCCCCATACGCCGCGGTGGAGCAGATACGCAAAGAGCAGCGCCAGCGGCAGCACGATCGCCGCCGGCACGATCATCAGGAAAAGGTTGTTCCGCAGCGCCAACCAGAACAGGTCGCTCTCGAAGAGCAGCCATTTGAAGTTGAACCATCCCGCCCACTCGCTCGCGCCAAGTCCATCCCAGCGCACGAACGCCCAGCCAAAAGCGACGAGCGCCGGTCCGATCACGAGCGCCGCGTAGAGGGCGAGCGCCGGTCCGACGAATCCGGCGGCAACGGGCACGCGCAGACGACCGAAGTAGGAATCGCTGGGATCCAAAGCGGGTGACGTGGCGTTGACCCCAGGACGGCTGGGGACAACCGTCCCTACCGTTTTCTGCTTTTTTCTCCAGGCGAGCCAGAGCGCGAGGCCGCCGAGCAGCGCGAGCAGCAGCGTGCCGGAAAAAGGATGCCGGATCTCGATGGCGTTCGGGGCGGCGGCGCGGGCGCGGTCGGTCGCGGCGGCGGCCTCGATGCGCTCGCCATATTCCTGCGGCGTGATCCTGCCGGTCATCAGCGCACTGCGTCCGTCGACGAGCGCCTGTCGGATCGCCGGCGGCTGCATCATGCGTTGCGGCATGTTGAACGCCTCGCGTGCGCTCGCGATCATCTCCGCGACCGGCCGCATCGCCGGCGAAAACGCCGCCAGCGGAATTCCGCGCACCGCCACCGGCGAATCGGTTTCGCGCACGAACGCGGCGGCCCGCGTCCGCGAGGTCAGGAAGCGCAGAAAGTCGATCGTCAGCCGCTCGCGTTCGGCGTCGCCCGTGGCGAATGCGAAGAAACTGTCCGCGCCGGCCTGGATCGTCGTCGGATCGGCGATGCCGTCGGAAAACACGGGAAAGTTCATCACGCCGATCTCGAACTCGCGCGGGATCTTGTCGCCCATCTCGTAGAGCATCCACGATCCGGATACGGTCGTCGCGGCCCGACCCTCGACGAACGCGAGCTGCGCCGCGGTGTGCGTCGCGCCTTCCCAGCCGCGCAGCGTGTAGTCCTGCGTGATCCGCTGGAGCACCCCTGCGGCGCGGACGTAGCGCGGGTCGACGAATGCGCCGGGGGCGAGGGCGTTGAGCGCGCGCCAGCCGTCGGCGCCGGCGAGATTGTAATACGCGGCGCGGAGGAACGCGTCGGGATACGCGCTGTAAACGCCGCTCACGCTCACCGGCGCGATCCCGGCAGCCTGGATGCGCTCGCAGAGGGCGAAGAAGGCGTCCCAGGTGTGCGGCACGGTCCAGCCGTGTTCGCGAAACAGCGCGCGGTCGTAGAAGATCGTCCACGCCGCGTAGCTGAGCGGCAGCCCGTAGGGGTGGCCGTCGATCAGCCAGGAATCGAGGGCGCCGGGGAGAAACGTGTCGCGCCAGCGCGCGTCGCCTTCCCAGTTGGGGCCGTCGAGATACGGCGTGAGATCGCGGAGTTTGCCGGCGCGCGCGAGCGCAGGGATGAGCAGGTCGCGCGGTAGCGCGGCGTCGGGCAGATGGCCGTCGATCATGCGGACGCGCAGCTTGTCCGCGATGCGCGGATCGCCGTAGATGCGCACGGTCACACCCGGCCGCAGGGCTTCGAACTGCCGCGCCGTTTCCTCGTAGAATGCCGTCCCGTAACCGCCCGCGAAGATGGGGATGTCGAGCGTGGTGGCGCGGAGGGGGAGGAAACAGAGAACGAAGAGGAGGCAGAGGTAGGGGCGCGTGTCCCCACGCGCCCTGAGTTTTGCGTGCGCTCGCCGGCAGCGTGGCCAAAACTCAGGGCGGCTGGGGACAGCCGCCCCCACCTTTTGATCTTTGGCCGACGGAGTCATGCCTCCAGACTCCACGGCCAGTCTGTGGCCTGTTGGACCAGACCTTTTCGCACGGGATTTTGCCGGATGTAGTCGGCTTTCAGCTCCCAGCTTTCGTTGGAACGAAGCCGGTGATCGAAAAAATCCCGCTGCCAGCGGGCCGCATGCACTCGCGCCGTGTAGCGTTTCCAATCGCAAATCACCGTGCGCATGGCCTCAACCGGTGGAAACGCCAGAAGCGCGTGAACATGATCGTGCATCAATAGAAACAGCCGCGCAAACCAGCGTCCTTGGCGATGATAATGCGCCGCACTTTCGAGCAGGCTCGCCGTGGAATCGGGTTGCACCAGGTCCGATGTGCCGCGCGGTGCAGCGTTGATCGTTACGAAATAGAGCGCGCCGGTTTCGGCCCAGGAAGGGCAGTCGTGATTCAGAGTCTTGCGGGGAACGAAACGCATCGGCGCAGCAGGCTCGCGCGGAACCTTACGACCTCGCCGATCGGCGACAGCAAAATCCCCCCCCGTCCTCCCTACTTCAACCCCATCTTCTTCCGCTTCCGATACAATGTCGCCTGGTCGATGCCGAGGATGTCGGCGGCTTCGTTCATGCTCGAGGTGACCTCCAGCACGCGCTTGATGTGCTGCTCCTCCAACGCCTGCAAGGTCACCATCGCGCCGGTGTGGAGCGGCGTGTCGCCGGTCAGACCGGCGCCGGTTTCATTCTGCCGGATCTCGATCGGCAGGTCGCTGAGTCCGATCCGCCGCTCCGGCGCGAGAATCACCGCGCGCTCGATCGTGTTGCGCAGCTCGCGCAGGTTGCCCGGCCAGCTGTAACGCCGGATGCATTCCGCCGCCTCGTCGGTGAACCCTTCGACCTTGCGGCCGAACTGACGCGCACAGTGCTGCACGTAATGCTCCGCGAAACGCAGCACGTCGCGCGGTCGCGCCCGCAGCGGCGGCATCTCGACCGTGATCACATTAAGCCGGTAATACAGGTCCTCGCGAAACGCGCCCTCCGCGACACGCTTCTTCAAATCCCGATTCGTCGCCGCCACGATGCGCACGTCCGAGCGACGCGTCACCGTCTCGCCGAGCCGTTCGTATTCCTTTTCCTGCAACAGGCGCAGCAGCTTCGGCTGGATCTCGAGCGGCAGGTCGCCGATCTCGTCGAGAAACAGCGTGCCGCCTTCCGCGGCTTTGACCTTGCCCCAGTGATCGCGCATCGCGCCGGTGAACGCCCCGCGCACGTGACCGAAGAGCTGGCTCTCGAGCAGTTCCTTCGACAACGCCGGGCAACTCACCGTCACGAACGGCTTGTCGTGCAGGTGACTCTGCTCGTGCAGCGAACGCGCGGCCACGCTCTTGCCCGTGCCGCTCTCGCCGAGAATCAAAACTGACGCCGTGCTCTTCGCGGCCCGTTGCAGCACGTCCATCACCGCGCGCATCACCGGCGTCTCGAAATCGATCAGCGGCTCGGGACTCTGCGACTGGACCTCCTTCACCTCCTGCTCGAGCCGCTCGATCTTCTGGCCCATTTCGCTGATGCGGCGCAACCGCGCGAGCACCGCGTGAAACTGGTCGCGGGTGAACGGTTTTTCGAGGAAATCGACCGCGCCCTGATGCAGCGCCTGCACCGCGGTCTTCACCGTGCCCTGCGCGGAAAACATCACGATCGGCAGGTTCGGCCGCACTTTCAGGAGCATCGGCAGCAGCTGCAGCCCGTTTTGCCGGCCGAGGTGCAGGTCGAGCAGCACCGCGTCGAACTTGTCTTCGCGCACGCGTTCGAGCGCGACGTCGCCGTTCGAAGCACTGGTGGCGAAATGACCTTCCTCCTCGATCAGGAGACAGGTGGCTTCGCGAAAGATCTGGTCATCGTCTACAACAAGAAAATCCATGGAAAAAGAAACGCGTTCGCCGACTACACCGGCACGGGCGCGGGCGGAAACACCAGGACGAACGTCGCGCCCTGCCCCGCCGTGCTTTCCAGCCGCAGGTCCGCGCGCATGTCCTGCATCAGCTTTTTCACGATGCTCAAGCCGAGGCCGGTGGACGGCTCGCCGCCCGTCGGACGCGCGCTCAGCCGGCGGTAGCGGCGGAAAATCTGCTGTTTGTCGCTCTCGGTGAAACCGGGGCCTTCGTCGACGACGCGGCACTCGCCCCGCTGGTCCGGCGTGAGCCCGATGATGAGTTTCACCGCCTTGCCCGACGGCGAGAACTTCAACGCGTTCGACACCAGATTATCGAGCACCTGCTCGAACGCCGCGCGATCCGCCTCCACGAGCACGCCTTCCTCGCGCTGTTCGAGCTGGAGCGTGATGCCCTTGCGCTGCGCGTGTTCGGAGTGGCGCTGCACGACGTTGCTCGCGACATCGTGCAGGTAAACCGGCTGAAACTTCATCGGGCGGCCGTGATCCACCTCGGAGTTCGCCAAAAATTCCTTCACGAACGAGAGCATCTGATCGGTGGCTCGCAGGATGTTCGCGCCCATCCGCTGGAAGCGCTGGTCGTTGATCGACTTCGCCTTCTCGTTGAGCAACTGGACGCTCATCAGCATGCCGCCGAGGTGATTTTTCAGGTCGTGCGCGAGAATGCCAAGCAGCTCGTCCTTGTCCTCGGCGAGCTGGCGCAGCCGGTCGCGGGCGGTTTTCAACGCGAGGTGCGTGCGCACGCGCGAAAGCAGCTCGGAGGCGTTGAACGGTTTCGTGACGTAGTCGACGCCGCCGCTCTCCAGCGCACGCACAATGAGCGTCTTGTCGTCCGCCGCGGAGAGAAAGATGATCGGGATGTCGATCCACGCGATGTTCGCCCGTATCCGCCGGCACACTTCGAACCCGTCGAGGCCCGGCATCAGCACGTCGAGGAGGATGAGATCGACGGGTCGCGCCGCGAGCCGCCGCAGCGCCTGCTCGCCGTCGAGCGCCGGCACGATGTCATAGCCGAGATGGCCGAGCATGTCGCCGAGGACGCGCAGATTGGTTTCCTGATCATCGACGACCAGAATGCGGGCGGACGGCGTTTCGCGGGACATGGGTGGGCGGAAGGAAGGCTACGTGGACTTCGACGTGGCGGGCACAACGACCGGGGTCTCGAGCGTGCGGACCAAAGCGGGAAAATCTTTCAGACGTTCCTCCACACGCAAGAGCGCATAATCGTCGACGTCGCGCTCAAGCGCCGACGCGTAGTCTTCCATCGGCGGACAGCGTCCCTCGCCGCCGATCTGCCGGAGCCGGCGGATCAGTTCCTTGATGTCGCTGTTCGATCCGCTCTCGACGGCGTCGCGCCAGAGCGTCGCCTGCAGCTGATGCAGCGCGGGCAGGACTTGCGCGTAGCTTGCCGCGGCGGCGGGAGGCGGGGGCTGCGCGACGGCGCCGACCGCGGCGGACGCCGGGGCCGCGGGGGTGCGGCGCGGCACGAACGACGCCAGTTCGCGGAACAGCGCCTCGCGCGTGAAAGGCTTGCGCAGGCAGCCGGCAAACTGGCCCGACCGGGCGGTTTCTTCGTCCATCATGGCCGACGCCGTGACCGCGATCACCGGCAGAAGTTCGTGACCCGCGAGCTTGCGCAGCTCGGCCACCGCCGTTGCGCCGTCCATCTCCGGCATCCGGATGTCCATCAGCACGACGTCAGGCCGGCGATCGCGCACCTGTTCCAACGCCTCGCGTCCGTTCGCCGCGAATCGCACGCGAT
This sequence comes from Opitutus sp. sgz309028, assembly GCF_059821195.1. NCBI lineage: Bacteria > Pseudomonadati > Verrucomicrobiota > Opitutia > Opitutales > Opitutaceae > Opitutus > Opitutus sp. sgz309028. The sequence goes on along the minus strand of NZ_JCAMRR010000004.1, from coordinate 594,464 downwards.
GGTCGGTGTTTTCGAGGTAGCCGGCGAGGACGTCACGGTTCGACGCATCGTCGTCGACGACCAGGAGGTCGGCGGACTGGAGCTCGTTGAAATCGACGGGGACCACGCTGGCCACCCGCGCGCTGTCGGGCAGCCGCACGGAGATCGGAATGTCGGGAAAGAACAGCTCGAAACGCGTGCCGCGGCCGGGCTCGCTCTCGAACTGCACGCGTCCGCCCATCCGTTCGGTGAACCGCTTCACGATGCTCAGGCCAAGGCCGGAGCCCTGCCGCTCGCGATCGCTGCGGGGATTCACCTGAACAAACGGCTGGAAGATATCCTTCTGCTTTTCCGGCGGGATGCCGATGCCGGTATCCACAACTTCGATGCGAAGGGCGCCGCGCCCGGGCTCCGGCCGGCTCTCCCAGCCCGCGCGGAGCGTGACGCTGCCGTGATCGGTGAACTTGATGCCGTTGTTGATCAGGTTGATGAGCAGGTGTCGCAGCCGCGTCCCGTCCAGGATCAGCGCCGCGGGAATGGTCGGGTCGAGCTCGACGGCGAGTTTCAGATTCTTGCGGGCGGCCTGCTGTCCGAAGACGGTGTTCATGAACCGGCACACCTCGCGGACGTCGGTTGGCTCTGGGTGCAGTTCGACGGCGCCGGCGTCGAGTTTCGAGAGATCGAGGATGTCGTTGATCAGCTGCAGCAGCGACATCGCGCTGTCGCGGATCGCCTGCACGCGCTGGCGGGCCTTGCCGTCGGCCGGCACCTCCGCATACAGCAGCTCGCTGAAGCCGAGGATCGCATTCATCGGCGTGCGAATCTCGTGGCTCATGTTCGCGAGAAAGGTGCTTTTCTCGCGAGCCGCGCTCTCCGCCTGGATCGCCTGTTCGGCGAGCAGGCGTTCGTTGCGCTCCTGGCGCAGCGCCAGCCGCGAGAGATACAACGCGATCAAACCGGCGCCCAGCCCGAGACTCCCGGCGAGCAGCGTGGCGACGAGCGCCTGCTGGATCCGGCGGCGGGTCGTCTCGTCCGCAGCATCGCGCGCCGGGCGTGGCAATCCTTCCAACCGCGCGGTCAGCACCCGGATCTGCTCCATCACCGTCCGGCCTTCCTCCTCGCGGGAGCGGTCGAAGGCGGTCGACCAGCTCGATTGCCGGCGCGCGGCGATCGCCCGCCGCAACCCGTCGAGTTTCAGCTCGGCGAGTCCCTTGAGCGTGAGCACTTCGTCCATCAACTCGGGCCGTCCGGCCGCTTCACGCGCGAGGCGTTCGAAGCGGGATGGAAACTCGTCGTTCGCGCGGTTGAACGGTTCGAGATACGCCTCGTCACCGCTCAGCAGAAAGCCGCGCTCGCCTGACTCCGCATCCTGGAGCATCGAGAACACCTCGCGCGCCGAGCGTTTGAAATCGGTGGACCGCACCGTCGTTTCGAAACTGTGGCTCAGCTTCGACCAGACCATCACACCCAACGCGATCCCGCCCACCGACAGGGCCATCCAGACGGCCACGAGATAGGTGTAGATCCGTGGGCTGAACAATCGCATGAATGAGGAATGTCGTCGCCGCACGGCCTGGGTGGCTAGCGACGCGTCGAACTCCAAGAGCGGGGCGCGAATCCCGGATTTGTCAATCGGCGTTCCTGCTTTGCCGCCTCCACGCCGGATGCGGCCGCGGCGCGCCGACGATACGGCGCACCGCGGGCTGGCTTCCGTTTAACGGGAGGGAGGATGATGCGAGACGGACGAGATAAAGGGATCACACCATGGTCGCGGAACAGTGAGTTGAAGCTTGGAAAATCAGCGGCCGGCGCGGAGCGGATCGAGCAGCCAGAGCTGCTTCTCGATGGCCCGCAGCGAACCATAAAGAATTCGCGCCGTGGCCGCATCGGCGACGGCCTGCGCATCGCGAAAGGCCGTCCCGAGCGCTTTGCCACACGCGCGGCAGGCGCGCAGGCAGAAACCGGCGGTGGAGGTTGTGACTTTCCGCCGCGTGCGGACGCCCGCCTCGACCGCGGCCGCGTCGCCCAATTGCTGCAGCCGAAGATCGAGATGGGCCTTCGTTTCGTCGAGCAACGCGAGCAGCGACCGCGTCTCGGTAGGGACGTGAGTGTGTTCCGCGGTGAGACTCTGCAACGAGTCGCTCCACTCCGCGAGCGCCGCCCGGGTGGAGCGGAGCCGGCGGATCAAGCGGGCCCGGCGGCGGGGCGAGAGCTCCGCGCCCGACGTTGGTTCAGCGGAAGAAGCAGGGAGGGACATGGGCGGATCAGGCAGCAGCCAACCCGGCGGAGGGGGAGAGCAGGTGCGACGCGCGCACACTGGCCGGCAGATAATCCTCGTGAGGCGGGGTGACATTGTCCGCACCCACATGCTGGAAGATATGCCATGCGATCGCCGCTTCCTTCTCGTTGCGCGCGTGGACACACAGGACAATCAGACCTTCGCGGGTTTTCTCGAGCACGCGCTCCGCCTGCTCGGCGCTGAGGCCGAGCGATTCCAGATCGCGTTCCGCTTTGGCGGAATGCACGTCCCGCTTCAGGAGCGGTCCGAGCAGACCAGCGGCGGCCACGGGCAACGCCGCCCGGAGCGGCACACGGTGGAAGTTCTTCATCCAGCAGCACACACTGTTGGGCGCCCGGCGGCGGGGAAACACGGCAGAGATGCGCTCCGGAGAAATCCCGGCTCGCAGCAGGCGAACAATGGCAATGTCGGCATGAAGCCGGGAAACGGCGTCGGCGAAAACAGGGAGAGAGCACATGGGAAAGAAGGGAAGGTGGGTGAGCGGGCAAGAAAGAGGCGGACGAGTGTCGTCCGTCCCTTGCTGGCTTCCCCCGATACCAAGCTAGGGCCGGGCCAATTTTGGCACTGGGCATTTCTTCATTGATGATCAGGTGTTTGCCTTAAAATCGGCGCCGGCGGCGCCTGACGCCGAACCTGCATTCTGCAAGTGCGGCGCGCACGAAAGTGCAGGTTGCAAGCAAGTCGCAGGCGCCAAGCCAGCCTCTCGCTTTCGTGACCGGGCACAGAGGACGGCGCACGTTCTCGCGGCGCCTGCTGCCAGTCCGCCGACGTCGCGGGAAAAGCATTGCTTCGCGGGTGATTGCCTCGAACGTAAACAGCTTATCTGCGCTCGCGATCGATTGCGGGCACGACCACTTCCATTCGAGGACGAACGCCGGGCTTGCGCCCGCGGCCGCCGCTGCTCCGCCGATGTATCAGGTAACCTTTTCCGAACAAAGTATGCGCGAACTGAACCGGCTCGATAAGCTGGCGCAGCTCGACATCATTGGGCCGATCAGTTCGCTCCGGCCCGCCGATCTCGCCCACCCGCGCGAACCGCTCGGCCGCTTCCATCGCGGCGACCGCCTGTATTATCGACTGCGGGCCGGCGATTACCGTCTGTATTTCGAAGTGCGCGGCGACACGCTCCACACGCACTATATCCTGCATAGCAACTCGCTCGAAGATTTCCTGCTGCGCAACAAGCTGCCCGTGACCGAACAGCAGCTGGTCGAACAACATTCCAAGTTCTGGAAATACCTCGAAAGCCTCACGAAATGAGCGATTCGCAACCCGATTTTCGCGCGCGCGAAGATCCCTACAACGTCACCCAGGCGAGCCGGATCTACTTTCTTCCGAACGCGATGACGGCCGGCAACCTGTTCTGCGGGTTCATGGCCGTCGTCAGCTGCATCCACGCGCGCCTCGCGGAGACCGCGACCATGGGCGAGTATCTCGCGTCTTCGCCGGCGGAACACTACCGCGCTGCCGTGTGGTTCATCCTGGGCGCGGCGGCGTTCGACACGCTCGACGGACGGCTGGCGCGCATGGGTGGACGCGAGTCGCTGTTCGGCGCCGAATTCGATTCGCTCGCGGACGTCGTGTCGTTCGGGTTCGCCCCGGCGATGCTGATGTTTTTCTTCATCCTGTCGCCGACGCAGGGCATCGAGGCTTTTCGCAACATCGGCTGGTTCGTCGGCTTCGTTTATCTGTTGTGCGCCGCCATTCGCCTCGCGCGTTTCAACGTCATCACGAATCCGCTGCTGCATCGCGGCCAGAAGGAACTGAGCAAGGATTTCATCGGCCTCCCCGTTCCCGCCGCGGCGGCCACGGTGGCCGCGCTGGTGCTCTTCCTCCTGAAGCTCATCGAAACCGATCGCTCGCTCAAAAGCGGCGCGCTCGTGCTGCCATTCCTGATGCTGTTGATCGCGTTTCTGATGGTGAGCACCATCCGCTATCCGAGCGGCAAGAACGTCGACCTGCAGACCAAGACGAAGCTGCGCACCTTCGTCGGCATCCTGGCGATCGGCGGACTCGTGATCCTGTTGAAGGAAGTCGCGGTGCTCTGCGTTTGCCTCGGCTACATTTTCTACGGCCTGGTCCGCCATGTGCGGCGCGCCCGGCGCGTGGCTCAGGCCCCGTTGGGAAAATCTGTGTGAGCAAAGTGCGGACGACATTCCAACAACTGGGACCGTGTGAACAACCGCATGGTTATTGGAAGCCGCGACGGGAGTTTTTCACAGCGGTTCCGGGACCGTTTTCCGAGGAGAAAGCGCGAGTTAGTGGGGTTGTTGGTGCCCAATAAGAATACGGTTCTAATTCCTTATTGAACCTGCCTTCTTTTATCCTTTGTTAGCTTCTTCAGACGCTGCAGACGCCCCTTCATGAAATTCAAAATCAATCGCGACCATTTCGCCAGCGGCCTTGCCCAAGTGCTCAACGTCGTCGGCTCGAAGGCCACGATGCCGATCCTCAGCAATGTGCTGATCGAAGCCGAGAAGGACCAGGTCTCGCTCACGACCACGAACCTTGACCTCGGCATCCGCTGCAAGATCAAGGCGGACGTGAAGGAAACGGGCGCGGTCACGCTGCCGGTGAAACGTCTCGCGACGATCGTGCGCGAATTGCCCAACGTCGACGTGACCTTCGACGCGTCGCCCAATCACCAGGTGAAGCTGGCGTCCGGCGGCTCCAATTTCCGCATCATGGGCATCGGCAAGGAAGAGTTTCCGCCGCTGCCGGAGTTCGGCGACGAGAAGGCATTCACCCTCGAGCAGGCCGAGCTCACGACGATGCTGAAGAGCGTGGCCTATGCGCAGTCGACCGACGAGACGCGCTACATCCTCAACGGCGTGTATTTTAATTTCAAGGACGGGAAGCTGTCGCTCGTCGCCACCGACGGCCGCCGGCTCGCGCTCGTCTCGAAGGAAATGGACGTTCCCGACACCAGCGCCGGCGCGATCATCCTGCCCGCCAAGACGGTCGGCGAACTCACCCGCCTCCTCGACAAGGGCGAAAAGTTGAAGATCAACTTCAACGAACGTCGCGCGGCGTTCCAGATCGCGACCGACAAGGACAACAGCGGCCTCGTCGACAGCATCTATCTCTACTCGAAGGTGGTCGAGGGCAACTACCCGAACTACCAGCAAGTCATCCCGAAGGAGACGCACCAGCGCATCAAGCTCGAGCGCGAGCTCTTCCTGCAATGCGTCCATCGCGCCGCGCTCGTCTGCTCCGAGAAATCGAATTCGGTGAAGATCAAGCTCAGCAGCAACCTGCTCGAGATCACCGCGCAAAGCCCCGATTTCGGCGAGGCCCACGAATCGATGGCGATCGGCTACAGCGGACCGGAACTGCAGGTCGCGTTCAACCCGACGTTCGTGATGGATCCGCTCCGCGCGCTGAACAAGGACGAGATCTTCTTCGAGCTGAAGGACGACGTCAGCCCGGGTGTGTTCAAGACCCTCGACAGCTTCCTCTGCGTCATCATGCCCGTGCGGCTGAGCTGATTCCGGGCTCCTTCGCCGGTGTTTTCGAAGCCCGACCGCAAGTCGGGCTTCGCGCTTTGAGCCCTGCGATTCCCGGAGTATAGTCCTGCTCAACCTTCCTCGCATGCAGTTGCCCTACGCCATCGTTGCCGCCGTCGTCGTCTCGCTCGTCGTGATGCAGATCAATCAGCGGGTGGCGTCGCCGTTGCTGTCGATCGTCGACCGCTGGCTGCGCTGGCTCGTGTTTGCCTTTGGCGGCGCGCAAATCGCGGTCGAGTTCGACCTGATCGACCGGCCCTACTGGGTGATCGTGGCGTTGTTTTTCATCCTCTGGTTTCTCGGCGAAACACTGCTCAACTGGCTCCGCATCCACGCACTGAGCGTCAGCCCGCTGCCGCTGTTTCCGCGCTACGAGGCCAACGCGGACGGTGACGAGTGGCCGATCCAGCCGCGCCTGCTGAAATTGCGCGAGTGGCTGCGCGCGCAGGATTTTCGCCAGGTGCAGGCGCTCAAGTCCGAGATTGGCGGCGGCATCTTCCTGCGCATCTCGTTTTACCAAAACGCCGACGCCACCATCCGCGTGCAGGTGACGTTCATCCCGCAGGCGAGCGGTGCGATCACCGTGTGTTTTGCCCTCAGCTCGCTGACCGCAGACGGTGCGCGCTACGTCACCGATAACCTCTACGTGCCGTTCGCCGGCTTTTATCCCGAACACTGGTTCGTGGAACGCGCTCCCTGGCGGCGTTCGCTCGCGCGGTTGCTCGCGCGACACCGCGCCCGCATCTCGCGCGCCGGCGCCACGCTGGTGCCGTTCACCGACGATCCGCTGACCGACATCAACACCACGCAACAGGAGCTGGATCGCGTGAACACCGAGCTCGGTTTCCTCCATCATCCGCCGGAGCGCGAGGACCACGGCAAGATCACGCACGAGGGCCGCTATCGCGTCTGGAAGGAGATCTGGATGCTCAACTACCTCGGACGCGCGATGCGCTACGAGTGACGCGCCGCGGCCACTCAGCCGCCGATATAGCTCATCTCGATTTTTTCGCGGACCTCGCCCGCGGCGATGACCTCCGCGCGTTCGTCGCTGTAGCGATCGAGCCGCCCGCGCCAGATTCGGGCAAGAAACCGCTGCAGCTCGGCGTCGTCCGCGCCCGCCCGCAAACAGCCCAGCACATCCCAGCCGAGCGACGCGAACAGGCACGTGTAAAGCCGTCCGTCCGCCGACAGCCGCGCGCGGTGACAATCCCGGCAAAACGGCTCCGTCACCGAACTGATCAATCCGATCTCGCCGCGTCCGTCGCGATAACGATAACGCGCCGCGACCTCACCGCGATAAGTCGGCCCGCAGGGTTCCAGCGGCCAGCGGGCGTCGATGCGGGCCACGATCTCCTTCGCCGGCACCACGCGTTCGCCAGTCCAGTGGTTCGTGTTGCCGACGTCCATGAACTCGATGAAGCGCAGCGGATGTCCGCGCTCGCGAAAATACGCGCAAAGCTCCAGCAATTCGCCGTCGTTCACGCCGCGCTGGACCACGCAGTTGATTTTCACCGGCAGCCCCAGCGCGTCCGCGGCCTCGATCCCGCGCAACACGCGCTCCACCTTGAAACCGAGGCCGTTCATCCGGCCGGCGGTGGCATCGTCGAGCGAATCCACGGAAACGTTGACGCGATCGAGTCCCGCGTCGCGCAGCGCCGGCGCATATTTTTCCAGCAGCCAACCGTTGGTGGTGAGCGCCACTTCGGGAATCCGCAGCCCGGTCTTCAGAACCTGGATAAACTCAGCGAGGTCATTGCGCAACAGCGGCTCGCCGCCCGTAAGCCGGACCTTCTCGACCCCGAGGGCGCGAAACGACCGGACGATGCGCACCATCTCGTCGAGCGACATCAGCTGCGGATCGCGCAGAAACGCGTGCGCCGGCCCGAACACCTCCTTCGGCATGCAGTAGGGACAGCGGAAGTTGCAGCGGTCTGTCACCGAAATGCGCAGATCGCGCAGCGGGCGATTGAATTGATCGGTGGGACTCTGCATGGTGGCGCCTGCTTGCTGGCAGGCTCGTCGGGTCGAGTTAGCCGCGCGGCTGGCGGCCTGCAAGCAGGCTTCGACTTTTCTCATGCTCACCCCCGCTGACGCCGAACAACGCATCCTCGGCCACCTGCCGCTTTTTCTGCGCGAGGATTGCCCGCTCGCCGCCGCGCACGGACGAGTCCTTCGCGAGGATCTGCGCGCTGATCGTGACCTCCCGCCGTTCGATCGCGTGACGATGGACGGCTTTGCCCTGCGATCCGCGTCTGTGGCCGCGGGGGTGACTTCGTTTCGCGTGCAAGGCACGCAGGCGGCCGGCATGCGTCCGCTCCGGCTCGGCGAAGCCGGCGATGCGTGCGTCGAAATCATGACCGGCGCGGTCCTGCCGGACGGCGCGGACTGCGTCGTGCCGCTCGAGGACGTCACCCGTAGTGAAAAACTCATTACCCTGCAGCGCCCCGTGGCCGTTCAGGCCGGGTTGTCGATTCATCGTCGCGGCAGCGATCATCCGGCGGGCGACGTGGTCGTGCCGGCGGGCACGAAGCTCACCGGTCGCGAAATCGCGATCGCGGCGGCCGTGGGCGCCACGACGCTGACGGTGAGCAGCCAGCCGAAGATTGCGATTCTCGCCACGGGCGACGAGCTCGTCGAAGTCGACGCGCCGGTCGCGCTGCACCAGATCCGGCGGAGCAACGACTACGCGCTGCGCGCTGGCCTGATCGCCGCGGGTTATCCGCGCGTGGAACGTTACCATCTGCGCGACGTGCGCCACGAAATCGAACACCTGCTGTGGCACATCGTCGCCGAATACGACGTGGTGCTGATCACGGGCGGCGTCTCGAAGGGAAAATACGATTTCCTGCCCGCGGCGCTGGAAGCGCAGGGCGTGCACAAAGTCTTTCACGGCGTCGCGCAACGCCCGGGCAAGCCGTTCTGGTTCGGCCTCACCGCGCGGCGCACGCCGGTGTTCGCGTTGCCCGGCAATCCCGTGTCGGCCTACACGTGCCTGCATCGTTACGTGCTGCCGGCGCTGGCGCAGGCGAGCGGTTTGCCGCCGCGCGAACCGCGTCGCGTGGCTCTCGCCGAGCCGGTGTCGTTCAAGCCGTCGCTCGCGTATCTGCTGCCCGTGAACCTCGCGAGCGGTCCGCAGGCGCAGCTGCTCGCCACTCCGATGGCGGTGAACACATCCGGGGATTTTGCGGGCCTGCTCGGCTCCGACGGATTTGTCGAGTTGCCGGCGGACGTGGAGATGTTTCCCGCCGGCTACATCGCCGCGTTTTGGCCATGGACCTGAATCGGGGTTGAGAGTTGGGCGGCGCGCGCCGAGAGTGCTGGTATGCTTTCCCATCTCGATGCCAAGGGTCAGCCCGCGATGGTCGACGTCGGGCAGAAACCGGTCACGCACCGGACGGCGCACGCGGTCGCGGTCGTGACGCTGCCCGCCGATCTGGCGGCGCTGCTGAAGGACGGCGAGATTCACACGAAGAAAGGCCCGATTTTTCACGCGGCCGTGCTGGCCGGCGTGATGGGAGCGAAACGCACGAGCGAGTTGATTCCGCTCTGCCATCCGCTTCCGCTCGACGACTGCCAGATCGAAATCAAACCCGACGCCTCGCACCGTGAAGTCGCGATCCACTGCCGCGTGCAAACCTACGCCAAGACCGGCGTGGAAATGGAAGCGCTCACCGGCGCGACCATCGCTGCGCTCACGCTCTACGACATGGGCAAGGCCGTGTCGCACGGCATCACGATCCGCGAGGTGCGCCTCGTGGAAAAGACCGGCGGCAAAAGCGATTATCGCGCGACCTGAGCCGCAGCGGACATTTCTCTTTCACGCATGCCCAGGATTTCCATCCAGTATTTCGCCCTGTTGCGCGAGCAACGCGGCCTGACCGAGGAGCAGCTGGAAACGAATGCGCCCACGCCCGCCGCGTTGTATGAAGAGCTGCGCGCGCGCCACGGATTTACGCTGCCGGCCAACCGCGTGCGCGCCGCCGTCAACGGCGACTTCGTCGCCGCCGACGCTCCCCTCCGCCCCGACGACCAAGTCGTCTTCATCCCGCCGGTGGCGGGCGGTTGACGCCGCCGCGAGCCGTCGAAGCCTCTCGCGCGAACATGTTCTCCCTTTCCAACCAACCCCTCGACCCCGCGGCGCTGAAACTCGCGTTGCTCGATCCGCGCGCGGGGGCGTGTGTGACGTTCGAGGGCTGGGTGCGCGATCACAACGACGGGCGCGCCGTGCGCGCGCTCGATTACGAGGCGTTCGGCGAACTCGCGGAACGCGAGGGCACGCGGATCGTGGCCGAAGCGCACGCGAAGTTCGGCGTGCTCGCGATTCATGCCGTGCACCGCGTCGGCGCGCTGCAGATCGGCGATCTCGCGGTCTGGGTCGGAGTCGTGGCGGCGCATCGCGGCGCGGCGTTCGACGCCTGCCGCTACGTGATCGACGAGGCGAAAGCGCGCGTGCCGATCTGGAAAAAAGAACATTACGCGGACGGCGCGAGCGAGTGGATCAACGGCGCGACGCGCGGCGACCACGCGGACTGAACGCGTATCCGCAGCGCTGGGCGGGTCATAAGGCGCGAAACGGCGGGCACCAACAAACGCGCAGCGTTGGCCAAAAAAGGGCGGCGCTTCGACGTTGAGCTTTCGACCGCGGTTTTCATCGTGGGAACCCTCGCCTGCGCATTTTATGACCAGTCACCCCTATGCGTTTCTTGCCCTGTTTCTCGGGGTCGCGGTCGCCTTCCCGCTGGTGATGCTGGGCGTCGCGAAGGCGTGGGCGCAGTTTTTCCAGCCGCCGAAATCGGGTGACCTGAAGAACGCGACCTACGAATGCGGCCTGCCTTCGACGGGCGATTCGTGGATCCAGTTCAAGGCGCACTACTATCTCTACGCGATCTTCTTCCTGATCTTCGACGTCGAGGTGCTGTTCCTCCTGCCGTTCGCGGTCGCGTTCACCGGCCTGCCGGCGGAAGCGGTGCTCGCGATGTTAGTCTTCCTGCTGCTGCTCGCCGAGGGCCTCGTGTGGGCCTGGCATCGCGGCCATCTCGAATGGAAATGAGCGACGCGCCCGACCACGTTCCTCCCGCGATCACCGACGCCGAGCGCGACGAGCTGCGGCGTCACGGCATCCTCCTGACGAGCCTCGAGGAGCTCTACAACTGGGGCCGCAGCAACTCGATCTGGCCCCTGCAATTCGGCCTCGCCTGCTGCGCGATCGAGATGATCGCCACCGCGACCGCGCGCTTCGACATCGCGCGTTTCGGCGCCGAGATCTTCCGCCCTTCGCCCCGGCAAGCCGACCTCATGATCGTGTCCGGCACGGTCACGAAGAAAATGGCGCCGCAGGTCGTGCGACTCTGGAACCAGATGCCCGAGCCGAAATACTGCATCGCGATGGGCGCGTGCGCGATTTCCGGCGGCCCGTTCAAGCAGGGCTACAACGTCCTCAAGGGCATCGATCGCTACATCCCCGTCGACATCTACATTCCCGGCTGCCCGCCGCGCCCGGAGGCGCTGCTCAACGGCCTGATGGAGCTGCAGAAGAAAATCCGCGCCGAGCGCCTCGCCGGCCCCGATGCCGCCCGCCAGACGCGGCCGGAGGAACCCAGCGAGTATCCAATTCCTGAATTCGGCGAGCGCGACCTCGTGCCGCCGAAAAACGATGCCGTGTGGCAACCGGCGCCGCCGCTGCCGCGCAAGGCCTGACGCGATGGACACGCCCGAACAACTCCGCGACCGGTTGCTGGCCCGCTTCCCCGGGGCGCAGATCGCCCTCGTGGCGAATCCCGGTCCGGCCGCGCAGCCTTCGCTGCTTTTGGATGCGGCGCACGCCGTCGAAGCCGCCCGCTTTCTGCGCGACGCCTCCGGCCTGCGGTTCGATTATTGCTCCAACGTGACCGGCATCGACTGGCCGGAAAAGGAAATCGTCGAAACGACGAAAACCACCGTGCCGGATCCCGCGGGCGGCCCGCCGAAGGTCGTTGAGCAAAAGACCAAGCGCGTGCAGCCCGGATACCTCGAGGCGGTGTATCACCTTTACTCGATGGAGTTGAAACACGGTCCGGTGATCCTGCGCTTGCGCACCGCGAACCGCACCGACCGCAACGCCGTGCCGTCGCTGACGCCGATCTGGCGCTCGTGCGAGTTTCAGGAACGCGAGGCCTACGATTTGTTCGGCATCGTGTTCGAGGGACATCCCGATCTCCGCCGCATTTTGATGTGGGACGAGTTCAAGGACCACCCGATGCGGAAGGACTACGTCGCGCCCGACGATTTCGAGTGGGAGCCCACGCCGCACGGCGAGGTGCTCGAGCGCGCGAAAGCGCACTACCCCGCCCCGCCGCCGCAGGAAGGAGGCGCCGTATGAGCTTCGAAAGCGCCGGCCTGTCGCCGCTCAACGCTTCGCTCGCCACCGGCTCGTGGCTTTCCGGCGCGCCGTCCGGTCCCACCGTGCGCGCCGTCCACGACGAGTTTCACGGCGATCTGCTCGAGGTGTCGATGGGGCCGCAGCATCCGTCGACGCACGGTGTGTTCCGCATGGTCGCGACGCTCGATGGCGAGAAGATCGTGAAGCTAAAGCCGGTGTTCGGCTACCTGCACCGCAATCACGAGAAGCTCGGCGAGAACACCACGTATCTCGCGTCGATGCCCTACACCGATCGTCTCGACTACCTCTGCTCGATGACGAACAACTGGGCCTATGCGCTCGCCGTCGAGAAGCTCGCCGGCCAGGCCGTGCCCGAGCGCGCCGAATATCTGCGGATCATCCTCGGCGAGCTCACGCGCCTGGTGAATCACGCCTGCCTCGTCGGGTTTCTCTTCAACGACCTCGGCACCTCGTTCACGCCGCTCCTCTACGCCTTCCGCGAGCGCGAAAAGATCCTCGATCTCTTCGAATCGCTCAGCGGCTCGCGGATGATGTGCAACTACCAGCGTTTCGGCGGCTGCCGTGTCGACCCGACGCCGGAGTGGCTCGCGGCGGTGGGCAAAATCGTCGACGGCTTTCCGCGGTTTCTCGACGAATACGAACAGCTGCTCACGGGCAACGAGATCCTCCTCGCGCGCACGCAAGGCGTCGGCCGGCTCGCGCCCGAGTTGGCCGTCAGCGCGGGCATCACCGGCCCGATGCTGCGTGCGAGCGGCGTCAACTACGACATCCGCAAGGTCGACGGTTACGGCCTGTATCCACGTTTCGAATTCCGCGTGCCGCTCGGCGAGCACGGCGACACCTACGACCGCTACATGATGCGCATCCTCGAGATGCGCGAGTCGGTCGGAATCCTCCAGCAGGCGCTGCGCGATCTGCCGGCCGGTCCGATCATGGACCCGAAGGCGAAGCTCCGCGGCTTTCGTCCGAAGGCCGGCGAGGCTTACGGACGAATCGAGGGCCCGAAGGGCGAAATCGGTTTCTATCTCATCAGCGACGGCAGCCCGAATCCGTATCGTTACCGCGTGCGGCCGCCCTCGTTCGTCAACCTCACCGTGCTCGAGGACATGTGCCTCGGCCACACCATCGCCGATGCCGTCGTGATCCTCGGCAGCATCGACATCGTCCTCGGCGAAGTGGACCGCTGACGCGCCCGCCGAACCCGATCTCCCATCTCCCAACTCCGATCTCCGACAATGCTTGGCTCTGGCATACTCAAGGGACTCGCGGTCACGGCGAAAAATCTCGTCGGGAGTTATCACGATCCCGAACGCCTGGTGACGGTGGAATATCCGGAGAAGCGGCTGCCGCTGCCGGAGGCGTATCGCAATTTCCCCTTCCTCGTCTCGGAAAACGCCGAGGACCCGATGGGCACGCTGCGCTGCGTCGCGTGCCAGATCTGCGAAAAGGAATGCCCGCCGCAGTGCATCTACATCGAGAAGAGCAAGGACAAGAAACCCGACGCCGCCGGCAAGCTGCAGCTGTATCCGGCAATCTTCGACATCGACACCTCCGTCTGCATGAGCTGCCAGATCTGCGTCGAGGTCTGTCCCTTCGACGCGATCAAGATGGATCAGGTCTTCGAGATCGCCGCGTCGAACCGCTTCACGGATCTCCTGCTGCACCGCGAGCAGCTCGCGAAGCCCAACAGCTATTTTCATCAGATTCATCCGACCGACGCCGCCGAGGTCGACGCGCGTCTCGCCGCGGACCGCAAGGCCGCGGAGGAAAAAGCGAAAGCCGCCGCGGCGGCCGCGGCCGCCAAAGCCGCGCAAGCCAAGCCGGCTCCGACACCGGCAGCAACCGCGACGCCCACGCCGAAACCGTCTGACGCGCCGAGCGCGGAAGCCCCGAAGCCTCCTCCGCCCGCCGCATGAACGCGCGCCACGCCACGGACCCCGCCCGACAAACAAGGAGCCGCCGATGAGCGCCGGGTCCTCCAGCTTCCTCGAACACGCTCCGCTCGCCGCGCGCGACTGGGTTGTATCCATTTTTCCGGCACCATTGCAGTGGCTCGTGCATCATCTGATCACGATCGTCGGGGTGCTCGCTGTGTTCGGCCTGTTCTTTGCGTTTCTCACCGTCGTCGAGCGCAAGCTCCTCGGACGCATCCAGAATCGCTACGGTCCCAACCGCACCGGGCCCTTCGGCCTGCTCCAGCCGTTTGCCGACGCGGTGAAGGCGCTGACGAAGGAGGACATCGTGCCCGCGCGGGCCGACAAGCTGCTCCATTTCCTCGCCCCGGTGGTGGTGTGCACGTTCGCACTGATGACGTTCGCCGTGATCCCGTTCGGCCGCGAACTCATCCCGGTCGAGCTCGATGCCGCGGTGCTGTATTTCTTCGCCGCCGGCGCGGCCACCGAGCTCGCGATCTTCATGGCGGGCTGGTCCAGCCGGAACAAATACTCGCTGCTCGCCGCAATGCGCGCGCTCGCGCAGCTGATCAGCTACGAGTTGCCGCTGCTGTTGACGGTGATTCCGGTGGTGATGCTCGCCGGGACGCTCTCGACGCAGCACATCGTGCTCGCGCAGGAGGGCTGGACCTTCGGCGTCATTCCGCACTGGAATATTCTCACGCCGTGGGGCGCGCTCGGCTTCGTTATCTTCCTGATCGCGACGCTGGCCGAGACGAACCGGTCGCCGTTCGACCTGCCGGAGGCGGAGAGCGAGCTGATCGCGGGTCATCTCACCGAATATTCAGGTTTCAAATACGCGCTGTTCTTCATGGCGGAGTATTTCGGGATGACGGCGCTGTGCGGCCTCGGCGTGACGCTCTTTCTCGGCGGCTGGCAGGCGCCGTGCGAGTTCCTGCAGTTCATTCCATCGTATGTCTGGTTCGGCGTGAAACTCTTCGCGCTCGTGCTCGTGCTGATCTGGATTCGCGGCACGCTGCTGCGCCTGCGGATCGACCAGCTCACGCGGCTCTCGTGGAAATTCCTCGTGCCGCTCGCGCTCATCAATCTTCTCAACGCCGCCTTCTGGTTCGTCTCGGCGGATCTCCCCTGGCCCGGCCAGATCGCGCGCTGGGGCATCTCGATCGCGCTGGTCGTGCTGCCGTTCATCTCGATCGGCCGCCGGCTGAGCGCCGGCCTCGGGCCGCGCACCTATCACTACGCATGATCGCGCTCGCCATCATCGCCGCGCTCATGCTCGCCAGCGCCGCGCTTGCGCTGTCGCGGCGCAATCTGATCCACAGCGCGCTGCTGCTCATCTTTACCTGGGCAGGGATCGCGGCGTTTTATCTGTGGGCAGGCGCAGAGTTCATCGCTTTCGCCCAGGTGCTGATCTACGTCGGCGCCGTGTCGATGATCGTGCTCTTCGCGGTGCTGTTGACGCGCCGCGGTGAGGAGCCGGAGATCGCGCGGGATTCGCGGCGACGCGTGATCCCGGCGTTGATCGCCGGCGCGGCGGTCGCGGGCGTGATCGGTTACGCGGTGCTCGCGACCCCGTTCGATCTGCCAGACGGACGCGCGCCCGCGATCCAGGTGCGACAACTCGGATTTCAACTGATGGGCCCGCAAATCGTGTCGCTCTTGGTGGCCGGCGTGGTGCTCACGGTGGCGTTGATTGGCGCGACCATCCTGGCGTCGACGGAGCCTGAGCGGCGTGCATCCGACGACAATGCCCGCGGTGCACCGCCGGAGGAAAAACGATGAACCCGCTCACGCTCTGCCTGCTGCTTTCGACGGGGCTATTCGCAATCGGGCTCACGGCCGCGCTCGCGCGCAGCAATACGATTCTCGTGCTGCTCGGCATCGAGCTGATGTTGAACGCGGCGAATTTGAATTTCATCGCGTTCTGGCGGTTCGGGCCGACGCCGGCGCCTGCGACGGGCGTGATCTTCGTTCTCTTTGCGATCGCGATCGCCGCGGCCGAAGCGGCCGTCGGCCTCGCGCTGGTGATCGCGGTTTACCGCCACCAGAAAAACATCCGGCTGCAGGAGGCCAACCGGCTGAAAGGCTGAGGCGACCATGGCCGCAGAAACGCACAAAGTCTCATCTGTCTCTCCGGCGAAGATCGGCCGGGCGCCTCTAGGCGCCTCGCGTGTCACCTTCGCAGCAGGAAATTCTGCGCCTCTTTGCGGCTACACCCCATGAGTTTCAGCGTTCAGTATCTCTGGCTCATACCGGCGCTGCCGCTCGTGGCGGCGGCGCTCGGCGCGCTGACGCCGCGCAGCGGCCGGCGATTCGCGGCTGCCGTCGCGATCACGGGCATCTCGGCGTCGTTCGCCATCTCCATCTTCGCGCTGTTCGCGGCGCTCGCGGATCCGTCCGTGCACCAGACGTTCAACTTCGCGTGGTTCGATCTCGGGATCGACGCCGTGCGGCTCGGCTGGGTGCTCGATCCGTTGACGGCGTTCATGGCCGTGATGGTGACCTTCGTAAGCGCGCTGATTTTCATCTTCAGCCTCGGCTACATGAAGGAGGACGCGAACTTCACGCGGTTCTTCTGTTTCCTCAGCCTCTTCGCGGCCGCGATGCTCGGGATCGTGATCGCGAACAGCCTGCTGCTGTTGTTCGTGAGCTGGGAGCTGGTCGGGCTCGCGTCGTATTTGCTGATTGGATTCTGGTTTCACAAACCGGAGGCCGCCGCGGCGGCGAAGAAAGCCTTCATCACGACGCGCATCGGCGATCTCGGATTCCTGATCGGCATGGTCTGGCTCTACGACGCGAGCGGCTCGCTGCTGTTTTACGATGGCGGCGCGGGCGTGCTCGAGAACGCGTCGCTCGCCGCCTTGTCGGCGCAGACGCTGGGCTGCGGTCTCGCGGTTTCGAGCGCGATCGGCTTGCTGATTTTCAGCGGCGCGGTCGGCAAGTCCGGCCAGTTTCCGCTGCACGTGTGGCTGCCGGATGCGATGGAAGGTCCGACGCCGGTGTCGGCGCTGATCCACGCGGCCACAATGGTGGCGGCGGGCGTGTTTCTCATCGCGCGGGTGTATCCGCTGATGAGCGCGGACCAGGCACTCACGGCGGTGCCGGTGCACGCGTTGACGGTCGTGGCGTTCGTCGGCGCGATCACCGCGCTGCTCGGGGCCTCGATCGCGGTCGCGCAGAACGATCTCAAGCGCGTCCTCGCTTTTTCGACGGTGTCGCAGCTCGGCTACATGATGCTCGCGCTCGGCGTCGGCTCGTGGGTCGCGGCAATCTTCCACTTGCTCACGCACGCGTTTTTCAAGGCGCTGCTCTTCCTCGGCGCGGGTTCGGTGATCCACGCGGCGCATCACGAACAGGACATCCGTCAACTCGGCGGACTCGCGCCGAAGATGAAGGTCACGTTCGCAACGTTTTCCATCGGCATGATGGCGCTCAGCGGCGTGCCGTTCCTGTTCTCCGGTTTTTGGAGCAAGGAGGCGATTCTCCACGCGGCGCACGCGTGGCCGGTGTCGCACCTGCCGCTCGCAGTCGGGTTGATCGCGGTGGTGCTGACGGCGTTTTACATGACGCGGCTGATGGCGGAGGTGTTCTTCGGCCGGCCGCGCTCCACCGCCGCGGAGCACGCGCATGAAAGTTCCCCGGTGATGACCGTGCCGCTGACGCTGCTCGCGATTTGCGCGGTGGTGTTGGGATTTCTCGGCACGCCGGTGTGGCCGTGGCTGCAGACAAAGCTGCTCGGCGAGACGCACGTCCACGGGCATTCGCTCTTTGAGGGCGGTGGGCTGATGGTGCTCTCGATCGTGCTCGTGGGCGTGGGCATCGGCGCGGGCGCGTGGATTTACGGACGGCGCTTGCGCGTGACGGCTGAGGCGCGGGATCCGCTCGAGGCGGCGATGCCGGGCGTCTTTGCGGCGCTGGCGAACCGGCTCGGTTTCGACGAACTTTACGCGGCGACCGTCGGCCGGGCGTTCCGTGCGCTGGCGGCGCTCGCGGATACGTTTGACCGCTATGTGTGGGACGGCGCGGTTCGCGCGATCGCGGCGCTCGCGCGCGTGTTTGGCGTGATGGACCAGCAGGCGGACGAGTCGGCGATCAATGCGGGCTTCGACGCCGCGAGCGAGAAACTCCGCGGCAGCGGGCGCGCGTATGCGCGGCGGCAGAGCGGCGATGCGCACGGCTACCTGCTGACGATTGCGGTGGCGTTCGTCGCGCTCGTGCTGGTGCTGGTGATCGGAGGTGCGGCATGAAAATTTCCGTGAGCTCGATCTCGAAGGTGAAACCCGACGTCACCGTCGGGCTGGCTCGTGAGTGCGCTTCGCGAAGCCTGACGGCGACGTCGGGCTGCACCTGGCGCCGGGGAGGTGGGCGATGAATTCGCTCCCGCTACTCTCGCTGGTGATTTTTCTGCCGTGGGTCGGTGCGGCGCTGCTGGCGGTGTCGCCGCGGCTCGCGGTCGGCGCGGTGCGACCGCTCGCGCTCGGTTTCAGTCTGAGCACCCTGGCGCTGGGACTTTGGCTCACGTCGCAGTTCGATCCCTCCGCCGGGCTGCAATTCACGGAGCAGCACGCGTGGATTCCGTCGCTGCACGTGTCGTATCATCTCGGCTTGGACGGCATGAGTCTGCTGCTCGTGCTGCTCACCGGTTTGGTGGCGCCCGCGGCGCTGGCAGCTTCGTGGCGCGATGCACGCGACGTGCGGTTTGCGGCGATTCTATTCCTGCTGCTGCAAGGCGCGGCGCTGGGTGTGTTCCTCGCGCTCGATTTCTTTCACTGGTTCGTGTTCTGGGAACTGAGCCTCGTGCCGGCGTTTTTCCTGATCAAACTCTGGGGCGGCGCGGGCGCGGCGCGCGCAGCGTATCAGTTCGTCATCTACACGATCGGTGGCAGCGCGTTCATGCTCGCGGGATTTGCCGCGCTTTACGCGGCGGCGGGCACGCTCGATTTCACGCAGCTCGCGGCGCTCCGGGCGGACGGCACCCTGACGGCGCGGCTGGGCGACGGATGGACGACGGCGGTGTTCCTCGGCGTGTTCATCGGCCTCGCAGTGAAGGTGCCGCTGTTTCCGTTTCACACCTGGCTGCCGGCGGCTTACGCCGAGGCACCGACGGGGACGTCGATGTTTCTTACAGGCGTGATGTCGAAGATGGGCGTCTACGGTTTTCTGCGAATCCTGTGGCCGCTGTTTCCGGGCGAGTTGCAGGCGTGGGCGACGCCGTTGCTGTGGCTCGCGCTCGGCGGCGTGGTGTTCGGTGCGCTGGCGGCGCTGCGGCAGACGGATCTCAAACGCCTCGTCGCGTATTCGTCGGTCAACCACCTGAGCTACTGCCTGCTCGCGCTGTTCGCGATCGCGGCGACGTCGCAGCCCTCGCCGGACGCGGCGGCGTCGGCGTTGAGCGGCGCGCTGCTGCAGATGTTCAACCACGGGTTGTCGGCGTCGGCGTTGTTCTTCTGCGTCGGCGTGCTCGAGGCGCGCAGCGGCGGGAAGCGGGGCCTGGACGATTTCGGCGGCGTGCGGACGGCGATGCCGGTGTTCGCGGGGCTGTGCGGGATCGCGATGTTTTCGTCGCTCGGGCTGCCGGGCTTGAACGGCTTCGTGGGCGAGTTCCTGATTTTCCGCGGCGTGTTCGGGCTCGCCCCGTGGGCGGCGGCGACGGCGACGATCGGCCTGCTGGCGACCGCGCTGTTCCTGCTGACGTTCTGGCAGCGCGTGTTTCACGGACCGCAGCGCGGCGCGGTGTCGACCTACAAAGATGTTTCGAATCGCGAAATCGCGCTGTTGATTCCGGGCATCGGCTTGATGTTCGCGCTCGGTGTAATGCCGCAGCTCGTCATCTGGATTTTCAATCCGCTCGTGACGAGCTGGGTGGAGGCGTTGCGATGAAAAAGCCCGTCGTGGTTCGTCAAGGCGAAGGTGGAGCCGGCGCTCCAGGCTGGTCGCCAGTGGAATCCGCCTGGTCGCGGACGCCTCGGCGAGGCGCCCCTACCCTTCTTTTCGCTTCATGAACGCGCTGCCCTGCACGATCTACGTTTCCTTCCTTGGCGCGCTGCTCGCGCTGGTGGCGGGCGTCCGCTCGGCGGCGGCTGCGCGGTGGATCGCGCTCGTCACGGCGGTCGCCGGTTGCGGGCTGACGCTCTTCGCGGCGGCCACGTTCACGCCGACGGCGGGCGTGCAGACGCTCGTCGACGTTTCCTGGATACCGCAGCTCGGAATTCGTTATCAGCTCGGGGCCGACGGGATCAGCCTGACGCTGGTGGTGCTGACGGGCATCGCGGCGACGGCGGGGATTCTGTTTTCGTGGAACGTGACCGAGCGCGTGGGCGAGTTCTTCGCGCTTTATCTGACGCTGATCGGCGGCGTCTACGGCGTGTTTCTCAGCACGGACGCGTTTGCGTTCTTCGTGTTCTACGAGATCGCGATCGTGCCGAAGTATTTCCTGATCGCGAACTGGGGCTCCACGCGGCGCGAATATGGCGCGATGAAGCTCGTGCTCTACTCGTTCGCGGGCAGCGCGCTGGTGCTCGGCGGACTGTTGTGGACTTACGCGGCGGGGAATGCGGAAGGCTTCGCGTTGAGCGAGCTCGCGGCGGCGGCGCGGGGCATCGCGCCGGGCGAGCAGATCGCGATCTTCGCGCTGATCTTTTTCGGATTCGCGACGCTGGCGGGTATGTTTCCGCTGCACACCTGGGCGCCGACCGGACACGTGGCGGCGCCGACCGCGGCGTCGATGTTGCTGGCGGGCGTGGTGATGAAGCTCGGCGCGTATGGCTGTCTGCGCGTGGCGATGCCGCTGTTTCCGGAGGCGATGCTGTTCTGGCAGCCGGCGATCGCGTGGCTCGCGATCGCGGGGATTCTTTACGCCGGCTTCGTCGCGCTGGTGCAGGAGGATTTCAAGTTCGTTATCGCCTACTCGAGTGTGAGCCACATGGGCTTCGTGCTGCTCGGGCTGGCGACGATGAACGTCCGCGGCGCGAGCGGTGCGGTGCTGCAGATGTTTTCGCACGGGGTGATCGCGGGGCTGCTGTTCGCCGTGGTCGGCCGGATGGTTTACGATCGCACGCACACGCGCCAGCTCGCGGACCTGCGGCGCTGGCCGCTCTTCCGATGGATGCCGTTTGCGGCGACGACGTTTGTGATCGCGGGGCTGGCGTCGATGGGAATGCCGGGATTTTCGGGGTTTCCGTCGGAGCTCACGATTCTGATCGGGGCGTGGAAAGTCGCGCCGCTGTGGGCGTTCGCCGCGGCGATCGGTGTGCTGGTGGCGGCGGCGTTTACGTTACGCGTGATGCAGCTCGCGTTTTTCGGGCGGGCTGAGAACGAACCGGCGGCGCAGTCGGCGCTGCATCTCGAACCGATCACGTGGGCGGAAAAAGCGGGCGCCGGATTACTGGTGGCGGCGACGGTGTATGTGGGTCTGCGGCCGGATGTGTTGTTGAACTGGATCGAGCCGGCGCTGCGCTCGCCGCTGTTTCAGGCGGTGCTGAACGGAGGCGCGTCATGATGCTCAATTACGGTGAACTCGTGCGGGCGCTCGGCCCGGAACTCGCGCTGGTGCTCGGCGCGCTGATCGTGCTCGGCTACGATTTGTGGCGCGGCAAGGGCCGGACGGTGGACGACCGGTTGCGCGCGTCGGTTTCGCTGGGTGGCGTGGCGGTGTTGTTCGCCGCGTGGCAAACGGTGCAGGCCGGACGGGGCGGACCGGTGTTCGGATTGGTGCTGACGCTCGACACGCTGGGATTGATGACGCGGCTGGGCGTGCTGCTGCTGGCGTTGTTCACGCTTTGCCTGGCGCCGGGGAGCGAACGCGTGCGGCATCCGGCGGAGTTCACGGCGACGCTGCTGTTTGCGACGACGGGTTTCACGCTGATGGCGGTCGCGCAGCAGTTGCTGCTGGTCTTTCTCGCGATCGAACTGGCGAGCCTGTCGCTGTATATCCTCGCGGGTTTCGATAAACGCCGGCCGGAGTCGGCGGAGGCGGGCTTGAAATATTTCCTCTTTGGCGGGATGGCCGCGGCGTTCCTGCTGTTCGGGTTCAGTTTGATTTACGGGCTGACCGGTTCGATCGAGCTGCCGGCGATCGCGCGCGCGCTGGCGGCGGGCGCGGGCGGGCCGTTGCTGGCGGTGGCGCTCGCGATGGTGCTGGTGGCGTTTGGCTTCAAGGCCGCTGCGGCGCCGTTTCATCTGTGGGCGCCCGATGTGTATCAAGGCGCGCCGTCGGCCGCGTCGGCGCTGATCGCGTCGGCGTCGAAGCTGGCGGGCGCCACGGTGTTCGTGCGGCTGTTGTGGAGCACGCTCGGCGATGCGTCGGGCGATTTCTTCGCGCCGCTGCAGGATCCGGGCTGGCTGACGATTGTCGCGGTGCTGTCGGGCGCGGCGCTGTTGCTCGGCAATCTCGTCGCGCTGGCGCAGTCGAACGTCCGCCGCCTGCTGGCGTATTCGGCGATTGCGCACGCCGGCGTGATGTTGATCGCGGTGATGGTCGCGGGACGCGCCGGCGTGGGGCCGCTGTTTTATTATGCGACGACTTACGGTCTGGCGACGGTCGGCGCGTTTGGCGTGATCGGCGTGCTGGAGCGCGCGGGCGGATGCCAGAACCTCACGGATCTGGCGGGGCTGCACCGGCGCTCGCCCCTGCTGGCGGGATGTTTGTTCGTTTATGTGCTGTCGCTGGCGGGCGTGCCGCCGCTCGCGGGATTTTTTGGGAAATTCGCGGTGTTCGCCGCGGGCTTGAAGATCGGCGGACTGGCGACCTCAACGGGCGTGTTGTCCCTGGCGGCGATCGCGCTGAGCGCGGTGGCGCTTTACTATTATCTCGTGCTGTTGAAACAGGCGGTGGTCGCCTCGCCCGCGAAGCCCGTGGCGCGGATCGCGGTGCCGTTGGACGTGGGTTTCACGCTCGTGCTGGCGGCGCTGCTGCTGATCGCGCTGGGCGTGGCGCCGTCGGCGCTGCTGCGGGTGTTTTGAGAGGCGTGGCGGACGCGGCGAAAGTTGAAAGTTACCGGCGGTAACGAGGGCGCGCGCCAACATTCGTTGGGAGACCCCGCGTAAAATCCGGTAAATCGACCGCGGGATTGCGAACCGGCTCGTGTCGGGCGACAACGGGCCGCACGTTTTCCCGCCATGTCTTTGCTCGCTGTCCTGGCTGTCGCCGCGAACAACACCTCTGCGCTCGAGAAATTGAAGCACGTGCCGCCGGCTTTCTGGCTGAAGGTCGGCATCGCGATCGCCGCGGTGATCGCGGTGGTGGTGATCCTGCGGAAGCTCGCGCAGGTGAACAAAGTCGTGCTCGGCGTGGTGCTGGTGGTGGTCTTCAGCGCGGTCGGATTCAGTTGGATCTATGAACGCAACGAACCGGCCTGGGCGACGCCGGTGGTCGAGTGGCTGGCGGGGTTTTTTCCGAGTAAAGGCGCCTATGCTACAAGGCAATCGCAATAGCGACAGCTACCATTTGGCATTTAGTTGATTTTACTTTAGTTACGGAGATGTCGCGCGATTGTCCCGCGCGATGTTCACTTGTAAATTCACGAGAACCCTCACCCTGGGGGTAATGCTGATTGGTTGGGCCATGACTGGCTGGTCACAGGTCACGGTGCTGACCTTCGAAGGCCTCCAGGACAATCAGGAGATCGGCGACTACTATAACGGAGGCGGTGGCGGCGACTACGGCATTTCTTTCATGCCTGGGGCGTTGGCGCTTATCAGCCAAGAGGCTGGCGGAGGGGGAAACTTTGCCCGTGGTTCATCCGGCACCACCATTGCGTTCTTCGTCGATGGCGGTTCGGCGGTGATGAATGTGGCCGCGGGGTTCACGACGGGTTTCTCGTTTTATTACGCGGCGTTCGAGCCCGGCACGGTGACGGTTTACTCGGGCTCGAATGCCACGGGCACCGTGCTGGGGAGTTTCGATCTTCCGCGGACTGTCTTCGGAGAGTCCGTTCTGGGCTGGGACCCGATCGGCGTCGAATTCACGGGTCTGGCATACTCCGTCTCGTTTGGCGGAGCGGCCGATAAGATCGGCTTCGATGACATCACGCTGGGCTCCGTGGCGGCGGGCGGGTCGCCGATTCCGGAACCTTCCACCTATGCCTTGGTGTTCGGGGCGTCGGCGCTGCTCGGCGTAGGATTGTGGCGACGCCGCGCGGTGGCGTGAGCGCCTCCGCATCGCGGGAAAACTCCGGGCCCATCCGCGAGGATGGGCTTTTTTCGCGGGGGAGATCCCCGTTCGCGCAACAACGAGCATGGAATTTATGACCGCCCGGCAAAATCGAGGTGGTTTTTAGCCGGCTGTAAGCGTAATTACGTCTCTCCCTTTGCTTATGCCCAAATCTCATTCCGATATTGGCCTCATTGGCCTGGCCGTGATGGGCCAGAATCTCGCGCTCAACATCGCCGACCACGGCTTCCAGATCTCGGTTTACAACCGCACGACGGAAAAGATGGAGAAGTTCGTCGCCGAGAATCCTAACACGCCTGGCGGTGTCGTCGGCACCAAAACCCTCGAGGAGTTCGTCCAATCGCTCGCGAAGCCGCGCAAGATCGTGATCCTCGTCCAGGCCGGCAAGGGCACCGACGCCGTTATCGACGGCCTGGTCCCGCTGCTCGAGCAGGGCGACATCGTGATCGACGGCGGCAACGCGCTGTGGACCGACACGATCCGCCGCGAAAAGGCGCTCCGCGAAAAAGGCCTGCGTTTCATCGGCTCCGGCGTGTCCGGCGGCGAGGAAGGTGCGCGTTTCGGTCCGTCGCTCATGCCCGGCGGCGAGAAGGGCGCCTGGAAGGAATTGAAGCCGATCTGGCAGGCGATCGCCGCGAAGGTCGACGCGAAGACGGGCAAGCCGCTCGTCGGCGCCGCTCCCGGCAAACCCGTCGTCGGCGGCGTGCCCTGCACGACCTACATCGGCGAAAACGGCGCCGGCCACTATGTGAAGATGATTCACAACGGCATCGAGTATGGCGACATGCAGATGATCTGTGAGGCCTACGCGCTGATGTCGGGCCTGCTCGACCTCAAGCCGGCGGAGATGGGTGAGATTTTCTCCGAGTGGAATCAGGGCATCCTCGACAGCTTCCTGATCGAGATCACGGCCGACATTTTGAAGCAGAAGGATCCGCAGACGAAGCGGAAGGCGTTTGTCGACATCGTCCTCGATACCGCCGGCCAGAAAGGCACCGGCAAATGGACCTCGACCAACGCGCTCGATATGGGCGTGCCGGCGCCGACGATCGCCGAGGCGGTCTTCGCGCGTTGCATCTCCGCGATCAAGGACGAGCGCGTCGCCGCGTCGAAGATCCTGAAGGGCCCGGGCAAGAAATACCGCGGCTCGAAGAAGGCGCTGATCGCCGCGATCCACGACGCGCTCTACTGCTCGAAGATCTGCTCGTATGCGCAGGGCTTCCAGCTCATGCGCCAGGCGCAGAAGGAGTTCAACTGGAAGCTGAACTTCGGCGAGATCGCGCAGATCTGGCGCGGCGGCTGCATCATCCGCGCGGCATTTCTCCAGAAGATCACCGAGGCCTACGCGCGGAATCCGAACCTCGCGAACCTGCTGCTCGACCCGTATTTCAACAAGATGGTGAAGAACGCGCAGGAAAACTGGCGCAAGGTCGTGTCGCTCGCCGCCGAATGCGGCGTGCCGGCGCCGACCTTTGCCTCGGCCCTCGCCTACTACGACAGCTATCGTTCTGCCCGCCTGCCGGCGAACCTGCTGCAGGCGCAGCGCGACTACTTCGGCGCGCACACCTACGAGCGCGTCGACCAGCCGCGGGGCAAGTTCTTCCACGTGGACTGGCCCGAGCCGACCCGCCCGCAGCTCCAGGCGTAAAGCCGAAGTTTCGTCTCGCGCTCACCTTTCTCGCGCGAACCTTTTGATGCGGAGCCACCCGGCTCCGCATTTTTTTTGGTCTGATGCTGATTTCAGCGCGGAGCCGAAAGCGTTAACCGGAAAGTGTCATACATTATATGACACTTTCCGGTTAACAGGTTTGCTGTGTTCCGCGGGGTGGTGGGCGGGCCGTGCGGGAGGCGGTGGCGAGTGGAGTGCTGTATCCGAAACCTACTTACGCCTGCGCCTCCAGATCGCGACAGAGCGCGGCGAGGCGTTTCACGCCTTCGCGGATGCGTTCGGGCGACGAGTTCGAGAAGTTCAACCGGAGAAAATTCTGGCCGCTGTCGCCGGGGAAAAAATCCCGCCCCGGCACGAAGGCGACCTGCCGCTGGATCGCGCGCTCGAGCAGCGCCATGCCATCGAGGTGCGCAGGGCCGGTGATCCACAGAAACATGCCGCCTTCAGGATGCGTCCAGCGATAGCCGGCGGGCATTTCCGCGCGGAGGGTTTCGTCCATCACCGCGAAGCGCTCGCCGTAGGCGTGGCGAATGCGTGCGAGGTGCGCCTCGACGTCGTTCTCCGTCAGGAAGCGATGCGCGATCCGCTGATCGAGGCTCGAGGTGTGCAGGTCCGACGCCTGTTTCAACATCAGCAGCTTCGCAAAGATCTCCGGCGGCGCCACGACCCAGCCGGTGCGCAAACCCGGCGCGATCACTTTCGAGAACGTGCTCGCGTAAAGCACGCGGCCGGCTGTGTCCCAGTGCTTCACCGGCGGGATGGCCGTGCCGCGGTAGCGTAGCTGGCCGTAGGGATCGTCCTCGAGAATCGTGAGCTTATGTTCCGCGGCGAGGCGCGCGAGACGTTCGCGCCGGTCGGCGGCGAGCGTGACGCCGGTGGGATTCTGGAAATTCGGAATCGTGTAGAGAAACTTCGGCTGATGCTGCCGGATCAGTTCGGGCAACGCATCCGGGATCAAGCCCTGCTCGTCGGTCGGCACCGGCACAAAGCGCGCTTCCATCGTCTGGAACGCCTGGATCGCGGCGAGATACGTGGGGTTCTCCGTCAGCACCACGTCGCCCCGGTTGAGAAAAAGTTTCCCCGCAAGATCGAGCACCTGCTGCGAACCGCTGGTCACGAGCACTTCGCTGGCGGACGTGCGCGCGCCGCGGCGCGTCATCTCGGCGGCGATCCATTCGCGGAGCGGCAGATAACCTTCGCTCGGGCCGTATTGGAGTGCCTGCGCGCCATCGGCGGCGAGCAGGGCTTGCGCGACCCGGCTGATCGCGTCGACCGGAAACAGCTCCGGTGCGGGCAGTCCTCCGGCAAACGAAATGATCTCGGGCTGCGCGGTGACCTTCAGGATTTCCCGGATGGTCGACGGACGCAGTTGCTGCATGCGGCTCGCGTAGCGGTGCGGATCGGTGGACATGTTTGCCCAACATGCGGATTTGGCCGGCGGCGGCCAATCCGATTGTGCGGTGAACCTTCGATTCGTGCGCCGACTGTGCGGGTGGGATCAGCCTCGGGGCAACGGCGTCGCCCGCTGGCAGAGCTGCAACGCCACACCCCACGGATCGCGCAGCATCACGAGATGCGAGCCGTCCGGCAGGCGGTCTTCCGCAGCGAAGGTGGCGCCGGCCTGCTCGAGGCGCGTGCGATCGGCCGCGGCGTCGGCCGACACCACGGCGAAGTGAAAACACAGCGGATGGGTCGCGGCGTAATCCGGAATCGCGGCCGACGGATTCGTGTAGAGCTCGACGATCACGCGGCCGGAATCGTCGGCGAGGAAATGCGTGTAAGGCGCGTCCTCCCGCTGGCGCGCGATCGTGAAACCGAGGTGCTGGACATACCAGCGGCTTTGGGCGCGAGCGTCGGAGACATTGAGGGCGAAATGTTCGAAGCGCATGAGACGCACGAGCGTGTCCCGCTTCCCTGGAAGTGCGAGCTCCCGTTCGCGGCGATCAGGAAAGGGAGGATTTCAGCCGGCGCCCGACGGCGACGGCGATCCATGCCAACGCGAGCAGCGTCTCTCCCGCCGCATCCGCGAGGTAGATCGGCGGAATCACGCCGCGGGAAACAAAGATCACGTCGACCGCGGCGAGCACGAGCGGCATCGCGATCGCCAGGAAGATCATCTCGGGCGAAAACCGCTGACGTCGCCCGGCGCTGACGAGCGCCGCGCCGAACACCGCGAGCAACGCCCCGACCGTCTGCACCAGCCAGCCATCGGTTTTCGGGCCGGTGACGAAATAGAAACTGCGCAGGTGCACCACGGGCCAAAGTCCGGAGAGGACGTAGAACGCGCCGTGCGCCAACGCGAGCCAGCGAGTGAGACGCGTCGCGGTGGACGGGTTCGCGGGCTCGGCGGTTGGCGCGGTGGACCCGGCGCGATGCGATTTCGTGGAGGGCGGAGCGATCATGCACGCACGGGCTCGGCCCAGGACTGCGGCACGTAGCGACCGTGCCACGGCAGGCCGCGATGAGGGAAATCCGCGATCAGCCAGTCGAGCTCGTCGCGCATCGTCCGCCCGCGCATCGGCTGTCCGTGTCCGGTCGCAAGCGTCTCCGGCGAGAGCGTGCGCAAATGAACCAGTGAGCGAAACGCGGCGCGCCAGTTCGGTGTGAAATACGCTGGCGGCGGCCGCACGACTTCGGTCTGGCGCCAGACATTCACGAGCGATTCCTGGCGCGTGGTCGTGAGCGCGTCGCCGGCCAGTAGCACGCGATCCGACTCCCGCCACAGCGACACGTGTCCGGGCGTATGTCCCGGAGTGCCGATCCAGCGCCAGCCCGGCAGCATCGGCAGCGAGCCATCGGCGGGAAGTGCCGAGATCGCGTTGGGCAATCGCGGCGGCTGTCGCGGATAAAGCGGCGAGACGAGCGGCATCGCGCCGCCGACGAACGGATCGGGCGGCGGATAGTGCCGGCGATCATTCAGAAAAGGAAGCTCCTCGGCATGGGCGAACACGGGCACAGTCCACCGGCGCAACAACCACGAGAGCCCGCCAATGTGGTCGAAATGCCCGTGCGTGAGCACGATCGCGATCGGTGGATTGTGCAGACCGAAACGTTTCTCCGCCTCGCGCGCGATCTGCGGGCCGGATCCGGGCAGGCCGGCGTCCACGAGCACCCAGCCGCCCGGCTCGGGTGCGGTGGCGATGAAATAGGCGTTCACCATGACGGTGCGCAGCCCGGTCACGCCGGGGGCGACGACAAAAGAAGTGGGCGATCGCATGAATGGCTCCGATTTCCACGCCGCTGCTTCGGCGACCGGGCACTCTATTCCCTCGCGGGCGCGCCGCCATCCGGCGGGTTTCCCACCTGAACCGCGGTGGGCGTGCGCACGCGGGGCTCCCCGGGCGGCCCCACGCGGACGCGAAAAAGTCCGATGAGGCGCGCGCGACCGGCCCGAGTCGCGGATGCAGGCCTGCTCCCCTACCGAACGGCGCGAAGCCGGGCTATCGTTCACTCCCATGCCGCCGCCGCGGAGCACATCCATCGTCCGCTGCGCCGGTGATCGGGAAGGAACCCGGTCACGCCCGGAGCCCAGGAGATCACTCCGGGCGTGACCGGCAGGTTGAGCGGCGGAGTCCGGCGAGGGGTCGCCGGGCTCCGCTTCATCGCGAGAGGCGCACGCCCACCAGCCACAGCCGCGGCGTGCCGAGATTCACGAGCCCGTCCGCGGAGCGTCCGGTTTCAATCCGCTCGCTGAATGCATTTTCGACGGCGGTAAACAACTCCGCCGCGGCGTTGAGCTGAAACGAAAGACCGGCATCGACCACCGCCGCCGGCGCGAGCCGCAGCGTGTTCTGATCGTCTTCAAACTGCGCCCCGAGATAACGCACGCGCGGCGAAAACGACCAGCGGCCCGCGCGCCAATTAATCGCGAGCGACGCGGCGTGTTCCGGGACCTGCGCGAGCCGCAGACCCGCGAGCGAGGGGGAGACGGTCGCCCGCCGCACCCTCGCGCGATCGTAAAGATACTGAGCGCTGATCGACAGGTGCGGCGACACCGTCCACGTGCTCTCGAGCGAAATTCCCTGCACGCGCACGCGATCGAGGTTCAGGCGCCGCCGCCCCTCGCCGCCGGCCGGCACGAAACCGATGCCGGGAAACGTGCCGGGGCCGCGGGCGATGGTGACGTTGCCGACCGCGTCGCGCAGTTCGTTGTGAAATACGGCGGCGGCGAACTGCCACGCGCCCAGCCGCGCCTGTGCGCCGAGTTCGGCGCTGGTGACGCGTTCGGTCTTCAACGCCGGATTTGCATCGGTGATCACGTTGCCGACGCGGAACGGGCGATACAGCTCGTTGAGCGTGGGCCGGCGCAAGGATTGCTGGACGTTCGCGTGCAGCCGCACGGCCTGACTCGCCGGCCAGCTGAGGCCGAGACTCGGGCTGAGCTCGATGTCGTCGATCTGTGGATACCGTTCGTCGCCGGCGGGCGCGCCGGCGAGATAATCGCGGCGATGGCCGTCGGACTCGCGCCAGCCGTCGAGCCGCAGTCCGGCGGCGAGGCGGGCGTCGCCGGGCAGCGTTTGCTGGTGCAGGGCGAAGACGCCGGCGATCGTCTGGCGTCCACCGGCGAAGCGGCGGCGCGTGAACGCGTTGCCCGAGAAGGCGGAGTCCTCCCGCGTTTCGCCGCGGACATCGCGCAGGTCGGCGCCGAAGGTGGTGATTGCCGACGTGGTCGGCGTCCATTCCCCGACCCAGGAAAGTCCGAGAGCGGTCGCGGGCACGGCGAACTGATGGCTCGCGGGCGTTTCGGCGGTGCGGTTGGCATTGACCGAGCTGAAGGTGCTCGCGAACTCCTGGCTCTGATCGTAAACGACGGCCTGCCAGCGCAGCGTGGCGGAGGCGCGGGTTTCGATCTGGAGCGAGCCGAAGGTCTCGTCGGTGGCGTTGCGCTGGTAGGGCGTGCCGTTGTTTCGATCCTCGGAGAAACGACGGACGGTGAGCGTCGCGGAGCCCTCGCGACCGAGCGGCTGGCGCCAGCGCAGCGTGCCCCAGCGGGCGCGGCTGCCGGCGGGCGTGTCGATCGGCCCGCGGCGGTCGGGGGCGACGGTGACGTAACCATCGGTTGAGAAATCGCGGCCGAGGATCTGCAGCGTGCCGGAGCCGGCGGGCGCGGCGAACTGCGCTTCGACATCGTGTGTATCGAAACTTCCGATGCGCGTGGCCAGCCGCTGACGCGCGGCGAGCGGCGGTTCGGTGAAGAGCTGCACGACGCCGCCGAGCGCGGCGTTGCCCCATGCGGTGCCGCCGGCGCCGGGCACGATCTCGATGCGGGCGAGCGACTCGCGCGGGACCTTGTTCCAGACGATCCAGCCGCCGAACGGATCGTTGAGCGGCACGCCGTCGAGCAGCACGAGCGAACGGCTGGCGCCGCTCGGGCCGATGCCGCGGAGCGACACGCCCTGCGCGGTCGGATGCGCGGCAAAGCTGTCGGTGCGGCGGAACAGGCTGAAACCCGCGAGCCCGCGGAGCGCGCCGTCGAGCGTGAGATTTGCGGACGAGCGAACGGCGTCGCCGTCGAGCGCGACGCCGGAAAATGGCTCGCCCGCGAGCGTGTCGTGCGACCGCGTGGCGGTGACCGATACCGGAGCGAGTTGCGTCACGTCGGCGGCGACTGCGGACATGGATCCGAAGCACAAGGCGGTGGTGGCGAGGCAGAGAGACGGCAGCAGACGCGGAGACATGGTGCGGAGGATGAACCTCAACGAGACGGACCGCGGACAGCGTGTCAGGTTATTTCCTTCACGCGGTCGTGCGGTTCTGAGGGAAGCGCAAGTGTAGGGGGAGAACTCGCCCTACACGACAACCCGTTCGCTGCCCCGCCCTACTCTCGCAGTCGCGCGGCGTGGAGGGCGCGGTTGATGGCGATGGCGGCTTCGGCGCCTTCGGCCGCGGCGACGATTGCGAGATGCACGCCGCCCCGGACATTGCCGGCGACATAGAGGCCGGGGACGTTGGTCGCGGCGTGCCCGTCGCAGCGGACGTTGCCGTCGGCGTCGAATTCGCAACCCAGCTCCCGCGGCAACGCGGAATGTTGCACGCAATCGCCGCAAAAGAACACGGCGCCGCACGGGAGCGGTGCGCGATCGTGAAACGTCACGGCGGTCAGCCGGTCGTCATCGCCGCCTCCGCCCGCGAGCGTGGCGATGCGGTTTTCGATGACGGCGATGCCGTTGTCGCGCAGCCGCTGGCGCTGGCGTTCGTCGAGTCCGTCGGGACCGTCGGTGCACAAGGTGACGGCGTGACTCCAGGTGAGCAAAAGCAGCGCCTCACGATAGCCGTCGGGGCCGCGACCGTGGACCACGAGCGTCTCCCCGCGATGCTCCCAGCCGTCGCAATACGGACAGTGATGAACGTCGCGGCCGTAGAAGCGCTCGAAGCCCGGCGGTTCCGGAATCCGGTCGTAGCGGCCGGTGGCGAGCAGAAGGACGCGCGTGGCGAAGCAGCTGCCGTTGACCAGCTCGATTTCGAAGTGTCCCTCGATGCGGCGGGCGCGAACCACCTCCACGTCGTGGAGTTGCACGGTCGGATAGGCGGCGAGCTCGGCGCGGCCGAGCGCGCGGAGTTCGACCGGATGGGTGCCGTCGCGGGTCAAAAAACCGTGAAGCGCGCGCGAACGGATGTTCCGCGGCTGGCCGGAGTCGAACACGAGGACGTTGCGGCCGCAGCGGCCGAGGACGAGAGCGGCGTTGAGTCCGGCGGGTCCCGCGCCGACGATGCAGACATCGAACAGCGAAGAGGATGGCGACGGCGGCGAGGGCATGACGAAGGCGCAGCGGGAGGTCGGCGAACGAGCGGCGTGCGCCGGGACAGGGCGCGCGCAAGGTTGTTCGCGGCGAGGGCCGGAGGTTGGGAACTTCCCGGATGCGGCGGGTCTATGACCGCCCAACGCCCCGCTCCCGCCTGAACTGCCTTCAGGCTTTTCTTGCCCATGGACGCCATCCTGATCGTTGACCTGCAGAAAGCTTTTCCGATTCCGGCCGATTTGATCGACAAGATCGAAGCGCGTTCGCGGGAGTTTCCTCTGCGGATCTTCACGAAATTCATCAACGAACCCGACTCCCTTTTTCGCACGAAGCTGAAGCGCACGAGCTGCGCGCCGGGGTTGCCGGAAACGGAACTGGTGCTGGCGACGACGCCGGAGGATCTCGTGCTGGAGAAACGCGGCTACGGGCTCACGACCGAGCAGATCGACCGGATCAAGGCCGTGGGTGTGAAGAAGGCGCTGGTATGCGGCGTCGACACGGACGCGTGCGTGATCGGCGTGGTGTTTTCGCTTTTCGATGCGGGCATCGATTGCCACGTCGAGCGGGAGTTGTGCTGGAGTTCGACCGGCCTCGACGAGCCGGCGCTGCAAATCATCCGCGAGCAGTTCGGCACGGGATGAATATCCGGGAGCGCAGGGTATTCTTGCGGCGGAGACGGGCGGCGGTGTGGCCGCATCGCATCGCCGCGGCGTTGACGCCATTCGCCGTTGCGTCTGTCGGGCACGAAACCTAGCAGCATGAATGTGTCGACCGTCCAGCCTACCCTGTCCCTCCTCACCGTCGGCGACGATGCGGAGTTTGCGACGACGGTGACGACCGCCTCCGCGGCGGCGTTTCCGGAGGTGAAGCTGCAGTCTCTGCCGAGTGTGGCCGAGGCGCTGGCGCGACCGGGCCAGCCGGCCGAGCTGCTGATCCTTTTCGAACCCACGGCCGAGGAGCTGGGCCAGGCGGTCGGCGGGCGCGATCTTTCCGGGCTGCCCCGCTGGGCGGTGGTCGTGCTCGGAGAAGCGCCGCGGGTATCGGGCTTTCCCGCGTCACAGGCGCTGCCGCGGGAGGAGTGGAACACCCCCGCGATCGGGCGGGTGTTGCGTGCGGCGCTGGAGAATCATGAACTGGCGAAGGAAAACGCCCGCCTGCGCGGAGACCTGCTGACGTTTGGCCATCGCATCGCGCACGATTTGCGGACCCCGTTGGGCGGGATCACGACGACGGCCGAAATGCTGCGTGAGATCGTGGCAGAGACGAATCCGGAGGATGCGCAGCTGGCGCAGCCGATCCTCGATTCGGCGGACGAGCTCGTGAAGCTGATCGAGCGCATGAGCTTTGTGGCCAAGCTGCCGGCGGGCCGCGAAGTGCCGCGCCGCTTCTCCATGGAGCAGGCGTTTTGGGATGCGTTTCAACAGATCGAAGGTGCGGCGTTGAAGGCCGGCGCGACGATCGCGCCGCTGCCGCGCGAGTGGCCGGAAGTCGTGGGACGTCCCGCGTGGCTGCAGGTTGTCTGGCACAATCTGTTGCAGAACGCGCTTCGATTTGGCGGCCCCGGCGGGACCATCGCGGTCGGCTGGAGCGATGAAGGCGGGGAGTATCGATTTTTCGTGCGTCACGGCGGCACCGTGCCGGAGGAGAAGCGGGCGCTGTTGTTTTTCCCGTTCGAGCGGCTGCATGAGATGGGCGCGCCGCGCGGGCTGGGGCTCGCGATCGTCCGGCGGCTGGTCGAGCTGGAGGGCGGACGCTGCGGTTTTGACGTTCCGGGGGAAGGTGGAACGGAATATTATTTCACCCTGCCGTCACTCGCCAACTGAGTCGCGGCCGCAGAGATCCGGCCATGGGCGAGAGCAAGCAGCAACGCCACGACGCGAACGCCGGAGGGGCCGCGAACGATCCCTTTGCAGGTGGCGGCGAGGCGGGGGCGCGGCTGCGGGCGATCGACTGGACGGCCAAACCGATCGGCCCGGTCGCGGGCTGGCCGCAAAGCCTCCGGACGGCGCTGAGCATCTGCCTGGCATCGCGGCATCCGATTTGCATCCTGTGGGGCCCCGACCGGCTCTACCTTTATAACGACGCCTACGCGCCGATCGTCGGTTCCAAACACCCGTGGGCGTTGGGCGAAAGCTACATCACGGTCTGGCCCGAGATCTGGGATACGGTGATCCGTCCGATTCTCGAACGCGTCGAGGCGACGGGCGAAGCCTCCTGGGCGGACGACTTGCTGCTCGTGCTGCACCGGCATGGCTTCAACGAGGAATGTTACTTCGCGTTTTCGTTCGCGCCGATCCGCGTTGAGGACGGCAGCGTCGGCGGCGTTTTCACCGCGATTACGGAGACGACCTCGCAGGTCGTTGGTGAGCGTCGGCTGCGGACGTTGCGCGACTTGGGCGTGCGTGCGCCGGCGGCGCGCTCCACCGAGCAGGCCTGCGCGATTTCGGCGGAGGTGCTTGCGTCGAACCGGCTCGATGTGCCGTTCGCGCTTTTCTATCTGCTCGACGAACGCGCTGAGCAGGCCCGTTTGCTCGAGCATATCGGTCTTGAGCCGGGGACCGCGGCGGCGCCGGCGGTGGTGTCGCTCCGCGACGGAACGGATCCGTGGGATTTTCGCTCCGTGGTCGCGCAGGGCCAGACGACGGTGCACACCGATCTCGAGGCGCGGTTCGGACCGTTGCACCTGGGACCCTGGCCCGAGCCGGTCCACACGGCGGTGGTGCTTCCGATCGCGCGGCCAGGCGAAACTGTTCCCTATGGGGTGCTCGTGTGCGGAGTGAGCCCGCGGCGAGCGCTCGATTCCGATTATCAGAGTTTCCTTGGCCTCGTCGCGGGCCAGGTGGCGACCGCGGTCGCGAACGCCCGGGCTTATGCCGAGGAACGCCGGCGGGCCGAGGCCCTGGCGCAGCTCGACCGCGCGAAGACGGAATTTTTCAGCAACGTCAGCCACGAGTTCCGCACCCCGCTCACGCTGATGCTCGGTCCGCTGGAGGACATGCTGCAACGAGAGCTGGCCAGCGAGACGCGCGAAGGGCTGACCGTCGTGCACCGCAACAGCCTGCGGCTGCTCAAACTCGTCAACTCGCTGCTCGACTTCTCGCGGCTGGAGGCGGGCCGGATCCAGGCAAATTTTGCGCCGGTGGACCTCGCCGCGCTCACCGGCGAACTGGCGTCAATGTTTCGCGCCGCGATCGAAAAGGCCGGGCTGCGCCTGATCGTGGCCTGCCAGCCGGTGCGGGAGCCGGCCTATGTCGATCGCGAGCTGTGGGAAAAGATCGTCTTCAACCTCCTTTCCAACGCCTACAAATTCACCGAGCGCGGCGAGATCGTGGTCGCGCTGGAGCTGCAGGCGGACGCGTTCGAGTTGCGCGTGCGAGACACGGGCGCCGGCATCGCACCGGAGCATCAGGCGGAGGTGTTTCGGCGTTTTCATCGCGTCGCCAGTCGCTTCAGCCGCACGCACGAAGGCACCGGCATCGGGCTTGCGCTCGTCGACGAACTCACGCGGTTGCACGGCGGCACCGTGACGCTCGAGAGCACGCCCGGCGAAGGCTCGACCTTCATCGTGCGCATTCCCCGCGGGCCGGCTCACCTGCCGCCGGAGCGCGTCAACGTGCCGGCCCAGCTGGCTTCGACGGCGATCCAAGCCCGGGCCTTCGTGGAGGAATCGCTGCGCTGGCTGCCCGCCGCAACGGAGGAAGACGACAAACCTGCAGTCGGAGAAAACGCCGCGCGGGTGCTCGTGGCCGATGACAACTCGGACATGCGCGACTACGTGCGGCGGCTGTTGCGCGGCCGCTTCGAGGTGCGGCAGGCCGCGGATGGAGCGGTGGCGCTGGAGATCGCGCGCGCGTGGCAACCGCATCTGGTGCTGGCCGACGTGATGATGCCGCGGCTCGACGGGTTCGCCCTGGTGCGCGAGCTGCGCGCGGATCCGCGGACGAAAACCGTGCCGATCGTCCTGCTCTCCGCGCGCGCGGGCGAGGAGGCGCGCGTCGAAGGTGTCGATGCCGGGGCCGACGATTATCTGACCAAACCGTTCAGCGCGCGGGAACTGCTCGCTCGCGTCGAATCGCACGTGCATCTGGCCGAGCTGCGGCGCGAGGCAGCGGCGCAAGTCAGCGCCAGCGAAGCGAGGTTCGAGCAACTCGTGTCGATCATGCCGGCGGGGCTGATCGCGTGCGACGCGGAGGGTCGCGTGATTTATGCGAACCGCCGGGCCGCGGAGATCTGGCGGGCTGCGCCGCGAGTCGGGCAGTCCTACGAGGAATTCACCGCGATTTTCACGGTGCGGCGGATGGATGGCACGCTGGTGCCGACGGGCGAGCGCCACATGACGCTGGCGCGGCGCGACGGCCGCTCGTTTGCCAACGTCGAGCTCTGGATCGAACGCCCGGACGGATCCCGGTTTCTCGCGAGCTGCAGCATCAGCCCGACCTTCGACGGACGCGGCCGGATCAACGGCGCGATCAACGTCTTCCTCGACGCCACGGAGGAGTGGCAGGCGCGCGAGGCGCTGCGCGAGACCGAAGGCCGGTATCGGGCGGTATTTCAGCAGGCCTCGGTGGGCATTTTCGAATGCGAGCTGGGCGGCCGCATCGTGCGCACGAATCCGGCGCTCAGCCGGATCGTGGGCTTTACCGCGGACGAACTGCGTCGGATGAACTGGCGCGACCTGGTGGCGGTGGACGAACGGAACGCCGGCGAGGATCTGGCGGCGCAGTTGCGCGCGGGCCGTGAGGAGTCCGTGCGCTCGGAGCGGCGCTGCCGGCGGAAGGACGGCTCGTTTGGCTGGGTGGATGTGTTCGCGACGCTGATCCTCGACGCGACGGGCCGGCCGGCGCGAGGGCTCGGGATCGTCGTGGACATCACCGAACGCAAGCGCGCCGAGGCGGAGTCGCGCGAGTCGGAGGAGCGTTTCCGCCTGGCGGCGGATCACGCGCCGGTGCTGATCTGGATGGCGGACCGGCGGCAACGCTGCACGTGGGTCAACAAGCCCTGGCGCGATTTTGTCGGTCGCACCCTGGAGGAAGAGCGCGATCGCGGCTGGGAGGACAGCGTGCATCCCGAGGATCGCGCGGCTTTCATCGGAGCGCTCGCGCAGGCGGCGGAGACACGGGAGCCGTTCACGATCGAATACCGGTTGCGGCGCCGGGATGGCGAATATCGCTGGATGCTGGAGCAGGCGGTGCCGCGGTATGCGAACGCGGAATTCCTCGGCTTCATCGGCTCGAGCGTCGACATCACGGACCGCCGCCTGAGCGAGAAGGAACTCGAGCGCGCCCGCGACGAGGCGGTGGCGGCCTCGCGGGCGAAGGACGATTTTCTCGCGGCCTTGTCGCACGAGCTGCGCACACCGCTCAGCCCGGTGTTGCTGCTCGCGAGCGAAGCGGCGACGGATCCTTCGCTCCCGCCCAAGGTGCGCGAGGATTTCGCCACCGTGCGCAAGAGCATCGAGCTCGAGGCGCGGCTGATCGACGACCTCCTCGATCTGACGCGAATCACGCGCAACAAGCTGCCGCTGGAAATGCGGCGGGTGGACGTCGATGCGGTCCTGGGCGACGCGCTGGAAACCGTGCGGGCGGAATTTTCCGCGAAACGCATCGAGCTGCGGCTGGAGCCCGGCGCGCCGGGCGCGCGGGTGCAGGCCGACCCGGTGCGGCTGCAGCAGGTCTTCTGGAACATCCTCAAGAACGCGGTGAAGTTCACGCCGGCCGGGGGCCGGGTGTCGGTGCGCAGCCGGCTGGAGGCGCCGGACCGGGTGTGTGTTGAAATTACGGATACGGGGATCGGCATCACGGCCGGGGAACTGGCGCGGGTGTTCGAGGCGTTCTCGCAGGGCGACCATGCCGCCGGCAGCGGCTCGCACCGGTTCGGCGGCCTCGGGCTGGGCCTGGCGATTTCGCGGCGCGTGATCGAGCTGCACGGCGGCCGGATCGAAGCGGAGAGCGCCGGGCGCGATCGCGGCGCGACCTTTCGCGTCGAGCTGCCGGTGGAGACGGTGGTCGCCGGCCGCGCGGAACACGCGCACGACCTCCGCGCCGATCCGGCGCCCGTCGGTGCGGCGGGCCCGGCGCGAGCGAGCCCCGCCATCCTGCTGGTGGAGGATCACGGTCCGACGCGCCAGGCGATCGAACGTCTGCTGCTCCGGCGCAACTATCGGGTCCGCGCGGCGGCGACGGCCGCGGAGGCGCGGGCGCTGGGGCGCGAGGAGACGTTTGCGTTGTTGATTTCGGACATCGGCCTGCCGGACGGCAGCGGCTACGATCTGATGAGCGAGTTTGGCGCCCGCGGCGTGCGCGGGATCGCGCTCACGGGCTACGGGATGGAGGAGGATGTGTCGCGCAGCCGTCGGGCGGGATTTGACGTGCACCTGACGAAGCCCGTGCGCATGGAGGCGCTCGATCGCGCGCTCGCGTCGCTGCTGGGCGAAGGGAGTCGCGTTTGAGTTTCTCGAAATCGAGCCTTGGGCTTTTCCGCCGGAATCCGATGACATTCACCGTCTCATGACTTTTCGCCTGTTTTCCCGCCGGTGGATTCTGCCGGCCGTCACGTTGCTCCCGCTCGCCGCGCAGGCGGAACTTCGCTCGATCGATGCGATGAAGAGCATGTCGCTCGAGGAATTGCTCGACGTTCAGGTCACGACGATGTCGCGCAAGGAGGAGCTGTGGTGGAAGGCGCCCGGGGCGATCGAGGTGCTGACGCAGGAGGAGATCCGCCGTTCGGGGGCGCGCAATCTGCCGGAAGCGCTGCGGCTCGCGACCGGCGTGGACGTGACGCAGCCGTTTGCCCGCGGCTGGGCGATCAGCACCCGCGGCTTCAACGTGCTCGCGGCGAACAAAATTTCGGTGCTGATGGACGGTCGCAGCCTGTTCACGCCGTTTTTTTCCGGCGTGCAGTGGGACGCGCAGGACACGTTGATGCAGGACATCGACCGCATCGAGGTGGTGCGCGGACCGGTGGGCGCATTGTGGGGTTCGTTTGCCGTCAACGGCTTCATCCAGGTCGTGACGAAGTCCGCCGAGGACACGCAGGGCACGCTGGTCAGTACGGGCACGGGCACGGCGGATCCGGTGTTTGTCTCGGCGCGTCACGGCGGTCGCATCGGCCGCGCGACCTACTACCGCGCTTACGCAAAATATTTCCAGAGCGACTGGACGTATCTCGCCGACGGCAGCAGTGGCGGGCCGCAGACGGATTTCGGTCAGGCGGGATTTCGAACCGATACGCGGCTCGATGCCGACACGGCTCTGACGCTGCAGGGCGATGCCTACACGAACAAGGGCCTGCCCCTCGATCATCCGCAGATCGAGATCTCCGGGGCCAACGTGCTCGGCCGGCTGCGGCGCACGCTCGGCGGATCCGCCGAGCTGGAAGCGATGACGTATGTCGATTACACGCATCGCTTGATTCCCGGGACGTGGGAGGAGAAGCGGCGCACGGGCGGCTTGAGTGCAAAGTTTCGTCAACAAAAGGGCTCGCACGACTGGCTCGTGGGCGTGGACGCCGTCGTGTCGCGCGACGACATCGCGCAGCAGTCGATCGCGACGATGGACCCGCCGCGGCGCACCACGCACACGGCGGGTATGTTTGTGCAGGATACGCTGGCGCTCGTGCCCGGGCGGCTGGCGCTGACCGGTGGAGCGAAGGTCGAGCACAACAATTTCTCGGGCGTGGAATTCGCCCCGTCGGTGCGCGCCGGCTACACGCCGACGGGACGCACGACGTTCTGGGGCGCGGTGTCGCGGGCGGTGCGCGCGCCGGTGCGCATCGACCAGGACCTGCGATTCGAGCTTGGCAACACGCCGGTGTTTGAGGCCACCGGGGATTATGCGGCGGAGACGGTGATCGCTTACGAGGCGGGCTGGCGCCAGCGCTTCGGCGATGCGACGCTGGATCTGGCGACATTCTACAACGACTATGACCGGCTGCGCACGATCGAGCCGCTCGGGGCGGCGGCGGTGCCGTTGACCTACAAGAACGGCCTGCGCGCGCGGTCCGCCGGCGCGGAAGTCACGGCGATGTATCAACCGGTGTCGCGGCTGTTCTTCAAGGTGAGCTACCGCTACCTCGATCTCGATTTCCTCGAGCGACCGGGCACCCGCGACACAGCGCACGGCATTTTCGAGGGCAACGATCCGCGGCATCTGTTCACGTTGAGCGCACACGTGGAGCTGCCGTGGTCGCTCGAATTCGATGCCGCGCTGCGACACGTCAGCGAACGGCCGAATCCTGCGACCGCCGCCCAAACGGCCGCCGATCTGCGACTGGGCTGGAGGCCCAACGAAACGTGGGAAGTGTCGTTGATCGGGCGGAATCTGTTCAACGGTCCGCACCAGGAGCTGGTGACGCCCGACAGCCTGAATCAATTCGTGAAACCCAGCGGGGCCGTCGGGGTGACCTGGAGGTATTGAGGTCCCGCCGGCCTGCGGCGGGCGTTCGGAGGGGGCGCGGCGCCGTCGCCGCGGCGGGGGCAACTCTTTCCGGCCCGGCCGCTTCACTTGACCCGCGTGACCAAATTGCTTCGGGTGGAGTTCGACGCGTGGCTCCGAGTCCATTCGAACGATGCGATTTCGCGATCTCCCCATCAAACGGAAGCTGATCGCCGGCATTCTCCTCACGAGCTTCGTGGTGCTGGCGGTGGCGTCTGTCGTGCTGCTGAGTTACGAGCTTTATAGCTACAAGACCACCACGCGCCGCAGCCTGAAGACGATCGCGCAGCTGATCGCGTCCAACAGCACCGCGGTGCTGATCTACGACGATCAAAAGCTGGCCGCGGAGATCCTCGGCGGTCTGCGGGCCGAGCCGGAAATCGCGGCGGCGGCGCTCTATGACCGCAACGGCAGCCGCTACGTCACATTCGTGCAGGACAACGTCCGCATCGGCCGCGACCTCGAGCTGCCGCGTCGCCCGGGCCACGACGGCATCGAGTTTCACCTGCGCGACGTGACCGTCTTCGAACCGATCGTCGAGGGTAGCCAGCGCGTCGGGACGTTGTATTTGCGCGGCGATCTCACCGGCATGTATCGGCGGCTGGGCGTTTACGGCCTCGTGCTGCTGGGCGTGCTGGCGATCGCGACGGTGATCGCGTGGCTGCTGTCGCAATTCTTCCAGCGTCTGATCTCCGAGCCGATCGTGGGCCTCGCGCACACGGCTCGCGTCGTGTCGGAGAAACGCGACTACGCGGTGCGCGCGCCGAAGCTGAGCAACGACGAGATCGGGGGCTTCACCGAGGCGTTCAACTCGATGCTGAACCAGATCCAGGAAAGTCACTCGGCGCTGCGGGCGAGCGAGGAGCGGCTCTCGGCGGTGTTTCAACAGGCGGGCGCGGGGATCGCGCAGACCGATTTGCGCGGACAATTCCTCATGGTCAACGACCGCTATTGCGAGATCGTCGGACGTTCGCGCGCGGAACTGCTGCAGCGCCGCATCCAGGACATCGTCCACGCGGCGGATCTAGGCCATTACTCGTTCCTGA
This sequence comes from Opitutus sp. sgz309028, assembly GCF_059821195.1. NCBI lineage: Bacteria > Pseudomonadati > Verrucomicrobiota > Opitutia > Opitutales > Opitutaceae > Opitutus > Opitutus sp. sgz309028. The sequence goes on along the minus strand of NZ_JCAMRR010000004.1, from coordinate 552,327 downwards.
TGGAGAGTGCCGCGCGCGAGGGCACCTCGTTTTTGGCGGAGACGCGCTACGACCGGCCCACGGGCGGCTTTGTCTGGGTCCGCAACAGCGTGGCTTTCATCCGCAACGCTCACGGCGTCGTCGAGTCGGCCTTGACCGTGGCCGACGACGTCACGGGTTCGAAACGGACCGCCAAGGAACTCGAGCGCGCCCGCGACGAGGCGCTGGCCGCCTCGCGCGCGAAGGACGATTTTCTGGCCGCGCTCTCGCACGAGTTGCGCACGCCGCTGAATCCCGTGCTGCTGCTCGCGAGCGAAGCGGCCGAAGATCCGGCGCTCCCGGAACGTGCCCGCGCCGATTTCGACACGATCCGCAAGAACGTCGAACTCGAGGCCCGGCTGATTGACGACCTGCTGGACCTCACCCGGATCACGCGGGGCAAGCTGCTCCTCGACATGCGGCCGCACGACGTGAACTCGATCGTGCAGGACGCGTTGAAGACGGTGCGCGCCGACCTGCAGGCGAAGCGCATCGCGCTCACCGTCCGCCTCGCGCCCTCGGCCGCCGTCGTTCAGGGCGACGCGGTCCGGCTCCAGCAGATCTTCTGGAACGTGCTCAAGAACGCGGTGAAGTTCACGCCCGAGGGCGGCGCGATCACGATGGCGACCCGGATCAGCGAGGACGGGGAACGCCTGCGGGTCGAGGTGATCGACACCGGCATCGGCCTGGAGCCGGCGGAGATCGAGCGGATATTCGACGCGTTTTCGCAGGGCGATCACGCCGGCCCGACCGGGTCGCACCGCTTCGGCGGCGTCGGCCTCGGCCTCGCGATCTCGCGCATGATCGTCGAGCTGCATCACGGCGTGATCCGCGCCGCGAGCGAAGGTCGGGGGCGCGGCGCCACGTTCAGTGTCGAATTGCCGCTGTGGCGCGGCGGCTCGCGATCGCCGCTCGAGACCCCCGTCGCGATCGCGCCGGTCGTGCCCACGTTGCCGCCGGCGCAGCAGGTGCTGCGCGGACGCGTGCTGCTCGTCGAGGACCACGCCCCCACCCGCTCGACCCTGCAGCAGTTGTTAATGAGGCGCCATTACGAGGTGATCGCCGCCGGCACCATTGCGGAGGCGCGTTATCTGATGCGCACCGAAAAGGTCGATTTTGTGATTTCGGACATCGGTCTGCCGGACGGAAACGCCTACGACCTGATGGCGGAGCTGCGCGCGAGCCACAACCTGAGCGGCATCGCGCTGACCGGCTACGGCATGGAAAGCGACATCGCCCGCAGCTACGAGGCGGGTTTCGTGATTCATTTGACGAAGCCGTTGCGCGTGCAGCTGCTGGACGAGGCGCTGGCCCGGGTGTGTCCCAAGAAATCAGCTGTCTAGCGAATAGCGCTCGGCTCGGACTGACGCGGGCTGCCCTTGTATGCGCGCGAATCGTGTGTTGAATGAAGGCACGCACGTATGAGTAACATCCGGGACTTCGCCGCCGCGAAAAGTGAAGGTCGCAAGATCGTCGTCGCCACCGCTTACGACGCCACGTTCGCGCGCCTGCTGGCGCAGACCCCGGTGGATTGCCTGCTGGTTGGCGACAGCGTGATGATGGTCGTGCATGGTGCGGACGATACGCTCGGGGCGACGACCGAAATCATGGCGCTGCACACCCGGGCGGTCGCCAAAGGCGCCGGCGACAAGTTCATTGTCGCCGATTTCCCCTTTCTCGCGGCGCGCAAAGGGATTCCGGCCGCCCTCGATTGCGCGGCCGAGTTGCTGCGCGCCGGTGCGCACGCCGTGAAGGTCGAGGGCGCACGCGGGCACATCGATACGATCAGGCACCTCGTGGAATCCGGGATTCCGGTGATGGGCCATCTCGGTCTCCAGCCGCAGAACGTCCGCGCGCTCGGGGGCTACACCGTGCAGGGCCGCGCTGCGGCCGCGGCGCAGGAAATTCGCGAGGAGGCCGCGCTGCTCGCGGACGCGGGCGTGTTTGCGCTCGTGCTGGAATGCGTGCCGCGGGCGCTGGCGGCGGAGATCACCGCGGCGCTGCGCATCCCGACCATCGGCATCGGCGCCGGGCCCGACTGCGACGGCCAGGTGCTCGTGTTGCAGGACCTGCTCGGGCTCAACCTGCAGTTCAAACCGCGTTTCGTGCGCCACTTTGCGCCGGGCGCCGAGACGGTGCAGACGGGCGTGACCCGGTTTGCGGAGGCGGTGCGCACCGGCGAGTTTCCCTCCGAAGCGGAGAGCTTCGCATGAAACGTGTCCACACCGTGGCGGAATGGCGCGCGCTGCGCGCCGGATACAAGGCGGAGGGCAGGACGATCGGCTTCGTGCCGACCATGGGCGCGCTGCACCGCGGACACGCCTCGCTCTTCGAGGCCGCGCGGCGCGAGTGCGACGTGGTGCTCGCGTCGGTCTTCGTCAATCCGACTCAGTTCGACGAGGCGCAGGATTTCGAGAAGTATCCAAGGACCTTGGACGCGGATTGCGCGCTGATGGAGCCGGCGGGCGTCGACGCGGTGTTCGCGCCGTCCGCGGCGGAGATGTATCCGAACGGGACCGACTACACGGTGCAGGAGGCGTCGTTCAGCCGCGAACTGTGCGGCGCGCACCGTCCGGGGCATTTCACCGGCGTGCTGACGGTGGTGATGAAGCTGCTGCAGATCGCGGAGGCGGATCGCGCGTATTTCGGCGAGAAGGATTATCAACAGCTCCAGCTCGTGCGCGGCATGGTCGAGGCGTTTTTCCTGCGCACCGAGATCGTGGCCTGTCCGACCGTGCGCGAGGACGACGGTCTGGCGATGAGCTCGCGCAACCGCCGGCTGTCGCCGGCCGAGCGTGCGCTCGCCCCGCGCTTCCCGGCCGTGCTGGCGTCGGCGCCGACCGCGGAGGCGGCCCGCGCGCAGCTGGCGCGCGAAGGTTTCGACGTGGATTACGTCGAGGACCGGCCGGGCCGGCGTTTCGGTGCCGTGCGGCTCGGCTCCACCCGGTTGATCGACAATGTCGTCCGCTGATCTTCCCATGGCGCAGAATCCCCACGTCCTTTTCCTGCTCACCGGTTCGATCGCCTGCTACAAGGCGTGCACCGCGATTTCCCGGCTCACGCAGGCGGGCGTAACGGTGCAGACCGTTGCGACGCCGTCGGCGCTCCAGTTTGTCGGCGCGGCCACGCTCGAGGGGCTGAGCGGACGGCCGGTATTCACCGATGTCTTTGCGCCGGGTCGCGCGCTGGATCACATCGAGCTGGCGCGCGCGGCGGATCTCGCGCTCGTCTGTCCTGCCACCGCGAATACGCTCAACCGGCTCGCGGCCGGTATCGCCGACGATGCGGTGGGAACGCTGTTTCTGGCCTGGGAGCTCAAGACCAAGCCCTGGGTCGTCGCACCCGCGATGAATGCGATGATGTGGGAACATCCCGCGACGGCGGCGTCGCTGGGGCGGTTGCGCGGCTGGGGCGTGCGCTTGATCGAGCCGGCGGAGGGGATGCACGCGTGCGGAGAGGCCGGCGCGGGCCGGTTGCCCGAGCCCGAATCGATCGCGACGCAGATTCTCGCGATGCTGGGCCGCAGCGCCTGAGTGCGAATGGCAACCCTCGTCGTCAATGTGGGGAATACCTCGCTGTTCTGCGGCGTGTTCGCTGAGGAGCGGGCGCCGAGGGTTTTCCGGCTGGCGGTTGACGCGAGCGTGCGACTGCCGGCCCGGGTGCGAGGCCGGATCGAACGGGCGGCAGTGAGCTCGGTTGTGCCGGGGCTCACGCCGGCGGTGTTGCGTTTGATCCGGCGCACCTGGGCGGTCGAGCCGGCGGTGCTCACGGCGACGGCGGCGCACGGTTTGAAAATCGGCTACCGCATGCCCGGGCAACTCGGCGCGGATCGCGTGGCGGCGGCGCTGGGGGCGCGGACGTTGTATCCGCGGCGGCACGTCATCGTCGTGGATTGCGGCACGGCGACCACCGTGACGGCGTTGTGCGCCGATGGAACGGTTGCGGGCGGGGCGATTTTCCCGGGACTCAAGCTGGCGGCGGAGTCGCTGGCGCGCGGCACGGCGCAATTGCCGGCGGCGAACGTGCACCGACCGCGCGCGGCGCTCGGACGCTCGCCGCGGGAGGGGATCGCCAGCGGCTGTTATTTCGGCCAGCTCGGCGCGATCAAGGAGGTCGTGGCGCGCGTGCGGCGCGAGGCGTTCGGGCGGGCGGCGGCGGTCGTGCTCGGCACCGGGGGTGGCGCGGCCGCGTTCGAGCGTGAAGGTATTTTCGAGGCGGTCGTGCCGGATCTGGTGTTGCGCGGGCTGGCGGTTTTTGCCGGCCGCCAGAACCAAGTTGATCGCTCATGACTCCGCGGCAGATGGTTTTAGGGAGAAACGACGGACGGTGGAGCAACGGAGTTTGGACGATTAGCGGACGCGGCCGAGCGGATGGGAAACGTTGGAAAGCGAACGGCTGTCATTTGGACGGGAAAAGCGCTTTACCGGGCGGCACTGCAGGGGCAATTTGACCGATCTGCCGGCGCAACTTCGCTGCGTCCACGACCATGTTCAGAACCTTCCTCCGTTCCAAGATCCACCGCGCCACCATCACGTCGGCGGATGTCAACTACGAGGGCTCGATCTCCATCGATCGAGCGCTCTGCCGGGCGGCGGGTCTGCTCGAATACGAACAGGTCGACGTCTACGACATCACCAACGGCGCACGCCTCACCACCTACGTGATTTACGGCGGACCGGGCGAGCTCCAGATCAATGGCGCCGCGGCGCACCTCGTCAGCGCGGGCGACCTCGTGATCGTGGCCGCCTACGCGGCGCTGGCGCCGGACGAGATCGCGGCGTTCAAGCCGCGCGTCGTGCTTGTCGGGCCCGGCAACCAACCCCTGAAAGCGAGCGACCGCGACATCGTGGAGCCGTGAGGGATTTTGACGCCCGACGCCCGCTGCACATTTTGCTCTCATGACCGTCACCGACTTGGAGATCGAACAGGAGGCCGAGCGGCTTTTTCGCGCGCTGATGCACGTGGACTGCGATCCGCACGGCCGGCAGTGGAATCTGGATACTTGCCGCGAGCTGGCGCCCCTCACACTCGAGATCAACCGGCTTAAGAAGGAGAAGGACGCTGTCATCCTCACCCATTCCTACGTCGAGCCGGAGATCATCTACGGCGTTGGCGACTTCAAGGGCGACTCCTACTTCCTCAGCGAGAAAGCCCGTGACGCCCGCGCGAAGGTCATCGTTTTCGCCGGCGTCGTGTTCATGGCCGAGACCGCGAAGATCCTTTCGCCGGAGTCGCTCGTGGTCGTGCCCGACCGGAACTCCGGCTGCTCGCTCGCGGACTCGATCGACGGCGAGGGGCTGCGGCGGTTGAAGGCGCTCTACCCCGACGCGACCGTGGTTTGCTACATCAACAGCACCGCCGAGGTGAAGGCCGAGTGCGACGTGTGCGTCACCTCGAGCAATGTCTACGACATCGTCGCGAACCTGCCGACGAAGCGCGTGCTCTTCGTGCCGGACCGGCTGATGGCGGAAAACGTCCGCGCCGAGATGAAGCGCCGCGGCATCGACAAGGAGATCGTTTCGTCCGACGGCACCTGCGTCGTGCACGACCAGTTTACGGCGGCGCAGATCGCCGAGGCGCGCGAACAGTTCCCCGGCCTGAAGGTTGTCGTCCACCCGGAATGCACGCCGGAAGTCGCCGCCGTGGCCGATTTCGTGGGCAGCACCGGTGCGATGATGAAATATGTGAAGAGCACGCCGGCGCCGTATTACCTGATGCTGACCGAGTGCGGCCTGGTCGGCCGGCTGCAGGTCGAGGATCCGGAGAAGAACTTCATCGGCGGCTGCCGGCTGTGCCCCTACATGAAGATGAACACGCTCGAGAAGGTGCGCGACGCGCTGCTCGCGCCGCGGCCCGAGCAGATCATCACCCTCGACGAGGACCTGCGGCGCCGCGCGGCGCGGTGCATCGAGCGGATGTTCGAGCTTGCGCCGAAGAATTAACGTGCCGCCAGATCCGATCTGTATCCAGCCCATGCTTACGCCTCGCACCGAACACCTGATCGACCTCGCCCTCGAAGAAGACGCCGGCCTCGGCGACGTGACGAGCCGCGGCATCTTCCCGGCGCACCACCGTTCGCGCGGGTTCATTGCCGCGGGGCAGGATCTGGTGATCTGCGGGCTCGAGGTGGCGGCGCGGGTGTTCGTGCGCGTCGATCCGGCGCTGAAGGTGAAGCTCCTCGTCCGCGACGGTGCGCGCGTGAAAGCCGGCGGGAAGGTTCTGACGGTCGAAGGCCCGACGGCGGCGCTGCTCACGGCGGAACGCACGGCGTTGAATTTCCTCCAGCGGCTGTCGGGCGTCGCCACGCTCGCGCGCAAGTTCGCCGCGGCGGTGGACGGCACCGGTGTCCGAATCGTGGATACCCGCAAGACCACGCCCGGCTGGCGCGCGCTGGAAAAATACGCGGTGCGCTGCGGCGGTTGCGTGAATCACCGCTCGTCGCTCGGCGAGCACGTGCTGATCAAGGACAACCACATCGCCGCCGCCGGCTCGCTCATGAAAGCGGTGGCACTCGCCCGCGCCGCCGCGCCGCACCTCGCGAAGATCGAGGTGGAGGCCAAGACTTTGGCGGAAGTTCGCGAGGCGCTGCGCGCGGGCGCGGAAGTGATCCTGCTCGACAACATGAGCCCCGCGCGCGTGCGCGAGGCGGTCGGGTTGATCGGCGGCGGGGCGGTCGTCGAGGTGTCCGGCGGCGTGCGCTATGAAACGTTGCGCGATTATGCGGTCGACGGCGTCGACGTGATCAGTGTCGGCGCCCTCACCCACTCCGCGCCGGCCGCCGACCTGAGTCTCACCGTGCTGCCCGCGCGCCGGAAGTAACGGCGCCTTCAACTCCGCTTCGACCATGCAAATTCTCCGCACCGATTGTCTCGTGATCGGAGCCGGGCTGGCCGGCTGCGCCTACGCGCTGCGCGCCGCCCGCGCGGGATTGACGGTGGACCTGCTTTCGCTCGACGGCCGGCTCGCGGCCAACAGCGACTGGGCGCAGGGCGGAATCGTTTATCAGGCGCCGGGCGATCCGGACCAGCTGGCGCGCGACATCTTTGCGGCGAGCGACGAGACCGCGAACCCCGCCGCGGTGGAGCAACTCGTCCGCGAGGGGCCGGTCGCGGTGAAGGAGCTGCTGCTCGACGAGCTGGACATCCCTTTCGACCGCGGCGCCGCCGGTGAACTCGATTTCACCCGTGAGGGCGGCCACAGCGCGCGACGCATCATTCACGCCAAGGACACGACCGGTCACGCGATCCTCTCCGCGGTCGCGGACCGGGTGGACCAGACGGCGCACATCCGCCGCCGGCTCGGCTGGGTCGCGGTCGACCTGCTCACGCTCTCCCACAACACCGATCACATCGCCGACCGCTACGCGCCGCTCACCTGCTTCGGTGCTTACGTTCTGGATACGGAGAGCGGCGAGGTGCGCGCGATTTTGGCGAAGAAGACGATCCTCGCGACCGGCGGACTCGGGCAGATCTTCCTGCACAGCACGAATCAGCCGGGCAGCGTCGGCCACGGTGTGGCGATGGCCTACCGCGTCGGCGCACGCCTGATCGATCTCGAATACGTCCAGTTTCACCCGACCGTCTTCTTCAAGAAGAACGCCCCGCGCTTTCTCGTGACCGAGGCGCTGCGCGGCGAGGGCGCGGTGATCGTGAACAGCCGCGGCGAGCGGATTTTGGATACGGTGCATCCGCTGGGCTCGCTTGCGCCGCGCGACATCGTGGCCCGGGCGGTTCACCAGGAGCTCGCGGCGAGCGGCGAGACGTGCGTGTTCCTGGATCTCACCGCCATGTCGGCGGCGTTCATCCGCGAGCATTTCCCGACGATCACGGCGCGTTGCGCGGAGTTTGGCGTCGATGTCACGCGCGAGCCGGTGCCGATCGTGCCCGCGGCGCATTTCTCCTGCGGCGGCGTGCACACCGACCTGCAGGGCCGCACCAACGTCCGTCATCTCAACGCCATCGGCGAGACCGGCTGCACCGGCCTGCACGGCGCGAACCGCCTCGCGAGCACGTCGCTCCTCGAGTGCCTCACGAGCGCGAAGATGGCGGCGCTCGCGGACATCCGTGAACTCGAGCAGAACGAGTTTCGCGTGCCGGAACCGCGCGAATGGACGAGCCCGGCGCGGGAGGCGGATCCGACGCTGATCCGCCAGGACATGCAGCTGCTGCAAAGCACGATGTGGAATTACGCGGGCATCCTGCGTTCCCCGAAGCGATTGACCCGCGCGCGTCGCATCCTGCTCGAGTTGCGCGAGGAGATTCAAAGTTTCTATCGCGACTGCCGCGTGACGCGGCCGCTGCTGGAGCTGCGCAACGCGGTGCAGACGGCGCTCCTCGTGGTGCACGCGGCCGCGTTGAATCCGCGGAGCAAGGGCTGCCACTACATCGTCGACGGCGAGTGACCATGGGGGCGCGCCCGGGTGCGGCGGAAACTTCGTCCGCATCCCGGCACTTTCTGGAATAACTCGGGACAATTGGGTTCGGACTCCGGTTCAGACCCTATGATCCTGCGCTCGAGACCAGTTCGTTTTCTGATCACCCGGGTGGCGCGCGCCTACGGATTTCTCGATCCGGTGGCGCTGCTCGCGCATCTGCGCGGCTTCGCGAAGCCGTCGGAGGTCGCCGAACCGATCGAGTTGCTGCGCGCGGGAATGTTGTTCCACGCCCGCGGCCTGGTGAACACGAAGGCGATCCAGAACAATCTCGACTGGGTCTGGCCTTATTGGGTCGAGCGGCAGTTCAATCCGTCGGATCCGTCGTTCATTCCCCGCGCGTTTTCGTTCAGTCATATCAACCTCACGCATCGCAACTGGACCGCCGTGGGCGTGCCGGACGTGCCGTTTTATCCGATCGTGGATCCGCGCGGCCTGGTCACTCCGCTCTTCGACGGCTGGTCGCTCGATTTCTGGTTCGTGCCGGAGAAAGGCCCGGTGCTGCTGCCTTCGAAACTCGCCGAGGTCGAACAACAGGTGTTGCTCGATGACGCGCTCCAGCTGCGCACCGTCGCGTCGCGCGGACCGCAGGACCGGAACGGAGGGGAAATCGATGGCGTCGCCTTGGAGAGCGTGGTGACGCTGTTGCTGGACGGCGGCGAGCCGCAATGCCGCGTCCGCATCCGGGTGCACGGCGCGGCCTCGGGCTCGGTCGCCGTGGCGCTGCGGCCCTACAATCCCGAGGGCGTCAGTTTCGTGAAGGAGATTGCCGTCGACTCCGGCAAACAGGGCTGGCGGGTGAACGATCGCAACGAGGTGCGCTTCGACCGCCTGCCGGCGAAGCACCTGTTGTCGACCTATGCGGACGGCGACGTCCTGTTGCGGCTCGACCAGGCGATCGCGGCGCGAAAGGTCGCGTGTCCCGTGAGCATGGCGACGGCGGTCGCGTTGTTTCCGGTGCGCGGCGGCGAGGACGCGGTGTGCGAGGTGTCGGTGCCGATCTACGACGAACTGGAGCCGCGAAAACGACCGGTGTTCGAGCGGACGCAGTCCTGGCCGGAAGCGCTCGCGCCGCTGGCGCGGTTGCGCGTATCCGATGAGCGGATGCAGCGGCTCTACGATCTGGCGGTGACGAACCTCGTGCTCCACGCGCCGCGGGAGGTTTATCCGGGGCCGTATACCTACAAGCGCTTCTGGTTTCGCGACGCCGTGTTCATCCTGAATGCGCTGCTCTCGCTCGGCGGCGTCGAACGCACGCGCAAGGCGCTGCGCGAATTTGCGCCGCGGCAGCGGATGGACGGCTATTTTCTTTCGCAGGAGGGCGAGTGGGACAGCAATGGCGAAGCGCTGTGGTTCTATCATCGCTTCGCCGAGCTCACGGGCGAGACGCTGCCCGAGGAGTGGCGGCGGGCGGTCGCGAAGGGCGCGCGCTGGATTTCCCGCAAGCGCCTGCCGCTCACGCCGGTGCGGCCGGAGGCCGGGTTGCTGCCGGCGGGTTTCAGTGCCGAACATCTCGGGCCGAACGATTTTTATTATTGGGACGACTTCTGGGCGGTCGCCGGGCTGCGGAGCGCGGCGAAGCTGCTGGCGGCGACGGATCCGAAGGCCGCCGAACGGTGCGCGCACGAAGCGGACGAATTTCTCGCGACCATCCGGCGCTCGTTTCCGGTCGGGCCGCATCGGCGGTTTCCCGGCGCGATCCCGGCGTCGCCGCATCGCCGCATGGATTCAGGCGCGGTCGGATCGCTGGTCGCGGATTATCCTCTGCAACTGTTCGATCCCGGCGACCGGTGGATCGCGCGCACGGCCGATTATCTTTGCAACAACTGCCTGCATGCGGGCGGCTTTTTCCAGAACATGATCCATTCGGGGATCAACGCCTACCTGACGCTGCATCTCGCGCAGGTGCGGTTGCGCGCCGGCGATGCGCCGGCGGCGTGGGCGCTGATGGAAAGCGTGATCTCCCTCGCCTCGCCGACCGGCCAGTGGCCCGAGGCGATTCATCCGCTCACGCTGGGCGGTTGCATGGGCGACGGACAGCACATCTGGGCGGCGGCGGAGTGGTTGATGTTCGTGCGCAACCTGTTCGTCCGCGAGGAGGCGGACGCGCTCGTGATCGGCGCGGGCGTGCGGCCGGATTGGCTCGCCGCGGGCGACGTCGAATTCGGTCCGACGCAGACGCCGCACGGTCCGGTGGCGGTGCGCGTGATGCGGGCCGGCGACGGCGGGGTGCAGTTGACTCTCAACGCGCAATGGCGCGCCGGTGCGCCGCGTCGCGAGCTGCGTCTCCCCGGTTGTGAACCGCAGATCGTGCTGGCAGGCGACGACACGAAAGACTTTTCGCTCCGGATGCTGTCAGTGGGCGGCTCACCGAGCTGATCCCATGAACATTTGCATGATGACGAACACCTACCTGCCGCACGTCGGCGGCGTGGCGCGTTCGGTTAGCACCTTCGCGGAGGAGTATCGCCGCTTGAAACATCGCGTGCTCGTCATCGCGCCCGAGTTCGAAGGAAAACCGCTCCCGCCGCGCGCGGCCGCGATCGTGGAGCGAGTGCCCGCGATCCAGAAATTCAACGGCAGCGATTTTTCGGTGAAGCTGCCGCTGGTGGGCGTCACGCCGCGGCTGGATGGATTCGCGGCGGACATCATCCACGCGCATCATCCGTTTCTCCTGGGCGACACGGCCTTGCGGGTGGCGGCGACGAAAAACGCGCCGGTCATTTTTACGCATCACACGCGTTACGAAGACTACACCCATTATGTGCCGTTCGATTCGCCGGCGTTGAAGGAGGTGGCGATCAACCTCTCCACCCATTTCGCGAATCTCTGCGACGGCGTGATCGCGCCGAGCGAAAGCATCGCGCGATTGATCCGCCGCCGCGGCGTGGAGGTGCCGATCCGGGTGGTGCCGACGGGGATCGATCTGGCGGCGTTTGCCGGTGGCAACGGCGGGCGCTTCCGAAAAAAATTCGGCGTGCCTGAAAACGCGTTCGTGGTCGGCCATCTGGGCCGCCTCGCGCCGGAAAAGAACCTCGAATACCTCTCGCTCGCGGTCGGCGAATTCCTGAAGCGCACGCCGGAAGCCAGGTTTCTCGTCGTCGGTGGCGGACCGTCGGAGGAAAAAATGCGCGAAGTGCTCGCGAGCAAAGGCGTCGGCGAGCGGCTCGTGCTCGCAGGAAAACATACCGGGCGCTCGCTGGCCGATGCGTATGCGGCGATGGATGTTTTTGCGTTTGCCTCCTTCACGGAGACGCAGGGCATGGTGCTGTCGGAGGCGATGGCCGCGGGGTTGCCGGTGGTGGCGTTGAACGCGTCCGGCGTCCGCGAAGTGATGCGGCACGAGAAGAACGGTTTCATGCTCGCTAAAAATGCCTCCGCGGAACGCTTCGCCACGGCGCTCCAGAAGCTCCACGACGACCCGGCGCGGCGCGAGGCGTTGGCGCGCGAGGCGAAGGAAACAGCGAAGCTGTTTGGCAAGGAACGCTGCGCGCAACTCGCGCTCGATTTTTACGAGGATGTGCGGCGGATGACGCGACGCGAGCGGCTGAAGATCGAACGGAGCCCGTGGGGCACGTTGATCGAGCGGCTCAATGTGGAGTGGGCGCTGTTCACCGAAAAAGCGCAGGCCGTGGCCGAAGCGGTGGGAGGACGCTGATGCGCGCTCTGCTGAAGACAGCCGAAGCAGAAAATTTCGCGCGGCCGGAGCCGGCTGCGCTTGTCGCGATTTAAACGGATGTTTGCGGGCATCGAAGCCATCGTTCATCGCGTCCGGCGGCGGTTGAGCCGCAACGAGTGGGCCGTGCGGCACCTCGGCCTCACGCCGTCCGAAGGCACGAGCGAGGAGCCGGGCCTGCTGCTGATCCAGATCGACGGACTCGCGCGCAAGCAGTTCGAAGCGGCTGTCGCGGCGGGGCGAATGCCGTTCCTGCGGCGATTGATGGAGCGCGACGGCTACGGGTTGCGGACCTTCTATCCGGGGCTGCCGTCGACGACGCCGGCCGTGCAGGCGGAGCTCTACTACGGCGTGCGGTCGGCGGTTCCGGCCTTCAGCTTCTTCGACCGCGGATTGAAAAAGCTCGGACGGATGTGGGATCCCGAGTGGGCGAAGGCGCGAGAGGCAATGTTGTCGACGCAGGCCGAGGGCCTCCTCAAAGGCGGTAGCTCCTGGTCCAACATCTACACGGGCGGCGCCGGCCAGGAGGAAAGCCATTTCTGTGCGGCGAGCATCGGGCTCGGCGACATGTGGCGCACGGGCAAGATCCGGAACATCTTTGTCTTCATTCTGCTGCAGTTGCCGGCGGCGGTGCGGATCCTCTGGCGTTTGCTGGTCGAGCTCGGCGTCGCCGTGAGCGATGCGGCGCAGGCGATCGCGCGCGGGCGCAAGCCGAAGCTCGAGCTGATGCTGCTGCTCTCGCGCGTGTTCGTGGGCGTCGGCCTGCGCGAGCTGCTGACGATCAGCGGCCAGATCGATGTGACGCGCGGCCTGCCGATCGTGCACATCAACTTCGTCGGTTACGACGAACACGCGCACGTGCGCGGCCCGGGCTCGCGGCTCGCGCATTACGGCTTGCGCGGCATCGATCACGCGATCCGCAAGATCGTGCGAACCGCGCATCGTTCGCGGCGGCGCGATTACTCGGTGTGGGTGTTTTCCGATCACGGGCAGGAAGGCACGCGCGCGTTCGACGACAAAGCCGAGGGCGGTCTCGAAGGCGTGTTGCATGCGTGTCTCGAAGACGCGAAGCAGCGCGATCCGGCGTGGCACGCCCGCTCGCAACGGCGGCCGGTGACCGCCTCGGGCTGGCTCACCCGCAGCGAGCGCGTGCAGAAACACATCGCGCGGCAGCAAGCCGACGAGGAGATCACGCTCGAGGAGCAGAAAAGTGTGGTCGTCGCCGCGATGGGCCCCGTGGGTCATGCGTATTTCGCCACGCCGATGACGGACGAGCAGCGCCTGGCACTGGCTCGCCGGCTCGTGAAACAAGGCAGCGTGCCTGGTGCGCTCGTGCGCACGGACGGCGGCCGCATCACCTGGATCCACAGCGACGGCGAAAGCCACGTGCCGGACGAAGTGCCGGCCCTGCTGCGGGAGACGCACCCGGAAGCGTTGCGCGAGGAGATCGCGCGGGACCTCGTGCGTTTCTGCAACATCCCCGACGCGGGCGATCTGATCCTGCTGGGCTGGAGCCCGCGCGACGGCGCGTGGAGTTTCGCGCCCGAACGCGGCGCGCACGGTGGTTTCGGGCCCGCGGAGGCGCAGGGTTTTCTCATGCTACCGCCGGGCACGGCGCTGCCGGACGGTTGCGACGGCTTCGTGCGGCCTGCGGCGTTGCGGGCGGCGGCGTTGAACTATCTCGGCCGCGAACCGCTGCCGCCGGTCGCGTCGACGCCGCGGCCGTTCACGCAGATCCGGTTGATGACTTACAACGTGCACGGTTGCGGCGGGATGGATGGACGCGTGTCGCCGCGCCGCGTCGCGCGTGTGATCGCCGCGCAGGCGCCGGACATCGTCGCGCTGCAGGAGATCGATCTGGGGCGGCGACGCTCGCGGACCGAGGACCAGGCGGCGCTGATCGGCCGGCAGCTCGGCATGCATTCGGTGTTTTGTCCGACGATCACGCGCGGTCAGGAGCACTACGGTCACGCGCTGTTCAGTCGCTGGCCGATCGAGATCGTGAAACGCGCGCTGTTGCCGCACGACCCGAAGGGCTGGTGGAAGGAGCCGCGCGCCGCGCTCTGGGTGAAAGTGTGGGTCGACGGCACGCCGGTGAATCTCATCACGACGCACCTGGGCCTCGGCCGACGCGAGCGGCTGTTGCAGATGCACACGTTGTTGAGCGAGGAGTGGCTCGGCCGGCTGCGGGACGACGAGGCGATCATCGTCTGCGGCGATTTCAACCTCACGCCGGGCAGCCGGCCATATGGCCTGATGGCGCAGCGCTTGCGCGACGCCCAAGCCGCACGGCAGGGGCATCGTCCGCTCAACACCTTCAGCTCGCTCCGGCCGTTCGCGCGGCTGGATCACATCTTCATGTCGCGTCGGTTCGACGTCGCGAACGTGGTCGTGCCCCGGAGCGAGCTGACGCGCGTCGCCTCCGACCACCTGCCTTTGGTCGCTGATCTCGTATTCGTGCCTGCAGCCGCCGAAACGCCCACGCGCAGGTGACGGTGATCGCGATCGCGTAGAGGACAAAGCCGGCCACGCGCAGCGGCGTGAGGTCGGCGCTCATCTCGCCAAACACAATGCCGATGATCGAACGCAGGATGTGGATCGGCACGGCCCAGAGCAGCGCGGTCCTCACCGGCACGTTGACCAGGGGGAGCACGTAGTTTTGCAGGAAATACGGCACGCCCGGCAGCAGGGTCGTGAACTGCGTCAGCGGCGTGTGGGCCGCATCGGGCAGCCGGTCGCGGACCGGCTGGAGACGGCGGCCGAAGAACTGGGGCGCGCTGCGCACGATCGCGTAACTCAACAGCGTCTGCAGCACGATGGAGACCGACACCAGCAGCAACCCGAGTCCGATGCCGAAACGCACCCCGATGATCGCGTGCAGCACGCTGACCGGGAACCCTACCAGCGGCAGCAGGGTGACCAGCGCGAAGATCAGGCCTCCGTTCAGACCCTTCGCGCGCTCGTGCAGCGCCTCGACGTCGACCTGCCGGTAGAGCAGCGCGAGACCGATGCAGGCGAGCACGATGACGATGCCGGCGATAATTTTGCGACGATCGATCTGGATGCCGGCGACGGTGAGTTCCATGCACTCCAGACCACGAACGTCAGAAGCGGTTCGCGCCTGGCCCCCGTCGGACGCCCGGAAAAGGGATCGGGTGCCCCTCAGCGGGGCGCCAGGGCTTTCTCGCGCGCCTTCTCCAGGATGGCGAGCAGCGCCGCGAAGTCTTCGTCGCGCGTGCGGCTCTCGATCCGGAAGTCGAACTTGTGCGCCTCGCGCAACTCAGCCTCGGCGGTGATCATGCGACGCCGGATCTCGTCTTCTCCATCCTGCGAACGCGCCCGCATGCGGGCGACGAGCCGGTCGTGATCGACCACGATGAAGATCGTCGTCATGTGCCGGGCGAGCAGCGGATTCGCCCGGGCGGCGCGGCGGAAGCTTTCCACGCCCTGGACGTCGACGCTCATCACGAGGTTTTGTCCGCGACTGAGCGGCTCGAGGACGCTCGATTTCAACGTGCCGTAGCGCCGGTCGATGCCAGACTTCGGATCGCTGTGCACCCAGGCCCACTCGAGAAATTCGCCGGCCGCGACCTTCTGGTCGAATTCCTGCGGCGTGAAAAAATGGTAGTGCACACCGTTGACCTCACCCGGCCGCGGGGCGCGTGTCGTAGTCGTGATCACGCGCGAAAATTCCGGCAGCTCGGCCACGAGACGGTCGCACAGCGTGCTCTTGCCGGAACCGGCGGGACCGGCGAGGACGAGCAGCACGGGAGGCGGAGTCGGGGGGACGCTCATCGGCGGCAAAACGCGTTCAATATGTGAAGGCCGCGATTGCGAGCAGCAGGCCGTAGCCGGCAAGTGCCGCGCCGAGTCCTCGCGAGCGCGACGGACGCGCGAACAGCCACTGGAAAAAGTCGCGCAGCCGGAACGGCGACGCCCCCAGCCAGATCGCGAGCGCGATGAACACGTAAACCAGCGTCACCATGAACAAGCGCTGCGGCCGCTCGTATTCCATGTAAGCGGCGCCGAGCAGCGGCGAGGCGGACAAAAGCGTGAGCACGCACAAACCGCGCACGGCGAGAAAGTCCGGCACGCACTTGAACGCGAACACCGCCACGGCGCCGAACCCGATCGTCAGCAGCACGCGATAATCGCCGAAGTCCGCCGGCGAAAGATGCCAGACGTTGTAGAGAAACCAGATGGCACCGACGCCGAAGAACACATAGGCGGCGTTGGTGGAACGCGGCATCGCGCGCAACGCCGCGATCGCCCGCGAGCTGTTGAGCAGCAGCGGCACGCCGAGGGCGAGGAGAAACAAACCGGGCAAGAGCGTGGCGAGCGTGAGGGACATCGGTGGACGTTGAGAGTTGAGCGTTGAGAGTTGAGTGTCCAGTCAGCGCGGAAAAAGGGGCGGTCTCTCAACCCTCAACTCTCAGCTCTCAACTCCTTCCAGTACCAGCTCCCCATACAGCGTGCTCACGCTGGCGCGGGTGATTTTCAGCGGCACGAGCTGGCCGATCAGGCGCGGGTCGGCGTCGAAGACGCATACGCGGTTACCGCGCGTGCGGCCCGTGAAACGCGCGCCGCTTTTGTCCGGTCCTTCAACCAGCACCTCTTCGACCGTGCCGACGAGCGTCGCGGTGCGGCGTTCCGAATTGCGGCGCAGGATCTCGAGCAGGATCTGGTTGCGCTGCTCCTTCACGTCTTCGCTCACTTGCGCGTCCAAGGTCGCGGCGGGCGTGCCGGTGCGGATCGAGTATTTGAAGATGTAGGCCATGTCGTAGTTGCAGGCCTCGAAGAGCGCGCGCGTTTGCTCGAAATCCTCGTCGGTCTCGCCCGGGAAACCGACGATCACGTCGGTCGAGAAATACATTTCGGGCTGCGCGGCGCGGAGCGCGTCGACGATCTCGCGGTAACGCTCGCGCGTGTAGGGCCGGTTCATCGCGCGGAGGATCCGGTTGCTGCCGCTCTGCATCGGCAGGTGCACGTAAGGACAAAGTTTCGGCAGCCGCGTGTAGGCTTGCACGAGGTCGTCCTTGAAACCGCGCGGATGCGGCGACGTGAACCGGATGCGCTCGATCCCGTCGATCGCGTGCACGCGCTCGATCAATTGCACAAACGGCGAGATGCCGCCGGTGTGAACGTAATCGCGTCGGCCGTAACTCGTGACGATCTGGCCGAGCAGCGTGATTTCCTTCACACCGCGCGCGGCGAGTTGCTCGCACTCGCGCACGATGTCGTCCATCGGCCGCGACCGTTCGTCGCCGCGGGTCTTTGGCACGATGCAGAACGCGCAATCCATGTTGCAGCCTTGCTGGATCGAGACGAAGGCGGTGACTTGTGGCGGCGGCGCCGCCACGGAGGTGGCGTCGCCGAGCTGAGAGCCCAGAGCCGAGAACTCAGAGCCGGGATTTGCTGCCGCGAGGTCCTGCGGGAGGAGGTGGTCCTTGATCGTGTTCTGCGAACCGGCTTCCTCCGCGATGTCGACGATCGTCTCGCCGACCGGCACGCCGGCCTCGCGGGCGGCGCGGAGATTGTCGAGGTAATCGGGGACCTGGTGAAACTTCTGCGTGCCGACGATCAGGTCGACGTCGGGCAACTGGTCGAGCAGCGACGCACCGCGGTTCTGCGCCATGCAGCCGAGAATCCCGAGGACGAAATCAGGCTGCTTCTTCTTGCGGTGCTGCAGGTAGCCCGCCTTGCCGATCGCCTTCTGCTCGGCGGCATCGCGCACGCTGCAGGTGTTGAGCAACAGGATGTCGCAATCGTGCTCGTCCGTCACGATCCGATAGCCACGCGCGCGCAACATCGCCGCGACAGCCTCGCTGTCGCGCTCGTTCATCTGGCAGCCGTAGGTTTTGATGTGGACGCGGTTCAAAGGCGGAGCGGTCCTAGGTAATCGCCACGCGGCGAGGGTCAACGCGGGAAACGGCTCCGGCCGCGCCCGGCAGGCTTGCGGATCGGCGGGCACGAGGCAGTTTCTCCGCCGCATGCGCGGCCTCTTCCTGATTCTCAGCGGGTTGCTGCTGACCGGTGCCGTCCGGGCCGGCGAAGCGGCGGAAGCGATTTTTGTCGTCACCGGCGATCAGCACTCCGCCTACGCGCGCGCGGCGCAGTTCGTGGCGCGCGTGGATCGCGTGCGGGCGGAGAATCCCGGCGTGCCCGTGGCGGTGCTGCTCAACGGCGACTCGTTCGAGCTGGGCAACGGGATCGCGCTGCGGAGCGGAGGTGAAATCGAGTTCGCGATGTTCGCCGCCCTCGCCCGTCGCGGTACGACCGTGCTCAACCTCGGTAATCACGAGCCGGAGTTCTACGATCCCGCGACCACCGTGCAACGCATCGCCGCCACGGGCGTGACGGTGATCGGAAATCTCGCGCACGCGACCTCCGGTAAACTTTTCGCGCCGGCGTCGACGCGGCTGCGACTCGGCCGCGAGGAGATCGTGATCGCGGGGCTCACCATCGACGTGCTCGCGCAATATCGCGCGGCGGTGCGGCGGCTGCTCGACCTCACAAATCCCGAGGTGTGGGCGGAACGGAATTTCCCCACGCTGCTCGCCTCCGCGCCCGTCGCGATCGTCATGAGCCACGCCGGCCTGCGCCACGACCGGGAGATCTTCCGCTTTGTGCCGGATGGCACGCTCTATCTCGGCGCGCACGATCACACGCGCTACGTGCACCGGCTGGGCCGCACGGTTTACGTGCAGTCGGGATCGTGGAATTCGCACGTTTCCATAGTGCGGCTGCGGCGCGAGGCGCACGGGGTGGCCTGGAGCGTGGAGCAGCAACCGCTCCGCGACACGGATCCGGCGGATCCCGAACTTGCCGATGTGGTGGCGCGCGTGACGCAGCAGCAACGCACGCCGGAGGACGCCGCGCACGTGGGCCGGCTGGCGCACGCGTTGCCGCGCGACGAGGCGGCGAAGTTCGTCGTCGAGGCCTTGCGCGCGGCGGCGGACGTCGATGCGGCGTTCGTCGGCAACACGACGTTTGGCGACGGCTTGCCGGCGGGAGAGATCAGCCGGTCGGCGCTCGACGCCTGCGTGCGTTTCGACGGCACGCTGTTCGTCGCGGAGGTGACCGGTGCGCAGCTGCAGGCTTGGCTCGCGGCGGCGAACCAGAATGAGACGACGCCGTTCGAAGCGCGGCGCGGCGAATTCCTTTTCGGGGCGAGTCGGTTGAACGAAATCCTCCCGCAGCAGCGTTATCGGATCGCGACCACGGATTGGGGCGCGCGCAACCGGCTGCGTTATTTCGGCAGTGCGGAGCTCGCGTTTGCGGAACGTCCGGAACTGCGCGTGAAGACGATTGTCGCGGAGGCTCTGTCACGATGAACCGCGCGCGGCGTTTACGTTTTTCCTCAAGCCTGTCGGGGCTGCTGGCGTTGAGCCTCGCCGCCAGCGGGGCGGCGCAGACGTCGACGCCGAAAACGGACGACGCGGCCGAAACGCCGTCGCTCGATCAGCTCTACGAAAGGGGCAAGGCGCTGTTCGATCAGTTCGCACCGCCGGAGATCAAGGAGCAGTTCGAGTTTCCGTCGAAGGAGCAGTGGGACGCGTTTGCGCTGCGGCTGCAGCAGGCGCTCGAAAGCGAGGACCTCAGTCAGCTCGCCGGCTATCTGCCCGAGGCGCGTTCGGCGCTCGCGGCGTTGCGGGCGTTGCCCGGTTATGAGGATTACGCAGACTGGCTCCAGGAGCGGATCGACTACATCGAGGCGGCCGATCAGACGAAGGCCGCGCCGCCACCGCCGGCGCCGGTGCAAAAAGGCGAACCGGCGAAAGGGCCGGCGCTCGTGCCCTACTACGAACTCTGGCTGGAGCGCATGATCGAGCGACCGGTGCCCGCGGGCGCATCGAAACTGTTGCCGACGGTGCAGGCGGCGTTCGAGGCCGAGGGCGTGCCGAAGGAGATCGCGTGGCTCGCCGAGGCGGAGTCGACCTTCAATCCCGACGCGCGCAGTCCGGCGGGCGCGAAAGGTTTGTTTCAATTCATGCCGCAGACCGCGAAGGGACTGGGCTTGAGCACGTTCATGCCGGACGAGCGGACGAATCCGCAAAAATCCGCGCGCGCGGCGGCGCAGCATCTGCGCGAGCTGCACGGCAAGTTCGGCGAGTGGCCGCTCGCGTTTGCCGCCTACAATGCCGGCGAAGGGCGCGTGCGGCGGCTGCTGGAGAAACGCGGCGGGCGCACGTTTGCGGACATCGCGCCGGCGCTGCCGTCGGAGACGCGCATGTATGTGCCGAAGGTGTGCGCGACGATCGCGGTGCGCGCGGGCGTGACGCCGGAGAACCTGCCGCCGCCCGCGGGCTGAGCGCGAGCGGTCGCGACCAAAATGCAGTTGAGTCGCGGCAGCCGTTGAAGAGGATCGCGGCATGCTCCCGCTTCGCCTTCCGGTTTGCGTGCTCGTTGCGTTCGCCACCTTCGCTGCGTTGTTCGGCAGCGGCTGCACGGTCTTCAATCGCGAGCGCACGGACCGTTCCAGCAGCGTGGTGAGTTTCCTCTATCCAAATGAAGCCAACCCGCTCCCGCCGACGACGATCCCGGTGCTGCGGCTGCCGCTGCGGGTCGGCGTTGCGTTCGTGCCGTCGTCGGGCGGCCGCGGCATGAGCGAAGCACAAAAACTCGCGTTGCTGGAGCGCGTCGCGGGCGAGTTCCGGGCGTATCCGTTCGTGCAATCCATCGAGGTGATTCCGTCGACGTATCTCCGAGCGCAGGGCGGCTTCACGAATCTCGATCAGGTGCGCACGATGCTTGGCATCGATGTGATCGCGCTCGTCGCTTACGACCAGGTGCAGTTCACCGACGAGAATTTTCTTTCGCTCAGCTACTGGACGATCGTCGGCGCGTATATTTTCCAGGGGAACAAGAACGATACACAGACGATGATGGAGGCGGCGGTCTACGACATCCCGAGCCGGCACCTGCTGTTTCGCGCGCCGGGCATCAGCCGCGTCCAGGCCAATTCGCAGGCGATGTATCTGGACAAGAGCCTCCGCGACGACAGCGGCCATGGCTTCGAAGTGGCGACGGGCGAGTTGATCGCGAATCTGAAGACGCAGCTGGATGCGTTTCGGGAGCGTGTGAAGAACGCACCGGGCGAGGTGCAGATCGAACACAAGCCTGGCTACACCGGCGGTGGGGCGATGGACGGCGTGCTGGTCGGGCTGCTGGCGCTGCTCGGCTTCGGCCGGTGGTTGTGGCGGCGAAAATAAATCGTTCGGTCTCCGCACCGGTGCCGTGGGCCACGCTCGCGGTGACCTTTGTGATCGTGGCGGTGCGGGCGACGCCCTCGCTCGGCGCCGACCTCGAGCTCGAACGCTCGGCGCTGGATCGCGGCGAATTCTGGCGGTTGTGGACCGCGCATCTGGTGCATTTCGGTGCCGGTCATCTGCTGTGGAATCTCGCGGTGTTCGTGCCGGCGGGCGTATGGTGCGAGCGGCTGGCGCGGGGCCGCTTTCGCGCTCTCCTCGTCCTTGCGCCGCCGGCGATCAGTCTCACGGTGCTCGCGATCGATGCGGCGCTGGTGCGCTTCGCCGGTTTGTCGGGGATTTCGACGAGCGTGTTGACGCTGCTGGCGATCGTGCAGCTCGGGCGACCCGAAGCCGACACGGTGCTGTGGCGTGGCGTGCTCGCGGTGGTGTTCGTGAAAATGATCGTGGAGAGCGCGTGGCAGACGCCGCTCTTCGTGAGCTTCGACGACACCGCGGTCCGGGCTGTGCCGCTCGCGCATATCGTGGGCGCAGCGATGGCGGTGATCGTCTACTTCGCGGCGGAAGCGCTGCGACGCGGGCGAGCGTATTTTCGCTGAGCGCCAGCGATCATTCCGGCACGACGTAGAATTCGACGAGCGCCACGCCGCCCTCCCCGGCGGCGGGCTGGACGTGCGCGGTGTAGATTCCCGGCGGCAGTTCGACCAGGAGCACGGATTCTTTCGAATTCGCGGGCAGCGGAGACGCGCCAACGCGGGCGGACGCTTCCACAATCTCGTTCGCGTCAGGGCGTTCGCCCCAATTGTCGTTGTAGAAATAGGCCATGTTGCCGTGGTAGATCGTCAGGTAGGGATCGGGCAGCGGATTCGCGACACCGCCGGCGACGAGCGACGGACCGAGCGCGCGGATGAGCACGCGACGATGCGATTCGTCGATCACGAAGCCGGCGATGAGCGGCTCGTTCGCGCTGACGAGGCTGCGCGCGGAGAGGTTGACGAGTTTGCCGACGTTGTAGATCGCGTCCTCGCGCGCACCGACTTCGAAGTAGATCAGACCCGCGATCGTGATCGCACCGCTGCGCAATTCGAAGTTCGCGACCGCATCGACGCTCAGGGATTGAAACGCCGTCCAGGCCTCCGTGTAGATGAGCGGCTTGTCGCGGTAGGCCACAGGCGCGGCCGTCGCGGTCGAACGCTCGCTTTCGAGGCGGAAGCCGCCGGTGGCGATGAGATGTCCGGTCTGGAGCCGGTGGGCTCCGTCGACGGTGATGAACTTCACTACCGGAAGTTCGTAGAGCCGGATCGGTGCCGGTTGATTGGCGGCACGGGCACTGACGGTGAGCGCGGCGGCGGTGCAACCGAGCGCCACGAGCCGCGCGCTCACGGAGACGAAGCGAGAAATGGACTTCACGGGACAGGTGCCGGATCGTGTCAGAGGTGCAGCAGGATGATCCCGGTGTTGCCCGCTGCTTCGGCGCGCGGCGGCGCTGCGGCGGGGCGGCGCGCGAGCTTGCGGTCCGTGGCGGGCGTGCCGGACGCGCGCTCCGTCCGGATATCGATGACGCGGACGAACAGCGATGAGTCTTCCGCCCCTTCGCCGGCGGGGGCGTTTGCCGGGAGTGGGCGGAGACGGCTCTTGGGCAAGGGAGCGGGCACGAGTTTCATGGTGACTGGGTTTACGCGTCGCATTTGCCGTTGGAGTCAGAGGGCGCGAAGAAATCGGTTAGCGGGTCGAGGGTGTGAGCTCCGATTGCCGGGAACCCTCGATCATGGCGTTTGCCACCGTTGCGTAGCTGGTCGACCACGCTGCCTTGACCTCGGGCGTGAACGACGGACCGAGGCCTTTTTCCAGCGTCCACAGCAACGCCGCGCCGATCGTGGCGTAGTGGTCCTCGCGCACGCCGGAGGCGGCCTGTCGCGCGCCCAGCCGGCGGAGGGTGGGCAGGATGACGTTGAACTCGTCGAGTGTCCCGACCGCGATTCCGATCAGGTGCATGAGCTTGCGGCCCTGCTCCACGAGGTCGCCGCGAAAAAGCGGCCGCAGCGAAGGATCGAGGTCGAACAAGCGCGCATAGAACAGCGCGGCGGCCTGATCGGCGATGGGCGCGACGCGCCGGAAGGAGTTTTTGACGAGGAAGATTTCGAGCTGGTTCACGGTTGAAGCGACGGGATGCGCCACGCGGAGGAGATCGGTGGCGTGAGCGGATTCTGCCACGGAATCGCCGCTACGGCCACGGGCCGGCCGGGAGTGGGCCGATCGGCCCAGGCGTCGGCGCGCGCGACGTCAGTCCGCGCGCGCGGCCGCGAGCAACCGCTCGCACACCGCGATCAGGCGCGCACGCACCGGCTCGCCGCGGCGGCTGAAGCTGCGCTGGTGTTGCTCATACTCCGCGCGACCCGCGACGGTCTCGATCGGGATCGGAGCAAAACCAAGCGCGCGCAAATCATACGGACTGGCGCGCATGTCGATCTCGCGGATATCGCGGGCGAGTTCGAAGCAGTCGGCGACCAGGTCGGCGGGCGTGAACGGCGCGAGTTTGAACGCCCACTTGTAGAGATCCATGTTCGCGTGCAGGCAGCCGCGCTGCTCCAGCTGCAGCGCCGCGGCGCGCGTCGGCTGGTGCCGGTTCAGCGGCCGGGCGGGTGCGGTGAAAAAACGAAACGCGTCGAAATGCGAACAGCAGATCGCGTTGCCCTCGACAATCCGCGCAATCTCGTCCGGCGAAAAACGCAGCGGATACGCATGGTGCCGGATCTCCTCAGGCGACTGGCGGTAAACCATCGCCCATTCGTGCAACCCGAAGCAGCCGAAGAACGCCGGTCGGTCGCGCATGCCCGCGAGCAGATCGCGCAACCAGCTCACAAACTCGCGCCGGTGGGCCGGGAGCGCGGCGGCGTCGATCGCCACGCCGAGCGGTGTTTCCGCGTATTCCGGCCAGCGCAGAAAGTCTCGTGCGCTGTCGCCAGCGAGCGCGATGTCCGGACCCGGATGCCAGCGTCGCAACCACGCGGGGCGGAAGGCGTAATAGTTGAAAAGGAAATCGTAAACCGGGTGCTTCTCGCCTCGCGCCGCGCGCGCTTGCTGGGGATCCGTCCACCGTCGCACCCGCGCCTCATGCGCCGCCTGCCGGGCCCGCCAGACGGGCTCGGAAAGGACTTCGACGGCGGACGCGCTCTGCACGGACATGCGCCGATATCATCGTCCGGCGTCGACCGGCCGCAAGCCCGCGGCCGCTTGGCAAACGGCCTGCGACGGAGCGGATGCGTGTGTTTCCGCTTGGCGGATACAGCGGAGCCGGCAGCCTTCGCTCTTTCGTGAGCGGTCCGGCTTCACAGGAAAATCCCCCAAAGGCGAAACGTCGGCGCTGGCCGTGGTTGGTCGTCGGGTTTCTCGGCGGCAGCGGCGTGGCCGCGGGCCTGTTGTTCGCGCCGCCGGTGCAGGGCTGGTTGTTGCGGCGCATGATCGCGACGCAGCCCGGCTGGCGGCTGAATTTCGAAACGTTCGGGATTGCGCCGACCGGCGTCCAAGCGCGTGGGCTCGAGTTTGCGATGCCGGGACTCCAGGCGCAGGCCGAACCGCTCGCGGTGCGGATCGCACCGGGTCGGCTCCTGACCAAACGCGAGCTGCAGATCGAGCGCGTCGAAGCGCAGAAGGTGCGCGTCACGATCACTCCGGCACAGCTCGCGTCCGGCGACTCGGCGGAACCGTTCACCGGCTTGCTCACACTGCTGCAATCGCCGCTCCCGTGGCTCCTCGACGAAGCGCGGATCGACGGCGAGATCGCGGTGCGCGATGGCGACACGGCGGTCGTGGTGGGCTCGTTCAAACTCGAGGGCGGCCAGCTGTCGGCGACCACGCCCGGCGAATTCACCTACGAGCTGACGGTGAACTCCGCGCTGCTGCCGCTCGGGCCCGATAACAAGGTCCGCAGCCGGGGCACGATTCGCCTGACGCAAAACCGGCGCCACGGCGTCGCGAGAATCGAGATCGCGGGCGATCTGACGCTGCCGCGGTATGGTGCGCTCGCACTGCCGGCGGGGCGGTTCTCGTTCGCAGTCGTCGCCACCGAAAAGGGCGAAGAGTATCGCGGAGATGTGAAGCTGGGAACCGCGGTCGCGGGCGAATTGCACGCCGCGCTCGACGCGGCGGCGAAGCGGCTGGGCGGACGGCTGACGCTGGGAGTCGAGGAGGGAGACCTACTTTCGGCGACGCTCGGTTCGCCGCTGCCGCACGTGACGGCGACGAGCTCGGTCGATTTCGAGATCGGCCTCGATGCCAATACGCTTCGCGCCGACGCGGGCGGCGAGTTCGACGTGCGGGATTTTGGGCGTCTGCAGCCGGAGCTCGCCGGCGTGGACGCGTTCAAAGGGCGCTTCGGGGCCAAGTTCGTGAAAGCAGGCGACGCGATCGTCGCGCAGCATTTCGATTTCGAGCTCGCGGCGAATCGCGCGGAGCCCGACCGACCGACGATCCGGCTTGATTCGCTGGCACCGGTGGATGTGACGGACCTGTCGTCGTCGTCGCCATTGGCGAAGCTCGTGTTGGCGCATCTGCCGATCGCGTGGGCGAATCCATGGCTCGTCGCGGCGGGCGTGCAGCTCGAGCCCGCGGAGTTCGGGGGCGAATGGCAGGTTGCGCTCGCGGACAAGAGGAAACTCGTGCTCTCGCCGGTGCGCGCGTGCGTGATCGAGCCGGTGATCTTCACGCCCTCGCCGCTGCCGCCGGGGCGGTTCGCGTTCAGTCCGCGTATCGAGCTTTCGGAGACGGGGGTGACGCTCGACGTGCCAGACTTTCTGGCGGAATCGAAAGCCGGCGAACGGATGATGGCGCGGCTGGCGGCGAACTACGATTTTACGAGCGGAGCGCTCGGTTCGCACGGGCATTTCGAGGGCGTCGTGCCGACGCTCCCATTTGTCGTCTCCGCGGATTGGACCGCGAAACTGGCGGGACAAACGCTCGCATTGAACGAATTCTCGCTCGAAGCCCGCGCGCCGGACGCGACGAATCCGGCCGTGCGACTCGCGCTCCTCCGGCCGACGACAATCGATTTGGAAAAGTTGACAGTGCCGGTCGCGTCCGGCGGGGCCGAGCTGATGCGGCTGAGCTTCGACCGCCTGCCGCTCGGCTGGATTTCGCGATGGAGCGGTGACGTGGCGATCGACGGCACGCTTGCCGGCGGCGTGTCCGTACTTCGCGCCGATGCGGAAGGAAAACTGACCTTCTCGACGCAGACTCCGTGGACGATCGACGACGCGGGGCTGACGGTCGGCGGGCGTCAGCTCGCGCAAGGACGGATGCGTTTTGCGCCGCGGGCGGAGCTCGCGGAGAACCGTGTCGCGGCGACGCTCGCGGAGTTTTCCGGCGAGGATCAGGCCGGCAATCGCGTCGCGGGCGACGTGGAGTTGTCGGCGGAGATCGCGGAGCGGAAGGTCACCGCGGCTCTCACGCTGGCGGCTTCGCTGCCGGCGTTGCCGCACAGCGAAGGAACGTTCGGTGCGCTGGACGCGGACATCCGCGCGAAGGCGCACAACGAGACGGACAAGATCGTGGTGATGGACGAACTGGCGGTGCAGGTGCGCAGCGCCGGGCGCGAGTTGTTCGCGGTCGAGGCGCCGCAGCCGTTTCTCTTTGGTTTTTCGAACAGCGGCATGTTCACGGTCGGCACGATCGCGCCGCTCGCGCTGCGCACCGGTGAGATTCCGCTCGCCTGGCTGCGTCCCTGGTCGGCCGGGCTGGAGCTGGAGGGCACCTTGCAGCCGGCGGAGTTTGTGGCGGCGGCGCAGCTGACGAAGTTTCAGGTGCGTCCGGTCAAGCCGGTGCACGTGCGCGACCTCGCTGCGCGTTGGGAAGACCGCGACCTGGTCCGTGAAACGGAGTTTTCGTTTCACCCGGGACTAGACCTGACGCTGATCTGCATCCCGTTGCCGGAGTTCCAACTCGCGTTGTCCGGCACGGCGCACGTCACCCGTGGAGCGCTGGAGATCGCCGGGCGTCATGCGCTCGATCTCGATGCGGCCTTTTCGTTCCTCGGCAACGATCGCGCGCTGCTGCCGAGCGGAATCGAACTGACGACCCGCGTGGAGCTGGCGGCGTTGCGCGACACGCCGGCGCTGGCGGGCCGGGGTCTGCCGACCCACGGGACGATCGTCGCCCGGGTGAACGGCGACATGCTGGGCAACGAGCCGATCGAATTCTGGACGCGGGTCGATGGGGTGCCGGCTGCCGACGGCTCGCGCGTGCTGCCCGCATTGGAAATCGGAGCGCATGGCAAAGTTTCGCTGACGCAGAGCTTCACGGCGGATGTCGCCGTGCAACTGGAGACAACTCCCCGGCCGACGGAGGCGAAGTTCGAACTGGGACTGAACCTGCGCGAAGGGAATCTCGAGATCGCGTCGGCGTTTCGTAGTGCTTTTCTCGATGCGGGGGAGGCGCTCGAAATGCTGCGAGCCTTTCAGCCGAGAACGACGGAGCCGGTGAAGGATCCGGACGGCGCGACGCCGCGGGCGGAGGGCGGATCGCGTTACGCGCAGCTGGGCGTGCCGTTCTGGTCGACCCTGCGCGGCCATTTCGACCTCGATATCGGCACGCTGCAGTTTGCGCCGTATCGGATCGAGCGCGTCGGCGGCCGGCTCGAGTTGCGCGACCGCGAACTGGAGCTGAGCCATCTCAGCGGGTCGATGTTTGCGGGGCGCTGGGGCGGTCGGGTGCGAATCGATTATCAGCCGGAGAATCAGGCCGGCGACCATGCGCTGGCGGGTGAGTTTCGGATCGAGCAATTCGATTCGGCGCGCGTCGTGCAGACCGTGTTTCCGGAGGAGCTGTCGACACTCGACGCGAAGATCGACGTGCGGTCGACGGTGCGCAGTCGCGGCAATGCGCTGGTGGAGTTGATCGAACGAACGGAAGGCGAATTTACGGCCGAAGGGTCCGGCGGCGTGGTGCGGTTGAAGGTGCCGAAACAGGAACTCGCGGCGACGGCGGCGGTGTTTGGCGGGACGATCTTGTTGTCGCCGGAGCTGCGCGCGCTCGGGCGGCTGTTGAAGAAATTTGCGGAGATGCCGGTCGACCAGATTCGCCTTGCCGGCCAGCGCACCGCGACCGGCGAGGTGGAGCTGAGCGAGTTGCGGATCGATTCGCCGCAGGCGCGGCTGAGTGCGCGGGGGCGCATCCCGGCGGTGCCGGGCGAGCCGTTGATGAACCGGCCGCTGGAGCTGTCGATCGATCTCGCGGCGAAGGACGAGATGGCGGTGATCCTCGGCGGCATGAGCCTGATCGAGAAGAAGCCGCGGGCGGACGGTTATCGGCCGTTGCGGGAGACCTTCGTGCTCGGCGGCAAGGCCGGCGAGCCGGACACGCGGCCGTTGTATGACCTGCTGGCAAAGGCGGTCGTGGGCTCGAAAGGCACGTGGGGTTTTCTAATGCGCCAGGTTCAAAACCAAGTGAACAAGCTGAAGCCGGCGAAGCCGGGCGGAGGGAAGTCGTGAGGCGGGTCAGCGCAATCTTATTTCTGCTCGCAGGTCTGGCGGGGGCGCTGCGCGCGGCCGAGCCGGAGGTGCGGGTGTTTTATGGACTGGCGACGAACACGACGGCGGAGGCGTCGGCCAATGTGTTGCTGGTGCTGGCGATCGATGGCGAAAAAGTGGTCGGCCAGATGCAGACGGAAGCGCCGCTCGCGGGTTCGGGCCGGCTCGAGGGAAGGCTGATCGGCGGCTGGTGTGAGTTGAAAGGCCAGCTGGAGGAAGGTTTCGCGATCGAGTTTCGCGGCGCGTGCAATGCGCGCGATTTCCGCGGCACCTACACCGCGGCGGTGCCGGGTGAGCTCCTGCAGTATGGCAAGTTTCAGCTCTCGCTGCAGTCGCCGGCGAAGGTGATGCCGCCGGAAAAATAAGGCGGCTGCTCAGGCGGAGCCGAGTTGCTCGAGCGCGAGCGCGGCGGCGGAGGTGCGGTTCTCGACGCCCAGTTTTCCGAAGATCGATTCGAGGTGCTTCTTCACGGTCGTGAGGCCGATGTCGAGAATCGTGGCGATTTCCGGGTTGGTTTTCCCCCGGGAAACCCAAAGGAGGATTTCGGCCTCCCGCGGCGTGAGTCCCAGCAGGAGCAGTTTTTCCGGACCTGCATTCGCCACGTTGGCGGCGAGCCGGGGCACGGCGGCGCCGGCCCGGCGCATGCGGGCGTGGACGGCGGCGATCAGGTCGTCCGGATCGACAGGTTTCACGAGGTAGTCGTCGGCGCCGAGATTCATCCCGGTGCGGATATCGCCTTTCTCGCTCCAGCCGGTGAGAAAGATGAACGGGAGGTGCGCGGTGGCGGCCTCGTGTCGCAGGGTTTCCAATACACGGTGCCCGTTCATCTCGGGCATGGTGATGTCGCAGACGACGAGGTCGGGTCGTTCGCTCCGCGCGAGCTCGACGCCCTCGCGGCCGTTGCGTGCCTCGATCACGCCGAATCCCTCCGCCGCGAGCAGGGCGGCGAACTGCTTGCGCAGCCGGGGTTCGTCGTCGATCACGAGGATCCGCTTCACGGCGGCGAGCGTGGGGGAAGGCGCGGGGAAGTAAAGCCGGCGCACGGTCATGCCGCGGGGGTGGCCTGGAGTGGGCCGGTTGGCCCATCCCCGGCCGGCCCATACCGCTGGGCGCGATTTTCCGGCAAGATGCGGCCTCACGTCATTTCCTTCCCATGAAACCGCCCTTTCTCCTGATCCTGTTTGCCGCGAGCTTCTTTGCGCTGCTCGCGTTGCCGCTGAGCTTCGAAGCGGCCGTGTCGCCGATCGCCGTCTCCGGACTGCTGGTGTTGTTGAGCACGGATTACCGCCGGCGGACGCCGCTGGCCGCCAGCCCGGTGCGGCGCACGAAGACCCGTGAGCGTCTGGGCCTTGCGGCCTGAGCCCACCTCGTGGCCGATCCTCCATGAATGCCCGTCTTGCCCAACTCGGTTTCTCGCTCGCGTTGACCGCCGTGACGGTGGCGGCGCTGGCGGCCGTGGCTTGAACCCCCTTTCCCCTCCCATGAAAACCCAACTCACATCCCTCGCCCTCGCCGGCTGCGTGCTCGCGGCGGCGCTGGTGTTTGCCTTCAATCTGCGTGCAAACGAGCCGACGGTGGCTCGCGTGGCCGAGCACGCGAATGGACTCCTGATCGAACGCGGCCGCTACCTCGTCGATCACGTCGGCCTGTGCGCCGACTGCCACACGCCGCGGGGCGAAAAGGGCGAACTGCTCTCCGCGCTCTGGTTGCAGGGTGCGCCGATCGGGTTCGCGCCGAAGTTCCCGATGCCGTGGGCTGAGGCGGCGCCGCCGATCGCGGGACTGCCGTCGATGAACGACGAGCAGGCGCTCGTGTTTCTCACGACCGGGGTGCGACCGGACGGGTCGAACCCGCGGCCGCCGATGCCACCCTATCGTTTCTCCGAGTCCGACGCACGGGCGGTGATCGCCTACCTGCGCACGCTCGATCGCTAAGTAACACCCAACCTCACCCGCAGGCGGGCGATGGCGAGGTTCGCCGTTGCCTGCCTGCGGTTTCTGTTTATCGCCTTGGCCTTCCCCATGGCCGGGCCCGATCCGCTCCCCGATCCGCCGCATGCGTCCGACTCGGCGCACGCGGAACTGGCGCGCGTGCAAGAGGCGTTGCGCGTGAGCGAGGCGGGCCGGCGCGAATCGCGGACGTTTTTCGAGAAGAGCTTCGAGGCGAATCCGGCGTTCATGACGATCGCGCGGATCGCCGACGGCTGTCTGCTCGAGGTGAACCCGGCGTTCGTGCGCGGGTCGGGTTATTCGCGCGAGGAGGCGCTCGGCCGGTCGACGCTCGAGCTCAAGCTGTGGGAGCGACGCGACGAGCGGGACGAGTTTCTGCGGCGCATGCAGGCGCAGGGTGTGGTCCGCGACTTCGAGGCGAACTTTCGCGCGAAGTCCGGCGAGGTGCGCACGCTGCTGCTCAATGCGGACGTGATCGAGATCGACGGACCGCCGTGCATGCTGACGGTCGGGATCGACATCACGGAGCGGCGCCGGCGCGAACGCGTGCAGGAGGCGACCTACCGGATCTCGCAGGTGGTCCTCGCCGGCGGCGATCTCGGAACCTTGTTCAAGGAGATCCACGCGATCATCGGCCGGCTGATGTCGGCGCGGAATTTCTACATCGCGCTGCTCAGCGCCGACGGCACGCAGGTGTCGTTTCCTTTCTTCCTCGACGAGTTCGTGCCGCCACCGCCGCCCCGGCCGCGCGGCAACGGCTTCAGCGAATACATTCTGGAAACGGCGGCGCCGTTGCTGGCGACGGCCGAGGAGATTCCGGTGCTGCTCGCGCGGCGCGGCTATTACCAAAAGCTGCCGCGGCCGGCGGCGCAGCGGCTTGGGGCGCCGTTGTGCATCGACGGTCGGGCGATCGGCGTGATCGCGTTGCAGGATTACCGCAACCCGCGCGCCTATACGGAAGAGGACAAGCGGCTGCTGATGTTCGTCGCCGACCAGGCGGCGGCGGCGGTGCGCCGGCGGAATGCGGAGGAGGCGTTACGGCGCGCCGAGCTGCAGTATCGCGGGATCTTCGAAAACGCGCTGGAAGGACTTTATCAAAGCACGCCGGACGGCCGGTTCCTCCGGGTGAACCCCGCACTGGCGCGGATGTTCGGTTATGCGTCGCCGACCGAGCTGATCCAGAGCGTCAACGACATCGAGCACCAGCTCTACGTGAAGCGCGGCCGCCGGGCGGAGTTCATGCGGATGATCGAGCAGCGGGACGAGGTGACGGATTTCAAATCCGAGATCAACCGGCGCGACGGCTCGCGCATCTGGATCGCGGAATCGGTGCGCGTCATCCGCGATTCGCAGGGCGGCGTCAGCCATTTCGAAGGTGTGGCGGTGGAGATCACGCAGCAGCGGGAGGCGGCGCTGGCGTTGCAGGCCGCGAAGGACGCGGCCGATGCCGCGAGCCGCGCGAAGAGCTACTTCCTCGCCAGCGTGAGCCACGAGCTGCGGACGCCGTTGAATGGGATTCTTGGATACACGCAGATCCTGCGCCGGGATCCCGAGCTGGGCGAGAAGCAGCGCAAGGGCGTGCGCGTGATCCACGAATCGGCCGAGCACCTGCTCGTGTTGATCAACGACATGCTGGACCTTTCGAAGATCGAGGCGGGCCGGATCGAACTGCAGCCGGTGGACTTCGATGTGGTCGACTTCATGGCGGGCGTCGAGCGGGTGTTCGTTCCGCGGGCGCGGGAAAAAGGACTGATGCTCGAGACGCAGGTGGACGCGGGCGAGGCGCACTGGGTGCGCGGCGACGAGGCCCGGCTGCGGCAGATCGTCTACAATCTGGTGGCGAATGCGGTGAAGTTCACCGAGCGCGGCGGCGTGGTATTGTCGCTGCAGCGGGAGCCGACGGGCGGCTGGCGGTTTTCCGTCAGCGATTCCGGACCGGGCATCGCGCCGGAGGATCTCGGGCGTTTGTTCGAACCGTTTACCCAGGTGGGCTCGCATTGTGCGGGTGGCACGGGCCTCGGGCTGGCGATCAGCCGGAGTCTGGTGGAGCGCATGGGCGGCAAGCTGCAGGTGGAGAGCCAGCCGGGCTGGGGCAGCCGGTTCTGGTTCGTCGTGGACCTGCCTATCGTCGCGCCGGCGTCGGCTCCGGGCGTCAGCAGCGGAATGCGCCGCGTGACGGGTTACGACGGTCCGCGGCGTCGCGTGCTGATTGTCGACGACAACCTGACGAACCGTTCGCTGCTGCTGGAGTTGCTCGCGCCGCTCGGTTTCGAGCTGGCGGAAGCGGCGGATGGTTTGGCGGCGGTGCAGGAGGCGGAGCGGTTCTCGCCGGATCTCGTGTTGATGGACCTGCGGCTGCCCGGCGGGATGGATGGATTGGAGGCGACGCGTCGGCTGCGGGCGCGGGAACAGGCCATCGGGGCGCCGCGGCGCGCGATCGTCGCGGTGTCGGCGAGCGCCTACGATCTGGATCGCGCGGAGTGTCTGGCGGCGGGCTGCGATGCGTTTCTCGCGAAGCCGTTCAACGAGGAAGCGCTGTGGGCGGTGATGGGACGCGTGTTGGGGCTTTCGTGGCGGACGACCGAGGCGGAGGACACGCGCACGCCGTTTCCGTTTGCGGTGGAACCGCCGCCCGTGGAGGAGGCGCAGGCCATTTACGATCTCGCGGCGAAAGGCGATGTGGTCGGCATCCGCGCGCGGGCGCAGGCGCTGGTCGAGCGTGACGCGAGCTACCAGCTGTTCGCGCAAGGCGTGCTCGAGTTGGCGGGGCGGTTTAAGATGAAAGCGATCCGGCAGTTCGTGGAACGGTATCTCGATCGGAAACCTTCAACCTCGAAGGAGCGCGCATGAACGGGCGTCGCCGTGGCGTCGGTGCGTGGGCGGGCCTTCGCGAACCTCCAACTTCGAGCGAACATGCCTGAGACGATTTTGATGGTCGACGACACGCCGGCGAATCTCGGCGTGCTGGTGGAAACGCTCGGTGCCGCGGGCTACCGGCTCATGGTGGCCGAGGACGGCGAGGAAGCGCTCGCGCAGACGGAGCAGACGCTGCCGGATTTGATCCTCCTCGATGTGATGATGCCCGGCATCGACGGCTTCGAAACCTGCCGGCGGCTGAAAGGCCGCGAGGCGACGCGCGACGTGCCGGTGTTGTTCATGACGGCGCTGGGCGAGACGGCCGACAAGGTGCGGGCGTTTGCGGCGGGCGGAGTGGATTACATCACGAAGCCGATCGAGCACGAGGAGGCGCTCGCGCGCGTGCGCACGCACCTGGCGCTCCGGCGCCTGCAGCGCGAACGCGAGGCGCAGCTCGCGTTGAAGGAGCGTTTCATGCGGATCGCGGGACACGACCTGCGCAGTCCGCTCTGCCTGATGATGATCTCGTGCGGCGTAGCGCGGCGCGAGGAATCGCTGTCCGAGAAGGTGCGGCTGTGTCTGGACAACATCCTCGAATCCGCGGTGGAGATGCGGCGGATCATCGACACGTTTCTCGAGTTGCGCGGCGCGGGGGAAACGGGGCGCGTGGATGTGCGCATGCTGATCGCCGCGGTGTTGCGGCAACATACGCTTGCCGCCGAGCACAAGGAGATCGTCCTGGCGGCGGACGAGAACGAGGGAGATGCGCTCGCGGCCGGCGATGCGGGTTTCCTCTTTCAGGCGCTGACGAATCTCGTGAGCAATGCGTTGAAATTCACACCAGCCGGCGGCCGCGTATCCTTGCGAGCGCAGGCGGCGGGGCGGTGCGTGCGCGTGGAGGTGTCCGATTCCGGGCCGGGCGTGCCGGTGGCCGAGCGCGAGCGATTGTTCTGCGAGCGGGCGCGGCTCTCGCCGCGACCGACGGCCGGCGAGGCCAGCCATGGTGTGGGGCTCGCGATCGTGAAGCAGCTGATCGAGTCGCAGGGCGGCGCGGTCGGAGCGGAGTTTCCGACGGGCGGCGGCAGCGTGTTCTGGTTCGAGGTGCCGGGCGCCTAGCTGCGAAAGGGGCTCGCGCGAACGAGGCCGCGGGCTACGTTGCTCGCGTGGACCCGACGCAGATCCATCATCCGCCGACGCCGAAGAAGCCCAGCTATCCGGTGCGCAGCGGATTGCGCGGCTATCTGCGGCGCTACCGACGGGATCGCGAGCTGCCCGTCACTTACGAACGGCTGCTCGACTTCATCGAGGCGGTGCCGCTGAACGACGCGCAGGGCAAACCCACGCTGTGGGACAGCGTGATCTACCGCGCGGAGGAGATGAGCGATCTCTACGAAGGGCTGAAACGGATCTACGCGTTGCTGCGCGTCGACGGCGACCTGAGCGTGATGCAGCACCTTTATGTGGACCGCGTGGATTTCTGCAGCTTTGGCAACTCCACGCCGTTTCGTATCCGGATTGTCAATGCGTTCAACGACAACCAGGACTATTTTTACGTGAAAAAGGCGGACGCGTCGCGCGTCTACGGGCTCGAGCTCGAGCACCTGTTGTCGCCGAACCGCATCAACTATTTCACCTTCGGCAACACGCTGATCGAGGAGCACATCGTGGGGATTCCCGGCGACGTGTTCATCGCGAAGCACCTGCACGCGGGGCAGATCAAGCCGATCCGGATCGCGAAGGAACTGGTGAAGTTCAACGAGCGCTGCTTCATCCGGCTGCTCGGCGACATGCGCTCCTACAACTTCGTGGCGGTGATCACGCCGGATTTCGAGGAGGCGCAGCTGCGAATTCGCGCGATGGATTTCGACCAGCAATCCTACAGTGGCCGGAAGAATTTTTACCTGCCGCAGTTCTTCCTCGATAACGCTCCCCTCGCCCAGTTTTGCATCACGCACCTGAATCCGCAGACCGCGTGGCAATACCAGCGCGAGGAGCATGCGGTGATGCTGCAGCGCGCCGGCATCATCGCCGACCGGTTGATTTATTTGCTGGAGGAGATGGCGCGCGATCCGATCGCGCCGATCGACAAGGTTCACGAGTTGCGCGCGAGCCTCGCGGAGCATTTCCAGCGGGGCAGCTATTTGAAATGCGAGTCGATGGGCGCGCTGGTGCGCGAGAATCTCGAGTCGATCCGTCGCCGGATCGGGCCGGGCGCGCCGGCGCCGCTGGAGAAGATCGCCGGCGTGGCCTGAGCGGCCGCGGCGCGCCGGACGGGCGGCGTTACTTCAGCGGCGAAAACTCCGTCGGCGTCAGAAAGACCGACTGGATTTTGCTGGTGAGCCGTCCATTGGCCTCGGTCGTCGCTTTCATCTTCACCCACTCCGGATCCTGCGAAAAGGCCTTCCACGAGGCCTTCGCCGCGTCGCGGTCCTTGTGCGCGAGGATGTAAACCAAGGTATGTCCGGCGCCTTTGTCGGCATCGAGCGGATGGAAATAGCCGATGCCGGTCATGCCGGCTTTCGCGAACAGATCGGTTTCGCCGCCGCCGAAACGCGCGTCGAGTTCGGCGAGTTTTCCCTCGGGCGTGGTGTAGGTGCGCAGCTCGAACATGCGCGGGGGATGGGCGACGCTGGGGGTGAGTGCGGGCGAGTAGTCCGTGGCGGTGAGGAAGGTCGATTCGACGCGGCTGACGATGCGGCCATTCGCTTCGCTCGCCTTGGCGACCTCGCGCCATTCGGGATCGGCGTTGAACGCCGCCCACGACGCTTTCGCCGCGTCCCGGCTCGCGTGCGCGAGCAGGTAAACGATCTTGTCGTCGGCGCCGTCCGCGGCATCGACCGGCAGCCAGTAGGCGATGTTGGTCATCCCGTGCTTCTCGAACAGCGCGAGAGTATGACCGGCAAAGCGCTCAAGCAGCGTCTCGCGTTTGCCAGGAGGCGAGGTGTAGGTGCGCAGTTCGAAGACGCGGGCGTCGGCGGCGAAGAGGCTGAACGCGGTGGCGAGAAACAGGAGGCAGCGGGCGAGGAGTTTCATGAGGGGTTGCCGCCGCCTGTCGTCTGCAGGTTGAAAAAGATTCGCTTCAGGCCGGAGCCCACGCGCCCACGGCGACGACTTCCTCGGCTTGGGCTTCCTCGGCCGGCAGTTCCTCGAGCGGGGCGAAACGTTCCGAGGAAAAACCGAGTTCCTGCTTTCCCTGGTGGAACGGATCCGGCGGATTCTTCAGCTCCTCGAGCAGGAGGCCAACCGTCGCGCTGTCTCCGCCACGAACGATTTTTTCGCGACCGAGAAACACCTCGCGAATCGTATACACGTCGCCCTTCTTCGGCAGCTGCTTGTAGAGCGCGAGGATGACGGGAGTGAAGGTGTCGTTAATGCAGACGACTTTCTGGCCTTTGACCATGTGAGAAGTGTGCGTGTTGGCGACGCCGATTCAACCCTCGGGGAAGCCTTTGCGCTCCGCCCCGATGTTTTTTCGACGATTTTATCCGACGTCTCACGACGGCCATGGGAAACGCCACCCGGCGGCGTTTCTCGCGCGGCGGATCAATCGATCCGGCCTTCGTCGAAATCGATCAGGTCGGGGACGCTTTTGATCTCGTCCACGCGGTCGGCGCAACCCATCGCGGTCAGCGCGGATTTGATGAAGTCTTGACCCGCGTCGGTCATGCCTTTTTGCGCCAGCTCGCGATTCCATTTGGCGGCGCGAACGTCCGCGGGCAGCAGCGTCTGGAGTTTGGTTTCGACCTCTTCGTCGGTGTTGGATTCGAACACGATTTTCTCCACCGCGGCGGGATCGATGCCGAGGTGAAGGCAGAGGAAGCGGTCGATGCCGCGTTTGTAATTCTTCGCATAGCTCGGCGGCAGCGCGCCGTGCTGTTTCACGTAGCGGCATTTGGCGAGAAAACGGGGCAGGTAAAGCAGGCCCGTTCGCGGGTGCGCTTCGTAGGGAGAAGGCAGGCACGTGAGGACATCGCCGGACGAACCGGGAATGGGCTTGGAAGGCATGACGGGGAGTGTTCGTGCCCGCGCCGGTGCGTCAACGTTCGCTCCGGGGAACGCCCGGCGGTGCTCGTGGTCCGAGCGCGCGCCCGACTCGTCTTCTCCATGCGATTGAAAATTTCCCGTAGTCTGCTGGCGGCCGCGGTCGCGCTGCCCGGCGCGACGGCCGCCGCCGAAAATGCGACGGTGGCGCGCGACGTGACGGCGGTGTATGCCGAATTTTGCAGCGGCTGCCACGG
This sequence comes from Opitutus sp. sgz309028, assembly GCF_059821195.1. NCBI lineage: Bacteria > Pseudomonadati > Verrucomicrobiota > Opitutia > Opitutales > Opitutaceae > Opitutus > Opitutus sp. sgz309028. The sequence goes on along the minus strand of NZ_JCAMRR010000004.1, from coordinate 514,427 downwards.
GGCGCAGATGGAAGGCGGCAAGGCTGGCAGTCTGATCGACGAAAGTTGGAAGCATGGGGGGGACGACCGCAGCTTGCGCCGGAGCATTCGCCAGGGTTATCCGGAGAGCGGGATGCCCGCCTTCGCCGCGACGCTCACGGAAAGCGAGATCGGCGCGCTGACCAATTACATCCATGAGCTCGCGACGCGCCGTCGCGAACCCATGCCGCAACAGGAGTTGCCGCTGCCGCGCGCAGTGCTGCAGAGCGAGGAGCATGCGTTCCGGATCGAGAACGTGGCGGAAGGGTTCGACGTCCCGTGGTCGTTCGCGTTTCTGCCCGATGGTCGCATGCTCGTGACCGAACGGGTCGGCCGCCTGCGGGTGATCGAGCACGGGCAGCTCCGGCCGGACGCGGTGGAAGGAATTCCCCGCGCGCTGGTGCGTGACGAAGCGGGCTTGATGTCGGTCGTCGCGCATCCGGACTTCGCGAAGAACGGTTGGATTTATCTTTCGTTTAGCGATCCCGGACCGGGCGACACGGCGATGACGAAGGTCGTGCGCGGACGCATTCGCGACGGCCGCTGGGTCGACGAGCAGGTGGTGTTCGCGATGCCGCCGGAGTGCTATCAACCGAGCTCCGTGCTGTTCGGCGGACGACTGGTGTTCCAGGGCGATTACCTGTTCATCAGCGTCGGCGAGCGGGGAATGGAGGAAGGCACCACGGGCCAGGCGCAGGATCCGACGGTGCCGAACGGAAAAATTCACCGGGTGTTTCACGACGGCCGCGTGCCGCCGGACAATCCGTATGCGGACATCCCCGGCTGGTGCGGGAGCATCTGGGCGCTCGGCGTGCGCAATCCGCAGGGCCTGGCGGTCAATCCGGCGGACGGCGGGCTCTGGGAGACGGAGCACGGTCCGCGCGGAGGCGACGAGCTCAACCGGATCGAGCGCGGCCGGAATTACGGCTGGCCGGTGATCACCCGCGGCATGCGCTATGACGGCCGGCCGCTCTCGGATCGAACGGAGGCGCCGGGTTTGGAGCAGCCGGTGATCGACTGGACGCCGTCGATCGCGGTGAGCCAGATCGAATTCTACCGCGGCGACCGCTTTCCCCGCTGGAAGGGAAACCTCTTCGTGGGCTCGCTCGCGCAGCAGAAGTTCCTCCGCGTGGTGGTCGATGGCGGCCGCGTCGTGCACCGCGAGGAGGTATTCAACAAACTTGGACGCATTCGCGACATCAAAACCGGCCCGGACGGCCTCATTTACCTCGCGCTCGAGCTGATCGGGAAGCCGGGCCGGATCGTGCGCCTGGTGCCGGCGGACGATCAGGCGGCGACGAGCCGCTGAAAGTTCACGTCCGACGCGAACACGCCGACGATCCGGCCCGCCGTGTCGCAGAGCGGGGTGGAAACGGTGAAACAGAAATCGTCGGTGGCGCTCGAACGGTAGAGATCGCTGCAGACGGTTGCGCGCGCGCGGAGCGCGTCGCGAAACCACGCGCGCTCGCCCCAGCGGCGGCCCAGGCCCGCGGGATCGCGCGTGATCTTGCCGTCGCGGCAGACCAGATTGTCGACGAGCTGGCGGCCCTGGGCATCGGTGACGTATCCGAGTTCAAAATACCGGTGCCGGCCGAGCCAGCGCTCGAGGAGCCGTTCGAGCTGCGGGCGGCTGCCGATCGCGGCGGCGAGCTCGGGTCGGAGCCGGTCGGCATCCTCGCGGGCGCGCGCATGCGCGTCGAAACGGAACCGGCCCACGGTGACCAGGAGCAGGTCGGTGAGCGCGTTGATCCGGCCGCCGAGCCCGTGGACGGATCTGGCCGTGTCGAGCTGGGCGGCGGCGTGGCCGGCGATATCGCGGATGTCGCGGTTGACGGCGGAGACGGTGCGGCCGCCGGCGGGTTCCGCCGCGGAATCGGCGGCGACCGAGGCGACGCGCGTCACGCTGATGTCGATCTCCTGCATGCGGTCGGCGATGAGATGCGTGGATTCCGCGGAGGTGTCGGCGAGCCGTTTCACCTCGTCGACTACGACGGCGAACGCCCGTCCGGCTTCGCCGGCGCGAGCGGCCTCGATGCTGGCGTTGACCGAAAGGAGGCGCGTGTGATCGGCGATGCGCTCGACGGTTGCGAGTGCGCCGTGCATCTGACCGGACGAGGCCCGCAGCTCCGCGACGGCGCCGGCGAGGTCGCGGGCGAGCGCGTCCATCGTCGCCGCCACCTCCGCGGCGTGGCGGGCCTGGGCTTGTGCGCGGGACTCGATTTCGGCGGCGAGGCGGGCGAGTTGCGGCCCGAGCGCGCCCAAGTCGATCGAGGCGCGCGCGATCGCGGCGAGCCGGGCGGGAGCGTCGTCGGAAGCGGTCGCGCTGGCAGAGCGAAAGTCGGGCAGCGGGGAAGCGGGAGCGTTGAGCATGGCAGCCCGTGGACTAGCAGACTTTGTGCAAGGCACGCGTCGGCCGCCCGGAAATTACGGGCCGGCGAGTATCGCTTCAGCGGCCCGCGGGACGGCCGAGGGAAGAAGGTTCGGCGCAGGCGTGCACATTTTGCGATTATCCGCGTGGGTTTTGGCCGGCGGACGATTCGCTCGTGACGAAGCCTTTTGGGGGAGCTTAGCTCTGAGGGGCGTTTACCCTCCTCCACCCCATGAGCCAACCTGTTCAGTTCCTGTTGCGTGCCGACGAGATGCCGGCGCATTGGTATAATCTTCTCGCCGACTTTCCCGAGCCGCTGCCGCCACCGCTGCACCCCGGCACGAGGGAGCCCGCGAAACCGGAGGACATGGCGGCGATTTTTCCGGAGAATCTTATCGCGCAGGAAATGGGTGCGGAGCGGCAGGTGGAGATTCCGGCCGAGGTGCGCGAGGTCTACGCGTTGTATCGTCCCACTCCGCTCCTGCGGGCGGTGCGGCTCGAAAAGGCGCTGCAGACGCCCGCCCACATTTACTACAAATACGAAGGCGTGAGCCCGGCGGGGAGTCACAAGCCCAACACGGCGATCCCGCAGGCCTACTACAACAAGGTCGCGGGGACGAAACGGCTCGCGACCGAAACCGGCGCCGGCCAGTGGGGCTCCTCGCTGTCGATGGCGTGCCAGGTGTTCGGCCTCGAGTGCACGGTCTACATGGTGAAGGTCAGTTTTCACCAGAAGCCGTATCGCAAGCTGCTGATGCAAACCTACGGGGCGAACGTGTTCGCGAGCCCGAGCGACCGGACCGAGTTCGGGCGGAAGGTGCGGCGCGAAACGCCGGACAGCAACGGCAGCCTGGGCATCGCGATCAGCGAGGCAATCGAGGACACCGTCACGCATCCAGGAACCAAATACGCGCTCGGGAGCGTGTTGAACCATGTGTGCCTGCACCAGACGGTGATCGGCGAGGAGACCATCCGGCAGATGGCGCTCGCCGGCGAGGAGCCGGACGTGGTGTTCGGCTGCGCCGGCGGCGGCAGCAATTTCGCGGGCATCGCGTTTCCCTTCGTGCGTGGCAAGTTGAAGGACGGAAAGAAGACGCGCATCGTCGCGGTCGAGCCGGCATCCTGCCCGTCGCTGACGCAGGGCGAGCTGCGCTACGATTTCGGCGACACGGCGCAGACGACGCCGCTGATGATGATGCACACGCTGGGGCACGCCTTCATGCCGCCGAGCATCCACGCGGGCGGGCTGCGCTACCACGGCATGGCGCCGATGGTGAGCCACTGCAAGAAGCTCGGCTTGATCGAGGCCGTCGCGGTGCCGCAGACCAAGGTGTTCGAGGCGGGCGTGTTGTTCGCGCGCAGCGAGGGGCTCGTGCCGGCGCCGGAATCGGCGCACGCGATCGCGGCGGTCGTCGACGAGGCGATCCGGTGCCGCGAGGAGGATCGGAAGCGCGTGCTCGTGTTCAATCTCAGCGGCAACGGGTTGCTCGATCTCGCGGCGTATGACGCCTACCTGAGCGGGCATTTGTCCGACTCCAACGGCACGGACGCGGATTGAGGCGGTGCGCCGCGCGGAGGGGCGAGCCACTTGCAAGTTTGGCCTCGGGGCGGGCAAGCACGATTTTTCGCGAAACGGGATTCCGTATTGTTCTCCGCGCCGGAGTTGCCCGTAATGGGCGCGTTTTGTGCGGCGGGCGGCACGACCGGTGAAACGAAACCGCGCCCGCGAATCGGTTTTTTATGGAGCCCTACATCGCTGAAGTCCTCGACCTGGTGGCCCGCCGCAATGCCGGCGAGCCGGAATTCCTGCAAGCCGTGCAGGAGGTGCTCGAATCGCTGAGCCCCGTCATTGCCCGGCAGAAGAAATACCGCGACGCCCGCATTCTCGAGCGCGTGGTGGAGCCGGAAAGACAGGTGGTGTTTCGGGTGGCCTGGACGGACGACGCCGGCCGGGTGCAGGTGAACCGCGGTTTCCGCGTGCAGTTCAACAGCGCGATCGGCCCCTACAAGGGCGGCCTGCGTTTTCACCCCAGCGTCAACCTCGGCATCCTGAAGTTCCTGGGCTTCGAGCAGATCTTCAAGAACGCGCTCACGACGCTGCCGATGGGCGGCGGCAAAGGCGGCTCGGATTTCGATCCGAAGGGCAAGTCGGACAACGAGGTGATGCGCTTCTGTCAGAGCTTCATGACCGAGCTCTACCGCCACATCGGTTCCGACACCGACGTGCCGGCGGGCGACATCGGCGTGGGCGGACGCGAGATCGGGTATCTTTTTGGCCAATACAAGCGCCTGCGCAACGAGTTCACGGGCGTCTTCACCGGCAAGAACATCAAGTGGGGCGGCTCGCTCATCCGTCCGGAGGCGACCGGCTATGGTGCGGTCTATTTCGCGGAGGAGATGCTGAAGACCCGCGGCGATTCGCTGGCCGGGAAGGTCTGCACGGTTTCCGGTTCGGGCAACGTGGCGCAGTATACGATCGAGAAGCTTCTGCAACTCGGCGCCAAGCCGGTGACGTTGTCCGACTCCGACGGCAGCATCTACGATCCGGCGGGCATCGACACGGAAAAGCTGGCGTGGGTGATGCAGCTGAAGAACGCCCGTCGTGGCCGAATCCGCGAATACACGGAAAAATTCGGCGGCGAGTTCATGGCCGGACGCCGCCCGTGGTCGGTGCCCTGCGACTGCGCCTTCCCCAGTGCGACGCAGAACGAAATCGACGGCGCCGACGCGCAGGCCCTGCTGAAGAACGGCTGCCAGCTGGTGTCGGAGGGCGCGAACATGCCGTCGACGCCGGACGCCGTGCACGCGTATCTCGCGGCGAAGATCCTTTACGGTCCGGGCAAGGCGGCGAACGCCGGTGGCGTCGCGACGTCAGGCCTCGAGATGTCCCAGAATTCGATGCGCCTGAACTGGTCGCGTGAGGAAGTCGACCAGCGGCTCCACCGCATCATGGTCAACATTCACGAGAGCTGCCGCGCGACGGCGCAGGATTACGGCGCGCCGGGCAACTATGTGCTGGGCGCGAACATCGCAGGCTTCACGAAAGTGGCCGACGCGATGATCGAGCAGGGCGTGTTGTAACGCGGAGCAGCGATGAGCCGGATTTCAGACGACGAGGAGCGCGACGGCGGAGCCCGGCGCCCTCGTCGGTCTGAAACGGCGGCGACGGGTCAAAAGCCCGGCGGAAACGCCGGGTCTCACCCGCGGCGCGAGACCACCGGTCTCGTCGGCATCGACCGGGTGCTTCACGGCATCGAGCCCGGCGACAACATCGTGTGGGAGGTCGACACGATCGAGGAGTATCAGGAGCTGGTGACGCCGTATGTGGCGGCGGCACGGGCGGCGGGAAGAACGGTGATCTATTTCCGTTTTGCCGACCATCATGCGCTCGTGGAGGAGCACGACGGGGCGGAGATCCGGGAGGTGGATGCCGGGGCCGGATTCGAGGCCGTCGTGCGGCAGGTGCACGACGTGATCGAGCGGGCTGGCACGCGGGTGATCTACGTTTTCGACTGCCTGTCGCATCTGGCGGACCGGTGGATGTCGGACCAGAGCCTGGGCAACTTCTTCATGCTGACGTGCCCGCGTCTCCGGGATCTCGATACGGTCACCTACTTCGCGATCTACCGGGACAAGCATTCGCTTTACGCGCTGGAGGCGATCCGCCAGACGACACAGTTCTTCCTCGACGTGTTCCGGCTGGACCTGCGCCTCTATGTGCGGCCGGTCAAGGTGCAGCATCGCTCGCGCGAGGCGATGAATACGATCCACGTGCAGCACGGCGGGGAGTTCCTGCCGGTGAAGGACAGCGCGGTGCTGGCGCAGATCCTGTCGCGCACGCAGTGGCCGCGTTTGCAGAGCGACCGGCGCAGTGGCTATTGGCGGCGGCTGTTTCAGGAGGCTGCGCAGGTCGCGCAGGAGTGGCGCGAGGAGCGCGGCACGGTGGAGCGCCGCACGGAGATGACGAAGAAGGTGTTCGCCGCGCTGCGCGTGCATCGCTCGGGCATCGCGCCGCTGGTGGGACGTTATCTCACGCTCGAGGACATGCTGGCGGTGCGGGATCGGATGATCGGCATCGGTTCGGTGGGCGGGAAGACGCTCGGGATGCTGGTGTCGCGCGCGATCCTGCGCGATCGGGATCCGGATCTCGCGAGCCGGTTGGAGGCGCACGACTCGTTTTTCGTCGGGGCGGAAGTGTTCGTCACCTTCCTCGTGCAGAACGGCGTGTGGTGGTTGCGCGAGCAGCAGAAATATCCGGAGACGTTTCTGGCCGGTTTGGAGGAAGGCCGCCGGCGGGTGCTCGCGGGGAAATTTCCGGAGCACATCAACGAGCAGTTTCGCGGCATGCTGGATTACTTCGGCGAGTCGCCGTATATCGTGCGATCGAGCTCGATCCTCGAGGACGCGCGCGGAAATGCGTTTTCCGGAAAATACGAAAGCGTCTTCGTGGTGAACCGCGGCTCGCGCGAGGAACGCATGGCCGAGCTGCTGGAGGCGGTGCGACGGGTGTATGCGAGCGTGCTCGACGAGGAGGCTCTGCGCTACCGGCGCCGGCGCGGATTGCTGGAAAGCGAAGAGCGCATGGCGCTGCTGATCATGCGGGTGTCAGGCGCGGCGCACGGACGTTATTATTATCCGCAGGCGGCGGGCGTCGGGCTGTCCTACAATCCCTTCGTCTGGCATCGCGACATCGATCCGCATGCCGGCGTCGTGCGGCTGGTCTTCGGTTTGGGAACACGCGCGGTGGACCGGGCGGACGACGACTATACGCGACTGGTGGCGTTGAATGCGCCGACGCGGCGGCCGGAGGCGAGCTTCGAGGAGGTGCGCGATCATTCGCAGCGGCGGATGGACTGTCTCGACTTGATCGACGGGAGATTCGTGTCGCAGCCCTTCGGGGAAGTGCTGGCGGAGCCGGTCGATTTTCCGGCCGATTATTACGTCACGAACACGGCCGAAGGTTATCCGTGTCTCACGTTCGAGCGGCTGTTGCGCGAAACGGCGGTGGCGTCGGACTTGAGGCAGATGCTCCAGGTGCTGGAGGCCGCGTATGAGCAGCCGGTCGACATCGAATTTGCGCTGAACTTCATCGCGGACGGCACGTATCGGATTCACTTGCTGCAATGCCGGACCTTCCAGGTGCGGCGGGAGAGCACGCTGACGCGGCCGGCGGTGGCGGCGGCGCAGAACCGGTTGCTCGCGGCCAACGGAGCGGTGATCGGCGTGAGTCGGGAGCAGAAGCTCACCCGCATCGTGTATGTGGTGCAGGACGAATATGCGAAACTCGGCGAGCAGGATCGCTACGCGGTGGCGCGATTGATCGGCCGGTTGAATCCGCATCATCCGGTGGGCGATCGCGGGTTGATGCTGATCGGTCCCGGCCGCTGGGGGACACACAGTCCCGCGCTGGGAATTCCCGTGGGCTTCGGCGAGATCAGCCGCGTGTCGGTGATCTGCGAGATCGTGGCCATGCACGAACGGCTCATCCCGGACGTGTCGCTGGGCACGCATTTCTTCAACGATCTCGTGGAGCACGACGTGCTCTATCTGGCGTATTTTCCGAAGAAGACGGGCAACGTGCTGGATATCGAATGGTTCAAGTCGGCGCCGAGCCGGTTGCTCGAGCTCGAGCCGTCAGGCGCAGCGCTGCAGCACGTGGTGCGCGTGATCGATTGCGCGGATGTCGGCGACGTCTATTTGCGGGCGGACACGACGACGCAGGAAGCGGTCGTGTTTCGGGCGGAGTGACGCCGGCGCGTCGCCAACTCAGGCCAATAAAAAGGCCGGTCGTGAGACCGGCCCGGAAGAGCGAGGGAGATGTGAACCACCCGGCGGCGTTTACGGCAGGTCGGTCGTGCCCATCAGGTAACGGTCGCACTCGCGCGCGACGCCGCGGCCCTCGTTGATGGCCCAGACGACGAGACTCTGACCGCGGCGGCAGTCGCCGGCGGCGAACACGCCCTTGATGTTGGTCGTGTATTTCTCGTGCTCGGCCTTGATGTTCGAGCGCGGGTCGGTCTCGAGATTGAGCTCCTTGAGGAGCGCCTGCTCGGGTCCGAGAAAGCCCATCGCGAGAAGGACGAGCTGGGCGGGGCGGGTTTTTTCCGTGCCGGGAACTTCCTTCGGCACGAACTGGCCCTTCTCGTTTTTCTCCCACTTGATCTCGACTGTCACGAGCTCCTTCACGGCGCCGTTTTCGTCGCCGACGAACTTCTTCACGGTCGTGACGTAGGCGCGCGGGTCGGCGCCGAATTTCGCCGCGGCCTCTTCCTGGCCGTAGTCCATGCGGTAGATCTTCGGCCACTCGGGCCAGGGATTGTCGGCGGCGCGCTCCATCGGCGGCTTCGGCAGGATTTCGATTTGCGTGATGCTCTTGGCGCCATGACGCATCGAGGTGCCCACGCAGTCGGTGCCGGTGTCGCCGCCGCCGATGACGATGACGTCCTTGCCCTTCGCGTGGATCGGGCAGTGTTCGGCGCCGCCGTTGAGGAGGGCCCGGGTGTTCTCGGTGAGCAACTCCATCGCGAAGTGCACGCCCTTCAAGTTGCGGCCCTCGATCGGGAGATCGCGCGGCTGGGTGGCGCCGGTGCAAATGACGGTGGCGTCGTATTCCTTGAGGAAGATCTGCGGCTCGACGTTTTCGCCGACGTTGGCGTTGCAGATGAATTTGATGCCGGCCCCTTCCATCAACTTGATGCGGCGGAGGACGACCTCCTTCTTATCGAGCTTCATGTTGGGGATGCCATACATGAGCAGGCCGCCGGGGCGGTCGGCGCGTTCGAAGACGGTGACGGTGTGACCGGCCTTATTGAGCTGTTCTGCGGCGGCGAGGCCGGCGGGGCCGGAGCCGATGACGGCGACCTTCTTGCCGGTGCGAACCTTGGGCGGTTCGGGATTGACCCAGCCCTCGGCCCAGCCGCGGTCGGTGATGGCGGCCTCGATGTTCTTGATCGTGACCGGCGGGTTGTTGATGCCGAGCACGCAGGAACCTTCGCACGGCGCGGGGCAGACGCGGCCGGTGAACTCGGGGAAATTGTTCGTCTTGTGCAGACGATCGAGCGCCTCCTTCCAGAGGCCGCGATAGACGAGGTCGTTCCACTCCGGGATCAGGTTGTTGATCGGGCAACCGGAGGCCATGCCGCTGATGAGCTTGCCGGTATGGCAGAACGGAACTCCGCAATCCATGCAGCGCGCGCCCTGCGTGCGGAGTTTCTTCTCCTCCATGTGGTGGTGAAACTCTTTCCAGTCCTTGACGCGCTCGAGCGGCGGGCGGTCGACGGGAAGTTCGCGCAGGTATTCGATGAAGCCAGTGGGTTTGCCCATGGATGGGGGGATTTGAGATTTGAAATTTGAGATTTGAAATGCGGCGGGCGCAGAGCGCCCGGCCGCTTAGTTGCCGCCGACGCGGGACGTGTCGCGGGCGTTTTCTTCGAAGGCGGCCATGATGGCTTCGTCGCCGGTGAGGCCCTGCGCCTGGGCGCGTTCGATGCAGGCGAGCATGCGCTTGTAGTCCTTCGGCAGGATCTTCACGAACTTCGGGACCATCGCGGTCCACTGGTCGAGGACCTGTTTCGCGCGGGGGCTCTTCGCGTAGGTGAGGTGGTTTTCGATGAGCGTGCGAAGCTCGGCGATCTCGGTCGGAGATTCGAGCGACTCGATGCCGACCATCGCGGGATTCACGTCCTGCTTGAACTGGCCGGTTTCATCCAGCACGTAGGCGACGCCGCCCGACATGCCGGCCGCGAAATTGCGGCCGGTGCTGCCGAGGACGACGACGCGGCCGCCAGTCATGTATTCGCAGCCGTGGTCGCCCACGCCCTCGACGACGGCGTTGACGCCGGAGTTGCGGACGGCGAAGCGCTCGCCGGCGCGACCGTTCAGGTAGAGCTCACCGGCGGTGGCGCCGTAGAGGGCGACGTTGCCGACGATGATGTTTTCCGACGGATCGAACGAAGCGTTCGCCGGCGGATAGATGACGATCTTGCCGCCGGAGAGGCCTTTGCCGACGTAGTCGTTGGCGTCGCCCTCGATCGAGAACGTCATGCCCTTCGGCATGAAGGCGCCGAAGCTCTGGCCGGCGGAGCCTTTGAAGTGGATCCGGATCGTGTCCTCGGGCAGGCCCTGCGCGCCGTATTTCTTCGTCACCTCGCTGCCGGTGATGGTGCCGACGACGCGGTTGACGTTGCGGATCGGGAGCTCGGCGATGACCTTCTCGCCGCGTTCGATCGCGGGCTGGCAGATTTCGAGGAGTTGCGTCAGGTCGAGCGATTTGTCGAGGCCGTGATCCTGCGACTGGGTGCAGAAACGGCCGACGCTGTCCGCCACCTCGGGCTGGTAGAGGATGTTGCTGAAATCGAGGCCGCGGGCCTTCCAGTGTTCGACGGCCTTCTTGGGCTCGAGACGCTCGGTATGGCCGATCATTTCCGCGATCGTGCGGAAGCCGAGTTGGGCCATGAGCTCGCGAACCTCGTGGGCGATGAACGTCATGAAATTCACGACGTGCTCGGGCTTGCCGGTATACTTTTCGCGCAGGCGCGGGTCCTGCGTGGCGATGCCGGTCGGACACGTATTCAGATGGCAAACACGCATCATGATGCAGCCGGTGGCGACGAGCGGGGCGGTGGCGAAACCGAACTCCTCCGCGCCGAGCAGCGCGGCGATGACGACGTCGCGGCCCGTCTTGAGCTGACCGTCCGTCTCCACCGCGATGCGCGAGCGGAGATTGTTGAGGACGAGCGTCTGGTGCGTCTCGGCGAGACCGAGCTCCCACGGCAGACCCGCGTGGTAGATCGAGGTCTGCGGCGAGGCGCCGGTGCCGCCGTCGTATCCGGAAATCAATACAACATCGGCATGCGCCTTGGCGACGCCCGCGGCGATCGTGCCGACGCCGACCTCGGCGACGAGCTTCACGCTGATGCGCGCGTGGCGGTTGCTGTTCTTGAGGTCGTGGATCAGCTCGGCGAGGTCCTCGATCGAGTAGATGTCATGGTGCGGCGGGGGCGAGATGAGGCCGACGCCGGCGGTGGTGCCGCGGGTCTTTGCGACCCACGGATAAACCTTCGTGCCGGGCAACTGGCCGCCTTCGCCGGGCTTGGCGCCCTGTGCCATCTTGATCTGGATTTCGCGGGCGTTGACCAGGTAATGGCTCGTGACGCCGAAGCGCCCCGACGCGACCTGCTTGATCGCGGAGTTCTTGGAGTCGCCGTTGGGGAGCGGGATGAAACGTTCCGGATCCTCGCCGCCCTCGCCGGTGTTCGAGCGGCCGCCGATGCGGTTCATGGCGATGGCGAGCGTCTCATGGGCCTCCTTCGAAATGGAGCCGTAGGACATCGCGCCGGTCTTGAAGCGCTTCATGATCGACTCGACCGGCTCGACCTCCTCGAGCGGAATCGGGTCGTTGAGCTTGAAATCGAGGAGACCCCGGAGCGTCGCGACGTTCTTGGAATTCTCGTTGATGATCTTCGAGTATTCCTTGAACACCGCGTAGCTGCCGGTGCGCACCGCCTTTTGCAGGCGGTGGATCGATTCGGGATTGAACAGGTGATACTCGCCGTCGTTGCGCCATTGAAACTGGCCGCCGACGGGGAGCACGTGGCCGTTGACCGGACGATCGGGGAACGCCGCGCGGTGGCGCGCGAGCACTTCCTGCGCGATGACGTCGAGACCGATGCCGCCGACGCGCGAAGGCGTCCAGGTGAAGTAGTGATCGACGACGTCCTGGCGGAGGCCGACGGCTTCGAACACCTGCGCGCCGCGATAGGACTGGATCGCGGAAATGCCCATTTTGGACATGACCTTCACGACCCCCTTCGACGCGGCCTTCACGAAGTTCTTGCACGCCGTCTTGTGGTCGACGTTCACCAGGAGGCCATCCTGGATCATGCCGTCGATCGTCTCGAACGCGACGTAAGGGTTGATCGCGCTGCAGCCGTAGCCGATCAGCAGCGAGAAGTGGTGCACCTCGCGCGCTTCGCCGGTCTCGAGGACCATCGAAATGCGCGTGCGGAGCCCTTCGCGGATGAGGAAGTGATGGAGGCCGGCGACGGCGAGCAACGCGGGAATCGGCGCGAAGTCCTTCGTCACGCCGCGATCGGAGAGAATGAGGATGGTGACCTCCTCGTCCTCGATCATGCGGCGGGCGATGAGGCAGATCTCCTCCATTGCCTTGGCGAGGCCTTTTTCGCCGCGGGTGGCGCGGAAGAGAATTGGCAGCACACCGACTTTGAAACCGGGCTGGTCGAGACGGCGGAGCTTGGCGAATTCCTCGTTAGTGAGGACGGGCCACTTCAGCTCGACGCGGCGGCAGGCGAGCGGGTCGGGATTGAGGAGATTGCCTTCCGAGCCGAGGCGGGTTTCGGACGAGGTGATGAGCTCCTCGCGGATGCAGTCGATCGGCGGGTTGGTGACCTGCGCGAACAGCTGCTTGAAATAATCGTAGAGCAGGCGCGGCTTGTTCGAGAGCACCGCGAGCGGGGTGTCGTTGCCCATCGAGCCGATCGCCTCGACGCCGTCGCGCGCCATCGGCGTGAGGACGATGCGCTGGTCTTCGAAGGTGTAGCCGAACGCGATCTGGCGGTGAAGCAGCGTGTCGTGATCGGGCGGCGGCACGCTGGGCGCGGCCGGGAGGCTCTCAAGCTTCACCAAGTGCTCGCTGAGCCACTGGCGATACGGATGCTCGGTCGCGAGCTGCTTTTTGATTTCTTCGTCCTCGATGATACGACCTTGGTCGGTGTCGACGAGGAACATGTGGCCGGGCTGCAGGCGGCCTTTTTGCGCGATCTGATCGGCGGGGATGTCGCCGAGCACGCCGGCTTCCGAAGCCATGACGACGAGACCGTCGTGCGTGACGTAATAGCGGCACGGGCGCAGGCCGTTGCGGTCGAGGCACGCGCCCATCTGCTTGCCGTCGGTGAAGCAGATGGCGGCGGGGCCGTCCCACGGCTCCATCAGGCACGAATGATACTGGTAAAATGCGCGGCGATCCGGATCCATGGTTTCGTGGTTCGACCACGGTTCCGGGATCATCATCATCATCGCGTGGGTGAGCGGGCGGCCGGCGAGGACGAGGAGTTCGAGCGTGTTGTCGAACATCGACGAGTCGGAGCCGTTCGGGTTGATGATCGGGAGGATCTTCTTGATGTCCTCGCCGAAGAGCTCGGAGGCGAAGAGCGCCTGGCGGGCGTGCATCCAGTTGATGTTGCCGCGGAGCGTGTTGATCTCGCCGTTGTGCGCGATGTAGCGATACGGGTGCGCGCGGTCCCAGCTCGGGAAGGTGTTGGTCGAGAACCGCGAGTGGACGAGCGCGAGCGCGGTCTCCATCGACGGATTCTTCAGATCGGAGAAATACTGCTCGAGCTGCTCGGTCGTGAGCATGCCCTTGTAGACGATGGTCTTTTGGGACAGGCTCGGCATATACCACATCTCCGCGCCCGAATACGTGGAGGTGCGGATCTCGGCGTAGGCGCGCTTGCGGATGACGTAGAGCTTGCGCTCGAACGCGGCGTCATCGAGCTCCGGGCTGCGGCCGATGAAGACCTGGCGCATGAACGGCTCCGCGGACTTCGCGGTGTCGCCGAGCATGGAGTTGTCGGTCGGCACCGTGCGCCAGCCGAGCAGGGTCTGGCCTTCGCCCTGGATGATGCCGGCGAACACTTCCTCGAGCTTGCGACGCGCGGTGGCGTTGCGCGGGAGGAAGACGAGACCGACGCCGTATTGGCCGGCTTCGGGGAGGGAAATACGGGCCTTCTTCGCGACTTCGGCGAAGAACTTGTGCGGCATCTGCAGGAGGATGCCGGCGCCGTCGCCGGTGTTGACCTCGGCGCCGCTGGCGCCGCGATGGTCGAGATTCTTGAGGACCTGGAGGCCCTGCTCGAGGATCCGGTGGGACTTGCGGCCCTTCATGTCGACCACGAACCCGACACCGCAGGCATCGTGTTCAAACCACGGGTCGTAGAGGCCTTGTTTGCCCGGGCGGAGCGTCTTCGGGGCGCGTTGGGCAACGTCGCTAGTGGGGGAAGAGGCTGGGCCGGTGTTCGATGTCCGCGTGGTGTTCACAGTATTCAAGCAGGTTAGGTCAGCGAAAAAGCTGGCGAGGGATCAGGGCGAAGCGACGAGGAGTCGCAGGATGGGAAGCGGTGAGTGCACAAAAAAGGCCGGTCTCGGCGTTGCGAGAGCGGCCCCGGGGTTGGTTTGGTTGCGGCGAGCTCTCAGCAACATCAATTAGAAGAAGCGGATCGTTTTAGTAGCCATTTTGGCGTGCTCTTCGTCGGAGCAGCCGGCGTTGGTGGGCACATCGACAGGAGCGTCCACGGGTTTGATCAGATCGTTGCTGAGAAGATAATTTTCCACCTCTTCGCCCGAAACGTCGGCGAGCATCACGCCATCGATCTCAACGCACGGCGAAAGCGGCTGGCCGGACTTGGTCACCATCTCCGCGTAATTCGCGCGGTCGTTGATGATGTCGATGTCCTCATACGCGAGGTTGTATTTGCGCATGATGGCGCGGACGCCGTTCGACCAACCGCAAGAGGGCTTGAGATAGGCTTTGATCTTCATGCGAGGAACGTGTGCGAGTGCAAAAGTGCCGCAAGGTATAGGAGGGCTTTTTCCGCAATCAAGCACCGTCTTCCACGGAAACGGAAAAATTTGTCATAGTTGGAATGACGTTTTCCGCGCGAGAATCGACGTCGCGGGCCGCGTGAAAAAAGACCGCGAGCCACCGCCGTCGTCGCGCGCATCTTTCCGCTAGCCGCCGGACACGCGCTGCTTTATCAGCGCGGAAATGAAAGTCCTCGTGACCGGTGCCGCCGGTTTCATCGGTTACCATGTTGCCCGCCGTCTCGCCGAGACGAAGCGCTGCGAGGTGCTCGGCGTGGACAATCTCAACGACTACTACGACGTGGACCTGAAGCGCGCGCGGCTCGCCGAGCTGGAGGCGTTCGACGCGTTTCGTTTCTTGAAAACGGACTTTTCCGACGCGGCGGCGTTCGGCGGACTCTACGCGCATTTCAAACCCGACTACGTCGTGCACCTCGGCGCGCAGGCAGGCGTGCGTTATAGTTTGGAGAATCCCGCGGCTTACGTGCGCAGCAACGTCGAAGGTTTTCTCAACGTCCTCGAAGCCTGCCGCAAGCTGCCGCCGAAACACCTCGTGTTCGCGTCGTCGAGCAGCGTTTACGGCGCGGGCGCGACGGTCCCGTTCAGCGAGGACGCGCACACGGACCGACCGATCTCGTTCTACGGTGCGACGAAGAAGAGCAACGAGGTGATGGCCCACACCTACGCGCACCTGCACGGACTCGCGGTGACGGGTCTGCGTTTTTTCACGGTTTACGGACCATGGGGCCGTCCGGACATGGCGCCGACGTTGTTCGCGCAGGCGATCAGCGAGGGGCGTCCGCTGAAGTTGTTCAACGAAGGCCGCAACCGCCGCGACTTCACGTATGTCGACGACATCGTCGACGGCGTGCTCAAGGTTCTCCTCTACCCGCCCGCCGAGCCGCCGGTGCCGCCGTTCCGTCTGTTCAACATTGGCCATCACCGGCCGGTCGAGGTGCTATTGTTTGTGCAGATGCTCGAAGCACTGCTCGGCAAAAAGGCTCAGCTGGAACTCGCGCCGCCGCAGCCGGGCGACATGATCGAGACCTGCGCGAGCATCGACCGGCTGCAGGCGGCCGTGGGATTCGCGCCGAAGGTTCCGCTCGAAGAGGGACTGCGGCGGTTTGTGGATTGGTTCCGCACTTATTATAAGTGCTGAGCCCGCGCGTCGCGCCGCTGACATGAACTTTTCCCAGATCGCGATCGCTGTCGTGATCGTCGTCACGCTGATCGGGGTCGCGATCGGACGCTACCCGGCGCTGAAAATGAACCGCGCCACGATCGCGTTGGTCGGTGCCACGCTGCTGATCGTGCTCGGCGCGCTCACGCTCGATGAGGCGTATGCCGCGGTGGATTGGAACACCATTGTCCTGCTGTTCGGGATGATGGTGCTCAATGTGAACCTCCGCATGGCGGGTTTCTTTCACCTCGTGACGGCGCGCGTCGTCACGCTCGCGCGCACGCCGCGGCGGCTGCTGGCGTTGATCATCGCGGTGTCGGGCGTGTTCTCCGCAGTGTTTCTCAACGACACCATCGTGCTGGTGTTCACGCCGCTGATCCTCGACATCGCGCTCACGCTGAAGCGCAATCCCCTGCCCTACCTCGTCGGACTCGTGACCGCGGCGAACATCGGCTCCGTCGCGACGATCACCGGCAATCCGCAAAACATGCTCGTCGGCCTCGCGTCGGGCATTCACTTTGTGACGTTCACGCGCGAGCTCGCGCCGATCGGGCTGCTGGGACTCGTTGTCGCCTGGCTCGTGATCGTGCTGGTGTATCGCCGGGATTTTCGCGGCGAGCGTTTTGAGGAGGTTTACCAGTTCAAACCGCCCGTCGAGTGGCCGCGGCTGCGCAAGGCGCTCTTTGCCACCGTCCTCATGCTCGCGGCGTTGATCGCGGGCGCGCCCGTGCCGCTCTGCGCGGTGCTCGCGGCGGCCGTGCTGCTGGTGACGCGGCACACGTCGCCCGAACGCGTTTTCAACGAGATCGACTGGTCGCTGCTCGTGTTTTTCAGCGCCCTCTTCGTCGTCACCGGCGCGATTTCGTCGGCGGGTTTTGGCGAGCGACTGTTCGCCGTGCTGCAGCCCTACGCCGATCGCGGACCCGCGGCGCTGACCGGGGTCTCGCTCGTGCTCAGCAATCTCGTCTCGAACGTCCCCGCAGTGATGCTGTTCCGGCCGGTTGTGCCCACACTGGCGGATCCGCACCACGCCTGGCTGACGCTCGCGATGGCGACGACGCTCGCGGGGAATCTCACGTTGCTCGGTTCCGTGGCCAACTTGATCGTCGCCGAAATCGCGAAACGTCGTGGCGTGCATCTGTCGTTCGTCGAGTATCTGAAAGCCGGCACCCCGATCGCCGTGCTGACCTTGCTGATCGGCGTCTTGTGGTTGAGTGCGTGAGCCGTTGCGCCGCCGCGCACACTCGAAGCTTGCCCGGCCGGCGCAGTTGCCCGAAAGACTCCTGACATAACCTCGTCAGCGCCGGCGTGTATGCTGCGGCGCTCAACTCAACCACTCCTCATGTCCAAAGCCGCTCCCGCCAAAACTGCCGATTCGAAAGCCGTCGCCACCGCCACGCCCGACGTCGCCGCCCGCAAGAACCTCGATCTCGCTCTCTCCTCCATCACCAAGCAGTTCGGCGAAGGCTCGATCATGCGTCTGGGCGATTCCCAGAAGATGAAGGTCGAGACGCTCTCCACCGGCTCGCTCGCGATCGATCTCGCGCTCGGCGTCGGCGGCCTGCCCAAGGGCCGCATCGTCGAGATCTACGGCCCCGAATCCTCGGGCAAAACGACCTTTTGCTTGAGCGTCATCGCGCAGGCCCAGAAGGAAGGCGGCCTCGCGGCGTTCATCGACGTCGAGCACGCACTCGATCCGAAATACGCGCGGATCGTCGGCGTGAATCTCGACGACCTGCTCGTGTCGCAGCCGGACTCCGGCGAAGACGCGCTCAACATCGCCGAGACGCTTATCCGCTCCAACTCCATCGACGTGATCGTCATCGACTCAGTCGCCGCGCTGATCTCGAAGCAGGAACTCGACGGCCAGATGGGCGACGCGACCGTCGGCTCGCAGGCGCGCCTGATGTCGCAGGCCATGCGCCGCCTCACCGCGGTGGTCAGCAAGACCAAGTGCATCTGCATGTTCACGAATCAGATTCGCGAAAAGATCGGCGTGATGTTCGGCAATCCCGAGACGACGCCCGGCGGCCGCGCGCTGAAGTTCTTCTCGTCCGTGCGCCTCGATATCCGCCGCAAGGACCAGATCAAAACGCCCGAAGGCAAGGTCGTCGGCAACCGCACCAAGATCAAAGTCGTGAAGAACAAGGTCGCGCCGCCGTTCACCGAGTGCGAGTTCGACATCATGTATGACGAAGGCATCTCGAAGAGCGGCTCGCTCCTCGATCTCGGCCTCGAGCACAAGATTCTGGAAAAGAAGGGCGCGTGGGTCGCCTACGAAGGCGCGCTCGTCGGCCAGGGCCGCGACGCCGCGAAGCAGGCCATCAAGGAAAAGCCGGAGCTCGCCGAGAAGATCACGAAGGCGATTCTCGAAAAGGTGAACGTCACCGGCGGCGCCGTGATCACCGGCCCCGGCGAAGAATAAGGATCGTCGCTTTCGACCGCGGCCAACCGCGGTCGCGAATTCAAAGCCGCGAGCGCGTGCTCGCGGCTTTTTCGTGCGCAGTCGCCGACGGGCTGGCGGCATGAGCGCCGCTAAGGCAAGAAAACGGCGACGCTTACTTCCGCGAGGACAACGGCGAACCGCGTTGCTGCGCGCCGAAAACGTGAGTTGGTTTGGCCCCCACGTCATGGTCGACGGCTCCACACCCGCCTCCTCCCCCGCTCGCGAGAGTATTTTCACCGTTCGCGATCTGACGAAGATTTACGGCGAGGGCGAAGCCGAGGTCCGCGCGCTCGCCGGGATCGATCTCGATCTTTATCGCGGCGAACTCGTCGTGCTGCTCGGACCTTCCGGCAGCGGGAAGTCCACACTCCTCAACAATCTTGGCGGTCTCGATAATCCAACCGCGGGCACGCTGCTTTATCGCGGCACCGATCTCGCGCGAGCCGACGAAGCGGGCCTCACGAACTACCGGCGCGACGCCGTTGGCTTCGTGTTTCAATTCTACAATCTCATCCCGAGCCTGACCGCGCGGGAGAATGTCGCACTTATCACCGAGATTGCGCGCGATCCGATGAACCCCGAGGACGCGCTGCACCTCGTCGGTCTCGGTCCGCGGATGGATCATTTTCCCGCGCAGCTTTCTGGCGGCGAACAGCAGCGCGTGGCGATCGCCCGCGCGATCGCGAAACGACCCGAGGTGCTGTTGTGCGACGAGCCCACCGGGGCGCTCGACGTTCACACCGGCATCACGGTGCTCGAGGCCATCGAGCACATCAACCGCGAGCTCGGCACGCTCGCCGTGATCATCACGCACAACGCCGTCCTCGCCGATATGGCCGATCGCGTGCTCTCGATGCGCGACGGACGGATCGTCAGCGAGCACACGAACGCAACCCGCGACTCCGTGCGAAACCTGAAATGGTGAAACGTCGCCGCTGCCCTTGTAGGGCGGGGTCTCCCGACTCCGCCATCGTCGTAGCCGCGCTTCGCTCCGTCGTCCTTCCCTCCACCGTTCTCCCGCGCCGCCGCTCGCCTTCGCCCCTCGTCTTCGCCCCGTGAGACTCCTCGACCGCAAGCTCCTGCGCGATCTCCGTGCGATCAAATCGCAGGCGTTCGCCGTCGCAGTCGTGATGGGGTGCGGGCTCGCGATGATGATCATGACGCGATCGCTGATCCTCTCGCTCGAAACGACGCGCGACGATTATTACCGGGATTATCGTTTCGCGGAAGTGTTCGCGCGTTTGAAGCGCGCGCCGTTGTACGTCGCCGAGCAGATTGCCGCGATTCCCGGCGTCGCCGCGGTGCAACCGGGCATTTCGTTGCAGGTCACGCTCGATCTTCCGGGCATGGCGGAGCCGGCCGTCGGCCTGATGCAGTCGTTGCCGGAGCAGGGCGAACTCGTGCTCAACCGGCTCCATCTTCGCCGCGGTCGCATCCTTGTCGGCCGCGAATCGCACAACGAGATTCTCGCGGGCGAGGCGTTCGCCGAGGCGCATCGGTTGCAGCCGGGAGCGAAGATCTCCGCGGTCGTCTATGGCCGAAAGCAAACGTTTCGGATCGCGGGAATTGTGCTCTCGCCGGAGTTCGTCTTCGAGGCGCCGCCGGGCTCCGCGCTGCCCGACAACCGGACTTACGGCGTCTTCTGGATGCCTTACAAGGAGCTCGCGACGGCGAGCAATCTCGATGGCGCGTTCAACACGCTCACGCTGTCGCTCGCGCCGGGCGCCTCGCCGGAGGCGGTGATTGCGGCGGTCGATCGCGTGCTTGTGCCGTATGGCGGCCGCGGCGCGTATGGGCGCGACTCGCATCCGTCGCACACGCGCGTGCGCGACGAGATCCGCGTGCTCCACGGATTGTCGATCGGCTTTCCCCTCGTGTTTCTCAGCGTCGCGGCGTTCATGACGAACGCCGTCATGAGCCGGCAGATCACGCTGCAGCGCGAGCAGATCGCGATGCTCAAGGCGTGCGGTTTCAGCAATCGCCAGGTCGGCTGGCACTATTTCAAGTTCTCGCTCGCGATTGTCGTCGTCGGCACCGCGATTGGGGCCGGCGGCGGCGTGGTGCTCGGGCACATGCTGGTCGGGATGTATCACCTGTTCTTTCGTTTCCCGCAGCTCGACTTTCTGCTCGCGAAGGAAGTGCTCGTGTTCGCCGTGTTGGTCAGCGCGCTGGCGGCGTTCGCCGGGGTTTGGGGCGCGGTGCGCGCCGCCGTGGGTTTGCCACCCGCGGAGGCGATGCGGCCCGAGCCGCCCGCGAGTTATCGCCCCGCGCTGATCGAGCGCACTCCCCTCGCCCGCACGCTCTCGGTTTCGTTTCGCATGGCGCTGCGCAACATCGAGCGGCGGCCCGCGCGCGCCGTGCTCACGTGCGTCGCACTCGCGCTCGCGACGGGAATTCTCATCGTGCCCAGCGCGCTGCGCGACGGCATCAACTACGTGCTCGATTATCAGTGGGACCAGGTGCAGCGGCAGACCGCGTATGTGTCGCTGATCGAGCCGGGCCCGGCGCGCGCGCTCGCGGATTTTCGCAGCTTGCCGGGCGTGATTCTCGCCGAGCCGGTGCGGGCTACGCCGGTGGAATTGCGCGCGGGAAATCTTCGCCGCCGCATCGGACTGACCGGGCTCGGCGCCAACGCGGAGCTCAACCGGATCATCGACGAAAGCGATCGCCGCATTATCCTCCCGCCGCAGGGCATCGTGCTCTCGAGCAAGCTGGCGAGCGTGCTCGGCGTGAAGCCCGGCGATCTCGTGAACGTGCGCGTGCTCGAAGGCAAGCGGCCGGAACTGCGCGTGCCGGTGGCGCGACTCTCGCAGGATTTTGCCGGGACGGCGGCGTTCATGGAGATCGGCGAACTGAACCGCCTGCTGGGCGAGGGCGATCGCATCACGGGCGCGTATCTTTCCGTGGCCGCCGGGGCGTGGCCGGACTTCCTCGCGCGGCTGAAGGAGACACCGCGCGCCGCGAGCGTCGTGATCAAAGAAGGCATTCGCGCCAGCTTCCGCAAAACGACCGCGGAGAGCATCGGGCTGATCCAGAAACTCTACATGACCTTCGCGGTCGTGGTCGCTTTCGGCATCGTTTATAACAGCGCGCGGATTTCGCTCTCCGAGCGTCAGCGGGAGCTGGCGACGTTGCGGGTGGTGGGTTTCACGCGACGCGAAGTGGCGCTGGTGCTCGTCAACGAGCTCGTGGTGCTGACGGCGGTCGCGCTGCCGGTGGGACTCGCGATCGGATCCGGTTTCGCGACGGTCATTATCCAAAGTGTGAATACCGAGTTCGTGCGCGTGCCGGTGATCCTTACGACCTTCAATTATTCCCTCGCCATCCTGATCGTGGGCAGCGCCGCGGCGCTGTCGGCGATGCTTGCGAGCCGCCGGCTGAACCAGCTGGATCTCGTGAGCGTGCTCAAGGCCCGCGAATAAATCTCTTTGCATGAAGCCCACCACGTCCTCGCCCTCCCCCGCCGCGAACCGGCATCCGCGCCACCGACTGCTGCCGTGGCTTGCGGGCGCGGGATTGCTCGCGCTGGTGATCGCGGGCCTGTGGCCGAAGCCGGTGCCGGTCGAAGTGGCGACGGTCGCTCGCGGCGACGTGCTCGTCACCGTCAACGAGGAAGGCATGACGCGCGTGAAACACCGTTACGTGATCTCGAGCCCGGTGGCGGGCCAGCTGCAGCGCATCGACTGGAAGGCGGGCGCGATCGTCGAGGCGGGAAAGACACCGCTCGCGGTGCTCGAGTCGAGCGGCGCGGATTTCCTCGACGCGCGCGGACTCGCGCAGGCGGAGGCGCGCGTGAAGGCGGCCGAAGCGGCGCGTGCGGCGGCGCAGGCCCAGTTCGATCGCAGCGCGGCGGCGGCGCGGCTGGCGACGGCGGATTTCGAACGATTGCGCCGGCTGCATGACGAGCAGGCGATCTCGATGCAGGAATTCGACGCGGCGGAGATGCGCGCGATCGTCGCGCAGCAGGACGAGCGCTCGGCGCGTTTCGCGGCGCAGGTATCCGAATACGAACTACAGCAGGCGCGTGCGCTGCTGTCCCGCGGCCAGACGGGAACGTCGGAGGAACCACTGGTCGTGACCTCGCCGGTGGACGGACGCATCCTGCGGGTGTTGCAGGAAAGCGGGCGGGTCGTGCCGGCGGGTTTTCCGCTGATGGAGGTCGGCGACGCGACGGATCTGGAGCTGCGCATCGAAGTGCTCTCGCGCGACGGCGTCGCGATTCGTCCGGGCGCGCGCGTGTTCGTGGAGCAATGGGGCGGCGCGGAACCGTTGCAGGCGCGGGTGCGGCTGGTGGAGCCGTCGGCGTTCACGAAGATCTCGGCGCTCGGCGTCGAGGAGCAGCGGGTTTATGTCATCGCGGATTTCGTGGACCCGATCGAAAAGCGGCCGACGCTCGGCGACAGCTATCGGATCGAAGGACGCATCGTGGTGTGGGAGGGGCGCGACGTGCTGCGGGCACCGGCCGGAGCATTTTTCCAGCGCGGCGAAGAGTGGCAGACGTTTGTCCTGCGCGGCGGCCGCGCGGAGCTTGTGTCGGTGCGCGTGGGCCGCACGAACGGATTTTTCACCGAGGTGACCGGCGGACTGAAGGAGGGCGATCGCGTGATCGTTTATCCGGGCGACCGGGTGCGCGACGGCGTGCGGGTGCGCGAGCAGGCGATCGATTAAGGAAACAGCCAGGTGTGCGACCAGCGGTCGTTTTCGCGGCGAAAAATCCGCCGTTCGTGATGGCGGAACGGTCGCTGGATCCAGAACTCGATCGCGTCCGGTCGGAGACGGAAGCCGGACCAGTGCGGCGGGCGTGGCACGTTGCCGAGCGGAAAACGCAGCGCGGCGGCCGCGACGGCCTGCTCGAGTGTGAAACGTGAAGGCATCGGTTGCGACTGGTGCGAGGCCCAGGCGCCGAGCTGGCTCAGCCGCGGTCGTGTGGCGAAGTAGGCGTCGGCTTCGTCCGGCGAAACCGGCTGCACGGTGCCCTCGATCCGGACCTGGCGGGCGAGTTTCGCCCAATGAAAGCAAAGCGCGGCGCGCGGGTTTGCCTGCAGGTCACGGGCCTTGGGGCTTTCGAGATTGGTGTAGAAGACGAAGCCCCGCGCATCGAAGGCCTTCAGCAACACCATGCGCACGCTGGGCTGGCCCGATGCGGACGCCGTCGCGAGGGCGCAGGCGGTGGGATCGTTGCCTTCGTTCTCCTTCGCGATCGCAAACCACGCGTCGAACAGCTGGAAAGGATCCGGATCGGCCATGCGCGATGATGCGGGAGGGGCTGGCGCGGGGTCTGCGTGACTCTTGGCGAAAGGTGCGCGGCGATTGGCGGCCGGGGCATGCAAAACGCTTTGCCTTCGGCGGCGGTCCGCTATGGTGGGAGGTTTATGCCGCGTTTCACGGACACGATTGCCGCGCTCGCGACGCCGATGGGCACCTCGGCGATCGCGTTGCTGCGTATTAGCGGCCCGGATACACAACGGCTCGCGGCGGCGATTTTCGGCGCGACTCCCCCGCCCCGCCTCGCGCGTCATGGCGACTACCGCGACACGGCGGGCCGGACGCTCGACGACACACTGTTCGTGTTCATGCCGGGCCCGCGCTCCTACACGGGCGAGGACACCCTTGAGATTTCCTGCCACGGCAACCCCTTCATTGCGCAAAAGATCCTCGAGGATCTGCTGCGGCGCGGTTGTCGGGCAGCGGAACCGGGCGAGTTCACGCAGCGGGCGTTTTTGAATGGGCGCATGGACCTCAGCCAGGCCGAGGCCGTGATGGACCTGATCCATGCGCGCAGCGAGCGGGCGCTCGCGTCGGCCCATCGCCAGCTTCGTGGCGCGTTGCGGCGGCGCGCCGAAGCGGCGGTGGAAGAGCTGCTGGGCGTGATAGCCCGCGTGGAAGCCTATATCGATTTCCCGGAGGAAGACCTGCCGGCGGAAGATGTTAATCTGGTGACCGCGGGGCTGCAGCGCGTGCGCGGCATGGCATCGAATCTGTTGGCTACCAGTCACTACGGTGAAATTCTGCGCGACGGTATCAAGACCGTCATTGTTGGAGAACCCAATGTCGGAAAAAGCAGCCTGCTGAACCGTTTGGTCGGGCGCGAGCGAGCCCTGGTGAGTTCGGAGCCTGGCACGACCCGCGATTATCTCGAAGAGCCGATTGCGCTCGGGAGTCATTACCTGCGCTTGATCGACACCGCTGGGCTTAATCCCTCCCCTGGCCCGTTGGAACGGCTCGGGATCGAAAAGACCCGGGAGCGCCTGGAGGAGGCTGATCTGTTTCTTTGGGTGGTGGATCAAACCGGTCCGACACCGTCGCTTCCATCTGATATTGAGCATATTGCAAACGCGGAGAATACGATTCTGATTTTAAACAAATGTGATCTGGGGGGCGAAGTCGCCGGCGGCGCTCTCCCCTACCCATCGGTCCGCATCTCAGCGAAAACCGGTGAAGGGATCGACGTCCTTTGCGAGCGGATTGCGGCGCTGGCAGACCGGTTTCAGGTTGAAGTCGGCGAAGATCAGGTCGCCATCAACGCCCGACACGCGGCCGCGCTCACGACGGTGATGGATGCGATCGTTGCCGCCCTGGCGAAGCTGGAGCACGGTGAAGCGGCGGAACTGCTCGCGAGCGACCTGCGGACGGCGTTGCGCGCATGGGAAGAGATAGCCGGTCGCGTGGATAATGAACGCATGCTGGACGCATTGTTCGCTAGCTTTTGTATTGGGAAATAGTCCCCTCTCTCCTGTGACATATTCTGAAAAGCCGTTTGATGTAATCGTGTGCGGTGCGGGCCACGCGGGTGTGGAAGCGGCCCTGGCGGCGGCGCGCATGGGGGCCTCCACCCTGCTTCTCACGGGCAATATCGACACCATTGCTCAGATGAGCTGCAATCCCGCCATCGGAGGCCAGGCCAAAGGGCAATTGGTCCGGGAAATCGATGCGCTGGGTGGCGAGATGGCCATCAACACGGATGTAACGGGAATTCAGTTCCGGCTGTTGAATGAGTCCAAGGGGCCCGCCGTTCAGTCGCCGCGCGCTCAATGTGACAAAAAAGCCTATCAATATCGGCTGAAGCACACGTTGGAGTTGCAGCCAAACCTCCAGATCTTTCAGGCGACCGTAACTGGGCTCAATTTTGAGCACGGACGAGTGACGGGATGCCGGACGAATCTGGACATCGACTTCAAGGCGCGCGCGGTGATCGTGACGACCGGAACGTTTCTGCGAGGCCTGATGCATATTGGCCAGAACCGAAACGAAGGCGGGAGATTGGGCGACTTCAGCGCCAAGACGCTGTCGGCGAGCCTGCTCGAAGCAGGTATTGAACTGCGGCGATTGAAGACGGGGACGCCTCCTCGTTTGCTGGGGCGGAGCCTCGATTTCAGCAAGATGACCGAACAGAAAGGCGACGAGAATCCGACGCTGTTCGCGTTTCACGATACCCGCGGGGAGGGAGAATTGTTCCACGTGGAACACACGGGAGAGACCCGCATGGGTTGGCAGCCGGGTTGTGAACAAGTTTCCTGCTGGATGACCTACACGACGGACGAGTCGGCGGGGATCGTGCGCGACAACCTCCAGAAGTCTGCGCTCTACGGGGGACACATAGAAGGCGTCGGTCCAAGGTATTGCCCAAGTATTGAGGACAAATTTGTTCGCTTCTCCGACAAGCCCCGGCATCTCCTTTTTCTCGAACCGGAGGGTAGGGCGACGAACGAATTTTATGTGAATGGCTTGTCAACAAGTCTGCCATTCGACGTTCAACTGGACCTTGTGCACAGCGTTCCCGGACTGGAAAACGCGACGCTGCTCCGACCGGCTTACGCCGTGGAATATGACTTCGCGCCGCCTACGCAGCTCAAGCTGTCCTTGGAATCCAAGAAGGTTTCAGGCCTGTTTCTAGCGGGGCAGATCAACGGCACTTCGGGCTACGAGGAGGCGGCGTGTCAGGGTTTGGTCGCCGGTGTGAACGCAGTGCTGCACGTGCGGGGCGAGGAGCCAATGATCATCCGGCGTCATGAGGGTTATACGGGCGTGCTGATCGACGATCTCGTGACCAAGGGCACCAACGAGCCCTACCGGATGTTCACCAGCCGCGCCGAGCACCGTCTGATGTTCAATCACGGGAGTGCGGAGCTCCGGATGCTGCACCACGTGAAACGCTACGGATTGGTGCCGCCAGAGCGGCTGGCGCGCATGGAGCAGAAGCGCGACCAGATCGAAGGCTGGGTGCGGCGGCTCGAGCGGGAGCAGGCGGGGGGAGGGACGTGGGCCGAGCGGATCCGTCGTCGCGAAACCGAGATCGGCTTTCCCGCGGAGTTTCGGCTGCAATCGAAGGAAATTCGCGATGAAGTCCTGTATCGTATTGCCTACCAAGGGTATTTGGACCGGGAGCGCCGGCAGATCGAAAAACTAAGCTACGTCGAGCGGGTGCGTATCCCGGAGGCGTTCGACTACTCGAAAGTCTCGGGGCTTCGCCGGGAGAGTGCGGTGAAGCTGGAGCAGATTCGGCCGGCGACGTTGGGGCAGGCGAGTCGGATAAGTGGTGTTAACCCAGCAGATATCAGCGTCTTAATGATATTTATCGAATCGCGATATGAGACCGGTTCCTCCGATGCAGCCTGAACCTAAGGGTCCCGTGCTCGTCCCGTTCAGCACGCCTGCGCATCAAGCGCTGCTGGCGGAACGCCGCGGCGCCTTGCGCGCGGAGCTGGGAGCGATCTTGCGCGACCGCACCGATCGGTTTGTTTGGGAGGTGGGGTGCGGGCATGGGCATTTCCTCACCGCTTACGCCCAAGCACATCCGGAGGCGGTTTGTATCGGAATCGACATTGCGTCGGATCGGATCGAACGCGCGACGCGGAAGCGGGACCGCGCTCGGCTGCCTAATCTCCATTTCCTGCAAGCGGAGGCCCGCCTGTTCCTGGAAACCCTCCCGATCGGCGTGGGGCTGCGCGACGTGTTCATATTGTTTCCCGATCCCTGGCCGAAGCTGAGGCATCGCAAGCACCGGATCCTGCGCGCGGACTTTCTCGATGCGGTCGCCGGCCGCGCGGCGCGGGACTGCCGGCTCTGCTTCCGAACCGACTACGCTCCTTACTTCGAGGACGCGGCGCGCGTGGTGGACCGGCATGACCGCTGGCAAATTTGCGACGAGCTGTGGCCATTCGAGTATCAAACCGTTTTCCAGCGCCGGGCGCCGGCCTATCAGTCGCTGCTGGCGCGGGTGCGGTAGGTCGGGTCGGACCGTCCGCCGGCAGGTTCGTTAAGTCGGTGTGCTCCCCCTCATTTCGGGAGTTGACGGAGGGTGGGGCGGGCGCCTTTGTATTTTCTTTCCATTCGTTCCACACCTGCATTCTGCGCATGCTCCGGGTCACCCAGCTCGTCACTTTCATCTGCATTCTTCTTGGCGGCACGCCGGCTTTCGCCGCCGAAGCGGGTCATGGGCTTTCGGCCGCCGCGGAACCGTTGTTCACGGTCGGGCCGCTGCCGGTCACCAATTCCATGGTCACGAGCTGGGTCGTGGCCCTGGTGCTGATTCTCGTGGTGCGTCTGGCGATCCGGAAGCCGAAGCTGGTGCCGACCCGCGGCCAGGCGATCGTGGAAAGTCTCGTGCAGGGCATCCTCGATCTGACGGCTCCAATCGTCGGCCCCAAGGTCGCGAAGCACACCTTCCCGCTGCTCGTTGGCCTCTTCACTTATATTCTCATCCAGAACTGGAGCGGCCTCATCCCCGGCGTGGGTACGATCTTCGTGGCCGACCATGAGACCGGCGGCTGGCGCGAACTGATTCGCCCGGGCAACGCCGACCTGAACGGCACCTTCGCGCTGGCGATCGTCGCCTTCATCGCGTGGGCGTATTTTATTCTCCGATACGCGGGCCCATCCTTCGTCTTCAAGGACATCTTTGGCAACAAGGCCGACAAGTCCGAGGTGCCCGGCGCGATCTACTATCCGCTGTTCTTCGTCTTCTTCGCCGTCGGCCTGATCGAAGTGATTTCGATTCTCTTCCGGCCGATTTCGCTCTCGTTCCGTCTTTTCGGCAACGTCTTCGGCGGTGAAAACCTCCTGCACTCCATGTCGGCGATCACGCCGTGGATCCTGCCGGTGCCGTTTTACTTCCTCGAGCTGCTCATCGGCTTCGTGCAGGCGCTGGTGTTCACGCTGCTGGTGAGCGTTTACATCGGCCTGATCTGCAATCACGGCGACGACCATCACGAGGCGCACGGTGCGTCGGAGGGCGGCGCCCACTGATCCTTTCCCGCCGGGAGCGTGCCCCGCGTGCGCACGGCGGAAATCCAACCAACCCATATATCACAACATGATCCAAGTTATCGCTGAAATGACCGGCAGCATCCAGGGCGCCTTCGGTTGCCTCGCGGCCGCCATCGGTGTCGGTCTCGTCGGTGCCAAAGCCGTCGAGGGCGTCGGCCGCAATCCCGGCGCGTCCGGCAAGATCCTCGTGCAGTCCATCATCGGTATGGCGCTCGCGGAAGCCGTGGCGTTCTACGCGCTGTTCCTCGGTAAGTAATTCCTTCTCGCGCTGACGCCCACCGCGTCGGCGCGAGCCCTTTTCCTCACCCGTCCCTATGCTCTCTTCCGTGCTCGTCATCGCGCAAGCGGCCACCCATCACGCGGCCGAGGCGGCCGCCCACAGCGGTTCCGCCAATCCGGTCACCCAGATCATGCACGATTTCGGCGTGAGCGTTCCGTATCTGCTCGCGCAGGTGCTGAGCTTCTCGATCGTCGCGTTCGTTCTCTGGAAGTTCGCGTTCAAGCCGGTGCTGGCCACCCTCGACGAGCGCCAGCAGCGGATCCAATCCGGCCTGAAATACGCCGAGGAGATGCAGGCCAAGCTGGCCGCGGCGCAGCAGGAGAGCGCCGCCATCGTGAAGAAGGCGCAGCAGGACGCCACCCGCGTGATCGAGGAAGCCCGCCAGTCGGCGAAGGAGTATCTCGACAAACAGACGCAGGAGGCGACCGCCAAGGCCAACGACGTTCTGGTCAAGGCCCAGCAGGCGATCGAGCTCGAGCACAAGAAGATGCTCGCCGACGCCCGCACCGAAATCGCCCGCCTCGTCGTCGCCACGACCGAGCGCGTGCTGGCCAAGAAGCTGAGCGACACCGATCGCGCGGCCTACAACGACGCGGCGAGCCGCGAGCTCACCTCCGTCTGATCCCGCTTCCGGTTTCAAGCTTCGCCGCGCAATGGCCTCCGCTCACAAGCAAATCCAGGAACTCGCCCGCCAGTTCTACAAGCTCAGCTTCGCCGACGGCGCCCTCTCGGCCGAACGCGTCTCGGGCGTCCTGGCCTACATCGAGAAGCACCGCCCCGCGCACGCGACGGCGGTGTTGAAGGCCTACCACCGGCTCGTTGCAGCCGAGGTCGCCCGCGGCCGCGCCGTCGTCGAACACGCCGGCCCGGTTGATTCCGCGACGATCGACGCGATCGCCGCCGCGCTCTCGAAGAAATACGGCCGCAGCGTCACCGCGGTCCCGCGGCAGAACGACTCGCTGCTCGCCGGCCTGCGCGTCCGCATCGGCGACGACGTCTACGAATCGTCGATCGCCGGCCAGCTCTCCGCGCTCGCGGCGAATGTATAAGTTTACCCACTACACGATCCCTTTTTCAAAAAACGTCCCCATCTCGCGATGAGCACCGTCCTCGAACAAATCGAACAACAGATCGCCAAGCTCTCCAGCAAAGCGGTCAAGAAGAACACCGGCCACATCCGCTCCGTCGCCGACGGCGTCGCGAAAATCGACGGCCTGTCCGACGTGATGTATAACGAGATGGTCGAGTTCCCCGGCGGGGTCATCGGCATCGCGCTCAATCTCGAAGAAGACGAAGTCGGTTGCGTCGTCCTCGGCGACATCTCGCACCTGAAGGAGGGCGACGAGGTCCGCAC
This sequence comes from Opitutus sp. sgz309028, assembly GCF_059821195.1. Classification (NCBI taxonomy): domain Bacteria; kingdom Pseudomonadati; phylum Verrucomicrobiota; class Opitutia; order Opitutales; family Opitutaceae; genus Opitutus; species Opitutus sp. sgz309028. The sequence continues at coordinate 483,918 of NZ_JCAMRR010000004.1, read as the reverse complement.
CACCGGCCGCCTGCTCTCCGTGCCCGTCGGCAAGGCGCTGCTCGGCCGCACGGTCGACGCTCTCGGCACTCCGGTCGACGGCAAGGGTCCGATCGCCGCCACCGAGCATTTCCCGGTCGAGCGGATCGCGCCCGGCATCATCGTCCGCAAATCCGTTTCCCAGCCGCTCTTCACCGGTATCATGGCGATCGACTCCATGATCCCGATCGGTCGCGGTCAGCGCGAGCTGATCATCGGCGACCGTGGCACCGGCAAGACGACCATCGCGATCGACACGATCATCAACCAGGCGAAGATCAACAAGGTCGGCCTCGCTTCCGGCGATCCGAAGTTCCGCCCCGTCTATTCGATCTACGTCGCGGTCGGCCAGAAGAACTCCAACATCGTCCGCACGATCTCCGCCCTCGAAGCCGCCGGTGCGCTGGAGTACACGATCATCGTTGCCGCCTCGGCCGCCGACAATCCCGCCAATCAATACCTCGCGCCGTATTCCGGCGCCGCGATGGGCGAGTGGTTCATGGAAAACGGCATGGACGCGCTGATCGTCTATGACGATCTCTCCAAGCACGCCGTCGCCTACCGCCAGATTTCGCTGATCCTCAAGCGCCCGTCCGGCCGCGAAGCGTATCCGGGCGACGTGTTCTATCTCCACTCGCGCCTGCTCGAGCGCTCCGCCCGCCTCGACGGCAAGGGCTCGCTCACCGCGCTGCCGATCATTGAGACGCTGGCCGGCGACGTGTCCGCCTACATCCCGACGAACGTCATCTCGATCACCGACGGTCAGATCTTCCTCGAAACGGACCTCTTCAACCAGGGCATCCGCCCCGCAGTGTCGGTCGGTCTCTCCGTCTCGCGCGTCGGCTCCGCCGCGCAGATCAAGGCGACGAAGCAGGTCGGCGGCAAACTCAAGGGTGAGCTCGCGCAGTTCCGCGAACTCGCGGCGTTCGCGCAGTTCGGTTCCGACCTCGATGCCAAGACGAAGGCGCAGCTCGACCGCGGCGCCCGCATCGTCGAGCTCTTCAAACAGCCCGCCTTCAACCCGCTCCCGATCGAAGTCCAGGTCGCGGTGCTCTTCGCGATGCAGCGGAATTACTTCGACGCGATCGACACCAAGAAGGTCGTCGCCGCCGCCGCTTCGCTGAAGGAGTTCTTCGCGACGCGCAAGGATGCGCTCCTCACGGAAATCCGCACCAAGGCCGCGCTCGACAAGGATCTCGAGGCCAAGCTCGTCACCGCGATCGACGAGTGGAAGGCCGGTTACGCCGGCTGATAGAGCAGGGGCCCGGCGCTTCGCCGGGCCGCTTCAACGCACGAATCACTCACCACCGTGGCATCGACCAGAGACATTCGCCGGCGCATCAAGTCGGTAAAAAACACCCGCCAGATCACGAAGGCGATGGAGCTCGTGGCCGCTTCGAAGATGAAGAAGGCCCAGCAGATGGCGCTCGCCGGCCGTCCCTACGCCGACCTCATGGCCCAGATGCTCGCCGCGCTCGCCGATCGCGTCGAGGAAGCGCAGCATCCATTCCTCGCCCGCCGCGAGGTCAAGACCCGCGGCGTCCTGCTCATCACGACCGACAAGGGCCTCGCCGGTCCGCTCAATGCGAACCTCTTCAAGCTCGTCGTCGATATCAAGACGCCGGTCCGTTACGTGGTCATCGGCCGCAAGGGCGCGCAGTTCATCGCCCGCACGCATCGCAATCTCCTCGCCGATTTCCAGGTGAGCGATCGCGTCACTTTCGCCGAGGTCAAACCCGTGGCGGAGTTCATGGTGAAGCAGTATCTCGAGGGCGTCGTCGACACCGTCGAGATCATCTGGCCCCGTTTCAAGAACACCCTCGTCCAGATCCCGACCGTGCTGCCGCTGCTGCCGCTCGCGAGCATCAAGGATGTCGTCGCCGACCTGCGCTCCGACGCCGGTCATCACGCCGCGACGCCCGCCGCGCCGGCCACGACGAACCAGATGTTGTTCGAGCCGAGCGCCGCCGCCGTCCTCGAATCGCTGCTGCCGCTATATATCAATCGCGAAATCCACCAGCAGGTGCTCGACGCCAAGGCGTCCGAACACAGCGCGCGCATGGTCGCCATGAAGACCGCGAAGGACAACGCGTCGAAGCTCCTCGGCGACCTCACGCTCGAATACAACAAGGCCCGCCAGGCCGGCATCACGCAGGAAATCCTCGAGATCGCCGCCGCGCAGTTCGCGAGCACCTGAGCCCTCCGCCTCCTTTCCCAAAAAAATTTACAGCCACTTCCCATAATGAACACAGGCAAAATCGTTCAAGTCATCGGCCCGGTCGTTGACGTCCAGTTCGCGGATAACACCATCCCGCCGATCTACCAGGCGCTCACGGTCGAGTTCACCGCCGGTGGCAGGAAAGAGGTGCTCACGCTCGAGGTTGAACAGCACCTCGGCGAAGGCGTCGCCCGCACGATCGCGATGTCCTCGTCGGAAGGCCTCGTTCGCGGTATGACTGTCGTGGATACGGGTGCCCCGATTTCGGTGCCGGTCGGCGACGGCGTGCTCGGCCGCATCTTCGACGTCACCGGTGCGACGGTGGACGGCAAGGGCCCGGTCAAGTTCGAGAAGAAATATCCGATTCACCGCGCGGCGCCGCCGCTCGTCGAACAGGAGACCAAGGCGGAGATCCTCGAGACCGGCATCAAGGTCATCGACCTGATCTGCCCGTTCATCAAGGGCGGCAAGGCCGGCGCATTCGGCGGCGCGGGCGTCGGCAAGACCGTCGTCATCCTCGAGCTCATCAACAACGTCGCCAAGGCGCACGGCGGTTACTCCGTGTTCGCCGGCGTCGGCGAGCGCTCGCGCGAGGGCAACGACCTTTACCACGAAATGTCCGAGGCCGGCGTCATCGACCAGAAGGACCTCTCGAAGTCGAAGGTCGCGCTGGTCTACGGCCAGATGAACGAGCCGCCGGGCGCCCGCATGCGCGTCGCGCTCTCGGCCCTCGCGATGACCGAGTATTTCCGCGACGAGAAGAACCAGGACGTGCTGCTCTTCATCGACAACATCTTCCGCTTCTCGCAGGCCGGTTCCGAAGTATCCGCTTTGTTGGGACGCTCGCCGTCGGCCGTCGGTTATCAGCCGACGCTCTCGAACGAGATGGGCATCCTCCAGGAGCGCATCACCTCGACGAAGAAGGGCTCCATCACGTCCGTGCAGGCCGTCTACGTGCCCGCCGACGACCTCACCGACCCCGCGCCGGCGAATACCTTCGCCCACCTTGACTCCACGATCGTGTTGGAGCGGTCGATCGCCGAGCTCGGCATTTACCCGGCCGTCGATCCGCTCGCCTCGACCTCGAAGGCGCTCGCGCCGGACGTCGTCGGCGACGAGCACTATCAGGTGGCCCGCGAAGTGCAGCGCGTGCTGCAGCGCTACAAGGACCTGCAGGACATCATCGCGATTCTCGGTCTCGACGAGCTCTCACCCGAGGACAAGCAGACCGTTTACCGCGCGCGCAAGATCCAGCGCTTCCTCTCGCAGCCGTTCTCGGTTGCGGAAGTCTTCACCGGCACGCCGGGCAAATACGTCGCGGTCAAGGAAACCGTCCGCGGTTTCAAGATGATCCTCGACGGCCAGCTCGACGACGTCGCGGAAGGCGACTTCTACATGAAGGGCGGCATCGACGAAGTCCTCGCCGCCGCGAAGAAAGCCTGAGTTCAGGAACCACGAACTACACGAAACACACCAAACCGAACCAAAGGGATTTCTCCTTTCGTGTTTTTCGTGTGTTTCGTGGTTGATCCCAGCCAATGCCCTTAACTCTCGAAATCGTCACCCCCGAAGCCCGGGTTTATTCCGACACCATCGAGTCCGTCGTCATCCCGACGGTCGAAGGTGAGGTCGGCATCTTGCCCGGTCACATCCCGCTGCTCACGCAGGTCGAGGACGGCGAGCTCCGCGTCACCAAAAACGGCCAGACCGAGTTCCTGGTGGTCGGCGGCGGTTTCGCCCAAGTCGAAGGCGATCGCGTTCGCGTGCTCGCCGAACGTGCGATCAACGAGGAAAAGATCGACGAGAAAGCGGTCGAGGCCGCCCTGCAGCGCGCCGAGGCCCAACTCCGCGAGGCGGCGAACCTCGATCCCAACGAGTTCGAGCGCCTCCAGGGGCTCGTTCGCTTCTCGGGTGTCCAGCTCGCGGTCAAGCGTCGCCGGCACTGAGGCCTTCCTCGCGCCGACGACGCTGACAGTCCCGGTAACGCCCGCCGACAGGTCCGCTAATCTTCTTTCAAAGGCTCAAGTCCGTCTTGCGGACTTGGGCCTTCTTCTTAAACCTCCACTGAAACCGAGTCTCAATCCTTTCAGTGTCTCCGCCTGTCCATAGTTCCGTCGCGTTTTTGCCGCTCTGCCAGCTCCCGGCCGGAGCAATGGGCTTGGTTCGCCAGCTGGCCGGAAAAGGCGAATTTTGCCAGCGCGTCCGCGAGATGGGGTTGGGGGAGTCCGCCTGCGTGACCAAGATTTCCGGCAGCTCCACGATCCTCTGTCAGGTCAACGGCAACCGCATCGCCCTCAGCCATGACGCCGCCCGCGCCATTCTGGTCGAGCAACTGCCGCGGCGACCTTGAGCGACATGGCTGCGGCGCAATCCCTTTCCTCTCTTCCCATCGGCACGAGCGCCGTGGTGAAGGAGTTCCCCCGCAACGGTCCCGCTTTTCTGCGCCTCCGGGAGATGGGTGTGATCCCCGGCACACGGATCACGCTGGTGCGAACCGCGCCGATGGGCGACCCGCTCGAGATCAAGGTGCGCGGCTACAGCCTGACCTTGCGCAAAAGCGAAGCCGATCACGTGCTGGTCGAACCGAGCGGGTAGGGCGGTCTCGTCCGCCATCCCGCCTCAACGCCACCACACGCATGTTCCCCCTCCCGTTTCGTCACTCCGCCGCGGCTCTGTCCGCGCCGTCGCGCTGAAAGGCCGTTCCTACCCGAGCCTTCGCCTTCGATCATGCCGCTGCCCGCCCACATCGCCTCTGCTCCGACCACCAGCGCGTCGCGCAATCCCACCTACGCGCTGGTCGGCAATCCGAATTGCGGCAAGAGCACGCTTTTCAACGCCCTCACCGGCCTGAAACAGAAGGTCGGCAACTACCCGGGCGTCACCGTCGAGAAGAAGGTCGGCACCACTTACTCGCAGCACGGCCAGCCCATGACCGTGATCGATCTGCCGGGCACGTATTCGCTCGCGGCGCGCTCGCCCGACGAAGCCGTCACCCGCGACGTCCTGCTCGGTCGCCGAGCCGACACGACGCAGCCCGATCGCATTCTCTGCATCATCGATGCGACGAATTTGGAGCGAAACCTTTATCTGCTCCACCAGCTGCTCGATCTTGGGCGGCCGGTCATCGTTGTCCTCAACATGATGGACCTCGCCGTGAAGGCCGGGCTCAACATCCGCGTCGCGCGTCTCGAACACGAACTCGGCGTGCCGGTGATTCCCTGCGAAGCGGTCAACGGCAAGGGCCTCGTCGACCTGCGCCTCGCGATGAGCCGCCCGGACCTGCCGCTCGCGCGTCACGCCTGGGATATTCCCGCCGCCATCGCACCTGCCGTCGCGGAACTGCAGGCGTCGCTCACGACCAACGACAACAAGTCGCCGCTCATCGCGCGCGCCGAGGCACTCCTGTTGTTGACCGACCAGGACAGCGTGCGCGTCGCCGGCTCGACGCCGCTCAGCGCGCGCACGACCGAGATCCTGCAGGGTTGGCAAAAACGCTGGGAAGCTGACGGCACCGATTGGGCCGGCACGCTGGTGAACTCCCGCTACGAAGCGATCGGCGAAATCGCGCGCGAAGTCGTGATCGCCGCCGGCGAGATCGGGCCGAGCACGTCGGACAAAATCGACGCTTACGTGACGCATCCGTTCTGGGGCTGGTTGATCCTGGGCGGGATCATGACGCTGCTCTTCCTCAGCATTTTCACGTTCGCCGAGTATCCGATGAACTTCATCGACGAGCACATGGCGGCGCTCGCCGATTGGGTGAAGGCGTCGATGGCGCCCGGCGATCTGCGCGATCTCATCACCGACGGCGCGATCGCGGGCGTCGGCGGGGTCGTCATCTTCCTTCCGCAGATCCTGATTTTGTTTTTCTTCATCGGCCTGCTGGAAAGCACCGGCTACATGGCGCGGGCCGCGTTCATCATGGACCGCCTGATGAGCCGCGTCGGCCTCAACGGTAAAAGCTTCATCCCGCTGCTCAGCTCCTATGCCTGCGCGATTCCGGGCATCATGGCGACGCGCACGATCGAGAATCATAAGGACCGTCTGGTCACGATTCTCGTCGCGCCGCTGATGAGCTGCTCCGCGCGACTTCCGGTTTATCTGCTCATGATCGCGGCGCTCGTGCCCGGCGATCGCGTGCCGCTGCTGACGAAGGTCGGCATCATGCTCCTGATGTATTCGCTCGGGACGATCGGCGCGTTTGCGTTTGCGTGGTTGTTCAAGCGCACCCTGCTGAAAGGCGAGCCGCCGCTCATGATCATGGAGCTGCCGCCGTATCGTCTGCCCGGCGTGAAGGATGTGATTATGCACATGCTGGAGCGCGGTTGGGTGTTCCTGCGTCGCGCCGGCACGGTGATCCTCGGCATCAGCATCGTGCTGTGGTTTCTCGCCGCGTATCCAAAAGCTCCCGACGGAGCGACCTCGACCGAGCAGATGGCGCAGAGTTTCGCGGGACGCGCCGGGCACCTGCTCGAGCCCGCCATCAAGCCGCTCGGCTTCGACTGGCAGATCGGGATCGGCCTGATCAGCTCGTTCGCGGCGCGTGAGGTGTTCGTCTCGACGATGGGAGTGGTGTTCAATGCGGAATCCGAGGAGGAGGACACCGCACCGCTCCGTCAGGCGATGCTCTCCGCGCGCTGGCCGGACGGACGTCCGCTCTTCACGCCGCTGGTGTGTTTCACGCTGATGGTGTTTTACGTGTTCGCGATGCAGTGTGTGAGCACGGTCGCGGTCGTGCGGCGGGAAACGAATTCCTGGCGCTGGCCGCTGTTCCAGATCGGCTACATGACCGGCACGGCCTGGGTCATGTGTTTCCTCGTTTATCAAATCGGCCGCGCGCTCGGTTTTTGACTCCGGTCCTTCCGTGGCTTCCGTGTGCCTGGCTCTCCTCTGAAATGTCCTCCGATTTTCAAACCATTGCCGCGCTGGTCGTCGTCGCCGTGGCCGCGACGTGGCTGATCAAGCGCACGCTGGCGAAACGGAATAATCCGGGTTGCGGCACCGATTGCGGTGCCGTGAGCCCGGAGGTGAAGCGCCTGCAGGCGCGTTTGCGGCGCAAGTAGGGCGTGGAGTTCGCGCGGCCGCGCGGCTCTCAATTCCGCAGCCAGCGCCACATCGCTTCGATGCCTTCGGCGCCGACGACGCCCACCAGCACAAAATAAGCATGGGCGAGGACCACGGCTACGTAACCGACGAGAATGAAGAATCCGTCGTTTTCGAGCAGGCCCGCGGCAAGCAGCAGGATCGCGAACGCCGGCAACAGGTTGCTGAAAGGAATGGGCAGCGGGAGCAACAGCAGCACCGCGCACAGCACGATGGGAATCGCATGCACCTGGGCGAGCGGTCCCGGACGGGTTAACCACAGCAGGCGCGGACGCAGAAAATATTCGAAGCCGCGCAGGATGGTGCGGGCGGCGGCGAAGACCTTGGCGAACAGCTTCGGCGGCAGCCGCGTATCCAGGAGTTTCGCCGGCAGCCACGGTTTCTTTCCCAGCGCGAGTCGCACGCCGATCAGGGCAATGATGAAACCGAAAGGCGTCGACAGCCCCGGCAGCGGAATCGGGGTCGAGAACGGCAGCGCCAGGAGCATCACGAGCAGCACATAGCCGCGCCCCTTCAGCACCGCCATCGCCTCGCGTAGCGTGACGGTTTCCACTTCGAACTCGTGCAGGATGAGCCCGAGGTCGTCGGACAGCTTGCGCGTGCGGTTGCCGCTCGCCGCCAGCGTCAGGAGGTCCGGCGTTGCGGCCGGAGGAACGGCGTCCTGCGGATCAGGTGCCGCGTTGGTTGCCATACAACTCGATGTGCAGACGATGCGCGTAACGATAGCCGCGGGCCTTGCAAAGTTCCCCGAGCCAGCCCGCGCGCGCGCGAATCGCCTCCAGGGTCGTGCCTTCGGGCATCAACAGGACGCGCTGCCGGGGGATGTCGCGTCCGAGCGATCGCAGCATGCCTTCGAGCTCGTCGACGTCGGCCGGCTGGGCCACGACGAATTTGAACTGATAATTGTATCCATCAATCCACTCCCGCACGACGTTTGGCTGCCAGCGGAGCGCTTCGTGTTTCTTGCGCCACGTGGCGCTGAGCCGGTCGTCCGGCGCCGAGTTGAGCAGCTTCGGCGAGAGCGACGCGAGGTCGCAAGCGATGCCGCCGGGCGCGATGGTGGCGGCCGTCTCGATGGTGATGTGTCGGCCGAGTTGCTTGATGGCGTCGGCGAGCAGCCGGATGTCTTTCGCGATCATCGGCTCGCCGCCGGTCAACACGACGTGCCGCGCCGCCGCGTGTTCCTCGATCGCAGCGACGATCTGCGGAATCGTGCGCATCTCGCCTTCGGGATTCCACGAGGCATACGGCGTGTCGCACCAGTTGCAGCGGAGATTGCAGCCGCTGGCGCGCACGAAAACCGACGGCACGCCGGTCAGCAGGCCTTCGCCTTGCAACGAATAAAAGATTTCGGAAACGAGCATCGATCGAGCCGCGAGAACGGCGGATAACACGGATGGGTTAACCGGCCCCGCGGCGCAACTCGCAGCTAGAGGGTTGCCGGTTTCTCCGGCAGCGGCGGCGTCGCTTCATAGACCGTCGGATCCGCCAGTCCGGCGTCGCGAAACGCCTCCCGGCGCTCCACGCACGTGCCGCATTTCCCGCAATGCACCGCGCCGCCTTTGTAGCACGACCACGTGCGCGCGAAGTCCACGCCCAGCCGCGCCCCCTCCCCGGCGATCTGCGCCTTGTTCAACGCGATGAACGGCCGCAGCAGTCCGACGCCCGCATAGGTGCCCTGTTTCATCGCCTCGCCCATCGCTTGCATGAACGTCTCGCGGCAATCCGGATAAATCGCGTGGTCGCCGCCATGTGCGGCGATGACGACGGCCTGCGCCTCGACGCTTTCGGCGAAACCGCACGCGATCGACAGCATGATGGCGTTACGGAACGGCACCACCGTTTGCTTCATGTTTTCCGCCTCGTAATGGCCCTCGGGAATCGCGCCGCCGCTCTGCAGCAAGTCCGACGCGAACAGCCGGTTGACGAATTCCATCGCGATCGTCTCGTGGCGCACGCCGAGCCGCGCCGCATGCTCGGCGGCGAAGGGCAGTTCGCGAGGGTTGTGCTTCGCGCCGTAGTCGAAACTGACCACCGCCGAGACGACGTGCTCGCGCGCTGCCCAATAAAGCGCAGTCACCGAATCCATCCCGCCCGAGCACAACACGACGACGTTCATGGCTCCGATTAGCCACCTCCGACCGCAAAACACACGCTCAGAAAATCGCGTCGCGCGCGAAAATTGATGCGCTTTTCCGTCCCGGTTCGCCCATGCTCGCCGGCATGCTGATCCTTTACGATCCGCAGTGCGCCGGCTACGGATCTTCGATGCGTCCCGAGCAGCCGGCGCGCGTCATCAAGTCGGCCGAGCACCTGCGGGCAGCGCATCCGGACTGGATCTGGCGCGTGCCCGCGCCGGCGCCGGTCGAGACGTTGCTGCTGGCGCACGCGCCGGAGCACGTGGCGCGGCTGCGCGAACCGCGCGACTTCGACGAGGACACGCCGTATTTCGACGGCATCTACGACCACGCGCGTCGCGCCGCGGGCGCCGCCGTCAGCGCGGCCGAGATCGCATTGATGGATCGCCAGCCGGTCTTTTCGCTCATGCGGCCGCCGGGTCATCACGCCACGGCCGACCAAGCGATGGGGTTTTGTTATCTCAACAACATCGCCGTCGCCGCGTTGTTCGCACGGCAGAAGCTGCACGCTCCTCGGGTCGCCGTCTGGGATTTCGATGCGCATCACGGCAACGGCACGGAGGCGATCCTGCACCGCCAGCCCGGCATCCTGTTCGCTTCGATTCATCAATCTCCGGGATATCCCGGCAGCGGCCTCCGCATGTTCGACAACTGCCTGAACTGGTCGATCCGGCCCCGCACCGATCGCACCGAACACCTGGCCGCCCTTCGCGAATCGCTCGACCAGCTCGTCGCTTTCCGGCCCACCTTGCTGTTGGTCTCGGCCGGATTCGACGCTTATGCGCGCGACCCGATCACGTCTATGACGTTGGAGGCCGATGACTTCCGCACCTTGGGTCAATGGGTCCGCGAAAGCGGCCTTGCCGCCGCCGCCATCTTGGAAGGAGGCTATAGCCCTGATCTCCCCTTGCTGATCGACGCATTCGTCTCAGCGTGGGAAAAATGACTCGGAACGCCGCATGATTTCACGTTTTCTACCACTACCGGTTCGCCGATTGCTCGGTATCAAAGTGATTTCACGTCCGCCTGTTTATACCCTTATTGACCAGCCCGGTCAGCTTAGTCCGCTCCTCGAGGCCCTTGATCGCGTCGAGGAGGTGGCGCTCGATACCGAAGCGGACAACATGTTTCATTATCGCACCCGGGTCTGCCTGCTGCAGTTCCTCGTGGGCGACGATATCTTCCTGGTCGACGCGCTGGCGGCGATGAAGCTCGATCCGCTGTGGGAGCAGCTGTCCGAAAAGCACTTGCTCATGCATGGCAGCGATTTCGATCTGCGGCTGCTGCATGATCTTTGCCGGTTTCGGCCAAAAAGCATTTTCGATACGATGCTCGCGGCCCAATTGATCAACCGCCCGCGCATCGGCTTGGCCGCGTTGTTGGAGGACCATTTCGGCGTGAAGCTTTCGAAGGAGTCCCAGAAAGCGAATTGGTCGAAGCGCCCGCTGACGCAGAAGATGTTGGATTACGCGGCGTTGGATGTGTTTTATTTGCCGGCTCTGCGCGATATCCTGACGAAAGAGCTGCGCAAACTCGGTCGCTTGGAATGGCATTCCCAACAATGCCTCGCGCAGATCGAATCGGGGGCCGCGGGTTTTGCCCCGCCGGATGATAACGACTGGCGTATCGGCCGCAGCGAGCGTCTGCGCGGCGCCGGACTCAGCGTCCTCCATGCCGTCTGGCACTGGCGCGAACAAACCGCGCAACGCCTCGACGTGCCGCCTTTCAAGGTCTGCAGCAGCGATTTGCTGCTCAAAATCGCGAACGCCGCTGAAACCGGCGAGTCCGAGGCCACCATCATGGCGACCGTGCACCTGGGACGTCGTCACGACCGCCTCGCGACGTCCCTCGCCGCGGCGATCCGTGCCGGTCTCGCGCGCGACCCGAAAACCCTTCCCCGTCGCCGCGGTCGCGATCCCAATCACGTCGCGCTCACCCAGGCGGAGGTCGCGCGGCTGGACCGCATCAAGGACGACCGTGACAAAATCGCCGCCAAACTCGCGCTGGATCCCACGTTGATCGCGAATCGCGCCCAGCTCGCGCAGATCGCACGTTCGCCCCGCCGCATCGACGAACTGCTGCTGCCGTGGCAAGCGGGCTTGTTGCGGGATCAGCCTTCGTTGAAGGGCGACTAATCCGTCGGACGCCGCGGCCCACGCGACGTCGAGTCCTGACCGAAGTGTCCGCGAACGCCAACATCGCCCGCCATCTCGCTTCGATGGCTGAGCGTCAGCCGTCGCAGCCGGCGTTGAAGATCCCGCGTGGCCGCACCCGCGCCGGCGACATCGATTACCTTACCCTGAGCTTCGCCGAGCTCGATGCGGAAGTGTCCGCATGGGTGGATCGCCTCGGTCGGGCGGGCGTTCAACGCGGCGATCGCACGCTCGTCATGGTGCGCCAAGGGCTGCCGCTGATTGCATCGGCCTTCGCGCTGTTCCGCCTCGGCGCCGTCCCGGTGATCATCGATCCCGGGATGGGGCTGAAAAACTTCCTCGCTTGCGTCGCCCGCTCCCGGCCGCGCGCACTCGTGGGCATTCCGCTCGCGCAACTCGTCAGTCGTTTCTTCCGCCGGCCGTTCAAAACCGTCGACGTCCGCATTTCCGCCAGCCCTGCACTCACCGCGAGGCTCACGCGCGCGGGAGCGCCGCGCGCGACCTCCGGCGCGCAACTCGCGAAGAGTGCCGCCACCGACCTGGCCGCGGTGCTTTTCACGTCAGGATCGACCGGCGCGCCGAAGGGCGTGTGTTACGAACACGGCATGTTCGAGGCGCAGGTGCGTCTGATCCGCGAGACGTTTGGGATCGAGCCCGGCGAAATCGACCTGCCGATGCTCCCGATCTTCGCGTTGTTCAATCCCGCGTTGGGAATGACGACCGTCGTCCCCGAGATCGATCCGCGGCGCCCGGCGGCGGTGGATCCCGGGAAAATCGTCCAGGCAATCCGCCAGGAAAAGATCACGAATTCCTTCGGTTCGCCGACGCTCTGGCGGAAGATCGGCGCCCATTGTATCGAACACGGCATTACGCTCCCCACGCTGCGGCGCGTGTTGTGCGCGGGGGCGCCGGTGCCGTCGGCCTTGTGGACCGACTCGCGTCGCTGGCTCACCGCCGGCGAACTCCACAGCCCCTACGGCGCCACCGAATCGCTCCCCGTTTCCACCATCTCCGCCTCCGAACAGTGTCATATAATGTATGACACTGCATCGGGGCCGCCTGCGCTGGGGCGCGGCGCGTGCGTCGGCCGGCCGGTGAAGGAGATGGAGGTGAAGATCGTCGCGATCACCGATGAGCCCGTGGCGACGCTGGCGGAAGCGCGCGAGCTGCCGCCGGGCGAGCTCGGTGAGATCGTCGTTCGCGGTCCCGTCGTCACCAAAACCTACGACGCCGCACCGGAGGCGACGCGTCTGGCGAAAATTCAAGATGTCGCCTCTGGCGGCGTCTGGCATCGTTTGGGCGACTGCGGCTATCGCGACGCGGACGGCCGGATCTGGTTTTGTGGACGCAAGGCCGAGCGGGTGCAGACCGCGACGGGCGTGCTGTTCACCGAACCATGCGAGCAGATCTTCCGGACGCATCCACGGGTGCAGCGGTGCGCGTTGATCGGTTTGGGCGTTCCCGGTCGCCAACGGCCGGCGATCGTCGTGGAGATCGCCTTGACCAATTCGGCGCAAAGCCGCGCGCTCGCGCACGAACTGCGTCTCCTGGCGCGCGAGCATGCGATCACGGCTAGCATCTCGCTTTTCTATTTCTGTCCGAAATTTCCGGTCGACGTTCGCCACAACGCCAAGATCCACCGGCTCACGCTCGCGCGGTGGGCAGAAAAGGCGAAGGGGTTTCAATCGGACCCGAAACGCTAGACCATGTAGTCCTCGCGATGCGCGAATGAGATTCTCTCCGCGCGCGTTCTCGTATTTCAGAGTTTCGTGACCCCGTCCCTCACTCTTGTCACTGGCGGCACCGGATTTCTCGGCCGTCGCTTGGTCGAGCGCCTGCTGGCGCAGGGCCGGCGGGTCGCGGTGCTCGGTCGCACGCCGGCCCCGGACCTTGCGGCGCGCGGCGTGCAATTCGTGCAGGCCTCACTCGACGATGCCGCTGCGGTGCGCGATGCCTGCGCCGGTGTGAGAACGGTTTTCCATGTCGCGGCGCGCGTTGGCGTTTGGGGGCGCTACGAGGATTTTTTTCGCACCAACGTCCTTGGCACGCGCGCGCTGCTGGAGGGCTGTCAGGCGCACGGAGTCGGCGCGCTGGTCTATACGTCGACGCCGAGCGTAGTCTACAACGGTCGCGATCTCGCCGGCGCGAACGAAACGCTTCCGCTCACGACGCGATGCCCGAGTCCGTATCCGCTGACGAAAGCGATCGCGGAACGCGAGTTGCTCGCCGCGGACTCTGCATCGTTGCGCACGGTGGCGCTCCGCCCTCACCTGATCTGGGGCGTGGGCGATCCGCACCTCGTGCCGCGCGTGTTGGCGCGAGCGCGCGCCGGTCGATTGCGGATCGTGGGATCGGGCCGCAATCGCGTCGACATGGTGCACGTCGAGAATGCCGTCGACGCGCACTTGCTCGCTGAAGCGGCGCTCGGGTCCGCAGCCGCCAACGGCACCAAACCCGCCGCGGCGGGCCGCGCGTATTTCATCACGAATGGCGAGCCGGTGGTTTTGTGGGAGTGGATCAATGACCTGCTGCGCGCGCTCGGCGAGCCGCCGGCGGAGAAACGCATTTCGCTGCGCGCGGCGGCCGCGCTCGGTGCCGTCTGCGAAACGCTCTGGCGCGTGCTGCCGCTGAAAGGAGAGCCGCCGATGACGCGCTTCGTTGCGGCCGAGCTGGCGAGGGATCACTGGTTCGACCTCGCCGCGGCGCGTCAGGATCTTGGATACGCGCCACGCATCAGCATGGCGGAGGGCACGGCCGAGTTGGTAGCGGCGCTGCAGCGCGAGGCGCGCGGTTGAAGAGCGCTACTTCGTGGAGCGCTGCCGCACCGCTTCGAAGAGCGTAATGATGGTGGCCATGGCGACGTTCAGCGAATCGGCCTGCCCGGCCATCGGGATGCGCACGGGCTGGTCGCTGTTTGTGAGCCAGAACTCGCTCAGACCGTATTGCTCGCTGCCCATGACGATTGCGAGCGGGCCGCGCAGGTCTGTGTCGGTATAAAGTTTGTCGGCGGACGGCGTGGTGGCGACCGTCTTTATGCCGTGCTCCTTGAGCCAGGCTTGTACGCGCGTGCTTTCGTCGACGACGAGCGGCACGGAAAACAGGACGCCGGTCGACGCGCGCACGACGTTGGGATTGAAGATGTCGGTGACCGGATCGCACACGATCACGGCGTCGCAGCCCGCGGCGTCGGCGCTGCGCAGGATCGTGCCGAGGTTGCCTGGCTTTTCGATCGCCTCGACAACGAGGAGAAAGGGTGCCGCCGGCAGCGTCAGATCGGCGAGCGTGCGTTTCCATTGCGGCGCGACGGCGAGCAGGCCGTCGGGGCGTTCGCGATACGCGACTTTGGCGAACGCGTCCTTGCTCAATTCGAAGAGTTTTGCACCGGCCCGCTCGGCTTGCTCGAGGAGCGCAGGCTCGTTTTCGCCGAGGAACCAGTCCGGGGAGAAATACAGTTCGCGCAGCGGAATTCGTTTTTCCAATGCGCGGCGGATCTCGCGGTAACCCTCGACGAGGAACACGCCCGCCTCGTCACGCGGCCGCCGGTCGCGCAGCTTCACGAGCTGTTTCACGCGGGGATTCTGAAGGCTGGTGATCTTCTCGACGGGCACGACGGGAGGAGACCACGAAATACACGAAACACACGAAAGAAAATCCCGCTCGTTTCCGCTGCTTTCGTGTATTTCGTGTCTTTCGTGGTTAAGAAAAAGAAGACCTTCAACGATCAGCCGTTCGCTTATCACCAGGAGATCGAACTCGAGATTTCCACGCTCACGAATCTCGGACTCGGCCTGGGGCGCGTGGCACTGCCTGGCGAGACGGAGGCGAAATGGGTCGTGATGGTGCCGTTCACGCTGCCGGGCGAGCGCGTGCGGGCGCGGGTGTTTCGCAATCACCGCAATTTTTCCGAGGCGGATCTCGTGACGGTGCTGACGCCGTCGCCGCATCGCGTGAGCCCGGGTTGTCCGCTGTTCGGACGTTGCGGCGGCTGCCAGTATCAGCACCTCGCTTACGCCGAGCAGTTGAAATGGAAGCAGCAGCAAGTCGCCGAGCTGTTGCAGCACATGGCGGGAATCGAGTTTCCCGTCTCGCCCGTCGTGGCGTCGCCGCGCGAGTATGGGTATCGCTCGAAGATCACGCCGCATTTCGCCGCGCCGCGGCGGTTCGTTCGCTCGCCGAGCCCCGCCTCGACGCCCGCCGATCAGGAAGCTTCCGTCCCGGCCGGCGTGTCCGATCCGACGGCCGAATCGCAAACTGGGCTGGCTGATTCCGTCACAGCGGGATTCCCGATCGGATTTCTGCGCCAGGGCACGCGCTTCGACATCGTCGACGTGCCGCGCTGTCCGATCGCGACGGAGCCGATCAATGCGCGGCTCGCCGAGGTGCGCGCCGACGTTCACGCCAAGTGGGAAAGTTTCACGCGCGGAGCGACGCTGCTGTTGCGGGAGGCGGGCGGCGCGGTGACGACGGACTACGATGCGGTGATCACGGAGGAGATCGCGACGGGCGAAGGTGCGCCGCTGCGGCTGCATTTTCTCGCGCGGGATTTTTTCCAGAACAATCCCTTCATCCTGCCGGCATTCACGCGTTACGTGCGGGAGCAGGCGGCGGCGAGCGGGGCGCGCTATCTGGTCGACGCGTATTGCGGCAGCGGATTGTTCGCGCTGGCGTCGGCGCCGGCGTTCGAGCGTGTGACGGGTGTCGAGATCAGTGACAGCTCGATTCGTTTCGCCCGGGAAAACGCGGAGGCCAACGGCATCGCGAATGCGACGTTCCGGGCCGCGGATGCGGCGGAGATTTTCGCCGGACTGACGTTTCCGGCGGGCGACACGGTGGTGATCATCGATCCGCCGCGGAAGGGCTGCGACAAGGCGTTTCTCGATCAGTTGTTCGCGTTCTCTCCGCGCGCGGTGGTTTACGTGTCGTGCGATCCGGCGACGCAGATGCGCGATCTGACGCATTTCCTCGCGGCCGGCTACACGCTGACGGCGGCGCAGCCGTTCGACCTCTTTCCGCAAACCCGCCACCTGGAGTGCGTGTTGACGCTGCGGCGGTGAGATCTTCTCACCGGGACTCACTGCGGTGGAGCGCAGCCGCGACGAGATGCTGGGAAAGCACCGCTGCCTCGCGCGGAAGCGAAAATTCCGCCAGTCGGCGCTGCCCCCGGCTCACGTAATCTTCGCGCAGTCGGGGCTCGTTCGCGATCTGGCGAAGCGCAGCTGCCAACGCGCGAGCGTCGCGTGGATCGACATAGATGCAGGCATCGCCACCGACTTCGGGCAGCGAGGTCGTATCTGACGCGACGATCGGACAGCCGAACGCCATCGCTTCCAGCAGTGGAATACCGAAACCCTCGTGGAGCGACGGATAAACCAGCGCGCCGGCCGCACGCCAGACGGCCGCGAACTGCGCGTCCTCCAGGTGGCCCAGAAAAATCACCTGACCGGACAAGCCCGACCGCGTCACGAGCTCCTTCAAGGTTTCCATGCGCGCGTCCGCGTGGCCCGTGAAAACCAGCGGCCAGGCGGACGCGCCGGCGGTGTCATGATAAATGCGATACGCATCGATGAGCGTCTCGTGGTTCTTGTGCGGCCAGAAGTTGGCCGGATAAAAGAAAAACGGCCCGGGCACCGGCGACGCCGCCGCGCGGGCGAGTTCCGAAGCCGTTTCCAGCCGGCGGTGCACCGGCAGATGTGTGACGAAGATCTTCGCCGGGTCCACGTCGTAGTGCGCCTGCAGCCGTCCGGCGGTGTAGCGGGAAATGCACTGAAACGAAGTCGCGGCCTGCGCAATCTGACCAAACCACTCGTGGCGATAATTCACCTCCTCGATCGGCAGGGCCGAGGGCAGGTCGCGATGCAGGAGGTCCACGATCAGGCTGACGGTCGGCACCCCGGGTCGCATCAACGTCGAGCGACCGAAGGGCGCGTAGAGCACGTCGAGGGGTGGTGCTGCCTCCATGCCGGCGCACCGGCGATCGCCTGGCCGCAATAACGGCTGCAATTCGGGCGCCAGCTCGGCCGAGGCGAAAAACACGAAGCGGAAGCGTCGACCTTCGGCGCGCTGGATTTCCTGCAAAAAAGAAAAAACCAGCGGCTTCACGCCGCCGTTCGCTCCGCGCGGCTGCATGAGGAGGAGGTCGACGCCGACGGTCACGCGCGGACGCACCCAGGCGGCGGCGCGCCGCCACCAGCGCATGAACGGGAGCGTCACGCTCGATCCGCGAACCGCGGCGGGCGCGCGCGGCACAGGCGAAGGAGAGTCGGCGGCGGGAGCGATCACGGGATCCACCGACGTTGAGAGGCGGCGACGGGATTGTCCACTGGCGAGCCGCGAAACGTATTATCGGCTCGGGGATTGCCGTTCCCAGCGGTTCAGACATCATGCTCGCAACCATCCCCATCATGTCTACGGCCAACCGTTCCGCGCACTCCTGGAAATTTTTCCGCGCCGGCGGGCTCGATCAAGTCGCGCTCGACACCGGCGCCGACCTGCTCGCGTTGCGTCAGCTCGATCAGAAACTTTGGGTCGCTCTCAGTTGCCCTGTGAAAGGGATCGAGCTCGACGAGAAGACGCTCGCGTTGATCGATGTCGACAAGGACGGACGGATACGCGTGCCCGAGCTGCTCACGGCGGTGGAGTGGGCGGCGGCCCGGTTGAAGGATCCTGGCGTCCTTCTCCGGCCGCTCGACGCGCTGCCGCTGGCGGCGATCAACGACGCGACTCCGGACGGAAAACTCCTCCTGGCTTCCACCCACGAGGTGCTCGCGCGGCTGGGTCGCGCGGACGCGACCGAGATCGCCGTGGGCGAGGCGGCGGACACGACCCGCATCTTCGCGGGCAATCCCTTGAATGGCGACGGCATCATCCCGCCGAACGCGACGGACGACCCCGCGGTGCAGGCGCTGATCAAAGACATCCTCGCCGCGACGGGCGGGGCCGCCGACCGGAGCGGCGGACAAGGCGTGACGGCGGCCAACATCGACGCGTTTTTCGGCGATGTGGCGGCGTATCTCGCGTGGACGGAGAAGAGCGCGACGAAGGAGGTGGCGATTCTCGGGGAGGCAACCGGCTCGGCGCTGGCCGCGATCCAGGCGGTGCGGGCGAAGGTCGACGATTATTTCGTGCGCTGCGCGATCGCGTCGTTCGATGCGCGCGCAGCCACGGCGCTGAACCGCGCCGAGACCGACTATGCGGCGATCTCGACGAAGGACCTGACGGCGAGGGCCGATGAAGTGGCGGCCTTTCCGATTGCGCGGGTCGAGCCCGAACGGCCGCTGCCGCTGCTGGCGGGCGTCAATCCCGCGTGGGCCGATGCGCTCGCCAAGCTGCATGCGCTGGCAGTGACGCCCATTTTCGGGGCCGCGAAGACGTCGCTGACGGCGGCGGAGTGGAAGGATCTCGTGGCGGGCTTCACGCCCTACGAGACGTGGCTCGGATCGAAAGCCGGCAACGCGGTCGAAAAGCTCGGACTGGAGCGGCTGCGCGCCCTGGCGGCCGGCCCGGAGCGGAAAACGCTCGAAGCGCTGGTCGCGAGAGACAAAGCGCTCGAGCCCGAGTTCAAGGGCATTTTCGATGTGGAGCGACTGGCGCGCTATGTGCGCGATCTCCCGGTGCTGTTGCGCAACTTCGTCAACTTCGCGGATTTTTATTCGCGCACGCGTCCCGCGGTTTTCCAGGCCGGCACCTTGTATCTCGACAGCCGTTCGGCCGAGCTCTGCATCAAGGTGGATGGCGCGAATCCGCTGGCGGCGATGAGCAAGGCCTGCATCGCCTACTGCGCGTGCACGCGCAACGGGGCGACGATGAACATCGCCGCGTGTTTCACGCAGGGCGACAGCGATTACCTTTTTGTCGGCCGGCGCGGTGTGTTCTACGACCGCCAGGGCCGCGATTGGGACGCCGTGATCACGCAGCTCGTAGACAATCCCATCAGCATCCGGCAGGCGTTTTTCTCGCCGTATAAAAAGTTTGTCCGCTTCGTCGAAGAGCAGGTCGCGAAACGCGCGGCCGCGGCGGAGGCGGAGTCGACGAGTCGCGTTGCCGCCGCGGCGGAGTCGACGGCCAACGCCGACAAGACCGCGGCCGCAGCGCAGAAGCAGCCGAAAAAAATCGACATCGGCACCGTGGCGGCGCTCGGCGTGGCCGTCGGCGGCATTACGTCGGCGTTTGGCCTGATGCTCGGGGCATTTTTCGGACTCGGTTTCTGGATGCCGGTTGGCGTGATCGGCATCCTGCTCGCGATCTCCGGACCGTCCATGTTGATCGCGGCGATCAAGCTGCGGCAGCGGACGCTCGGGCCGATTCTCGAGAGCAGCGGCTGGGCGGTCAACGGGCGCGTCAAGATCAACGTCCCGCTCGGCACCGCGCTCACCAAGCTCCCGCATGTCCCCCGGTCCGCGCGGAAAATGATGGAGGATCCTTATGAGGACAAAGCCGCCAAGCGGCAGCGGCGCATCGCATTCTGGATCGTGCTGCTGCTGATCCTCGCGGCCGGCGCGGCTTTCATACGCTGGCAGCGGTTGAAGACCGGCCATTATTTCTGGCAACCGGCGCCGGCGCAGCCAGCCGCTCCGGCCGAAGCGCCAGCGCCGGCAGCTCAGCCCGCTCCGGCGGCGGAGCCGCCGAAAGCCTGACGTCGCCGAAGACGCAGCGCCCGTCTGTTCAGCGCGCCTCGATCCATTCGGACGAGGCGTATTGCTCCGTAAGCGCGCTGACCTCGTCCTCGTTGAGGTCCGGCCAGGGCACATCCTCGGCGGTGCCGTTTAGCGCGGCGCCGAGCAACTGCGCGAAGTCGCGTCGAAGTTGGTCATCGTCGAGCGGGGCGCCGACAGCGGGCCGCCACAGCGAACCTTGGAACAACAGGCCGTGCTTGTTTCGTTTCTGCGCCGCGCCCGCGATCTTTTCGCCGGTGCGCTCGTGGATGACGTCGTAAAGTTCCGCGCGTTGAAAACACACGCCGGGTCCGAGCGGTCCGCCAGGATGCGGCGGGTCGATCGCTTTCTTCGTGGCCGCGGCGATGCCCTGACGTTGCAGCGCGGCGGCGAGGCATTCGTGGACCTCGCGATAGCTTTGCGTGGCGCGCACGTCTTCGAGCGGATGCCCGCGCGGAATCACGAGCGAAAAGGTCCAGTCGTCCCGATGATCGACAACCCCGCCGCCGGTCGGCCGCCGGCAAAGATCGAAGTGCTCACCAGCGGGAAGCTGCGCGCGCACGAACTCGATCTTCTGACTGTAACCGAAGGTGATCGCGGGCGAGCGCCAGCCGTAGTGACGAAAGCGAGGCACGTCGGCACGCGGATAACGCTGCAGTAGCAGGAAATCCAATGCCATGTTTTCGGCGGCGCCGCCAGTGCGCGTGGGCAAAACCTCCAGGACCATGCGGAACACAAAGCACAACCGCGCCGAAAAAACCAAACCGATCTTCAGGGCCGCGGCGCTGTGCCCGCGGTCACGCGCGAAAACCATTCCGCCACGGCGGGCGGCAGCGTGAGCGCGGACAAGTGCTGCTCCAGCGAGAGCGGTCGGGTTTGCAGGCGTCCAGCGAGCGCCGAGAAATCCAACGCGAGACAGGCAGGCCGCTGCGGCGAAATCGTCGGCGTATCCGCCCGCGTGGTCGCGATCACCGGAGCGACTGCGGCGGGCAGCTGAAACCGCTCCCGCACGCGCAGGCCGAGCGTATAGCGCGACACCAGATCCTGTCCGGCCCAGTGAAAAACACCCGTAAGCTCGCGACGCTCGGCGAGCTCGACGAGCACGTCCGCGAGATGGGCCGCGGTGCAGGGTTGACGCAGCTCGTCGGTGTAAAGTCGCGGTGTGCGTCCGCCGGCCCAGTCGGCCAGCAACCGCTCGTGCAGGCTGCGCTGCCGCGTCACGCTGTCGCCGAGCAGCAAAGGGGCGCGCACGATCGCGGCGAGCTTCGCCGCGGCGGACAGCACCGCGTGCTCGGACTCGAGCTTCTGGCGGCCGTAGAGGTTGAGCGGATTCGTGTCGTGCTGGGGTGAATACGGATCGTTCCGCCGGCCGTCGAAAACCTGTTCGGAGGAGACGTGAACGATTCGGGCGGACAACGTGGCGGCAAGGCGCGCGAGCGTGGTCGGAAGGCCAACGTTGATCTGCGCTGAGCCGACGGGATCGGCGTCGCAGTGGCCCGGCTCGGCGATGGCGGCGCAGTTCACGATGGCGTCGGGGCGGTCGTCGAGTGCCAGCCGCGCCAGCGTCTGCCCGTCGCGCAGGTCGAGCGCGATTTGCCGGCTGAGCCCTGGCACCGGTTGGGAGAACCGCCCGACGATGCCGGTGACGTCGTGAGCCCGGCGGGCGGCGGCGGTTGCGACTGCCGAGCCAAGCAGGCCCGAGGCGCCGGTGAGCAGGATCTTCATCGCGCGGAACCGCTCTCAGGCGTCGAGCAAGCTGCGGACGCTGTGGAGGATTTCGCTCAGCGCGAAAGGTTTGGCGAGAGGCGCCTGGTGTTGTGCCTCCAGCCAGTCGACCGAGGCGGGCGCATCGAAATCTCCGATACACAGCATGCGCAACGCCGGGATGCGCGCCTGCAATTCGCGGGCGAGCTCCTCGCCGCCATGTTTCAGCGGAGAAATGATCAGTTGCACGGGACGTTCGCTGCGAAGCGCGAGCGGTTTCGCCTCGGCGGGATCGCGGGCGGCGAGCACGCGATAGCCATCGGCCGTCAGCATGCCTGCGACCATTTTGCGCACCACCTCATCGTCTTCGACGAGCAGGAGGGTTTCGTGGCCGCGGGTGGCGGGCAGCGGCGGGATGGGCGCGGGGCTGTCCGCGGCGTCCGCCGGCTCGCGCACCTCCGGCAGCAGAATCTCGAACGTCGACCCGGCAAGCAGCGCGCTGCGCACGGTGATGAAGCCATCGCTTTGCTGCACGACGCCGTAAACGAGGGCGAGACCGAGTCCGGTGCCCTTGCCTTCGGGTTTGGTGGTGAAAAACGGCTCGAAAAGATGTTTTTGCGTCTCCGCGTCCATGCCCGTGCCGTTGTCGGTGACCGCAAGGCAGACGTAGCGGCCGGGGGGGATGTCGGTGACGCGACGGTTGTGTCCGGGTTTGATCTCGCGATTGCCGGTGGCGACGGTGATGCACCCGTTGTCGCGCAGAGCGTCGCGGGCGTTGATTACGAGATTGAGGAGGACCTGCTGGAATTGGGTGGGATCGGCGCGGACGTTGCCGGCGTCGGCCGCCAGCTCGAGCTCGAGCCGCCCCGCGTCGCCGATGAGCCGGCGCATGATCTCGGCGTTTTCCTGGACGACGCGGTTGAAGCTGATCACGTGGGCGTCCATCGGCTGCCGGCGCCCGAAGGCGAGCAGCTGGCGGGTGAGCGTGGCGGCGCGCAGGCCGGCCTTGTGAATCTCGGTGACCTCGCGCAGCGCGCGCGGACGATCGGCGACCTGGGCGGCGAGCATCTCGCAGTATCCATTAATTACGGACAGGAGATTGTTGAAGTCGTGGGCCACGCCGCCGGCGAGCCGGCCGACGGCGTCGAGCCGCTGCGAATGCACGAGCGCTTCCTGCAGGCGGCGCTTCTCGGTGGTGTCGCGGTAGGCGGCGACGAGGTGGGTGACGCGCTGGCGGCGGTTGACGATCGGACTGAGCGTCCACGAGGCGTAGAACGACTCCCCGTCGCGCCTGACCAGGTAACCTTCGCCGGAGAACGGGGTGGTGGGCGGGCGGCGGCGGAGCCAGGCGCGAAGCTTGGCGAAGTCCGAGCGGTCGGCGTGAAAGACATCGTGGGGCTCGCCCAGGAGGTCGGCGGCCCGGTGGCCGGTCATCGCGCAGAAGCTGTCGTTGACGAACAGGATCCTCAGCCCGCGCGCGGGGGTGCTCGCATCGGCGATCAGCACGCCGTCGGCCTGAGCCCGGAGGGCGGCGGCGAGGAGGCTGGGCGGGGCCGGCGTTTGTCCCGCGGAGCGTGGCTTTTTTTTCACGGGGCGAGTCGCTCGATCGCCCAGCTGCCGTCGGCCTCGCGCCGGTAGCGCAGGCGGTCGTGCAGACGGCTGCGCCGGCCCTGCCAGAACTCCACCGTCTCCGGCGAAACGCGGAAACCGCCCCAATGCGGGGGAACGGGCACGACCTGGCCGGCGTATTTCCGCTCGAGCTCCTTCATGGCCTCCTCGAGGGTTTTACGCCCGGAAATGATCGAGCTCTGCTGCGACACCCACGCGGCCAGCTGACTCGCGACGGGCCGGCTGTGGAAATAGGCTTCGGATTCCTCGCGCGAGACCTTCGTGACCGCACCCTCGACGATGACCTGCCGCTCGAGGGCGATCCACGGGAACAGCAGGCTGGCGTGCGGGACGGCATCGAGCTCGCGACCCTTGCGGCTGAGATAATTCGTGTAGAAGACGAAGCCGCGCCCGTCGACGGCTTTGAGCAGGACGGTGCGCGCCGATGCGCGGCCGTCGCGCGTGGCGGTGGAAAGCACCATCGCGTTAGGTTCGGCGATCTTCGCGGCCGCAGCTTCCTGAAACCATTTGTCGAACTGGCGGAACGGATCGCGGGCGAGGTCCTTTTCGGCGAGACCCGCGAGGGAGTAGTCTTTGCGCAAATCGGCCAGCGGCATCGTGTGAACGGCGAGCCTGGTTGCCGGCGGCGGCAGTGTCAAAATTCATCTCGCCGCCTGCCGGGCCGGCCGGCGGTTTTTTGGGCTTCGTGGAGCCGTCGGCGGTGCTGTAGGCTCGCCGCACGCATGACTCCGACCGACTACATCGAGCGCCACGGCCATGAACTTGTCGCCACCTTGCAGCAGCTGGTTGGGATCCCCACGGTCAATCCGCCGGGTGAAAACTATGACGCCATCACGACGCTGCTCGCCCGCGAACTCGCGGCGGCCGGTCTGCGGGTGAAGCGATACCGGATCCCGGAAAGGCTGCTCCGCCGGACGCTGCCGCCCGACCAACAGGCGTATCCACGATTTAACGTCGTCGGCAAGCTGGCGGCCCGCGGTGCGCGCAAGACCATCCACTTCAACGCCCACTACGATGTCGTTCCGGTTTCCGGCGTGTGGCGCCATGGCAGTCCCTTCAGCGGCGCGCTGGAGCGCGGCTGGGTTTACGGGCGGGGAAGTTCGGACATGAAGGGCTCCCATGCCAGTCTGCTGCTGGCGCTGCGGGCGCTGCAGGCGACCCGCACGAAACCGAAGATGAATGTCGAGGTGTCGTTCACGGCCGACGAGGAAACGGACTCGGAGCTCGGCGCCGGCTGGCTGGTCCGGCATGCGCCGATCCGGCCGGATTACGCCATCGTGATGGAAGGCGGCGAGGGCGGTTGCGTGTGTTGCGGGCACAATGGCGTCGTCTGGCTCGAGGTCGTGGTGCACGGCCGGGCGGCGCATGGCTCGCAACCCGAACATGGCGTCAACGCCCTCGAAAAAATGTCGGCGCTGGTGCTCGCGTTGGAAGAATACAAGCGACGGCTCGACCGGCGCACGTGGCGCACGCCGGATGGACGGCGGATGCGGCCGACGATCAATGTCGGCGGTGTGTTCTCCGCCGGCCCGGGCGGCAAGATCAACACCGTGCCGTCGGAGGCGCGCTTCTCGATCGACCGCCGCGTGCTCGCGTCGGAGAACCATGCCGCGGCCGAGAAGGAATTGCGCGCGTTTCTCGTCGCGGCGGCGCGGAAGATCCCGCAATGCCGGATCACAATCACGAAGGTCTCGGAAAATTTCGCGTGCTTTTCGGCGCCGACGCACCCGTTCTTTGCGGCGATGGCCGGCAGCGTGAGCGAGGTGCGCCGGCAGAAGACGCAGTTCAGCGTGTCGACCGGTTTCAACGACATGCATTTCTTTGCGCATCACCTGAAGATTCCGACGCTCGGCTACGGGCCGGGCGGCGAGAATTACCATGCGGTCGACGAACGCGCGAGCGTGCGCGATCTCGTGCATACCGCGAAGATCTACGCAAATCTGCTCACCACCTTCGAAGGTTGAGCGCGGGCCGCCGCGCCGCCGCGCCGCGGCTCAATGCACGAGGCCCTGCCGGACCATGTTGACGGCGATGGCGGCGAGCAGCAGCGAGATGATCTTCGAGATCGCGCGCATGCCGGTGGCACCGATCCAGCGGCCGATCTTTTCGCTGTAGGCGAAAGCCAGCACAACCAGCACGAGATTCACCGCGAGCGCCACGAGGGTGACGGCGACGCCGAGCGTCTGCGACAGCAGGATCAGTGTGGTGATCGACGCCGGCCCGGCAATCAACGGCATCCCAAGGGGAACGACGCCGAAATCGTCGGCGAGCTTCGCGGGTGCTTCCGCCGCGGAGTGCACGATGTCGCGGGCCGCGAGGACGAACAGGATCAAGCCACCGGCGATTTGAAAATCGCCGGCCGTGATGCCCAGCGCCGAAAAGATCGACTGGCCGAGAAACAAAAACAACAGCGCGACCCCGCCGCCGGTCCAGGCCGCCTGGTTGGCGATCTTGCGGCGCGTCTGGGCCGGCACGCCGGCGCCCATCGCGAGAAAAATCGCCGCGAGACCGATGGGGTCGATGGCGACGAACAGCGGAATGAACGCCTGGATGAACTTGGCGGCGAGATCCGACATGCCTCAAGGGTGGCGCTCGTCGCCCGGCGACGCAAGGACCGTGGCGACGCGGACCTTGCGCTCCCTCGACGAATGCGCAGCGGGCGATGACATTCCGCCAAAAAATGCACGGCGTCACCTCTCGGGGCGCGCTAGGATCAAGCCGCTCGAGCGTTTGCTGGAGGCGTGAGCCGCCGGCGAATACGGGCGTTTTCCTGCATGAGCTTCGCAACCGGTTTTCGGCGACCTGCTGGCGCATGGGCGATCGCGGCCCGGGGCGTTCGCGTGATCGCGGGCGTTGTGCTGGCGATCGGCGCCGGGGAGCTGCGGGCCGCGGACGACGAAGCGGAGGCGCCGGGCAGCGCGAGTTGTCTGGAATGTCATGCGGACCACGTCGCGATGGCGAAGGCGGCGGCGGGGACAAACCGGATCCTGCTCGTCGATGCGGACCGGATCGCCGCGTCGGCTCACGGCTCTTTCGAGTGCGTGGATTGCCACGAGGGACTCGACGCGAAGGCCACGCCGCACCGCGAGAACCCCGTGCCGGTCGACTGTTTCTCGTGTCACGACGACACCGGCAAGAAACACAAATTCCACCAGCGACTCGCGCTGAAAACGATCCCCGAGGGCAGGGATACCGCGTGCGCGGAGTGCCACGGCGGACACGACATCGCGACCGTCAAGTCGCCGGCGTTTCCGTTCGCGAAAAACAAACTCACGACGAGTTGCGGGCGCTGCCACGAGGAGTCGCGCGATCATTTCGTGGCTTCCGCCCACGGCACGTCGCTTGCGGAAGGCGACACGCTCGCCCCCACGTGCCTGACCTGTCACAACGACCCGGCGATCGCCCGGATGCCCGGTCGGCCGACGCTCGAGCAGAAGCTCGCGCAGATGAAGCTGTGCGAGTCGTGCCACGTGGAGAAACCCGCGGTCGCCAGCCAGGTGCTGCGCGGCACGAAGTTTGTGGCGGCGTTCGATCACAGCGTGCATGGCGCCGCGCTGCAGGCCGGAAAGGGCGAATCGGCGACCTGCGTGGATTGTCACGGCGCGCACGAGATGAATCGCGCGATCACGGCCGGCGCGAAGATGAACAAGCAGCGGCAGCCGGAGACTTGCGCGAAATGTCACGAGAAGGAGGCGAAGGAGTTCGGCGAGAGCGTGCATGCGGCGGCGCTGCGCAAGGGCAATGCCGATTCGCCGGCGTGCACGGACTGCCATGGCGAGCATGATATTCGCGGGCACAAGGATCCGACCTCGCCGGTGCATGCGGCCAATGTCGCACAGGAGGTCTGCGCCACGTGTCACGCTTCGCTGCGGCTGACGGCGAAATACGGGCTCTCCTCGCAGGCGTTCCAGACCTTTGCCGACAGTTATCACGGGCTCGCGGCGCGCGGCGGCGCGGTGGAGGTGGTGAATTGCGCGAGCTGCCACAGCGCGCATGCGATCAAGTCGCCGCTGGATCCGACCTCGACGGTGCACAAGTCGAACCTCGTGCAGACCTGCGGCGAGTGTCATCCCGGCGCGAATACACGTTTCACGGTCGGCTCGGTGCATGTGAGTCCCGAGTCCGCGCTGAAAAAAGACGGCAACCACTTCGCGCTCTATATCATTTCGAGCATCTACGTCTGGCTGATCGCGATCGTGGTGGGCGGCATGCTGCTGCACAACCTGCTCGATTTCCTGAAGAAGATCCGGCGCAAGCTCGCGATCCAGAAGGGCGTGATCGAGCCCGAGCACCTTGCGCATCGCCTGTATGTGCGCATGACGGTGCACGAGCGGCTGCAGCACGGGGCGCTGGTTATCAGTTTTGTGCTGCTGGTGATCACCGGTTTCATGCTGCGCTACCCGGAGGCGTGGTGGGTGGTGGGGATCCGGAACCTCAGCTCGAGCGCATTCGAGTGGCGGAGTGCGATCCATCGGATCGCGGGCGTGGTGATGCTCGTGGCGGGCGCGTGGCATGTGAGCTACCTGGCGTTCACGGTGCCCGGTCGCGCGCTGTTCCGCGATCTGCTGCCGCGGTGGCGGGATCTCACGGATCCGTGGAAAGTGCTGCGTTACAATCTCGGCCTGTCGCCGACGAAGCCCGCGTTCCCGCGCTTCTCGTATATAGAGAAGGCCGAATATTGGGCGCTCATCTGGGGCTCGCTGCTCATGGGCGCGACGGGCGTCATTCTCTGGTTCGAGAACACGTCGATGGGCCTGCTCACGAAACTCGGTTTCGATATCTCGCGCACAATTCACTTCTACGAGGCGATCCTCGCGACGCTCGCGATCGTCGTCTGGCATTTCTATTTCGTGATCTTCAACCCCGATGTTTATCCGATGAATCTCTCGTGGCTGACGGGTCGGATGTCGGAGGAGGAGATGTTCGAGGAGCACCCGCTGGAGCTGGAGCGCTTGAAGGCGCTGGAGGCGGCGAAGGCGGCGGAAGCGGAAAACGCGTCCGCCGCGGAGCAGAAGCCAGGACCGTCCGAACCGCCGTCCGCCGGATAGGCGTTGTGCGTTTCTTGCCATGAAACAATCGCCGCGCAGCCGGTCTCCTCTGGGCCGCGGGCCGGTCATTAGACTTTCGTTTGTCCGGGCCGCCGACGGCTCCATCCGTTGCCGCCAGCGGTCTCACCGATAATGTATCCCCGCCGGGAAACGCGAACAAGGAGGACCCCGTGAGTGCCATCAAACTACACCTCGAGCAAGCGGAGCGCGACACCGTGGAGCGCTTCGCCGAAGCGTTGCGGGTCACGCCGGAAGACGTGGTCTATGCCGCCCTGAACCGCCTGATGATGCGCTGCGAGGATCCGGAATTGCAGCGTGATGTCGTGGAGACGAAGGAGTGGCGGAAACACAATCTGCCGTTGTGGAGCGACTCGGCCTGTTCGGTCCACGCCTACGAGGGCAAAGGCGACGACGAGCCGACGCCCAGCCGGTTGTTCTGACGCGGCGCTGCGATTTGTCTACACGAGCGCGTCGAACAGGATCTCCGCCGGATGCAGCGCGCGCCGGCCGGTGGCGTCCTTGATCTGATGACGGCAGCTCGTGCCGGCGGCGGCGATCAGCGTCGCCGGATCGCTCGCGCGCACCGCGGGAAACAGCACGAGCTCGCCGATCTTCTGCGAGAGTTCGAAGTGCTCGGCCTCGTAGCCGAACGATCCCGCCATGCCGCAGCAGCCGGACGGGATCACCTCGACCTTGTAGTTGCGCAGCAATGACAGCGCGCGGATCGCTGGCGCGAGCGAGGAAAGCGCCTTCTGGTGGCAATGGCCGTGGAGCTTGATCGTGCGCGACTCGTGGGTGAAGGCGTCGGCGGAGATTCGTCCGCGCTCCATCTCGCGGGCGATGAACTCCTCGAAGAGCAGCGCCTGCCGGCTGAGCGCGTGCGCGCGGGGGATCAGGCCGTCGGGCACGAGGTCGGGATACTCGTCGCGGAAGCCGAGAAGGGCGGATGGCTCGAGCCCGATCAGCGGCGTCTCGTCCGAGATAAGGGGGGAAAGTCGCGCTACGTTGCGGGTCGCGAGCCGCTGCGCGGCACGGACAAATCCTTTCGAAAGCTGCGCGCGGCCACTGGCGGCATGCGCCGGGAGGACCACGTCGTAGCCGAGCCGTTCGAGCAGTTGCACGGCCTTGATGCCGATGGCGGCGTCGTGATGGTTCGTGAATTCGTCGCAGAAAAAATAAACGCGGCCGAGCGGAGCGGGCGTGGCCGCGCGGCGCCGGCGAAGATGGCGGGCGTGCCAGCGGCGCAAGGTGACCGGGGGTAGCGGCGGCAGACTGCGTTCCGGCGCGAACCCGATGGCCTGTTTCAATCTCCGGCTCAAAAAACCGCCGGTCACGATCCAGTTGTGGAGTCGGGGCGCGAGCATGCCCAGTGCGGCGAGCCGGGAAAAATTGGCGATCAGCCGCGCGCGGAGCGGCGCGCGCCGGACGTCGTAGAAGTGCTGCTGCCATTCGGCCTTCAGCCGCGTGAGATCGACGTTGGACGGACACTCGGATTTGCAGCCCTTGCAGGAAAGGCAGAGGTCCATCACCTCGGCGATCTCGTCGCTGTCCCACGGATCGGCGGGATGGCGCGGGTGCGTCAGCATGTGGCGGAGCATGTTGGCGCGAGCGCGAGTGGTGTCCTTTTCGTTGCGCGTCGCCATGTAGCTGGGACACATGGTGCCGCCGAGGAGATGGGTTTTGCGGCAATCGCCGGAGCCGTTGCATTTCTCCGCGGCGCGCAGCACGCCCTGGGTCGCCGCGAAATTGAAGACGGTGGGATAATCCGGCGTGGGCACGCCGGGACCGTGGCGGAGCGAGGCGTCCATCGGTGGCGTGTCGATGATCTTGCCCGGATTGAGCACGCCCGCGGGGTCGAAGGCGCGTTTCACCTGGCGCATGAGCTCGTAACAGGCGTCGCCGACCATGAATCGGAGAAACTCGCCGCGGAGTCGGCCGTCGCCATGCTCGCCGCTGAGGGAGCCGCGGTATTTTTTCACCAACGCGGCGACGTCGGTGGCGACGCTGCGAAAGAGCTTCACGCCTTCCGCGGTTTTGAGGTTGAAGAGGGGCCGGGTGTGAAGTTCGCCGGCGCCGGCGTGTCCGTAGTAGACGCAGCGCAGGCCGTATTTGTCGCGCAGGAGCGCGTCGAATTCGGCGATGTAGGCCGGCAGGTCCGCGGGAGCGACGGCGGTGTCTTCGACATTCTCGCGAGGCTTGGCGTCGCCGGCGACATTGCTCATGACGCCCTGCCCCGCGCGGCGGAGGTCCCACACGCGGTCGACGTCGCTGTCGCGCAAAATCGGATACGCGTAGCCGAGTCCGGCGGCGCGCAGGGCGGCTTCGAGGCGGGCGAGCCCGGCGAGGGCCTCCTCGATCCGCTCGCGGCGCAGCTCCAGGACGAGAATCGCGCCGGGATCGCCTTGAACGAAGAACCGGTTGCGCGCCTGCTCGAGGTTCTGCTTCGTGCATTCGAGGATGTGACGATCGATGAGCTCGACCGCGGTCGGCCGGTGGGGCAGGACCACCAGCACGGCGCGGAGCGCTTCCTGGATGCTGGTGAAATGCGCGCAGAGCAGGACGGGCGGCGGCGGCAGCGGATCGCAATCGAGCTCGAACTCCACCCCGAGAAACAGCGTGCCTTCGGAGCCGGCGATCAGCCGGCAGAGATTGAACGGGTGCGGCGATGCGGGATCGAAGACCGCGCAGTCCATCAGCGCGTCGAGCGCGTAGCCGGTGTTGCGGCGGACAACTTCGGGTTTCGGGAAATGCTCCCGGATGAGACGGCGGTGAGCGGGATCGCCCAGCAGGTCGCGGACCGTGCGGTAGATTTTCGTCTCGAGCGTGTCGGGCCCGGCGCATTTGGCGGCGAACTCGGCGACCGAGAGCGGGCCGAACGTGACCTCGCTGCCATCGCCGAGGAAGCCGCGGGCGCGGACGAGATGGTCGCGGGTCGAGCCGTAGACCAGCGAATTGCTGCCGCAGGAGTTGTTGCCGACCATGCCGCCGATCATCGCGCGACTCGCGGTGGACGTCTCAGGCCCAAAGAGGAGCCCGTGCGGCTTGAGCGCGAGATTGAGCTCGTTGCGGATGACGCCCGGTTGGACGCGCGCGAGCCGGCGGCCCGGATCGATCGCGAGAATGCGATTCAGGTGGCGGCCAAGGTCGACGACGATCCCGCTGCCGACGGTCTGCCCCGCGAGCGACGTGCCCGCGGTGCGGGGGATCAATCCGATGCGGTGCTCGCGGGCAAAGGCGATGAGTTGGGCGACATCGGATTCCGAGGCCGGGAGCGCCACGGCGAGCGGCGTTTCCTGATACTCGGAAGCGTCGGTCGCGTAGAGGAGCCGTTGGGTGCGACCGGTGTGCAGCTCGCCGTCGAGGCGGGCGGAGAGCTCGGCGCAACGAGCCGGAGACGGTGCGGTCATCGTGACCGCCAAAAATAAGAGCGTGTCGCCGGGAGGCGAGCACGCTCGAGGAAATGCCGGACGCTGCGGGGCAGCGGCTGGCCAGACTTACTGCCAGGTCAGCACGAGGCGGGTGAAGTAGGAGGTGTCGAGGCGTTCGACACCGGCGCCGGGCTGGCTGTTGTAGTCGTTGCTGACGCCGAGGCGCAGTTTCCAGGACGGCGCGGCGAGCGGAACTTCGTAGAACGACTCGTGCGTGAGACGGAAGTTGCCGAAGTCCTCGAAGGTGGGGACGAAGCTCAGCCGGTTGACGAGGCGGGAGTTCGTGAACTCCCATTCGTGGTTGAAGCCAAGGTCGAGACCGGCGCTGCGCACGTCCTCGGTGGCGGGGTTGCGGTAACCTTCATAGCGGAACGCGAGACCGGCGCGGCCCGTGAGCGTGTGCTTCGGTTCCTTGATGAAGTCGAAGCCCATACCGGCGGCGGCGATGTTGTAGAGATCGATGTCCTTGATGCGGTCGAAGCCACCCTCGTCGCGCACATACCACGACCGTTTGCCGGCGAAATTATTCTGATAGTCGACGCCGGCCTTGAACTGATCGGCGGACTTGGCGCCGTCGGAAACCTGACGGTCATACGCGGTGTAGAACTGGAGCGTGTCTTCGGGCGTCTTGAGAATCGCGCGGGCGGAGACGGCGGTGCCGAGCTGTTCCTTGTTGCCGGTCTTGCCGGCGATATCGACGGCGGCGTCGTAGCTCCAGTGGCGGCGCAGGGCGGAAACGCGCGGGTCTTCCTCGCCGGCGGCCCACGTGGCGGCGACTTTGTCGACGCTGGTGGTGAGCTGGCCGTCGGAGCCGGAAATCTTCATCGCACCGGACTCGGTGGAAACGGTGCCCGCGAGCACGGTGCCGCTTTCGAGGCGCACGCTCACCGGCTGATCGGTGGTGATGGCGACGACTTCGGCCTGCTTGATCGTGAGCGCCCCTGCGTAGTCGGTGTTCATCGACACGGCGCCATCGGAGATCTTCACGATCTGGCCGACGATGCGCGCGCCATTCTTCGTTTCGACGACATCGGCCAAAGCGGCCGAGGCGAACAGCGCGGCAAAAAGGACCGCGGCGATTTGTTTAGGGAGAACGTTTGAGTTCATGGAACGGGTCAGACGATTTGATCTTTAAACGACTGTCAATCTACGAGATCCGTAAAATTTTTGCGCGGGCTCTCGACAGGTGGAGACCGGAGCCGTTTGGTCGGGTTCCTGTTGTAATCATGCCGCCCGTCGAACGTCCCGCTCTCATCGTCGCCGATCGCTGGCAATCGTATCAGCTGCTGGACTGCGGCGGCGGGATGAAACAGGAGCGCTGGGGCGAATTCACGCTGGTGCGTCCGGATCCGCAAATCATCTGGCCCCGACGCGGGGGCGCCGGCGCAAAATGGGAGAACTGGGACGGCTTTTATCATCGCAGCGAGAGCGGCGGCGGGAAGTGGGAGTTTCGGCGAAAACTGCCGCAGCAATGGACTGTCACTTACGGTGAGCTGAAGTTTAACATCCGCCCGACGTCGTTCAAGCACACGGGCCTGTTTCCCGAGCAGGCGGTCAACTGGGACTGGTTTGGCGCAAAAATCCGCACGGCCCGCGCCGCCGGTCGCGAGGTGTCGGTGCTGAATCTTTTCGGTTATACCGGCGCGGCGACCGTCGCCGCCGCCGCGGCCGGCGCGAGCGTCTGCCACGTCGACGCCGCCGAAGGCATGGTGAAATGGTGCCGCGACAACGCCGCACTGAGCGGGCTCGCCTCCGCCCCGATCCGCTATATCACCGACGACTGCCTCAAGTTCGTGCGCCGCGAGCTCAAGCGCGGGCGCCGCTACGACGCGATCATCATGGATCCGCCGACCTACGGCCGCGGCAGCTCCGGCGAGATGTGGCGGCTCGAGGATCATTTGTGGGAGCTCCTGCTCGAGTGCCGCGCGGTGTTGAGCGAGCAACCGCTGTTTTTTCTGATCAACGCCTACACCGCTCGCCTGTCGCCGACCGTCGTCGCCAATCTTCTCGCCGAGCTGCTGCACGATCGCGGCGGCGCGATCACCGCCGGCGAGGTGGGCCTGCCGATCCAGCGCGACGGGAAAGTGCTGCCCTGCGGCATCTACGGCCGCTGGGAGGCGTGACCGGACCACCCGATTTATGTCGCTCGCCGAAACCTATTATCACCGCGCCAACGAAATGCTCGCGCGCGCCTGGACGGCCAACGCGCCCACGATCGCGCAGATCACGCCGATCATCGGCGAATCGCTCGCGCGCGGCGGCGTGCTGCACACGTTCGGCAGCGGGCACAGCGAGCTGATCGCGCGGGAAATCATCGGCCGCGCCGGCGGACTCGTGTGCATCAACGGCATCATCGATCCGACGGCGGGCTTCATCGAGAATCTCGTCGGCTACGGCACGAAGCTCGTCGAGCGCCACGATCGGCAGTATCAACTCCTGCCGGGCGAGACGATCATTGTGATCTCGAATTCGGGCAAAAATTCGTCGCCGCTCGAGGTCGCGCTCTACGCGAAGAAAAAAGGCCTGCATGTCGTCGGCCTCACGGCGCTCGCGATGTCGACGACGTATCCGACCGTGCATCCCGACGGAAAGAAACTGCACGAGGTCGCCGACTTCGTGCTCGATAACGGCGGCGTGCCGGGCGACGCGATCGTCGACGTGCGCGATGAGGTCAAAGCTGGCCCGACGTCGACGTTCATCGGCTGCTCGCTGCTCAACTGGCTCACGCTCTCGGTCGTCGAATGGCTGAAGGAGCACGGTCATCCGCTGCCGATTTTACGCAGCCAAAACCTGCCCGGCTCGGTGGAGCGCAATCGCGAGCTGGCGGAAAAATACAAGGGCCGCCTCAGCCGGCAGCTCGCGTAAAACGCCTCATGCACCTGCGCATCGGCGTCGACGGCGGCGGCTCGAAAACGGAGTGCATCGCCGTGACCTCGACCGGCGAGATCGTCGCGCGGCATCTCGCGCCCGGCAGCAATCCGAGCGTCGTCGGCGCGGAGCAAGCGCGGCTCATCGTCACCGATGCGTTGTGCGCGGTGCTGGCCGGAGCGCAGCGGGTGCAGCCTGAGGCCCGCGTGGTTGCGACACGGCTTTACATGGCGGGCAGCGCGGCGTTCTGGCGCGAGATGGCGTCGACGCTCGTCGATTTCGGCGCCGTGAAAACGGCGCCGGACTCGCTGCCGATTCTGGAGCTCGCGACCGGCGGCGCGCCGGGCCTCGTGCTGCACTCCGGCACGGGCTCGTTTGTCGCTGCGCGCGATCGCGAGGGCGGCGTGCATTACGCCGGCGGGCTCGGCTGGCGTTTCGGCGATCCGGGCAGCGGTTACGATCTCGGCCGGCGGGCGATCAGCCGCGCGTTGCTGGAATTACAAGGCTGGCTGCCGGCGTCGCGACTCGGTCCGACCGTGCGCGATCATACGGGGCTGGGCGCGGCGGCGGATGCAGCGGCGGTGCGGCGATTCTTTTACGACGATCCCGCGCCGGTCGCGCGGATTGCGAGCCTGGCGCCGGCGGTGCTGCGGCTCGCGAGCGAGGGCGATCACAGCGCGCACGATCTGATCGTCGAGTCGGCGGGCGAACTGCTGGAGCTCGCGGCGCGGGTCGTCACGAAATTGTTCTCCGGGGTGCCGACGGATTCGTTGCGCGCGGGATTGAGCGGGCCGATTTTGACGCATGCGGTGGTTCGCCAGGCGCTCGCGCCGCGTTCGCCGCTGGCGCTGGTGCCGATCGCCGAGCCGGCGATCGAAGGCGTGCGTCGTTTGCTGGTGCGCGAAGGTTGAGCGGATTTCTGTTCGCCAGCGTGCGCGCTGGCGCTTTTGTCGCGGCATGGGATTTTTTGACCGTCTGGCCGGCAAGAAACCGGCCGCTTCGTCCACCCCGGCGCAGCCGTCGTCGGCACCACCGGCCGCGACGCCAGCTGAAGCCGCCGCCGCGGGCAGCGTGAAAGCGCGGCTCGTCGCCGCGCGCGAGAAGTTGGAGGCGCACGATCTGCCAGGCGCGCTCGCGATCTACGAAGAAGTGCTCGCCGAGGCCGGCGATCGCCCGGATGTGCTGGTGACGATCTCCGGCGATCTCGGCACGAACGGCCATGTGAAGGAAATCGTGGAGCTCGTCGCGCCGCGCTACGATGCCGAGCGTCACGGTCCGGCGACCGGGTTGAACCTGCTGCAGGCGTATCTGGTGTTGCGCCAGGCCGAGGCGGCGCAGCATGTGCTCGATCTGCTGTTCGCGTTGAACCGGCCCGAGCTGGAGGAGCGCCTTTACGGATTCTCCAACGCGATCGCGGAGATGATTCACTCCGGCCAAACCGCGGACGCGACCTCGGGTGGCGCCGCGTCGGGCGGTGTGCCGGAAGACG
The DNA here is from genome assembly GCF_059821195.1 of Opitutus sp. sgz309028. Taxonomy (NCBI): domain Bacteria; kingdom Pseudomonadati; phylum Verrucomicrobiota; class Opitutia; order Opitutales; family Opitutaceae; genus Opitutus; species Opitutus sp. sgz309028. The sequence continues at coordinate 447,471 of NZ_JCAMRR010000004.1, read as the reverse complement.
TGAAGATCAACCTCGTGAGCATCAGCAAGCCGATGTGGTTTTACGGCCTCGAGCCGCTGGCGGCGGAGATCCTGCCGCCGAAGGACGGCCGGTTGCGGCGCGTGGCGTTTGCGCAGCTGGCAACGCCCGGCCTCGCGAATTTTCTCGAAGTCGCGAAACAACCCGAGACCGAGCTCGGCCGGATGAGCCGCGCGATTCCGCTGTGGCTGGCGGAGACGTTTTATTTTTCGCCGCATTATTCTCCAATCGCGGCGATCGGCGTGCAGGGCGGACATTATGCGGTGTTTCCGTCGGAATGGAGCGCGGACAATCTGCGGCAGCTCGTCGAGACGACGCAGGGCGGCCTCGATTATATTTTCACCGGCGCGCTCCGGCAGGTGTCGGGCGACTGGGAGATGATCCTGCGCGTGTGGGAGGTGAAGAAGTTTCGCGAGCGCAAGCAGTTCACCGCGCGCTGGGCGCCGGCGACGGCCGACGCGGAGCTGGCGAAGCTGCAGGAGCAAGTGCGGTTGTTCATGGAGTGGAGCCCGGAGAAAAACGGACTCGCCTACGCGCCGCCGGCGTCGCCGACGACGTGGCTGGATACGCTCGGCGCGGGGCTGACTTTGTTTCTCGGCGAAAAAAACCTTCTCGAAAAACCGCAGCTCGCGACCGTGAACGAGGAGACTGTGGCGCGCGCCGGTGCGGCGGCGAACACGGGCGAGGCGGCGTCGCTGGCGTTCCTCAGCCTGCGCAATCGCGCCGAGAAACTCGCGCTCGCGTCGCGGCTCGACGCCGCGCTGGCGGCCTCGCCGTTGGTCGCACAGGCGCAGCAGCTCGGCTGACGGAGGAGGCATGAACGCGGCCGGGGAGATCGTGGCGCGCCTCCGGTCATGGCGGGACGAGCGCAACATCGCGGGCATGCGCCGTTTCGGCATCGTGCCTGCCGGCGAGCAGCTGGGGATACCCGCGCCGCGACTGCGCGCGCTGGCGCGGATCCATCGACGCGATCACGAGCTCGCGCTCGATCTCTGGCGGACGGGCATTCACGAGGCGCGGATTCTGGCGACGCTCGTGGCGGATCCGCGGCGGCTCACGCGCCGGCAGATGGATGCCTGGGTGCGCGATTGCGACAACTGGGCGGTGACGGATTCGCTGGCGTTCGTGTTCGATCGTACGGAGTTCGCGGAGGCGAAGGCGCACGCGTGGAGCCACCGCCGCGCGGAGTATGTGAAGCGGGCGGCATTCTCGATCATGGCGGGGATGGCGGTGCATCGAAAGGAGCTGCCGGACGAGGTCTTCCTGCGCTTCCTGCCGGTGATTGCGCGCGAGGCGACGGACGAGCGAAATTTTGTGCGCAAGGCGGTGAACTGGGCGCTGCGTCAGATCGGCAAGCGCAACCCGCGTCTGCGCCGCGCGGCAATTGCGGAAGCCAGGCGTATTCGGAAAATCGATTCGCGCGCCGCGCGCTGGATCGCAGCCGACGCGTTGCGCGAACTGGAGTGAGCCTGCTCAGCTCGCGATCGCGAGCTGGCCGCAACCGGCGGCGATGTCGATGCCACGCCGCTGACGGACGGTGCTGGGCAGCGAAAACTCCTCGGCGAGGATGGTTTGAAACCGCCGCGCGGCCTCCGAGCGGGCGGGCGCTCCGTCGTATCCTTGAGTTGGATTCAGTGGGATCAGGTTGACCTGCGCGGGCAGGCCGCGGAGCAGGGTGCCGACGGCGCGGGCGTGGTCCGGCGTGTCATTTTTTCCCTCAATCAGGGTCCACTCGTAGAAGATCCGCCGGCCGGTCGCTTCGCTGTAGGTGCGGCAGGCGGCCATGAGCTCGTCGAGCGGCCATTTGCGGGCGGCGGGCACGAGGGCGGCGCGTTCGGCCTGATCCGCGGCGTGCAGTGAAACGGCGAGGTGGAGCGGGCGCTGCTCGCGCGCGAGGCGGAGAATGCCAGGCACGACGCCGACGGTGCTCAACGTGATGCGCTCGGCGGCGAGGGCGAGCCCGCCGTCGTCGCGGAGGATGTCGATCGCGTGCATGACGGCATCGTAGTTGTGGAGCGGCTCGCCCATGCCCATCAGCACGATGTTGCGCAGACGTTCGGGGCGCGGCGATGAGTCTGGTCCGGATGGGGCGGGCGCGGCGCGCAGGGCGCGGGCGACGTGGACGGCTTGCGCGACGATCTCGCCGGGCGTGAGATGGCGCGTGTAGCCCATTTGGCCGGTGGCGCAAAAGACGCAGCCCATCGCGCAGCCGACCTGGCTGGAAATACAGGCGGTGACGCGCCCGGTGAAGCGCATCAGCACGGTCTCGATGCGTTCGGCGTCGTCGAGTTGCAGAAGATATTTCCGGGTGAAGCCGTCGCTCGAGTCGGTCGCGGCGACGGCCGGCAGCACACCGAGGCGAGCGTCGCGGGCAAGCGCCTGGCGAACGCGCACCGGCAGGTCGGGCATCGCCTCGAAGTTGTTGGCGAGATCCAGATAAAGATGGGACCAGAGCCGGGCCGCATGCACCGGGTTGAGGTCGCGCTCAGCCAGCCACCGCCGCAGTTGGTCGCGGTTGAGATCGTAAAGATTGGTGCGGATCGGAGGCGTCACGGCAGGCGCCGGATGCAACGCACGCGGCGCGCGAACGCAAGCCGGGCGGAACCTCTCGCGCGCGCGGGAAATATTTCAAGCGGCGGCGTTTTTGTGACGACGTCGTTGGACAACGAGAGTTGTCATTCTGAGCTGCAAGGGATTGCGGCGCGCGTCGACGCGCGGGTCGTCCTACAGTTTCTTCCGATCGCGCCGATGGGAGGCCGGGATTCTCGTCCTTTCCGCCCGTGCCCCCGTCCATCCCCACGTTTCTTGCCGATTCCGTGCGCCGTCCGCGTGCGAGGCGACTGTCGCGGACTGCAGGCGAGCGCGCGCCCGCGGTTTCCGGAGCGACGGCGGATGAGCTGCTGCAGGCGGTGGCGGCCGCGAGCGCGACGGCGATGATGGCGGCCGGACTGGATCGGGCGATCGCGTGGGTGAATCCCGCGTTCACGCGTCAGACGGGTTATGGGATCGAGGAGGTGACCGGTCGGCAGTTGGAGGATGTGCTCTCCGAGCTTCTGTGCGATCCGGCGGCCGTGCGCGCGATGGATGACGCGCTGGCTCGTGCGGAATCGCGATCGTTTGCGGCGGAGAATCGGACCAGGTCTGGCGGACTTTACTGGGCGGATATCACGCTGGAGCCGGTCCGCGACCGGCAGCGGCGGGTGACGGCGTATTTGTTAACGCAGGACGATCTTTCGGAGCGTCGCGAGCATGAGGAAACCCTGCGACGGGCGAACGTCGCGATGCAGGATCTGAACGCGCAGTTCGAGGGTGCGATCGAGCGCGCGCAGCAGCTGGCGATGGAAGCGGCAGTGGCGAATCAGGCGAAGAGCGCGTTTCTCGCGATGATGAGCCACGAAATCCGCACGCCGCTCAACGGCGTGATCGGGATGACGAGCATCCTCGAGGCGACGAAGCTCGACGATGAACAACGCGAGTGTCTGCGCACGATCAAGATGTCCGGCGAAGCGCTGCTCGCGGTGATCAACGACACGCTGGATTATTCGAAGATCGAAGCCGGCCGGCTGGATCTCGAGCAGGTGGAGTTCGATTTGCGCGGCTGCGCGGAGGAGGCGGCGGATTTGCTCGCCGGCCGCGCCTTCGCCAAAAAACTGGAGCTTGTGTGCGACCTCGCCGAGGACGTGCCGGCCAGAATCCTCGGCGATCCGGTGCGGTTGCGGCAGATCTTCGTCAATCTGCTCGGCAATGCGGTGAAGTTTACCGTCGCAGGTGAGATCGTGCTGCACGTCGGGGTGGAGCAGCGGGCGGGCGAAGGGCTCACGTTGAAGATGGGCGTGCGCGACACCGGCATCGGCATCCCGCCCGACAAACAGCACCGGTTGTTTCAAAGCTTCTCGCAGGTCGACGTGTCGACGACGCGCCATCACGGTGGCACGGGTCTCGGATTCGCGATCAGCAAGAAGCTCGCCGAGCTGATGGGCGGCACCATGTGGGTGGAGAGCGAACCGGGGCGCGGCTCGAGTTTTCTGTTCACGATCCAGGTGCGTGCCGTGGCGCCCGAGCTGCAGCTCGAGCCGAGGCACCTTGAACTGGCCGGCCGGCGCGTGCTCCTGATCGACGACAACGCCACGAGCCGCGACGTGCTCGCGCACCACTTGCGTCATTTCGGAATCGACGCGGTGGCGGTGCCGAGCGCTGCCGCCGCGGACGAGCAGCTGGAGAAAGGCGAGCCGTTCGATCTCGCGCTGGTCGATCTACATCTCGGCGGCACTGACGGGGCGAGCTGGGCCCGCGCGCACGTCGCGAAAGACCGGCGGTTCCCGATCGTGTTGATGAACGCGATTGGCGATGCGACGGACGAAGCGGTGATCGACGCGGTGGTGCACAAGCCGGTCAAACGCGATCAACTCGGCGAGAAACTGGCGCAGGCGTTGAGCGGCGTGCCGCGGCCGTCCGCGAAGCCGGTGCACGTGAGCGGCGAATTACGGCAGACGGCGCGCCGCCGGCCGTTGCGGATCCTGATGGCCGAGGACAACGCGGTGAACCAGATGGTCGCGCGGCACCAGCTCGCGCGGCTCGGGTATGCGGTGACGGTCGTGAGCGACGGCGAACAGGCGTTCGCGTCCGTGCGAGACGTTGACTTCGACGTCGTGCTGATGGACGTGCAGATGCCGGAACTCGATGGGTTCGAGGCCACCCGGCGGATTCGCGCGGACGCGCGCACGGCGCAGCTGCCGTGGATCATCGCGTTGACGGCCGGCGTGGGCTCGGCGGATCGCGAGGAGGCGCGTGCCGCGGGGATGAACGATTATCTGGCGAAACCCTTGCGGCCGGCCGCGCTGCAGGCGGCGCTGGAAAAAGCTTACGCGGAAGTGCAGCGACGGCGCACCGGCGGGAAATTGCCGGCTCAGGTGCCGTAAAGCCGGTCGCCGAAGTCGCCGAGGCCCGGGAGGATGTATTTGCGGGGGTTGAGCTCGCGATCGAGCGCAGCCGTGAAGATCGGCAGTTCGGGAAAATGCCGATGAACCTCGGCCACGCCCTCGGGCGCGCTCACGATGCTCACGAGCGTGATGGCCGTGGCGCCGTTCTCGCGCAGGGCGCGGATGGCCTGCACGGCGGAGCCGCCAGTGGCCAGCATCGGATCGACCAGCAGGACCCGGGTGCCGTCGTTCACGGGCGGGAGTTTGCAATAATAGCTGTGGGCCACGGCCGTTTCGTGATGCCGCTCGAGACCGATGTAGCCGACGTTGACGTCGGGAAACGTATCCAGAAAAGGCTGCACCATGCCGAGCCCCGCGCGAAGGATGGGGACGATCACGAGCGGATGGGAGTCGAGCACGCGACCGACGCAGCGCTCGAGCGGCGTCTGGACCACTTTTTCGGAGGTGGGCAGTCCGCGCGTGGCTTCGATCGCGAGCAGCAGTGTGATCTGGTAGCACAACGTGCGGAACGTCGCGGGCCGCGTGCTCTGGTCGCGCAGATGGGTCATCACGTGATGCGCGAGGGGATGATCGAGGACGTGAAGCATGGCGGGAAGAATGACGGTGGAGCAGGTTACAGACCGAGTGCGGCGCGGATCCGCGCCACGATTTCGCGCGGTGTTGGCGAGACGTCGACGGCGATCGCATCGGCGGGCGGTTCGAGCGTGGCGAGCTGGCTGTCGAGCATCTCGGCGCGCATGAAGTGGTCGGTGCGCGCGTGCAGGCGGGACAGCAGCAGTTCGCGCGAACCGTGAAGGTGGACGAATTTCACGCGGGAGCGATCCGGTGCGAGCTCTGCGCGGTATTTGCGTTTCAGCGCGGAGCAGGTGACGACGGCGTTGTCGCCCCGGGCGAGGCAGTCGTCGATGTGGGCCCGCAACGCGGCGAGCCACGGCGCGCGGTCTTCGTCGGTGAGGGGCTGGCCTGCGGCCATTCGCGCGACGTTGGCGGCGGGGTGGAAATCGTCGGCGTCGGCGAAGCTCCAGTGCAATTCGCGGGCAAGGAGCCGGCCGACGGTGGTTTTGCCGCTGCCGGCGACGCCCATGACAAGGATGACCAGCGACATCTCGGTTGGCGTGTCGCGGCGGTCGCTTAGTCCCGCCACGGTTCGGTCGCGAGCGGATCGCGACCTTCGTCGCGGTCGATCAGATCGAACATCGTTTCGATGCCGGCGGCCCGTTCGGCCAGTCCGTATTCGCGGATACGTTGCTGCACCACAGCGGTGCGGTCGTCGCGCCAGCCGAGCTTCGACATGAAACGATTCCAGATCATGCAGTCCTCGTCCGAGCGAGGCGTGCCGAGCTCCTGGCACCAGGCGAGGATTTCTTCGTCGGAGCCGCCGGCGAGGGTGCGGTCGCGGATCGCGGCGTAGGGCACGCCGAGAAAACGGCAGCAGCGTCCGTCGAAAAAATTGGGGCTGCTCGTGTCGCCGAGATTGCCCGTGTAATCGGGCGGCAGTTGGCCGGCGGCGTGGAGCCGGATCTTGTCGAGCATGCGGCCGAAATACACGAGGCGGCCCACTTTGGCGTAGGGGCTGCGGAGACCGGGAACGTGGGGCATGGAAGAATCGGGGCCGGCGCTGGGCGCGGGCGACTATTTGTCGACCGAGATCAGGCCGTTACGCATGGCGTAGCGCACCACGCCGGCGACGTCGTGCACGCCGAGCCGTGCCATGAGGTGCATGCGGTGGGTCTCGATCGTCTTCACGCTCAAGTTAAGGAGAAACGCGATTTCCTTGGTGCTCCGGCCCTCGGCGATCAGCTGCACGATTTCGCGCATGCGCGGCGTCAGCGTTTTGGTGGCCTCGGCTTTGGGATCGGCCGCCAGCTTGCGGTAGCGAGCGAGGACTTCACGGGAGATCGTGGGGCTGAGATACGTTTCGCCGCGGCGCACGGCGACGAGCGCGAGCTGCAGCTCGGCGGTCGCGGCATCCTTCAGGAGGTAGCCGCTCGCGCCGGAACGGAGGGCCTGGAGGACGTAGTCCTCGCTGGTGTGCATCGAGAGGATGAGCACCTTCGTGCGGGGACATTCGCGGACGATGCGCGCGGTGGCGTCGAGGCCGTTGAGCGCGGGCATGGAGATGTCCATCATCACAATATCCGGATTGTGCTGGTGAACGAGGGCCACGGTTTCGCGGCCGTCGCCGGATTCGGCGACGATGGAAACGCCGGGAATTTTTTCGAGCAGCGTTCGAATTCCCGCCCGAACGAGCGCGTGATCGTCGGCGAGTATGATCGTGAGCGGACCGGACACGACCGAGTTATCCAACTTCAGCGGCATGGCATAAAGGAAAATTCGCGGAGGAGCCGCGCCCGGCTGCGGGATCGTGCCTGAGCGAACGGGAAGCCGGAGCGTCGTCTGCGAGTCATTCCCGCCAAAAGTAAATCGCCGTGCACATGAGCGCAAACGCCACCGTCGGGCCGTTGACCCAGAGCGCATCGAATTTCATGTGATACCGCTCCACGAGCCAGCTGACGGTCCAGCATTTCACCGCGATCAAAATCCAGCACACGAGAATGAGCCGCTCGATCCGACGGTTTCGGCGCGGCAGGTGCTCGACGAGGTGAACGGCCTCGACAAAGCCGCGATCGAACTCCGCTGGGCGGCGGCGCGTGAGCAGCTGGATGAGGTTGGGAAACATGGCCGCGGGAAGCTACCCAGCGCCCGGGGAAAAGAAAGCCTGCGGGCGGCGCTTTTTCGCCGCGGACGTCGTGCGTTTCGCGGGATCCGACCGGGTCCGAAGGTTGCAGAACGCGGGAAGCCGCTGCGGCCGCAAGAAGAGCGAAAATTCTAAGCCGCGCACCGCGGTCGAGTTGGCCGCGCGGTCGCTTCGCTGGCATCGTTGTCGCTCTTCCGGAGAGGTGAAATCGATTCCGCTTCCTCTGCTGGCATGGGTGGCGATCGCCGCGCTGCTGGCGGCCGGGGCGGCGCGGGCGGACCCCGAGACGGACCGCAAGATCGAGGATGCCGCTCGCGAGTCGTATAATTTCAAAGCGGTGCTCAAGAAGCAGGTCGTGGTGCACGCGGAGGAGGGCGTGGTGACTTTGAACGGCACCGTGCTCGACCGGCAGCAGCGGACGCTGGCGGAGGAAACCGTGCGAAATCTGCCGGGCGTCGTCAGCGTAAACAACGAACTCGAGGTGGCATCGCCGGAGCATGAGCGGGGTGACGGTTGGATCGCGCTCAAGATTCGCGGAATTCTGCTCGTGCGCGCCAACGTCAGCGCAGCGCAAACGGATGTGGTGGTGCGCGACGGGGTGGTGACGCTGACCGGCACGGTCGACGACGAGCGGCAGAAGGAGCTGACGGCGGCGTATGCGCGCAGCGTGCAAGGGGTGAAGGAAGTGCGGAACCGTCTGCAGGTTCGCTCCGGGAACGGCGAGCTGCCGCCGGATCCGGTGACGGATCGGTCCTGACCAAATCCGGGAACGGCAGTCGCGCAGGAAACTTTTTTGTGGTAGCGTCCGTCTCACTCAAACCCATGAAAACCCTACGCTATTCCCTCGCTTTTGTTCTCGGAGTGGCGGCGATCACCGGACTTCGCGCCGCCAACCCCTCTGCCGATTCCCGCGTCACGGTGGAGTTTTCCGATCCGGACAAGTTCACCGACGCCGCCGACGGACAACGCGGTTCCGATTACGGCCGCGATAAGAATCTGGAAGAGTTGAAGGACTACATTGTCCAACGCGCCACGAAGATGCTGCCTGAGGGGCAGAAGCTCGCCGTCACCATCACCGATGTCGATCTCGCCGGCGAGATCGAGCCGTGGCGCAGCCCGAGCGCGCAGGACATCCGCATCATCAAGGACATCTATGCGCCGCGCATTCAGCTGTCGTTCAAGCTGACCGATGCCAACGGCACCGTGATCAAGGAAGGTAAGCGCACGCTCAGCGATCTCAGTTACACGATGAAACTGCGCGTCGATCGGTCCGACCCGCGGGTCTACGACAAGGGCCTGCTGGACGACTGGCTCCGGTCGGAGTTCGGCCGGGCGAAGAAGTAAATTTCGGCAAACCCGTTTGCGCGCGACCGCGAATCCCTCAGATTCGCGGTCGTTTTGTTCACGCCGTCAGAAAGCCTGTCTTCCCCGATCGCGAGTGCCCGCCTGGACAAGTGGCTGTGGTCGATTCGCCTGTTCAAGTCGCGCGCCCTGGCGGCGGATGCCTGCCGCGCTGGCAGCGTCGAGGTGGAGGGCCAGCCGGCGAAACCCTCTCGCGACGTTCATCCCGGCGAAACGGTGAGCGTGCGGTTCGGGCTGATCACGCGAACCTTGAAGGTGACCGGCGTGCCGAAATCCCGGGTGGGCGCGAAGTTGGTGCCGGATTTTTGCACCGAGCTCACGCCGGCGGCGGAATTCGAAAAGGCCCGCGAACAGCGGGTGCAGCAGTTTCTCGCGCGCGAGAAAGGGTCCGGCCGTCCGACGAAGCGCGACCGGCGCGCCCTCGATGAGTTGCTGGGGCGGTGACGCGACGGAGAGGAATTGCGTTGCCTGAGCGCGGGGTTGCGGCGCAGAGAGCGTGAGGCCGGCCGATGTAGGCATGTGCGATTTGACGTTCGCGCGCGCTTAACTCCCCGGGAATTTGTGCCGAAACCCCCTAGAATCACATGCAACCACGAGACATGATCGCCCCCGGTGTTGGACTGGTGGCGCGGTCCGGCTTCGCTGTCGGCGGTTCCAGCCGTCGGCCGGCGGTCGGCTCGCGGGCGGTCGGCTCGCGGCACGGAGGCAAAGCATGAGCTCGGTGGCAGAGCTGGAAACGACACCCGCGGAGCCGGCGGAGGAGTGCAGCCCGCCGGAGGTGCGGCCGCCGCAGGCGCATGTGGCGACGCTCTTCACGCTGAGCGAGCATCGGGTGTTCATTCGCACCAACCGGCTCTTTCGTTTCCTGCTGGCTGGCCAGTGGGCGGTGGGGATCGCGGTGGCCGCGGCGCTGGGCGAGGAGCGCGTGAGCTTGTCGGTAATCGGCGTGGTTTTGCTCGGCGCGATCTTCACGGTGCCGGCCTTTGTAGTGATGCGGTGGATGCCGTTCGAGGCGGTCACGCGCGCGGCGGTGGCGCTGTCGCAGATGGGCTTCGGCTTTTTGGCGATCCAGATGGCGGGCGGCCGGCCGGAGAGTCACTTCCACCTGTTTGCGTCGCTCGCGTTCCTTTCTTTGTATCGCGACTGGCGGGTGCTGCCGGTCGCGACGCTCGCGGTGGTGGTTCACCACCTCGCGGTTGGGCGCTGGTTGCCGGGCGTCGCGATGGACTTTTCGCGCCTGCTCGTCGATGGCGGCTGGTTGTTGTTCGAAAGCTTGGCGTTGGGCTGGGCGTGTGTGGATTCCCGCCGCGAGATGCGCGAGATCTGTCAGCGTCAGGACGAAAATCAGCGGCTGCTCGCCGAGCTCGAGCAACGGGTTGCCGAGCGCACGCGCGCACTGCAGTCCGAAATGGAAGCGCGGGCGCGCACCGCGGAAGAGCTGCACAAAAACCAGCAGCAGCACCTCGACCTCGTCGCGCGGGTGCCGATCGGGATTTTCGAAACGACGCGCCATGGCGGTGTCCGCTATGCCAATCCGCATCTCCTCAGCCTGATCGGCCTCCCGGCGCGGTTCGATCCGACGGCGATTTCGCTCGCCGATGGCCGCATCTTTCCGCGGGCCGATCGCGATCGGCTGTGGGCGCGGCTGGACGCGGAGAAGGAAGTGCGGGGGTTTGCCGCGACGCTGCATCATTTCGACGGCTCGAGTTTCGAGGTCATGATCAACGCGCGGCTGCGCCAGGGAGCTCCCGGTGAGGAGCCGGTGTGCGAAGGCACGGTCGAGGATGTGACGGGCCGCAAACGCACGGAGCGGGAGCTGGATGCCTTGCACAGTCAGCTCGTGGTGGCGTCGCGCCAGGCGGGCATGGCCGAGGTCGCAACCGGGGTGCTGCACAATGTCGGCAATGTGCTCACGAGCGTGAATCTCATCGTCCACGATGTGCAGGACCGGCTGAAAACCACCCGGCTGACGCACCTGCAGCGCGTGGTGGACGTCCTGCAGCGCGAAAAGCCGCGCCTGGGCGAATTCCTCACCGGCGACAGCGCCGGCCAGCAGCTGCCGGATTTTTTGGACAAGTTGAACGCGCACCTCGCGGCCGAAAACAAGCAGCTGTTGGGCGACGTGGAGGGGCTGGTCCGCCACTTCGAGCACATTCGCGAGATCATCGTGACGCAGCAGGGCTCGGCGCAGTTGTTCGGCGTGATGGAGACCTTGTCGCCCGCGCAGTTGTTCGAGGATGCGCTGCGGCTCAGTGCCGAGTCGATCGAGCGGCACGGCATCGCGCTCGAGCGGAACTTCGAGGAGGTCGGCACCGTGAAGGCCGATCGCCACAAGGTCCTCCAGATCCTCGTCAACCTGCTCAAGAATGCGAAGGACGCCCTGCAGTCCGTGCAACGCCCGGACCGCCGCGTCCGCGTGCGCGTGCATCGCGAGGGACCTCGCACGATCGCGCTCTCGGTGGCGGACAACGGCCCCGGCATCGCGCCGGAAAACCTGCGACGCATCTTCCAGCACGGGTTCACCACGAAACCGACGGGCCACGGTTTCGGCCTTCACAGTAGCGTGCTCGCAGCGCGTGAGATGGGCGGCGATCTGACGGCGGCGAGCGAAGGCCCGGGGCGCGGTTCGACGTTTACCCTGACGCTTCCGTTCGCAAAGGACGCTGCGACATGAGCCCGCTTCTGCCGCCCAATCGCCGCGTTCTCCTGATCGACGACAACCTGTCGATCCACGATGACTTCCGGCGCATCCTCGTGCCGGCGAAAAACACCGACACGCTCGACGACGCGGCTGCGGCGCTGTTCGGCCTGCCTGCCGAGACGCCGACCGCGAAGTCGGATGTGTTCGAGCTGGATTATGCGCAGCAGGGACAGGAAGGCTGCGACAAAGCTGCCGCGGCCTTTGCCGCCGGCCGGCCCTACGCGCTCGCGTTTGTCGACATGCGGATGCCGCCCGGCTGGGACGGATTGACCACGATCGGCAAGCTGTGGGAGATCGATCCCGAGATGCAGATCGTGATCTGCACGGCCTATTCGGACCGGAGTTGGAGCGAGATCCAGACGGCGCTCACGGCGCGAGACCGCTGGCTCGTGTTGAAAAAACCGTTCGACAAGGTCGAGGTGCTGCAGCTGGCGCAGGCCCTCACCGAGAAGTGGCACCTCACGCGGCTGGCGAAACTCCAACTTGCCACGCTCGAAGAGCACGTGAACGTGCGCACGGACCAGCTGCGGCAGGCCGTGCAGGTGAAAAACGAATTTCTGGCCAACGTCAGCCACGAGCTGCTGACGCCTATGAACGGAATCCTCGGCATGCTCGAGGTCATCGCCGACAGCGGGCTGAATGCGGAACAGGCGGAATGCGTCGCCGATGCCCGTTCCTGCGCCGAGAGCCTCGGCCAGCTGCTGCGTCAGATCGTGGCGTTCAACCAGGCCGAGGCGGGCACGCTGGCGCTGGATGCCGTGTTGTTCAGTCCGGCGGCGTTGCTGAGCGAAGTCACCGGCGTTTATCGCGCCCGGGCGCAGCACAAGGGACTCAGGATCGAGACTCGTGTCGCACCCGCGCTGCCGGCGCTCGTGCGCGCGCCGTTCCCGGTGATCCGACAAATCCTGCTGGTGCTGGTCGACAACGCGGTGAAATTCAGCAGCGCGGGCGGGGTGACGCTCTCGCTCGACGGCGACGGCGGGCGTTTGAATTTTTCCGTGAGCGACACCGGCATCGGCATGACCGACGAGCAGCTGGCGTGGATCGCGCTGCCCTTCGCGCAAGTCGACGGCGGCCTGTCGCGCCGCAACACCGGCATCGGCCTCGGTCTGCCGCTGGCGAAACGGCTCGCCACCTCGCTTGGCGGTGAACTCACCCTCGCGTCCACGCCCGGCCGGGGCACGACGGCGTCGTTTTCCGTGCTCACCACGCGCGATCTCGAGTGCGCTGCAGCCATGTGCACCTGAGCCGCCGGCGGCTTGTTTTTATTACCGCCGACGAGGCGCCCGGCATGCCCGGTAATACCGTCGCGCTGCAAGGGGAATCCGCTTGGCCGCCCGCGGCCGTCGCGCGAGCGTGTCCGACCGATGTCGACCCAGGCAATGACTCCTGAAGCTCCGTGGCGTGCCGGACTGCGCAGCGCGCGGGCGAATCTGCTGCCGGGGTTTGTGCTGCAAGCGGCGGCGATCGCACTGGTCACAGCCTATTATCGCCACGAGCCGACCCGGGCCGTCCTGAGCCGCTTGGCGGAATGGCGGCTGGAGGTCGGCGTGGTGTCGTCGGTGCTGTCGACGGGCTTTTTTGGCGGACTGCTACCGCTGCTCTATCTTTGGCTGCGGCCGGCGACCCGGAGTCACTACAACGTGCCACAAGGAGCGGCGATCACGTTGTTTTGGGCCTACAAGGGACTGGAGGTCGATCTATTCTACCGGCTGCTCGCGCACACGATCGGTGAAGGGCACGACGTCGCGACGATCGCGACGAAGACGCTGATCGATCAGTTTGTCTATTGTCCGATTCTGGCGGTGCCCGCCACCGTGTTGCTCTACGAATGGGTGGCACACCGATTCGACCGCGGCGCCGTGGTCGCGGACATCCGCGCGGGAGGCTGGGTCCGCCGGCGGCTGGTGCCGGTGCTGATCTCGAATCTCGGCGTGTGGCTCCCCGGCGCGGCGATCATTTACACGCTGCCCACGCCCTTGCAGGTGCCGCTGCAGAACCTCGTGCTGTGCTTTTTCACGCTGCTGGTGGCGCATCAGACGCGGAGGGCGGGTTGACCCGGCTCGTCGGGGAATATCCGCCGCAAGTTTTGCCTCCCATGGGAACACCCGCATGCTGCCGTCCATGAAGTCACTCCGTTGGTTCGCCTGTCTTCTCTTTTTCGCCCTCCCGCGACTCGGGGCGGCGGACGCGCACGTGCAGGCCGCGCTCGTCGCGGCGGAGACCTCGGTGCAGCCAGGCCGGCCGTTCGTGGTCGCGTTGCGGCTCGAGCATGAACCCCACTGGCACACCTATTGGCTGAATCCGGGCACCGGCCTCGCGACCACGCTCGAGTGGAAACTGCCCGAAGGTTTCAGCGCGGGCGAAATTCAGTGGCCCGCGCCGATCGTCTTGAAGGACAGCAGCGGTGCCGTCGTCGGCAACGGTTACGAGGGCGAAACGTTCCTCCCGGTCACGATCACGCCGCCATCCCAGCTCGCAGCAGGCAGCACGGTGGAGCTCAAGGTCAGGGCCGACTGGCTCATGTGCAGCGACGTGTGCATCCCGGGCGGCGCCGATCTCGCGTTGACGCTCCCGGTGAAGACGGAAATGCCCGCGCCGAACTCCGCTTGGTCGGAAAAAATTCGGCAAACGCTCACCCATCTGCCGCGTCCGCCGGACAACTGGGACGTCACCGCGACCCGCGACGAGAAAAACGTGACGATTCGCCTCGCGCCACGCGCGGGCACGAAACATTCGCCGGAGCTGCTGCATTTTTTCGCCGACGATAATCTGGTTGCCTACGAACTGCCCCAAACGATGAACGCCGACGGCCGCGGCGGGTGGGTGCTCGTGGCACCGATCTCGCCGGACGGACCGGAGCAGCCGACGATGTTGCACGGCGTCTTGACCTCCGAGAACGGCTGGCGGGCGGGAGACCCGGCGCGGGGTTTGCGTTTGGACGTCCCGCTCGAAGCCGCGGCGGCCGCGACTGTGGCCACGACACCATCCTCCGGCTTCGCCGCCCCGCCGTCGTCCGGCTCGTCCGGTTCGGTCGTGGCCGGCGGCTTGCTCGGCACGCTCGCGCTGGCGTTCGTGGGCGGTCTGATTCTGAACCTGATGCCCTGTGTGTTTCCGGTCCTTGGCATCAAGGTGCTCGGCTTCGTCAACCAGTCCGGCCACGAACGCGGCAAGGTCGTGGCGCACGGTCTGGTGTTCGCGCTCGGCGTGCTGCTGTCCTTCTGGACGCTCGCGGCGGTGCTGGCGGTGCTGCGCGCGGGGGGCGACGAGCTCGGCTGGGGTTTCCAGCTGCAGTCGCCCGCGTTCGTGTTTTCGCTCGCCGTGCTGCTGCTGGTCTTCGCGCTCAACCTCAGTGGCGTATTCGAGTTTGGACTACGTGCCACGAGTCTGGGCGGCGAACTGCAGACGAAGTCCGGCTTCGCAGGATCCTTCTTCATCGGCGTGCTAGCGACTGTGGTTGCGACGCCGTGCTCGGCGCCTTTCCTGGCGCCAGCGCTCGGCGCGGCGCTGGCGCTTTCGACCGCGCAGTCGTTCGCGATCTTCACCGCGATCGCGCTGGGGCTCTCGGTCCCTTATCTGCTGCTCTCGATTTTCCCCGCCGCGGTGAAGATCCTGCCACGGCCCGGCGCATGGATGGAAACCTTCAAGCAGCTGATGGCGTTTCCGCTTTACGCGACGGTTGGATATCTCGTGTGGGTGCTGGCCGGGCAGGTGAGCGAGGAGGGCCTGCAGCAGGTGTTGTTCGCGCTCGTGCTGATCGCGCTGGCGGTTTGGTGCTACGGTCGCTGGCACGCGCCCGGCGCGAAACCCGCGCGCGCGCGCTTCGGGCTGGCGGCGCTCGTGATCGTCGGTGCGGCCGGCCTCTGGCTCGGCTGGCCGCGAACGGCGATCGCTTCGCCCGCCGCGGCGCTCGCGGCCGGCGAGGTGGCCTGGCAGCCGTGGAGTCCGGAAGCGGTCGAGAAACTTCGCGCCGAAGGCCGCACGGTCTACGTCGATTTCACGGCGCGCTGGTGTTTCACCTGTCAGACGAACAAGAAAATCGTCTTTCACTCCGACGACGTGCTGCGTGAGTTCGCGGCGCGAAAAGTCGCCACGTTGCGTGCCGACTGGACCAACAAGGATCCGCGAATCACGGCCGAGCTCGCGCGCTATGGCCGCTCGGCAGTGCCGTTCAACCTGATCTGGTTTCCCGGACGCGAAGAGCCGCAAATCCTCCCCGAGCTGCTCACGCCGGGCGTCGTCCTCGACGCGCTGCGTCAGGGCGAGCCGGAGCGGAGCTGAGCGGCGAAGCCGGGCGGCATCACGGTGCAGCCCGGATCGCAACGAAACGGTCAGGCGGGCGCGCCGCCGCGACGAAACGTATTCAGCCACGAGCCGTCGTTTTGTTCGACGGACGCGTGCGACACGTGGCGGGAGTCGAGCTCGGCGAGCAGATGCACCGGCTTGCGATCCGTGAGCGCGCGCAACTGGCCGCCCGTCGGCAGCGTTTCCAACGCCGCGAGGATGTGGAGCATCGGTTCCGGCGGCTCGAGTCCGCGCACATCGAGCAGCGGTCCGGCGTCGGATCCGTGAGAGCCGCAGCCCTTCACGGCGGGTCGCGGTTGCGTCGGCGCAGTCGTGGCGGCGGTGCGCGTGATCCGGACCTGGAACTCCTCCGGGCCCCGCTGGAGATACTCCCAGCTGAACGCATCCGGAAACTGCGCGTCGAACTGATAGTAGAGCGGCACGGGATCGTGGTCGTTGACCAGCACGAAGTGAGCGCCGACGGGAAGCTCGTTCCAGCGCTTGAAGATCAGCGCGTGTTTTTCGCGGCAGGAAATCTCGCGCACGTCGAATCGCGCGGGGTCGTGGGTTTCGGTGGTCGGGTTCATGAGGAGGAGGACGCCGGAATGGGCTCGCCGCACAGCGTGAGCAACATGGTGAAGGGTTCCGACGCGCGCACGGCGTGCGGATGGTGCGGCGGCAGGTGGAGCAGCGTGCCGGCGGCAAGCCGCTGCCATTCGCCTGCGAAGAAAAAGTCGCACGCGCCGCTGAGGATCTGCACGAGCGCGCGGCGCGCATTGGTGTGCGCGGTGAGTTCCTGGCCGGCGGCGAAACTGAAGAAGGTGACGCGCGCTTCGGCGGTGGTGAGCAGCGCGCGACTGACGATGCTCGCGGGCGCGGCGGCGTCGGCGGTCAACTGGACCGTGCCGGCTGCATCGCCCGGAATGGCGGAAAAAGAATTCATGTCTCACGGTAGCAGGCCGCACGCGCGTGTGCCTTGATGCGGGTCAAGCCCGTGCCGGATGGCGATCAGTCGCGCGCACGCGGGCCTGCAGTTTTGCTAACGGGTGCGCCTCCCTTGATGCGCATCAAGGCTCGCGCGGCACGATGCGGCGATAGTGGCGGCATGTCCTCCGTTGCTGTTCCGACGAGCTCCCGTGCGATCCGCGTGCGCGTCCGCGATGTGCTGTTGCCCAAGGAGCACGGCAGCTGGTCGCTCGCACTCGAGCCGGTTGCGCTCGGGTTGCTCGTCGCGCCGTCGCGGGCGGGTGCGTATTTATCGGTCGCGGTGATCGCCGGTTTCTTTGCGCGGCGTCCGCTCAAGCTGGTGTGGCGCGAGAAACAACCGGAGCGCAGGCGCGCAGCCGCGTTGGGACTCGCGTGGTGCGGGGCGATCGCGCTGGCTGCCGGATCGCTCGCGCTGGCGACCGCGGGCGTCGAGCTCGCGCTGTGGCTGCTGCCGTTCGCGATCGCGGGCGCGGCGTTTCTTTTCTTCGACCTGCGCAACGACGGACGCGAGGAATTCGCGGAGATCGTGGGCGCCGCGGCGTTCGCGTCGATCGCCGCGGCCCTCGCAGTCGCCGCGGGCGCATCGCACATCGCGGCTCTGGCGATTCTGGTCGCGATGGCGGGTCGCGCGGTCCCGTCGGTGATGTATGTGCGGGCGCGCGTGCGCGGCGCCAAGACCGGCGACTACCGCGTGGCGCCCGCGCTGACGGCGGCGCTCGGCGCGGTGTTGCTGGCGAGCGCGCTGTGGTTCTGCGGATGGGCGCCGCTCGTGGTGCCGCTCGCGCTGCTCGCTCTTTTGATCCGCGCCGCTGCCGGACTTTTTCGGCGCGAGCCGGTGCGCGGCCGCATTCTTGGCATGCAGGAGGCGGTGCTCGGACTCGCGTATGTGTCGCTGCTCGCCGCCGTGTGGCGCGGTTGAATGCGCCAAAGCTTGATGCCGCTCAATGCTCGCCATCGCCATATCCGTTAACCTAAGCCCTGAAGTCCCAGTATCATGAACTCACATACCCGCTTCCTCCGCTCCGCCAAAAACGCCGCGCTGTTCGCGTTCGCCGCCTCGCTGCCGGTCCTGCTGCCGACCGCGCGGGCGAACGAGGCGATGCTGGAAGCCTCCGGCAATCCGGTCGTGACCGAGAGCCTGCCGGTTGAAGTGGCGATCCTCACGGCCGCCCCGCACGTGCCGCCGCCGATCACGCGCAAGCACACCGCGCGCGTCGTCGTGAAACTTGAAGTGCGCGAGGAAGTGGGACGGCTGGCGGACGGCGTCGAGTATACCTTCTGGACCTTCGGTGGTGGTGTTCCGGGCTCGTTCATCCGCGTGCGCGAAGGCGACGTGGTCGAGTTTCACCTCGGCAATCACCCGAGCTCGAAGATGCCGCACAACATCGACCTTCACGCGGTCACGGGACCGGGCGGCGGCGCGACGTCGACCTTCACCGCGCCGGGTCACTCCTCGCAGTTCACGTTCACCGCGTTGAATCCGGGACTCTACGTTTACCACTGCGCCACCGCGCCGGTGCCGATGCACGTCGCGAACGGCATGTATGGCATGATCCTGGTCGAACCGAAGAACGGCCTCCCGCCAGTCGACCGCGAGTTCTACGTCATGCAAGGAGAGTTCTACACCGCCGGCCGCCACGGTGAGGAAGGCCTGCAGGCGTTCGATCCCGTCAAGGCCGTCGACGAGCACCCGCCCTATGTCGTGTTCAATGGCGCGGTCGCGTCGCTGGTCGGCGACAACGCCCTTCAGGCGAATGTCGGCGAGACGGTGCGCATCTACTTCGGCGTCGGCGGACCGAACCTCACGTCGTCGCTTCACGTCATTGGCGAGATCTTCGACACCGTGTATCCGGATAGTTCATTCACGAGCCCGATGCACAACGTCCAGACGACGCTCGTGCCGGCGGGCGGTTCGGTGACGGTCGACTTCAAGGTCGAAGTGCCCGGCACGTTCATCCTCGTGGATCACTCGCTGTCACGCGCGTTCAACAAAGGCGCGCTCGGCATGTTGAAGGTCACCGGTCCCGAGACGCGCGTCATCTACTCCGGCAAGGAGATCGACGAGGTTTACCTCGGCCAGTATTCGGTCGCCGGCTCCGCGGCCAGCAAGCGCGAGGCCGAGCTCGTGGCCGCGAAGAAGGAAGCCATCGAGCAGAATCCGGAGATCGCGACGATCACGAAGGAAATCCAGCACGAGCGGGGCAAGAAGGTGTATCTTTCCTCCTGCTTCGCCTGCCATCAGCAGGACGGCAAAGGCCTGCCCAACATCTTCCCGCCGCTCGCGCAGTCCGACTATCTGAAGGCCGACAAGGAGCGCGCGATCCGCGTCGTGCTCAAGGGCCTCTCCGGTCCGATCACGGTCAACGGCAAGAGCTACAACAACCTCATGCCGCCGCAGGACTTCTCCGATTCGCAGATCGCCGACGTGCTCACCTACGTGATGAACGAATGGGGCAACGAGTTCGGCACCGTGTCGCCGGCCGACGTGAAAGCCGTCCGCACCCAGCTGCAGTAATCTCCGTCCTTCGTCCATGAAACCTGCCGCCCGCATCGCCTCGCCGCGCCCGATCGCGCCACCCCGCCACGGTTCTTCGTGGCGGCGGTTCGCGGGCATTGTGCTCGGGCTGGCGTTGCTGGCCGGCGCCCGCGCGGAAACCGGCTCGCCGATGGTGGCGATTCCCGCCGGCGAATATCAGGCGCTGATCCGCGACAAAAACGATCCCGCCAGCGTGCCGGTGGCGGCGTTTCAACTCGATGTGCGACCGGTGACGAACGCGGAGTTTCTTGCCTTCGTCACCGCCAATCCGAAATGGCGTCGCTCGCGGGTGAGCCCGCTCTTTGCCGATGCCGGTTACCTAGCCGACTGGGCGGGCGACCTCGAGCTGGGAGCGTCCGCACCCGCGGACGCGCCGGTGGTGCGGGTGTCGTGGTTCGCCGCGCGCGCGTGCGCGGCGTGGCTGGGCAAGCGACTGCCGACCACCGCCGAGTGGGAACGCGCCGCCGCCGCCGGCTTTGTGTCCGAGAATGGCGCCGGCGAGCCGGACTACCGGCGCGCGGCGCTGGACTGGTTCGCGCGGCCCACGCCGACGCCGCTCCCGGTCGCCGGTGCGGGCCGGCCCAACTACTTTGGTGTCCGGGATCTGAATACGCTCGTCTGGGAATGGGTCGCCGACTTCAACACCGCGCTCGTGACCGGCGAGTCGCGCGGCGACTCCGGCCTCGATCGCAATCTCTTCTGCGGCGCCGGCGCGATCGGCGCGCGCGATCTCGAAAACTATCCGGCATTCATGCGCGCCGGTTTCCGCAGTTCGCTGCGGGCCAGCTACGTCGTACCGAACCTCGGCTTCCGTTGTGCCAGATAAAGAGTTTCCCATGAAAACCTCATTTCTCTCGTGCGCCCTCGGGGCGACGCTTGCCTTCGCGCCCGGCCTGCGCGCCGCCGATTCCTGCTGCAGTCAAAAAGAACCCGCAGTCGCCGCGGTCCCGGCATGCTGCGCCGCGCCCGTGCCGGAAGCGGAGGCGGTGCCCGCGATCTCGGATCGTTCGATTTATCAGCTCGACGCGAGCTGGAGCAACGACGCCGGTCAGGCCGTCAACCTGTCGGCTTTTCGGGGCCGGCCGGTGGTGGTGGCGATGTTTTTCGCGAGCTGCACGTATGCGTGTCCGATTCTGGTGGACGACGTGAAGCGCCTCCTCAACGAGCTGCCGGCCGCCGCGCGCGCGAAGACGCAGGTGGTGCTGGTGAGTTTCGACAGCGAGCGCGACACGCCCGCGGCGCTGCACGCGTATCGCGAACGCATGCACCTCGATCCGGCGACGTGGACGTTGTTGCACGGCGAAGCGCCGGAGGTGCAGGAGCTGGCGATGCTGCTTGGCGTGAAATTCAAGCGCGACGCGCGCGGCGAGTTTTCCCACTCGAATCTGATCACGGTGCTCGATGCCGAAGGCGAGATCGTGCACCAGCGCAGCGGATTGCAGGGAGAGGTTGCGGAAGCGGCACGCGCGGTTAGTCTCGTCGCCAGGTGAGCGCCCCCGGATCGAAAAAATTCCGCACCCTGGACGTGCGGCCCTTGATGAAGCGCGGCGAGGAGCCGTTTCGGAGAATCATGGAAACCCTCGCGACACTCGAGCCCGACGAGGGCTTTGCGGTGGTCGCGCCGTTTCTGCCATCGCCATTGATCGAGCGCATGCAGTCCGCCGGCTATCACGCGCGACCGGAGCGCAGCGCCGATGGATCGTGGAAAACATTTTTCTGGCGCGATTGAGGCGGAGCGGTGCGACGCATTGACCCCGCCTGGGTGCGCCGGTTGACTGGGCGCGTGCCCCCGACCGACGTTGCTTCCCTTCGCACGGCCGCGATCGCCGCCACCCTGCGTTCCTGCCAGCTGTTTTCCGGCGTGAGTCCGGAAGACCTGTCCGCCATCGCGGCGTTCGCGGTCCTGCGCAACCTGCCGAAGGGCGGCTATCTTTTTCGCGAAGGCGATCCGGCGGAAGGGTTTTACGTCGCCCAAAAAGGCGCGATCAACGTCCACCGCGTCAGCGCGACCGGGAAGGAGCAGGTCATCTATGTGTTTCGGCCGGGCGAATCGTTTGCCGAGGCCGCTCTCGCGACCCCTCAGGGCTATCCCGCCAACGCGCGGGCCGTCGAGGCGTCGACTGTCGTGCTCGTGCCGAAGGCACCTTTTCTCGCGCTGCTCGGGCGCCGGCCGGACCTTGCGCTGCGCATGCTCGGTTCGATGAGCCAGCACTTGCGCGTGCTGGTCGGCCTCGTTGAGGACATGACGTTGAAGGACGTCGAGACGCGTTTGCTCAACTGGCTCATCAAGCGCCTCCCGCGCGCCGCGGAGAGCGAGGCGGTGATCGAGCTGCAGCTGACGAAACGTGTGATCGCGGCGGAGCTCGGCACCAGCAGCGAGACGCTCTCGCGCACCTTTGCGCGGCTACGCGACGATGGGCTGCTGGAAGTGGACGGCAAGCACCTGCGCATTCCGAGCGCCGATGGCTTGCGGGAGCGTTTCCGGCGCCTGCTGGGCGAGAGCTGACGAACGCCGCGCGGGAATTTTTAACGAACTTTCTCCGGCTGCCCGTTTGACCGGGGCGCCGGCCGCCCCCACTCTGCGCGCGTGCTGTCCGACGCGTTTGCAAGTTTGCAAAAGCTGATGCTGCCCGACCGGTGGCAGGCGCTCGCGCTGACGGCCCTGCGAGCGGGACGCGACGTTGTGGTCGACGCCCCGACCGGCGCGGGCAAGACCTACGTTTTCGAGCGCTGGGCGGAGCAGAATAATTTTTCGAAACGCGCGCTGTTCACCGTGCCGACCCGGGCGCTGGCCAACGACAAATTCGCGGAGTGGCGCAGCCGCGGCTGGCGCGTCGGGATCATGACCGGCGACCTGTGTGTGGCGACCGAAGCCCCGGTGGTGGTGGCGACACTCGAGGCGGTGCAGGGCCTCATCGTGACCCCGGCGGGCCACGAGCGGCAGCGGGCCCGCGCCGCGCGGCCGACGGACCCGTTTCAGCTGCTCGTGGTCGACGAGTATCACTGGCTGGCGGACACGCATCGTGGCAATCACTACGAAGGCGTGCTGCTTTCCGCGCCGCGCGAGTTGCAACTGCTGCTCCTTTCCGGCGCGGTCGCGAATCCGGGCGACGTGGCGGCCTGGTTGGCGCGGCTCGGCCGCGACGCCGAAGTCGTGCAGCACCGCGAGCGTCCGGTGCCGCTCGAGGAGATCGACGTCGACGATCTGATCCACGGGCTGCCGCGGGTGATCGAAGGTTACTGGTCGAAACGGGTGGCGGGTGCGTTGCGCGAAGGACTCGGACCGGTGCTGGTGTTTGCGCCGCATCGCCGCGATGCGGAACGGCTCGCGCGGCAGTTTGCGCGCGAGCTGCCGCTGGCCGATCCGCTGACGCTTACGCCCGAGCAGGAGCAGTTGTGCGGGCCGGCGCTGTCGCGGCTCTTGCGCGGCCGCGTGGCCTATCATCACAGCGGGCTCAGCTACGCCCAGCGGGCCGGTGTCATCGAGCCGCTGGCCAAGGCCGGACAACTCCGCGCGGTCGTGGCGACGCTCGGGCTCAGCGCGGGCATCAATTTCTCGCTGCGCTCGGTGCTGATCACGGCGAGCAGTTACCGTCACGATCAGCTCGACCGCGAAATCGCGCCGCACGACCTGCTGCAGATGATCGGCCGGGCGGGCCGGCGGGGGTTGGACGATACCGGCTATGTGCTCGTGAGCAGCGGCACGCCGCGGATGCGGCGGGCGGAGCCGGTGCGATTGAAACGTGCGGCGGCGCTGCCGTGGGCGTTTTTCCTGCGTCAACTCCGCGGCGGACGCGAGGCGACGGAGCTGGCGACGACGGAGGCGACACGGTTTTTCAGTGAGGCGCGGATCGGCCTCGGGGCCGACACGAGTCCGGAAGCGCAAGCCGGTCTGCCGTGCGGCGAATTGACGGAGACCGGGCGCGCGCGGCTCGTGAGGCGCGAGCGGAATCCGTTTCCCGGCTGCGCGGAGTGCCGGCACCGGGCCGCCTGCCTGGCGCTGTCGCCGCAGCCGACGCTGCTCTGGCAATGGCAGCGCACGGGCGTGCTCGACCGCCGGCTGCGGCTGACGGTGCGCGGGGAGATCGTATCCGCATTTCTTGGACCGGAAGGACTGGCGCTGGCGGCGGCGTTGGAGAACCGGCGTTATCCGCTGGACGACCTCGTGTTCGACGCCGCGAACCTGTTCGGCGGCGATCGTTTTTGCGGGACGAATCCGCGGCGGCTCGGCCGGCTGGCGGCGGAGTGCACGCGAGTCTACCGGCGGCTGACGATCGACGGCTGGCTGCACGAGGGCTTGCCGGTGAACTACGGCTCCGGGGCGAGCGAGGCGGTGCGCGCGCTGGTGGCGGACCGGGCGCGGACGCGCGAAGTGCTCGACGAGGTGGAATCGGCGGGCCGCGGCGATCTGGATCGCTTGTTGACGGAGTGGCGCAGCCTGTTGCGTCAGGCGGCGGCGGCCGGTCCGATCGAAGGCGACGGCGCCCCGATGTCGGGCCGGGATCATTTCATCGCGGAGCGATGGGATAATTTCCGCGCGGTGGCGCGGGCCTGGTTGAGCGACGCACGCAACGACGTGTTGCCGGAGCTGCCGCCCTTGACCGCGGATCAGCGGCGGACGGTGAATCATCGCGTGCTGCGAGCCCCGCGCCCGGACGCTCCCGGCCGGCGGGGAAATCTGCCGGCGCCGCTGGCGAGTGCGGCCCGCTGAGGCGCGACGCGCGGCTTTCCGATTGCGGCGACTCCGCCGTTGGAAGAGCCTGGCGCATCCATGTCGAACGCACATACGCGTGGCGTCGGATTGCTCGTGGCTGTGGCGCTGTGCTGGAGCCTCGGCGGGCTTTTGATCAAGGCGGTCGCGTGGCCGCCGCTCGCCGTGGCGGGCGCGCGGGGGTTGATCGCCGCGGTGTTCCTGGGCCTGACGAGCGGACCGTTGCGGTTTCACTTTTCCCGCGCGCAGCTGGTGGGAGCGTTCTGCTACGCAGGATGCACGATCTCGTTTTGCACGGCCACGAAACTGACCACGGCGACGAACGCGATTCTGCTACAGTATTCCGCACCGGTCTGGATTGCGTTGTTCGGCGCGTGGTTCCTCGGCGAACGCGCGACGCGGGTCGATTGGACGGCGATCGCGCTGGTGCTGGCGGGAATGGTTTTGTTCTTCGCGGACGGCCTCGACCTCTCGGCAGTGCTGGGCAACGGAATCGCGGTGCTCAGCGGGATGTTTTTCGCGGCGATGGCGATGTCGCTGCGTTATCAGAAGGACGGCTCGCCGCTGGAGTCCGTGATCCTGGGTAATTTGCTCGCGGGGCTCGTCGGTTTGCCGTGGATCCTGCGCGCGCCGTCGCTGGATCTGACCGGCTGGGGAGCGTTGCTCCTGCTGGGCATCGTGCAACTCGGACTGTCGTATCGCTTCTATACGCGGGCGATCAAATCGGTGACGGCGCTCGAGGCGGTGTTGATCACGGTGCTCGAGCCCGTGCTGAATCCACTCTGGGTGTTGCTGATGCTGGGCGAGCGGCCGGGCTCCCGCGCGATGATCGGCGGCGCGATCGTGCTGGGGGCCGTGACGTGGCGGGCGGTGTTGTCCCTTCGCGCCGGCGGCGGCGCTCCGGTCAGGGTGCGCGAGCCTTTGGCGGCGGATTGAGCTGGATCAGCACGTTCGCGGCCGTGATCAACCCGCCACCGATCAGCAGGCTCGCGGTGGCGGTCTCGTTGGGATAATCGAAACCGCCGAACGTGGCGAGCCAGGCGGGGAGAAACAGCGCGAGGATGGACGCGAAGACCGGTTCGACGCAGTAAATCAGGCCGGCCTCGGTGGCCGTGATCTTGGGCTGAAATGCGTTCATCAACGTATACGCGCCGACGGTGCAGAAAAGCGTCAGCGTCAGCATGAACGCGACCCACGGGCCCGAGGTCCAGGGCGTCAGCAGATCCCCGAGCTGAGGCGCCGTGACGACGGCCATCCCGGCCGTGGCGAGTCCCTGGAGAAGAAACATCAGGAAGGTCACCGGCAGGGCGCGGTTGTTCGCAAACTCGGCGCGATCGAGCCAGAGGATCTGGCCCATGAAAAACAGGGAGCAGATCAAGGTTTCGAGCTCGCCCCGGCCGAGTCGCAGGTCGCGCCAGTCGAGCTGCGCCAGCACGGCGACGCCGGCGACGACGAGTGCGCAGCTGGTCCAGACCGTGGCGGAAGGGCTGCGGCGCGCGCGCAGCGCCAGCCAGACGGGGATCGTGATCGCGTAGAGCTGCGTGAGAAAGGCCGACGTGGAGGCCGAGGTGAACAGCAGGCCGTCGTTTTGAAATACCATGCCGGCGACGGAAAACAGCGCGAGGCCCACGCCTTGCCGGAGCTCGCTGCGCGTGAGCGTGCGCAACGTTCGGAGGGAAAACATGCCGACCACGAGGGCGCCGAGCAGAAACCGCGGGGCGAGCGTCGACGCGGTGATGAACCACGAGCTGACGCCGGGAGTCAGTTGCGCGTGCACGAAACCGATGGCCTTGATCAGCGGGAAGCTGAGGCCCCAACAAAGATTCGCGAGCAGCAGTGCGAGGAGCGCTTGCGTATGCTGCGGCGATTTGGGCGTGGCGCGGTGCATGAGTCGAGGACCGCTCAAACTGCCGGCGCCGGACGACGGCGCCAAGGGAATTGGCTGCGCGGGTCAGCCGCGGCGCCGCCGGAGAAAACGCAGCAGCGCCTCGCGAACGTGATCGAGTTGCACCGGCTTTGTCAGGTAGTCGTCCGCGCCGGCGGCGAGCGTTCGCTCGCGCTGTTCCTCGCGAGCATCGGCGGTGAGGGCGATGATCCACACGTCCTTCGCCGCCGCGCCGGCCGCTCCGGCCCGGATCTTTGTGGTCGCGGTGAGACCATCGAGTTCCGGCATGTGCAGGTCCATGAGCACGACGTCAGGGACGTGGCGGGTGAGTTCTTCGAGGGCGACGCGACCGTTCGAAGCGACCGCCCATTCGCAGCCGAGTTTTGCCACGACCTTTTGAATGAGGCGCTGGTTGACGGCGTTGTCCTCCACGATCAACACGCGCAGCGAAAGGGGCGACAGGCCCTCGGCCTCGCCCGAAGGCGCGGGGCCACTCGTCGCCGGGGCGGGCGGGACTGGAAGCGGCGGCGCGCCGAGCAGACTGCCGAGCATGTCGTGGTGCAGCGGCTTGTTCAGCACGAGTCGGAAGTGCGTCCGCAAGGCGGAGCGCAGCTCGCCGGGCAGCACCATCGGCACGATGGCGACCAGTTTTTCGGGCGGCAGCCCGGGACGCGGTTCGCGTTGGCTGGCGATTTCCATCGCCTCGGCGCCGGAGAGATCGAGCAGCGCCAGATCCCAGTCGGTTCGCTGGACGAGCTCGGCGACGCTGGCGGAGAGGGCGCGGCCGCCGAGGCGTTCGACGAGATGCGCGAGTTCGTCGCGCAGCGCGGGATGTTTCGTCGAGATCGCCACCGAGCGTTCGTGCAGCGGGCGTGGGACGGGCGACGTGGCGGCGGTGTGGACAGGGACGCGAATGCTGAAGGTGAACGTGGAGCCGCGGTTCGGCTCGCTGGCGAACGAGATGGATCCGTCCATCAGCTCCACGATGTTTTTGCAGATCGCGAGTCCGAGGCCGGTGCCACCGAAGCGGCGCGTGGTGGAGTCGTCGACCTGGCTGAACGGACGGAAAATCTTGTGGTGGTGCTCGGGGGCGATGCCGATGCCGGTGTCGCGCACCGAGAATTCGAGCACGCAGCGGGTGACGGAAACCGGCGGGGCGCTGGACGTGGTCAGCTCGACCATCGGGGCCTCGATACGCACGAGGCGGGCGCGAACCTCGACCTCGCCGTCGGCGGTGAATTTGACGGCGTTGTTGACGAGGTTGACGATCACCTGCCGCAGGCGGCCGACGTCGGCGACGATCGCGGCGGGCACGCCATCTTCGACCCAGTGGAGCAGCTCGATGTTCTTCTGGACGGAGGCGGCGGCGACGAGATCGAGCGCGTTTTCGATGCATTCGCGCGGGTCGCACGGTTGCGGCTCGAGCTTGAGCCGGCCGGACTCGATGCGCGCGTAATCGAGGATGTCGCCCGTCAGCTGGATGAGCGTTTCGCTGCTGGTGCGGATGGTCTCGACGTATTCCTGCTGTTCGGGGGTGAGCTCGGTGTCGAGGAGTAGGCTGGCGAAGCCGACGATGCCGTTGAGCGGCGTCCGGACCTCGTGGCTCATGGTGGCGAGGAACTGACCCTTGGCGCGATCGCCGGCCTCGGCGCGTTCCTTGGCCTCGCGCAGCAGCCGCTCGGTGCGGCGGACTTCGCTGATGTCCTCGAAGACGGCGACGAAGCTGCGGATGGTTTGATTGCGGTCCTTGACGGGAGTGATGCTGCCGCGCACGGGGAGGAGCGCGCCGTCCTGGCGGCGCATGAACCATTCGCCGGTCCAGTTGCGTCCGGCGCGCATGCTGGTGAGGATCTCGGCGGCGACCTCAGGCTGGGTTTCCGTGCCCTGGAATTCGCGGAGCGGACGGCCGATGAGATCGCGACGGCTGTAGCCGAGCTGGCGACAGAAACCTGTATTCGCGTATTCGATGCGCTGGTTCGTGTCGACGATGAGGACGGCGGAATGCCCCTGATCCATCGCCTCGGTGAGGTTGCGCAAAGCGTCGCGCTGCTGGGCCTGCTTGCGCGTGGAGACCAGCGCGACGAGCGGAAGGATCAGAAAAAGCCAGACGTAACCGGCGGTGCCGAGCGCGGCGGTCCAGAGTGTCTTCTCCCAATCTTCGGCCGAGAACTCGACGCCGAGCACCTCCGTGGGCCGGTCGGATGACGGTTCGCCGATCAGGGCATAGCCGACGATGCGGGGGCCGAACTGGCCGCGGAGCGGCCCCTCGGCCTGCGTCTGGCCGTTCAGCAGGAGCTGACGCAGGGCGGCCGAGTCCTGGGCGGCGGGACGTTCGTCGCCGGGCCGGACGAGCGACGCGGATCCTTCCGTCTCCGCATCGGCAAGGTAGATGAATGTCTGGGTGCCGGGGAGGCGGCGCAGCAGATAAACCGAGCGCACGGTGGGCTCGACGTGCTTGAGGCGTATCAGCCGCGCTTTTACACGCGCGTAGTCGGAGTCGGGGGCGGGGTCGGCGGTGCCGCTCAAGCGCGCCACCCGCGCGGGGTCGAACGCGACGGAGGACCGGAGGACCTTCACCTCGAAACTGCGGAGGAGGGTGGTGCCGGCTTCGTGATAGCGCCAGATCCCCGCGCCAATACCGGTCAGGACGATGATCGCGGTGGCGATGGCGAGCGATGTCCGGCTGGTGATCGGAAAGGGCATTGCTGGCTGGAGTTGCGCGCATCTAGCCCGGTCACCGGAGTGCGTGCAACCTCGAAGGGCGCCGGGACCCTTCGCAACGGACGCAAAAAAACCGCCGGGGCGCGAGCCGCGGCGGTCGGAAAAATCAGCGGGAGTCCGATCAGGAGACGTGGCCCGAGACGAGCTTCGTCATCTCGAACATCGACACGGACTTCTTGTTGTTGAACACCGGCTTCAGCTTGTCGTCGGCGTTGATCTGGGTCTTAACCTTCTTGTCCTGCAGACCGTTCTTCTTGATATAGGCCCAGAGCTTCTTGGTGAGCTCGGTGCGGGGCATCGGATTCGAGCCCACGACGGCGGCGAGAGCGGCGTCGGGCGTGACCGGTTTCATGAATGCAGCGTTCGGTTTGCGAGCGGATTTTTTAGCCATAATGATTTTTGGGTTGTAGGATGCTTTCCCTCGAAAGCAATGCCCTTCTAGAGGGAAAACGGCCGGTTTGCCTAGGAGAATCTTAACATTTGTAGAGGGAGAAGCGGACCGGATCGCGGACGGAACGACGGCTCAGGATCGCTCGTCGGACTGTATAAACTGGCCGTAAAGCGTTGCGTAATGACCGCGCAGCGCCAGCAACTCGCGATGCGTGCCGCGTTCGATGATACGTCCTTGATCGAGCACCAGCACGAGGTCCGCGTGCCGAATCGTGCTGAGCCGGTGGGCCACGATGAAGCTCGTGCGGCCGCGCAGGAGTTCGACGAGCGCCTTCTGCAGGCGGGCTTCGGTCAACGCGTCGATCGAGCTCGTAGCCTCGTCGAGAATGACCAGGCGCGGATCGGCGAGCAGTGCGCGTGTGAAGCAGATCAACTGGCGCTGACCCACCGAAAGCCCGGCGCCGCGCTCGCCGACCTCGGTGAAAAGTCCGGCGGGCAGCGCCTCCAGGATGTCGAGGCAGTCGAGCTGTCGCGCCGCATCGCGCACCTCGGCGTCGGTCGCATCCGGCCGCGCGAGGCGGATGTTCTCGAGCACACTGCCGCTGAAGAGGAAGTTGGCCTGCTGCACCATGCCCGTCTGGCGGTGCAGCGACTGGCTGGTCAGCGTGCGGATCTCCCGGCCGTCGATGAGCACCTCGCCTCGCGTCGGTAGGTAAAATTTCGATACAAGGTTGATGATGGAGCTCTTGCCGCTGCCGGTGTGGCCGACCAGCGCGATCGTCTGGCCGGGCTCGGCGGTGAAGTTGACGTCATGCAAAATCAGGCGCGCGGGATCGTAGCCGAACGAAACGTTGCGAAACGCGACGTGCATCCCGCGCGTGCCGGCGGCGGCGCCGCTTGCGGTAGAATCTTGGGCGGCAGCGAGGCGGGGGTCGGGAAGCGGGATGGCGTCAGGCGCATCCTCCCAATCCGGTTTCGCGTCGATCAGCCGGAAGACCCGCTCGGCACCGGCCATCGCAGTGAGGGCGTTGTTGTATTGCGTGCCGATGGACGCGATCGGCGAGAAGAACTGGTTCGCCAGAAAGAAGAACATGATCAGCCCCTCGATCGTCATGTCGCCGTGAAACACGCGCCAGCCGCCGAAGAGGAGCAGGATCGAAATGAAGAACTGGCTGTTGAGCTCGAGCAGTGGCGTGAGGATCGCCGACGTGCGGGCGAGCGCGATGCTATAGCGCGCGTGATCGGAGAGCAGGCTGCGGAAAAGGCCGGCATTGGTCTCCTGCCGCACGAACCCCTGCGTCACGCGCATGCCGCTGACGGATTCGGCGAGCGTCGCGGTCACGCGGCTGAAACTCTCGCTCGACGCGCGCGAATGGCGGCTGAGCTCCATGCGAAAGTGGTTGTTGATCAGCCAGAGCACGGGCGCCATGCCGGCCACGACGAGAAACATGATCCAGTCGGCCCACGCCATCACGGCGGCCGCGAAGAGCATGCTGCCGAACTGGATGATGCTGACGAAGAAAACGTCCTGGATGCCGACGCGCAGGGCCTCGACGTCGCTTGTAACACGACTGATGATACGCCCGATCTTCACGCGATGGAAGAAGCTCATCGGCTGCCGCTGGGTGCGGGAGAAGATCTCGGCGCGGAGCTGGTTCACCACGGATTCGCCGATCTCGAGCGCGAAGCGCTGCCGGAAGTGAAAGATGCCGTCGGTCGAGATCGCGAGCAGCGCGTAGCAACCGACGCCGACCGCGAGGCCGGCCAGGTTGCGCGAGGTGATCGGCCCGTTGATGATCTCGGCGGTGAGCCAGGTCAGCGCCGGGAGTTGCGCGGACCGGAGCAGCGTGAGCGCGATCAGCCAGTTTCGCTTCGCGGCGACCGCGCCGGTGTAGCCGAAGAGCCGGCGGATCAGGCCCCACTCGAGCGGTTTGAACTGATCGTCGTCCTCGTCGTCGCGGGTGCGATGGACAAGCACGTTGGTGGGTTTGGAGCCGGCGGCCGAGCTCATGCGGCGCCCTCCTTCAGCTTCAACTGCTCGAGGTCGCGGCTGTCGACGAGTTGCAGCCGGGCGACGCGGAGATACGGGCCGGGCACGCGCATGAGCTCGGCGTGCGTGCCTTGCTGGACGATGCGGCCGTCGTCCATGACGACGATGAAATCGGCGCGGCGCAGCGTGCTGAGGCGGTGGGCGACGATGAAGGTCGTCCGTCCGGCGATGGCGCGATCGAGCGCTTCGAAAATCTCGTGCTCGGTCTCGCTGTCGATCGCCGCGGTCGGATCGTCGAGCAGGAGGATCGCGGGCTCGAGCAGCACCGCGCGGGCGATCGCGAGCCGCTGGCGCTGCCCGCCGGAGAGGCTGCTGCCGCTCTCGCCGAGCACGGTATCGTAGCCCTTGGGCAGGGCCATGATGAAGTCGTGCGCGGCGGCGATGCGGGCGGCCTTCTCGATCTGTTCGGGGGTGGCGCCGGGATGACCGAACGCGATGTTCGCGCCGATGGTGTTGGAGAAGAGAAAGCTTTCCTGGAAAACCAGGCCGATGTTGCGGCGGAGATCGTCGAGGTGCAGCCGGCGCGCGTCGATGCCGTCGATCAGCACGCTCCCGGAGGTCGGGTCGTAGAACCGCGGTATCAAGCTCATCAATACGCTCTTGCCGGCCCCGGTCGCGCCGAGGATCGCCACGCACTGGCCGGGCTTCACATCGAGGCAGATGTCGTGCAGCACCGGCTCGGGGGTGGCGGCGCCGCCGGTCGCGATGGCGAGCGGGTGATACGTGAACGTCACGTGGTCGAAGCGCACCGCGCCCTGCAACCGCGCGCGGCGGACGGGTTGGGCGATGTTCTGGACCTCGACCGGCGCGTCGAGGATTTCGAAGACGCGGCGCGCGCCGATCAGCGATTGCTGCACGCTGTTCACGATGGTCGCGATGTTGTTCACCTGGCCGGAGAACTGCTCGAGCAGCCCGGCGAACACCACGAGACCGGCGCCGAGCGGGAGCTGATCGTGCGCGACGAGCCAGCCGCCGTAGCCAAGCAGGACCATCATGTTGACGCGGGTGAGGAAACCCACGGCCGGCGAGAACAGGCTCACGCGCCAGAAGATCCCGCGCTGCTGTTCGAAACAGGCCTGGTTGGCGGCGTCGAAACGCGCACGGTCTTCCGCCTCGCGGCCGAAGCCCTTCGTGACGGCGATGCCCTGCACGCTTTCGGCGAGCGTCTGGACCATTTTTTCCACGAGCGTGCGGTTCTTCGCGTAGGCGGGCTGGATCTTTTTCGAAAACCAGGCGGCGAGGCCCCACAGGACCGGCGTGGTGGCGAGGCAGGCGAGCGTCAGCGCCGGGCTCAGGCTCGCCATGTAAACGATGTAGGCCGAGAGCGACACGAGCATGATCACGCTCTGGATCAGCACCTGGTCGACGAACATCCGCACGGATTGCACGTCGCTGGTCACACGCGTGATGATCGAGCCGGTGGTGTTGGCATCGAAGAAACGGAAGCTCAGCCGTTGCAGCTTGTCGTAAACCTGGCCGCGGAGATCGACCACGAGCCGTTGCTGCACGAGTTTGTTGACCGAAACGAAATAGGTGTAATTGAGCAGCGCGCGTGCGAGCGCCAGGACCAGGATCAGGCCGGCGAGCATCCCGAGCACGTGCTGCCAGGGCCACTCGTCGGGCAGCGCGAGATGAAGCGGATTCGGCGTGAGCGGAATCCCGGAAATCTTGTGCCGGATATAATCGATGCCGAGGCCCGTGAAACTGAGGCCTACGATGCCCATCGACAGCAGCACGAGCTGGATGAGCAGCACCTTCAGGCAGCCGCCGCGGTAGCGCCACGTGAGCGCGAACAGCCGGCGGATGAGCTCGCCGTTGGTCAGGCTCGGTGAGGCGGAAACGGTCGGCATGCGGAGGGTCAACGTGAGCACTGACCCGTGCTCACACAAAAGGTTTTTCGGGATCGCGTCGGCGCGAGACGCGAGTCGCGCTCCGCATACGGCCGACGAGCGCGGTCGCCGGGATCAAGGCTGCGTCGGGCCGGGCCGCGCCGGCTGGTTGCCCTGCTGGGCGCCGCGACTGTTCTGCAGCGCCTGCTGACGAATCATGCGCCGGCGGTTCACCTCGGCCGCGATCGCTTCGAGGCGGCGTTGTTCGTCGGCGGGGGTGGGATTCAAGACCACGGGTCCGCCGATCGGCTGCGGCGCGGCCGGAGCGGCGACGGGCGGCGGCGTGGCGGGAGCCGACGCCACCTTGGCCGTTTTCAACGCGAGGGTGAGGACGCGCCCCTGGCTCTCGACCGTCACCGTGTCGCGCTCTTGATCGAAGCCTGTCACCACAATTTCACGACCGGCTTCGTTCAGGCGCAGCCAGGTGCTCGTGCGATGGGCAGGATCGTAAATGCTGAACATGTAATCGTCGCCCGCGGCCATGATGCCGCGCAACTCCAGCGGCGCATCCGGCGTGGGTGCCGACGCGCTGCCGGCCACATTGCCAGGAGGCAGGAACGGCGAGGGCACCGCGAGCGGATCCGCGGCGTGCGCCGGCAGTCCCGCGCCGATCAGCAGCAGGGCGGCAGGCAGGAGGCGGACTTGGGTGCGCACCGATGACATCGCGGGCACTAAACGTCGGCGCGCCGGGGCCGTCAAGCGGCGGGCCGGCCTAGAGCATGGTCCCGCTCAGGACCACATACGCGACGCTGAAATAGATCACCAGGCCCGTGACGTCCACCAACGTGGCCACGAACGGCGCGCTCGACGTTGCAGGGTCGAAGCCCAGCCGCTTGAGCGCCAGCGGCAGCATCGAACCCACCAAAGAGCCCCAAAGCACGATGCCCACGAGGGCGAGGCCGACCGTGACTCCGACGTGCAGCCAATGCGGCCCATACACGTGGGAAAAGGCCGACCAGAGCGCGATGCGGAGAAACCCGATCGTGCCGAGAATAAAGCCGAGCGCGGTGCCGGCGATCAGCTCGCGTCGCATGACCCGCCACCAGTCTCGCAGGTGAAACTCGCCCAGCGCGAGCGCCCGGATCACCAGCGTCGCCGCCTGCGAGCCGGCGTTGCCGCCCGAGCTGATCACCAGCGGAACGAAAAGCGCGAGCACGACGGCGCGGGCGATCTCGTCCTCGAAAAATGCCATCGCGGTCGCCGTCAGCATCTCGCCGATGAAAAGGATGACGAGCCAGCTCGCGCGCTTCCGGATCATGCGCGAAAGAGCGATGCGCGTGTAGGGTTCGTCGAGCGCCTCGGAACCGCCGAGCTTCTGGATGTCTTCCGTGGCCTCCTCCGCGGCGACGTCGAGCATGTCGTCGACGGTCACGATGCCGATGAGCTTCTGCGCCTCGTCGGTGACGGGCAGCGCCACGCGGTCGAACTTGCGGAAAATCTCAAGGGCTTTCTCGCGATCGTCGCTCGGCCGCAGCGTGGCGTAATTGCCGTCGAGCAGCTCGCGGATGGGACGGTCGAGCGGCGAGAGCAGGAGCCGGCGGACGCGGACGTCGTCGAGCAGATGGCCGGCGGCATCGACGACGAAGACGATGTTGAGCGTCTCGCGGTCGTAGCCGTGCGTGCGGATGTAGTCGAGCGCTTCGCGCACCGTCCACTCCGGCCGGAGGGCGACGTAGTCGAGCGTCATCATGCGGCCCACGCTGTGCTCGGGATAAGCGAGGAGCGCCTGCGCGACCTGGCGTTCGTCGGGCGAGAGCAGCGACAGCAACTGCATCGCCACGTCGAGCGGAAGTTCGTTGAGGAAAGCGGTGCGGTCGTCGGGCGGCAGCGCGTTCAGCAACGCGGCGACCTGTTCCTGCGTGAGGAGTTTCAGCAGCTTCCGTTGCTCCTCCAGCGGCATGTAGCCGAACGCCGTCGTCGCGAGTTCGCGCGAGCCGAGACGGAAAAGCGTGGCGAGCTGCTCCACCGGCAGGCCCGCGATGATCGGGGCGAGATCCAGCGGCAGCCACGGCTCCAGATACTTCTTCACGGCCGCTCCGTCCCGCCGCGTCAGCAGCGCGGAAAGTTCGGACTTCACGTTGGCCTCGGCGGACATGAGCGCAGGGAGGCACAGGCACGCCCACGTTTCAACCCGGCGGGAAAACAAAACAGCTTGCTGGAAACTAAAAAAACGCTAACAGTTTCCGGCGAATCCGCCGACGCATGGCTGAATCCATCGACCTCCTTTATGCTGCCGAAGCGCCCGTGGCGGCGCGGATCCTCATCGCCGCGCACCGCCATCTTTTCGAACACGGCTATGCGGCGCTGACGATGGACGAACTCGCGCACGAGATCGGCGTGAGCAAAAAGACGCTTTACGTGCACTTCCCCGGCAAGGACGCAATCGTGGAGCGCATCATCGATGCGATCGGCGCGTCGCTGCGGGTGCGCATGGACGGGGTGCTGACGGATTCCTCGCTGACGTTTCCGCAGCGGGTGAGCGGGGTCGTGGACGTCGCGGGCTCCACGCTGGCCCGGCTCAGTCCGCCGCTGCTGCGGGAACTGCAGCGTTATGCACCGGCGATTTATCGGAAGCTGGAGGAGCTCCGGCAGAAGAACATTCCCTATGTATTCGGAAAATTGATTCGCAGCGGGATCGCGGAGGGTCGGGTGCGGGCCGAGGTCGATCCGGCGTTCGCCGTCGAGTTCTGGCTGCACGCGATCCGCGGCCTGGTGCAGCCGGCAAGCCTCGAGCGCACCCAGCTGACGCCGCGGCAGACTTTGGAAAAGGCCCTCAACCTGTTCTTCAGCGGGCTGCTCACGCCCGCGGGACGCAAAGACTATGAAAAATACCTCGCAACATGACCGCGCCTGGCGGCGTTGGGTGCGGCTCGCCACGACGCTGGGTTTGCTGGTGCTCGGGGGCTGCTCTCGGGAGCCGGGCCGCGGTGGCGGCGAACTCGTGCTGTCCGGCAACCTCGAGGTCGTCGATCCCCAGCTGGGATTCAAGATCGCCGGCCGCGTCGTCGCGCGCCCGGTGGCGGAGGGCGATGCGGTGACGGCGGGACAATTGATCGCTCAACTCGACGACTCCGAGCAGAAGGAGCAGCTCGCGTTGCGCCGCGCCGAGCTTGGCGTCGCGACTGCCGCCCTGGATGAACTGGAGGCAGGTTCGCGGCCCGAGGAAATCGCCGCGGTGGAGGCGACCTGGCGCAGCGCCGAGGCGGAGCGCGAGCGGGCGGGGCTCGATTTCCAGCGGTCGCAGGAGCTGCGCGGCGGCGACGTGATCGCCCAGCGCGATTTCGAAGCGGCCCAGGCGCAATATCGCGTCGCGGAGGCGCGCGCGGTCGAGGCCAACGAGCGACTGAAGCTCGCGCGGCTCGGTCCCCGCGAGGAGACGATCCGGCAGGGACGGGCGCGGGTCGAGCAGGCGCGCGCTGCCGTCGCCCTGGCCGAAACCCAGCTCGACAACACCCGGCTTGTGTCGCCGCTGACCGGCGTCGTGCTCTCGCACAACATCGAGGTCGGCGAGTTCGTCTCGCCCGGCACGCCCGTCGTGACCGTGGCCGATACCGTGCACCTATGGGTGCGCGCCTACGTGAACCAGACGGATCTCGGCCGCATCAAGCTCGGCGGTAAGGCGGCGGTGCGGACGGATACGTTTCCTGACAAAACCTATGAGGGGCGGATCGGTTTCATTGCCACCGAAGCGGAGTTCACGCCGAAAACGGTGCAGACGACCAAGGAGCGCACGCGGTTGGTTTTCCGCGTCAAGGTCTACGTCGACAACCCGGACGGCGAGCTGAAGGCGGGCATGCCGGCGGATGTGATCGTTTCGCACGGATCGTAATGGCGAGATGAATACGAAGCCCGTCATGCCGGCGATCCGCACCGAGGCGCTGACGCGCCGCTTCGACGGTGTCGTGGCTGTCGACGGTCTGTCGCTCGAGGTGGCGGAAGGCGAGATCTTCGGGCTCGTCGGACCGGACGGCGCGGGCAAGACGACCACGATGCGCATGTTGACGGGGATTCTGGCGCCGACGGGTGGTCGCGCCGTCGTCGCCGACTGCACGGTCGGGGCGGACGACGAACGCTTGAAGGAGCGCATCGGCTACATGAGCCAGCGGTTCGGGCTGTATCCCGATCTCACCGTCGCGGAAAACATCGACTTCTACGCCGATATCTACGGCGTGCCGACACGCGGTCGCGCCGAAAAAATCGAACAGCTGCTCGGCTTCAGCAATCTCACGCCCTTTCGTCACCGCCAGGCGGGGAACCTCTCGGGCGGGATGAAGCAGAAGCTCGGACTCGCGTGCGCGTTGATCCACACGCCGCGCGTGCTGTTTCTCGACGAGCCGACGAACGGCGTCGACCCGGTGTCGCGGCGCGATTTCTGGCGGATTCTGTATCAACTCGTGCGCGAGCGGGTGACGATTTTCGTTTCGACCGCGTATCTCGACGAAGCGGAGCGCTGCAACCGACTTGGCCTGCTGCATCGCGGCCGGCTGATCGGCTTGGGCACGCCCGACGAGGTCAAGGCGATGATGCCCGGCGTGCTGGTGGAGATCGGCACGTCCGCGCCGCGCCGGCTTGCGGCGGCGCTGCGCGAGGGGTGGCCGGAGGCGTCGGTCGGGTTGTTCGGTGACCGGCTGCATGTGGCGGTGCGTATCCGAAATTCCGACACTGAGGATCCGGTCGCCGGCGTCGCCGGTCGCGTTCGCGCTCTGGCCGGCGCAGCGGAGCTGCCGATCGAGTCGATCCAGCGGATCGAGCCGTCGCTGGAGGACGTGTTCGTCGCGGTGCTGGCGGGCGCCGGTCCGGATCGTGAGGTTTCGCCGCGGTCATGACTGCTCCGGCCTTCCAGCGCGACGAGATGGTGGTCGAGGTGCACGATCTCGAGAAGCGGTTCGGTGCGTTCCGCGCGGTGGCGGGCGTTTCGTTCGCGGTGAAGCGCGGCGAGATTTTCGGGTTTCTGGGACCGAACGGCGCGGGCAAGTCGACGACGATCCGGATGCTGTGCGGCCTGCTGGCGCCGACGGCGGGCCGCGGAAGCGTCGCCGGTTTCGACCTCGGGCGCGAAGCGGAGAAGATCAAGACACGCATCGGCTACATGAGCCAGCGGTTCTCGCTCTACGACGAGCTGACGGTGGAGGAGAACATCGATTTCTACAGCGGCATCTATCGCTTGCCACGGGAGAAGAAAGGGCCGCGCAAGGACTGGGTGCTCGGGATGGCGGGGTTGACGGAACATCGCGACACGCGCACCGGGACGTTGTCGGGCGGATGGAAGCAGCGGCTGGCGCTCGGTTGCGCGGTGCTGCACGAGCCGCCGATCCTGTTTCTCGATGAACCGACTTCGGGCGTGGATCCGAACAGCCGGCGGCAGTTCTGGGATCTGATCTACGCGCTGTCGGCGCAAGGCGTGACGGTCTTTGTGACGACGCACTATATGGAGGAGTCGGAGTATTGTGACCGGCTCGGGATCATTTATCGCGGCGAACTCATCGCGTTGGGAACGCCGCGCGAATTGAAGACGCGTCACATGGCGGAGGCCGTGCTCGAAGTGCAATGCGAGCGGCCCAACGAGGCGATGCTCGCGGTCGAGCGTTTGCCGGAGGTGAAGGAAGTCGCGTTGTTCGGCCGCGGGCTGCACGCGGTGGCCGCGGATGCGGCGGCGGCGGAGCGGGCGATTCGCGCGGCGCTGGCGCGCGCCGGGGTGGCGGCGGCGCGGGTGGAGCGCATCACGCCGACGCTCGAGGACGTTTTCGTGTCGCTGATCGAGGCAAGGGACCGGAGCGACGGCAACCAGGCGGAGGTGCGGCGATGAACCTGCGACGGCTCTGGGCGGTGGCCCGCAAGGAAGCGATCCACATCTGGCGCGATCCGCGGAGCCTGATCCTGGCGATCGGCATCCCGTTGGTGATGATCCTGCTGTTCGGCTACGCGCTGACGCTGGATGTGGATCGCGTGCCGCTGGTGGCGTGGGATCAGAGCGCGACACCGGCGAGCCGGGATTACGTGGCGCGATTTTCCCAGTCGCGCTACTTCAGCTTTCAAGGCGCGGTCGGCAGCTACGCGGAGCTCGAGCGGGCGATCGATACCCGGCAGGCGTGGATCGCGCTGGTGATCCCGCCGGATTTCGCGGCCGAACTTGATGGGAGGCGAGTGGCGCCGGTGCAGGCGATCGTGGACGGCTCCGATTCGAACACGGCCGGCATCGTGCTCGGCTACGCGCAGGCGATCACGCAGACGTTCAACCGCGAGGTCACGCTGGCGCAGGTGCAGCGCGAACTCGGCCGCGCGCCGGAGCCGGCGCTAGAGCTGCGCCCGCGCGTGTGGTTCAACGCCGACCTGGAATCGAAGAACTTCATCATTCCGGGAATCATCGCGGTGATCATGGGATTGATCGCGGCCTTGCTGACGTCGCTTACGGTGGCGCGCGAGTGGGAGAGCGGCACGATGGAGCAGCTGGTGTCGACCCCGGTGCGGGCGTCCGAGCTGATTCTCGGGAAACTCCTGCCGTATTTCGGCGTGGGGCTGTTGAACGTCGTGATCGCGGTGTCGATGGCGGTGTTTCTCTTCGAGGTGCCGCTGCGCGGCAGCGTCGCGCTGTTGTTCGCGGTGTCGGCGCTGTTCGTCGTCGGCACGCTGGCGCAGGGGATCCTGATCAGCACGCTCGCCCGGCAGCAGCTGCTCGCGAGTCAGTTCGCCATGGTGTCGACCTTCCTCCCGGCGTTCCTGCTGTCGGGCTTCATGTTCGCGATCACGAACATGCCGGCGCCGGTGCAGGCGATCACCTACATCGTGCCCGCGCGCTATTACGTCGCGCTGGTGAAGGGAATTTTTCTCCGCGGCGTGGGACTGGCTGAGCTGTGGCCCGACGCCGTATTCCTGGCGGTGTTTGCCGCGATCGTCACGGGACTCGCGATCGTGCGGTTCCGGAAAAAACTGGGGTGAGCGCGCCATGTGGGAACGCATCCTGACCATGCTCCGCAAGGAGTTTCGCTCGGTGTTTCGGGATCCGCGCATGCGGGTGGTGATCTTCGGCGTACCGCTGATCCAGACATTGATTTTTGGATACGCGGTGACGCTCGACGTGCGTCATGTGAAACTCGTGCTGATCGACCGGGACAACACGCCGGCGAGCCGGGAGCTGGCGGCGCGGTTCACCGGTTCGGGATATTTCGATTTGGTGCTGGCGACCGCGGACGAGAGGGCGGCGGCCAGGGCGCTCGATCGGGGCGACGCGTCGGCGGTCCTGCAGATCAACCCGCAGTTCGCGGCCGCACTGGAATCGGATCGCACGGCGGTCGCGCAGCTGATCGTGGACGGCTCGGATTCGAACACCGCGCGGTTCGTGCTGAACTACGGCATGACGATCGCGAACACGTTCAACGGCGAGATGCTGCTGCAGCGGGTGCAGCGGCAGCTCGGGCGGGAGGTGCCGGTGGGCGAGGCGGATCTGCGCGCGCGGGCGTGGTTCAATGCAGATCTGGAGAGTCGCAATTTCTACGTGCCCGGGGTCATCGCGATGCTCGTGATGCTCGTGAGCCTGATGCTCACGAGCATGGCGATCGTGCGGGAAAAGGAGGCGGGGACGATCGAGCAGATCATGGTGACGCCGATCCGGCCGGTGGAGTTCATCCTCGGAAAGTGCGCGCCATTCGTGGTGATCGGCTACGTCGACGTCGTGCTGGTGACCGTGGTCGGACTGTATTGGTTCGATATTCCGATGCGCGGCAGCTTCCTGTTGCTGCTCGCGGGCGCGACGTTCTTCCTGCTCAGCACGCTGGGTATCGGGCTCTTCATCTCGACGGTGAGCCGCACACAGCAGCAGGCGATGATGACGACCTTCTTTTTCTTTTTTCCCGCGATGTTGTTGTCGGGGTTTGTCTATCCGATCGCCAATATGCCGGAACCGGTGCAGTGGCTCACGTATCTCGATCCGCTGCGCTATTTCCTGATTCTGATTCGCGGTGTGTTCCTGAAAGGCGTGGGCTTCGACGTGCTCTGGCCGCAGGTTCTGGCGCTCCTGGCGCTGGGCGTGGTGGTGATGGCGTTTGCCGTCTCGCGGTTTCGGAAAACCCTCGCGTAGCTCCGGGCAAAGCCCCGGCGCGGTTTACGCGGACGGGGTCGGCGGTTGCCGGTCGTAGCTCGCCGCGATCTTCTGCATCGCCTCGCCTTCGAGATGAAGGGTCTGGGTGGGAAAGGCGAACGACAGCCCGCGGGCGGTGACCGTGCGCATGATCTGCAGATTGATGCGCTGTTTCGCGTTCATCGCCGCGATGAAGTCCGGTCCGGCGCATTCGTAGACCATCCAGATGTCGAGCGAGGAGGCGCTGAGGTCGCGGAAAAAAACGATGATGCTGCCGGGGTCGACCTCGGGCTGCGCCTTGATGATGTTGCGAATCTCCTCGACCATCGCCGCCATCTGTTCCGGCGAAGTGTCGTAGGTGAGGCCGATCACTTGTTCGAAGCGGCGGCGGGTGAAACGCGAGAGATTGGTGATCGTTTCGCCGGCCACGGTCTTGTTGGGGATCACCATCAGGGATTTGTCTGACAGCCGGATGCGCGTGGAGCGCACGCCGATGTCCTCGACCGCGCCGACGTTGCCCTGGATCTTCACGACCTCGCCGAGTTTGAACGGCTGATCGACGGCGACGACGACGGCGCCGAAGATGTTGGCGAGCGTGTCCTGCGCGGCGAGGGCGAAGGCCAGGCCGCCGATACCGAGACCGGCGAGAATCGCTTTCACGTCGTAGCCGAGGCTCTGGATCGTGAGGAGCACGCCGAAGATGACGAACACCGTCATCAACGACTTCTTGATCCAAGGCATGAACGCCGCGATTCCGAGCTGGCGGTTGCGGGCGATCTCGCTGCCGTGATCGAGCACGGCCTGAAACGCGCGCCAAAGGATCCAGAAAACGGCGATGGAGAAGGCGACGCGGGAGCCGTAGCTGATCGCCTGGTCGGCCGCGGCGCTGAGTTTCAGCACGCGGAGGGCGGCGAAGATGCCCACCAGCATGATGAAGGCGGACACCGGAGCCTCGAGGGCAGGAAAGAGCTTGTCGTCCAGGGTCGTGCGGGTGCGCGACGCGAACCGCTTGAGAAGAGGAAAAAGAAACAGGGTCACGATGCGCCGGGCGAGCAGCGCGATCACCAGGAGCACCGCAGCCACGGCGTAGTGCGTGGCGGTGTTGCCGCTGGTGCGCACGTTGAAAATCCCGAGGATCGCGTCGACGAGATGTTCGAGGAAATCGGGTGTTTCCGGCCGGGCGTTGCCGGACGCGACTGCGGCGGCAGCCTGGGTCTTCGTTGCCTGATCGGCGGCGGAGGATGCCGGTGCATCGGCTTGGGCGAGCAGCGGGGCGGCGCTGCCGGCGAGAACGGCGATCCAGAGCGAAAAGATGGCGAGCCTCTTCATCATGTCTGGCGCGCACTAAACGGCGCAGCGTCTTCAAGTCAAAGGGTTAGGACGAGGCCCGGCCGCCGATGGAACGATCTCCCGGTGTTTCCAAACGGAGAAGTCCCCGCTTGCGCGGCGCGCGCTGAGCGAAGCATGTTCTGCCGCCATGCTGCCAAACCTCATGTTTGCGTTGACGGATGCGATGCCGTTGTGGGCGTGGATCGGATTCTTCATCTTCATCGCCGCGATGCTCGCGCTCGATCTGGGGGTCTTTCAGCGCCACTCGCATGAAGTGAAGATGAAGGAGGCGCTCGCGTGGTGCGGCGTGTGGTTCGCGCTGGCGATGACCTTCAACGCCGTCGTGTGGCATTGGCGCGGCGCGGAGCTCGGGCAACAGTTTCTTGCCGCCTACCTGATCGAGCTCTGCCTGAGCATCGACAACGTTTTCGTTTTCATCCTGATCTTCGCCTACTTCAAGGTGCCCGCGAAATGGCAGCATCGCGTGCTCTTCTGGGGCATCATCGGCGCGGTGGTGATGCGCGCCGTGTTCATCCTGGTCGGCGTGAGCGTGATCCAGCGGTTTCACTGGGTGCTTTATTTCTTCGGCGCGTTCCTCGTCTACACCGGCATCAAGATGGCGCTGCCGAGCAAGAGCGAAGTCGACGTCGATCCGAATCACAATCCGGTCGTCCGGCTCTTCCGGAAGCTTTATCCGGTCGCCGCGGAAAACGTGAACGGCCATTTCTTCACCCGGCAGGGCGGACGCTTGATGGCGACGCCGCTGTTCATCGTGCTGCTGGTGGTGGAAACGACGGACGTGGTGTTCGCGCTCGATTCGATTCCGGCGGTGCTGGCGATCACGA
This sequence comes from Opitutus sp. sgz309028, assembly GCF_059821195.1. Lineage (NCBI taxonomy): Bacteria > Pseudomonadati > Verrucomicrobiota > Opitutia > Opitutales > Opitutaceae > Opitutus > Opitutus sp. sgz309028. The sequence continues at coordinate 404,051 of NZ_JCAMRR010000004.1, read as the reverse complement.
AGGACGGCTTCGTCGCGCTGACCTCGAACATCTTCGCGATTCTTGGACTGCGTTCGTTATATTTCGCGCTGAGCGGCGTGATGCAGCTGTTCCGTTATCTGAAGATCGGACTCGCGGTCATCCTGTGCTTCATCGGGGTGAAAATGCTGATCGAGCCCTGGGTCGATATCACAACGGCGGTGTCGCTGGGGGTGATCGGCGGCGTGCTGACGACGTCGGTGTTGCTGTCGGTGTTGATCAAAGAGAAAGCGCCGGCGCCGCGGCTGCCCGAAGGAAACCGCTGAACCGGACGCGCCCGGCGCCCTGCCGGCCAGCGCGCGGCAGGTGCAAAGAAAAAGCCCGACACCGTCAGATGTCGGGCTCTATGTTTTTGGCGCGGCGCGCGACCGGCTTGCGATCACGGCCCCACCAAAGCGTTCGCGGTCAGCTCACCGCGATCTTGCGCGGCTTGAAGGCCTCGGCTTTCGGCAGCGACACGCGCAGGACGCCATCGCGCAGCTCGGCCGCGATCTGGTCGGCGTTGATGGCGTTGTCGTGCGTCAGCACGAGTTCGTAGGTCGCGTCGTTGGATTCCCGATACAGGGAGGTCCAGCCTTCCGGCTGCTTCCAAGCGCGGCGGCCGACGAGACGGAACTCGCCCGGACCGGCGGTGATTTCCAAGCCGTCCTTGCTGACGCCCGGAAGATGGACCGTCACGCCGTAGGCGTCGTCCGTTTCCTTGATTTCATAAACGGGCTTCACGGTCGGGCCGAGGTCGGCTTGAGCGGAGCCCTGCCGGCGTGCAGGCAGCCGGCCGAGCGAGGGAATGAGAGCGTTGATCAATGACATGGTTCTTGAAGTTGATGGTTTGGGTTGCGGGAGCGCGGGTTTATTTGACCGCGACGGTGATCTTCTTGGGCTTCGTTTCCTCGCGCTTCGGGAGGGTGACGGTGAGCACGCCGTTCTCGTAGGCGGCGCTGACCTTGTCGGCCTGCACTTCCTCCGGGATGTTCACAGAGCGGCTGAGTGAGAACGACTGCTCGCCCTCCGCCTCGGTGGTTTTGCGCGACGCCGTGATGGTCAGATAGTCCTCGACCATCTCGACATTGATGTCGTCACGCGTGACGCCCGGGAGCTCGGCGCGGACGTAGGTGTTGTCCTTGTCCTCGTAGAGATCGACGGGGAAGTTCGACGCGGTCGCCGGATCGGCGAAGCTGCTCAACGCATTTTCGAACAGGCGGTCGATCTCGCTCTCGAGGCCGGACCACGGGGATTGCGACAGGCGGCCCAGCAACGTGGCGGGGCTGCGATACGCGGGATAGGTATAGCGAACGATTCTCATGATTGTATTCTGGTTGTGATGGGTGTTCTCCCGCAGGGGCGGGTGTTTCGGTGCGCACGCTATTGCATGGCGGATGCCGGATCGGCGCGCCCCGCAAGTGACGTTGCCGCGACGAATTACGTTTAGCGCGCAAAACGCGGTGGGAACGAACGTCCCGCTCTGTGCCAGCGGAGGCGGGAAATTTTTGCGCAGCGTGGAGCGAGAATCACGCGCGGCTTTGAATATTACGCTCGGTCCCCAACGACACGCTCAGCTCCGGGCTTAGAATCACGCTTGGTTTCGGCCACCGAGCGAGGGCCGCCGGGCTCACGCCAACACGCGAGTGGGGCCACGATGTTACTGACGTGGGCGGGCAAAGCGCTCATTCCCGTCATCCCCAGTTAGCGCCCGTCGAGCTTGGCGGATGTCTTCTGAGTTGGATCCTGCGGATCCCGATTTGTTGAAAACGGATGTTTTTCGATTTCGGCAGGTGTGGTCCCAAGCGTGGCCGGTGGGGGAATGTTTCGCGTCCGTTTGCCATGACGGATGGTCGCGTGGCGCGGAGCTGGTATCGGTGAAACGAGGTAGTCGCGAATCTCTGCGGGATGATCGCCGCGGCGGGGCACCGCCAGATACAAGTGATCAGCATGCAGGAAACAGGTGCGGGCCTTGGGCTCGGTTTTGACGGACTCTTTGAGCGCGCAGCGCCCGTCATCCGACACCGCGAACACGTCGATGAACCCCTCCCCGCATGAGGCGTAGAGTAGCCGCCGGTTGGAGTCGAAAAACAGGTCGTCGCAGTCGCCATGGAGCGCGAGCTTGGTGACCACCGTGCCGGTCTCCGTGTCGATAACCAGAAGCCGTGCCGGCATCCGGCATCCGACGAACAGACGCTGGCCAGCCTCATCGAGAGCCATGGGAAAGTTTCTTGCTGCCAGTCCCAGCGACCAGTTGGCGACGACCGTGTGCTTGTCCCGGTCCACAACGACGATCTGGTGGGCACCCGGCACGTTCACGAATGCGCGACGGCCGCCCTCCTCCAATTGGAAGGACTCGGGGTGCCCGTCCAGCTTGGTTTCGGCCACGACTGTATCGTTGGTCGTATCAACCGCACCGAGCGCACCGCGGCCATGCCCGACATAGAGCCTCTTGGTGGAGTCGTCGTAGCGGACATTGTCCGCATCGTTGTCCAGTTTGACGACGCCAGCCGCAGCCCAGGTCTTGCCATCATAGATGCGGAGCGCGCCATCGCCGCCGTTGGCGACATAGAGCTTTTGGTTGTTCGCGAGATAGTAGAGGCCTTGGGGTTCAGCCAGGCCGGTGATCGAATGAATGACCTGTCCGCGGCCGAGATCCACCACCTCGACACTGTTGTTGCCTAGCGCGGCTACGAACAGGCGCTGGTTCACGGCGTCGATCGCGAAATGGTCAATCCGCCCCTCGACGTGGGGGAGCAGGATCGACCCCGCGAGGGTGAGATTTGGCGCGGCCCCCGCGTTCGTTGCAATAACCAGCGCCGCCACGCATACGATTGCGTTCATGGGTAGTCGAAGTCCGCCCGGATACCCCGGCGCCCCGAGTCATTTCACCTGCGCCACACGATCCAGCGCCGCTTTCAACTGGGTCGCCAGTTCAGGGGCACGGCCGCGCCCCCAATAGTGCAGAAACAGCATGCGAGGTTTTTCGCCGGTCATGTGACTGTGGATCGCGACCACGTTGATGCCTGAGTCGGTCAGAGATTGGAGGGCGGGCTGCAGTTCGCCTTCCGTCACGGCGAAGTCACCGTCCACGACGGCGTCGTCATCGGTCCCGGCAAATGCCGCCCAAGTGTTCACGCCCATGTCCGCACCAACCTCACAACCGCAGTCCATTACGACGGAGCGGCCGATAACGGCCTTCGCCATCCCGTTGTTCGCCTGCAGCTTCACGCCGAGAATCTTTTCTATCGCGACCGCCGTGATGTGGCTCTGGGCCGGCAGCGGGCCAAGACTGAAGGATCTGGCCGGTTGCGGGACTGCGGTTCGCACCGACCTTACGGCGTCCAGCAGCGACCGCACGCCGCCGGCCAGCTTGGCGAGGTCTCCTTCACCGCCGATATGCATGAAAAAGACTTTCGGCTCGTCATAGAAGAAGTGGTTGTGCAAGGCGGTCACCGTCAGTCCGTGGGACAGGGCCGCCTTCATCACGGGCGCAACCTCGTCCTGGAACAGGACGAAATCTCCCATCACCATTAGGTCAGCGGATCGTCCCGCAGAGAAGGCCGCCCATGAAGTAAGCCCCATGAAGGGCGGCATCTTCCATCCATCGACCACGATGGGAACGTCGGTGCGCGGCGAAGCGATCTTGAATACGCCGGCATGGGCGGAGCCTTTCAAGCCGGTGACGGCTTCGATCTGGGCCGAATCGAAGCCGAGTTCCGCGGACCACAGGGGGCGCGCCACGAGGGTGGTCCCGATAACGCTGAGAACAACCAGTCGTTTTAGGGATAACATATTGACGTATATGTAACACATATTACACCAGAAAATAATATAACATCCAATGACTGACTGGATCCTTTTCCTTTATGCCCTGCCCGCGGGCCGCGGTTCCCTGAGGGTCGGCCTATGGCGCAACCTCAAGAAACTCGGTGCCCTGCAGCTGAAGACGTCCGCCTATTTGCTGCCTGACACCCCCACACACTACGAGCGATTCCAGTGGCTGGCGCAGCAGCTCCGGGATGGCGGCGGAGACGCCACGTTGATCCGGACTTCCGACATCGAAGGCCTGACTGCGGAAGAGATCCACGGCTTCTTCAACGAGGCCCGCGCGGCCGACTACGCCGAGCTGAATCGCGATCTGACGGCTCTGCTCCGCGCCAACCGACGCAAGGTCGGCGAAAACTTCGCTCCGTCGCTTGAGAAGCTCCGCGCCCGCTTTGCTGGTATTGAGCAGGTGGACTTCTTCGGGGCACCGGCTAAGCACGACACCTTGGTGCTGCTCCAGAAGCTGGAGCGGCTCGATCAGTCTGAGTCTGTGCCCGTAGCCCGAGTCCGCCGAAGCGAATTTCAGGGACGCACTTGGCTGACCCGCCCCAAGCCCGAGGTGGACAGGGTCGCGTCTGCCTGGCTCATCCGGAGGTTCATCGACCCGAAGGCGAAGTTTGTCTTCGCCACAAAGGCGGCGGCCTTCCCCGAAGCAGTGCCCTACGACATGCTCGACGTGGACTTCACCCATCACGGCGACGATTGCACCTTCGAGATCTTGCTCAAGCGCTTTGCCCTGGAGGAGAAGGCCCTCAAGCGCATCGCTGAGATGGTGCATCAGGCGGATCTGCAGGACGGGAAATTCGCTGCCGTGGAGGCGGCCGGAATCCATCAAGTGCTGCGAGGGTTGGCGAAGCTCGGCTGGTCGGACGAAAAGATTCTCGAGTATGGGTTCACTACCTTCGATGCGCTTTACGAAGTGCTGGCGAAGTAGCCCGGCCGGGTTGGATGGAGGTTCTTGGCCATTCGCCGGCATCAGGGCGCTGAAGTGGTCCTGACGTGCCTCAGCTGAGTTTTGTGGATGTGAGCTCGATCATAGAGCCGAGCGTCATTCGATCCACGGCGACAGAGGGCGGTCCCGCTGACAGGGATGTGAGTTGCGGCGGGGCGAGGCGCTGCGACAGTGAATCCCTTCCATGAATTTCGACTTCGACACGGTGACGGATCGCACCCGGACCGATTCCCAAAAATGGCAGAAATATGCCGGTCGCGACGTGCTGCCGATGTGGGTCGCAGACATGGATTTCAAAGTCGCCCCGCCGATCGTGGAGGCGCTCCACCGCCGCGTCGACGAGGCGATCTTCGGTTATGCGCGTCCGGTGAAGTCCACGGTCGAGGCCGTGGTGGAGATGTTCCAGCGCCGGCATGGCTGGACGATCGATCCTGCGTGGATCGTGTGGCTGCCGGGCCTCGTGGTCGGCTTGAACGTCACTGCGCAGGCCTTTGCCGAGCCCGGCGACGAGGTGCTGACGCTGACACCGGTTTATCCGCCGTTCATGACCGGCCCACGCAACAGCGGCCGCTCGACGGTGAAGGTCGATTTCGCGCTGAACGCGCGCGAGCGCCGCTGGGAAATCGACTGGGACGCGCTTGAGCGCGCGGTCACTCCGCGGACGAAACTGTTTTTCCTGTGCAACCCGCATAACCCGATCGCGCGCGTGTGGCGTCGCGACGAACTCGAACGACTCGGCGAGTTCTGCGTGCGGCACGATCTCGTGCTGTGCTCCGACGAGATTCACTGCGACCTGATCCTCGACCCGGCACTCTCGCATGTGTGCACCGGCGTGTTGGGCGGCGAGATCGCGCGGCGGACGATCACGCTGACGGCGCCGAGCAAGACCTACAACATCGCGGGCCTGGGCACTTCGCTGGCGGTGATCCCGGACGCGGCGCTACGGGCGCGTTTCACGCGCGCGGCGGCGGGGATCGTGGCGGAGGTCACGCCATTGGGTTATGCCGCGTGTGAGGCGGCTTATCGTGACGGCGAGCCGTGGCGGCAGGAAGTCCTCGCGTATCTGCGCGCGAATCGCGACACGCTCGTGGACTTCGTGGCGGGGGAGTTGCCGGGCGTGACGATCGAGGCGCCGATCGAGGCCACCTACCTGGCGTGGCTCAATGTCTCTGCGCTCGACCTGGCGGATCCCATCGCGCACTTCGAGGCCCACGGCGTGGGCTTGAGCGAAGGGACGTATTTCGGTTCGCCGCGAGGCCGGCACGTGCGGCTTAATTTCGGATGTCCGCGTGCCACGCTGCTGGAAGGTTTGCAGCGGATGAAGCGCGCCCTCGCGGCGCGGACCTGAGCGGGGCGGAAGCGGCTCCGCCTAGCCGCGCGAGGTGGGGCGAAGCGCGTGTTGCACGGCGGAAATGAGGGCGTCGCGCGTGATCGGTTTGGGCAGGAGCGGCACCTGCAACCGTCGCGCGACCTCGTCGTATTCGCCGGCGCCGGCCATGCCGCTCATCACGAGAATCGGCAGATCGGGGCGCAGCGCGCGCAATTCGCTCGCGAGCGCAAAGCCGTCCTTGTCCGGCATCGTCACGTCGGTGAGGACGACGCCGGTTTCGGCGGCGTGCCGGCGATAGGAGGCGAGCGCTTCGTCGCCGGACGACGCGACTCGCACCTGATAGCCGCTGGCGCGCAGGAGCATGGCGAGGATTTCGCGCACGGCGGGCTCGTCGTCGACCAGCAAAATGCCTTCGCCGTCGCCGTTCGCCACCTCGGAGGTCGGCGGCGCCTCGGGCGCCGTCGCCGCGGCGGACCCGAGCGCCGGCAGATAAAGGCGAAACGTCGTGCCGCGCCCCGGTTCGCTCTCGACGGCGATGCAGCCTTGGTGGCCCTTCACGATCCCGCGCACGGCGGCGAGGCCGAGCCCGGTGCCCTTGCCGATTTCCTTCGTGGTAAAAAACGGATCGAAGATGCGCTGCACGATCTGACGGTCCATGCCCTCGCCGTTGTCGGAAAGGGAGAGCACGACATGCGGCCCGGCCTTGATCTCATGCAACGCGGCGGCGGCCGCTTCGGAGATGTGTTCGTTGACGGCGCGAAGCTGGATGTGGCCGCCGCGAGGCATCGCGTCGACGGCGTTGATGCACAGGTTGACGAGCACCTGCTTCAGCTGGATCGCGTCGCCGGAGATCGACCAAAGCTCCGGGCCGGCCACGAGGTCGATGCTGACGGAGCGGGGGAGAATCTGGCTCGCGAAACCGACGAACTCGTCGAGCAACGAGCGAAACGAAAGCTCCACCGGATCCCCGGCGGCGCCGCGGGCGAACGCGAGGAGCTGGCGGATCAATTCGGCGCCGTGCTGGGCGCTGGCGCGGATGGAGGCGACGAAGCGCCGCGACTCCGGATCGGTGACCGTCGGCTCCAGCAGATCGGCGGAGGCGAGAATCGGGACGAGGACGTTGTTGATGTCGTGCGCGATCCCGCCGGCGAGGATGCCGATGCTTTCGGTGCGCTGCGCGCGCAAAAACTGCGCCTCGAGGCGCTTCTTCTCGGCCACGTCGGTGTTGATGAGGAGGAAGCCGGCGGCGGTGCCATCCTCGGCTTGGACGAGACTCCATCGGCTCTGCATGATCAGGTCCGCGCCCTGACGCGACCGTTGGCGCATCTCTCCCATCCATTCTCCGTAGAACAAGGTCGCCCGGCGCGCGGCGTCGGCCTGCGCCTTGTCCTCGTGCAACAACTCGTCGACGGTGCGGCCCAGTGCCTCTGCGGCGGGCACGCCGTAGATGCGGGCGGCGCTCTGATTCCAGAACGTGATGCGATCGCTCATGTCGCGCATCAGGATCGCATCCTGCGCGCGATCGAGCAGCGCGGCCTGCTGGCGGATGCGCTCGACGTCGGCGCGGCGCTCGGTGACGTCGCGCGCGACGACGAGCACCTGGCGGACGGAGCCGGACGGATCGCGGACGACGGTGTTCTGGGCTTCGACGTGGCGGACGGCGCCGCCGCGGCCGACGAGCCGGTATTCGAGCCGGCGGGCGATCCCGGTGCGCACCGTTTCACGAAACGCCTCGTCGACGAGGATCCGGTCCTCGGGGTGCACATCGTCGAACGGGTTCTCCGCAGCGGACTCGCGGGTCCGGCCCATGGCGGCGTTGTAGGCCGGATTTCGATACACGCAGCGGCCGGAGCGCTCGAGCATCAGGATGAGATCGGCGACATTTTCCGTGATCTGGCGGAAACGCTCGCGGCCTTCCAGCAGCGCGTCCTCGGTGCGGCGGAGTTGTTCCTCCTCGGCGGCGCGGGCGAGGGCGTTGCGGATGGCGGGGACGAGGCGCGACGGCCGGTCCTTGATCACGTAATCGGTCGCGCCGCGGCGCAGCGCTTCGATGGCGCGTTCCTCGCCGATCGTGCCGGAAAGAAAGATGAAGGGCTTGGCCGGGCATTGTCGCCGCGCGATCTCGAGGGCGGAGAGACCGTCGAAGTCGTGCAGGGTATAATCGGATACGATCAGGTCGAAGTTGCCGTGGGCGAGGGCGGTTTCGAACTGCGCGCGCGTCGACGCATGCTCGATCCGGCAGTCCGGGTATTCCCGCGCGAGCCGGTCGGCCACCAGCTCCGCGTCCGGGGCGGAATCTTCTAGATGGAGGATGCGCATCGAAAATGCGGATACGAGGAAAGTGCCGGGGTGGGCGGGGACGTTTCCAGCGGCGACCCGACGCGGACCGGCGGTTCGCGCGCCGGCGCGGGATCAGGGCGAAGGGGCCGTGGCTTGCGGAGGAGGCTCGTTGTGGATCGTCCAGAACGTGCCGAGCTGCTTCACCGCCTCGATGAAGGAGTGGAAGTCGACCGGCTTCACGACGTAGGCGTTGATGCCGAGCCGGTAGCTGCTGACGATGTCCTGCTCCTCGCGCGACGACGTGAGCATCACGACCGGCGTGGTGCGGAGATTTTCGTCGCCCTTGATCTGCCGCAGCACTTCGAGACCGTCGACCTTGGGCATCTTCAAGTCGAGGAGCACGAGCACGGGCGCGCCGGCGGGCCGTTCCGCGAACGGGCCGCGCCGATACAGGTAATCGAGCGCCTGTTCGCCGTCGTGCACCACATCGATCTGGTTGGAAAGGTTGTGTTCAGAAAACGCAGCGAGCGTCATTTCGACGTCTTGCGGGCTGTCTTCGGCCAGAAGGATGCGTTTGGGAGTGCTCATGAAACAAGACGGGGGGATGGCTGGAAGAATCTCCGCCGGGTGGACGCCAAAACGTTTTTGCCGGTGCTTGTCGTGTCAATCGGAGGCGGGGCTGCGTGCCCGCGCGAGTGCTTCATTTGCAGCGATTTTACGAGGCATCGGGCGGATTACCGATGATTCTCCAACGCGCAGCGGCACACCCTGCGTTGATGCGGCAACGCGCTTGAGGTTCGCGGCGGCGCGCGCAGGCTGGCGTTCGCGTCATGCGCATCGGTCCACACGTCCTCGTTTCCAATCTCTGCCTGTCACCGCTCGCGGGTTACACGAACCTGCCTTTTCGCGTGACCTTGCGGGAGCTGGGCGGGTTGGGTTGGGTGACGACGGATCTCGTCAACGCCCGCTCGCTGCTGGAGCGCAATCCCACTGCGCTGAAGCTCGTCGCCAGTTGCGCGGAGGACCGGCCGATGTCGATTCAGCTCTTCGGCAGTGTCGCCTCCGAAATGCGCGATGCGGCGCGGATGTGCGAAGACCTGGGTGCGCAAGGCGTCGACATCAACATGGGTTGTCCGGTGCGCAAGGTGGTGAAGATCGGCGGCGGCTCCGCGATGATGACGGAGCTGGCGCAAACGGCGGCGTTGGTGCGCGGGATGATCGGCGCGGTGAAGATCCCGGTGACCGCGAAGATGCGGCTCGGTTGGGACGACGAGAATTTGACGGCGCCCGAGCTGGCGCGCGTGCTCGAAGAGGCCGGCGTCGCGGCGGTGTTCGTCCACGGTCGCACCCGCGCGCAGGGTTTCAGCGGCACGGTCAATCTCGACGGCATTCGCGCGGTGGTGGAGGCGGTGAAAACGATCCCCGTCATTGGCAACGGCGACGTGACGACGCCGAAAGCGGCGAAGCACATGCTCGAGGTTACGGGGTGTGCGGGCGTGAGCATCGGGCGCGGGGCGTTTTACGATCCTTGGATTTTCCGTCGCACGCAGCATCTGCTCGCGACGGGGGAGTTGTTGCCCGAGCCGGCGTTCAACGAACGCGTTCGCGTGCTGCGCCGGCATTTCGAGCGCTACTGCGAGTTCTATGGCGAGGAGCACGGTGCGCGTCTGTTTCGCAAGGTCGCGCCGTGGTATGCGAAGCGGTTCGGTCCGTCGAAATTGTTCAAGCAGCGGATCATCACGATCGCGTCGCGGGCGGATTTCGAGGCGGCGCTCGCGGACTACCTCGCGTGGCGCCAGGAGTTTTGCGACGAGCGCGGCGAACTGCTGCCGAAGTTCGAACCCGCGCCCATGGTGGCGTCGTTCATGCAGCCGGCCGGCGCGCTCGAGCGCACGGCGATTCCCGTGCCGAAGGGCCCGGTGGAAGTCTGGTAACGCACGAACCGGAGTCCGCGATGCTGACGGCGAGTCGATTCTGGGAGTTGATTCTGGGGACGGTCATCGCGCTGCTGCCGGTGATCAACCCGCTCGCTTCGGCGCCGACGTTCCTCGCGATCACGGAAGGCGACACCCGCGAGCGCCGGCGCCAACAGCTCCGCATGGCGTGCATCTACATGGTCGCGATTCTCGTGAGCTTCCTGGTGGGCGGCACGTTCATCATGAGCTTCTTCGGCCTGTCGATTCCGGGTTTGCGGATCGCGGGCGGGCTGCTGGTGGCGGGCATCGGTTCGTCGATGCTGATGGGGCCGCCGCGGACCTATAACGACGATCATGCCCAGGCCGAGGCGCGCGCGAAACGCGATGTGTCGTTCTCGCCTCTCGCGATGCCGATGATGAGCGGCCCGGGCTCGATCGCGGTGACGGTGGGATTCACCTCGCTCGCGTCGACCTGGCTCGATTACGTGGCGATCATCGTCGGGATTTTGATCGTGGCGGCGATCACGTATGTGCTGCTGGCGCTGTCCGAACGCGTGGTGCGCGTCATCGGCGTCAACGGCATGAACGCGCTCTCGAAGGTGATGGGTTTCATCATCCTTTGCATCGGGATCCAGTTCGTGGTGAATGGCGTCCTGGAGATCGTCACCGATCCCGCGGTCGTGCGGGCCATCCGATCGGCGGCCGGACGGTAACGCGGTTCAGTAACGACGTTCGACGACGGCGCCGGAGCGATCGCGGAAACGCAGCGTGCCGGCATCGCGATCGATTCCGTCGAAGACGATGCCGAGCGCGGCATCGACCTCCTGGCCGGCACGCACGGTGCGGCCATTGATGAGCGCGCGAGGCGGATCGCCGTTGAATACGCCGTTGATGCGGGCGTTGGCTGCCCAGGTGCGAAAGGCGGGACTGGCGTCGCCGACGACGTCGGAGTTGACGGTGGTGGCGGTGACGCCCGGCGCGAGCTGCGAGGTGGCGGTCACCACTTCGGGCGCGGCGGTTGGGGGGGGCGTCGGGGTGTTGAAGCGCGCGTCGGGCGCTTCCTCGCCGGCGGCGAGGGCATCGACGCGGTTCTGTTCGTTGGTGCGACGGGCCTCGACCGCATCGCGGGCCTTGTCGATGGCCTGGGCGGGCGCGTGCGCGAGGGCGTTGAGTGTGGTGGAGGGTGTCGGGCCGGCGTTCGCGGGCGCGGCGGGCGCAGGCTTCCTGGCAACGGGAGCCGGAGCCGGCGGCGTCGCGTCGTCGAGGAAGAGGAAATAGCCGGCCCCGGCGGCGGCGAGCAGAGCCACCACGGCGGCGAGCGCGAGGAGCTTGCGGCTGCGTTGGGGGCGTGGGGCCACGGGAGCGGGACTCACGAGCGCCTCCTCGGCCACCGATGCCGGAGCGCGCACATGCGGCACCGGTGGCGGCGGTGGCGGAGCCTTTGATTCCGGGGGCGGCGGAGCCACGACGGGAAACGGCGGCGGTGTGTTGGGCTTCTTCGTCGGCGGTGGTGGCGGAGCTTCGGAAATCGGAGGCGCGGCGGGTGGCGGCGGACTGGGCTGAGCGGAGGGCGCCGCCGGAGCGGCGACCGCGGCATCGGCCGGACGGAGCTTGAGCTTGAATTTGGGTGCTTCGGTCGCCGGGGGCGATTCGGGTGGCGGCGTGGCGCTCGCCGCGTCGGTGGCGGGCGTCGACGCAGGGTCGAGTCGCAGGGGGGCGGATGCGGACGGGTTATGGGCTGGCGCCGTTTCGGCGGGGGAGGCCGGGGGAGGAGGCGTCAGCGGTTCGATGGGCGTTTCCGCGGCGGGGACCGGATCGGTCAGCGCGAGTTTGGGCTTCAGTCGGAGCTTGGACGGCGGGGTGGATTCGGCCGGCGTTTCGGAAGCGGGTGGCGGCGAAGAGGGCGGTGGCTCGGACTCCGGTCGAGCGCGCGGGCGCAGGCGGAGCGGAGGGGGCGTGGATTCGTCGCTCATGCCCGCATGCAAGCAAGTCGCTCGGCGCCACGAAACCAAAAAGATTCACTCGCGGTCCACTGTTCGCTCACTCACGTTCACTGCCCGCACATGAAATTGAAGTCCACGCTCCTGCTTGCCCTTGGGGTCCTCGTGCTGATGCCGGCGACCGGCTGCAATCTGTTTCGCAAATCCAAAAAGCCCAAGGAAAACCCGAACATCGCGGCGGACGTGGAAACGAATTTCCGGGAGCGCTGGATGGATCGTCGGGTAGCGGAATTGACCGCGCAGGGCGTGGAAACGGCGGCGGCGCACGAGCAGGCGACGATCGAATTTCGCGAAAAATTTCCGCACTTGGTGAAGAAAGTGAAGTAAGCAGGCGCCGCCGCCGACCGACGCAGCAACCTGCGCGGGTGGACGGCACAGCGGCCGCCGCGTTGACGGTCACGGGGCGCTCGCGCGAGCCTGAGGGATGTCCTCACCTGAAACGTCTTCGGCGCGACGCGGGGCGCTGGCGGCGGCGCTCGGCTACCTCTCGTGGGGATTGTTTCCCCTGTTCTGGAAACAGCTGGCGGCGATCGACGCCACGGAGCTGATCGCACACCGGCACGTCTGGTCGCTGCTGTTTGTGATCGGGGTGATGGCGGCGACGGGCGCGCTGCGGGAATTGCGCCTGGCGCTGGGTTCGCGGACGGCGCTGGGGTGGCATGCGCTGAGCGGCGCGCTGCTGACGGTGAACTGGCTGGTGTTCGTGTGGGGCGTGAATCACGGGCACGTGATCGAGGCGAGCCTCGGCTATTTTCTGGTGCCGCTGGTGAATGTGGCGCTCGGACGTTTCGTGCTGCACGAGCGGTTGCGACGGCCGCAGTGGATCGCGATCGGCTTCGCGATCGCGGGCGTCACGACATTGCTGATACAGCTCGGTTCGCTGCCGTGGATCGCGCTGTCCCTGGCCGGGACGTTTGGCTTTTACGGCTTGATCCGGAAAAAGTCGCCGTTGGGTGCGCTCACAGGTTTGGGCGTCGAGACGGTGATCATCGCGCCGCTGGCAATCGCGTTTCTGGCCTGGCGGCAGCACACGGGCGCGGGGGCATTGGGGCAGGCCACGTCGGCCGAGCATGCGCTGCTGCTCAGCACGGGCGTGGTGACGGCGGTGCCGCTGCTGTTGTTTGCCTATGGCGCGAGGCGGATCCGGTTCACGACGCTCGGGCTACTGCAATATATCGGGCCCACCGTGCAATTTGTGCTCGGGGCGTGGGTGTATCGCGAGCCGTTCACGGCCGAACGGCTCGCGGCCTTTGCGCTGATCTGGTGCGGTCTGGCCCTCTACACGATCGACAACGTGTGGACGCAGCGCCGCGGGCCGCGGGTTTAGTCGCCCCCGATGGTGACGAGCTCCATCTCGAATACCAGCGGTGCGTCCCGCGGGATGTCCGGAGCGCGGCCGCGGGAACCATAGGCGAGCTCGCCCGGAATGATGACGAGGCGCTTTTCGTGGAGCTTCATCGCGATGAGGATCTGGTCCCAGCCCACGATGACATCGCCGCGTTTGACGCGAAAGGTGAGCGGCTCCTTCGGGGCGAGCCGTTCGTCGAACTTTTTTCCATCGAGCAGCGTGCCGACGTAATACACGCCGACGCGATCGCCGCTTTGCGGCGACGGCCCGGAGCCTTCCTGCAAAATGAGATAGCGGATCCCGGTGCTGGTTTTCTTCGTGCCGGGCCATTTCTTTTCGACGTAGTCGAGCTCGTCGGGGGTAAGGCGTTCGCGCTGGGCGTGCAGCCAAGGGGCGCTGAAGGCGAGAACCGCGAGGAGAAAAAGGCGCAGGAAGGGGTGAGCCATGACGCGCACCGGTTTACCGGCAATCGCGCCGATTACACGGATTTTTTCACGGCGGGATGGGCGGCGATGCGGGCGAGGGCCTGGTGCAGGAGCGTTTTGCCGGGCTCCATCCGGTGCCAGGGCGAAGCGCCGGACGGGTGCGGGAGCGGGATGCAATCGATCGTCCGGCCCCGCCGGGTGATGGTAAAGGCTTTGCCGATCGTGTCGTTCAACGGGGCCGGCGGGAGGAATTGCGAAATGGCGAGTTTGCCGACGGGCAGGACGAGCTCGGGTTGGAGCAACGCGAACTCGCGATCCAACCAGTGCGAGCAACGCGCGATCTCGTCGGGATTCGGCACGCGATCGCCGCCTTCCGGACGTTTGCCGGGAAAACAACGGCAGACCGCCGCGAAATAGATGCGATCGCGCGTCTCGTCCTCGGTCCACCCGAGTGCGGCGTGGAACCACTTGAACAGCGTCTTGCCGGCGGTCCACGCAAACGGGCGGCCAAGCTTCGGCTCCTTGTCGCCGGGCGCCTGGCCGACGAGGAGCACGCGGGAAGCGACGGGTCGGCCGACCACCGGCGGCCTAAACATGCCGGGGCAACGGGTGCAGGCACGAAGCGCGGCGAGGTGTTCTTCGATGGCGGCGACCGAGGGCATTTGGGCCTCGGTGTGGCAGAGCGTCCGCGCCGGGACGATGCGAAAAAGCATTCAATCCGGCGCGGCTGCGGGTAGCGCGGATCAGCGGCGCCCGCGGTAGCGGTTGAAGCTGCCCTTGTGGCGGATCTGGCCGGGGAGACTGCCACGCGTGCGCGGCAACTCGGGCTGGCGGTCGCGGGCGGTGATCGGCTTGTAAGGAAAGCCTTCGAGCCGCAGCTCGGGAATCTTGGCGCCGATGAAGCGCTGGATGTCGCGGATGTCCGCGGCGTTCTCCGGCGTCACGAGCGTGAACGCATCGCCGACGGCCTGGGCGCGACCGGTGCGGCCGATCCGGTGCACGTAGTCCTCGGGGTTTTCGGGAACGTCGTAGTTGATGACATGCGTCACGCCGGCGACGTCGATGCCGCGGGCGGCGATATCGGTCGCGACCATGATCTCGTATTTGCCGGATTTGAAACCGGCGAGCGCTTCGATGCGCTGGTTTTGCGAGCGGTTCGCGTGGAGGACGGCGACGGAGTGATTGGCGGCCTTCAGTCGGCGGGCGATCTTGTCGGCGCCGTGTTTGGTGCGGGAAAAGACGAGCACGCTGTCGAAGTCGGTTTTCGCGAGCAGCGCGACGAGCAGGTCGAACTTCTGCTCGTGCGCGACGGGATACAGCGCGTGGTTGACGGACTCGTTGACGGAGCGGTTGACGCCGACCTCGATGCGGGTCGGGTTGCGGAGCGCGAAGGACGCAACCGCCTGGATCTCGGGCGGCACGGTGGCCGAGAAAAACAACGTCTGCCGTTCACGCGGACAGCGGTTGATGATGTCCTTCACCACCGGGAGGAAGCCCATGTCGAGCATGCGGTCGACCTCGTCGAGGACGAGCACCGTGATGTCCTGCAGGCTGACGGTGCGATCCTTCAGGTAATCCAACAGCCGGCCGGGCGTGGCGACCATGATGTCAACGCCGCGCTTGAGTTCGGTGCGCTGGAGGCCGTAGCCGACGCCGCCGAAAATCGCGACGGTGCGCAGATCGGTGAAACGGGCGAAGTCGCGGAAAGAAGTTTCCACCTGGGCCGCGAGTTCGCGGGTGGGCTCGAGGACGAGGACGCGGGGCCGGGGGTTGTGCCGGCCGAGCCGGGAGAGAATCGGGAGTGCGAACGCGGCGGTCTTGCCGGTGCCGGTTTGCGCGGAGCCGATCAGGTCGCCGCCGCCGAGGACGACGGGGATGGCACGCAGCTGGATGGGCGTCGGGTCGGTGTAGCCGGCGGCCTGGATGCCGCGGAGGATCGGTTCGGAGAGTTGAAGAGCTTTGAAGGGCATGGCGGGCGCGCGGCGTCGGACAACGGGCAGCAGAGAGACAGGGAACAGAAGGAACAAAAAAGGACGGAGCCCACAAGGAGCTCCGTCCTTCAGAAAAATCAGCTCGTTAGACCGATTCGATTAGTAGCGACGCTCGCCGCGATCGCGGCCACCGCCGAAACCACCGCGGCCACCGCCGCCGCCGAAACCACGGCCACCGCCGCCGCCGCCGCCGAAGCCGCCACCCGGGCGTTCTTCCTTGGGACGGGCTTCATTGACCGTGAGCTGACGGCCACCGAGATCGGTGCCGTTCAACTTTTCCGCCGCGGACTTGGCCTCATCGGCGGTGCCCATGGTGACGAACGCGAAACCGCGCGGGCGGCCGGTCATCTTGTCCATGGCAACATAGACGTCGGTCACCGAGCCGAACTGGCCGAAGGTGGAGCGGAGCTCGTCTTCGGTGGTTTTGAACGACAGGTTTCCAACGTATAGCTTGGAGTTACTCATTACTGATGTCTCGTAGATCCATCGTCTGTTGCCAGTCCGTTCCCACCGTGGGTTTCGAAATCATCACTTAAGCCAACGCTCAGCCTACGACTCACCAGATACTGTCACCTAACGCTTTCTCTAACGATGCGCGGAAGAAGGCATGAGCCCCCGTTAAACGCAAGGGAATTCGGGATTTGGCAGACGCGACGCGAGGCCGTGCGCTATCCCAAGACAAGCGGTCGCACGCAGTTGGGTGAGTGGCGGGGAATCGCCCGATGCGATCGCCGGGGCCTCGCGATCGCGCCGCGGCCGTTGCGTCACGCAGCGGGGTGGAGCAGACGGAAGACCGTCGCGAGCAGCGTTTCCGGACCGTAGGGCTTCGAGAGAAAAGCGTCGGCGAACGAAGGGCGTGCGGCGGGTCCGGAGGTCGATCCGGAGGGCGCGAGGCCGCTGACCATGATCACCTTGACGGCGGGGTTCAGCCGGCGCACGAGCGCGGCAAGGGCGTCGCCGTCGACGTTCGGCATGCTCATGTCTGTCACCACAATTCGGATATCGCGGTTGCGCGCGGCGAACAGCGCGATCGCCTCCGCGCCGTCGGCCGCGGTGAGCACCCGGTAGCCGTGGCGCGCGAGGATCGCCGCGGACATGTTGCGGATGTTCGGCTCGTCGTCGACGACCAGTACGAGCTCGCCGCCGCCCGGTGCGACCGGTGCGGCGGCGATCGTCGCGCCGCTGCCGACGCCCGTTTCGTGCGCGGGCAGGTGAATGCGAAACGTGGTGCCCTGGTCCTGCGCGGTCGCGACGGTGACGAAGCCAGCGTGGCTGTCGATGATGCCGCGGACCGTCGAGAGGCCGAGGCCGGTGCCCTTGCCGGATTGTTTGGTCGTGAAGAACGGTTCCCAGATATGGGCGAGCACGTCGGGCGGGATGCCGGTGCCGGAATCCTGTACGTGCAACACGAGGAAGGCGCCGGGACGTGCCCCGCGGATCTCGCTGGCGAGGTGTTCGTCGAGAAGAAGATTCTCAGCGCGCAACATGAGCGTGCCGCCGTCGGGCATGGCATCGCGGGCGTTGACGCAAAGGTTGAGGAGAACCTGGTGGAGCTGCGTCGGATTGGCTTTGACCGGCCAGAGATCGGAGGGGATCGAGTCCTCGAAGTGAATCGATTTGGGGAACGTTTCCTGGATGAACGCCGCCACATCGCGCAACAGATGCTTCGCCTGCACGAGGCGGTGTTCGCCTTCGGCGCCATGGGCAAAACCGAGGATCTGCCGGACGAGCGCCGCTCCGCGCTCGGCGCTTTTCTCGAGCGTGCCGATCATGCGCAAGTCGCCCGGGTCGGTGATGTGGTCCCGGAGCATAGGCGCGGCGAGCAGGATCGGGGCGAGGATGTTATTCAGATCGTGCGCGATGCCGGCGGCGAGCATGCCGATGCTCTCCAAGCGCTGGGCGCGGAAAAACTGCTCCTCGATCCGTTTGCGGGCCGTGATGTCGGTGGCGATCGAGAGGCGTCCCTGCGGCCGGCCTTGTTCGTCGCGCAGCACGGTCACGCGG
Organism: Opitutus sp. sgz309028; assembly: GCF_059821195.1. Lineage (NCBI taxonomy): Bacteria > Pseudomonadati > Verrucomicrobiota > Opitutia > Opitutales > Opitutaceae > Opitutus > Opitutus sp. sgz309028. The sequence goes on along the minus strand of NZ_JCAMRR010000004.1, from coordinate 385,980 downwards.
CTGGCGAGAATCAGTTCCTCGCCTTTCCGGTTCTGAAGACGGACCTCGCCGTGCCATTCGTCGCCGGTGTCCGCGGCGCGTCGGGCAGCTTCTACCTCGGCCAGCGCTTTCGGTCCGAAGAGATCGCGGTCTTCGCGGCCGATCGCCTCGGTCGCCGTCCAGCCGAGGAGGCGTTCGGCGCTTTGATTCCAGAAAATCACCCGATCCGTGCGATCCGTGATGACGATCACGTCGCTGGCTTTGTTGAGAATGCTCGCCTGATCGCGAATCTGGCGCTCGATCTCGTAGCGGCCGAGGCAGATCGCGGCAATGTGCACGGCGATCTCGGTGAGCTGTCGCTGGCGGGGATTCGGCGCGACGGGCTGCTTGAGATAGGCGGCGAAGGTGCCGAGGATCCGATGATGGGCGTCGAAGATCGGCGTCGACCAGCAGGCGCGGAATCCGTGTTGGAGGGCCGCTTCGCAATAACCCTCCCACAGCGGATCGGTGGCGATGTCGGTGACGATCACCTCGCTGCGGCGGTGCACTGCGGTGCCGCAGGCGCCGGCGGCGGGACCCACTTTGATTTCACCCAGCAAGGCCCGATAGCTCTCCGGCAGTCGGGGCGCAGCGCCCTGGCGGAGGGTGAGACCGTTTTCCTCCAGGAGGAGAATGGAGCAGAACATCTCGGGGCACTGGCTCTCGATGAACCGCAGCAGCGCGAGCAGCGTGTCGTTCAGCGGTTCGCCGCCGGCGAGCATTTCGAGGACCTGGTTCTGGCCATTGACCAGGGCTTCGTTCTGCTTCTGCCGCGTCACATCGCGCATGACGGTCGAGAAATAGTCCACCGATCCCTGCGGGCTGCGATGGGCCACGATGACTTGGGAAACGGGGGTGACGCGGCCGTTGCGGCCAAGAATGAGATTCTCCCCGGTCCACGTGCCCTCCTGGGCGGCGGCGTGCATGTGCTCGCCGAGAATCTGCGCGGCGCGCGCGGGGGGGTGGAGGTCCTGCACGTTCAGCTGGGAGAGATCGAGGCTGGGAGGTAGTTCGAGCATCTCGCGCGCTGCGCGGTTGAGGTAGAGCACGCGGCCGTCCGGCGCGGCGAGGCCGACGAAGTCAGGACTGTTTTCCAGCGTCGCAGCCAGCCGTTCGCGATCGAGCTCGATCGCGTGCATGCGCTTGCGCTGATGGCTCTCGCGCAAGGCCCGCTGCATCGCGGCCGTGAGCCGCTTCATGCGGTCCTTGAGCACGTAATCGTGAGCGCCGGCATGGAGCGCCTCGATCGCGCGGTCCTCGCCGATGTTGCCGGAAACGAAAATGAACGGGATTTCGGGCCGGATTTCCCGCGCGATCTGCAGCGCCTCGGTGCCGTCGAACTGGCCGAGGGCAAAATCCGACAGGATAAGGTCGAAGTCTCCGCGACGGATTTCCTCACAGAACGCCTGGCGCGTGGCGACGAGGGTGATTTCGGACTCCGGCCACTCCTCCCGGAGGAGCAGACGCACGAGTTCGGCATCGCGGGGATCGTCTTCCAGGTGGAGAATTCTCATCGCGCGCGGGCAGGGAAGGAAAGGGGTAGCGTGGCCGCGAAGCGGCAGCGAACCAGGCTCACGATGCCTGGCTCGGGTTGAGCGCGTCGTCGCGCCGCTGGGGCGGGCCGGGGGGAGCCGGCTCGTTGAGGACGGCCCAGAAAACGCCCAGCTTGGCCACGGCGCTGACAAAGTCCTCGAAGCCGACCGGTTTCACGACGTAGGCGTTGGCGCCCAAATCGTAGCTCTGATAAAGGTCCCGTTCTTCCCGCGAAGAGGTCAGGACCACGACCGGGGTGCGGTGCAGATCCGGGTCTTCGCGGATCTGCCGCAGCACCTCGCGTCCGTCGACGCGGGGCATTTTCAAATCGAGCAACACCACGGCGGGCGCGATCCAGGGGCGGCCGGCGAATTTTCCGCGCCGATAAAGATAATCCAGCGCTTCCTCGCCATCGCCTGCGACGACGACTTCGTTGAGAAGCCGCGCCTGCTCGAAGGCAGTGAGAACGAGTTCAACGTCATACGGATTGTCTTCCGCGAGCAGAATCGGACGAAGCTGGCTCATACTTTAGCAAGACGGATGCGATTATATAGAGGAACGTCAAATAGATCGAACGTGGCGCGACCGCTCACGGCTTCGGAAAGGGCGAGGTGGAGTTCGGCGTCGGCGCGGGATCGAGCGGCAGCGCAAAATAAAAGGTCGCGCCTTCTCCGACCCGACCCTCCGCCCAAGTGCGGCCGCCGTGGCGGGTGATGATGCGGCGGACGTTCGCCAGGCCGATTCCGGTGCCCTCGAACTCTGCTTCGCTGTGCAAGCGTTGAAACACGCCGAAGAGCTTGGCGGCATATTTCATGTCGAAGCCGACGCCGTTATCGCGGACGAAAAACACGAGCTCCGCTGTCGCCGGCGTGGGCGGGAGGCTGCCGATCCGGATACGGGGCGGTTCCGAACGCGCCGAATACTTGGCGGCATTCTCGATGAGGTTGAACCACACCTGTCGCAGCATCGCGGGGTCGGCCTGGACGCGCGGCAGCGGCTCGATTTCCCAGACGATGCGACGGTCACGGTCCAGGCCGCTTTCGCGGATGACGGCCGCGACGAGCTGGTCGTGATCGATCTCCCCCGGCTCCAGCTGCGCCCGCCCCATGCGCGAAAACGTGAGCAGATCGTCGATCAGTCGGCCCATGCGCCGGGCGGAGTCGGAGATGACGGCGAGAAACCGGCGGCCCTTCTCGTCGAGCGATGCTCCCGCGTGCTTCGACAACAGGCTCGCGAAGCCGTCGATGTGCCGCAGCGGCGCCCGCAGGTCGTGAGAAACCGAATACGAGAACGACTCCAGCTCCTTGTTGGCGATCTCCAGCCGCGCGTTCTGGAGCTGGAGGTCGAGGTTCAGGTGACGGATCTTTTCCTCGTTGGCCTTCCGTTCCGAAACGTCGCGGATGATCGCGAGCGCCTGCAGGCCTTCATCCGTCTCGATCGGGCTCAGCATGATATCGAGCGGAAATTCCGAATTGTCCTTCTTGCGGCCGAATAGCTCCAGGCCTGCGCCCATCTCCCGTTTACGGGGCGCGGCGAAATACGCCGCGAGATGGCCGGCGTGCCGGGCGTGGTAGCGCTGCGGCAGCAACTGTTCAAGCCGCTGGCCGTCGAGTTCGCGGACATTCCAGCCGAACAGCTGCTCGGCCTTCTGGTTGGCGCGCACGATCCGGCCGCCGGTATCGACCTGGATGACGGCGTCCGGCGCCTGATCGAACAGACGTTTGAACATGAGCTGACTCTTCCGCAGGGCCGCTTCGGTTCGCTGCCGTTCGCGCAGATCGCGCCGCACCATCAGGGCGCGCGCGATCAGGAACGCGGTCGCCAGCGCGCAGGCCACGAGCGATGCTCCCAACGCCCGATGCGCCGCCTGACGCGCCCGGCGTCCGCGTTCCGACAGCAGCTGTCGCTCGGTGGCCTGCATCTCGCTGACGAGCGTGTGCGCCCGTTCGACCGGTCCGCTCGTCGCCGCCCACACTCGCGCCCGCGCGGAGCCGCCGCGCAACTGAAGGATCACCTCCTCGAGCTGGCGGGACGCCTCGCGCGAGGCCGCCTCCAATTCCGCCAGCCGTGCGCCTTGGACGTCGTTATCCGCCACGATCCGGCGCAGCGAGGTCAGCGTATGCTCCAAGGCCGACGTCGCCTGTTCGAGTCGGCTCATCATGAGATCGCGATCCTCGGCGAGCGGTATTTCCAAGGCTACGCTCTGCAATCCGATCAACCCGCCGCTCACCCGGTCCAGGTGACCGAGCACATCGTGCGTGTGCTCGACCCAGTCGAGGGTATCGTCGAAACGACGCGCATTCCAGCCCGCGGCGAGGGCGAACAGCAGCAGCACCAGCACGGCAATGGCGAAGGCGGCGGTGGTTTTGTGTTGAAGGGAGGGGTTCACGCGACGCAGCCCGTCGAAAACGCTTGCGCGGGGGACCAGACGGGAACGATTCCGGCGAAAAATTGCAAGGTGACGACAACAGTCGGTCAACTCGCGCTCCTTCGCGGGGATCGAGGGCGGGCTTGGACCGGGAAATGTCCGGGGCGTTGCGAGCCCGCCGACAAATTTACTTTCGTATCGTTCGGCGCCCGCCGCGGCGGGGCCGGACGTATTCACGCTTTCCATTCACGGAGCTGCCAACCAGCTTGCTCCTGCGATGCCGCCGGCCAGCGACGTTTCACCCCACCTCAGGCCCGAGACCGTCCGCGGTCATGATGGATTTTTCCGCGTGGTGCGCCGGCTCGACGGAGCGTGGACGTGGCTCGATCCGGCGGGAAACGAATGTTTCGCGTGCGCGGTCGGGGGCTTCGAACCGACGGAGGGCGCGCCGGAGCTTCTGCGCGACTGCGGGATGAATGTCGTCGTGGCCGCTCCAGAACGGGCGCCCTCCGGCATGGCGTGCATGGCGGTGGTGGATTTCGTGGGCGCCGCGCGGCCGATCCACGCACCGGGAGTGCGGCTGCCGGATGTTTTCGATCCGGCTTGGCCGGCGTTCGCGCATCGCCGGGCGGAGGAGGCATGCGCCCCTTGGGCGGAGCAGCGGGAGGTTCTGGGCTGGCTGGCGGATGACGCGCTCGATTGGGGCGCGGCGACGGAGCCGGGACGACCCTCGCTGCTGCAGGTCTGCCTGAGTCTCGAACCCGGCTTCGCCGCCTATCACGCGGCGTGGGAGTTTGTCCTCGCGTTGCACGGCGGGCGGCTCGCGGACGTGGGAAAAGCGTGGGGGCTGTCGCTCCTGCATCGCGAGGCGATCCGCGAATGCACTCGCAACGATCAGGCGCTCGCGTCGCGCGGCTACCTGCGCGATCACGCGCGCTGGCTCGGCGAAATGGCGCAGCGTTATTTCCTCTCGACGGCGACCGCGATCCGCGCGCATGCGCCGCGGCACCTGCTGCTGGGCGCCCGCGAACGCCGGGCCGGCGTCGGCGTCGAGGCGATGGCGCCGGTGCGGACAGCGGGAGCGTTTCCGCTCGTCGACGTGCCGTGGATACCGTGGCGCGAGATCGGGCCGGCGACGTCCGGGCCAGTGTTCGCCGGCGACTTCACGTGGGTCGCACGAGATTTTCTGGACTCGTCGCGGGGCGCAGCGTCGCTGACTTCGGTGGAGCGGATGCTGCGGCGGGGCCGCGCGAGCTTGCGGCGGTTGGTCACGCATCCGGCGGTCGTCGGCTATGCCTGGGAATGCTGGCGCGACCGGCCCGGCGAGCGGCCGCCGTTTGCCGGCGGGCTGGTGCATGTCGACGGCGGCGAGGCGCGCGAGCACACGGAGTTGGTGGCTGACATGAACCGGCGCGTGGCTACGTTGCGCGGCACTGCCTCCTTCAACGCCTCATGAAAGCCCTTCTTTTTTCCCTGGCCGCGAGCGTGGCCCTGTTTGCGGCGGGCTGTGCCAACCTCGATTCGTTTGCGCCGGGTCCGGCGGACCGGGTGCTGACCGGAGTGATCACCAACAACACCGGCGGCGGCGAACTCCCGCCGAACACCGAAGTCACGATTCGCGTCGTCGATTTGTCGCGCGGAGAGGGGCGCGGCGAAGTGCTGGGAGAGGAAACGATCATGAATCCCGCGCGCATGCCGGTGTCGTTTCGCGTTGAATACACGGCAGAGGACCAGCTCCTGATGCGCAGCGTGAATGTCGAGGCGCGGATCGCGGTCGGCGGCCGCCTTCGCTACACGACGGTGCAGGGCCATCCGGTCACGCTCGCGAACGTCAACGATTCGCACGTCGTCGTGGTGGAAGCGGCGAACCGCTGACGGCGTCGCGTGGTCAATCGCGCGATGAGCCACACGATCTGGACCAACACCAAGCTCGCGGACGCCGCTGCGCGGCAATTGCTCGCCGGCACCGCGGGGCACCGGTTGATGCTTTCATCGGCCGCCAGCGCGTCGGTGTTGACGGCCGGACGAAGCGATCCGGAGCTGGCGCAGGCAGACATCGCCTTCGGGCAGCCCGACGTCGAGGACTGCCTGCGTTATCGGAATCTCCGCTGGATCGAGCTCTCGAGCGCGGGCTACACCCGCTACGATCGCGAGGACTTGAAGGAGGCCCTGCGCGCCCGCGGCACGATCCTGACGAATGCCTCGACGGTCTTCGCCGATTCGTGCGCGCAGCACCTGCTCGCGATGATGCTCTCGCTCGGCCGCCAGCTGCCTCAATCGTGGCGGGACCAGTTCACGGATCGTTCCTGGCATTATGCGGAGCGCCGCTACGACTCCCGTCTGCTCACCGGCCAGACGGCGGTGCTGCTTGGTTACGGCGCGATCGGTCGCCGGCTGGCGGAGTTGCTCGCGCCGTTCGGGATGAGATTGCTCGCGCTGCGCCGCCAGAGTCGCAGCGAAGCGGCTGTGCGGGTGATTTCGCCCGAGAACCTCAGCAGCACGCTCGCCGAGGCCGACCACGTCATCAACATCCTTCCCGACAACGAGGACACGCGCGGCTTCGTCAATGCCCGCCGGCTTTCCTGCTGCAAACGCGGCGCGCGCTTCTACAACGTCGGCCGCGGCACCACCGTCGATCAGGGGGCCTTGCTCGAGGCGCTGCACTTGGGCCGGTTGAACGCCGCCTACCTCGATGTGACCGACCCCGAGCCGTTGCCGCCGGAGCATCCGTTGTGGACCGCGCCGAATTGCTTCATCACGCCGCACACCGCCGGCGGCCGGCACGATCAGGACGAGGCGCTGGCCGCGCATTTCCTGAGGAATTTCACGGCGTTTCAACGCGGCGAGCCGCTGATCGATCGCATCGTCTGAGCCGGGCGCTCGCGTCAGCGCCGAGTCCCGTCGCGGCGCTTCACACCTTGATCACCTTCGTGCCGGCGATGAGGTCGTGCAGGCAGCGCTTGTCGTCGCGGAAGATGAAGAGGCTGTCGGTGAGCCAGAAAAAGAATCCGAAGAGGGGCACCTGGCGAAAAATCCGCGCGAGGAATCCGCGCAGCAAAAACGCCCGCAGAAATCCGCCGGGCTGATCGTCGCTCACGCGCACGATCCGGGTGCGCAGCAGGATGTTTCCGATCGACTGGCTGCGCCAGCTCAGCAGCACGACCTGCACGACGAAGAGCGCCAGCAGATAAGGCAGCGAGAGTCCAAGGGACGACCAGAAGATCTCCATCACGTGCTCGGGATCCACCGCTCCGTCAGCAGCCATGTCGCCCACCGAGCGCATGATGGCGACCGACGTGGGCATCCAGCACGCCATCTCCAGCGTGCCGTCGATGAGCGCGCCGAAAAACCGCCGCCAGCGTTCCGCCAGCAGGGTATGGCTGCGCTCCGCATCGATCACGGGCGGTGTATTCGCGGTAGGGAAAAATTCCGCGAAATCCGCGAGCCGGCGCCATTCGTCGGTGCCGGCCACCTTGGCGCGGGTGTCGAGGTTGGCGCGGCCGGCTGCGATCCAGCCACGAATCTGTTCCGCGCTGGCCGGCCCGTATTCGTTTCCGTCGCCGCCGATGATGATGAACATGCCGCGCAACGAAACAGCCTGCCCGCGGCGCGTCAATCGGCCGCTCGCCGACGCACCGCGCGAACGATCACTCCGGCAGAACGATCGAACGTCCGTCCGGCTCAGGATGCTGACGGTAAAAGAGCGCCGTGTGACCGACGGCGCCGACGCACAGGCAGCGGCCTTCATCGGCGATCTGTTCGCAGAGCGCGGCGCGTTCGTCGCGATCGAGCCCCAGGAAGCGCAGCTTCACGAGTTCGTGGGCGCGCAGGAGTTTCTGGAGTTCGGCGGTGAAAGCGGGCGTGAGGCCGCCTTTGCCGAGCTTGAGCGAAGCGTCGAGCGTCTGGCCGATGCCGCGGAGGAACGAGCGCTGGGCGCCGGTCAGGGGAAAATCATACATAATCGAAAAGGAGGCAGTGACCGTCGCGGAGACCGACCGCGGCGCCAAGCCGGAATCCCGGCGGGGACGTCTTCGTCGCACAAGGAATGCGAGGTTTTTTGCAAAGGATGCGGAGGGATCGTTGGGTTCTGAACGATACTCCCAGTATGAACGGGCATACCCCTGCGACGCTCGTCAACCCCGCCGACCTCCCTCGTCCGCCCCTCCGAACGATCAGGCCCACCGGGACTTGGCGTTATCGCGCCCGGCGTCGCTCCCGGGTCGCACTGTGGGGCGCGATGGCGTTTTCCGCCGGTCTGCATGGCCTGCTGCTGTTTGGGTTCAACTTCAAGTCCGCGCCGAAGCGGCAGCTCGTTTACGACGAGCCGGTGGCGGTCACGCTGATCATGCCGGAGCTCAAGGACCTGGAGCCGGAAACGACTCCCTTCGAGGGCGATGAGGAGCCGGTGGCGGCGGGCGTCTCCGTGCCGATGCTGGCCGACGTGCCAAGCCAGGTCGACTTGTCGAACGCGTTCGTGCAGCAGATCGACTACTCCACGCTGGTTCCGCAGCAGGACCTGAGTTCGGCAAAGGTGATTTCGATTCCTCCGATCATCCATCGCGGCACCAAGATCGGCGAGGGCATGGGCAAGATTTTCGATTTGAAGGATCTCGACCGCGCGCCGGATCCGATCGTGCGGATCGCGCCGGTGATGCCCGTGGGCATGCGGCAGCCCGGCTTCCGGGCTGAGGTGACCGTCGGGTTCATCGTCGATGTGAACGGTGCGGTCGTCGGCCCCTACGTCGTGCGGACCACCGAGCGGCGGCTCGAAGATCCGGCACTCATGGCGATCTCGAAATGGAAATTCCGGCCGGGTATCAAGAATGGCCGCAGGGTGAACGTCCGCATGCTGCAGCCGCTGGTTTTCACAGTGCGCGAGGACGAATGAGCGCGACGCCGGCGCAGGCTCAGGAAGCGGGCGACGCGTCCGCGCGGTCAAAATGATCCAGCGGCAGCTCCCGCCACTGGCCCGGCGGCAGTTCGCCGAGCGTGAGATCGCCGAACTGGCTGCGATGTAGCGTGAGCACGGTCGCGCCGATCGCGGCAAACATCCGGCGCACCTGATGGTAGCGCCCCTCGGTCAAGGTGAGATCGGCTTCGCGCGGACCGAGGAGGCGGAGCTGCGCCGGCGCGCAAGGCGTGTCCTCGCCTTCGAGCGGCAGCGTGCCGCTGGCGAAAAGCGGGATCAGCTCCGGTGACAAGTCGCGGTCGACCATCGCGCGATAGACCTTCGGGACCTTGTGCTTCGGCGACGTGAGCCGGTGCACGAGCGGCGAGCGATCGGTGAGCAGGATCAAGCCGCTCGTCTCCTTGTCGAGGCGACCGATGCTCGTCACCTGCGGACGGCGCAGACGCCAGCGCGGAGGCAGCAGCGAATAGATGTTCGGGCCTTCGCGCTGATCGTGCGAGCACACGAGGCCGAGCGGCTTGTGCAGCATCAACAGGAGCCCGTCGGGATGATCGAGCGGCTCGCCGTCCACCGCCACGTCGGCGGGCGCGGCCTTCTGCGAAACGTTGCGGGCGGGTTCGCCGCGGATCGTGACGCGTTCGTCGGCGACCCAGTCGCGCGCCTCGCTGCGCGTGCAATAGCCGAGGCTGGAGAGGAGTTGATCGAGACGACGCATGGGCGGTCATCGCGGCAAACCCGCCGGCAAAGCGCAAAGGCGAAATGAATCGCGACCGCCGGCGCGTTCTGCGGAAGTCGGCGCCGTCTTCATGTTTATCTGGCTGCTGCTGTTTTTGGCCTTGGCGCTCGTGTGGCTCGGTTTGCTTACGACGCTGCGCTCGCCCGATTGGAACGAATGGCGGCTCGCGGTGTGCGCCGGCGAGTTTGGCCACTGGCTCGCCCTGGCGGCGTTGGCTTTGGCCGTGGCGGCGGGAAGTGTCGGCCGGAACCCGGTCGGGTGGATCGCCGCCTGCCTCGCCGTCGTGGCGGCGGGCTTGTTGCTCAAGCCGGCACTGCAAGCGCGGCGCGTCGCGCGGACGCTGGAGTCGCAATGCGACAGTTTCGGCGCGCCGGCGGTGTCGCGACGGGCGTTTTCCTGGCGCGGTCTGCTCGGTCGTGCGCCAGCGGCGGTCGGGGCGGAGACGTTCGCGTTCGCCGGCGCGCTGGAGATGGATGTCTACCGGCTGCCGTCAGCGGCTTCGCGGCCGGGCGTGCTCGTGATCCACGGCGGCGGCTGGGACGGCGGCGATCGCGGACAGATGCGCCATTTCAATCACTGGCTCGCGCATCGCGGCTATGTCGTCGCCGCGATCTCGTATCGGCTCGCTCCCGTATCCAAATGGCCGGCACAGCGCGAGGACGTGCGGGCGGCGCTCGCGTTTCTGCAGGAGCGGGCGCCGGCGCTCGGGCTCGACGCTTCGCGCCTGGTCCTGCTCGGTCGTTCCGCCGGCGGACAGATCGCGCAAACGGCGGCCTATACGCTGGGCGAGCCGGGGATCCGCGGGGTGGTCGGCCTCTACGCGCCGGCGGATTTGTTGCTCGGCTACCGCTCGGGGCGCGAGGACGACGTGCTGCAATCCCGGCGGCTGCTCCGTCAGTATCTCGGCGGCTCGCCGGACGAGGTGCGCGGGAATTACGCGGATGCGTCTGCGACGTCGCACGTGAGGCCGGAGTCGCCGCCGACGCTGCTGCTGCACGGCCGGCTCGATCCGCTCGTGTGGCACCGGCACAGCGAGCGGCTCGCGGCCCGGCTCAGCGCGGCCGGCGTGCCGCACGTCGCGATCCAGCTGCCGTGGGCGACGCACGCGTTCGAGTTCAATCTCTGCGGACCGGGCGGGCAGCTGACCACGTATGCGCTGGAGCGGTTTCTGGCCCGCGTGACGCGGTGACGCCCCACGATCCGTTCAGGGCAAACCGGGCCGGCTACGCGCGATCGCGACCTCGTCGGGCGTGACCGGTTTCGACGGCGGCGGCTGGCCGAAGCGCTCGCGCACGCGGGTGGCGAGTGCGGCGATCTCGACATCGCTGAGATGGTCGAACGGTGCCATGTCGTTTTCGTAAGCCTGCGCCGCTTCGCCCAACACCGCCGAGCCGCGCAGGATCAGCGAAAGCAGCAGTTGCGGATTTTCGTTGGAAATCCAGGCGCTGCCGCGAATCGATGGCTGCAGGAAAGGCACGCCGCTGCCGTCGGCCATGTGGCACGTCGCGCAGTTTTGTTGGAAAAGCTGTTCGCCGTCGGCGCTCGCCACCGTCGCCCCGCCGGATGCGGGCGGGGGCGGAGTTTCGACCGTGGCAGCGACCGGCGCGGGCGCCGATGGCGGCGTGGTGGCGGACTTCTCTGCCGACGCGTGCGCCGGCTCCGGCTCGCGGCGGTGGCACGCTACGAGCGAGAGCGTCGCGAGGACGAGGAGCAGGGCGCGCACGGGCGACGCTTACCGGTTTTCGCCGGTGTAGATGATCCGCCAGACCCGACCGGCCGTTGCATCCGAGACGTAGAGCGAGCCATCGGGGCCGACGGCGACACCGTTCGGGCGATGCTTCGCGTCGCCGGGCGAGGCGAGGTCTTTCGCGCCGGAGAATCCGTCGGCGAACACTTCGAAGGTGCCGACCGGAAAACCGGATTTGTTGAACGGAATGAAGGTCACGTTGTAGCCGCGCTGCGGTTTGGGCGCGCGGTTCCACGAGCCCTGAAAAGCGAGAAAGGCGCCGCCGCGGTATTTTTCCGGAAACTGAGTGCCCGAATAGAACGCGAGCTGCATCGGCGACCAGTGCGCGGGGAACGCGACCAGCGGATCCGGGAATTTGCCGGCGGGCGCGAGCTTCTTGCCGTCGCCGCCATATTCGGGATTCAGCTTCCGCTGCTTCGCGCGCGGGTCCCAATACGTGGTCGGCCAGCCGAAGTCGGCGCCTTCTTCGAGGACGTGGAGGACCTCGGCGGGATTCTCGGCGTTGTCCTCTTCGCTGTAGAATTGCGGCGCGACGGTGTTGAGCTGATCGCGGCCATGGATGGCGATGAAGAGCTTTTTCGACACGGGATTCAGCGCGATCGTGGTCGAGTGACGATGACCGGTGGAGACGTGATGGCCGTCGGCTTGCGTCTGGTCGGGTTTGTCGGGATCGAAGCGCCAGTAGCCGCCGTGGGTTTTGAGGAATTCGGTCGGATCCTGACCGACGGCGCCCTTGGCACGATCGGGTTGGCCGAGGGCGTTAGAGGGCGAGCCGACTTCAACGTAGAGCTGACCGTCCGCGCCGAACGCGAACACCTTGGCCGAGTGTTGGCGCTTGTTGGGCAGATCGCGCACGATCCGCTCGGCGGGACCGGCGGGGACGAGCTGGCCGGGCGTGAGCTTGTAACGGTAAATGGCGCTGTCGGTCGAATGGTAGAGCCAGCCGTTGTGAATCGCTATGCCGGTGCCGCCACCTTCGCCGAATTCCTCAGTCTGGTCGGCGCGGCCGTCGCCATCGGTATCGCGCAGCGCGACGATGCCGGCCTGGCGGGTTTTGATATAGAGGTCGCCGTTGTTGGCGACGACGAGATTGCGCAGCGGCTTGAGCTTGTCGGCAACGACGAGCGCGCGAAAGCCGGCGGGCAACATGAGGCCGCCGTTGTCGGCGTCCGGCTTCGGCAGGTTGGCGGCCAGGGCCGGGCCGGCCGTGAGCAGTCCGAGCAGCAGGAAACGGGTGAGCGGGGAAGGATGCATGGGGCTCGATTGACGCGGGAAACCGTGGCGAGATGCGCCCGACGGGCAAGGTGGGGCGACGTTTTCCGTCGGACCGTGGCCGACCTGCGTGCGGTGCCGAGCGCCTGGTGCGGGCGCGATCCCAGATGCAGCCGGTTGCAAATTAAGGCTCGGCATGCGGGGCGGGTTTTGGGATGCGTGGGCCTCGCAACCATTATGGCACTTTGGGAATACAAGGTCATCTCCAGCGGCAAGGGTGGCTTCGCCACGCCGGCGCTGCTGGAAAAATTTCTCAACGACCTCGGCCGCGAGGATTGGGAAATCGTCGAATTTCGCACTGTCCCCGACAACCCCCTCGCGTTCACCGGTCTCGCCCGGCGCTCGACGCAACGGGACTGGACGCTGCAGGACGCGGCGGCCGCCGCCGCCAAGGCGGAGGCCGAAAAGCTCCGCGCCGAATTCGCCGCGAAGTTTCAAGCCGCCACGTCGAACGCCACGGCAGAAGACCGCCCGGCCAGCTTCCTCGAAGAGAAGGTCGCCCCCGACGACGGCTTCCGGAAGCCGATCGACACGTCGCGCGACGATGATCCGGATGCGCCGGAGGACGACTCCGCCGAAAAGGACGAATGGGATCAGCTCGCCGAAGAAGAGGAGCTGCCGACGTTCTTCGAAGCTCTCAAGCCCCACATGCGCCGCAATCAGCGCGGCCCGGGCATGTCGGTCGGCACCGACTATCTGGCGAAGAAGTGGGGTCTCGACGAAAGCGACATCAAGGGCGCGCTCGTCGAGTGCGGGTTGCAGATTCCGGCCGACGAGAATGCGAAGCCCGTTTACGTCGAATACGACGGCGACCTTTTCTGGGTAAACATCAACCGCCGCGGTGAGGTGTGGATCAACACCCGCGAAAAGCCACGTCCGGTCTTCCGCGTCGTCCAGGCAGCGAAAGTCACTCCCGAGACGACCGAGGAGCAGAAGCCCGAGGAAAAGCACGCGAAGCCCGAAAAGACCGAGGCGGTGCGTCACCCGCGCAACGAGACCAACGCGACACAGCCCGAGATGCCGGCGCCCGCCGGCGGCGCGCCACTGCCCGAAGGGGCTACGTTGCTCCAAAAAATTCGCCCGCTGATGCGGCGGAATCGCCGCGGTCCGGGTGGTTCGGGCAGCGCGAGCTTCCTGGCGCGCGCGCTCAAGTGCAGCGAGGCCGATCTCGTGCAGGCGTTTTCCGCGCTGGGGCTCACGGTGCCGGCCACGCCCAACGATCCCGCCGTCAACGTCGAGATCGAGGGCGAAATCTGGTGGTTGAACAAGGATTCGCGCGGCGGACTCTGGATCAATGGCCGCGAGAAACGCGCCGGCGATGCCGCCAAGACCGCCGAGCCCGGCTCGGCTGACACGACTCCCTCCGCGATCGAGACCTCGCCGGCGGAGCCGACGGAGCTGCCGCTCGAGCCGGCATCGCCGGTCGCGGCTTCGGCGCCGAAGACTCCGGCCGAGGCGTCCACGCCCGCCGGTGAAGCGTCGGCGGCAGACCTGCCGTCGCCTGCCAACATTCTCGCGGCGGTCCGACTCTTGTTGAAAGAGACCAAGACCGGCGCCGTGGCGGGGAAGGTCGAGCGCGTCGCGAGCGAGCTCGGCAAAGCGCCCGAAGCGCTGGTTGAAGGCCTCGTGAACGCTGGCTTGAAGGTGCCGGAAAAGGCTCGTGAAAAGCCCGTCTTCGTCGAGCACGCGGGCGAGATTTTCTGGTTCAACAAGAACGCGAAAGGCGAGCTGTGGGTAAACGCCAAGGCCTCCAAGTTTGCGCAGGAGAGCGAGCCCGGCGGCGAAGCAGCCGCCGAGAAGAAACCCGCGCGCCGTGGCGGTCGCGGCCGGGGCCGCAAAGCGGAAGCGGAGACTCCCGAGAGCGGGCCGGCGGAGTCAGCCGCCGAAAACCCGGCACCTTGATTTCCCCAGCCCGGCGGCGACGCCGGGCTTTTTTGTGCCTACGCGTTTTTTGAAGACGCATACGGCTGGCTACTGACTTGGGCGCGGCGTTCATCCTGCGGCCGGCGGCGTCGATTGCATTGGGTCCAGGTAATTTATGAAACGGCCCCAGCCGATCGACGCCGCCCGCGAATTCCGGATCGACGAGATGTTTTTCTCCACGACCGACCGGAAGGGCGTGATTTTGTCGGGTAACGATGTGTTCGTGCGAGTCAGCGGTTATGCTCGCCACGAACTCGTGGGGAAGCCGCACAACATCATCCGCCATCCGGAGATGCCGCGGGCGGTTTTTCGTCTGATCTGGAGCCGGCTGCTCGCCGCGAGTCCGGTGGCGGGTCTGGTCAAGAACCTCGCGGCGGATGGCCGGCATTACAGCGTGATCGCGTTGTTGCTGCCGGTGGGCGACGGGTTCTTGTCGGTTCGCTTCAAGCCGTCCAGCGAGCTCACGCCGCGGGTGGCGGCGCTTTACCGGCGGATGCGGGCGTGCGAGGAAGCGGCGCGTGACGGTGGCGCCGATGGACCGGCCAGCATGGATGCCGCCGAGAAGCTGCTGGCGGACGAATTGCGCGCGCAGAGTTTCGAGAGTTACGACGCGTTCATGCGGAAACTGCTGCACGAGGAACTGAAGAGTCGCGATGCGACGCTGGCGCGGGAGAAGCTGCGGCTGTTTCCCGCGGAGGCGATCAGCCGCAACGGCGGCGAAATTGCGATCATCGATCGCGCCGCGCGCCGCGCGTATCGGGAAATCAATACGCTTTACGCGCAGCTCGACGAGTTTGCGTCGCTCAACGAACGTCTCGCGGAAAGGTCGGCATTCGTGCTCGGGCTTACGCAGGAGTTTCGCTTCATCGCCTTCAACGCGGCGCTGCGATCCGCACGCGTGGGAGTCGAAGGTTCGGGACTGGCGGTGATCGCGGACTATCTCGGCGCGTCGCTGGAGAACACCAGCAACCTCGTCGGCGCGTTCACGGAACGCACGAGGTCGGTGTCGACCGGCCTGAGCGCGGTGATTTTCGATCTCGCGGCCGCGCGGCTGCAGATCGAGATGGTGATCGGATTCTGCGGCGAGCTCCTGTGCCGGGAGGCGAAAGCGGGCGGGGATGCGGACGGGTGCCGGCGGATGATCGGACAACTTCAGGCGGGGTTTGCGGGGACGATCGCCCGCGCCGCCGCCGCCTTGCTGGCAATCGAACGGGAGCTGGGCCGCCTCGGCGAGAACTCCGAGGAGTTGCGGCGTCTGGTGCTGGCGCTTCAGGTCGCGCAGGTCGGCGGGCTCGTGGAGGCGCGCCGGTTGAAAGAGGACGATTCCTTCGAGGTCATGTTTGGCGATCTGCGGGTCGGCATCGAGCGGACGAAGACCGCGCTGGCGGATCTCGACCAGGCGCGGGAGCGCCTGCGAGGACTCGCGGACCAGACCCCCGCGATTCAGGCTGAGATCGGTCTGGCCATGCGGGAGATCGACGCGGTTGTCACGCGCCTGGCCGTGCCGGCAGATTGAGCTTCGAGTGTCGCTGCCAGTTGCCAAGTGGAAGCGAGCCGTTTACGTGACGGGCAGCACCCCTTGCCCCATGAAATCGCGCCCGTCCCTCACGCGCCGGCAATTCGTCGGCCACGTCTCCCTCGCTTCGCTCGCCGCGCTCACGCTGCCGCGGAATCTCCTCGCCGCCGAGCCACGGCCCGACCGGAAACTCGGCATCGCGCTGCTCGGCCTCGGCGGCTATTCGACCTACCAGCTGGCGCCGGCGCTGCAGCAAACGCAGCACTGCCGGCTCGCGGGCGTGGTGACGGGCACGCCGTCGAAAGTCGACTTCTGGAAGAAGAAGTTCGGGGTCACCGATCCAAACGTCTACACTTACGAAAACCTCGAGCGCATCGCCGACAATCCGGACATCGATATCGTCTACGTCGTGACTCCGCCGGGGACACACCGCGATTTCGTGCTGCGGGCCGCGAAGGCGGGTAAACATGTGATCTGCGAGAAGCCGATGGCGCCGACCGCGCGCGAATGCGACGAGATGATCGCGGCGTGCCGTGATGCGGGCAGGAAGTTGTCGATTGGATACAGGCTGGAGTTCGAGCCGCATCACATCGAGATGGAGCGGCTCGCTCGCGACCCGCAGTTCGGGCCGTTCACGAAGATGAGCGGAAAGCACGGCTTCCGCGTGGGCGAGGGCCGCGGCTGGCGATTGGACAAGAAGCTCGCGGGGGGCGGGCCGCTGCCGGACGTCGGCATCTACGTGATTCAGGCGGGCTGTCGCGCGGCCGGCGACCTCGCCCCGGTGGCGGTCACGGCGACGGAGGAGCCGAAGACGCGCCCGCAGGTGTTCGATCAGGTGGAGGAAACGATCCGCTGGAAAATGGAATTTTCCAATGGCGCGGTGTGCGATGGCTGGACGAGCTACAATGCCGGCGGCAACGAGTTTCGCGCCGAATCGCGGGACGGCCGCAACTGGGTCGAGATCAAGCCGGCCTTTGCCTATGGTGGGCTGGAGGGCCGCACGAGTCGCGGACCGATGAACATCAATAATCTCAACCAGCAGGCGGCGCAGATGGACGATTTTGCGCGCTGTATCGTCGAGAATCGCGACACGCCCGTCCCGGGCGAGATGGGCCGGCGCGACGTGGCGATCATTGAGGCGATCTACGCCTCGGCGGCGGCGGGCGGGAAGCGCGTCGAGGTGAAGGCGTGAGCGGTTGAGAAATGTCGTAAGGGACCGCGGGCCGGCCGGAGCCGCGGCGCGGCGGGCGTGTTTCCAGCGAGGAACGCGCTGGCCCCGCGACGCTGAAATTCACCGTTGCTGAACCAGCGATAGTTCTCCTGTGTCGATCCGTCGTTCGTTTCACCCCAACCCCTCCAGTTGTTACAGCGATTCTCTACATGAGCAAAGACAACGCTTCCAAACTGTTCCTTGCGAGTTGCCTGGCATTGATCGTGACCGCGATGACGTTCGCGATCCGCGCGGGCATCCTCACGGAGCTAAGTCAGAATTTTGGACTCAGTGACACCCAGCTTGGGTGGGTGAACGCGATGGCGTTCCTCGGCTTTCCCGTCGCGATGATGGTCGGCGGGCTGCTGTATAATTACCTCGGCGCGCGCGTGCTGTTGTGCGTGGCGCTGGTCGGTCACGTGGCGGGCCTCGTGCTGACGATCACGGCGGGCGGATTCTGGGGCCTGATCATCTCAACCTTCTGTATCGGCTTTGCCAACGGTTCGGTGGAGGCGGCGTGCAATCCGCTGATCGCGGACATGTATCCAAAAAAGCAGACGACCATGCTGAACCGGTTTCACGTCTGGTTTCCGGGCGGCATCGTGATCGGCGCGCTGGTGTCGCAGTTCATGACCTCGGCCGGCATGGGCTGGCAGCTGCAGATCGCGACCATGCTGGTGCCGACGGCAATCTACGGCTTCCTCCTTTTCACGACCAACTTCCCGACGTCGGCGAACATCGAGACCTCGACCGGCACGAACATCAAGAGCCTCTTCAGCCCGCTGTATCTGTTCATGATTCTCTGCATGACGCTCACGGCGACGACCGAACTCGGCACGCAGCAGTGGGTGGGACGCATCCTGAGCGAGACCGGTGCGCACCCGATGATGGTGCTCGCGCTGGGCACGGGCCTCATGGCGGTCGGCCGGCAGTTTGCCGGTCCGATCGTGC
Source organism: Opitutus sp. sgz309028 (assembly GCF_059821195.1). Lineage (NCBI taxonomy): Bacteria > Pseudomonadati > Verrucomicrobiota > Opitutia > Opitutales > Opitutaceae > Opitutus > Opitutus sp. sgz309028. Next base: position 367,797 of record NZ_JCAMRR010000004.1, on the reverse strand, counting down.
ACAAGCTGCACACGGTCGGCGTGCTGCTCTGCTCGGCGATCGTCGCGGCGATCGGCTTGTTCCTGTTGAGCAAGGCGACGGGGGCGACGGTGTATGTGGCCGTGATCGTGTTCGCGCTCGGCGTCTGTTATTTCTGGCCCTGCATGATCGGTTTCACGAGCGAGTACATCCCGAAGACGGGCGCGCTCGGCATGTCGCTGATGGGCGGCGCGGGCATGTTTGCCGTTTCGATCTGGAATCCGATCATCGGAAATTGGATCGACAGCAATCGCGCGAAAGCGGCGCAGACGCTGACGGAGCCGTCCGCGATCGAACTTGCCGCCGGACAGGCGACGCTCGCGAACATGGTAACCTTCCCGCTCGTGTTGATCGTGGCGTTCGCGGTGTTGTTCGCGCTGCGTGGCAGGCTCGAGAAGGGCGCGCACACGCGGTAAGCCTGCGAACCAATCTTGTAGACGAAGCCCGCCGATTACGGCGGGCTTTTTTTATCAAGGCGGAACGCGGGCTGGCGGTGTCGGCTGCGTCAACCCCGGCCGCGACCGGGTGGAAAGGCTGAGGGAACGTAAAAGGCGCCAGATTCGGGAGTTTTCCCCAAGAACCACGCCGCCCGGGGAGGGTCTGCGGCGCGGGTTATGAATACCTCAAACTTCGCCCCGCTCCTGGTCGTTTGTGGCGCGGCCGCGTTCCTGGGTGGCTGCGCCACCGAGCCTGAATCGCATGTCGTGGCGGCGCCGCCGCCGGCTGCGCCCGTCGTCGCTTCCGCTCCGCCGACCGTTGTGGCCACGCCCACCACCACCGCCACCGGTCAGAGCACCATCGTCGTGACGCAAGCGCCGCCGGCGGTGCAGTCCGAGAGCGTGCCACCGCGTCCGTCGAGCGATCACGTCTGGGTGCCCGGTTACTGGACCTGGCGCAACAGCCGCTACGAATGGGTCGCCGGTCGCTGGTCCATTCCGCCGCGCGCCGGTGCCACGTGGATCCCGCCGCGGTGGGATCAGGAAGGTGGCGCGTATCGCTATTACGAAGGCTATTGGGACTAGATGCGTTCCGCCATGGGTCAAACGGCGCGGAGCGATCCGCGCCGTTTTTTTTGCCGTGCGTTGGCGATCGCGCCACACGGCGAACAGGTGCGCACCGAAACGAATTGAGCACCGGTGCATCTTCGCTCAACTCGGCGCATGCTCGACGTCGTTCAGCTGAGGAAAACCTTCGTCGCGCCCGACGGCGAGCGGGTCGAAATCGTCAACGTCCCCGCGTTTGCGCTCGGCGCTGGCGCGCAACTCGGACTCCGCGGAGAAAGCGGTTCGGGCAAGACGACGTTCCTGCATCTCATCGCCGGGATTCTTGCGGCGGACAGCGGGACCGTGAACGTCGACGGCGAGACCATGACGGCGCTCGGCGAGGCGGAGCGCGATCGACTGCGGGCCGCGAAGATCGGCTACATTTTTCAGAGCTTCAATCTGCTCCAAGGCTACACGGTGATCGAAAACGTCGTGCTCGGCATGTCGTTCGGTCCGCGCGGCGCCGATCGTGGTCATGCGCGCGAGCTGCTCGAACGCGTGGGGCTCGGCACCCGGCTGCATCATTTTCCCCGACAGCTTTCAACCGGACAACAGCAGCGCGTGGCGGTCGCGCGGGCGCTGGCGAACCGGCCGCGGCTGGTGCTCGCGGACGAGCCCACCGGCAATCTCGATCGCAAGCACGCGCACGATTCGCTGCGGCTGATTCGCGAGGTCTGCCGCGAAAATGGCGCGGCGCTCCTGCTTGTGAGCCACGACGAAAGCGTGCTGCGCGAGTTCGAGCAGGTGCAGGATTTCGCGCAGATCAACGCCGCGCTCCGTGGGCAAAGCTGAGCCTCGCATCGATCGTCATGACGCTTCCGCTCATCATCTATCGTTCGCTCCGCCAGCACGCGCTGTCGACGCTCGTCACGGCCGGCAGCATCGCGCTCGCCGCCGGGTTGCTGCTCACCGTTTGGGTGGTGAAGACGCAGTCGCAGGCCGTGTTTGCGGCGACAAATTCCGGGTTCGACGCCGTGCTCGGCGCGCGCGGCTCGAAGCTGCAGCTGGTGTTGAACTCGATTTTCCACGTCGAAACCTCCCCGGGAAACATCAGCGCCGCGGATTTCGAAATGCTGCGCCGCAATCCGATGTTTGCCGGTGCGATCAGGCACGCGATTCCGATCGCGGTCGGCGACAGTTATCACGGCTGGCGGATCGTCGGCACGGTAGAAACGCTGTTCGACGAGATCGAATATGCGCCCGGCCGGCGGTATGCGTTTGCGAGCGGGCGGAATTTCAAGCTCGGCACGGAGGAGGCGGTCGTTGGCGCCTACGCCGCGCGCCAGCTCGGTTGGAAAGTGGGCAGCACCTTCCATCCGCAGCACGGCGTGGGCGGCGATCACGATCACGAGGAGCTTTACACGGTGGTGGGCGTGCTCGAGCCGACGAATTCGCCGGTGGATCGCGTGATCTGGATTCCGCTCGAAGGTCTGCAGACGATGAGCGGTCACAACCCGCTCGCGAAAACCGAGATCAGTGCGGTGCTGATTCAACTGCGTGCGAGCACGGCCGGGTTGATGATGAACAACGTCCTCAACCAGTCGGGCGGGAAGCTCACGTTTGCGTATCCGATCGGCACGATCGTCGCGGAATTGTTCAACAAGATTGGCTGGGTCGATCGCGTGCTCACGCTCGTCGCGTGGCTCGTGGCCGCGGTGGCGGCGGGCTCGGTGTTGGTCAGCATCTACAATTCGATGAGCGCGCGGCAGCGCGACATCGCGATCCTGCGGGCGCTTGGGGCGCGACGGCGCACGGTGTTTGGCGCGGTGCTGGGCGAGGCGGCGGTGATCGGAGCGCTGGGCGCGGCGGCGGGATTCGCGGTGTTTGCGATTCTGGCGGCGGTCGTGGCGTCCATCGTGCGCGCGCAGACGGGCGTCGTGCTCGAGCCGTGGCAGTGGCATCCGGTGTTGGCGTGGGGCCCGGCGGCGCTGGCGGGATTGTGCGCGCTCGGCGGACTCGTGCCGGCGCTGAAGGCCTACCGCGTGCCGGTGGCGGAAACGATCGCGCCGGTGTCGTGACGAGGACGGGCGCGGGCCAAAGACTTTGACGCTCGCGCGGCGCTGTGCAGGTTTTCCGACCCATGAAACGCATCCTTGTTTTCTGCCTGCTGCTGGGGGCCGTGACGCCTGCGCTGCTGCCGTTGCGAGCCGCCGAATCGGCCGCGCCGGAAGTCGAGGACGGTTATTTGCGGCTCGGTTTTGACCGGCTCGCGTCATTCCCGTTTGTCGTGCCCGCGCCGGAGGCGACCGCGGATGCGAGCACGCCGCCGCCGACCGGCGAGGAACAGATTCCGGAATCGGTGAAAGCGTGGAGCGGGAAGAAGGCGATCGTCACCGGCTTCATGTTGCCGACGAAAATGGAGAAGGGCCTCGTGACGGAATTCCTTCTCGTGAAAGACGCGATGATGTGCTGCTACGGCGTGGTGCCGAACATGAACGAGTGGGTTGTCGTGCGCATGAACAAAGGCGTGCGTCCGCTGCTCGATGTGCCCGTCTCGCTTTACGGCGCGCTGAAAGTCGGGGCGATTCTGGAGAACGGTTATCTCACCGGCATCTACTCGCTGGACGGCGAGAAGATGAGCCAGGAAAAAAGCTGAACCGGGCGGCGGGCGTTCAGCGCGAGATGTCGCGCTGCGTGATGACCTTGAAGCCGCAGCGGCTGAGCGCCTGGGTGGCGACGTCGCTGTCCTCGACGTTGAGCACGAGCGCGGCCTCGTTGTCGGGCCGTTTGATGAAGCTGTAGACGTAGTGGACGTTGATCTCGGCCACGAACAACGCGCCGAGGACGTTGCGCAGCTTCGATTCGTCGCCGATCTCGACGACGAGCACCTCGCATTCCGTGTAGGGAAAATCGTTGTTCACCATCAGCTCGCGCGCCTTCTCCGGATCGTCGACGATCACGCGCACGATCGCGCTATCCGTCGTGTCGAGCACGGTGATCGCCATGATGTGCACGTCGTTTTGCTTGAAAAGCCCGACGAGATCGTTGAGCCGGCCAACGCGGTTCTCGGCGAAAATCGAGAACTGTTTCACCGGATCGCGGCCGATCGAAAGGTTGGGCGCACTCATGCTTGGGGAAGAAACTGAGCGGGGCGCCGTCAGGGGTCAATTGCGGGCTGGCGAATGGCAACGCGGACTTTAACGCTGGCGGAGTGACCCGGGAGCTTCCTGAACATCTGGCCGGCCCGCAGCGCCGCGCCCGCGCGAGCGCGGCGCTCGTGCTGCGCGGGATCGCGCTGAACGCGACGCTCGCGGCATTGAAGTTTGCCGGCGGCATTCTGGGGAACACCTACGCGCTGATCGCCGACGGCGTGGAGTCGTTACTCGATATCCTTTCGTCGCTGCTCGTGTGGACTGGTTTTCACGTGGCGTCCCGACCGCCGGACGCGAATCATCCCTACGGTCACGGAAAGGCGGAGCCACTGGCGGCGTTGTCGGTGGCGGTGTTTGTCTTCGCGGCCGGGGGCTGGATCGGGTGGCGGGCGATCGAGGAAATCATCACGCCGCACCACGGCCCGCATTGGGCGACGCTGCCGTTGCTGGCAGGCATCGTGGGAGTGAAAATCTGGTTCTCGCGTCGCATGCACTCGGCGGGCGAGGAGGCCGGCAGCACGGCGCTCGGCGCGGAGGCGTTGCACCACTATTCCGATGCGGTGACCTCCGGTGCCGCGTTTGTCGGCATCAGCATCGCGGTGATCGGCGGGAAAGGCTACGAGGCGGCGGACGACTGGGCGGCGTTGGTCGCGTGCGCGGTGATTCTGTTCAACGGCGTCGGCATGCTTAATCGCGCGATCGGCGACGTGATGGATACGGCGGTGCCGGAATCGTTCGAGAACGAGGTGCGCACGCTGGCGGGCACGGTGCCCGGTGTGCGGGCGATCGACAAATGCCGTGTGCGCAAAAGCGGGTTGAGCCATCTGGTCGATATCCACGTCTGCGTCGACGACGCGCTGACCGTGCGCGCAGGCCACGACATCGCGCATGCGGTCAAGGACGCGCTGCTCGCGTCGCCCTTGCGCGTCAGCGATGTCTCCGTCCACATCGAGCCGATCGAGCGTCGCGCGCCCCCAGCGGCGGAGTGAGCGGCCTCACTCGAGTTTCCGGCCGAGCTTCCAGCCAGCCCACACGCCTGCGAGGCTGCCGACTCCGCTAAGCAGAAAGGAGCCGAAGAATTCGAGTCCGATTCCGGCGCCCGCGGCCCAGCCCGCGTAGCCGCCGAACAAGGTGCCCACGAGGATGCAGAGCTTCACCATGGCGGCAGGTTAGGATTGCCATGCGCGCGGGCGACTCTGTAGTCACGCTCGGCGAAAGTCGGCGCCGCAAAGACCAATTTCTGCGGTCAGAAACACAGAAAATACGGAGACGCCTCGGCGCGATAGGAGTTTGCTTCGCATCGCCATGTTCCATCCTGAATCCCCGATGTCGAAACGCGATCCCTCCCAACCCCTCGCTGCGAACAAGAATTTGCTCAAGTGGGTCGAAAAGATGGCGGAGCTGACGAAACCGGCTGCCATTCACTGGGTTGACGGATCGCAGGAAGAATACGACGCCCTCTGCGCGCAAATGGTTGCCGCCGGGACGGCCATCAAGCTCAACGAGAAACTCTGGCCCGGCTGCTACTACGTGCGTTCCGATCCGGGCGACGTGGCGCGCGTCGAGGACCGGACCTTCATCTGCTCGCTCTCGAAGGACAACGCCGGCCCGACGAACAACTGGGTCGATCCTTTCGAGATGAGGAAGAAGCTGAAGGAGCTGTTCGCCGGCTGCATGAAGGGCCGCACCCTGTATGTGCTGCCCTACAGCATGGGCCCGCTCGGTTCGCCGATGTCGCAGCTCGGCGTCCAGATCACCGACTCGCCTTACGTGGTCGTCAACATGCGCATCATGGCGCGCATCGGACTGCCGGTTTTCCAGGAGATCGACAAGGGCGAGAAACGCGTGGTCCCGTGCCTGCACTCCGTCGGAGCCCCGCTGGCCAAGGGGCGGGCGGACGTGCCGTGGCCGTGCAACAAGGAAAAATACATCGTGCACTTTCCGGAGACGCGCGAGATCTGGTCCTACGGATCTGGATACGGCGGCAACGCGCTCCTCGGGAAAAAATGTTTCGCGCTGCGGATCGCCTCGAACATGGCGCGCGACGAAGGCTGGATGGCCGAGCACATGCTGATTCTCGGCGTCGAGGATCCGAAAGGCGAAAAAACCTACGTCGCCGCGGCCTTTCCCAGCGCCTGCGGCAAGACGAACTTCGCGATGCTGATCCCGCCCGCGCATTTCCAGAAGAAAGGCTGGAAGGTGTGGACCGTCGGCGACGACATCGCGTGGATCAAGCCCGACGCGAACGGCAAGCTGCGCGCGATCAATCCCGAAGCCGGGTTCTTCGGCGTCGCGCCCGGCACATCGCACAAGACGAATCCCAACGCGATGAAGGCGCTCGCGAAGAACACCATCTTCACCAACGTCGCGCTCACGCCCGACGGCGGCGTGTGGTGGGAAGGCATGACCGAAGCGCCGCCGGCGAAATGCCTCGACTGGCAGGGCCGCGAGTGGACGCCCGAGATTGCCGCGCAGACCGGCGCGAAGGCGGCGCATCCGAACGCGCGCTTCACCGCGCCCGCCTCGCAATGCCCGACGATCGACCCGGCGTGGGAGGATCCCGCGGGCGTGCCGATCAGCGCGTTGATCTTCGGCGGCCGGCGCGCGACGACGATGCCGCTCGTTTATCAGGCGTTCAACTGGACCGCGGGCGTTTACATGGGTGCGACGATGGGCTCCGAGATGACGGCCGCCGCGGCCGGCACGATCGGCAAGGTCCGCCGCGATCCGATGGCGATGCTGCCGTTCTGCGGCTACCACATGGGCGACTATTTCCGCCACTGGATCAAGATGCAGCGCGCGCTCAGCGAGACGCCGCGGGTGTTTCACGTGAACTGGTTCCGCAAGGACAAGGACGGCAAGTTCATGTGGCCCGGCTTCGGCGAAAACATGCGCGTGTTGAAATGGATCGTGGACCGCGCTCATGGGCGGGCGCTGGGTTGCGAATCGCCGATCGGCTGGCAGCCGCGTTACGAGGACATCGACTGGACCGGCCTCGATTTCGCGAAGGAGAAGTTCGACGAACTGCAGGCCTTCGACCGCACGGCGTGGCGCACCGAGGTGATCGGGCATGAGGAGTTGTTCATCGATCTCCACGATCACCTGCCCAAGGAAATGATCTACGAACGCGAGCTGCTGATCTGCCGGATGTAGCACGCCTGGTCGGGCAGGTGTTTTGCCTGCCCGACATCAGGGCTGGCCGGTTCGGGCCGGGTGCGAAAGCGCAGATCGGCGGGTCGGAGAGGAGCCCGACCGCGGCCACCGGGCCGGAACCGGCGCGCTCAGGCCAAGTCGGTGCAGCCCATGATGCGCCGACTTGCCCTGATTTATCTCGTGGCCTTCGTGGCTGGCGTCGCCGCTGCGCCGGACGCGGTGCTCCTGCGGCAGGTCGCCGACAACTGGCTGGGCGAAGCCGATCGGTGGGCGTTCACGCAACGGGTTCGCGAATATGATGGCGACAAGCTGAAGGAAGAACGCATCGAGCGCTACGACCCCTCGCGCGGTTATGAGGCGCGCTGGCAGCTCGTTTCGATCGATGGCCGGCCGCCCACGCCGGCGGAACGCGAGGCCTGGTGGCACCGCAAGAACCGCAAGCAGCGCAAAAAGCGGGCGGAGGTCGCCGATAATTTCGATTTCGAGCACGCCAAGGTGGTGAACGAAACCTCGCAGCGCATCGTTTACGAACTGCCGCTGCGCTCGAGCGTCCAGTGGCTGTTTCCCATCAACAAGGTCGAGCTGCTGGTCACGATCAACAAGACCGGGCCCGCGCTGGAGCAGGTCCAGGCGCGCATCAGCGAGCCGTTTCGCGTGGTGCTCGGCCTCGCGCGGATCCTCGACATCGATCTCAACGTCCAGATGGAGCCGCCACCCTCGCCGCATCCGGCGGAAGCGAAGCCCAACGGCACCGCGGAAGTGGTCGTGACCAAATTCGGCGATCGCGTGGAGTATTCCTGGGGCGACTTCCAGCGCGTGGATCCGCCGCCGCAAGGCGGCTAAGGCCGTGGGCGCCAGGCGCAAGCCGCGGGCGCGACCGGGCTTGCGGCGCAGCGAAACCGTCGGTTCTCGAATTTTTTACTTACGGTCGGGGCAAATCGTGCCGACTGGGGAGCGAACGCATTGCCCATGCCTCTCGATCGAGCGACCATCCTTTCACTCGGCAGCAAGCTCGCACCGGCGGCTGCCACCTTTGGTCAGTTGCGCCATCTGCTCGAGGATCCCGACACGGATACCAACGACATCGTGCAGCTGATCCGGCTCGACCAGGCGCTGACCTTTCACGTCATCCGGATGAGCAACAGCGTGATCTTCGGCTTGCGCGAGCAGAATGACTCGCTCGAAGGCGCCGTCGGCCGCGTGGGCTTCCGTGAAATTTACCGGCTGGTCGGGCTGGCGGCGACGCAGCAGGTTTGCCAGCGCGACCTCGCACACTACCGGCTCCGCGCCGATCGCCTGTGGGAAAACTCCGTCGCCACCGCCGCCGCCGCCGAGGTCCTCGCCGTGCCGGCCGGTTGCGACGCCGGCCTGGCCTACACCGCGGGCCTGCTGCGAACGCTCGGCCGCGTGATCATCGACGGCGCCGCTGCGGGACAGGTTTATCCCGGCGAAGCGGAGTGGCCGATGGTGGCGGAGTGGGAGCAATCGGTTTTCGGCATCACGTCGGCGGAAGTGACCGCCGTGCTGCTCGAGCATTGGCGTTTCCCGGCGGAGATCGTCGACGGCGTGCGGTGCCATTTCGATCCGTTTGGGAAGGAACTGGGCAATACCAGCGCCTGCGTGCTGAACCTCGCGTGCGGCGTCGTTTCCCGTTTCGGATTGGATCTGCCCGGCGAGACCAGCCACTGGATCAGCAGCCCGGCGGAGCTGAAGCTCGCGCACATCCCGGAATCGGCGCTCGAAGAATGCGCCGAGCGGGCCCGCGATCACTACACCGCGCTGTGTGCGGCGGTGAGTTGATTCGTCCGCGGCGAATCGCCGCCGAAATGCGTTTGCGGGTTGAGCCGCCTAAGTGCCTGGGCGGGAAACGCCCGGCTGATCTCCGCGCGTTTGAAAAAACGAGCGGACGTCCACGTGCCGACGGGCCGAACCGCCTGCGCGATCGCGCTCGCGATGGGCGGGTCGGCGTCTCAGAATTCGTGCGACTTTCCGGCACCGGCCGTGTTCTGGACATGAACGATGACATTCCAGTGCAGACCCAAACCACGGGATTAATCACCCCGACAGACTTCACGACGTTCATGCGAAATTATCAGGACATGGTGTTCTCCACGGCCGTCCGGCTCGTCGGTAATGACGCCCAGGCCGAGGATATTTCGCAGGAAGTGTTTCTGAAGGCCTACGAGCGTTTCGACACGCTCCAGTCGAGTCCGACGGCCGGCGGGTGGCTGAAAACCGTGGCCACGAACCTGTCGCTGAACCACCTGTCGCGCTATCGTAACCGCTGGAAGTTCTTTTCGGAATTTCGCCGTGACGACGCGGCCGACGATTCCGATCAGCCGGACGTGGAGTTCGCCGCGCCGGACGCGTTTTTCGCCGGCATGGACGCCGGCGAACGCCGGGAGTGGATCGAGAAAGCCCTCGACCAGCTCCCCGAACACCAACGCGTGCCGCTGGTCCTTTTCCATTTCGAGGACATGCCTTACGACGAGATCGCGAAACGCCTGCACGTCTCGCTCGCGAAGGTGAAAACCGACATCCTCCGCGCCCGCGCCGCCCTCGCGCGCATCCTCGCGCACAGCGGGGCGTCGCACGAAAAATTCAGTGCCTGACTTCGCCATGAAACGCTCTCCCGAAGAACTCGAGAAACTGATCCACGAGACCCTGCGTGCGCTGCCGGACCGGCGCGCTCCGCGCAGCCTCGAGGCGCGCGTGCTCGCGGCGATCGAAGCCCGTTCCGCGCTCCCGTGGTGGCGGCACTCGTTTGCCGACTGGCCGCTCGCCGCGCGCATCGGCTTCGTCGCCCTTTCGACCGCGATCGCCGCCGCCATGGTCGCGGCGCTCATGTGGCTGAGTGGAAATGTGGATACATCGCAGCTCGGCTCCGCGCTCGCGAACCGCATTGGCTGGATCGATGGGCTGCAGCAGGCACTGGCCGGTCTCCGCGATTTCGCGAGCCTGGTGATTCGCAGCATTCCGACCGGCTGGCTTTACGGCGCGCTCGCCGGTTTCGTGGGCGTCTACGCGCTTCTGTTTGGCCTCGGGGCGACGGCTTACCGTGCGCTCTACCAGCAATCGCGTTGAGCCATGCCGTCTTCTGCCGCGCATTTTTCCCAAGCTTCCAACTCTTCGTCCTTCATGAAAACTCCAGTTTGTTCACTCTTCCTGTGCCTCGCCTTCGCGGGGTTGACGGCGTTGACCTTGCCGGTCGGCGCGCAGGAAGCGGCGCCGCCTCCGCCCGAGGCGACGAAGCCCGCAGCCGACGACGCCGTCCCGCCGCCGGCACCGGCGCCCAGCGGCGAATTGCGCCGCCTCGACGTGGCTCCGCCCGCCCCGCCGGCCGCCTCGGAATCCGAGGCGGCGGATGCGATGGCGGAAAAAGAATCCGAACCGGCTGCGGAAGAAGCCGCCTCGACGGCGATAGAAACGTCCCGCCCGGTCCGCCGCACCCGGGTCGAGCAGCGGGTGACCTTCCTCAGCAACTCGACCCTGGCCTCGGATGAGGAGGCGAGCGAGGTGGTTTCGATCCTCGGCTCTTCGACCTCCATGGGGAAGGTCGAGAACGCGGTGGTGTCGATTCTCGGTTCCTCCACCTCGAGCGGTTCCGTGGGCGACGCGGTGGTGTCGGTGCTGGGCAGCTCTCGCGCGACCGGCGGACGCGTCGGCGGTCCCGTCGTCTCCGTGCTTGGTAATACCTATGTGGATACGGAGGTGAGTGAGGCGATCGCGGTGATGGGCAACGTCGAGCTCGGGCCCAACGCGATCGTCCACAACGAAGTCGTGTGCGTCGGCGGTGTCGTGAAACGCGATCCCGCGGCGCAGGTGCATGGCCAGATCAACAACATCTCGTTTGGCATCGATTTCGGCGGTTTCGAGTGGCTGCACACGTGGGTGACGCGCTGCCTGCTGCTCGGCCGGCCCCTGGCCTTCGGGCCGCATCTGGCCTGGGCGTGGTGGATCGCGCTGACGTTTCTCGGACTTTATCTGGTGCTCGCGCTGCTCTTCCCGCGCGGCGTGGAGAAATGCGCGGCGACGCTGGAGCAGAGTCCCGGGTATTCGCTGCTCGCAGCGCTCCTGGTTACGCTGCTCACGCCGTTGGCGGCGGTAGTGCTGGCGATCACCCTGATCGGCACGCCGGCGCTGGTGATCGCGTTGTTCGTCGCCGGACTTTTTGGCAAGGCCGTCATGCTCGCGTGGATCGGCCGCCGCATCACCAGTCCGCTCATGGGCGGCAAGCCAATCGTGCCGGTGCTCGCCGTCCTGATTGGCGGCGTGGTGGTGCTCCTGCTCTATACGATTCCGATCGTCGGTTTTGCGGTCGCCAAGTTCACCTCCTGGCTCGGTCTCGGCGTGGTGGTTTACACGTTGATCGCGATGAATCGCCGGCCGAAGGCGGCGCCCGCGATCGTGACGCCGCCTCCGCCGACCGTCTCCGCCGTGCCATTGTCGAGCGAGCCGGCATCCGCCGGCGTGGTCGTGCCGCCGGTGATTCCGGGCGAGGCTCCGTCTGCCGCTTCCGCTTCGGCGACGCCGCCGCCCGTGATGACCGCGCCCACTGTGGTGATTTCGGCGGCGACGCTGCCGCGCGCCGGATTCTGGATTCGCGTCGCCGCCTCGCTGCTCGATGTGCTGCTGGTCGGCATGGCGGTGAAACTGATGCCGCATTTCTGGCAGCCGAACTTCCTGCTGTTGTTCGCGACGTATTGCTCCGTGCTGTGGGGCCTCAAAGGCACGACGGTGGGCGGCATCGTGTGCGGATTGAAGATCGTGCGGCTCGACGACCGTCGTGTCGACTGGCCGACGGCGATCGTGCGGACGCTCGGCGGGTTCCTGTCGTTCGTCACCGCCGGCCTCGGGTTCATCTGGGTGGCCTTCGACGACCAGAAACAGTCGTGGCACGACAAGATCGCCGGCACGACCATCGTCCAGGTGCCGCGCGGCGTGTCGCTCGTGTGAGACCGGCGATCTGAACCTTCGGAAAACAAAAGCGCGGGCTTCGGCACCGCGCTTTTTTGTTTTGGCGGGCAGAGGTTGGATTTGCAGCGCGCCGGGAAGATCGGCTAGCGATTGCGTCTATGGCCAAACCTCTCGTCGGGATCATCATGGGCAGCACGTCGGATTGGGAGACGATGCAGCATGCCGCCGCGCAGCTGGAAGCGTTGGGCGTGCCGTTCGAGAAGCGGGTCGTCAGCGCGCATCGCACGCCGAAACTGATGGTCACGTATGCCGAAACCGCGGAGCGCCGCGGGTTGAAGGTCATCATCGCGGGCGCGGGCGGTGCGGCGCATCTGCCAGGCATGACGGCGTCGCTGACCTCGCTGCCGGTGCTCGGCGTGCCGGTCGAGTCGAAGGCGTTGAAAGGCATGGATTCGCTGCTGTCGATCGCGCAGATGCCCGGCGGTGTGCCGGTGGCGACGTTTGCGATCGGCAAGGCCGGCGCGATCAATGCCGCGTTGTTTGCCGCGGCGATGCTCGCGCAGTCGGATCCGGCGACGCTCAAGGCGTGGAAAGGCTTCCGCGCGCTGCAGACCCGCAAGGTGCTGAAGGCGAAGCTGCCGTGATGGGCGCTTCGGTCTTGGCTCTGAGCTGTAAGCGCGCAGCTTTCTTCGCATGATTCCTCCCGGAAAAACCATCGGCGTGCTCGGCGGCGGCCAGCTCGGTCGGATGTTCGCGCAAGCCGCGCAAACGATGGGTTATCGCGTGCATGTCTTCGAGCCGCAGGCGAACTGCCCGGCCGGTGCGGTCGCGAACAAGGAAATCAACGCCGGCTACGAGGACGTCGCCGCGCTGAAGGAGTTCGCGCGCGAGGTCGACGTGGTGACTTACGAGTTCGAGAACATCCCGTCGGAGCCGCTCGCCGCCATCGCGCCGCTCGTGCCGCTGCACCCGCGCTCGGACGTGTTGCACATTTGTCAGAATCGTCAGCGCGAGAAAGCCTGGCTGCGCGCAAATCAATTTCCCCACGTGCGGTTCGCCGAAGCGCTGGACGGCGATGTCGCCGCCGCGGTCGCGCAGGTCGGCCGGCCGTGTGTCGTGAAAACCGCCGATTTCGGCTATGACGGCAAGGGGCAGATGCGCATCGTGGACGACGCTGACCTGGCGAAAGCGGCGGCGATTTTCCGCGGCCGTCGCTGCGTCGTCGAACGCTGGGTGGATTTCAAGAACGAGTTGTCCGTGATCGTGGCGCGATCGTCGACCGGTGAAACGCGCACGTTTCCCGTCGCGGAAAACATCCACACGCGACATATCCTGGATTTCTCGATCGTGCCTGCGCGCGTGAGCGCCGCGATCGCCCGCGAAGCGGAGCAGCTCGCGACCGCGATCGCGGAAAAACTCGGCATCGTCGGCCTGCTGGCGGTGGAGCTGTTTCTCGCAGACAACGGCGAGGTGCTGGTCAACGAACTCGCGCCTCGCCCGCACAACTCCGGGCACTGGTCGATCGACGGCTGCGAGACGAGTCAGTTCGAGCAGCATGTGCGCGCGGTTTGCGGCCTGCCACTGGGGCCGGTGGGCGTGCGCGAGCCGACGGTGATGGTGAACATCCTCGGCGACGCCTGGAAGTGGCGCGACGGCGCCGTCGCCGGTGATCCGAACTGGAAGGCGATTTTGAGCGAGCCGCGCGCGAAGCTGCACCTTTACGGCAAGGCCGAGCCGCGACCCGGGCGCAAAATGGGCCATTTCACGGTGCGCGATCGCGACCTCGAAGCCGCGATCGAGAAAGCGCGGGAGTTGAAGGCCGCGCTGTAAAACCGGTTTGGGCTTACCGCGGCCTGCGGATGCGCCGGCTGCGTGCTCCGCCGAAATCTTAACCACGGAAAGCACGGAGTGCACGGAATGCTGACGGCTCCGGCGACCGGCACTCCGTGCGTTCTGGCACTCTGTGGTCAAAATCAGGTCGCTGGTAGCGTCGATCGTCCCGATCGCCCATTCGTCTGCGAAGGTGGACCGCGCCGCGCTAATCGAGCCGCGGATCACGGGCGGAACGGTGCGTAGTCTTCCGGCGTGTCGAGATCGACCGCGAGTTCGGGCAGATCGACGGTCGCGATCCGGCCGTCATCGACGCCGTTGAGCAGCGTGCGGGCGCCTTGTTCGCCGGTGAGTGCGGACAGCGTCGGGAAATGCTCGCGCAGGAAAAGCGCGGGCGCGCCGTTGCGATCGTTGTAGCGCGCCGCGACGATCGAGCAGCCGCTTTCGCGCTGACGCGCGATCAGGCGCGAGACGGTTTCCGCCGAGAAGTTGGGCTGGTCGCAGAGGGTCAGCACCGCGGCATCGAGCGCCCGGGAAAATTGCCGCAGGACATCGATGCCTGCGCGCAGCGACGACGCCATGCCCTCGGCCCACGCGGGGTTTTCGGCGACGAGCACGGGATGTCGCGCAAGCAGCGGCCGAATCGCCGCGCTCTGTGCTCCGAGAACGACGACGACGGGCCACGCCTCCGACTCCAGCGCGGCGTCGACGGTGCGCAGGAGCAGCGGCTTGCCTGCGACCGGCAGCAGTTGCTTCGGCTCGCCCATGCGGGACGATGCGCCGGCGGCGAGTACAACGAGGCCGAAGCGAAAAGGCGCGGGTTTCACGCGGGCAGCGAGAGGGAGGACGGCTCGTGGATCGGAGTGTCGCGATGCCGCAGGGATTGGGCATTGCGGCCGGCGAGCGCGGCCTGGATCTCCGCGACGATGCTGAGTGCAACCTCCGCGGGCCCGTCGGCGCCGAGATCGAGGCCGACGGGCGCATGCAGCCGCCGGACCTGGGAGTCGGTGACGGTCGTGCCGCTTCGCTGCAAATCGCCAACGATCCGCGCTGCGCGTTTTTTCGGACCGAGCAGGCCAAGGTAGGCGAGGTCGCGCTCGAACAAGGCGCCGAGAATCGGCAGGTCGTGCACGTAGTGGTGGGTCATCACGACCGCCACGGCGTTGGCCGGCGGATCGACCGCCGCCACCAGATGGGCGGCAGGGGCGGTGACGAGGCGGTCGGCCGCGGGGAAGCGTCCAGGCGTGACGAAGTCCGGACGCGGGTCCGCCACGGTGATGTGCCAGCCGAGTTCCCGGGCGAACCGCACCAGCGGCTGGACGTCATCCCCTGCGCCAAACACCACTAATGGCGTCGGCGGTGGCACGCGTTCTTCGAACACCCTGATTTCGCCCGCCCCCTCGAGGGGAGCTTCGGCCAACGAGGTTCCGAGCGGCAGCGGGCCGGGCGAGGTCCAGACCGTCCGGAGCGGTGTGGCGCGGTTTTGCGCGGCGTTTCGGCGAAGGGTCGCCGCCCAGTCCGGCGCCGCGTCAATGCGCTCGACCAGCAGGTGCACAACGCCGTGGCAGCCGAGTCCAACTCCCCAAACGAGGTCGTTTTCCGAGGTGGTATCGTAAACGACCACTTCCGCGGCTCCGGTGGCGCGAACGCGGGCGGCACGGGCAATCACGTCCGCCTCGAGGCATCCGCCGCTGATCGAGCCGACCCGGCTTCCGTCCGACTCAATGAGTAGCCGGGCGCCCGGCCGGCGGTAGGAGGATCCGCTCACCGCCACCAGCGTGACCAGCGCGCAGGGGAAGTTTCCGCGTGTATCCAGCCGCTCCGCGATTCGATGGGTTTCGTGCATGCGTGCCAGTCAGGTGGATACTTCCCCGGTCGCGCCTCGGCAAGTCACCCAAGGGGAAACCGCGGCAAAGGCCTGAAAACGGGGTGGAGTCGACGGAGAGATGGTGCCGTTTACCGCAGGTAACTCACAGGTGGACGTCATAAAAACGTGTCTTAACGAAAATATTGCTTTTCTTTTCATTCCGGGCAACGTCCGGCGACGAGTCAACGGGCGTCCTGCCCGTTAACTTGCACCAACACAACACAACAGGATACGACTATGAACCATCTCCGTTCGCGAGGGGTCATGGCTGCTGCGGCTCTCGCAACAGCTGGGCTGCTGCCACTTGAAGTCTGGGCGCAGAATGCGTCCGCCAATCGGGACGATCGAGAGGCGCAAAATTTGGTTACGCTCGAAAAATACGAGGTGACCGGTTCGCACATCAGTGGAATTGATGCGGCGGGCCTCAATCCGGTGGCGGCGATTCCCCGCGCCACCCTTGATCTGGGCGGCTACACCAACGTCGGCGACGCGCTCCGCAGTCTGTCGTTCATTTCCGGCTCTTCGATCATCCCCACCGGTTCGGGCAACAGCTTCACTCCAGGCGCCGCGTCGGTGAATCTCCGCGGTCTCGGCGTCAACAACGTGCTCGTGCTGCTGAACGGCCGCCGCGCCGCGCCGCTGGCCACTCCTGGCTACAACGGCCTGCAGACGATGTTCGATCTGAACAGCATTCCCGCGTCTGCCATCGAATCGATCGAGGTGCTGAAGGACGGCGCTTCGGCGATCTACGGCTCCGACGCGGTCTCCGGCGTGGTCAACGTGATCATGCGCAAGAACTACGAGGGCG
This sequence comes from Opitutus sp. sgz309028, assembly GCF_059821195.1. Lineage (NCBI taxonomy): Bacteria > Pseudomonadati > Verrucomicrobiota > Opitutia > Opitutales > Opitutaceae > Opitutus > Opitutus sp. sgz309028. Next base: position 351,069 of record NZ_JCAMRR010000004.1, on the reverse strand, counting down.
TCACGACGACGATCGGGGTGGGCAACACGACCAACACCGATTCGCTCGAGAAGATGGCGTCGGTGGTGTTTGGCACGACCTCCGGCAAACTCACCTTCACCACCGCCATCGACTGGACGGAGCGCAACGGCACGCAGGAGGCGGACTACGCCTTTTCGCGCAACGCGGACCTGACGTCCCGCGGCGGCGAGGATCTGCGCAGTTATGCGGGCTATCCGGCGATGGTCTATGTCAAGAGCCTCGACGATTATTATACGTTGCCGGCACCGAAGGTGAATCCGACGCGCAGCGATTTCGTCGTCGCGGACCTGAGCCACGGCACCTATAACTTCCAGGAAGCCGCCGGTCAGATTCCCGAGACCAATCAGTTCGGACTCTATACACGCGGCCAATATGATTTCTCGGACCGGATCTACGGTTTCGCGGAAGTCACCTATCGCCGCACGGAATCGATCATCAATGCGGCGCCCACTCCCGTTTTCAGCTATACCGAGAACGGCGACGGCCCGAATACCGGCACGCTCAACATCCCCGCGACCAACCCCAACAACCCGTTCGGCGAGGATCTGGAGGACGAGTGGTATGCCCGTCTGGTGAACGCCGGCAACCGCGTCAACGAAGTCTCCTCCGATACGCCGCGTTTTGTCATCGGCCTCGGCGGCGAGCTGCCCGCGGATTGGAAGTGGGAGGCGGCGACTCTCTATAGCAAGAACCGCACGGAGAACCTCAATCGCGGCACGGTCTTCGATAATCTCTACCAGAAGGCGCTCAACGGCGTCGATATTGGCGGCACGGTTCTCTACGCCAATCCGTTCGGTCCGGAAGATCCGCGTGTGAGCGCTTATTACACCAACACCGATCCCAACTCGGCCACGTTCGAGCTCCGCACCTTCGACGCCAGCGCCAACGGTCCGATCTTCAGCCTCCCGGCGGGTGAGGTGAAGCTCGCGGTCGGCGGCGAATGGCGCGGCGAGGAGATGGCGAGCATCCGCACGATCAACAACGCCACGGGCAACGTCGTCGGCGGCGCCGAGGGCACCTCGACGTTTGGCGATCGCACCGTCGAGGCGGCCTATCTCGAGGTTCACGTTCCCGTGATCCAGGATATGCAGCTGCAGCTCGCGGGTCGTTTTGAAAACTACAGCGACTTCGGTTCCGCCACGAAGCCGAAGATTGCCTGGTCCTACCGTCCCACGAAGTGGTTGCTCCTGCGCAGCTCCTACGGCCAGTCGTTCCACGCGCCCGACCTCGCCTATCTCTATACGAGTCAGGTGACGACCTTCAGCTCGAGCCCGCTGGCCGACCCGAAGCGCCCGAACGACGCTCCGCGCCAAATCGAAACCAAGGGCGGCGGAAATCCCGATCTCCAGCCCGAGGATACGGATTCGGTTTACGTGGGCTTCCAGCTCAATCCGGGTGGCGTGCTCGACGGTTTCGAGGTGGCGGTGGACTGGCTGCAGTTCAAGCAGACCAACCTGATCGCCCAGCTTGGCGAAGACTACATCCTGAAGCATGAAGACGAGCTGCCGGGTAGCGTCGTCCGCAATTCGCCGGGCGCCGGTGAACAGTTCGGCGTGATCAACTATATCAACGACGTCTATCGCAATATCGACTCCCAGACGTATCGCGGCATCGATCTCGAGTTCCGTTATCGGCTGCAGACGGATACCGCGGGTCGGTTCACCTTCTCGCTCGGTGGCACTTATCTGCAAAAGCTGCACTATAACGACGAGGATTTTGAAGGCACCTACAACTATCCGCACTGGCGCGGCACGTTCGTGAGCACGTGGGACAAAGGCGATTGGTCGGCCTCGGTGATCGTCGACTACATCGGCGAGTTCGAAAATTACTCCGAAGTTGGCACCGTCGGTCGTCAGACGCAGGTGCATCCGCAGATTTCCTACCGCGGCTTCCGCGATATCAAGCTGACCTTGGGCGCGCGGAATGTCTTCAACCAGGATCCGCCGTTCGATCCGCACTCCCCGACTGGCTATAATCAGGATATCAGCATTCCGGAGAAGGCGTTCGTCTACGTTCGCGCTTCAAAGGATTTCTAAATCGCGACGCATAAGTAGTCCGGTCATCCGATCTTCTGACAAACTCCCGGCGTTCGTTCGCCGGGAGTTTTTTTTACGCCGCACCGGACTATCGGGCTTTTGCTCTCGATCGAAAAGTCACCGGCATCAGACCCGTTGCACGGGACCAGTCCGGCACGACAAACCCCCGCGCCGGTGCCGCGCGGCCGAGCCGCACCTGCCGGCCGCCAATCGATGGATGGAATCTCCGGCGTCCATCCGTGAGCACGACATCCTGAATCGCCACGCGGCCGACTCCACGCACGAAGATCCGCAGCTTTGGCCATGCTGCGGGCGGGCCGTCCCACGACACCGGTGCCGCATGTTCGCGCACGAAATCGCTGCGACGGCGCGCGGCTGCGGTTTGAAATTCGATGGTGTGGCAGGACTGCAGCACGCGCCAGGAGCCGTCGGGCTGCTGTTGTTCCACCCCGACCCGTTGGACCGCCGGCGCAAAGTTGCAGACCCGATAACAAAGCTGCCACTCGCCGCCGAACACCGGCTCGCCGCGCTGCCAGGCCCGCAGGCGCTCGGCGTCACGGCGGAGGATCTGCTCGTTCGGGCCGGCGATTTGCGGATTGCGCGTGCGCCGCCACATCGCGCGCGCGCCCTGGGACCCGCGTGAAATAGCCTTCGCGAGTTCGCGCGCCGTCCCGGCTTTGCCGGTCCGCTGCAGTTCCCGCACGCCGCGGTCGCGCACCGCGAGGTAGTGGCGGAAATCGAGGCTCGCGCGTAGAGTTGTAGGCAGCCGCTCCCGCCGGGCGCGCGCGGCGAGTTTCGCGAAATGGCTTTCCTCGGCGCGGTAAGGCGCGAGCGATTCCCGGCGGGAAAGCACGTCCCAGCCGTCGTTGATTTCCCAACGCGGATATCCGCTGAACGGATACCGATCACCGGCGAGCGCGACGCGCGCGGCGGCGCGCCCGCTGCGGCCGAATGTGCGCTCGAAGCCCCGGGCGAGCATCTCCTGCGGATCGGCGATTTCCGGCTCGAGCCACAGGCTGGCGGCGGCGGCGTCGACTGCGGTCGTCAACTCGATCGCGAGCCGATACGGCTCCCACGAACTCACGAGAAAGCCGGTCGCGCCAATTCGCCGCGCGTGCTGCCACCACGCGACGATGTTGTTCATCCGGTCGGAGAAGTGCGGCAGCGGTTCGTAACGAAACGCGCCGTTCATCGGGCAGCCGTAGAGTTTTGCGCCCTGACGCCGCAGCGGCGTCGCGATGTCCATCTCGCGAAAATTGAACAGCTCCACGCGCGGCCAGCGGTGAAAGGCATGATAATACCATTCGTAAACGGTGAGACCGCGCGGCAGCAGCGGGATCGCGTCGGGCAGGAAATAGAACATGTCGCCCCACAGCCCCATCTCCAGTCCGAGCGAGCGAACAAGCGCGTGGAGCCGCCGGACGTAGCGCGCGAAATGGCCGGCGAGCCCGATGCGCGCAATCTCGCGCCGGCTGAGCGGGTGCTGGCCGAGGTGAAACGATTCGTCGAGGCCGACGTGCACCTTGCCGGCCGTGCAGAACGGCGCCAGGTCGCGGAGGAGTTTTCCGGCAACTTCGAGCGTGCGGGGATGGACCGGACAAATCTGTCCGCGCTCGAGCGGCGAGCCGTCGGGCGCGCGGAGCTCGTTGAGATCGCGCAGCTCCGGAACCTTGATCAGGTATTGCGTGTGTCCGAGGAGATTGACGATCGGTACGACGCCGATTCCGACGCGCGTCGCCGCGTCGACGAGCCGGGCGAAATCGTGCCGGCTGTAGGCATCGGCCCGCGCGATGTCCGGGAAGCTTGGATACGCGACGGCGTCTTCGAGATGCAGGTGAAGCTCGTGGTAGCCCCAGTCCGCGTAGCGCGGCAGCTGGTCAATGAGCCAGTCGAGGCGTTCGACCTGGCGGGCGAGGTCCCACTGAAACGAGCGAATCATGTGGCCGCCAGTCATGGCGGCAGCGCGTCGGCGGTGCAACCCGTAGGGCGGGTTCCAACCCGCCCTTTCCCCATTGAGACGCGAGCCGGTCCGGAGACCGGCCCGGCGCAACGGCTCACCCGCGCTTTTTGCGGATCATGTCTTCGAGTTTGATGGCGTCGGCGGCGAAGAGCCGGATGCCGTCGGAAAGCTTTTCCGTGGCCATCTGGTCCTCGTTGAGCGCCCAGCGGAAGCCCTTCTCGTCGAAACTCACGCGTTCGATCTTCGCGCCCGTGGCGTGAGCAGGATCGAGTTTGCGTTGCACGGGATCGTTCGACGCGGCGAGTTCGGCCAGGAGATTGGGCGAGATGGTGAGCAGATCGCAGCCGGCGAGTTCGAGGATCTCGCCCTTGTTGCGGAAGCTGGCGCCCATGACTTCGGTTTTGTAGCCGAATTTTTTGTAGTAATTGTAGATCGCGGCGACCGACTGCACTCCCGGATCCTCGGTGGCGGCGTAGTCGCGGCCGGTGCTCTTCTTGTACCAATCGAGGATGCGTCCGACGAAGGGCGAGATGAGCTGCACTTTCGCCTCGGCGCACGCGACTGCTTGGGGAAACGAAAACAGCAGGGTGAGGTTGCAGTTGATGCCTTCCTTCTGGAGCTGCTCGGCGGCGCGAATGCCTTCCCACGTGGAGGCGAGTTTGATCAGCACCCGCTCGCGGCCGATGCCGGCTTTTTCGTAGAGCGCGATGATTTCGTGCGCTTTGGCGATGCTCGCGTCGCGGTCGAACGACAAGCGTGCGTCGACCTCGGTGGAGACGCGTCCCGGGACAATCTTCAAAATCTCGGTGCCGAACAGCACGAGCAACGCATCGATCACCGTGCCGACCGGCGCACCGGCGGCGGTGTCCTTGACCGCGCGGTCCACGAGGTGCGCATAGGCCGGCATCCCGGCGGCTTTCAGGATCAGGCTCGGGTTGGTCGTCGCATCCTGCGGCTTGAACTCCTTGATGCTGGAAAAATCGCCGGTGTCGGCGACGACCTTGGTGAATTGCTTGAGCTGTTCGAGTTGGTTCATGGCTAGGGGAAAAGGTGGGTGGCGCGGGTCGCGTTGGTCAGCCTAATGGCGAACTGGTTTCGCGCAAACGGCGTTCCAGCCATTCCACTCCACCGGCTTCGTCGGTGAACACGCCGTCGAGCTGAGCCTCGAACGCGGCGTCAAGGATCGGCCGAAACAGCGGGCCGGGCGCATAGCCGCGTGCGAGCAGATGGCGGCCGAGAACGATCGGCTTGGGCGCCGCGCGCTCGAGGGCGAGGGCGTAGGCCTTGGCGCGCAGCTCGGCGATGAGTTTCAACGTTTCCGGAGAATCGAGCGGCGGGCGTCCCAACGAGTCGGCGGTCATCACCAGGGCGAGGTCGTCGATCGTCGCAGGCGCGAGCTTGCGCGCGAGCCGGCGGACCTGCGAATCGGTGTAGGTTTCTCCCGTGCCGTGGTGGTGGACGAGATGGTGCACGACCAGTTCGCAGACGACCGGATCGAGTTCGAGCGGCGCGCCGATGCGGCGCAGAAAGTTTTTCGCCAGCGGTCCACCGGCGGACTCGTGGCCGGGACTGAGCCATCGCATGACGCCGCGTTTCTCGGCGCGGACGGTGGTGGCCGGTTTGCCGAAGTCATGGGCGAGGACCGCGAACATCAGCAGCCGCCGGCGAGCGGGATCGCTGGTTTGCCATTCGTCGATCCGCGCGAGGGCGTCGACACAGTGTTGCGTGTGCGTGAAGACGTCGCCCTCGGGATGCCACTCTGGCTCCTGTGGCGTGCCTCGGAGCGCGGCGATCTCCGGGAAATGCCTCAACCAGTCCGTCTCTTCGAGGACGGCGAGTCCGCGGGACGGCTTGATGGACTTCACGGCCCATTTTTCCCATTCGCCCCAAATGCGCTCGACGGGCAACTCCGCAAACGTAGCCGAAATCTGGCGACACAGCGCGGCGGTTTCCGGCGCAAGCGTCAGATCGAAACGCGCCGCGAGTTGAAAGGCCCGCAACACGCGCAACGGATCCTCGGCGAAAGCCGCGCTGGTGTGGCGCAACACGCGTTGCTCCAGATCCCGCTGGCCGCCGTGCGGGTCGACGATCTCACCGGTGAACGGATCCTGCGCGATCGCGTTGATGGTGAAGTCGCGCCGCGCGGCCGCTTCGGCGTCGCTGAGCATCGGATCCGGCGCCACCGCAAAGCCACGATGGCCGGCGCCGGTCTTCGATTCGCGGCGCGGCAGGCTGAAATCGTATTCGGCTCCGGTGGCGGCGCTGCGGACCTTGATGACGCCGAAGCTGCGGCCAACGACATCGGTGGCCCCGAAACGCGTCAACGCGCGCCGGAGCGTTTCGAAATCGACGCCGGCGACCTCGACGTCGAAGTCCTTCGGCTCAAGCCCGAGCAACGCATCGCGCACGCCGCCGCCGACGAGTCGTGGCCGTCCGACGCGACGGACCGCCTCGAGCATCGTGCGCAGGTCCGGCGGCAGCGTCATCGCGTCAGGTTTTCTTCTTCGTGAACGCGGCGACGGCGACAAAAAGCCAGCCGGCGACCAGCGCGAGTCCGCCGAGCGGAGTGACCGGTCCGAGCCACCGCGGTCCGCCCAGCGCGAGCAGGTAGAGCGAACCCGAGAAAACGACAACGCCTGCGATCCAGCAGCCCGCGGCCCAGCGGGCGAGACGTTCGCCGCCGAGCGCATCGAACCGCAGCCAGACACCGAGCGGCAGGAGCGCGATGGCGTGCCAGAGATGATACCGGACGGCCGTTTCCCAAGCGACGCTCATCCCGCGTTCCATCAAAAACGCCCGCAGCGCGTGCGCTCCATAAGCGCCAAGCGCCACGCCGGTGGCGCCGAGGATTCCCGCGGCCAACAAGACAATCCGGTGGTTCATGGGCGCAGGCTTGCACAAGTTTCGGGCAAAACAAGCTTCGGTGCCGCGCCGCGGCGGCATGACTTGCCTCGCGGGCCCGAAACGCTGGCGTGAAGGTGCGCCTGTTGCCCGGCTTTTGCGGCGGAAAGCAGACGCCCGGCTCTGCGAGCGAAAACAGGGGTTGACAGCTTTGCCCGAACCCCTAGCTCTTGGCCTCTTTTCTCATGAAAACCTTCCTCGCCAAAAAGGAGACGGTGCAACCCAAGTGGTATCTGATCGATGCCGCGGGCGTTCCGCTGGGCCGTCTCGCCGTGAAAGCCGCCAACGTGATCCGCGGCCGGCACAAGGCGTCCTACACCCCGAGCGTCGACACGGGTGACTATGTCGTGGTGATCAATGCCGAGAAGGTCGCGCTCACCGGCAAGAAGGAAGAGCAGAACGAATATATGTTCTTCTCCGGTTTCGTCGGTGGTGAGAGCTACCGCAGCATTCCGCAGATGCGCGAGCGTCGCCCCGAGTTCATCATCGAGCACGCGGTCAAGGGCATGCTGCCCAAGAACCGGATCGCGGCCAAGATGCTGACGAAGCTCCGGGTGTTCCGCGGCGAAGCGCACGGCCACGAGTCGCAGAACCCGACCAAGATTTCCGTCTGATCTGATTGCCCATGAGCACCGCCACGAACGTTTTCACCGCCACGGGTCGCCGCAAGACCTCGACCGCCCGCGTCCGCATCTCCGAGGGCACCGGCAAGCTGACCTGCAACGGCCGCGATTTTGAGAATTACTTCTCGCACGAGAATTTTGCCAAGCAGGCTTACTCGCCCCTCCTCACGGTCGACCTCCGCGAAAAAATCGACGTGACGGTCAACGTGTCCGGCGGCGGTGTCGCCGGCCAGGCCGGTGCGGTCGCCCACGGCATCGCCCGCGCGCTGCAGAAGATGAACGGCGAGCTCCGTCCCGCGCTGAAGAAGGCCAACCACCTCACGCGCGACGATCGCATGAAGGAGCGCAAAAAGCCCGGCCAGCCCGGCGCCCGCAAGCGCTTCCAGTTCTCGAAGCGCTAAGCGCCCGACGAACTCGACTCCCTTTCAAACCGTCCGCGCTTCGTGCCGGACGGTTTTTTTGTGTCCAGCTCGGGCGATGACACAATAACCACGGCGGAACCCGCGGCACTGATTGGCCTTTGCACGAAATCCGCCTCGATTCACCCGTCGCAATTTTCAAATCTCTCCTCTCATGAAAGTCGGCATCGTTGGTGCGTCCGGTTATTCCGGCGAAGTCCTCGTCAAGATCCTGCTCGGCCATCCGAACGTGACGCTCGCGGCGGTGACGTCGCGCTCGCACGCCGGCAAGCCGCTCGCGGCCGTGATTCCTTCGGTGCGCGGTGCCGATCGGGGCCTGAAGTTCACCGACTCCGATCCGGCGGCGCTCGCAGCCAGCGACATCGACCTTTTCTTCCTGGCGCTGCCGCACGGCGCGGCGGCGATGTATGCGAAGGCGCTCGTGCCCGCGGGCAAGCGCGTCATCGATCTCAGCGCCGACTTCCGGATCGCCGATCTCGCGACGTATCAAAAATACTATGGCGAACACCACGCGCCCGAGTTGTTGCCCGGGGCGCGTTTCGTTCTGCCCGAGCTGACGCCGACGGCATGGAAAACCGAGGCGAAGCTTGTCGCGGCGCCGGGTTGTTATCCGACGAGCGTGCTCGTGCCGCTGCTGCCTCTTCTCAAGGCGGGCGTCCTCGCGCGGGAGCACATCGTCGTGAATTCCTTCAGCGGCGTGAGCGGCGCGGGGAAGAAAGTCGACGAGATGTATCTCTACGTCGAACGCGCCGAGAGCACGAAAGCTTATGGCCTCGTGAAACACCGGCACCTGGCGGAAATCGAGGAGCAGCTCACCGTGCACACCGGCGGCAAGACCGTGATTCAGTTCAACCCGCACCTCGCGCCGATGCGCCGCGGGATCGCGACCACAATCACCGCGCCCGCCGCGGCCGGGGCGACGATCGAGAAGCTCTATGAAGCGTGGCGCGCGGTTTACGCCGGCCGGCCGTTCGTTCAACTGCTGCCGAGCGGCGAGTATCCCGATACGGCGCACACGGTCGGCACGAATCGCGTCGACATGTCCGCCGTGCACGATCCGCGCACGAACAACTTCGTGATCACCTCGGCCGAGGACAACCTGGTGAAAGGCGCGAGCGGCCAGGCCGTGCAGATCATGAACCTGTGGTGCGGCTTCGACGAAACGGCGGGTTTGATTTGAAGCGCCGCGGCGGCAAGTCCGCCGTGGCTCACGCCGAGAGCGTCGGGCGATCGGAGCCCGGCGAGACTTCGCGGCCTCGGCGCCTCCGCCCTAGCTCCGGTAGTCCGCGTTTTCGCTGACGTATTCGTGCGTCAGGTCGCCCCCGAAGATCGTCGCCTGATGCTCGCCGCTGCCGAGGTCGACTTCGATTTCCACGCAGCGTTCGTGCGGCGGATAATCGATCGGCGGCGCGAACACGCCGTCCTTCGGCGCCGCGCTGGCGTAGAGCTCGGCGCCGCGCAGATGGGCGGCGAGAGCGGTTTCCTTGTCCGGATTCAGCTGGAAAACGCCGTTGGCGAAAATCTCGATGCCGCCCATTCGCAGCCGGGCGCGCGACAAATCCGTGTGAGGCGAGTGGGCGCCGACGTGCTTGCCGATCGCCTGCACGAGACGGCCGACATTTGGATCGTTGCCGGCCACGGCGCATTTGAAGAGCGGAGCGTTGACGATGACCTTGCCGAGCGAACGGGCGAGTTCGCGCGAGGCGGCATTTTTCACGGCCACACGAACGACGTGACGCACGCCCTCGCCATTGCGGACAACGTCCTCGGCGAGATCGCGGCACACCACCGCGAGTGCGGCTTCGAACTCGCGCAGATCCGGATAGGGCACACGGCCGGACGACACGGCGACGACGGTGTCCGACGTGCTCGTGTCGCTGTCGATGCTGATCGAGTTGAAACTCGGATCGACGCAGCGCACCAGCATCGCGCGCAGTTCGGCGCGCGGCACGGCGACGTCCGTCAAAATATACACGAGCATCGTGGCGAGGTTCGGCTCGATCATGCCCGCACCCTTGGCGATGCCGACGATGGAGCCCTTGCCCACGGCAGCGCGTCGGATTTTTGGATACAGGTCCGTCGTCACGATGCCTTCAGCGGCGGGAAGGATCGAGCCGGGCGCGAGCTGTTTCACGGCGTCGGGTAGCGCGGCGATCATCGCGTCGGCGGGCAACGTCCAGCCGATCACGCCGGTCGAGCTCGGCAGCACCTGTTCGCTGGCGAGTCCGAGGAGCCGCGCGGTGGCGAGGCAGATTTTCTCGGCGGTTTGCACGCCGTCGGGCGCGCAGACGTTGGAGATCTTGTTGTTCACGAGGATCGCACCGAGCGTGTCCTCCTGCAGCCGCTTGCGTCCGACGATCACGGGCGCGCCGGGAAAGGCGTTGCGCGTGAACACCGCGGCGAAGTCGCGCGTGGGCTGGTCGAGCGCGATGAGCGTGAGCGTCATTTTCGCGGGCTTGGGCGCCTCGCGCGGCGTGAAGTCGAAGCGCGTGGTGCCGACCTTGAAGCCGGCGGGCAGCGCCGCTTGTTCGGCGAGCCAGGCGCGATGAGCGTCGCGGGACGTGAACGTGAGAGTCGTGCTGGGCACGCGCAACAAGTGGGAGTGTCGAGCGCGGGAGTGAAGTCGAATTTGCGCGCGGTCGCGACGCGGGTGTTACAGGAACCGGAGCACCCGCAAGGAGGCTGCTGCTCGCCACGGTGGTTTTACCGACGCTGCAAAAGTTTCCACGAATTTGGTGGAAAAGCGGGGCCCGGCTGCGTAATGGCTTTTCCCACTTCGCACTCAAGTGAACGCACCCTCTCGTCAATCCCACTCCCGCGTGGCCGTGCCCGGCCGCGGAGCCTCGATCACTGACTGATGAACGTTGCTGACGTTACAGCGAAGGCGAAGGTGCTGCTCGAGGCCCTTCCCTACATCCAGGATTTTCGCGGCTCGACGTTCGTGGTCAAATACGGCGGGAGCTTCATGGACGATCCCGATCCGGTCACCCGGACGCGCGTCGCCTACGACATCGCGTTCTTCGCGGCCGTCGGCATCAACGTCGTCGTCGTGCACGGCGGCGGCAAAGCGATCACGCGCGCGATGGAGACGTCCGGATTGAAGGCGAATTTCGTGAACGGCCTCCGCGTCACCGACGAGGCGACGATCGCCGTCGTGAAGCGGACCCTCGACGAAATCGTCAACAAGGACGTCTGCGACGCGATCGTCTCCGCCAACGGCAAACCCAAAGGCCTGCCGGGAGATACGGTGCTCGTCTGCCAAAAACTCACGACGGACGACAACGGCAACGCCGTCGATCTCGGTTATGTCGGCGACGTCACCGAGGTGAAGGTGAAGCTGATCAAGAAGGAGATCGCGGAAGGTTTCGTGCCGGTGATCTCGCCGGTGGCCGAAGGTTACGACGGCAAGCCTTACAACGTGAACGCCGATCTCGTGGCCGGTCGGGTGGCGAGTGCGCTGCGGGCGCGGCGCCTGGTCTACATGAGCGATGTCCCGGGCCTGCTGTCGAATCCGGCTGATCCGCAGACTTTGATTTCCACGCTGAAAGTCGGCCAGGTCGACGACCTGAAAAAGAAGGGCGTGATCGACAAGGGCATGCGGCCGAAAGTGCAGAGCGCCATTCGCGCGCTGCAGGAAGGCGTGCAGCGCGTGCACTTCATCGACGGCCGCCTGCCGCATTCGCTGTTGCTCGAGATCTTCACCGACAAGGGCATCGGCACCGAAATTGTGCAGTGAGGAATCGACGGCAGGTGAGGGTGAGCGGGGGAGGGAATAAGCTTTAAACCCGTTTTCACTTTCACTCTCACTTTCACGCCATGAGTCCTTCGATCGTTCGCACCAGCACGGCTGAGCTTTACGACGCGCATGTGTTGAAAAACTATGCGCGCGCCCCGCTGACCCTCGTGCGTGGCCGCGGCACGGAGGTCTGGGACGACGCGGGCAACAGCTACCTCGACTTCACGTCGGGCATCGCGGTGAGCGCGCTCGGCCATTGTCATCCGCAGTGGGTCGCCGCGGTGCAGCGTCAGGCCGGCGAGCTGATCCACGTCAGCAATCTTTTTCGCAATCCGAACCAGGGCGAACTCGCGCGGCGGCTCGTGAAGTATGCCGGACCGGGCCGCGTGTTTTTCTGCAACAGCGGCGCCGAGGCGAACGAGGCGTTGATCAAGCTCGCGCGGCTGCACGGCATGCAGAAGACCGGCGAGGAAGGGAAATGCTACAAGATCGTCTGCGCGAAAAACGCGTTCCACGGCCGCACGTTCGGCGGCATGAGCGCGACGCCGCAGGAAAAGATCCAGAAAGGCTTTCGTCCGCTCGTGCCGGGTTTCGCGTTCGGCGAGATCAACAACCTGCAGAGTTTCGCCGATCTGGTCGATGACCAGACCGCCGCGATTTTCTTCGAGACGATCCAGGGCGAGAGCGGCATCAACGTCTGCACGCCCGAGTTTCTGCGCGGAATTCGCGAACTCTGCACCGAACGCAATCTGCTGCTGATGCTCGACGAGGTGCAGTGCGGCGTCGGCCGCACGGGGAGTTTTTATGCGTTCGAGCAGGCGGGCATCACGCCCGACGCGATCGGCATGGCGAAGGGCCTTGGCGGCGGTTTCCCGATCGGCGCGATGTGGGTGCGCGATCGTTACGCGGACCTCTTTCATCCCGGCAATCACGGCACGACCTTCGGCGGCACGCCGCTCGCGTGCGCGGCAGCGCTCGCGGTGCTGGATGTGATCGAACGCGACGGCCTGCTCGAACAGGTGCGAAAGAACAGCGGGCCCTGGCTCGCGGCCCTGCAGCAACTCGCGAAGGATTTCCCGTCGCAGGTGCTCGCGGTCCGCGGAATCGGTTATCTTGTCGGTATTCAACTCGCGAGCGATCCGTCGCCCTATCTGGCGGCGCTGCGCGAGCACGGCTTGCTCGCGCCGAGCGCAGGCGGAAACGTCATCCGGCTGCTGCCGCCGTTGAACGTGTCGCCTGACGATCTCGCGAAATCCGTGGAGATATTCCGCGCGGTGCTGCAGGCGAAGGCCTGAGCCGCTCGTCGCGCCGGAGTGCGATTATTAGGGCGGGGTCTCCCGACCCCGCCTTACCAGGGCTGCGCGGCGAGAGGGACCTCATTTTTCACTCGTGAGAGCGAAATCGACTCTCTAGACCTCACCGTTTCCATGAAGCACTTCCTCAAAGAAACCGATTTCAAGGCATCCGAATTGCCCGGTTTGTTCGCACTCGCGCGGACGTTGAAGAGCGGTCGTGGACAAAAAGATCAGCCGCAGCCGCTCGCCGGCCAGACGTGGGCGATGATCTTCTCGAAATCGTCCACGCGCACGCGCGTGTCGTTCGAGGTCGGCATCCACGAACTCGGCGGCAACCCGCTTTTTCTCAATCGCAACGACATCCAACTCGGTCGCGGCGAATCGATCGAGGACACGGCGAGGGTGATGTCGCGCTTCGTGCACGGTTTGATCGTGCGGACCTTCGATCACTCCGACGTCGAGCGACTCTCGGCAGCCGGCAGCATCCCGGTGATCAACGCGCTCACGGATTTCCTGCATCCCTGTCAGATTTTCACGGATGCGTTTTCGGCGGCGGAGCGCTGGGCTGGTCCGTCGGGCGACCTCGTGGGCTCCCTGCGCGGACGGAAGATCGCATTTCTCGGCGACACGGCGTGCAACATGGCCAATTCGTGGATCCTCGGCGCGAATCTCTTCGGGATGAAAATCGCGCTGGCGGGACCGAAGGAGTTTGCGCCGTCGAAGGAGTTCGACGCGTTCCTCGCGCAGGAAGGTTTTGCCGGCGGCTACGAGTTCACCACCGATTCCATGGAAGCCGTGCGGGACGCGGACATCGTTTACACGGATGTCTGGGTGAGCATGGGCAAGGAGGAGGAGACCGCGGCGCGCATCCAGCAGATGCGGCCTTACACGGTCACGGCAAAGGTATTTGCGGGCGCGAAGCCCGATGCGCTGTTCATGCACTGCCTGCCCGCGCATCCGGGCGAAGAGGTCGAACAGACGGTCCTCGACAATCCGCGCAGCATCATCTTCGACGAGGCGGAAAACCGCCTCCACATGCAAAAGGCGATTCTCGCGACGCTCGCGAAGCGCTGACAATGGCCGCAAGGAGGCGCAAAAGGCGCGAAAACCTCTACCATTTCTCCTCTGATTTTTTCGCGCGTTCTGCGTATTTTTGCGGCTAATCCAAATTCCTCTCTCATGAAAATCGTCCTCGCATACTCCGGTGGCCTCGACACGTCGGTCATCGTCAAGTGGCTCAAGGAAACTTACGACGCCGAGATCGTCACCTTCGCGGCCGACATCGGCCAGGAGGAGGAGCTCAAAGGCCTCCCGCAAAAAGCGAAGAAGACCGGCGCCTCGAAGCACTACACGCTCGACCTCGTCGAGGAATTCGCGCGCGACTTCATCTACCCGATGATTCGCGCCAACGCGATCTACGAGGGCCAGTATTACCTCGGCACCTCGATCGCGCGTCCGCTGATCGCGAAGGCGCAGGTCGAGATCGCGAAGAAGGAGAAGGCCGACACCGTCGCGCACGGCGCCACCGGCAAGGGCAACGACCAGTGCCGCTTCGAGCTGACCTACATGGCGCTCGCCCCGGACCTGCAGATCATCGCGCCGTGGAAAATTGAAAAATACCGCGACGAATTTCCCGGCCGCGCGGAGATGATCGCGTATTGCCAGAAGCACAACATCCCCGTCGAGGCGTCACTCAAGAAGCCGTATTCGATGGATCGCAATCTCCTGCACATTTCCTACGAGGCCGGCATTCTCGAGGATCCGTGGTTCGATCCGACGACCAAGGCGAACCGCGGCATGTTCAAGCTTTCCGTCTCGCCCGAGGACGCGCCAAACAAGGCGGAATACGTCGAACTCGATTTCGTGAAGGGCAACTGCGTCGCAGTAAACGGCAAGAAGCTCACGCCCGCGGGCGTGTTGAAGACGTTGAACAAGCTCGGCGGCAAACACGGCATCGGCCGCGTCGATCTTGTCGAAAACCGGTTCGTCGGGATGAAGTCGCGCGGCGTGTATGAGACTCCCGGCGGCACGATCCTGATGCACGCGCATCGCCAGGTCGAATCGCTGACGATGGACCGCGAGGTCATGCACCTGCGCGATTCGCTGATCCCGAAATACGCCGAACTGGTTTACTACGGGTTCTGGTTCGCGCCGGAACGCGAGGCGCTCCAGGCGCTCGTCGACGAGAGCCAGAAAAACGTCACCGGCACCGTGCGGCTGAAGCTCTACAAGGGCAACATCATCACCTGCGGCCGGAAGTCGAAATACTCGCTCTACGACGAAAACATCGCGTCGATGGAAGGCGTGAAGAGCTGGTATAACCAGACCGACGCGACCGGCTTCATCCGCCTCAACGGTCTCCGCCTCCGCGCGCGTTATTACGCGCAGGGCGGCCCGAAGGTGTAAGTTTTGTGAATACGTGAGCCGGGCGAAGTCATTCGCCCGGCTTTTTTGTTGAGGCGTTTCCGTTGCGGCGGCGCACACGAGCGAGATTGAGGATTTCCTTTTTGCCCGGTGCTGGTCTTTTCTGACGGCTCACATGAGCACGTCTCTTCGAGTCGCAGTGGTCGGTTATGGAAACATCGGTCGTTCGGCGGTCGCCGCCGTGCAGACCGCGCCGGATATGGAGCTGGCCGGCGTCGTTCGCCGCCACGCCTCGGTGGCCGCGCCGGAGCTGGCGGGCGTCGCAGTCGCCGATGATGTCGACGCGTTGGGCAAGGTCGACGTCGTGCTCCTTTGCGGGCCGACGCGCAGCATTCCGGAGACCGCGCCCCTCTATCTCCGCAAAGGGATCCACACGGTCGATAGTTTCGACATTCACGGGCAAAAACTCTGGGACTTGCGGCAAGCGCTCGACGCCATCGGCAAGGAGCACAACAGCGTCGCGGTGATCTCGTCGGGCTGGGACCCGGGCAGCGACTCGGTTCTGCGCGCGCTGCTGCTGGCGATGGCGCCGCGCGGCATCACCTATACGAATTTCGGGCCCGGGATGAGCATGGGCCACTCCGTTTGCGCGAAGAGCAAGCCGGGCGTGAAGGACGCGCTGTCGATGACGATGCCAGCGGGCGCAGGCGTTCACCGCCGAATGGTTTATGTCGAACTCGAACCCGGCGCGGACTTCGCGACCGTGGAGAAGGCAATCAAGTCGGACGATTATTTCGTCAACGACGACACGCGCGTGATCGCCGTGCCGAGCATCGACAGCCTGAAGGATGTCGGCCACGGCGTGCACATGGAGCGCAAGGGCGTGAGCGGCATCGCCCACAATCAGCTCTTCGAGTTCAAGATGAGGATCAACAACCCCGCGCTGACCGCGCAGATCATGGTCTCGTGCGCGCGGGCGGCGGCGCTGCGACTGCGGCCGGGCGCATATACGATGCCGGAGATCGCGCCGATGGACCTGCTGCCGGGTCGGCGGGAAGATCTGGTCAAAGCGCTGGTTTGATCCGACAACAAAAAAGGAGCCCGAGTTGGATCGGGCTCCTTTCGTGGGACAAACCGGTGGCTTAGAAGAGCGAATTGGCGACGATGCCCACGGCGGTGATCGGGCCGGAGTCGCTCATGCCGTCGAGCGCGCGATCGGCTTTCTTGAGCGTCGCCTGCGCGGTGTTGAACAGCTGGTCGTCGTTGATGAGCTTGCCGAGCGTGCCTTCGCCCTTGGCGACCTTGTCGGAGATCGAACGGAAATTCGCGACGGTCGCCTTCAAGTCGTTGCCCGCGGCTTCGTCGTAGATCAACGCGCCGAGCGTGCCCTTGCCGCTCTTGACTTGGTCGATGATGCCCTGGGCGTTGGCCATAAAATCCTTCGCGCCGGCGGCAGCGCCCTTGATGTCCTGCACGGTGGTGACGAGTTCGTTGTAGAGCGCGGGATCGTTGACGAGCCGGCCGATCGTGCCCTCGCCCTGATTCACCTTGGAGGTGATTTCCTGGAGATTGGTCATCGTGGCGGTGACTTTCTCGTGGTTCTCGGTGACGAGACGGTCGAGCTTCTGGAACAGGCCCGGCTCCTTGCCGTCGCCTCCCATCGCGCTGCCGAATGCGCTGAGCGAGCTTTCGAGTTTCTCGCCCAGGCTGCCGATGTCGGCCATGATGCTGTTCAGGTCGGCGCTCGCGCGGGTTTTGATTTCGTCGCCGGGTTGCAGCGGCGCCGCGCCGGCCGAGCCGAGGTCGACGGCGATGTAGTTGGTGCCGATCAGGCCGGACATCGAGATCGAGGCGGTGGCGTCGTTCGGGATCGAGGCGTTGGCGTTGATGCGCAGGAGGGCTTCGGCGCGGCGTTTCTCGGCGTTGAGGCGCGTGCGTTCGACGACGCCGATCTTCACGCCGGCCATGCGCACTTCGTCGCCGTTTTTGAGTTCCTTCAGGCTCTCGAAGCCGGCGACGAGGGTGTAGCCGTCTTCGCGGAAGAGTTTGCCTCCGCTGAGCGTCTCGAACGTGACCCAGGTGAGGGCGAGGCCGAGGAGAAAGAAGAGGCCGACGCGGGCGGTTTGCTGTGCGTTGTTCATGGTGTGTCTCCGGTGATTGGGGAAAAAGGGGCGGTCAGGTTTCCAGCTTCTTGAAACGCGGGTTTTTGATATCGATCCGCGGGTTCAGGAAATCGGCGATGCGCGGGTCCTGCGGATCGCGCAGGCCGGCAGGCGGTCCGACATAGATCAGTTCGCCGCCCATGAGGATGCCGACACGGTCGGCGATGCTGAGCGCGAGGTCGCGATCGTGCGAGACGACGATCGAGGTGACGTGAAACTCGTCCTTCAGCGTGGCGATGATCTCGCTGATCGTCGCGCTCATCACGGGATCGAGCTCGCTCGTCGGTTCGTCGTAGAGCATCAGCTGCGGCTCCATCACGAGGGCGCGGGCGATGGCGACGCGTTTCTTCATGCCGCCGGAGAGTTCGGCGGGGAACTTGGACGCCGCGTTTTCCAGCGAGAGGATCTGCAGCGCGCGCATGACTTTCTCGCGAATGCCGGCTTCGTCGGCGAGCTGGTGCTCGCGCGGGTAGAGCGCGAGGTTGTCGTAGACGCTGAGGGAGTTGAACAGCGCACCGGCTTGAAACACGAGGGCCATGCGCACGCGCTCGCGCGTCTCCTCCGAGGTGGCGTCGAAGGTGTCGACGAAGACCCGGCCGGCGGAGGGCGTTTCGAGGCCGACGATGTGTTTCAACAGCACGCTCTTGCCCGAACCGCTCGGGCCCATGAGCACGAAGATCTCGCCGGGCGCGACCGAGAACGTGATGTCCTTGAGGACCTGATGGCGGCCGAAGCTCTTGGAGAGGCCCTCGATCTTGACGCCAACGGCGGGCGTCTCCGTCTGCGTGAACGGATTGCGCGTGGGAGTGGAGGCGGAGTCGGGCATGGTCAGAGGAGCGCCTTCGTGACGAAGTAATCGAGCACCAGAATCAGGATCAGGGAGGTGACAACCGCGCGCGTGACGGACGCCCCGATCTCGCGCGGACCGCCGCGGGTGTTGAGGCCGATGTTGCAGCAGACGAGCACCACGACGAAGCCGAAGACCTCCGTTTTGATGAGGCCGTTCATCACGTCCTTGAACTCGGTGTAGCGCCGCAGCGCGGAGAAATATGCGGGCGGGTCGATCGAGATGAACGAAACGTATTTGGCCACGATCGCGCCGCCGAACCAGCCGACGAGGTTGGCGATGATCGCGAGGACCGGCACCATGACGAGCGCGGCGGCGAGGCGCGGCAGCACCAGCATGCGCTCGGGCGGGATGTTCATCGTCACGAGCGCGTCGACCTCCTGGTAAACCTTCATCGAGGCGAGCTCGGCGGCGATGGCGGAACCGACCCGGCCGGCGAGCAGGATCGCGACCATCACCGGGCCAAGTTCGCGGGCCATCGACAGGCCGACGAGGGAACCGATGAACTGCTTCGCGCCGACGTTCTGCATCGAATAGCCGGCCTGCAGCGCGAGCACGCTGCCGATGAAGAAGCTGAGGATGGCCACGATCGGCAGCGTGGTGTATCCAATCATGAAGCACTGCTCGATGAAACGCGCCCGCTGGCGCGGGAGCGTCCCAACGTGCGAGAGGCTGCGCACGAGCAGGAGCATCGTGCTGCCGATGCCTTCCAGAATGGCGGTCAGTTGGTTCATGTCAGCGCGAGGTCGCGGGAAGGGTGTGGGATCTGCCGGGGAAATCGAACCAGAAGAACCGCCAGCGCGTGCCGGGCGCGCCGCGCTGCCAGGCGATCAGGCCGTTGCCGATCGTGAAGCGCTTCTCATCCGCGCGCTCCTTCATGCTGAACAGCGGGCCAACGTGAAACTCGCGCTCTCCGGGCCGCACGCGGTGGCTGAAGAGGCCCCAGAGCAGCTCGTGGCGTTTGTCGTCCGGGGCCCGTTGATCGAAGCGGTAAAGGGCAAACAGTGGCGACCAAGAGGCGCGCACGCGTTCATTGTCGGGGAAGAAAACGGCGAGCGGGCTGGGAAACTGCAGCTGCTGGCGGCCGGCCCCGTTGTCCCAGGAACTGAAGAGCGGCCAGAGGTGCTGTTTCTCGGCCGGCGCGGCGGACGGCGACGTCAGGCTGCGCTGCTCGGTCGAGCGATAGAGAAAGTAGAGCACCTGGCGCTGCGTCTGGTCGATCGCGCCGATCTGTTCGCGCCGCTCGCGATAGATCGGCCAGAGATACCACGTCTTCTCGACACCTTTGACGACCGAGTGCGTGTAAAACGGACCGAAGCGCCGCACGTCGCGATTCTCGCCCTCGCCGCGCACGAGAAACGGCCAGAAGTAACGGGTTTCATGATACACGTTCGGCTGCGTGCGGTCCGTGTAGCCGAAAAACGGCCAGAGGAAGTTCGCGTTGTCGAAGCCCGGCGCCGTCTCGCGAGTGTAGAACGGCAGCACGCCGACCTCGCGACGGGGCGTCCCGTTGGCCACGGGAGCGCCGTCGGCGTCACGTGGCTGGATCGTGTTGTTCCAGGCCAGCGGCCAGAGATAAAAGCGGCGCTCGAAAACGCCCGGCTGCTCGAGTCGTCCGTAGAGCGGCCACAGGGCAAAGCCTTCCTGCCGGCCGCGGGTGATCTTCAGAAAGGGCCACGGCGTGCTCGTCGCCACAGTGCCTTTCTTTTCGGAGCGAAGGTAAAATGGGAAGAGCGTGAACTTCAGCCGGTCGTAGCCGAAGCGGTCCTTGATCGTGCCGGCGATCGGAAACAGCGCGCGATAGGATCCTTGCGGATCGCCGGTGTCGCGGGAAAACCAGAACGGCCACAGATCGAAGGTTTCATAAACCGGCGTGGTGGGGGTCGTCTTTGCGGCGACGTTGCCGGAACGGTTGATCAGTTGAAAGACGCTCCAGCGATAGCTGTCGCCGTCGGTGCGGTAGATGAAAACCGGATACAGGACATTGCGCTCCCGCAGCTGGCCGAGGTCGTCCTGCCATTCGGCGAACAGCGGACGGAATCCGCTCACCGTGCCGCCGCGTTCCGCCGGCTGCTGGAAAATCAGCGGTCCCGCGGCCTGCCAGGAAACCACGCGGCCGGCATCGTCGGTCTGCGCGACGCGCACGGGCCAGACGTTCTCCTCGGCGCAGACGCGCGCCGGCACCGCCGCGGCGAAGCCGGCGAGGACAGCGAGGAAGCGGAGAGGGTGCATAGTGTAGTCTAGCATCCAGGCACAACGACGCCCATCAGGCGGGAGGAGGAGTCGGCAACCGCCCGCGCGGCGATGCTAAGCGGCCATACGTATGAGTTTTCGAGGCATGCGCAAATGCTATGTTGAACCGGCGCGCGTGCGGCGGGTTCCGTCGAGTTCACCGATGCGCCCGGGCGCACCATGCCGTTCAAACGACTGTCGTTTCGCCGGGCTGAAGCACGCGGAATCGATCGGCGGAAACACCCGCTGCGTCACACGCTTCCGTCAGCGCCCGCACGGGTTCGTCGCGGCCTTCGTCGGTCAGTTGCCATGATCCCCAGTGCATCGCGAAACTGGTGCTCGCGGCGACGTCGCGATGAATCTGCACCGCCTCGGCCGGATTGCAGTGTTGCGCGGCCATGAACCAGCGCGGCTCATAGGCGCCGATCGGAATCATCGCGAGCGCGGGCGCGCCCAGTCGCTGGCGGATGTCGTGAAACAGCTGCGGATCGTAACCGGTGTCGCCGGCGAACCACCAGGCGCGGTCCGAATGCCGGACAAAAAAGCCGCCCCACAGGCGGGCGTTGCGCGTGCCGGAGAGCCGGTTGCTCCAGTGGCGGGCGGGCGTGAGCGCGATCTCGAGTCCAGGTGCCGGCGTGTGCGTTTGCCACCAGTCGAGCTCGACCACGTGGTGCAGATTGGCGCGCGCGAGCAAGCGCCGGTAGGCCAACGGCGCGATCACTTGGGGCGCGAAACGCCGGGCGAGCTGACGCAGCGAGTGAAGGTCGCAGTGATCGTAGTGATCATGCGTCAACAGGATGAAATCGATTCGCGGCAGATCGGCGATCGCGAGCGCTGGCGGCTGCACGCGGCGCGGTCCCAGTCGGCCGAACGGGCCGCAGCGTTCCGAGAATTGCGGGTCGGTGAGAAAATTTCCTTCGCGCGTTTGCACGAGAAAGGTCGCGTGTCCGATCCAGGTGACGACCCATTCGTCGTGCTTCGGTGCATGCGGCCCCGGCGTGGCGGTCAACGGCACGAACATCGGCCACGGGGTCGGCCGGCTGGTCCGGCGCCAGCGCAGGACGTCGCGCCAGGTGCGATTCTCGTGGCGCGGGTTGAAGAAAGTTTTCCCGTTGAAGTGATCGGAGATCGGCAGTGACATGCGCGGCGCATGGTTATGAAGGCGGAAACAGCGGTGGCGCAACTCACGCGGGGGACGTCATCGTGCGCATAAGCGGCGGCGGCGCGCGCGGAATCCCGCTGCTCGCGCCGAAAGGCGACGCGGTGCGGCCTGCCACGGACGGCATGCGCCAGGCGGTGTTTTCGAGTCTCGGTGCGCGGGTGGTCGGCGCGCATTTTCTGGATCTGTTTGCCGGCAGCGGCGCGTATGGACTCGAGGCGGTGAGCCGCGGCGCTACGAGCGGCGTATTCGTGGAGAAAAACGCGAAGGCGGCCGTGTGCGTTCGGCAGAATATCGCGGCGGTGTGCAAAAGCCTGCGACGGGACGCCGGCAACCTCGCCGTGCTGCAAATGGACGCGCTCGCGGTGCCGCTCGGCGAGGGACCGGTGCCGGACCTAGTATTCGTCGATCCGCCTTACGAAATCATTGCGGAGATCGCGGCGCCGTTGTTCGCCCGACTCGCAGACGTAGTGGCGGAAAAACCGGACGCGGTGGTGGTGTTCGAAGCGCCGGGCGAAATTGAGCTGAAGCCGGCCGGCTGGACGTGTTTGAAGCGGCTCGGCAAAGGCGCGCGTCAGCCGACGGTGAGTTTTTTCGTGAAAGGTTGAGCGACCGGCGCCCGCTGCGATTCAGAGCAGCCCGAGTTGCGCCCGGACGAGCGTGAGGGTGGCGACAAGCGCGGTTTCCGCGCGGAGGACCCGCGAGCCGAGGTGAACGAACTCGAACGCGTGTTGCCGGAGCAGCTCGCGATCGGCGTCGGCCCAGCCGCGCTCCGGACCGAGCGCGACGCAAATGGGGGCCGCGAGCGCGCGCAGCCGGCCGAGCGGTTGTGAGGCTTCGTAATTGTCGAGCGCGAGCCCGTGTGTGCCGGCGGCGATTTCTGCAAGCGCGGCGGCGAGCGTGCGATCGTGTGTGACCGCCGGCAGCCGGGTGTCGAAGGCTTGTTCGGCGCCGGCGACCACGTGCCGCCGCCATTCGTCGGTGGTCCAGAGCCGGCTCGTGGCGTAGTTGGGATCGGAGCGTGCGGTGCGGACAAAATGCAGCTCGCCGACGCCGAGGGTCGTCGCGTCGCGCAGGATGTCGCGGGCCGTTTGCGGCCGTGGGAGTCCGACGATCACGACGATCGGCTCCGGCGCGGCGGGTTGCGAGGTCCAGGCAAATGCGAGTTCGAGGACGTCGGCGTCGATGCGGACGAGTGTGCCTTTACCGCGGGGCCCGTCGATCAGGCCGGCGTCGAAGGTGTCGCCGGGTTGGCGATGCAGCACGTCGAGCAGGTGAATCGCGCGGCGATCGGTGCGCGGCAGCGGGAGCGCGATTTCCGCCGGCTCGAAAAGGATGAGATTCATGCCGCGGCGCGACGATGGAGCGGGTGGACGGAATCGAACCGACGATACCTCTTTGGAAGAGAGGAGTTTTGCCACTAAACTACACCCGCGCGAAGAAGCGGAAGTGTTGGCCGGAGCGGAGCGCGGTCAAGCCTGTGTTCGGCGGTGGCGCGCATCGGTGTTTTTACCGATTGTGAACGTAATTGAAGTTGCTGCACTGTCCGACGTCGGTTTGCGTCACCAGCATGGCTTTACTCTCGTCGGCATCGTCTGGTCCGGGGGCGGTGACCCGGGCGGATACCGCCAAGAAAACCACCAACGTGCGTGCCGCGCAGGCGCTGGCGAAGCAGAAGGCGCTCGAGAAAAAAGCCAAGACCTACAAGCTGCCGCTGGGCGAGCTGGCGATCTTCACGCAGCAGCTGGCGTCGTTGCTGACGGCCGGCCTGCCGCTGGTGCAATGCCTGGAGGCACTACAGGATCAGACGGAGGACCCGATTTTCCGCATCGTGATCCGTGACGTGCGCGCGGACATCTCTTCGGGCAATTCGTTTTCGTCAGCGGTGAAGAAATTCCCGAAGTCGTTCCCGAATCTGTTCATCTCGATGGTCGAGGCCGGCGAGGCGAGCGGCGGGCTGGCGGAGATCCTGGGAAAAGTCGCGAGTTATTTCGAGTCGACGGTCAAGCTGACGAAGAAGGTGAAGTCGGCGATGACGTATCCGATCGCGGTCATCGGCCTGGCGATCGCGTTGGTGAACGTCCTGCTGATTTTCGTGATTCCGGTTTTTGCGGCGATGTTCGCGGACTTCGGCGCCAAGCTGCCCGCGCCGACGCAGTTCCTGATCGATCTGTCGGACTTCATGAAAGCCTATTGGTGGGCGATCGGCATTGGGGCGTATGCGGCGTTTTACGTGCTCGGCAAATACACCAAGACCCCGGCCGGCCGGCGGCAGAAGGATCGGTTCCTCGTGCGGGCCCCCATTTTCGGCAACCTCGTGCACAAGATCGCGTTGTCGCGCTTCTGCCGCACCTATGCGACCTTGATTCGCTCGGGCGTGCCGATCCTGCGGACGCTTGAGATCGTCTCGGCGGCGAGCGGCAAGGTGCAGATCGAAGACGCCTGCGTGGAGATTTCCCGTCACGTAAGCCAGGGTGGGCAAGTCTCGGAAGTGCTGGCGGTGAATCCGTTTTTCCCGCCGATGATGAAACACATGGTGAAGGCGGGCGAATCGACGGGCAACGTCGACGGCATGATGACGAAGATCTCCGATTTCTACGACGTGGAGTGCGAAGCGACCGTGGCGGCGCTGACCTCGCTCATCGAGCCGATGCTGATCGTGTTTTTGGGTGTGGTCGTAGGTGGCATCGTGATGGCGATGTTCCTGCCGATTTTCCAACTCGGCGCGGTGGCGGGTGGATTGCAGTAACGGATTGCTCGCCGCCGGTTGACTTCCCTTATTGGGCCCGGAACGCTGTTTCTTCTTCATGCCTTCCGTCCTCATCGTCGACGATCTGCTCTCGATCCACGAGATGCTCGAGGCGGTCATTCAACCGACCGGCTTCAGCACGGCGTTCGCCACGGACGGGGAAAAGGCGCTCGCGCGTTACAAGGCCGAGAAGTTCGATCTGGTCCTGGCCGACATCGACATGAAGCCGATGGACGGCATCACGTTGCTGAAGCAGCTGAAGCTCTACGAGCCGACAGCGATCGTCATCATCATGACCGCCTACGCCAGCACGGAAAGCGCGGTGCAGGCGTTGAAATTCGGCGCGTTCGATTACCTCCAGAAGCCGTTTCGCGTGGACGAATTGATCGCGACGCTGCGGCGCGGGATCGAGTTCAAGCAATTCCAGAGCGAACGCGCGGCCGTGAACCTGGCGCCCGGCGTGAACGCCGGCGATATCGAGAGCCGCCTGATCGGGCAAAGCGCTCCCGTGCGCAAACTCGTGCAGCAGGTGCGCAAGCTCGCCGCCGTGCGCACGCCGGTGCTCCTGATGGGCGAGAACGGCACCGGCAAGGTTGCGGTCGCGGAGATCTTGCACGCCGCGACCGGTGCGCCGGAGGCGCAAATGGTGCGCATCGACTGCTCCCTGAGCTCCGAGGCGAGTTTCCGCGACGGCTTGATTGGCGAAAATGGCGAAGGCGGCGCGTGGGTCCGCCAGGCGAAGGGCGGCACGCTGTTTCTCCAGCATTTGCAGTGTCTCACGCCGCCGATCCAGAAGGACCTCGTGAGCGTGCTCCGCAACACCGCGCACGGCTTCCGGCTCGTGTGCACGACGACCGAGGATCTCGAGCTGCTGACGGACGAGGGCAAGTTTCACGACGAGCTGTTTTATCGCGTCGCTTCGCTGCCCGTGCAGATGCCGGCGCTGCGCGATCGCACGGAGGACATCCCGCTGCTCGTGAAGAGCTTTCTGGGGAAGGCTACGAGTCCGCATTTCGACGCGAATCTGATCGAGTTCACGGACGATGCTCTCGCGGTGATGACGGCTTATCACTGGCCGGGCAACCTGACGGAGCTGTTTCAACTCGTTTCCAAGATCGCGGCGACGACCGAGACGCGGATCGTCACCTCGCAGCAGCTGCCGTTGCGGTTGCGTGAGCTGAAAAACTGGCCGTCGCTCGCCGAATACCTGGCCGGTCAGGAAAAACAGTATCGCGAAATGGTCCTGCACGCGTGTCGCGGCGACAAGGCGGCGGCCGCGAAAGTGCTGGGCGTCGAAGGCGCGGTGTTGGGCTGACGTCGGGTTGAGCCGCGAGCGGTTTTCGTTCGGCGGCGAGGGTTCGCGAACGCGGCGGCGCGTTTCCCACTTGCCGCGCGGTGCTGCGCGCTCAACTCTCGGCAAAATCTACGCACATGCCCAAACGCTCCGACCTGAAGTCCATCCTGATCATCGGCGCCGGCCCCATCGTCATCGGGCAGGCTTGCGAGTTTGACTACTCCGGCACGCAAGCGTGCAAGGCGCTGCGGGAGGAGGGTTACCGTGTGATCCTCGTGAACTCGAATCCGGCCACGATCATGACCGATCTCGAGTTCGCGGATGTGACTTACATCGAGCCGCTTAACGTCGAGATCCTAGAAAAGATCATCGCGGCCGAACGTCCATCCGCGCTCCTGCCGACGCTCGGCGGGCAGACGGCGCTGAACCTCGCGATGGAGCTCAACAAGGCGGGGATTTTGGAGAAATACGGCGTCGAGATGATCGGCGCCAAGCCCGCCGCGATTGCGAAGGGCGAGGATCGCGAATTGTTCAAGCAGGCCATGCTGAAGATCGGCCTGGATGTCGCGCGGTCGCGCACCGTGCGCACGATGGAAGAAGCGCGCCAGGCGGCCGAGGAGCTGGCGATGTTTCCGCTCATCATCCGTCCCTCCTTCACGCTCGGCGGCAGCGGCGGTGGCATCGCTTACAACAAGGAGGAATTCGATCGGATTTGCGCCAACGGTCTCGATCTGTCGCCGGTGCACGAGGTGCTCGTCGAAGAGTGTCTGCTCGGCTGGAAGGAATACGAGATGGAGGTGATGCGCGATCACAAGGACCAGTGCGTCGTGATCTGCTCGATCGAGAACTTTGATCCGATGGGCGTGCACACCGGCGACTCGATCACGGTCGCGCCGGCGATGACGTTGTCCGACAAGGAATACCAGGTCATGCGCGACGCGTCCTTCGCGGTCATCCGCGAGATCGGCGTCGAGACCGGCGGTTCGAACATCCAGTTTTCGGTCGATCCCGTGACCGGCCGCATGGTCGTGATCGAGATGAACCCGCGCGTGTCGCGCTCGTCCGCGCTCGCGTCGAAGGCGACCGGTTTTCCGATCGCGAAGATCGCCGCGAAACTCGCCGTCGGCTACACGCTCGACGAGCTGCGCAACGACATCACGCGGCTCACGCCGGCGAGCTTCGAGCCCACGATCGATTACGTGGTGACGAAGATCCCGCGGTTCACGTTTGAAAAATTCCCGGACGCGGACTCGTCGCTCACGTCGGCGATGAAATCGGTCGGCGAAGCGATGGCGATCGGCCGGACCTTCAAGGAATCGATGCAGAAGTGCCTGCGTTCCCTCGAAATCGGCGCGCGCGGTTTCGGCGGCGGCGGCAAGCACGGCGGCGACGACGTGCTCGAGGAGAAGGAGATCAACGCGAAGCTCGGCACGCCGAATGCGGAGCGCATCTTCTACATCCGTCACGCGTTTCGCGCCGGCTATTCGATCGAGCGGATTTTCGAACTCACCAAGATCGATCCGTGGTTCCTGCACCAGTTGCGCGAGATCTTCGACATGGAGCAGGCGCTCGCGAAGGAAACGCTCGCGACGCTGCCGACGCCGCTGCTGCGACGCGCGAAGCAATTCGGGTTTTCCGACGTGCAGCTCGCCCATGTGCTGAAAACGGATCTCGCGACGATGCGCAAGGAGCGGAAGAAGCGCGGCGTCGGCACGACCTATCGTCTCGTCGACACCTGCGCGGCCGAGTTCGAGGCGTTCACGCCGTATTACTATTCCAGCTACGGCGACGAGAACGAGGTGCTGGCGTCGAAGAAGAAGAAAATCATGATCCTCGGCGGCGGTCCCAACCGCATCGGCCAGGGCATCGAGTTCGACTATTGCTGCGTGCACGCCAGCTTCGCGCTGCGCGAAATCGGTTATGAAACCGTGATGGTGAACTCGAATCCGGAAACGGTTTCGACGGACTACGACACCAGCGACCGTCTCTATTTTGAACCGCTGACGCTCGAGGACGTGCTGGAAATCTACCAGCAGGAGAAATGCGAAGGCGCGATCGTGCAGTTCGGCGGCCAGACGCCGCTCAACCTCGCCAGTGCGCTGAAGAAAAACGGCGTCAACATCATCGGCACCTCGCCGGAAAGCATCGATGCCGCGGAGGACCGGAAGCTATTCTCCGCGATTCTCGACACGCTGGAACTCAAGTCGCCGGCGCACCGCACGGCGATGAACGAGACCGATGCGCTGAACTCGGCGAAGGAGATCGGTTTCCCGGTCCTGCTCCGGCCCTCGTTCGTGCTCGGCGGCCGCGGCATGTTCATCGTTTACAGCGAGGAGGAGTTCCGCGGCGTGGTCCGGCAGGCGTTCGACGTCATGCCCGACAAGCCGGTGCTGATCGACAAGTTCCTCGAGGACGCGATCGAGCTCGACGTCGATTGTATCAGCGACGGTGAGACGACGGTCATCGGCGGCATGCTCGAGCACATCGAATTCGCGGGCGTGCACTCCGGCGACGCCGCCATGGTCATGCCGCCGCACACGCTCGGCCAGCCGATGCTCGACGTCGTCCGCCGCGCCACCTACGCGCTCGCGCGCGAGTTGAAGGTCATCGGCCTGATGAACGTGCAGTTCGCGATCAAGGACAACCAGCTCTACGTCCTCGAGGTGAACCCCCGTGCGTCGCGCACCGTGCCGTTCGTCGCGAAGGCGATCGGCGTGCCGCTGGCGAAGCTCGCCGCGAAGGTGATGACCGGCGCGAAGCTGAAGGATCTCGGTTTCACCCGCGAACAGACGCCGAAGCACTGGTGCGTGAAGGAAGCAGTGTTTCCGTTTGTGCGTTTCCCCGGCGCGACAATCGCGCTCGGACCCGAAATGCGCTCGACCGGCGAGGTCATGGGCGTCGACGCCGATCTCGGCATCGCGTTCGCCAAGGCGCAGGCCGCGGCCAAGCCGGGCCTGCCGACCAAGGGCAACGTGTTCCTGTCCGTGAAAGACGCCGACAAGCAGCGCGCGGTCGACATTGCGCGCCGGCTCGAAGCGCTCGGCTTCTCGCTGTATTCGACGAGCGGCACCGCGCAGATGCTGACCGACAGCGGCCTCAACGTGAAGCGCCTCTCGAAGATCAACGAAGGTCGTCCGACGGCGGTCGACATGATCAAGAACGGCCAGATCCAGATGGTGATCAACACGCCCAGCGGCATGATCCCGCGCCGCGACGAGAATGCCATCCGCGCCGCGGCCTACGCGCACAACGTGTGTATCATGACCACCATTACCGGCGCGCAGGCGGCGGTGATGGGCATCGAGGCGCTGAAGGGGAAGCCGCTCGGCGTGAAGCCGATCCAGCAGTATCGCGGCAACGTGAACGTGTTGTAAGCCGCGTCCGCTCGCATGGCCACGCCCGAAACCGTTGTCGCTCTCTTGCACGGCCCGGACCAGCCGGGCCTCGTGGCGCGCACGGCCGGCTGGATCTTCGAGCGCGGCGGCAACATCCTGCACGCCGACCAGCACCGCGACATGGAGGCCGGCGTGTTTTTCCAGCGAATCGAGTGGGTGCCGGCAGCGACGGATGCCGCGGGCGCTTCCTGTCTGAAGATGGAAATGGCGGAGTTTCGCGCGTTCGCGGCCTCGCTCGGCATGCAGGCGCGGATGTCGTCCTCGCTGCAACGGCCGCGCGTCGTCGTGTTCGTCTCGAAGGCGGACCACTGCTTCCATGACCTGGCGTTGCGCTGGCGTGCGGGCGAATTTGCGGGCGAACTCGTGGCGGTGATTTCCAATCACGCGGATCTCAGCGACGCGGCGCGCGGCTATGGCCTGCCGTTTCATCACGTGCCGCTGACGAGTGCGACCAAGGCCGAAGCCGAGGCGCGGCAACTGGCGCTGCTGGGCGAGTTGAACGCGGACCTCGTGGTGCTGGCGCGCTACATGCAGGTGCTGTCGGCGGAGTTTCTCGAGGCGTTCACGAAGCCGGTGATCAACATTCACCACTCGTTTCTGCCGGCGTTTGCCGGCGGGCGGCCGTATCATCAGGCGCACGCGCGCGGGGTGAAGTTGATCGGCGCGACGGCGCATTACGCGACCCGCGATCTGGACGAAGGTCCGATCATTCATCAGGACGTGACGCGGGTGACGCACCGGCAGGGCGTGGACGATCTGGTCCGGCTCGGTCGCGATCTCGAGAAACGCGTGCTCGCGCAAGCGGTGCGGTGGCATCTCGATGCCCGCGTGCTGGCCTACGGCAACAAGACCGTCGTATTCGATTGAGGCAGCCGCAGGCGGTCGTTTGACGACGTTCCGAACCCGCATCATGGTCGGCGGATGAAAGCGGTTCGCGTTCATCAAATTGGCGGTCCGGAGGTGTTGCGGTTCGAAGAGGTCGAAGTTGCGCCCCCCGGGCCCGCCGAGGTCCGGATCAAGGTCGAGGCGATCGGTCTCAATTTTATCGATACGTATAAACGCAGCGGTCTCTACCGGGTGCCGCTGCCGCATGTGCTCGGGCAGGAAGCGGCGGGCACGGTGATCGCGCTCGGCCCCGGGGTGACGGACGTCGCGATTGGCGACCGGGTCGGCAGCGTCAATGTGAACGGTGCCTACGCGGAGCAAGCGATCGTGCCGGCGGCGAAGCTGGTGCGTTTGCCGGAGAGCGTCTCGACGGAAACGGCGGCGGCGCTGCTGCTGCAGGGTTTGACGGCGCAGTATCTGACGGCGGGCACGTTTCCGCTGCAGCGCGGCGACACGGCGCTGGTGCATGCGGCGGCGGGCGGGGTGGGGCTGCTGCTGGTGCAACTGGCGAAACGTGCGGGTGCGCGGGTGCTCGCGACGGTCGGTTCGGACGAGAAGGCGACGCTAGCGCGCGAGGCGGGCGCGGATGAAGTCGTCGTTTACACGCGCGAGGACTTTGCGGCGGCGGCGCGGCGGTTCACCGACGGCCGGGGCGTGGACGTGGTTTATGACGGTGTGGGGCGCGACACTTTCGAGGGCAGCTTGAACAGCCTGCGGCCGCGCGGCTTGCTGGCGTCGTTTGGCAATGCGAGCGGTGCGGTGCCGCCGTTTTCGCCGCTGGTGCTGTCGGAGAAAGGCTCGCTGTTCCTGACGCGGCCGACGCTGGGGCATTATTTGCAGACGCGGGACGAACTGCTGACGCGGGCGAATGCCTTGTTCGAGGCGTTGGCTGACGGATCGTTGCGCGTGCGGATCGGGGCGAGCTTCCCGCTCGCTCAAGCGGCGGAGGCGCATCGCGCGCTGGAGGGCCGGCGCACCACCGGCAAGGTGCTGTTGTTGCCCTGAGCGTGGCGCTTTGCGGGACGTCGCAACTCCCGCCTTTACGCGTCGGGCCCGATCTGTTTCGGTCGGCGGTTTACCAATCGTTTCTCCCGTCATGTCGACCCCGTCCACGCCCTCCTCTCCCAAGCCCGCCGGCGACGATCGCAATCTCGTCCCGGTCGACGAGAACTACGTTGCGCCGAGCTTTGAGGATCGCGTGCGGATTTTCTGGGAAAAAAACAACAAAGCGGTTTACGGCGTGCTGGTTGTGATCCTGCTGGCGATCGTGGCGAAGGAAGGCTGGGACTATCTGGCGGCGCAGCGGGAAAAAGGCGTGGAGCAGGCTTACGCCGCGGCGACGACGCCGGCACAGTTGCGGACCTTCATTGGCGAGCATCCCCAGCACACCCTCGCGGGCGTGGCGCAGCTCCAATTGGCGGATGAGGCGTATGCGGTCGGCCGATACGGCGAGGCGGTCACGGCTTACGAGCAGGCATCGGGCGTTTTGAAAAACGGTCCGCTGGCGTCGCGCGCGCGTTTGGGCGCGGCGATGGCGAAACTGCAGGGCGGCCGCGAAAGCGAAGGCGAAGCGGCTTTGAAGGCGCTCGCCGCGGACGAGAAGGAGCCGAAGGCGTATCGCCTTGAGGCGGCCTACCATTTGACGAGCCTTGCGGCCGAGCGACACAACGCGGCGGACGTGAAAACCTATTCGGATCAGGTGATGCAGCTGGATCCGGCGAGTCCGTGGACGCAGCGCGCGATGCAGCTGCGGGCGAGCGTGCCGTCGGCGGAGGCCCCGGCCCCCGCGGCCGACGCGAACGCCGACCAATCGCCGGCGATCAAGCTGCCGGGGCGTTAAGGCGCGGCGGTCCGGGCGCCGCCTAGTGACGTCGGATTCGTATCCGACGCACGGCGGCGCAGATCAATACGAGTCCGCCGCAAGCAATCGCATAGGTGGACGGCTCGGGAATGGCGCTGGTGGTGTAGGAGAAATTGTCGATGGCGATGCTGTTGAACTCCCTCGCTCCAGAGCCGTAGGTATTGCGAAAGCTGAACGTGATACGTTCGGACCGATCGTTGAGCAGCGCCAGCTGTTCGGCGGAGAGCGACAGCGTCGTGACGATAAGCGGATTCTGCGCGGTATTCGATGTATACGTGAGTGCCGGCGAAAACGCGGTGAACGGATTGTCTTCGCCAATGCGATAGAACAGCTCGAGAGGCGCAGTTGTGCCACTGCTGTTGACGGTGAAGATGTCGAAGTGCAGATCGGAAAACATGTAACCTTCGCTGTTGGAAAGCGTGAAGGTGATGGAGCCGTCTCGAGTGACAGCGCTCCCAGCCCGCCAGCCGAGCGCGCGATCCTCGCCCGTGGAACGCGCGGCCGACCAAACTTGTGAGGCTCCCGGCACATTCCGAAACGCGGTGTCGGGGGAGAACGCCGCGTTGTTGGCGGATAGCGTCCTGCTGAAGGCGGCGGCTGCTCCATTGCTGGCAGTCGAGTCCGTCCAAACGTCCCAGCCCGAGGGTAAACCGGAGCCGAGAGAGTCGAATGACTGTTGGTAGTGCAGCGTGATTGTGGTCTGCGCGTCGGAAACCTGAGGTGTAACGACGAAAACGGCAGTTATCAGGACGGCAGCCAGACCAAATGGCCTGGGCGGGAATGGCCAACGCAGCACGGCGCGTGGGGAGTTCATATTTTCGGGGGAAGAAAGAAAGCGACCGATCTGTAAATCATAGGCAATAATGTCTTCAAGCTATTTGTATATATGTGGCGTTACTCATTTCGCCCGGCAGCGGTGGGGCCTCGAAGTGCCGCCGGCGATTGACAGGAACAGTTTGAAGGTCCCATCTCGCCTCACGTTTCGGGGTGTAGCTTAGCCTGGTAGAGCGCCTGCTTTGGGAGCAGGAGGTCGAGAGTTCGAATCTCTCCGCCCCGACCATTCTACAGAGGGGAAATGCGGGAGTTTTCCTCTGGGGCGTTTGGGGTGCTTGGCCCGGTTGGGCGCGGAACCGGCCTGTTTCGGTCGCGACGATGAGGAGTGACTCAGCAGTCGGCGTCGACGCGTCGGCGGTCTCACCCGTTTTCATCCTCGAGCAGCCATGCGAAAGACATCCTCCTCCCCGGTTTCCAGCGAGCGTCCTTCGGACCAGCCCCAAATCAAAAACGAACCCAAGCCGCCGTTTCCGCCGCAGCACCAGGACGCTCCCGGCCTGGAGAGCGAGCTCGACCCGCAACCGCGCTGGCGGGCGCCGAACTACCGGCCGGCTGGCAAACTCGAGGGCAAGGTGGCGCTGATCACCGGCGGCGATTCCGGCATCGGTCGCGCTGTCGCCTACCTCTACGCGCGCGAGGGCGCGGATGTGGCGATCAGCTATCTCCCCGTCGAACAATCCGACGCGGAGGAAACGCGTCGCGCGGTCGAATCCGTGGGCCGCAAATGCCTCCTCCTTCCGGCCGACTTGAGCGAGCTCGCCGCCTGCCGCGAGGTGGTGGAAAAGACGGTCAACGAATTCGGTCGGCTCGATATCCTGGTGTCCAACGCCGCGCATCAAGCGCGCAAGGCGAAGCCCGAATACGTCGACGACGAGGAGTTCGACCGGACGTTCAAGACCAATGTCTACGCGTATTTCCGGCTCGTCCGCGCGGCGTTGCCGCACCTCAAGGCCGGCGCAGCGATCATCGTGACGAGCTCCGAAACCGGCCTGCTCGGCTCCGGCAGCCTGCCGGACTATTCGTCGACCAAGGGCGCGATCAATGCCCTCACCAAAACGCTTGCGGTGGATTTGCTGGAGCGCGGCATTCGGGTGAATGCGATAGCGCCGGGGCCGGTGTGGACGCCGCTCAATCCTTCGGACGCGGGCACCTCGCCGGAAAAGGTGTCGAAGTTCGGCACGCAGGCACCGATCGGCCGTCCGGCGCAACCGGAAGAGCTGGCTCCGGCCTATGTGTTTCTCGCGTCCGATGCGGACTCGTCCTATATCACCGGCATCGTGCTGCCGGTGATGGGCGGCGAGACGATCGGCGGCTGATGCGGTCGGGACCGGCCTCGCCGAGGCGGCGTCGGTCGGCCGGCGGACCGCCGATGTCGGGGCCGCTTGTCGCGACGCAAGTTGCAGCCGTTTTCATAGGCGAACGGCGGGGTGTTGTTAATAATCTAATCTTGCGTCAACCCGTCGTTCGGCTAGTCCTGCGCCACTCACCTTTTTTCTATGGATACCATTTCGCGTGAAAACAATAGCATGCTGCCCGTGGCGGGTGTCGTGGTCGGCGTGCTTTCCCTTTTGGTCGGCGGCTATGCCGCGATCAAGGCCTCGAGCCTGCAAAAGGCGGTCGCGACTCACGAGGAAAAGGTGGGCAAGATCGACAGTCTCGAGTCGCAGGTCGGAGGGATCCAGGCGTCCGTCGACAAATCCGCGCGCGATGTAAATTCGCTGTCGCGCACGACGCAGGACGCGTTCAACACCGTCGCCGCCGATCTGGGCAATATTCACGCCTCGCTCACGAAGCTCGAGGACGCGCAGAAGAAGCAGCCGGCCGTCGCCGCGAGCAAGGGCGGTTCGAAAGAGCCGGCGGTCGCGGGCCCGGACGAATACGTCGTCAAAAGCGGCGACACCGGTTCTAAGATCGCGCGCGCGCAAGGCATCTCGCTCGCGGATCTGCTCGCGGTGAATCCCGGCGTGAATTGGAACGCCCTTCACGCGGGTCAGAAGATCAAGCTGCCGAAGAAATAATTTCGCGAACGCTTTGGCGTTCTCCGACCTCCCGGTATTTCGCCGGGAGGTTTTTGTTTTTAAGCGTGCGCGCTGGCGTGCCTTTGCGCGAATTCGATTCGCGTTCTGCGGACGCCTGCGTCTGATCCGCAGGATCTCGCCGCATGAATTCGTCCTCGCATTCCGAACCGTCGCGCTGGGAACCGCTCGGTCACACCTCCGTCACCCGCACGCGCATCTTCGATGTGCGCACCACGAAGTATCGTCATCCGGTGCGCGGCACGGAGCGGGATTTCATCGTCATCGATCCGCCTGACTGGGTGAACGTGATCGCGCTCACGCCCGACCACCGCCTCGTGCTCGTGCGGCAGTTTCGTTATGGCACGAATGAATTCTCGCTCGAGATCCCCGGCGGCGTGATGGAGGCGGGCGAGGAGCCGTTGATCGCGGGCGTGCGCGAGCTGCGTGAAGAGACAGGTTATGTGGGCGCGCCGGCACGGCTGTTGGGCAGCGTGCATCCGAATCCCGCGATGCAGAGTAATCGCTGCCATTTCGTTTTGGTGGAACGTGCGGAGCAAACCGCGCCGCTCGCGTGGGACGCCGACGAGGAAATCCAGGTGCTCGCGATGCCCGTGGAGGAAGTGCTGGCGCTCGCCCACACGGGAGGAATCACGCATGGCCTCGTGTTGAACGCGCTGCTGTTGTTCGAGCCGGTGTGGCGACAGTTGAAAGCGTCGTCGACATGACGCTGACGCGGGCGCCGGTCGTTTGACTTCACGGGCGGCGCGCGCTTAATGAGCCGCTCACACGTTTCATGACGCCTCCCACGTTTGCCAATGCCGCCGAGTCCCTGGGTTCAGCGTCCGGCGAGTATCTGCCGGCC
The DNA here is from genome assembly GCF_059821195.1 of Opitutus sp. sgz309028. Classification (NCBI taxonomy): domain Bacteria; kingdom Pseudomonadati; phylum Verrucomicrobiota; class Opitutia; order Opitutales; family Opitutaceae; genus Opitutus; species Opitutus sp. sgz309028. Next base: position 315,416 of record NZ_JCAMRR010000004.1, on the reverse strand, counting down.
CCGCTGGAGCACGAGATTCGCCGGATCTACGAGCGCAGCCCGCTCTACTCGCAACGCTTTCCGCTGCACGCGGAGCCGCTGCAGTGGTCGTGTTATCGCGAGATTCCGGCGCTGTCGAAAAAGGAGATCGTCGAACGCGGGCATCAGGCGTTTTTCGAGGATTATCGCGTGATCGAGCGCGGGCTGCAGACGAAGCAGTTCGAATACGAAAGCACGGGCGGCACCACGCAGTCGCCGATGACCGTGATCATGGAGGACGGCTGGTGGAATGCGCAGACGGAGCGCGCATATCTCGCGTCGCCGATCCTGCGCGAGTTTGTCGGCCGCCCGTATCGGAAGTGCGTCCTCGCGCCGGTAGGCTGTTCGAGCAATCTTTGTCCCTACGAGGACCATCCGTTTCCGCACCGCTATTTCGACGGCACGGTTTATCTGAATCTTTCGAGCGATCCGTTCGCGTTTCCTGAGGCGGAGTGGGATCGCATCGTTTTCGAGCTGCAGGCGACGAAACCCGAAGTGCTCGAGGGCGAGCCGGTGTATCTTTCGCTGCTGGCGCGCGCGGCGAAAAAGCGCGGTGTCAAGGTGCCGAGCATCCGCGCGGTCATCCTGACTTACGGCAAAGCCAGCGCGCTGCACGGCGCGCGGATCGCGGAAGTGTTTCCCGCGCCGCAGGTCGATCTCTATGGCTCGACCGAAGCGGGCTATCTGTTCGTCGGCGAGGCGTTCAAGGACAACTCGCGCGTGATCGACGCGAATGCGTTCATCGAACTTGTGCCGTGGCGCGCGAATCTGCCCGACGTGTATCAGATCTATGTGACGACGCGCGACCGCGAGGCGATGCCGCTGCTGCGTTATCACACGGGCGACATCGTGCAGAAATTCCCGACCGGGTTTCGTCTGCTGGGGCGCGAGAGCAATTTGTATTTCCGCCCGGATGGTTCGCTCGTGTCGCCGACCGACATCGACGCGGCGCTGCCGAAAGCATTCGCGTGCTGGCACTACTCGCTCGTGCAGACCTCGGACGCGCGGTGGGATTTCCACTACGTGGCCGATGACGTGGCGCCGGCGGGCACGGAGCAGGCGATCGCGAATCTGCTGGGCGAAGGCGTGCGCGTGAGTGCATTTCGGCGCCGCGTGCTCGCACCGGCGGCCAGCGGGAAATTCGCGTTGCTGAAGCCGTTGGCGAAGTAGCGGCCCGCGTTGGGCTGATAGGATTTTGCGGCGGCACGATCATCGCGCGTCCGCCCGCTTCTCCCGCAGGTTAGTGAGCCTAATAAGCTCCCTCGCAACAGCCTGCTCCTTTACAAGCGGGCGCCGGCTGCTGAAGTTAGCCACCCACACGTCGCTCGCTTTCCCCAACCCCGACTTTCGCGATGAACTTCATCCGTTCCACCATCGGTCGTAAAATCCTCATGGCGCTCACGGGCTTGATCCTGATCGGGTTCGTGATCGGGCATCTGGTCGGCAACCTGCAGGTGTTTTCCGGCCCCGATAAGCTCAACGGCTACGCCCATTTTCTGCAGTCGCTCGGACCCTTGCTGTGGGTTGCGCGCATCGGCCTGCTGATTGCGGTGGGCGTCCATATCTGGGCGGCCACGGTGCTGACGCTCGAGAATCACGCGGCGCGCAACGTGCCCTACAGCGTGAAACACACGATCCGCGCCACGCTTACGTCGCGCACGATGCGGTGGACCGGCTACGTGGTCCTGGCGTTCATCGTGTATCATCTCGCGCATTTCACGCTCGGCGTCGCCGGGGCGAGCACGTTCAAGACGGCGCTGCCCGAATACACGATGCAGAGCGAGTATCACATCGCGGGCTTCCCGGTCGTGGCCGCCGGCGCGCACGTGCACAACGTCTATGCGATGGTGGTGCTCGGTTTTCAGAACGTCATCGTCTCGCTGTTCTACATTCTGGCCGTCGGTCTGCTGAGCGCGCACCTCCTGCATGGCACGGACAGCATGTTCCAAACGCTCGGCCTGCGCAGCGGCCGCTGGTCGGGCGCTCTCCGCAAGCTCTGCGTGCTCTTCGCGCTCGCATACTTCCTCGGCAATCTCGCGATCCCCGGCGCCGCGCTGCTCGGCAAGCTTCCGCTCACCGCGTCGCACCCCGCCGCCGCCGCTCACCGCTAAACCTTCCGCCCCATGGCTACACTCGATTCTCGCATCCCGTCCGGTCCGCTCGCCGACAAGTGGCGCAAGCACAAGGCCGAGATCAAGCTCGTCAATCCCGCCAACAAGCGGAAATACGAGGTGATCGTCGTCGGCGCCGGACTCGCCGGCTCCTCCGCGGCCGCGACGCTCGCCGAGCTGGGCTACAAGGTGAAGTGCTTCGTCTATCACGACAGCCCGCGCCGCGCCCACTCGATCGCCGCGCAGGGCGGCATCAACGCCGCGAAGAACTACCAGAACGACGGCGACAGCGTGTATCGGCTTTTCTACGACACGATCAAGGGCGGCGACTATCGCTCCCGCGAGGCCAACGTCCACCGGCTCGCAGAGGTGTCCGTCAACATCATCGACCAGTGCGTCGCGCAGGGTGTGCCGTTTGCCCGCGAATACGGCGGCCTGCTGGCGAACCGCTCGTTTGGCGGCGCGCAGGTGTCGCGCACATTCTACGCGCGCGGCCAGACCGGCCAGCAGCTCCTGCTTGGCGCCTACTCCGCGCTGATGCGCACCGTCGGCGAGGGCGGCGTGCAGCTTTTCCCCAACAGCGAGATGCTCGATCTCGTGGTGGTCGACGGCCAGGCGAAGGGCATCATCGTCCGCAACCTCATCACCGGCGAGGTCTCGCGCCACGCGGCCGATGCGGTCGTGCTTGCGACGGGCGGCTACGGCAACGTCTTCAATCTCTCGACCTACGCCCGGCAGTCCAACGCGACCGCGATCTGGCGCGCTTACAAGCGCGGCGCGTGTTTCGCGAATCCGTGCTTCACGCAGATTCACCCGACCTGCATCCCGGTTACCGGCGACTACCAGTCGAAGCTCACGCTGATGTCGGAGTCGCTGCGCAACGACGGCCGCATCTGGGTGCCGAAAAAAGCGGAGGACCGTCGCAAGGATCCGAATTCGATTCCGGAGGCGGATCGCGACTACTATCTCGAGCGGATTTATCCGAGCTTCGGCAATCTTGCCCCGCGCGACATCGCCTCGCGCGCTGCGAAACGTGTGTGCGACGAGGGCCGCGGCGTCGGCGAGAGCGGCCTGGGCGTGTATCTGGATTTCTCGGACGCGATCAAGCGCCTGAGCGAGGCCGGCGTGCGCGAGCGCTACGGCAATCTTTTCGACATCTACCACGAGATCACCAACGAGAACGCCTACCAGGTGCCGATGCGGATCTATCCGGCCGTGCACTACACGATGGGCGGCTTGTGGGTGGACTATAACCTGATGTCGAACGTCCCGGGTCTGTTCGTGCTCGGCGAGGCAAACTACTCGGACCACGGCGCGAACCGTCTCGGCGCTTCCGCCCTGATGCAGGGCCTCGCGGACGGGTATTTCGTGATCCCGTATACGATCGGCGACTACCTCGCCACGCAGAAACCCGGCTCGCGGCCGTCCGCCGAAGCCGCGGAATTCAAGGCGGCGGAGCAGAACGTCACCGGCCTCACGAAGCGCCTGCTCGGCATCAACGGCAAGGAGCCGGTCAGTCATTTCCACAAACGCCTCGGTCACGCGATGTGGGAAGGCTGCGGCATGGCGCGCACGGCCGGGTCGTTGAAGAAGGCGCTGCAGGAAATCCCGAAGATCCGCGAGGAGTTCTGGGCGAATGTCCGCGTGCCCGGCTCCGAAGCGACGCTCAACCAGTCGCTCGAGCAGGCGGGCCGCGTCGCCGATTTCCTCGAGTTGGGCGAACTGATGTGCCTCGACGCGCTCACGCGCGAGGAGAGCTGCGGCGGCCACTTCCGCGAGGAATACCAGTATCCGGACGGCGAATGCAAACGCGACGACGAGAAGTTCTCGCACGTCGCCGCCTGGGAGTTTCAGGGCGACGGCAAGGCGCCGCTGCGCAACACCGAGCCGCTCAATTACGAGTTCGTGAAGATGTCGGTGCGTAACTACAAATAAGAACCTGTTTCGAGAACCGCCCCAGCGCTCAAACCCTTTCCGACCATGGTCGCAGCCACTTCCCAAAAAACCATCAACGTGACGGTTCGCGTCTGGCGGCAGGCGGATCGCAATGCACCCGGCAAGTTCGTCGATTATCCGGCGACGAACCTGAATCCGAACATGTCGTTCCTCGAAATGCTCGACGTGGTGAACGACACGCTGACCCGTCAGGGCGAGGAGCCGATCGCGTTTGCGCACGACTGCCGCGAGGGTATCTGCGGCACCTGCTCGCTCACGATCAACGGCAAGCCGCACGGTCCGGGCGAAGGCATCGCGACCTGCCAGACCTACATGCGCAGCTTCAAGGACGGCGATATCATCGTCGTCGAGCCGTTCCGCGCGAAAGCGTTTCCGCTGGTGAAGGACTTGGTCGTCGATCGCAGCTCATTCGACAAAATCCAGATGGCGGGAGGCTTCATCAGCGTGCGCACGGGCGCGGCGCCGGATGCGAATTCGATTCCGATTCCGAAGGGCGATGCGGATCTGGCGATGGATGCGGCGGCGTGCATCCAGTGCGGCGCGTGCGTCGCAGCCTGCAAGAACGCCAGCGCGATGTTGTTCGTCGCCGCGAAGGTTTCCCATCTCGGACTCCTGCCGCAGGGTCAGGCGGAGCGCGATCGCCGCGTGCTGGCGATGGTCAATACGATGGACGAGCTCGGATTCGGCAGCTGCACGAATCAATATGAGTGCAGCGCCGCGTGTCCGAAGCTGATCTCGCACGACTTCATCGCGCGACTGAATCGCGATTATCTGAAGGCGAGCTTCCGCGCCACTTTCAAACCGGAGACGGCCGTCTCCGGCGGCGGGGCCTGACCTTTCGCCGAACGTGCAATCTTCGGGCCGCCGCAAACCGGCGGCCTTTTTTGTGGCCGGACTTTGGAGTTTGGTCGTCACGCTGTAACTTTTCGCGAGGTGCGGTGTTTTCAGAACAAGCCAACACAATCCATGAAAGCACTTCCCATTCTCGCCTTTCTGACCGCGGTCATCGCGTTTGTCTTTGCGCCGCTGAGTTTCGAATTGTCCGGTTCGCTGGTCATTTGCACAGGTTTTGCCGCGATGCTCGTGGCGGATTATTCCGGTCGACGCGCCCGCGATGTGCGTTTGTCGGCGGCGTTGAACGCCCCACCGGCGGGCAAGCGTTCCCGACACTCGGTCTTCCGGCTGGCGGCCTGATTAGCCGCTGACCGCACTGGAAGGCGGTCCCTGTTTGCTCCGCGGTCGTTCGTTTTTCATAGCGACGAACGGCCGGGGCAGGCGGGGGCCGCTTCCCGTTTACGGAAGATGCAGCTTACTGCGTCGCCGCGCTGAGTTTCCGGAGGTCCAGCGAGCCTTGTGACTGCGTCTTCAGCTCGTATTTGTCCTCGTAGACGGTCTGAAACAACACGCTGTCCAAACGATAGGCGGCGGTTTGGGACTGACCCATTTCCGCCAGCTGGCGGATGAGCGCGAGGTTCTCGAAATTCACCGTCACGTCGTGCGTGATGCTCGAGAGCGGAGGCACGCCGAAAGGCTGGTTGTTGACCGCTTTGCCGACGTAGCTGCCGTTGAGGTAGAGCTTGTGCGAAGAGCCGGAGAAACCGAGCGGCGAGATGGTTTCATTGGTGAAGCGGAGCGTGAGCACGCCGCTGCTCTCCAGCATCCGCGCCTCGGTCGGCCGGAAATCCACGATCGTCGCCGTCATGCCCGTCGGCTTGTAGCCTCCGCCGCATCCCGCGACGAAAAACGAAACCAGGGCGAGGGTGAGGAGGCGGGAGAAGACGGATTTCATGGGCAACGCGATCACCGATGGCAAGGCGCCCCCTAAACTGCAAGGCTGCGGCTGAGCCGCGGAAGCTTCGTCCAGCGCAGCAGCGAACGCCGGTCAGAACACCGACAACGCTTTCGCGCTCTCGACTGCGACCCACGCCGCGCCGCCCACGAGCAGCAGCGTGAGCAGGTTCCGCACGATCCGACGGGCGCGCAGCGCGGCATCGTGCAGATCGATGTCGTGACGACGACGATTGTTGTCCGCGAGGAAGCTGGCGAAGTTCGTGTTCCGGTGCGGGCTCCGCGCATCGCGCGACCAACCAAAACGGAGCGAAGTACGGGGGCGGAAATTGAGTAAAAAACGCAGCACGATGGGGATTAAGTCCCACATCGGAAAATTCGGTTCGTTTCTTCAATGGAAATCTCGCTAGTTTGCGTCTTTCACCTCTTTTTCCCGCTCTTCCATGCACCACTTCCGCTACTCCGGCTCGGACCTTCACTGCGAATCCGTCGATCTGGCGGCGATCGCCAAGCTCTACGGCACTCCGACCTACGTCTACAGCGCGTCGACCATTCAGGATAATTTCGCGCGGCTGCAGCAAAGTCTTTCGGGGCTGGACGTGCAGATCTGCTTTGCGATGAAGGCCAATTCGAATCTCGCGCTCCTGCGCCTGTTCTCGAACCTTGGCGCGGGTTTCGATCTGGTGAGCGGCGGCGAGATCCGGCGCGTCATCGCCGCGGGCGGTAATGTGCGGAGCAGCGTCTTCGCGGGCGTCGGCAAGACCGAGGCCGAGATCAAGCTGGCGCTCGAAAACGAGATCTTCGCGTTTCACGTGGAAAGCGAACCCGAGTTGGCGCGAATCAATCACGTCGCCGGCACGCTCGGCCTGAAGGCGCCGATCGCGATCCGCGTAAATCCGGATGTCGACGCGCAGACGCACGCGAAGATCACGACGGGCAAGAGCGACAACAAGTTCGGCATTCCGCTGCGCCACGCGGCGGCGGCCTACGAGGCGGCGTCGAAGTTGAAGAACATCGCGATCAAGGGCGTGCAGATGCACATCGGCTCGCAGCTCACCTCGGTCGGACCGTTCGTCGAGGCGGTGAAGAAGCTCGTGCCGTTCGTGGCGGAGCTGAAGGCGACCTACGGGATCAGCTACTACTCGATCGGCGGCGGCATGGGCATCGTTTACAAGGATGCGCTCGCCAGCGGCCAGCAGGCCTGGTGGGACGCGCTGCCGCCGGAGCAGCGTCCGCTCACGCCGGAGACTTACGGCGAGGCGCTCACGCCGCTGCTTGCGCCGCTCGGCCTGAAGATCCTGCTGGAGCACGGCCGTTTCATGGTCGGCAACGCCGGCGTGCTGTTGTCCCGCGTCGAACATTTGAAGCGCGGAGCGAACAAGAACTTCCTCATCGTCGACGCGGCGATGAACGATCTCGTGCGACCGGCGATGTATGAGAGCTATCACGAAATCGTGCCGGTGCACCGCGACTCGTCACGCCGCGCGCTGGTGGCCGACGTGGTCGGGCCGATCTGCGAGAGCGGCGATTGTTTCGCCAAGGATCGTCAGCTCCAGGAAGTCGGCGAGGGCGAGCTGATCGCGTTCATGAGCGCGGGTGCGTATGGTTTTGCGATGGCGAACCGCTACAACACGCGCGCGATGGCGGCCGAAGTGCTCGTCCGCGGCAGCAGCTTCGAACTGGTCAACGCCCGCGAAACCTTCGAACAGATGATCGCCGGCGAAAAGATCCCGGCGTTTCTGAAGTAGGAATCAGAACCACGAAAAACACGAAAGACACGAAACTCGAACCCGCCTGCGGAGCACGGAATGCGCGGAACTTCAGATCACGTTTTGAGGGCCGGCAGGGATAGGAACTTTTTCGTGTATTTCGTGTGTTTCGTGGTTAGCTCGCTCGCATGACGTTTGTTGTCGTCGGAGCTGGCGCGTGGGGGACGGCGTTTGCGGTGCATCTGGCTCGGCTGGGGCATGCGGTGACGCTTGCGCCGCGACGCTCCGAACAGGCCGCGAAAATTGCCGCCGCGCGGGAGAACGCCGATTACCTGCCGGGCTTGCCGCTGGCCGACAAAATCGCGATCGCGTCCGATCTGGCGACCGCGCTTGCGGGCGCCGACGTCGTGCTGCTCGCGTGTCCGTCGCAGGCGTTGCGAGAAACATGCCAGCGCGTGAAACAGGCGCTCGGTGCGACCGCGCCGCGCCTCGTGATCAGTCTCGCGAAAGGCCTCGAACTCGGCACGCACCTGCGTCCGTCGCAGGTGATCGCCGAAGCGTTTTCGCCGGAAATCGCGGCCTCGCTCACGGGTCCCACGAATGCGGCCGAGGTTGCGCGCGGCCTGCCGGCGGCGATGGTCCTGGCCGTGGCGGAGGTCGGTTCGACGGCGCAGGAAGTGCAGGCGGCGCTCAGCGGGCCGACGTTGCGGGTTTATACAAGCGACGACCTCGCGGGCGTGGAGTTCGGGGGCTGCCTGAAGAATGTTTACGCGATCGCGGCGGGTTGTTCCGACGGCCTGAAACTGGGCGACAACACCCGCGCGGCTCTGCTCACGCGCGCGCTTGCGGAAATGGTGCGCGTGGGCGTGAAACTCGGCGCGCGTGCGGAAACGTTTTACGGCTTGAGCGGATTTGGCGATCTCGTCGCCACGTGCCACGGCGCGTGGAGCCGGAACCGCGAATTTGGCGAACAGATCGGCCGTGGACGCGCGGTCGGCGAGCTGCTGAAGGACCGGAAGAGCGTGGTCGAAGGGTATAAAACCACGCAGTCGTTTCACGAACTGTGTCTGCAGCGCGGCATCGACGCGCCAATTCTCGCGGAAACGCACGCGATTCTTTTCGAAGGAAAACAACCCGCCGAAGCGCTGCGCAGCCTGATGCTGCGCGGGTTGAAAAACGAGTGACGGGCGGACGATGAGCGCGCGGTGAGCAGGCGCGCTCTTCGGCGGTCGATCAATGGCCGGTCGCGGCGGCCTGTTCGTCGATGTATTCCTGTTTCAGGCCGAGTTTTTCCGGCGCGTGCAGGACGAGCATCTTCATGCGCACGTCTCCCGGCACATCCTTCGCGGTGGCCTTCGAGACGACGATCATCAACGTGATCGCGAGCGGCACGGCCCAGATCGCGGGCTGCTCGCAGAGGATGCGCAGGAGCGGGTGGTGCGCCCAGAAGGTGTTGAGCGGGGCGAAGCCGGAGAAGACTTTCCCCATCGGCCCCTTGTCGAGCGCGAGCGTGGAAAAGTTCGTCAGCGCCGCGGCGACGAGGGCGAGGAGGCCGCCGGTGAGCATGCCGGTCGCGGCGCCTTTCATGGTCATGCCCCGCCACCAGACACTCATAAACAACAGCGGGAAATAGCTGGCGGCGGCGATCGCGAAGGCCTGGCCGACCATGAAGTTGATTTCCAGATACTCGACGAAGCAGCCGAGCACGATCGCGACGGCGCCGATGAGGACGGCGGCGAACTTGAAGGCGAGGAGCTTTTCACCCGGCCGCGCGTGCGGGCGGAGCATGCGGCCGTAGACGTCGTGAGCGAGCGCGCCGGTCATCGACACGAGCAGGCCGGAAAACGTGCTCATGAACGCGGCGAAGGCGCCGGCGCAGGTGATGCCGCTGAGGATGGAGCCGAGGATGCCGTAGCGCTCGTTGATGATGCGCGGCAGTTCGAGGACGACCTTGTCGGTGCCTTTGGCGCCGGTGGCGGCGTAGAGTTCGGGCAGGAGGTTGCGGCCGATCACGCCGAAGATCGGCGGGAAAACGTAGAACACGCCGATGAGGATCATGACCCACATCGTCGTGCGTTTTGCGGCCACGCCGTCGGGATTCGTGTAGAAGCGCACGAGGATGTGCGGCAGACCGGCGGTGCCGCAGACGAGCGCGATGATCAGCGAATACGTGTAAATCAGCGAATACGGCTTCTGGTGCTCGGCGATGTAGGCGGCGCGTTCCTCGACTGGCAGCACGGTGGCGGCGGCGTTGACCGCCTTCGTGGTCAATGGGCCGAAGGGCGCGATCCAGTTTTCGTCCTCCGGAGCCTTCTCGGGAAGTGCTTGCCGCATGATGGAGTCCGACGTCCCCGTCGGGCTGTTGGCCGCCGTGACTCCGGAAACTCCGTTCGGCGCAGCCTGCGCCACCTGTGCGGCGGGAATTTCGCCGGCCGCGGCGTTGGCGCTGAGTTGCTGATTGTAGAAACCGTAGACCGACATCAGCACGAAGACCGGCACGCTGATGGCGAACATCTTCATCCAATATTGGAACGCCTGAACCAGCGTGATGCCCTTCATGCCGCCGAGCGCGACGTTGAAAGTGATCACCGCGCCGACGAGCACGACGCCGCCCCAATAGGGCATGCCGGGGAAAATGTAGGCGAGCGTGACGCCCGCGCCCTTCATCTGTGGCATCGTGTAGAAGAAACCGATGAAGAGGACGAAGCAGACGGCGATCTTGCGGAATACCGGCGAATCGTAGCGGCCTTCGGCGAAGTCCGGAATCGTGTAGGCGCCGAAACGACGGAGCGGCCCCGCGATGAACAGCAGCAGGAACAGGTATCCACACGCGTAGCACACCGGATACCAGAGCGCATCGTAGCCGGAGGACATCACCATGCCGGCGATACCCATGAACGAAGCCGCGGAGAGATACTCGCCGGAGATGGCGGACGCGTTCCAGCCGACGGAGACGGAGCGGCCGGCGACGAAGAAGTCGCTCGCGGTCTTGGCCTTGCGGGCGGACCAGAAACCCATGCCGATCGTCACGACGACGGTGACGAACGAAAACGCGAAGATCCACGGATCGACGCCGTTCAGGAAGGCGAGGGGAAGGCCAGAGCCCAGAGCGGAGAGTTGAGGGTTGAGGGTTGAGAGTTGAGCGAGGACGGAAAGCGAAGTCATGGGGGCGCGAGGTTAGCGTTGGGCGGACTTCACTTCCTCTTCCTCGAGCGCGATCGAGCGCTTGATGAAGACATACGAGATGATCCAGACGAACGGGAAGAACAGCACGCCCGCGATCAGCCAGGTGAGCGTAAACCCGGCGACGCGCGTCGCCATCAATGCGGGCGCGAAATAGTTCAGCAGCGGGAGTCCGAGGAGTGCGATCAGGAACGCGGCGGCGCAGGCAACCGAAAGGCGGAGTTGCCGGCGCATGAGCGAATGCAAAAACGATTCGCTGTGCACCACGTCGGGGGACGAGGGGGAAGTGTGCGGCATGCGAGTGCCGAACATGCGCCGAGGTCTTTGATGCGCAAGGGCGGAGTGCGGACCCGCACGAAGAGGAATTGGTCGCGCATTAGAATGAGCGAACTGCCGCTCTTGCGGCGGAGGCGCGGCGCCGGGCCTCCCGCCTGGGAGAATAGATCGTGTTCGGGCCGCGGCGGCGTCCGGTCGCTGCTTCAGATCGGATTCCGGCCGAGGATGGGTTCACCGCGGGGTCGGGTGGGTGGAGGCGACGCGATGTCTTCGGCGGTGATAAGGAAGTTGACCGGCCCGGAAGCAGGAGCGCCGGCGGGGTCGAGGGAGAAAAAATAGAGGCCGCGAGCTGTGGCCGAGGGCAGGCTGCCGGCATCGATCGCGCGACCGGTCTCGGAGTCGACGAGCCAGAGATGGTAGCGTTTGTCGGCCGGCTGGGTGGGGAGCTGTTGAACGGCGATGAACCCCTGGTGTGTGGTGGGATCGAAGAGCGCATAGGCACGGCTGCCGGCCGGCGCAGTCGGGACTCGAGGTAAATCGTCGGGGCGGGTCCAAAAGCGCTCGGCGAGCGAGGCGAGCTGGACGAAGCGGGCGTCGGTGTCGCGGGCGGGGTTTTGTAGTGGAATTTTGGTGACTGTGTTTCGTTGCGGATCGAGGCCGACGATGAGGACGACGGACGAAGAGGGGGGGCGCTGACGGTCGAGAAAAAAGAAAGTCGCGGCGCCGAGGACCACGGCGGCCGCCGAGGGGAGAACCCAGCGGGTGAAGGTGGGCCGGATCGGGAAGGCAGCGGCGGCCGGTGGGGGCGGGCGACTCCATTCAGTAGGGGCGTCAAGACGGGATTCGATGCGGGAGAGGAGAGCCGCGGGCGGGGGGTGTTGCGGGAGAGCGTGGATCCGCTGCTCCAGGGTGATTTCGAGAGAGCGAACGAGGGCGGCGAGTCCGGGTTCGCGGGCCACGCGGGCGGCGAAGGCCTGGCGGTCGGCCGGCTCGAGCTGGTCGAGGACATAGAGGGCAGCGAGTTCTTCGACGGGCGGAGTCATGACGCGGTGGAGTTGAAGGTATCGCGAAGCTGGAGGAGTCCGCGGCGGATCCAGGTTTTCACGGTGCCGAGCGGTTGGCGGAGGGTCTCGGCGATCTGTGGATGCGTCAGGCCGGAGAAGAGGGCGAGGTCGAGTGCGCGGCGCTGAGGTTCGGGGAGGGTGGCGAGCGCGTCGCGGAGCCGGGCGGTGTCGTCGTTGCGCTCGGCGGAGCTACGGGTGCTCTCGGCTGCGGGAAGATCGGGATCGGTGTCGGATTCGGACAGTGATTCGGCGACGGGAAGCCGGCGGGTTTTGCGCAGGTGGTCGATGCAGGTGCGGCGGATGACGGTGACGGCCCAGGTGAAGGGCCGCGATTTGTCCGGATCGAAAGAACCGGCGTGATGCCAGAGCTTGAGAAAGGCGTCCTGCAAGGCCTCCTCCGCGGCGCCGGGGTCGCGAAGCATCCGGACCGCGATGGAGAAGAGCGGTTTGCTGTAGCGAGCGTAGAGCTCCTGGAAGGCGGCCCGATCGCCCGCGGCGACGCGGGCGATCAATCGGGCATCTTCGGCGGCGCGGACATCGAGGGTTGTCGGCGGCGCAAACACGAGGGCGAGACGATTATTTCGAGATGGCGGGGAAGATCGCCGTTTCGATCTTTTTGGCCGCCTCGACGGCTGCGCCCCGAACGACATCGTCGAGCACGTCGCTCATGTTACGACCGGGGCGAGGGTAGTGGCGATAAGTGATGACACCGAGGTCGTGTTTGGTGCCGCGATCGTGGAGGGTCATCCAGGCACGGAAGGTAAGGTCGCCGGGGCTTTCCTCGCGAATGGGCTGAAGAAAAACGCGCAGTTCGAGATCGTAGTCGGGCTGGTTGGCGCCGAAGCGTTCGACTCGGATGGCGACCGGCCAGTGGCGCGTTTCGAATACTTCGGTGAAGACGCGGTCCACGCGCTGGTAAAACTCGTCGTTACCGAGGTGGCGGTCGACGGGTTCGACGACCGTGACAACGAGCGTGCGGCGAGCGTTGTTAGTCGACTCGGCCGGGCGGCCGGCGGCGGACAGAGCGGACCCGGCGGCGAGGAGCGAAAAGCAGAAGGCAATGAGGAAGGTGCGACGTTTCATGGCAACAAATCGAAGGCGGCCGGATTTCCCGGCGATAGATGATACGTTCAAACGCCTCCGCCGGATTCAACGATGGCTGAAAACACGCATCGCAGCCGGATGCGGCCCGGACACAAAAAAGGCCCGCGCGGAAAGCGCGGGCCGAATAGGCTGATGGGCGAGGTAGTGCCCGATGTTCTCATCGGGCTGAACGCGGAACGAACGGCGACAGCAGAAACCTCGAACCAACCCGACGAGGACGTCGGGTTCCACCGTTAGGCGGAAGGGGGCGGCGTTTCGCCGCCGGTTTCCTCCTCGGTCTCGACGATCCGGGCGATGCTCAGGAGCTTGTCGCCAGGCTCGAGCGTGACGAGGCGGACGCCTTTCGCGCCGCGGCCGGTTTCGCGGATGTCTTTCACCGGGCAGCGGATGCTCTGACCCTTGGCCGTGAGCAGCATCACTTCGTCGGTGTCGCGGACGCTGAGTGCGCCGGCGAGTTTGACGGAGCCGTCTTCCGGGAGATCGATCGCCCAGACGCCGCTGCCGCCGCGGTTGATCAGGCGATAATCTTCGAAACGCGTGCGCACGCCGAGACCGGCTTCGCTCGCGACCAGGAACTTGGCTTCGTGGTCGACGACCTCGATCACGTCGAGGTGGTCGCTCTCGAGCTTGAAGCGCATGCCGGTGACGCCGGCAGTCGCGCGCCCCGTGGCGCGGAAGAGGTCGTGGCCGGTTTCCGGGTCGCGTTCGCGGAAGCGCACCGCGAGGCCTTGGTGTGAAACGAGGATGAGTTCGTTTTCACCGGTGGTCAGCACGGTGCCGATCACGGAATCGCCCTCGGCGAGATTGATGCCGATGAGGCCGCCCTCGCGGGTGGCGTTGGCATAGTCGGAGAGCGCGCTCTTTTTGATCACGCCGCGTTTCGTCGCCATCACGAGATAACGATCCTCGGCGAAGTCCTTCACGCACAGCATCGACGCGATCTTCTCGCCGTCGGCCAGTCGCAGGAAAGAGGATACGGACTTGCCCTTCGAGGCGCGCGTGCCCTCGGGGACGTCGTAGACCTTCTTCGCATGGCACTGGCCGATGCTTGTGAAGAACAGAATGTAGTCGTGCGTCGAGGCGGTGAAGAGGTTCTCGACGAAATCCTCCTCGTAGGTCTCGGCGCCGATGACGCCCTTGCCGCCGCGTTTCTGCGAGCGGTATTCGGCGACGGGCGTGCGCTTGATGAAGCCGAGGTGCGAGACGGTGATGACGCAGCCTTCGTTGGGGATCACGTCTTCCATGCGGAATTCGCCCGCGGCGGCGGCGATCTCGGTGCGGCGCGGCGAGGCGTATTTCTCCTTCATCTCCACGAGCTCCTTCTTGATCAACGCGAGGAGCTTCGCTTCGGACTCGAGGATGCCGCGGAGTTCCTCGATGAGGATCATGAGCTCGCGGTATTCGGCTTCGATCTTGTCGCGCTCGAGGCCGGTGAGCTGGTAGAGGCGCAGCTCGAGGATCGCGTCGGTCTGCCGCTCGGTCAGCGGATACTTGGCCATCAACCGCTGCTTGGCTTCCTCGCGGTTTTGCGAGGCGCGGATGATTTTGACGAAGTCGTCGAGGTTATCGAGGGCGATGATGTAGCCCTCGAGGATGTGCGCGCGGTCGAGCGCCTGTTGCAGGCGGTATTTGGTGCGGCGGGTGACGACATCGCGGCGGTGCTCGATGTAGCACTCGATGAGCTCCTTGATGTTCATCTGCTTCGGCCGGCGCTTGTCGAGCGCGAGGAGCGTGACGCCGAAGGAGGATTCGAGCGCGGTCTTCTGGAACAGCTGGTTGATGACGACCTTCGCCTGCTCGCCGCGCTTCAACTCGACGACGATGCGCGTGTTTTCGTCGGACTCGTCGCGGAGGTCGCGGATGCCGTCGATTTCCTTTTGCGAAACGAGATCGGCGATGCGCGTGACGAGCGTGGCGCGGTTCACGTTATACGGAATCTCCGTGATCACGATCTGCTCCATGCCGTTCTTCAGCTCCTCGGTGTGGGCCTTGCCGCGGGTGCGGACGATGCCCTTGCCGGTTTTGAGGTAGCTGAGGATGCCTTCGCGGCCGGCGATGACGCCGCCGGTGGGGAAATCGGGGCCCCGGATGATCCCGCAGAGTTCGTCGACGGAGACGTTGGGCCGGTCGATGATGACACAGGTGGCGTCGATGATCTCGCTGAGGTTGTGCGGCGGGATGTTCGTCGTCATGCCGACGGCGATACCCGTCGAGCCGTTCATCAACAGATTCGGCAGCGCGGACGGCAGGACGGTCGGCTCGGTGGTCGACTCCTTGTAGTTGGGCGCGAAGTCGACGGTGTCCTCTTCGATGTCCTGGAGGAGGTCCTCGGCGATCTCGTTGAGACGGCACTCGGTGTAACGATACGCGGCGGGCGGATCGCCGTCGACGGAGCCGAAGTTGCCCTGCGGATCGATGAGCGGGTAACGCATGACCCAGTTCTGGGCCATGCGGACGAGCGTGTCGTAAACGGAGGAGTCGCCGTGCGGGTGGTAGTTCTTGAGCACTTCGCCGACGACGCCCGCGCATTTGTCGTAGGAGCGATTGTGGAGCAGGCCTTCGCGCAACATCGCGTAGAGGACGCGGCGCTGGACCGGCTTCAGGCCGTCGCGGGCATCGGGCAGCGCGCGACTGATGATGACCGACATCGAGTAATCGATGTAGGCCGTCTGCATGATGTCGGTGATGTTGGCGGTGGAGAGTTTTTCGCTCGCTGTGTACATTTCGGAAGATGGAGAGGGATTAAGCGCGATGGGGGATTAAGCGCGAAGACGCGAAGTGGGCGAAGATTCGCGAAGAGGGGTTTGGAAATCGAGGTTCAGAACGCGATGCAGGCCCTCTTTCAGGAGAGGAACGTTGAAGTTGATGAGCAGGCCGAGGGGCAGCCGGCTGAGTCGAAGATAAGTGGTGAGTTGAACGCGGTGCACGGGTTGGATCGCTTCGATGGCTTTCAGCTCAATGAGGAGCTGTCGATCGACGAGCAGGTCGGTACGGTAGGCGTTGGACACAACGTGTCCGCGATAAGTGATGGGGAGGAGTTGCTCGCTTTCGATGTGATGACCGCGAGCGGTGAGTTCGAGATTCAGGCACTCGCGATAAGCGCTCTCGAGCAGACCGGGGCCGAGCGCGCGGTGAACCGCGAGCGCAGCGTCGATCGCGTCGCGCGCGATCTTTTCGATCTGTTCTGGAACAACAACCCGGCCCATGTCTTGGCGCACCTTTGCGGCTCTTGGCGTCTTCGCGCTTAAGTAAGACTCAAACGTCCAGATACTGGACGTTGAGCGCGTTGTCTTCGATGAACTGGCGGCGGGGCGGGACTTCGTCGCCCATCAGGAGCGTGAAGAGCGCGTCGGCCTTGGCGGCATCGTTGATCGAGACTTTGAGGAGACGGCGCTTCTCCGGATCCATCGTGGTCTCGAAGAGCTGCTTCGGGTTCATTTCGCCCAGACCTTTGTAGCGCTGGATCGAGAGGCCCTTGCGGCCGTTGGCGCGAATCTGCGTGACGATTTCGAGCGGCGAGCGGAGCTCGAGCTTGTTCTCGCTCTTCTGGCCGGGGTTTTCGGTGATGATGTAACGCGGCTCCTCGGTGGCGCTGAAGCGATTGATCTCCAGGCCGGTGTCGGCGATCGCTTTCAACAGCTTCGCCATTTCCGTGCTCTCGTAGATTTCGTGCAGCGTGATGCGTTTGACGGGTCCGGCGGGTTTTTTCGGCTCCTTCGGCTCGCTGGGACTCGCCGCTCCGGCATCTCCGTTGGTGGGTTCGGTCTGCTCGGCAACATCGGCGTCGAGGCCGTGGGCCTGGACAAAGACGGCGCGCGCGGCTTCGTCGCGCAGGAACTCGTGGCTCTCCTTGTTGCCTTCGCGGATGCGCGCGATGTAGCGCGGCAGCGCGTGCGTTGCGGGATCGTGGGCGTCGAGGTATTCGGCGAGCGCCGCGCCGTAGCGGGTGACGCCGCTGCCGAGCTTTTCGAGCGCGGCGAGATTTTCGACGATCCGGTCGATTTGCGCGGGATCGAAGACGTGGTTGTCGGCGAGGCGCGTGAGCACCACGTCCTCGGAGCCGAGCTCGAGGAGGATGCGGTTGAGCTGCTCGTCGTTGTCGACGTATTGCTCGCGCTTCTTGCGCTTGATTTTATACAGCGGCGGCTGGGCGATGTAGACGAAGCCGCGCTCGAGCAGGCCGCGCATCTGGCGGTAAAGGAACGTCAGCAGCAGCGTGCGGATGTGGGAGCCGTCGACGTCGGCGTCCGTCATGATGATGATCTTGTGGTAGCGAGCCTTGCCGGCGTCGAACGCGCCCTCGCCCTCGTGGTCGCCGATGCCGGTGCCGAAGGCGGTGATGAGGGTGCGGATTTCCTCGTTGGCGAGGACCTTGTCGATGCGGGCCTTCTCGACGTTGATGACCTTGCCGCGAAGCGGAAGGATCGCCTGGTAGCGACGGTCGCGGCCCTGTTTGGCAGAGCCGCCGGCGGAGTCGCCCTCGACGATGTAGAGCTCGCAGAGCGAAGGATCGCGTTCGGAGCAGTCGGCGAGCTTGCCGGGCAGGCCGCCGCCGGAGAGCGCGCCCTTGCGGACGGTTTCGCGGGCTTTGCGGGCGGCCTCGCGGGCGCGGGCGGCGTTGAGGGATTTGTCGATGATCCGCTTGGCGATGTTCGGATTGGCGCTGAAGTAGAACATCAGGCCTTCGTAGGCGACGGAGCCGACGATGCTCTCCACTTCGGGCGAGAGCAGCTTCACCTTGGTCTGCGACTCGAATTTCGGGTCGCTGTGCTTGATCGAGATGACGGCGGCGAGACCCTCGCGCACATCATCGCCGGTGATCTGCGGATCCTTGTCCTTGAGGAGATTGTTTTGCTTCGCGTGCTGGTTGATGGCGCGCGTGAGGGCGCTGCGGAAACCCGACAAGTGCGTGCCGCCGTCGGGATTGTGAATCGTGTTGGTGTAGCAGAGGACCTGGTCGTTGTAGGTGTCGTTGTATTGGAGAACGACGTCGACGTGCACCTCGATGGATTTGTCCTCGAGCTGCTGGGTGGTCTCCTTGTGAAACGCGATCGGCTTCGGGTGCAGGGTTTCTTTGCCCTGGTTGAGCTGTTTCACGAACTCCTCGATGCCGTCCTTGTAATAGAATACTTCCGGTTTCGGCGTCGCGGGGCGCTCGTCGATGAACGTGATCTCGAGGCCGCTGTTAAGAAAGGCCAGTTCGCGCAGGCGCTGGGCGATGCGGTCGGATTTGAAGACGGTCGTTTCCTGGAAGATCTCCTTGTCGGGCTTGAACGTGATGAGCGTGCCGGTGCCCTTCGCTTTGCCGATGACCTCGAGTTTGCGCACGGTCTGGCCGCGCTCGAACTTCATGTGGTGGACCTGGCTGTTGCGGGAGACCTCGACCTCGAACCATTCGGAGACGGCGTTGACGCACTTCGCGCCGACGCCGTGGGTGCCGCCGGAAAACTTGTAGCCGCCCTGGCCGTATTTGCCGCCGGAGTGGAGGGTGGTGAGCACGAGCTCGACGCCGGGCAGGCCGGAGTCCTTGTTGATGTCGACCGGGATGCCGCGGCCGTTGTCGCGGATGCTGATCGAGCCATCGACGTGGATGGCGACCTCGATCTTGGTGCAATGGCCGGCGAGATGCTCGTCGACGGAGTTGTCGAGCACTTCGGAAACGCAGTGGTGCAGCGCACGCTCGTCGGTGCCGCCGATATACATGCCGGGCTTCTTGCGAACCGCCTCCAGACCCTTGAGCTGGCTCAGTTTCGAAGCGTCGTAACTCTCGACGATCTGCGGGTTTTTGGCGGTGTTTTCGGAGACGGATTCGTCGGGCATGAAAGGGTGTTTTGAGAGGGAAAAGGGAAAGGTAAAACCTGCCGATCCGGGCCGTTTGACGCGAGGGTTTTTTTGGAAAAAAACTCACGTAAATTGCCCTTTTCTTTCGCTTTAAACGGGAGGTTTCGTTTGACCGCAGTCCCCCCAGCGGGGCAGGCTCCCAACGATGCTTAACGCCACGCTGGAACAGCTGTTGATTTTGCAGGACCGGGACACCCGGAAGCGTTCGCTGGAGGCGCAGTTGAAGGCTGTCCCGGGCGATGTCGCGCTGGTGGAGCAGAAAATCGGAGCCGAGAAAGCCGCCATCGACACGGCCAAGGCCGAGTTGAAGAACCTCGAGACGCGGAAGAAGGGGCTCGAAGGCGAGATCGCGGCCGCCGAGGAGAAACTGGCCAAATACAAGACGCAACAGTCGCAGGTCCGGAAGAACGACGAGTATCAGGCGCTCGGCCTGGAAATCGAGCACACGGAAACCGCGATCGGGAAACTCGAGGAGCAGGAGCTCGAGGTGATGTATGCGATCGACGAGGCGAAGAAAAAATTCGCCGCAGCCGAGGCGGTGTTGAAAGCCAACATTTCCGGTCACGAATCGCGCATCCAGGTGCTGCGCGAGCGCACCGCGAATCTCACGGAGGAATTAAAGGGCGCCGAAGCGGAGTTGACGCAGGCGCGCACGCCCGTCGCCGAGCCGGCGCTGCGAATCTACGATCGAATCGCGTCACGCAACATGCCCGCCGTGGTGGCGATCCGCGGCGGCAAGTGCGGCGGATGCCACCTCCGGGTCTCCAGCGACGTGGAATCGAAAGCCCGGGGCAAAAGCACGGAGCCGGGCCTGCAACTCGCCACGTGCGACCAATGCGGGCGGATCGTCTACTGGGACGCGTAACGGCGCGGCTCCCGTCAGCATTCGTCGAAGCCTGAACGGAGCCAACCGACCGCTGCGCCGGTTTTCGGGGAGCGAACGACGCGTCAGCGCAGGGCAAACGGCTGGCGTCCGTCTCAGGTGTCGGGCTTGGCCCGACAGCAAAAATCGGCCGCGTCCGACAGACGCGCGAGACGGGCTCGGGTAGCATGCCGGCGCCTATTCCCGGCCAAATCCCTCGCGGGGAGCCGCGGACGGCGCGCCATGACACCCGCTCGTATTCTCCACGTCCTCTTCTCGTCCCGCATCGCCGGGGCCGAGCGTTACTGCATCGATCTTGCCCGTCGTCAGGTCGCGTTGGGCCATGAGGTGCACGTGGCCGGTCGGACGGGTTCGCCGCTGCGGCAGGCACTGGGGCCGGCGGTGACGTTTCACGGACTTCGCACGCCGTTCTTCCTCGCGCGACGGCTCCGGACGCTGGCCAATCGTCTCGACGCCGACATTTGCCACGGACATCTGAGCGGGGCCTGCAAGGCGCTCGGTTCGCTCGGCGGTGAGCGCCGCACCGTGGCCACGCTGCATGTCGGCTACAAACCGCACCAACATGCGCGGCTCAATGGCGTGATCTGTGTCAACCGCGCCCAGACGGAGGGGCTCGACGGTTATGCCGGCCGCGTTCGTGTCATCTACAACTGGATTCCGGCCGCGACCGACCTGCCGTCGCACGCGGGTTTGCGCGCGGAGCTGGGATTGAAACCCAGCCGCTGGCTCGTCGGCGCAGTCGGACGACTGCATCGCAGCAAAGGCATGGACGTCCTGATCGCGGCGTTCAAAGCCGTGGCGCCCGCGGATGCGGCGCTGGTGATTATCGGCGAAGGTCCGCAACGCGCCGCGTTGCAGCGTCTCGTCGGAGACGATCCACGCGTCTGGTTGGTGGGGCATCGCGGCGACGTCGCGGCGTGTCTCCGCGATCTGGATCTGTTCGTGTCGCCCTCGCGCGAGGAGTCGTTCGGACTGGCGATTCTCGAGGCGATGAGCGCGGGGCTGCCGATGATTGCCACGGCGACGGAAGGCCCGGCGGAATTTTTGTGCAGACATCCGGTGCGGCAGGTGGAGCCCGGCTCGGTGCCGGCGCTCGCCGCCGCTCTCACGTCAGCGTGGAAGGCGCACCGACCGGGGGTCGTCGCTCGGGTCGATTACGATTTGCGCGAGTTCGATCCCTCCCGGCGCGTGGGAGAAGTGATGGAATTTTATTCCGAGGTGAGCGGCCGGGCGATGTCGCCGGCGGCAGCGATGCCGGTGCTGGCGGCGGTCGGCTCATGATACGGGCGCCGAGTTCGGATTTCTGGCACGTGGGCATCGTGCCGGCGCCGATTGCGAAGGCGGCTGATCCGGCGGCACTGGCAGCGCTGCGCGAGCGCATCGTCTGGCTGCCGGAATCCGGCCGCTGGCGTTATCTCGCGGACCCGTTTGCGGTGTGGCGGGATGAGGCGCTGCACGTGTTCGTCGAGGCGTTCGACTATCGCACGAAGCACGCGGTGATCGAGCACCACGAGTTCTCCGCCGACCTCTGCTGGCGCGACGCGGGCACCGCGCTGGCGCAGCCGTTTCACCTCTCATATCCGTTTCTCGTCCAGGACGGGGGCGAGACGTTCATGATTCCCGAGAGCCATCGGGCCGGTGAGGTCGCGCTTTATCGCGCCACGGCATTTCCACGCGGCTGGCAGCGGGAGACGGTGCTCCTCCGGGATATCCCGGCCGCGGAGGCCTCGGTTCTGCGGCATGAAGGGCGTTGGTGGATGTTTTTTACCGTGGTCGGAAAACCGGCGCGCGATCAACGCGAGTTGCATCTGGCTTGGGCGGAGACGCTCACCGGTCCGTGGCGTCTGCATCCGGCGAATCCGGTGATCGACGACCGCAGCGGCGCGCGGCCGGGCGGCACGCCGTTTGTGGAAAACGATCGCATCGTCCTGCCGGTGCAGGACTGCGGCGGCACCTATGGCGGCGCGATCCGGTTGCTCGAGTTTCAGGAGCTGGGAGCGAAAAAAGTGCAGTGGACGCGCCGCCCGCTCCGGCTGACCGGCGATCTGGTTTCGAGCTCGCATCGCGACGGTTTCCATACGCTGGCCGCGTGTGGCGACGTGACGCTGATCGACGTCAAACGCGTCGATCGGTCCTGGCAGCGGATCGGCGTCGACTGGCGGCGTCGCCTCGCCCGCTGGCGCGGTTGAAGAACCGCAAGCAACCCACCGTCGCCGAGGGTCAGGCGCGGTGGTATTTCTCGGCCCAGCGCACGGCCTCGCGCACGAGTTCGGCGCCGTTGGCGAGACGGAGCTTGTCCTTGATGCGAGCGCAGTAGGCTTGAACGGTTTTCATGCTGACGTGCATGTCCTCCGCGATGCGTCGCGTGGGCAGACCCTCGCCGAGCCGGCGAAAGACCTCCAGTTCCCGATCGCTCAACATCTCCGTGATGCTGCGTGTGACCGGCGACGGCGTGCCGATGAAGCGCTCGGCGATTTTGGCGAGAAGTTCCGGCGCGGCGTAGATCCGGCCGGCCAGCACCTCGCGGATGGCTTCGACGATCCGGTCGGTCGATTCGCGCTTGGTCACGTAGCCTCGCGCACCCGCGCGCAGCGCCCGTTCGGCATAGGAAAGCTCCTCGTGCATCGAGAGCACGATGATGGCCGTGCCGGGGAGTTGAGCGGCGATGTCCTTGATGAGGTCGAGGCCGGAGGTGTCCTTCAGCGACAAATCGACGATCGCGATGTCCGGCCGGCTGGCGATGATGGCCGCGAGGCCGGTGGGGGCGTCGGCGGCCTCTCCCGCAATTTCGAAATCGGGTTGCTCGCGCAACAGGTTCGCGAGCCACTCGCGCACGAGCGGATGATCGTCGACAATGAAGACGCGGAAACGGCGAAAGTTCACGATGGAGCAGAGACGGAGGCGGAAGGGAGAGGCAGCAGACAGCGGATGCACACGCCGCGCCCGGGAGCGGTGACCAGCTGAAATTCCGCGCCGATCAGTTCGCTCCGGTGGCTCATGATGCGCAAGCCCATGCCGCTGGGATTGTGGTCCGACGGAAGTCCGGCGCCATCGTCCGCGATGGCGAGTTCGAGGCGGGTATCGTCGGCGACGAGGGAGATCGCCAGGTGCGATGCCTGTGCGTGGCGCACGGTGTTTCGCGCCGCCTCCTGTGCGATATAGAAAAGGTGGGAACTGGTCGCGACGTCGATGGGAGGGGTGTCGCCGCGTTGGGAAAAGGTGCAGTCGAGCGGGTGCTCCTGCCGGATGCGGGCTGCGAGTTCCTCGAGCTCCAAGGCCAGATCGCGGGGTTCGACGCGAGCGAGCAGCAGCCCGCGGGCGATGTCGCGGGTGCGCGCGATGCTGTCCTGGATGAGTTGCACGACCCGGCGGGCATCCGGCGCGAGCGGGTGATTGCCCGTGGCCAGACGCCGCTCGAGCACTGTCGCGGCCATGGCGGTGGCGGTGAGATGCTGGCCGAGCCCATCGTGAAGGTCCCGGCCGATGGCGCTGCGCTCCCGCCGTCCGATTTCCATCATCTGCTTCTGCAGCTGGTCGCGCGCCTCCACCGCCTGGTTCAACGCGGTCGTGCGCTGCCGGACCCGCCGTTCGAGCGTATGCTGAAGAGAGATCAGCCGGTGAAACGCCCAGATGAGGATGAGAAACACGACGAGTTCGGCGAGCCGGTTCCACAGCACCGGCAGCGGCCGCACCAGCGTGAGGATCCCGGCGGCGATGTCGCCGCCCAATCGGACGGACACGGCGGTCGCGGCGACGGCGGCGCCCGCCTGCCAGCCGAACCAGGTGACGGCGAGCAGCGTCGGCACCAGGTAGAACAATTGAAACGAGAACCAATAACCCGTGAGATAGTCCACCGTGCCGATCGCGACGACGAGCGAAACCACAATCGCGGCGGAGCGGAGGCGACTGCGGCGGTTCGCTCCGCTGGCCCACGGCAACGCCGTCGCTCCGCCCGGCGGATTCTCCGCGGGCGGCGGGACATTTTCCCGGGGAAAACGAGAAGGCGGGTTCACGCGGCGGGTCGGGCTGAACCCTTTCGCAGCGCGGTCGCCTCGTCAATGCGCGCCCGGCGGTTGCGGAGCCGGCGCCGCATTTTGACGCCGGCGACGCCGGGCGACTACGATGGAGCCGGCGAGCAGGGCCGTGCCGGCCCAGGCGTAAGTTGACGGTTCAGGCACGGGACTGATGAGGGTGGGCACGACGTCGATCGTGCCGAAGGAAAACGGCGCCGAGGGCGTGGTGCGGAAGGTGCCCGCGGCGAGCCGGTCGAAAAACGTCTCGAGTGTCGCCGCGGGAGCGAGATCGAGCCGGTAGCCGTTGCCGAGAAGGATGCTGGAGTTGAACATCGTGGCCGCGTCGTAAGGCGTCGCCAAGCCGAGCTTCGCCACGCTGCCGGAGGATTGGAGCGAGAGCTTCAGCGGCAGATCGAGGATCGCGACATCGTTGAGCACCGGGGTCAGCGCCGTGGCGCCGTCGAAGAGCTGGAGCGAGGCAAACTGCAGGGTGAAATTGAAACTCACGGTGCCGCTGGACGGCAGCGAGTTGCCGGCGAGCTGCAGGCTGCCCAGACTGAACGTATCCAGGGTCTGGATGCCGGAGAACGCGTTGAGCGGGTTGGCCGTGCCGTTCGAAGGCCGGTAGACGAGCGTGGCCGAGCCGGAGCTTTTCGCGGCCTTCAGGGAAAGCGCGCTCGAGAACACGTTCGCGCCGTTCTGATTGATGGCGCCGACGCTCGCGTAGCCTGGCGGAGTGGCGGCGTATTTCGGAGTGGCGGTCGCGCCGCCCGACGTCGTGATGCCGGAAAAACGCGCTTCGATGCTGCCTTGAATCATGAGCTGGGCGCGCGTCGGCAGGACCAGGGACGCGAGCGCAACGGGAAGGACGAAAGCTCGAGGGAGCCGGAGGAGTGAGCGAATCATGAGAGAAGGGCGGAGCCCGGGTTGTGTGGTTGCGGAACGTTGAAGCGGTGTCCCAAGGTCGCTGCCCGGCGCTATTTCCGCTACCTGAAACCGGCGCCTGGACCCCGGACCGCGGCGTCGGGGCAAGCTGCGCGACCGCGGCGATTTGTAGGACGGCGCCGGACAGCGCGAGTCGCGGCGAACCGCGAGGCTTGCGGAGCGGAAGGCGGGGCGTTTACTTGCGGCCTGGCATTGGGGCTTGGTTGTCGCTCCGAGTTCTTTGATCCCAAGGCGCGGGTAACGCCGCGCCCGTTTTAGAAAGTTCGGAGAGGAAAGTCCGGACACCACAGGGCAGGATGCCGCACGAGCTTCACCGCAAGTGCGGGCACCGCGTCTCAAAGCGCGGTGACGGACAGTGTCACAGAAAATCAAACCGCCCCTTTGAGATTTCAGGTTTCAAATTTGAGATTTCAGAACGGGTAAGGGTGAAAAGGTGGGGTAAGAGCCCACCGCGCCGGCAGCGATGCCGGCGGCACGAAAAACCCCATCCGGTGCAAGGCAAAATAGGTGACTGGGCGGCCCGTCCAATAGTCACGGGTATGCTGCAGCGCGCGGCGCTCGCGAAAGCGATCGTCGCGAGCCGGAGTCTCCGCGAGGAGCCTCCGAGAGAAATGACAACCGAAGCGCCGCAAGGCGTGGAACAGAATCCGGCTTACCGGCCCCAAAGCCATTTCGTTTTTCCCGATCTGCCGATCGCGTCACTGCGGCGGCAGGTTCGGGTAGCGCGGTTCGAGTGCACGGGCGCGCGCGAAAACCGCGTCGGCCTCCGCCGTGCGACCGAGCGCGCGCAAGGCCCAGCCCAGCGGCACCAGGGTGTCGACATCGTCGTCGATCCACACGCGCGCGCGCTCGAGCAGCGGCACGGCCTCGGCCGGCGCCTGTCGCGCGACGAACATCGCGCCGGCGTTGCGCGCCAGGATCCAGTCGTCGGGTGCGGTCTCCAAGGCGCGACGGTAGAGCTCGCGCAGCGCCGGCAACGCGTCCGCTCGGCCGAGCAGGTCGGTCGCGCGCGTGGCACGCTGCTCCCAGGCGGCCAGCCTGATCGCGTGGTCGATCTGGCCGGTGAACGGCGCGACGCGGAAGCGGTTGACGAGCTCGAGGGCGATCATCGCCTGTTCGTGGGCCGTATAAGCGAGCCGAATACGCGCGGTCTCGTAGTCGAACGGCTCGGGGATGCGGTCGCCGATCAGCCGGCGCCGGGCGAGGTCGGACGAAACCTGGGTGAAGAGTGTGCGGGCGACCTGGTAGGCGCCCCGGAAGGTGAGGTGCACATGCTCGTAGAGAAGATCGTCGCCGACGAGGCCGGCGCGGCTTTCGCGTTCGAGCGCGGCGACGAGATCGATGACCTCGGTCCCCTCGGGCAGCGTGCGCCGCAGGTGGCGGATCGTGTCGTTGAGGGTCGAATCGGTCCGGAAGCGCAAGGCGTCGCGGTCGACCGCGCGCGAGAGCAACCTGCGCGCATCGTCATCGCGACCCTGGGCGAGCGCGAGGCGGCCGGCGCGGAACAGCAGCTCCGCGTAGCCGTCGTCGAGGGCGAGTGCCGCGCGATAGTCAGCGTCGGCGGCCGCGAGGTCGCCATTGCGTTCGGCCTCCTGCGCCGCGGCGTAATGTGCGTCCCAGCGTGCGCGCTCGTCGTCGGTGAGATCCGGCCGGTGGAGTGAAAGGAATGGCGCGAAATCGCGCAGGTTGACCGGCACGGTGCAGAGCAGCGTGTGGGCGCCGGCGGCACGGGCCGATTCGGCGATCGCGCGGAGATTGGCGGCGAAATGCTCGCGCACCGCGTCGAGCCGCGGGTCGTCGGCGGGGATCTGTTGCCGGAGGAACATCGGCATGCCGCCCCATTCCCGTGCGGCGCTGTCGTTTCCGGTCGCGCGGCGGGAGAGCTCGCCGACCAGCTGGCCCGTGTGCGTGCGCTTCAAGCCGGCGAGCGCTCGCACCGCGACCTCGCTTTGGAAAAAAGGGGCGAAGACGCCGGCGGGACCGAACGGGCCGATGACTTCGTTGTGTCCCTCGTAAACGATGAACAGATCGGGTTCGAGTTTCGCGCAGTCGGCGGCGATGTCGCGGACCACGTGCGAATTGATCGCCGTGATCGCGGCATTGACAACTTCGAAGTGGATTTCCGGATACGCCGCCTGGAGCATCGACTCGAGGATGCGCCCAAAGGAGAACGACGGCTCCGGATCGCCCATCGCGGCGGAGCTGCCGAGCACGAAAATGCGGTAGTTGCGGGCGGCTTTTTTTTCCGGGAGGCGAAAGGGCAGTGGACGGCGGACGAGCGCCGGCGAAAAATAGGCCGCGGTGCACCAGCGGTTGTCGCGCCAGAGGGTCTCGCCGGACGGAAGCGTTTCACGCCGCGCGAAATGCGGCGAGTAACCATAGCCGATCAGGCGGAGCGTGCCCTCGAGAACGACGAAGACCAGCAGGCTGCCGGCCAGCGCGAGGATCGCGGCGTAGAGGAGCTTGCGCGGCAGGGAGAGAGGGCGGGCGGCCACGTCTAGAAGAGCGAGTAGATGAAGGGCGAGATCGTCGAAACGGACACGACCAGCAAGCCCACGAGCAGGAGCAGGAGGACGGTCGGGACGATCCACCAGGCCTTGTTTTCCCGGGCGAACTCGGAGAGCTCGTGGAGGAGGCGGAGCAGGCTGCGAAAGGCGCGCATGCGAAGGTCGGCGATGAAGGTTAATCGGGCGCGAACACGCGAGCTCCGGAAGAGGGCAACACCGAGGAAGGGAGCAGGCGTTTCTCGAGGAAAAAGGGGCCGAGCGCCAGCGCATCCATGTCGGTGGCGAAAAAAACCTCCAGCGCCTCGCGGGGGTGGCACACGGGCGGTTCGCCACGGACGTTGAAGGAGGTGTTGACGAGCACGGGGCAGCCTGTGAGCGCATGAAACGCACTCAGGACGGAATGCAGCGCGGGGTTTTCGGCGCGGTCGACCGTCTGAATCCGGGCGGAGGAGTCGACGTGCGTCACGGCGGGGATCGAAGATCGTTCCGCCCGCAACCGGGCGGCGAGATCCGTGCGATCGGTTGGCGCGTGGCTGGTCTTTCGGTGCGGGGCGGCGACCGGAGCGGTGAAAAGCATGTAGGGCGACGGGATGGCGAGGTCGAACCACGCGCTGGCATGCTCCGCGAGCACGACCGGGGCGAACGGGCGAAACGATTCGCGGAACTTGATCTTGAGATTAAGCCTTTGCTGCATGTCCGCCGAACGGGGATCGGCGAGGATCGAGCGCGCGCCGAGCGCCCGCGGGCCGAACTCGGCCCGGCCGTGAAAGAAGCCGACTACGTCGCCGGCCGCGAGACGTTCGGCGACCCGTGCCACGAGCGTCTCCGCCGCGAGCGGGGTTGCCGGCAGTCCGCGCGCGGCGAGCGTGGCGGAAATCTCTGCAGGAGAGAACTCCGGTCCGAGGAACGCACCGTGCATCGCGTCGTGGATTCCATCCGCCGGACGCGAGATGTTGTGTTGAGAAAAATGATACGCGAGGGCAGCCCCGAGCGCACCGCCCGCGTCTCCGGCGGCGGGCTGAACCCAGACCCGGCGGAACGGCCCTTCGCGTCCGAGCCGGGCGTTGGCGACGCAGTTCAATGCCACCCCGCCTGCCAGACAGAGGTTTTCCTCGCCCGTGTCGGCATGCAGCGTGCGGGCCAGCCGCAGGACGATTTCTTCGGCGACCTCCTGAATTGAACGCGCAACGTCGCAGTAATGCTGGGTCAGCGGCGCTTCCGGCGGTCGGCGCGGCTGGCGGAACAACGCGTCGAAACGAGGCCCCGTCATCGCGTCGCCGCGCAAATAGCCGAAGTAGTCGAGGTTGAGACGAAACGACCCGTCGGGTCGCAGATCGAGCAGGTGCTCGCGGATGAGCGGGACGAAGCGCGGCTCGCCGTAGGGCGCGAGGCCCATCAGCTTGTATTCGCCGGAGTTCACGCGGAAACCGCAGTAGTGCGTGAAGGCGGAGTAGAGCAGGCCCAGCGAGTGTGGAAACCGCAGCTCGCGCAGAAGTTCGATCCCGCCGCCGTGGCCACGGCCCAGCGCCGTCGTGGTCCACTCGCCGACCCCGTCGAGCGTGAGTATCGCGGCGCGGTCGAAGGGCGACGGGAAGAAGGCGCTGGCGGCGTGCGATTGATGATGGCCGGCGAAATGGATCGGCGTGGGCGGAGCGCCGAGGACGCGAAGTTCGTCGGCGATCACGGACGGCAGCCACAGCTTGTGCTGCAGCCAGTCTGGCATGGCCGCGGCAAACGCGCGAAAGCCTCTCGGCGCCATCGCGGCGGCGGTGCTGAGGATGCGCTCGAACTTGAGGAGCGGCTTTTCGTAATAAACGACCGCGTCGATCGGGCCGGAGGCCTGCGCGAGACAGAAAGCGGCCGCGCCGCGGGGGAACGACGCGTCGTGCTTGATGCGGCTGAAACGCTCCTCCTGCGCGGCGGCGACGACGCGGCCCGCTTCGACGAGCGCGGCCGCGGAGTCGTGATAGAACGCGCTAAGACCGAGGATGCGCATCGGCGGGCTGGCGGAATTGTGGGCGGTCAGAATTGACGATCGAAACGCGGCGCGCTGCGCGGGAGATCCGCGAGGTAAGTCGCCTGCGTCGAGTCGGGTCCCAGCGCGAGCGCGGCGTGACCGCGGAGGGCGCGCCAGCAGCGAATCGGCGTGAACACGCCGAAATAGACGAGCGCGAGAACGAACCAGGAGAAACCGACCGCGACGGCGCGCGCGCCGCGTTGCAGCAGCCGATGCACCGGGGCGTGCCAGCGCGGGAGGAACCAGGCAAGCATCGCCAGGAGCGAAAAGACCGCCGCAGCAATCGCGGCCCAAACATGTCGGGTCAACAACCAGAGCGAGAGCGAAACGACACCGGCGACGGTGGCTTCAAGACGCGCGCGAAGAGAGGAGGGCAGGGGCATGTCGCGGGGGTGGACGGAGTCTCGCGCAGCGAGAGGGTGGCGGAAGCAAAAAACGCAGGTCCGTCTGCAGGCGGCGGTGCGAGGGGGCGTCGCAAAAGAAAAAAGGAGGGCGGGGAGTACTCCCGCCCTCCGATGAAACGTTGCTGACTGATCGACTCAGAAATCGAGACCGACGGTGAGGCTGTAGATGACCGGCGTCTTCACCTCGTAGGGCTGCGTGGAGCGGACATTGGCGGAGCCGGTGGCCTTCCAGCCGACGAACTGCTCCTGCTCGGTGAGGTTCTTCACGTTGAGCTGAATGAGCGAGCTGTAGCCGAGGAACTTGAAGCGGTAGCCGGCGAAGATTTCCGCGTAGAACGTGCTCGGGTAGTAGCGCGCGCCGCCGCCCGGGCCGTTGTAATCCTGCAGCGCCTTGCCGGCGTATTGGAGACCCGTGCCGATGTAGGCGCCCTTCAGGGTGTCGCGAGAAAACGAATACTTCGTGAGCAGCGCGACCTGGTCCTTGATCGAGCCCTGCGTGGCGCGGCCGAGCTGGGAAGCGTCGGCGGACTGGGTGACCTCGTTGGTGTTGTGGGCGTAGCTGAGCATGATCTGCCAGTCGCGGGTGGGCTGGAAGATCAGGTCGGCTTCGTAGCCCTTGGACTCAATCTCGCCGGCGGGGAAGAAGTCGCCCTGCGCGAGGAGAGTCTCGCGCGTCTGGCCGGGGAAGTTCGCGGCGCGCTCGGCGTCCGACATGGCGTCCCAGCGCTGGACGTTCTGGTTGAAGCCCGGCGAGATCTGGCGACCGCCACCCTCCTTGCGGATCTGGTAATAGCTGATGGTGCCGCTGATCTTGCCGTCGAGGAGCTCGACCTTGACGCCGCCTTCGTAACTCTTGCCGATCTCGGGCGGCATCTGGACGCTGAAACTGTTCTTGTCGGTGGACGGGAACAGCGACGTGGCGTGCACGGCGAAGATGGAAATCTCCTTGGTGACATCGAACATCGCGCCGACCATCGGCGAGTTCTTCGAGACCTCGGTGACGTTGGCGGGACCGCCGGCACCGGAGGTTTGGACGAGCTTCAGGTTCGTGTGATTGATCGCCGCGTTGAGCTTGAGGCGGTTTTGGAGCATCGAGCCCTGCCAGGCGGCGAAGTAATAGTCGTTGGAGTTGTTCTCGCGATTCCAGCCGCCGTTGCCGGTGTCGGCGACGAAGTCGTTCGGCGGAATGGTGGGGACGTTCTCGGTGTTGATGTTGGCGCTGACCGGGAAGATGAGAACGTTGGTCGTGGTCGAGGGCTGCGCGTAGCGCTGGGTGAGGAAGCGCTCGCCCCAGGCCGCGCCGCCGATGGTGAAGGTGTTGCGGATCTCGCCGATATCGAACTTGTAGATACCGGTGGCG
This sequence comes from Opitutus sp. sgz309028, assembly GCF_059821195.1. Taxonomy (NCBI): domain Bacteria; kingdom Pseudomonadati; phylum Verrucomicrobiota; class Opitutia; order Opitutales; family Opitutaceae; genus Opitutus; species Opitutus sp. sgz309028. Next base: position 284,237 of record NZ_JCAMRR010000004.1, on the reverse strand, counting down.
CCGTAGCCGTGCATGTGGTTGCCCCAATCGCGGTAGTGATAACCGAGGCGGATCATTTCGTTGGCTGCGCCCGGATTGATCCAGCCGGTGTTGCCGTTGGTGTCCCAGGCGGCGCCGCCGCCGGAACCGTTGGCTTCCCAGCCGTTGGAGTCGATGTTGAGGCGCTTGCCGTATTGCCAGTAGGCGGTGACGCTCAGCTGATCGTTGAAAGCGTGATCGATCGTGCCGCGATATAATTCCGTATCGATCGAGCGCGGGTTGGTGCCGGTGGACCAATTCCACTCCCACGGAATGTTCGGGTGGTCGATCTGCAGCGGGATGGACGCGCCGTTATCGAGGACGTTGCCGGCGGCATCGCGCTCGGCGCGCGTGAAATAGCCGAGGCCGTTGTTCTTTTCGCGATAGCCGTCCTCCATGAGGAACTTCAGCTGCGTATTGGGGAACGGCTGCCACTCGAGGTTAAGCTGGGCGTAGCGTACCGTGCCGTCGGAATGCGCGCGCTCGTCCTTGGTGTCGGCATGGGCGCCGTTGAAGCGCACGCCGAACTTTCCGCCGCCGACGTTGCCGGTGTAGTTGGCGTCAATCGTGCCGCGGTATTCGCCCTCGTTCTGCACGGAGGCGCGGAGCGAGGTGAAGTTTTCGCGGAAGTCGACCTGCTTGGTGATGCTGTTCATCACGCCGCCGGCGTAGGACAAACCATAGAGCGGACCGGCGGGGCCCTTGACGACTTCGACGCGCGCGAGGCCTTGCGTGTCGATGGGATCGTATTGGCGGATGCCGTCGCGCAAGCCCCAGTTCTGGACGAATCCGCGGAACAGAAACGCATTGTAGGCCTGCTGAATCGGATTCGACGAACGGGTGTCCGCGCCGCCGTTCACGAGCGAGGCGTTGTAGCGCTCGAGGTCGACCTGGTTGGTGATCAGGAGATCGTCGTAGAAATCCTTCGTGAACACCTGAATGTTCAGCGGGATGTCCTTGATCGGGGTGTTGGTGCGTGTGCCCGCAATCGAGTTCGAAGCCCGGTAACCGGAGTCGCGCTCGGTCGAGACATTGAACGGCGAGAGCGTGACGACTTCGCCGTCGGCCGGCGCGGCGGCGCCGGATTGCTGCGCAAATCCCGCGGTGCCAAGCGCCGGGAGGGCCAGGAAAAAGCCGGCCCGAATAAGTCCGGGGCGGCGATGGATGTTAGGTCTTTGTGTGGGATCGTTCATAGGACTGACGTTTTACTGCGTGCGCCGGCGCGAGCCGGCATTCGGGGTAGGCAAGTCGAACGCGAATGCGAAAGGGGAGGCAGAGCGACGCGGGGAAGGAGACCGCGGGGTGGGTCTCGGTTAAGCGCGGCCCGGGCGCGAAACTCAAAGCGTTGCCGACTCTATGAGTTTAATGACGGTCCGCGGGAGCGCCGGCGCCGCGACGGCTCCCGCCAGACAAGGATTGCACCCGAAATTTGGATACGGGGATTTTACCGATGCCACTCAGTTCCACTCCACACCGGCGCGTCGGACGCGCGGCGGAGCGGTGGTGCCATCCTGCCAGTACCCGGGAATGTAAGTGATCGTCTGCGCCTCGGGCACGCCGCGCTGATAGGCGTCGGTCATGATCGCGAGCTGTTCCATCGCACGCTGCCCGACCAGGCGGTGGTTCTGCACGACTCCCGCGGCGTGCGGCAGGCCGGGCGGGACGTCGAGCGACGCGAACGCGACATCCTGCGGGAGCCGCAGACCAGCGGTCGCGAACACGTCGAACAGCTCGTTCCAGTTCGAAATGATGACGTCGACCTTGTGCTCGTGCATCCATTCCGGAATCAGGCGCGGCAGCATCGGCACCTCGGCGAGACTGAAGATCAGCGGCGGCACGCACTCGGCTTCCGGCAGCGACGCCTGCTCGATGAGCACGCCCATGCCAAAGGATTCGCCGAGGCGCGTCTGGTCTTCCCGCGCGGTGGCGAGACCGATCCGCCGGTAGCCGAGTTTGCGCAGGCGGCGCATCGCGAGGCGTGCCACCTGCAGCTGGTCGTTGGAGACCGCGTCCAGATTCGGCGTAAGGTGCAGACACTCGATCTTCACCGCGCAGAACTGCGCCCAGTCGAGGTCGAGTTGTTCGATGTCGATTTCAAAGGTGGACAAGAGCACTCCCGTGACGCCGCGCGCGGTGAGGATGGTGTTCAGTCGCGCCGGCGCGAGATGGCCGTGACCGACCACAAAGATGTCGAGCGCATGGCCGTGAGCTTCGGCTGCAGCCTTGGCGCCCGCGTAGACGAGCGGCTGGTAATGATTGCCGCCGAACAGGCGCGTCGTGCCCGCGTGCACCACGAAGGCGGAGTTCACCGATCGGGTCTGCTGCGTGCGCCGCGCGCGATGGAAGTTCAACGCGTCGAGAAGCGGGTCGCGTTGATAGCCGAACTCCTTCGCGACGGCGCGGATTCGTGCGCGCGTGACAGGCGGGATGCTGGGATGATCGCGCAACGCGAGGGACACCGTCGTGACATGCACGCCGGCCTGCGCCGCGATGTCGGCGAGCGTGTAGTAGCGCTTCGGCTCGGCAGTCGGGCTAGCGGCGGTCGGGGGCAGTGGGGCCGTCTTGCCAGGTGCTTTGGACATAAATGGACGAAGGGAAATCGGGCAGTCCGCGTTCGGTCGATTTGAGCTGTGTCACAACAATGGATACAGCGCGTTCGCCCACGAGGTGCAGGTGCGGCCGGATCCCGGCGAGAAGGCTGTCGGAATCGCAGACGCAGAGACAGGCAACGGCGACGTCGTCGGGAATTTTGAGGCCTTCCGCGCCGAGCGGAGTGAGGAGCGTGGCCCAGTTGCAAAGGACGGCGTCGACCTGATTGCGGCGGACCCAGCGGGCGATCATGCCGGCGAGCGTGGGCTCGTCGACGTTGTAGGGAAACAACAGCGGCGGCACGCGCCGGTCGCGCGGGATCGATGCTTCCTCCATCAAATAGCCCGCGGTGTGGCGGTGGCCGCAGGCATCCTCGTCAGCGCGGCCGACGGCGAGCCCGATCCGCTGGTAGCCGAGCGCGGAGAGCCGGCGAAACGCGAGTCGCACCTCCCGCAATTGGTCGTTGCCGATGACCGTCGCGTCCGGCTCGGTGTGACGCGAGTGGATCTTGGCGACAGCGTAGTCGTCCCAGTTGAGGGCGATCTCGGCGAAACCCGGCACGAAGCTGCCGATGACGAGTCCGGTGATTTCGTTTTCGCGGAGATATTTGGTGAGCGTGCGCGAATCGTGATCGTCCTCGCCGACGGCGAGCGGCTCGAGGCGATAGCCGAGCAGCTCTGCCTGGCGGCGCGCGCCTTGAAAGATCGCTTCAAGATGGGGCGGCCGCGGCGGCGCGAAACCGGAGCGGAAATTTTCCAGATAACCGATCCGCGGCGCGGGCGCGCAGACCGTGCCTTGCTGCCGGAAACGACTGAGCGCTTGAAACACGGGGTTGCGCTCATAACCGATGCGATCGGCGATCGCGCGAATCCGCGCGCGGGTGTTTTCGGGAATGCTCGGGTGATCGCGCAGCGCGAGCGAGATCGTGGTGATGTGGTAGCCGGATTCGCGGGCGACATCTTTCAACGTCGGACGGCGGGCACCGGCTGGCTCGGGTGAGCGATTCATGATCTCGGGCCGCGACTGGCGCGAGTCGCCGCCCCTGGCCGGACCGGAGCGCGGCATCCGACGAACCGGCCGCGCTGCGCCCGCGACCGGATGTCGACCACGGCAGAAAGTTGGAAGCTCCAAAAAGTGGGGAACTCCATTGGCGGGGGAAGGGCGTGTGGGTAGAGAACGCCGCTCAATTGCGGTGCGCACAAGATTGCGCCGCACTCTAACGTTTAGTGTAAAGCCGCGACTTAGTCGGATTCTGCCGGCTCTCTTCATCGGGTTTTACCCGCCCAGGCACGCTGCTGCTACGAGGGAAAATCCGAATTCACGGCGGGTCGATCGCACGTCCGCCGTCGCGCCGGAAAACGCCGGCCGCGACGGCGGGGCGGCGGCATCTACTCTAACGATGGAGTTGCGGGGTCATTCTCGCGAAAGCGGGGATGACCCAGTGTGCGGCCTTGCCCCTTCGTGTGTCATTCGCGCATCCGCAGCGTTGTCGGGTGTTTTCGCGCGTCGCGCGCTCTCGATGAGCGGCGGTGCGCGCGGCATTTTCTCCTGTCAGGCGGCTCACCGCCAAGGTTGTCCTGGGGTAGGCCGGCCGGAAGGTGAGTGCCTGGCGGGAGTTGTTGTCTCTGCCCGGGCGGGGACGCCACGTTTCCTTTTCGCTCCATGACTCAACTCCGCTCGTTCGCACGTCACGCCGTCTTCTGGGTGCCTTCGCTGTATCTCGCGATGGGCATCCCGTTCAATGTCGTCAACGGCACCGCCTCGACGATGTTCAAATCGCTTGGCGTGAGCGACGGCCAGAACACGGTGGCGCTCGGCAGCATCATCGTGGCGTGGTCGTTGAAGCCGCTCTGGGCGGCGTTTCTCGACATGTATCGCACGAAGAAATTCTTCGTGCTGGCGATGGAGGCGTTGATCGCGGTGCTGTTCGCCGGCGTGGCGATGGCGCTGCCGCTGCCGTCGTTTTTTCAGGTGACGATCGCGTTGTTGTGGGTCGCGGCGTTCGCGTCGTCGACGCAGGACATCTGCGGCGATGGCATTTATCTGACGGCGCTCGACCGGAAGGCGCAGGCCAACAGCGCGGGTTTCCAAAGCATGTTCTGGAATCTCGGCAAGGTGCTCGCGACTGGCGTGCTGATCAGCGGGATGGAGGCGCTCGCAAACGCGCAGGGTTGGACGCCGGTGAAGATGTGGATGGGCGTGTGGATCACGGCAGCGGTCGCGATGGCGCTTTTCGCCGCGTATCACGTGTGGGCGCTGCCGACCGGCACGATCGCGCACCGGCCGCACAACGCGCGCCAGGTGGTGCAGGATTTTCTCGGCACCGCGACGACGTTTTTCCACAAGCGCGCGTTCTGGGGGATGATCGCGTTCGTGTTTCTCTACCGGCTCGGCGAGGGGCTGCTGCTGGTGGAGGGGAAGCTCTTCATGCAGTCATCGGTCGCGACCGGAGGCCTCGGCCTTACGGCGGGGCAGGTGGCCAATATCGATGCGGTGTGGGGCACGATCGCGAACATCGTCGGCGGCGTTTTGGGCGGGATGTTTCTCGGCCGGATCGGCCTGAAGCGCGCGCTGCCGTTTCTCGGGCTCTGCCTCAACGTGCCGCACTTCACCTTCGTTTATCTCAGCCACTACGGCGCGGCGCATCACGGGCTCGACTACTCGACCATCGCACTGCTCGTGAGCATCGAGAAGTTCGGCTACGGTTTCGGATTTGTCGGCAACATGGTTTACATGATGCAACAACTCGCGCCCGGGCGGAGCACGATGACGCACTACGCCTTCGCGACGGCGCTGATGAATTTCATGCTCGTGCCGACAACGATGGCGTCCGGCCCGCTCGCGGAGTGGCTCGGGTTTTCGACCTTCTTCATCGTCGTGATGTTCGCGTCGGTCCCGTCGGTGTGGGCGGCGTGGAAGGCGCCCTTTCCGCTGGAGAACCTGAAGATGCCGCCGGCGACCGCGTCCGGCGAGCGCGCGGAGCCGATTACGCCGGACGATCCGTCCGAGCTCACCGCCGGGGCGCGCGAAGTGCAGGTGCTCGCCGGCCGGGCGTCGATCTACGCGATGCTCGGCGTGCTCACGGTGTTGTTAATTGATGCGAAAATCCTGGGTTCGCTCGAAGGCGGCGCGGCCGGCGGCGGTCGCGTGCAGTTTTACCTGCTGCTCGGGAGCGCGGTGTTGAAGCTGTTCCTCGCGCAGCGGACCTATCGCTACGCCCGCGAAGCGTCGACAGTGGCGGTACGGGTCGAGGACACGGTTTACTGGCGCAACGGCCGTGGGGCGCTGATCGCGACGGCGCTCGTGGCGATCGTCAGCGTGCTGGTGTTGGTGTTTGTCGGACGGCAGGCGTTTTGAGCGAGACCGAGGCAGGGCCTTCGCGACGCAGGGGGCCTCACCCAACCGATAGAGTGTGCCGGTCGTTGTCTCGGCGCGAGCACGTCGCACGGTGGCGCGCTCTTTCCACATGCAACCCGTTCGGTTCCCATCAAAATTTGTCTGGGGTGTCGCCGCCGCTGCGCCGCAAATTGAAGGGGCGGCATTCGAAGACGGCAAAGGGGCGTCGGTGTGGGACATGTTCAGCCGCTTGCCCGGGCGTGTCCGAAATGGTGATACGCTCGATCTCGGCTGCGATCACTATCATCGCTTCGACGAGGATTTCGCGCTGATGCGCGAACTTGGGCTGCGAAATTACCGGCTCTCGCTCGCGTGGCCGCGGATCGTGCCGGACGGCACGGGTGCGGTGAACGAGAAGGGCTTGGATTTTTACCGGCGGGTGTTCGATTCGCTCGAGCGGCACGGGATCACGCCGTGGGTGACGATGTTTCACTGGGATTTGCCGCAGGCGCTCGAGGAGGCCGGCGGCTGGCGAGGGCGTGGCGTGGCGGAGGCGTTTGCGCGGTATGCGGACACGATCGTGCGCGCGTTTGGCGATCGGGTGAAAAACTGGATCACGTTGAACGAGATCTTTTGTTTCACGACGCTCGGCTACGGCAACGGTCAGAAGGCACCGGGCGCGCGCGAGGGCGACGCCGTCGTGAATCAAACCTATCATCACGCGCTGCTCTGTCATGGCCACGCGGTGCGCGCGGTGCGTGAACACGGCGGCCGCGGGGCGCGCGTGGGGTTGACGGATAACTCGATCGTGACCGTGCCGATCGACAGCCGTCCGGAGAATATCGCCGCGGCGAAGCGGGCGTTTGTGACTGAGAACACGCGGGTGCTCGAACCGGTGTTTCGCGGGCGCTACGCGACGAGCTATTTGCGCGCAGCGGGAGCGGCGGCGCCGAAGGTGCAACGCGGCGATCTCGCGTTGATTTCGACGCCCACGGATTTCGTGGGCTTGAATCTTTATACGGGTCATTACGTGAGCGCGGGCCGGCGCGGGCGGGCGGAGCAGGTGGCGTTTCCGGCCGGATTTCCGCGCACGGATTGTCACTGGCATTATCTGATTCCGCAGGTGCTTTACTGGGGGCCGCGATTGTTTTGCGAGTGTTACGGGGCGCGCCCAATTTACGTGACGGAGCACGGCGCGGGCTATGACGAGCCGGCGCAGTGCGACGGCGAACTACCGGATGTGCACCGCTTGGAATGCGTTCGCCAGGGATTGCGGGCGTTGCGCGAAGCGATGACGGATGGCGCGCCGGTGAAAGGCTATTTCCTGTGGTCCTTCATCGACAATTACGAGTGGGAGGACGGCTACGGGCGGCGCTTTGGAATCGTGCACAACGATTTCGCGCGGCAGCGGCGCACGCCGAAGTTGAGTGCGCGCTGGTATGCGAACGTCATCCGCCAGAACGCGGTCCTATGAGCGAGGGTGCGGCGCGCGTGCAGGTGTGGCCTGCAACTTTTGCGTCGCGGAAGGGTTCTGGGGATATGAACACTTTCTGGAAAATCGTGCTGGCGGTGATCGTCGGCCTGCTCGTGGTGAAATTCATCCCGGTGCTGCTGGTGCCGGTGTTTCTGCTGGTGTGGGTGGGCGGTGTGCTGCTGGCGGGCGTGGTCGCCCTGGCAGGCGCGGGCTTGGGCCTGATAGCCGCTCTGGCGGTGGCGGCGCTGGTCGCCCTCGCGGTCCTGTCGCCGATCTGGCTGCCGGTGCTCGCGTTCGTCGCGCTGGTCGTGCTGATCCGGCGCCTGGCGCGGGCGTGAGGGCAGGCGTTCGGGGGAGACGCGTTACTCGGGCTCAGGGAATCTTCTCTCGAAGCACGCAAGCGGTGCGGGCTGTGCTTGCCGCAAAAGAGCGAGTCGACGTTGCACCTCTTCCAATCTGGCTGGTCGAATTGGACGGATGCCGAATGGGGCGCGTCGGCTCACGATTTGAGGGTTGGAGCGATATTCGCCCCAGCTTCTGCCCAGAAAAAAGGTATGCCGCTCGTGTCGGTAGTCCGCGAGAACCACGTCGCGAAAGGCGGCTTCGAGTGTGGCCGGACTGATGTCAAAGACGTCACGCAGCGCCTCGGAGTGAGATTCGCCCGCCGCGATCCGAGAAAGGAAATGCAACAACCCATCCCGGCCTGGCGCGTGTCTGCCGAACAGTGCGAGATGGATGAACACGGCGGATTGACGGCTGTGCTTGCTGACGAAGTCTCTGTCTTTGCAGGACGAACTTTCAGCGGTGGTGGAGAGAACCTCGTCATAAGAGATGACGTGTGTCGTGTAAGGAGCGGTCAGGGCATCTGGCGGCTTCCCGATCCGAGTTTCGTCGGACGTGATCTCGGCCATCGCCAAGGTCTGAGCCATTCCGGTTTCGAACCAAAGCGGCCATCGCGGACTCCGGAACACGAACGACGCGAGAACGACGTCCCGTCGCAAGGCATGCAGGACATCGGAGTCCAGTTCGGCTGTTTGCAGAATGATGCAAAGTTGCTCGGCAGTGGCCGCAACGATCGGGAGTGAGCGGTCAAGGGACGCCTTCTTTACCTTACCGGACTTCGTGACAAAGAAGGTCACCTTGGTGCCCACCGGCAGTGCGGCCTCGGGGGCGAAATCGCGCACGAAGGCGATGAAGGCGTCCAGATCGGCGAAGAACGCGTTCGCGTCGTCCGTCTTCAGATCGCACAGCGCATCCATGTTCGTGCCTTCCACAATTTGCCACCCGGTCGTGGATCGCACGGACAACTCCGGCAACGAAATGACGCCCGAGCTTGATTGCGAATGGAGCGGCGGCGTCAGGAATAACAGCAGGAGCAAAGTGAGCGGCCGGAGGGCGTTGAGCATGGAATTCGAGAGTGCTACTTTGGCGTCAGGTGAGCAGGGCCCGATTTTATTGCAATTATTATGCTCCGATCTTTGGCGACCTCCTGATCTGAGAATTTCACAGTCGCGCGGGAGGCGGGGCTCGGTTTTCTGGGGCGGAATGGCGGATGAGATTCCTTCCAAGATCGTCGGCGAAATTGCGTTTGTCGGACGCGGCGGAGGGCTGGTGAAGGCGCTCGCCGGTTTCAAAAAGGGCCACCACACGATCCCCGACGCGGCCAATGACGTGACGAACGCGTTTCTGGGAAAAATCTGCGCCGCTGAACTTGCCGACGAAGCGGAAACGCTGTTCCAGGCAGTTCGCGCCGGTTTCGGCTACAAACGAAAAAACCTTTCGCTCTCGCTTGGCAGTCCGCTCGCCGTGCTCGCGGCCAAGGATTTCACGGTCGAGATCGCCTACGAACTCGAGGTCGCGGCGCCGGAGCGTTACACCACTACGACGACCTTGCGGGCGTTGCGGGATGCGCGGCTCGCGCGTTCGGACGCGATGGCGTCGGTGTTCGCGGCGCGTTTTTCCGAGATCGCGTTCGCGTTGAAACGCGGGGCCCAGGTCGAGGCGGTGATCGATGCGATCGAGGAGCTCGAAGAGGATCAGCGGCTGTCCGTGCACTACCCATCGGATTGCAGCGAGTGCGAGATTCGCGTCGAAGGCGTCGACGCGCACGTGCGCTGCACCGGGATGTCACTCGACATGGTTTTCCCGCGACCGGGTGCGCCGGGCGAGTTGATCGAGGCATTTGCCGAGGTGCGTGCCGCGTTCGGGATCAGCCCGGAGTTGGCGGGGTTGATCGAATAAAACAAAAGCGGCGCTCCGTGGAGCGCCGCGAAAGAAAAAGCGGTCGTCGAGCTGCGGGCCGTTACTTGATCATGTCGGCGACGAACGAGCGCTCGTCGACGAGTTCCTTGTTGGTGGCCGCGATCTTCGATTTCGCGAAGTCGTCCATCTCGTAGGACGTGATGACCTCGTAGCTGCCGGGCGTGGTGGTGCGCACGGGGAGGCCCGCCCAGACATGGGGATCGAAGCCGTAGGCGCCGTTGGATTTCACGGCGATCGAGTGAACGGCGCCCGGGGTGACGAGGCTGCGGACGTGATCGACGAGGGCGTTGGCGGCCGAGGCGGCGGAAGATGCACCGCGCGCAGCGATGATGGCGGCGCCGCGTTTGCCGACCGTTTCGCAGAACGGTCCCTGCAGCCAGGCTTGATCATTGATGACCTGCGGCGCCGGTTTGCCGCCGATCGTCGCGTGGGCGAAGGCGGGGAACATCGTCGGGCTGTGATTGCCGTAGATGAAAATGTTGCGGACTTCCGTGAGCGGCACGCCGGCCTTCTTCGCGAGCTGGGTTTGCGCACGGTTTTGATCGAGGCGCACCATCGCGGTGAAGTTTTCCGCCGGGAGGCGCTTGGCCTGCGAAGCGGCAATCATGCAATTGGTGTTGGCGGGATTGCCGACGACGGCCACGCGCGCGTCGGGCGCGGCGACCGCATCGATGATCTGGCCCTGGCCGATGAAAATCTTGCCGTTGTCCTTCAGGAGATCGGCGCGCTCCATGCCCGGGCCGCGGGGCTTCGCGCCGATGAGGAGACACCAGTTGGCGTCCTTGAAGCCGATCTCGGGCTTGTCCGTCTGAACGATGCCGTGCAGGAGCGGAAATGCGCAATCGTCGAGCTCCATCGCGACGCCCTCGAGGGCCTTCAGGGCTTTCTCGAAAGGAGCTTCGATGAGCTGAAGAATGACGGGCTGGTCGGGACCGAACATTGCGCCGGAGGCGATACGGAAGAGGAGGGAGTAACCGATTTGACCGGCGGCTCCGGTGACAGCGACGCGAATGGGATTTTTCATAAGAGCGGGTCAGTTAACCATGGTTGGCGGCGGCGATTCACGCAGGAACTGCGGGGCGCGCGTCAATTTAGGCGAATTGCGAGGTCGAATAAGGGCGACGACGCGCGATCAGGCAAATCGCGGCGCGAGCGACGCGTAGGTCTCCCGAATCAGGGCCTCGGTGGTGGCCCAATCGATGCAGCCGTCCGTGATCGAGACACCGTAGCGCAGCTGTTCCTTGGGCACGGGGAACGGCTGGTTGCCGACGCCGAGATTGCTCTCGATCATGGCGCCCATGATGGAGGTGTTGCCGGCGGTGATCTGGGCCAGCAGCGCGCGCAGGACGTCGGGCTGCAGCTCCGGTTTTTTCGCCGAGTTGTCGTGCGAGCAATCCACGAGGATCGCCTTCGGCAGGCCGGCTTTGGCGAGAATCGCCTCGGTCTGCGCGATGTGCGTGGGCGAGTAGTTGGGACCGGCGGTGCCGCCCCGGAGGACAACGTGGCAGTTGGGATTGCCCCGTGTGACGATCGCGGAGGCCGCACCGTCGACATTGATACCGAGAAACGTCTGCGGCTGACCGGCGGCCTTGATGGCGTTGATGGCGGTCTGGATCGAGCCGTCGGTGCCGTTTTTGAACCCGAGTGGCATCGAGAGGCCGGAGGCCATTTGCCGGTGAGTTTGCGATTCCGTCGTGCGAGCGCCGATGGCGCCCCAGCACACCAGGTCGGCGACATATTGCGGTGTGATCGGGTCGAGGAGTTCCGTCGCGGTCGGAAGCCCGAGATCGAGGACATCGCGCAGAAAGCTCCGGCCGAGCCGCAGGCCGGCGGCGATGTCGTGCGAGCCGTCGAGGTGCGGGTCCATCACGAGGCCCTTCCAGCCGACGGTGGTGCGCGGCTTTTCGAAGTAGACGCGCATGACGACCATGATGCGGTCGGACACCTCGCGGGCCAAGGCCGCGAGTCGGCGAGCGTAGTCGCGGCCCGCCTCAAGATCGTGGATCGAGCAAGGGCCAACGATCAGCAGGAAACGTTTGTCGTCGGTGAAAATCAGCCGGCGGATTTCGCTGCGGGCTTTGGCGATGAAAGCGGCCTGGGCTTCGCTTTTGGGCAGTTCTGCCAGCAGGGCGGAGGGCGACGGCAGGGCGCGGGTCTCGACGACGTTGATGTCGGATGTTCTCTGCATGAAAACGGCCAGCTTGGCGGGCGCGGCGTGCGTCCTGCAAGCTTGGCTTCAAGGCAATCGATTCGACTCGATGCCGGATCGAAACGTCCTCGAGGAACTCGTTTCTCGCAAAATCTAGGCCGAGCGCTGGCCGTTCGTTCGGATCCGGATAAAAAAGTGGCGGGCCGCTTACCCCTAAGCGGCCCGCCTTTGCTTTCTTAGTTACCCCAAAACTCCCGCTAGGCGGGAGAAGTGTTAAATTTGATGAGTTGAGTAGTAGCCGCTAACGCCCCACCGTCAAATAAATCTCGCACGAGCTTTCAGACATTTTTGGAAATTGCCCATACAGAATGATTAAAGGTGAACAGATTTTTCAGCAAACGATGGCATTTTCGCGCTGGCAGCCGGCAGCTTGGCTGCGAATTTCAGGCGAAGACGCGGACAGTTTTCTGCAAGGCCAGTTTAGCAACGACTTGCGTGGGCTGGAGTCGGACGCTGCCGTTTACGGGCTGTGGTTGAATCACAAGGGGCGGGTCTTGGCGGATAGCTTCATCCTGCGCGGCGCGGGCCACTCGGAGTTCTGGGTCGGCAGTTATGAATCGTCAGCGTTGGTGATTCGCGAGCGGCTCGAAGCGTATGTGATCGCGGACGACGTCGTGATCGAGGATCAGACGGAAGCTTGGTCGGCGATCGCGCTCATCGGCCCGCAGGCGCGGGAGCGAGCGACGGTTTTGAAAGAAAGTCTCGCGGGGGCATTCGTGTTTCGCGGGCGCCGCATGAAGGACGAGAGCTGGGAGTGTGTTTTTCCGGCGGCGGAGGTGGAGCGGCTGGCTGCGTTTTTGACGGACTCATCGGAGTGCTCGGCTGCGGAACTCGAACGGTGGCGGATCGACGCGGGCGTGCCGGCGGTGCCGCGCGACATCGGTCCCGCCGATCTGCCGAACGAGGGTGGTCTCGAGGCGGCCGCGATCTCGTATACAAAAGGCTGTTACCTCGGACAGGAAGTGATGGCGCGATTGAAATCGATGGGGCAGGTTCGCCGACGGCTGATGCGAGTGACAGGTCGCGGAGCGGCTCCGGCGTTACCCGCCCCGCTGTATCAAGGCGAACGCAAGATCGGCGAGCTGCGTTCCGCCGTGGACGCGGCGGAGGGGTTTGTCGGGCTCGCGTTGATGACCTTGTTGAATCTCGCGGCCGACGCACCGCTGGGTTTTGCGCCGGGCGCCGAGACTGTCATCCTCGCCGAACATCGGCCATGACCGAGCTCGATCAACTCACGACCTTGTGCGAACGGCTCGGTGCGCCGCCGGCGCAGGCGCGCACCATGGCGGCGCAACTGCTCAAGCGGGCCGATCAACTCGCGGCGGAGCGCCACATCGAGCGCACGGCGGCGCTGGCGCAGCTGATCGAGATCGTGGTGAAAGGACGCAACGGCGAAACGCCGGGCCCGGCCCGGGATGATTCGACGCGGACCTGAATCGGGTTGACCGCCGGGAACAGCGGGCGTTCGTTCGAGCCTCCCCAACGACGAAGCGATCATGAACAAAGCCGAGCTGGTAGTCGAAGTGCGCAAGCTGCTGGGCGAAGGCACATCGCTCGCGACCGCGGAAAAGGCCGTGGACGCTGTATTGGCGGGAGTAGGACGCGGACTTCGTCGCGACAAGGAGGTCCAGCTGGTCGGTTTCGGGGCGTTTGCGGTCACCACGCGCGCGGCGCGCCGCGGCTATAATCCGCACACCCGCCAGCCGATGAAGATCCGCGCAATGAAAACGATTCGGTTCAAAGCCGGTCAGGCGCTGCGCGGCGCCGCGTGATTTCTCTGTGGCAAATCCAGCAAACAAGATCCGCCGGGAGTTCGCGTCCGTCTTCGGGCGGGCTCCCGATTTCGTGGCGCGTGCACCCGGACGCGTCGAATTCATCGGCAATCACACCGACTACAACGGCGGCACGGTGCTCGGCGCCGCAATCGACCGGACGGTGACCGTCGCGATCGCCGCGCGAACCGACCAGCGGCGGCGCTTTTTCAGCCAGCTGGGCGGAAAGATCGTCTCGCTGCCGGTGGAGAAGAAGCCAAAGCGGCAGACGGGCGCGCGCAGCTGGCTGAATTATCCGCTTGGTGTCCTCGTGGCGTTGCCGCGGTTCCAGCTGAAGGTCCCGGCGGGTTTCGATTATTATGTGTCGTCGGACCTTCCGCTCGGCGCGGGCCTCAGCAGCAGCGCGGCCCTGGAACTCGCGTCAGCGCTCGCGTTTCTCGCGCTCACCGGCGAGCAGCCGCCGCGCGAGACGGTGGTGAAGGTCGGCCGATATGCGGAGAATCATTTCGTCGGGGTGCCCTGCGGCATCCTCGACCAAGGCGTATCCGGATTCGGTAAGAAGGACCGGCTGGTGTGGATCGACTGCCGCGGACCGAAGTTCGCGACCGTGCCGCTACCGGGCGGCGCACAGTTCTGGATTTTCAACACGCACACGAAGCACGCGCTGGTCGACGGACTTTATGCGGCGCGGCACAAGGCGTGCATGGCGGCGGCGAAGACGCTCGGCGTGCCGTTGCTGGCGGACGCAACCCTGAAGCAACTTGAAGCGGCGAAGGCGAAACTGAAACCCGAGGCTTACCGGCGGGCGCGTCACGTGATCGAGGAGATCGCGCGCGTCGGCAAAACGGTCAAGGCCCTCAAACGCGGCGACCTGATGGCCGTCGGCCAGCTGCTGACGGCGTCGCATCGCAGTTCGCAATCGCTCTTCGAGAACAGCACGCCCGAGCTGGATTTCCTCGTCGATACGCTCGTGGCGACGCCGAATGTCTACGGTGCGCGTCTCACCGGCGGCGGCTTCGGCGGCGCGGTGATGGCGTTGACCTCGAAAAAGTTCAACGCGGCGCAAGCTCGCCGGGTCGCGTCCGCGTATGAAAAACGCTTCGGCGAAAAGCCCGACGTGTTGCACACCCGGACGGGCGACGGCGCCGCGCTGATCGGTTGAGCGACGGAGCCGGCGCGAGCGGTCGCATTCGCGCCGCTCAACTCGGCGGCACAAAATCGAGCGGGACGTTGACGGTCGCATCGACCGCGCGTCCCGCCTGGATCCTTGGGTAAAAGCGCCACTGGCGCAGCGCCTCGACGGCGGCTTCGCCAAACGCGGGATCCGACGCTTCGATGACTTGCGCGTCCGTCACCGCTCCTCGCGCATGAACGCGGAGCTGAACGACGGTGCGTCCGTGTGGCTTCGATTTCTCGAGGGATTTCGGATAAACGGGAGGCGGGCCGATGAAAGGTGCCGGCGGACCGTCGGCGCGGTCCTTGATCCTCATGGCGATCATCTTGTCGAGCATCGCTTCGCGGTAATTGAACGGCTGCTGCGAGTGCAGTGCCTCGCCGCCGTTGACGAAGAGGTGCAGCCGATACTCGCCCGCGCCCAGCGGGAAATTCAGCGGCGCACGCACGCGCACGGAACGCGGACGATCCGGACCGAGCGTTCCGATTTCCTGGAGAAAAAGCCTCTTGGTGCCGTCCTCGAGGAGCAACTCCAGCACGAGAAACACCCGTTTCAGAGCGTAGGCGGACGAGAAGTCGGCGGTGAGCTCGAACTCGTTGTTGATGCGCGACGCGGTTTCCATGAGCTCGATCGCATGCGTCCCGACCCGGAGGTTGCGCACGCTGATCAGCACCGGAACGAACTCCGGGACTTCATGGAGGGCGAAGCGGTTGGCCGGCGCGGCGATCAACTTCTTGTCGATCTCAATATAAGGCGTGTTGCGGACCACGTGCCGCACGATGTGCGGCTTCTTTTTGTATTCGGTGATCACGACCACCTGTCCGAACAGCGATGGCAGCCCGCCGAGGAGAAGCAGAAGACCCACGAGCCGGCTGATAGGGTTCACGCCACGATGCTGGACGGGGCAGCTCGCGTTGCAAGAGTGCGGCGTTAGAGCAGCTCGGAAAACTGCACAAACCAAGCGGCGACCGATCCGTGCAGAAAGAGAAAGTGAATCGCCCCGGCGATCGCCAGCATCGGACCGAAGGGCATCTGCACCCCGAAACCGAGCGGCGCGGCTTCGCCCTCGGGCGTCTCGGCTTTGGGCGCGACGGGCGCCGGCGAGCCAGCGATCTTCTGCCACAGGAGCGCCACGATGAACCAGAGCGTGCCGACGAGCGCGCCGCCGAAAACGGAGAAGACAGCGCCCTGCCAGCCGCAGAAGGCCCCGATCGCGCCGACGAACTTCACGTCGCCGAAACCCATCGCTTCCTTCTTCAGTAGGAGCTCCGCAAGCAGCGCGATCCAGAGCACGAGGCCCGAACCTACCAGCACGCCCTGCAGCGAAATCACGCCGGCGCGCAGACTGTCGAGCAGATAGATCCCGCTGTGCTGGTCATGCAGCGCCGGCACCAGCAACGAAAGCAGCAGGCCGGCCGCGGCGCCGCCGATCGTGAACGCGTCGGGGATGATGAAATGGTCGAGATCGATGAACGTAGCCGGAATCAGGATACCGAGAAACACCATGCCGCACAGCGCCTTCGCCGGTGGGAAAAGCAGCCAGCACGCGAGGAACAGCAACGCCGTCAGCAGCTCGACGAACGGATAGCGGAACGAATACGGGCGTCCGCAGCAGCGCGCCCGTCCGCGCAGAAGAAACCAGCTCAGGATCGGGATGTTGTCGGACCAGGCGATGGGCGCGCCGCAGGCGCAATGCGAACCGGGCCGCACGATCGACTGGCCCGCGGGCACGCGATAAATCACGACGTTGAGAAAACTGCCGATGCAGGCGCCGAGGACGAACGCGATCGTCGGGAAAAACCACGGCAGCGCGGCGGACAGCTCGGCGAAGGGAAAGGCGCTCATGCGGGAGTTTGGCCGGACGGCGGGGCGACGGTCACGGAGAGCCGCGGCGCTGGCAAGCTTCTCCCCGAGCGCAGTCGACCCGTCGCAAACCGCAGGTCAGCGTCCCAGCGCGGTGCGCACCGCGGCCGCCATGATCGGCGCGTTCACGTCCGCGGGGGTGCCGCTCCAGATCTCGAGGGCCTTCGCGCCTTGGTGCACGAGCATGGAAAGGCCGTTGGCGCAGGGGAGCCCAAGCGTTTTTGCGGCGCGCAGCAGCGTCGTTTCGGGCGGATTATAAATCATGTCGTAAACGCCGGCGGGCGTCGGCAGCGCGTCCAAATTCACGGGTACCGGATCCGTGTCGCGCAGGCCGGCACTCGTCGCATTCACGACCAGCGCGCCGGCGGGAAGGTCCGGTGGTGGTTCGCCGGGAGCGAAGCCCCGCAACGGGATCGTGCCGGCGAGCGGACGCAGCGACGCGAGCAGGGCGTCGAGATTTTCGCGCGTGCGGTTGGCGATCGAGAGCGACGCGCAGCCGGCGAGCAGACATTCGACCGCGGCACCGCGGGCCGCCCCGCCGGCGCCGAGGAGGACGATGTGCGTGCGCGAGAGCGCGACGTGCAGGTCCTCACGCGTGCCGGTGGCGAGACCGTAGCCGTCGGTGTTGTGGCCCTGCCAGCCGGCCTCGGTCCAGAGCAGCGTGTTGACCGCGCCGATCTGTTTCGCTGCAGGCGAGATGTCCGCGATGTGGTCGACCGCGATGACCTTGTGAGGAACGGTGAGATTGATGCCGCGGAAACGCTTCGCGTGCAGGAGCGGCAGCGCGCGACCAAGGTCCGTCGGGGCGATCTCGAAGCGAAAATACTTCCAGGTTGCGAAGCGTGCGTCGCGCTGCGCCATGGCGGCGAGCGCGGCGTTGTGCATCGCCGGGCTGATCGAGTGCTTGATCGGCTGGCCGAGGACGGCGAGCGGGGTGCCGTCGAACGACCACGTTTCGAGATCGGCCAGGGTGAGGACGCCGGAGTTGTCGGTTTTCGCTTTCAGATTTTCGAGTGAAGCGGCGCGTGGCGCGCCGGGCAAAATCGAAAATCCGAAATCAGAAAACCCGGCTCACGTGGCGTTCTTCTCGTAGGCGGAGTCGAACTCCTCGACGAAACTGGCGAAGAGTCGCGCGTGCTCGGTTTCGCCGGCGGCCTTGTAGTGGTTGACCAGATTCCGGCAACTGCGGCACAGCACCTCGCGGATGGGCGTCGGCATCAGGTCCGTGGTTTTCGGCACGATCTTGTTGGCGCGCAGCAGGGCGAACACTTCGTCCGTATCCAGGAAAATTCCGCGGTCGAAAGGATCGATGAAGAATGGCTTCGCTTCGGTGTAGCAGCCGACGATGAAGTGGCCGGGCAGACCGACGGGCTCGAGCTCGAGCCCGAGACGATCCGCGATCAGCAAATACACCGTGCAGAGCGAAATCGGAATGCCCTTCCGACGCGTCAATACCTGATCGATGAGGCTGTTGAGTGGATCGGTGTAGTTCTCGACGTTGCCGTGAAAGCCCCATTCGTGGAAAAGCACGCGATTGATGATGCGGCACTGTTCGCGGACGGTTGCGGGATGCGTGATGAGCTCGCGGCACCGCTGGGCGATCTCGTCGAGCGTCGCGCAGCACGCGCCGACGTCGAGCGCGGGCGAAACCGTGCGGCTGAGGAGAAGTGCGCCGCTCTCCAGCTCGTAATTGAGCGAGCGGATGAAGCCGCGAAACTCCGCGACCGGGTCGCTGAACCGCATCTCTTCCAAGAACCAGGTGGCATGCCGGGCGAGCACGCGATGCGAACTGTGAGAGACTTCCTGCAAGAATTGCACGGCGGGCGCGCCGACATCGATGAAATGGGCCAACAAGGCCTTGCGCACCGGCGGCGTCGTATCGTCGAGCAGACTCAGAAGCGCCTCCCGTCGAGCTTCACTGAGAATGACCGTTTCCACGTCACCGAGAGCTAAAAAGAATCCCCCATGCGGCAATCAGGAAACTTCCGTCCGCGTCAATTTTATTGTTTGCGTCGTCGAGGGGAGAAACCGGAGTTCGCAACTTATTGGAGAGGCGTTTCGCGGCTGCCGAAGAGGGCGGTGCCGACCCGAATGATCGTGCTGCCGGCGGCGATCGCCGCAGCGAAATCTCCGCTCATTCCCATCGACAGTTCTTTCAACGGCGCACCGGTTTTCGCCGCGAGCGTGTCGCGGAGTTCGCGCAAGGCGGCGAAGGTCCGTTGCGCGACGGCGGGATCGTCCGAGAGCGGCGCGATGGTCATGAATCCGTCGACGCGCAGGTGCGGTTTTGCGAGCGCGAGCTCGACCAGGCGCGGCGCCTCCTCGAGCTCGGCGCCGAACTTCGCGGGATCGCGGCCGGCGTTGATCTGCAGAAGAATCGGCAGCGTTTTCCCCAGTTCGCCGGCAGCCCGGTCGAGGTGATTGAGCAGCTTCTCGCTATCGACGCTCTGAATACGATCGAAATGCTGCGCCGCCAGGCGGGCCTTGTTGGATTGCAGATGGCCGATCAATTCCCAGCGGAGGCCGGCGGCCGGGCATTGCGCGCGCTTATCGACGCCTTCCTGCACGCGGTTTTCACCGACGGCGTGAAGCCCGAAACGCGCCGCATAGTCCGCGGCCTCGGCCGGATGCGTTTTGGTGACGGCCAGCAACTCGACTTCGGCAGGGTCTCGTCCTGCGGAAACGCAAGCCGCCGCGATCTCGTTCAGCACCGCCTGCGCGCGGGCACAAAAATCGTTATAGGAGAGCAGCATTGAAGAAATGCTTGTTGGAAGGACGAAATTAGCGATGTTTATGGAGCCAGGGCGCCACCTGGAACCATGCAAATAGAAAACTTCAAGATTTTCGCCGACTTGGTCGAGACGAAGAGTTTCTCGAAATCCGCCAAACTCAATGGCATTACTCAGTCTGCGGTGAGCCAGCAGGCGCGGGCGATGGAGCGGCACTTCAAGACGCTCCTGATCGATCGGAGCCAGAAGCAGTTTCAGCTCACGCGCGAGGGGCAGCGCGTCTACGATTCGGCCAAGGAAGTCCTGCACACCTACGACAAGCTCCTGAGCGAGTTGCAGGAGATGAAGAAGGTGATCAGCGGCACGATCCGCATCTCGACGATCTACTCGATCGGGCTCCACGAGCTGCCGCCGTATATCAAAAAATTCCTGCACGATTTCCCGTCGGTCAACGTGCGCGTCGAGTATCGGCGCTCGAATCTCGTCTACGAGGACATCCTCCACAACTCCGTGGATTTCGGGCTCGTCGCTTTTCCGGTGAAGCACCGCCAGATCGAGATGTTGCCGTTCCGCAACGACCACTTGGTGCTCATCGCGCATCCGAATCACCCGCTCGCGAAAGTCGGCGAGCTCGAGCTGAGGCAGCTCTCGACGCAGCGTTTCATCGGTTTCGATCCCGACATCCCGACGCGCAAGGCCGTCGACCAGATCTTCCGCGACAACAAGCTCGAGATCGAGCCGGTGATGGAGTTCGACAACATCGAGACGGTGAAGCGCGCGGTCGAGATCGACCACGGCGTCGCGATCGTGCCGCAGGCCACCGTGCTGCAGGAAGTGCAGCAGGGCACGCTCGCCGCGATTCACTTCAAGGGGAAGGATTTCACCCGCCCGCTCGCGATTCTCCACCGCAAGGGTCGCGTGCTCACGCCGGCGATGAAGAAGTTCATCGAAATCCTGGGCCTCGATTTGCCGGACAGCGCGAGCTCGTAAGTTGGACCGCGGTCGAATCCCGGGAAGAAAATCGCGGCGGCTCGCTCCTACGTCCACTTATCCGATCTCATGAAAACACTCCGTCGCACCTTTGCCCTCTTCTCTGTACTCGCCGCGCTCGTGGCGCCCGCCTGCGCCGCATCCAACGTCGGCACGCCTGCGCCCGAGTGGAAATTGAAGGATGTCGACGGCAAGGTCGTCAGCTCCGATCAGT
Source organism: Opitutus sp. sgz309028 (assembly GCF_059821195.1). Lineage (NCBI taxonomy): Bacteria > Pseudomonadati > Verrucomicrobiota > Opitutia > Opitutales > Opitutaceae > Opitutus > Opitutus sp. sgz309028. Next base: position 263,607 of record NZ_JCAMRR010000004.1, on the reverse strand, counting down.
TCAAGGGCAAGGTCGTCGTCGTCGATTTCTGGGCGACGTGGTGCGGTCCGTGCCGCATGGAGATTCCGGGCTACGGCGAGCTGCAGAAGAAATACGGCGACAAACTCGCGATCATCGGCATGTCGGTGGACCAGGCCGGGCCGGGCGTCGTGAAGAAGTTCATGCAGAAGACTCCCGTCGGTTATCAGGTCGTCATGGCCGATGACGCGGTGGTCGACGCGTTCGGCGGCGCCGAAGGCATCAACGCGATCCCGACCACGTTCATCATCGATCGCGACGGTGTCATCCGCGATCGGAAAGTCGGCGCCGAGGAAACCGCCGAGTTCGAGCAGCGGTTGAAAAAATACCTCGAGTAAGCGCGCGGGCTGGCGCGGGCTGGCGGACGGAATCAGTCCGCGTTGAAGCACGCCATCGCGCTGAGCTCGTCCGCGATTTCGCGATCGCTGCGGCAGCGCGGCATCTTGTGCTGCCCGCCGAGTTTGCCGTGGTGGCGCAGCCAGTGCTCGAAGAAGCCGGGCATCACGAGCCGCACGAACGGCGCTTCCAGCGCGCCGGTTTTGCGCTTGGTGGCGTAGTCGCCGTTGCGGCCCATTAGCTCGGTGTCGAGCTGACCCGCGAGCAGCGGTCCGGTGGGCGTTTCGACGGTGCCGGGCTTGAGTTCGATCCACCACTCGTGCCGGCCACGCTGCTGGCCGGTGAGCGAGTTCACGGCCAGCGGGGCGACGTGGAAATTTGTAATCGTCCAGTGATGCCGCTGGCAGACGGCCACGAGCGCGTCGGTGAGCTCCTTTTCGATCGCATGCTCGCCAAAGGCATTGAGCTGGAGCTTCGTGCGCCCGACGTAGATCAGCCGTGGCGGCTCGACCGACGTGAAGCGAACCACATCACCCAGCGCGTAGCGGCAGAGACCGGCCGGCGTGGTGAGCAACAAAACGTAGTCTTCGCCGACGCGCACCTGTTCAAGCGGCACCGCTTTCGCGCCCAGGTTCGGCGGTAGCGCCGGATCGTAATCACGGCAGGGCAGAAACTCGAAGAAGAGCCCCTTGTCGGCAAACAGCCGCAAACCCGCGCTGGCGTCCGCATCCTGGGCGGCGATGAAGCCTGCCGCGGCCGGAAAAATCTCGTGGAAATTCACCGAGGGTCCGACCGCGCGGCGGAGCTCGTCGGCAAACGGGGCCAGCGGCACGCCGCCGTGGACGAGGCATTCGAGATTCGGCCACAGCTCTTGCAGGTGAGCGATGCGGCGTCCGGACCTCGCCTCGGCCTCGCGAAGCGCGTCGGCCAACATCAGGAGCCAGCTCGGGACGCCGGCGAGCAGCGTGATGTTGCGCCGACGCGTGCGATCGACGATGGCCTGGATCTTTTGCGTCCAGTCGGTCATCTGCGCGATCTCCGGACCGGGCTCATAAAGATGGCGCTCGGCCCACGCGGGCCGGCTGAGCGCGGTGATCCCGCTGAGATCGCCGCTGAAGGCGGCAAACGGTTTGGCCGCCGGGACGGGCGACAACGCCGTGGCGCCGCCGAGAAACAAATGCCGCCCGCGAAACACGCCCGCGTTTCCGACCCGCGCCGTATAGAAAAACAGCGACGCGAGTTCCGCCTCGCGGAAATGCGCGAGCATCTCGCCCGTGATCGGCAGCCACTTCGCGCGCTCCGCCGTCGTGCCCGACGAGATCGCGTAGAACGAACACTGTCCCGGCCACAGGACATCGGCCTCGCCGCGCTTCATGCGGTCCAGATACGGGGCAAACTGCTCGTAGCTGCGCAGGGGAACGCGGTCGCGAAAACGTGGGTAATCGAGCGACGCTTCGAGGCCGTGATCGCGCCCGAATTCCGTGCGGGCGAACCGGGCGATGAGCGAACGAAACGCGGCCGACTGCGCCGGCACACTCGTCTGTCGGCGTCTCAGTTGTCGCCGGGTGCGAGCGGTTTGAAGACCGGCTCCGAGGACGATGAAGGATTTTGGCAGGACCGGCATCGCGAGAGCGCGGATGAACCAAAGGAGCCGGGGTGCCGGGTGGGCCGCAAGCGCATTCCTGCGGCCCCGGAGAAGCTTACGCGGTTTTGACCGGCGGCGGGCCAAGGCTTCCTCGGACGCGGAACGAAGTTGCGCGCCGGCGAGCGGGGCGGACATGTTCGGGCATGCCGCTGCCTCCGATCCTTTATCAAGACGATGCGATGATCGCCTTCGACAAGCCGAGCGGCTTGCTCGTCGCGCCGGATCGCTGGGACAAGCAGCGCGAAAACCTGATGGGGCTCGTGCATGCGAAACTCGGCCCTCACGTAGCCAACGTGCACCGGCTCGATGCCGACACCAGCGGCCTGATCCTTTGCGCGAAGACGAAGCCGGCACTGGATTTTCTCAGCGGGCAATTCCAATCCAAGACCGTCGAAAAGAAATACCTCGCCTTCGCCGTCGTCCTGCCAGCGGAGAAAGCGATGAAGGTGCTCGCGCCGATCCGCGACGCCAACGGCACGCTGCCGGACACGTTCGCGGTCGAGGTCGCGCTCGGCGAGGACGAGCGGCAGCCCGGACGCATGCGGGTGTTCAAGGGCCGCGGCGGGCGCGATTGTCTGACGGAGTTTCGCGTGCTCGAGCGGTTCGGCCGCTTCGTGTTTCTCGAGTGCCGGCCGCTGACGGGGCGCACCCACCAGATCCGCGTTCATCTCGCGGCCGCGGGCGCGCCGATCCTGAACGACCCCTTTTACGGGGATCCAGAGATCAAGCTGCTGCTGTCCGATTTGAAACGGCGCTACAAAGGCCGTGCCGAGGAGAAGCCGCTGATCGGCCGCCTCGCGCTGCACGCCAGCGAGCTGACGCTGAAGCATCCGGTGACGCGTGAGCCCGTGACGCTCACCGCGCCGATGCCGCACGAGTTCGAAGTCGCGCTGAAATACCTGCGCAAGTTTTCCGCGAAAGCGCCCCGGCGCGCCTAGTCTGCGAGCTCACGAACTCGCACGCTTCAACGCCTGCGCGTAGGCGATGACACCGTCGGCGATGGCTTGGGCGATGCGTTGCCGATAGGCCGCGGTGCTCACCTTCCGGCCCTCCTGCAGATTGGACAAAAACGCCGCCTCGACGAGCACGGCCGGACAGGTGGCGTTGCGCAGCACGCGGTAGCGGAAACGCTTCAGGCCACGGTCGGCCAGCTCGAGCTCGTTCACGAGCTCCCGGTGCAGGTGGTAGCCCAGGAGGATGTTCCAGTCGTCGTAACGATTTCCCTGATACGTCGTGTTCATCATCGAGCGCGACTGCTCGGCCTGGGGACTCGAGCGCTGGTAGCGTGGCGTCATCACGTAGGTTTCGGTGCCGCCGACCGCCGCGTCCCGGAAGGCATTGAAATGAATGCTAATGAAAAGGTCCGCGCCCGTCTTGCGAATGAGCTGGGTGCGATCGTCGAATTCGACGAACCGGTCCTTCTGGCGGGTCTGGATGACGCGATAGCCGCGCGCTCGCAGCAGCCGCTCGAGGCGCAGCGCGACATCGAGGGTCATCCGCTTCTCCTGGAGCTTCAGCTTCGGATTCTGGTTGCCCGGATCGGAGCCTCCGTGGCCGGCGTCGATGACAATGGTCTTGAGCCGCGGCACGCCGGTCTTGGCCGGGCTGAGGATCGGTTCGATCACCTGCAGCGCGTCACGCCGCGACAAATACAGCGTCCCGTTCGCGCTGACCACGGGCTCGCTCAGGAAGATGCGGAGATCGTTGATGCGGATGTCGGCGGCGTCCTTCGCAAAATCGATTTTCGTCCACTGGCTCTGGAGGCGCAGGGATTCGTTGGTTTTTACCCACCGCGGCGTCATGCCGAAACGCCGCGCGACATCGCGCGCGTCCACATAATCGACTCCGAACATCCGCACGGCGTCGTAGCGCGTGCGGGCGGGCAGGTCGGAAAACGCGAACGTCAGCGCGAAAACAAACGAAAGGAGTCGAAGGGCGGAAAAACAAAAAAGGCGCACGGGTCGTGGAAAAGGGGGACTGCGGTCCACCCTTTCACGTCCCGTTCGCGCAAGGCCAGCCCGATCGCCGGCTCAAGGTCGTTTCGTCGAGTCGGGCGTGAGCGCGGATTTCACCTTCTTCCCCACGAAGATCGCCGAGATGAGGAACACGACGAACAGCACGAGGAAGAGGAAGAACAGGAACTTCGCGATCGCGGCGGCGGTGCCGGCGACGGCGCCGAAACCAAGTGCGCCGGCGACGACAGCGATGATGGCGGAAATGATAGCCCATTTGAGCATGGCGAGTCCTCCAGATTTTCAGGGCGAAAGCGGCATGCCTGCGCCGCGCGTCACAGACCGAACGGGCCGGGGGGCGTTCCGCGGGCGGGGACGCCCTTGCCATGGGGAAATGTCCGGACACGGTCCTGAGACGATGGAGAACGCAGCGCCGGCCGGGTCGTCCGAAACCTACCCAATCGACTACGACGAGAAAGCGGGTCCGCGGCACAATGCGGAGCTGCGCGGCGCGGGCACGTTGGTGCTCGAACCGGCGGCGGGCCGCCTCGTGTTTCACGGAAAGCAGCGGCGAATGTTGGGGCGTCCCGTCGAGATCGCGGTGGATCTCCAGCAGGTGGCGAACGTGATCGTCGCCGGTCCCGCCGTGCAGTTCGAGATTCTGACCGGCAGAAAGCGGCGGCCATTTTTGTTTTTCGCGGCGAGCGCCGAGGCCGCGCGCGAGATCGCCGGCCGGCTGCCCGCGAGGTATGACGAGGAGTTCGTGGCCGAGCGGACGTTTGCGGAAAAACTGAACCGCGTGCCGGCGGCAACGGGCTTCCTCGATTCGCCGACCCACGTGATCATCGCGGTGAACCTGATCGTGTTCGTCGCGATGGGATGGCTGGGCGCAGGTTGGTTCGAGACGGCGGACATGCGCCTCTACGTGCGCTACGGCGCGAACCAGGGTGCCGCGACGACCAACGGCGAATGGTGGCGGCTCGTCACGAGCATGTTCCTGCACTACGGACTGCTGCACGTGTTGTTCAACATGTGGGCGCTTTATCAATCCGGCGCGCTGGTGGAGAAGCTGCTCGGGCGCGCGGGTTTCCTGCTCGCTTATTTCGCCAGCGGCATCGCGGGCAGCCTGGCGACGATTCTTTGGAACGGCGACAAGGTCTGGAGCGCGGGCGCGTCGGGGGCGGTGTTCGGCGTCTACGGCATGCTCGGCGGCTACATCCTCCGCGAGCGGCGGGCGGTGCCGCGCAGCGTGTTCCAGCCGTTGTTGAAAAGCACGTTGTGGTTTGCCGGATACAACTTGATCTTCGGTCTCGCACATCCGGGCATCGACAACGCGGCGCACATCGGCGGCCTGGTCACGGGCGTGGGGCTCGGCGCGTGTCTCGCGTTGCCGGTCGACCGGGAGCGCCGGGCGCAGGTGGCGGGGCGCCGATTCCTCGGCGGGGCGGCGGTCGCGGCGGTGTTGATCGCGTCCGGCGTGGCGGCGGCGCCGCGGTTCAACTATGTGGTGACGGAGGAGCTGGCGTGGGAGGACATGATTCACGACCCGCTGGCGCGCGAAACCGAAATGCTGAAGGAGCAGACCGCGACGCTCGAAGCGTATCGAGCAACTGGTGACGCCGCGCCGGTGCGCCGCTGGATCGAGGAAACGGGGATCCCTTTCTACACGGATTGGGCGCGGGCAATGGGGGCGTTGACGCTGACCGCCGGGAAGGAAACCGCCCACCGGCGCGACGTGCTGCTAAACCTGGTGGAGACCAAAATCGCGAATTACCGCCGGTTGACGGACGACGCGGAGGCGGGGCGGGCCGATGCCCTGGAGCGTTTTCACCGGGCGGAGGCGGAGATGATCGCGACAGCGCGGGCCGCACAAGCGAACGATTCCGCCGCGCGTTGACGCGCTCACGGCCGGCGGTCGAGCCTCGTGCGGACGCGGGCGAGGCAGTCCTGGTCGTATTTGTCGCGAACGGGGAGGGTGAGAGCGTGTTCCCAGGCGGTCCGCGCCGCGGCGGCCTGGCCGTCAGCTTGGAGCGCGAAGCCAAGCTCGGCGAAATGCGCGGCCACGCCGGGCTCGAGTTCCGTGGCGCGGCGCAGGTGCCGGACGGCTTCGGCCGTCGAGGCGGGCGGCAGGCCGCCGTAAACGACGCGGACGACGAAACGCTGGCCGGGGCCGAGGGCTGCGACCGCGTAATGCCAGTGGCCGAGCACGTGGTGCGCGTAGGCATAGTTTGGCGCCAGGGCGAGCGCTCGCGTGGCGAGGTCGTGCGTTCGGCGCGAGTAGTCGATCCGCGTGCGCACGTCCGAGAGCAGACCCAGTTTGCCGTAGGCGATGGCGAGCGAGAGAACGTTGACGGCATCGTTGGGGGCCAGGGCGACGGCGCGTTGGGCGTAATCGAGCGAGCGGGCCGCGAGGCGTTTTTTCTCCATGTCGTCGGAAGCGTCGATCACGAGGTCCGAATACTGTCGCGAGATCCGCTGCAGGATCGCGGCGTTGTCGGGCTGCAGGCGGTCGGCGGCGAGCAGCAGATCGAGGGCGCCGGCGGGATCGAGGCGGTTTTCCGCGACCCGCGCCGCGGCGAGCAGTGACGGGGGCGAGTCGTTCGCGGCCCGCGCGAGTCCGGAAACGGACACGATGCACGCAATGAACAGACGGGAGAGAAGGCGGAGCAGGGTCGCGAAGATCATCGGCGGCGGCTGGTGCAGGGGCGTCAGGCGTGCTTGAATGCGTGGCATGAAAACGGGCGCGGTTCCACGGATTACCCGGATCGTCGAGACGGCGTTGTATGCGGAGGACCTGCCGCGGGCGGTCGTGTTCTATCGGGACGTCCTGGGCTTGCGGCCGATGAAAGGCGACGGCGAGCGATTTCAGGCCTTCGATGTCGGTCCGGGCGAGGTGCTGTTGTTGTTCAAACGCGGCGGGACGCTGGTGCCCATGCCGGCGCCGAAAGGCCTGATCCCTCCGCACGACGGCGCCGGGCCGCTGCACGTGGGTTTTGGAATCGACGCGGGCGCCTATGAGGCGTGGCGCTCGCGTCTGAGCGCCTGCGGGGTCGAAATCGAAAGCGAGACCGAGTGGGAGCGCGGCGGACGAAGTCTGTATTTTCGCGATCCGGAAGGAGTTCTCGTCGAACTCATCACCCCGGGGATTTGGCAAAACTACTGAGCGCGAGCGGACGGGTCAGGGAACGGGGTGCTGGTTGGGCAGCGCGGCCTTGACCGCGGCCTCCGCCTTCAGCCGCGCGATGCCGCGCATCAGCGGGAGCGCGCCCAGGTAAATGAGCACGATGTAGACCGGTGCGAGCAGCGACCACGCCACAATCGCGTGAAGCGCCACGCCGCCGAACTTTTCGAAAAAGAGCGTGGGTTGGTGCCAGAGCAGCGCGTTCATTTCGCGAAGGCTCAGGTGCACGCTGGTGTCGTTGAACAGGCGCGCGCCGAAACGGATGCACAGATAGATCACGGGAATGTGCACGGGCCAGAGCGCCTGGTTGATCAACTGGATGATCGGTTGGTTCAGACGCAGCAGCACACCCACCAAAAAGCAGAGCAGGGTGGTCGTGCCGAGAATCGGAAAAAGCGCGAACGCGCTGCCGACGGCGACGGTGAGCGCGAGTTTCTCGGGCGTGATGCCCTGCGTGAGCTGCGCGACCAGCGGATCGCGAATGCGGCGTGACCAGGTGCGGCGCGGGGCCGGAGCGGATTCCGAAGACGAAGGAGGAATCGAGGTGGACACGGGTCCAGTTTCCGCGACGGAGCGCGCGGGTAAAGCTCGGGAATGCCGCGCGCAGGCACAAAAAAGGCGCCGTTGCGGGACGGCGCCGAAAAGAGCGAAGCGCGGGCGACGGGCTCAGGCTGCCGGCTGATCGTTGCTGGCCGACGGATTGGGCGCGGTCTGCTCGGTGGTGTCGCGACGAATTGCGGGGCCTTCGGCCTTGCGGGACGCGACGGTGCTCGAGGTATTGACCGTGGCCATCGCCAGGGCGGCGGCGGCGGGGACGACCTTCTTGAACGCGGAATGATCGTGCACGGTGGCGGCGCGCTGTGCGGCCGCGACCGACGCGGCGTGTTCGGCGCGCATGCCCTCGTCCAGAATCGACTGTGGCACGGCTTTCAAACCCCAGATCAGCCCCGTCCACGACAGCAGCTTCAAGCCATAGTAAGTGGGATCGATTTCCCACCAGTAGAAGCCGTTGCGCGTGCAGGACTGGTAGCGGTGGTGGTTGTTGTGCCAGCCCTCGCCGAGGCAGATGATCGCGAGAATGAAACTGTTGCGGGAATCGTCGCTGGTGTTGTAGCGGCGATTGCCCATGAGGTGGGCCATCGAGTTGATGCAGGCGGTGCCGTGGAAAAGCGCGGTGGTGCTGATGAAGAAGCCCCAGATGAGGAGCTGGGCGCCGCTGGTGCCGAGGCCGGGGGCGTAGCGCTCGAGGAGGGCGCCGATGCCGAAAAGCCCAAGCGCAAAGAGGATCGGCACGACGGTGTCGAAGCGGTTCAGCCAGACGAGCTCGGGGAATTTCGCGAGGTCCTTCACCTTCGAGTAGTCGGTGGGAAAATTGCGGCGGCTCGTGATCCAGCCGATGTGCGACCACAGAAAGCCGTGCACGTGCGGGGAATGCGCGTCCTCCGGTTCGTCGGAGTGCTGATGATGGTGGCGGTGATGATAAGCCCACCAAAGTCCGCCGCGCTGGACCGTCGTGGCGCCCCAGATCGCGAGCAGGAGCTGGCCGAAACGCGAGGTGCTGTAGGTCTTGTGCGAGAAGTAGCGGTGATAAATGCCGGTCACGGCGAACATCCGCAGAAAATAAAGCGCGACCGCGGCTCCGACGGCGAACCAGCTCCAGCCGACCCAGATCACGCCAAAGCAGCCGAGATGCAGAATGATGAAAGGAATGCAGCGGATCCAGTCGACCTTGTCCTCTTCGGAGCGCATCGCGGCGGCACCTCCGGGAGTATAATCACTGTCGAACCATTGCATGCAGGCGGTCGCAGCACGTTTGATCAAGCCGGGGCGAGCGGCAGTAGCAGAGGAGGGATTCGTCACAATTTCAGATAAACCGCTGGAATCGAAAGTGCGTTCGCCGGTGCGTGCAAGCCGAGGCTGCGCTTATTTTGGGCACGAAACATGAGCGCTTTTCATTAACGCGCCGGCCCGCGAAGCGCTTACTGGCGCTTCGCCAATTTGTCACAGTGCCGGTCTTGCGGGGGCGGCATGGCTTCTGCTCACTCGGCGGCGTGAGGCATGGGTCTCACTTTGCTTTCGAAGAACTCCAGGTTCTTTGAATTTCCGCGCGCCGCACCCGAACGAAGGGCGGGGCGTGCCGATTTCGGTCGCGATGGACGAGGGTCGCGCGCCGACGGCGGTTATCCCAACCCAGCTTTGCTCGCCGGTTCGCGCCGGCGCGCAGAAGGCCCGCGGGTGGCGTTTCGTTTTCGAAGCGCGACCGGCGGGTTTTAACCACCAGAGAGAAAACCAAACTCTCCGCCTTACCGCGGAGTTTATGAACATGAATGCAGTGAACAAACTCGTCGTCTTGATCTCCGTGAGCGCGCTCCTGCCGCTGGCGGCTTCCGCCAAGTCGGGGGAGCAGGCTTACCTCGAGACGTCCGCCCGCAACGCCGGTGGGCCGGTGCCCGTCGCTGTGGTTACGCCCAGCGTCAGTGCCGAATATGCCGGCTCGCAGGTGAATCTCGCGTTCACCGTGGATGCGACCGGAAAACCGACCGAGATGCACGTCGTCTCGTCGCCGGACGCCATGGTGGCGCGCGTGATCATGGACGCGGTCAAGAAGTGGCGCTTCAAACCCGCCGAGAAGAACGGCACGGCTGTATCCACGAAAGTGGTGCTGCCCGTCCGGATCAACGAAGCGGAGAAGTTCGCCACCAACTGACGATCGCTAGAAAACCACCAGGGGCGCCCCCGCACGCGGGGGCGCCCCTGCTCGTTTCGGAAGGCGCGAACGTGGAAACGCCGCCGATCAGTGCGGGTTTCCCGGCGAGGTGTTGGATTCGGTCGCGACGAGCACGACGAGCAGGAGGAGGACGATGCAGGCGGCTAACATGGTGTGTAGGTGTAGGTCGGTCTGGCGAATGTAGTCGGTTCGCCGGACAAACGAGATACGCCTGTCCACGAAGCTCGGAGTCAGCGAGCCGCGCAGTCAGGCAGTCGTTAACCGTAGCTTCTGAGCGGCGCGCGACGAGCTGAAACCGTAATCGGCCAGTCCGAAGCCGGCTTGCTGCGACGCGCTGGGGCGATTACGTGGGCGCATGGCTGTCACGAAGGCGCAAATCCTTGCCCGCGGTTTTTCGCATCGGTGTCCGAACTGCGGCGAACCCACGCTCTTTCCGCCGAAATCGCTCCGGATCCGGCGGCGTTGTCCGGTCTGCGGGACGGGTTTCGACCGCGGGGAAGGTTTTTTCCTCGGCCCGTGGGTGCTGAATTATGGCGTGAGCGTATTCGGTTTTGTGCTGCCGGCGATCATCCTGGCCGTGAGCGAGGTCGTGCCCTGGAGCGTCGCGATCGTGCTCGCGGCCGCGGGCTGCCTGGTGCTGCCGGCGCTGCTTTATCGCAGCACCTGGAGTTGGTGGCTGATGCTTTATTTCTACTTCCTGCCCGAGGCGCTGCCTGCCAACGGCGGGCCGACCGGCGACCAGGAAGAGGATTGAGCGCGCCGAGACCGGCGGCTTAGTCGCGGACCGAACTCTTTTCCGCGGTCGGAAAATCCGGCGGCACCGGCAGCGTGACTTTGCCGGTCGCGGCCCATTCGGTGCCTCGCTGGAGCGTGACGATGAAGCCGACGCTGCCGATCGACGGATACGGCGGGGTGTCGTTCGGACCCACATGGCCGAGCGTGGTGTGAAACACGCGGCCTTTCCCGTAGGCGATCGTCATCAGCATCGGCTCGTGTTCGCCGGTGGCGTTCGGAAATTTCGCCCGGTCGGCAAACGCGGTCGCGAGCACGGTCACGTTTTGCGCCGGTCCTCGGAGCATGCTGTAAATTTCATCTTTTGCCTGCAGCCACCGGGCGGGCAGGTCGCGCAAAATCGGATGCGAGGCGTCGCGGGCCGTGACGAGAAACTCGTGCGCGGGCGGATGGGTGCCGGCATTTCCGGGTGTAGTGCGGTCGAGCACCACCTGGCCGTCGCGCCAGCGGATCATCGGTCCCCAGGACGCGTCGCGCGCGCCGATGTGACCGTCCTTCTTGAAGCCCCAGCCGCCGACGCCGATCATCTCGTTCCATTCCTTCCAATACGGAAACGCGTTGTCGGCGTCGTGAACGCTGACGAGCCCGCCGCCGTTTTTCATGTAGTCGACGAATGCCTGCTTCGTTTCCTCGGGCCATTCGTCGCCTTCGTAAACGACCACGACCGCGGCGTAGGGTTTGAAGTCCGGCTTGAAGCCCGACATGTCCGCGCCGCGCGGCGGCGTGGTGACGACATCGACCGAGAACAGGTCGGTTTGCTCGAGGTATTTTTTGACGAGCGGGGCGCTTTTGGACCAGTCGTGGAAGGGGTTCGACTGTCCGGTGAGGAGCATGATCCGGTGCATAGAGGAAGCGGCGGAAACGCCGGCGGGGAAACTGAGCAGGACCGCGGCGAGCGCCGCGGCGGAGAAAAATCGGGAGAGTGCGATCATGGGGCGGGATCGAAGGCGATAACCGTGCCACGAAATACCGGTGAAGCGCGCGGGGGCAAATCGCGAATGCAGCGAGCGCAAAAACAAAAAGCCCGGCGGGCGGCCGGGCTCGAGGGTCGCGAATAACGCTTCCGAAAACCGAAGTGGCTTAAGCGAGGCAGAACTTCGCCGCTTCGGTGAGTGCGTTGCGATCGAGATTCTTGCCGATGAACACGAGGGTGTTCTGGCGCGGCTCCGCCTTCGTCCATTCGCGATCGAACTTCGCGTCGAAGAGCATGTGCACGCCCTGAAACACGAGACGCTTGTTCGAGCCCTTGACCGCGAGCACGCCTTTCGAGCGGTAGATGTCGCCGCCTTTGACGCGCAGGAGCTCGCCGATCCAGGCGTTGAGCTTCTGGCCGTCGAGATCGCCGGAGAAACGGATGCCCACGGAGCTGACGGATTCGTTGTGCGAGTGCTCGTGGCGGAAGGTGCGGTCCCAGCCGTAGCGCACGAGTTCGCGCCCGTCCTTCTTGTCGCCGGAAAGCGAATACAGATGCGTCGGCACGTCGTGGCCGGTGAACAGCAGGTAACGACCGTCGGCGGGGATCGTGATCTTGAAATCGCCGTGTTCGTTGTGGAGTTTCAGCCGGTGCAAGGTGGCGCCGGGGACGATCTCCCCGCCGGGCTGCGTGATCTTTTCCCAGTCGGAGAAGGTGACGACCGCAGCGTGGATCGCGGCGCTGAGATCGGGATCGGCGAGGGCCTTGACCGGCAGCACCACGACATCGAGCTCGTTGTGGTCGTGACCGCAATCGGGCCCGCATTCGTGGTCGTGATCGTGTCCGTGGTCATGATCGTGATGCCCGATGCTCAGTTCGTAGGTGCCGGCCTTCAGCTCGTAGCCGCCGGCCCACTCGAAGGGATACTCTGTTTCGAGGAATTGCGGATCGAGCTCGGTGGCGCGCGAAAGGTTAAAACCGCCGACGTTGAGCACGCGGTCGAGCGGGAGATCGCAGTTGGTCGTGCGGTGGATTTTCGCGACGGCGTTGATGCGATGGATGCGCTGCTCGAGCGCGTCGAGTTCGGCCGGCGCGACGAGGTCGGTCTTGTTGAGCAGGATGACGTCGGCGAACGCGACCTGCTTCTTCGCTTCGTCCTCGGCATCGAGGTGCTGGAGGATGTGCTTGGCGTCGACGACGGTGACGATCGCGTCGAGGCGGAAGTTGGCGCGCATCTCGTCGTCGGTGAAAAACGTCTGCGCGACCGGCGCGGGATTGGCCATGCCGGTGGTCTCGATCAGAATGCCGTCGAGCTGGTCCTTGCGCTTCATCAGCCGGCCGAGGATCCGGATCAGGTCGCCGCGCACGGTGCAGCAGATGCAGCCGTTGTTCATCTCGAACAGTTCCTCGTCGGAGGAGATCACGAGCTGGTTGTCCACGCCGACTTCACCGAACTCGTTTTCGATGACGGCGATCTTCTTGCCGTGCTGTTCGGTGAGGATGCGATTGAGGAGCGTGGTCTTGCCGGCGCCGAGGAAGCCGGTGAGGACAGTGACGGGAATCATGTTTCGTGGAGCGAGTTCGCGACGTTGAAGTTCGGAGAAAAGGAAGCGTGAGAACGCGCGCGCGAAATGCAAATGCTCCGCCCGACGCGGGGGCTCACTTGAGTGCGAGCACGACTGCACCGGCGGCGATCAGCAGGCCGCCGACCGCGGTGCGCAGCGTGAGCGTTTCACCCAGAAAAAGCGCCGCGAGCACGAGGACGAAAACGACGCTCAACTTGTCCACGGGCGCAACCTGCGAGGCATCGCCCAGCTGCAACGCGCGGAAGTAGCACAGCCACGACAGCCCAGTCGCGAGGCCGGAAAGTCCGAGAAACGTCCACGTCCGCACCGGCAACGTGCCGAGGCCGACGCCGGCGTTGGTCACCAGCACAATCGTCCACGCGAACACCAGCACCACGGACGTGCGGATCGCGGTGGCGAGGTTCGAGTCGACGCCGGCGACGCCAATCTTGGCGAGGATGGCGGTCAGCGCCGCGAAAAACGCGGACAGGAGGGACCAGGCGAGCCAGTTCATGCCGGCCAGCGTAGTCGACCCGCCCGCATTTGCCGCTTCAATCCGCGGCCGGCGCCTCGACGCGATCGACGCGCACACGGCGCAAGCGCTCGGTGGTGACGTCGAGCGCGGTCAGACGGTATTCGCCGACGAGGATGTTTTCGTTGCGCCGCGGCATGCGGCCGAGACTGCGCACGAACCAGAGGGCGACCGTCTCGCGCGGCTGCCATTCGAGCGGCCAGCCGGTTTCGGCCTGCAACTCCCGCAGCGTGAGCGCGCCGCTCACGACGATGCTGCGTTCGGAACGGTCGAAAACGGGACCGCTGCCGATGTCGAACTCGTCGCGAATGTCGCCCACGATTTCCTCGATCACGTCCTCGAAGGTGACGATGCCCGCGAGCTTCTTGTCGGCGTCGACCACGATGGCGAGATGGCTGCGAGCGAGCCGGAAACGCTCCAGCATCACCGGCAGTGGCGTCTTCAGTTCGAAGGTGAGGATGTCGCGCACCAGCGGCTCGAACGGCGCGTCGGTGCCGAGCGCCTGGATTTGCCAGAGCCATTCGCGGACGAGCAGCAGGCCTTCGACGTGGTCGAGCGTGCCGCGGCAAACGGGGAAACGGCTGTAGCCGCTGGTCTGCGCAATGCGGAGATTTTCGCTGAGCGGACGATCGAGCCAGAGTGCGGTCACCTGGTCGCGCGGCAGCATGATCTGCTGCGCGAAGGTTTCGCGAACGCGCAGCGATTGCACCATGAGCTTGTTGACGAGCGCGTCGCCCGGATGCGTGTGGCGGGCGTGGCTGAAAACGTATTCGAGTTCGTCGGCGCTGAAGGCATGTTCGCCCTCGCCGGCAGGCCCGAGCCCCGCCCAGCGGAGGAACTGGTTGGCCGCGCCGTTGAGCGTCCAGATGAACGGGAAAAACAGATAGTAGAAGCCCATCAACGGCGCGGCGATCCACAGCGAGACGTCCTTGGCGCGCTGAATGGCGAGTGACTTGGGGGCAAGCTCGCCGAAAATGATGTGCAGAAACGTGATCACCGTGAAGGCGACCGCGAAGGAAATCGATTTCACGGCGGTCGGATCCGTTACGCCGTAGTCCGAAAGCAGTGGCTCGAGCCGGTGGGCGAGAAAGGGCTCGCCGACCCAGCCCAACCCAAGGCTGGCGAGCGTGATGCCCAGCTGCGTCGCCGAAAGCGCGGCGTCAAGGTGCTGCGTGGCCCGGAGCGCAAACTTGACGCGCATGCCGCCGGTTTTCGCGAGGGGCCGGAGCTGGCTGGTGCGGACCTTCACCAGGGCGAATTCGGCCGCGACGAAAAAGCCGTTGGCGGCCACAAGGGCGAGGATGACGAAGGTTTCGAAGGCGATGCCGAGGAAGGTCGTCATGGATGCCCGATGACCATGGGTGAATTTCCAACCGAGGCGAGTGCGGATCGGAATGATGGAAAGCCGAACGTTGAATCCATCCCATGGAACCTGAGCTCTTCCACGCGCGGCAAAGCCTTCAAATTTGTAAGGTTCGTGAAAGTCCCCGGAAGGGACCGTGTGCGATTGTGGCGCCGTTCCAGAAACCCATTCACCGCCATTTTTGCTTATGAACGCTCAATCTCCGCACAATCGCCGTCGCGCGGCCTTGGTCGCCCTCGCCCTTTTCGGCGCCGGCGGACTCGCTTGGTCGGCCTCGGCCGGCGACGCCAAGCCGTCCGTGTCCGTCAAGGTCGACGAAAAGCCGATTTCCGCCAGCACCAGTTCGCCCCTCGGCGCGAGTTACGCGCCCATCGTGAAGAAGGTTTCGCCGAGCGTGGTGAAGGTGCTCGTGTCCGAAAAGGCCCGGGCCGTTCCGGTCAACGAACTGCCGCCGTTCTTCAACGCGCCGGGGTTTCGTGAGTTCTTCGGCGACCAGTTCGGCCGCCAGTATGGCAATCGCGGCACGATGCGCCAGCCGCCGCAGCAGGGGCTCGGCTCCGGCGTGATCGTGAGCGCCGACGGGTTTATTCTCACCAACAGCCACGTCGTCCGCGGTGCCGATACCATCAAGGTGACGCTGAACGACGGCCGCGAACTGACCGCCAAGGTTGTGGGCACCGACCCGGAGACGGACCTCGCCGTCATCAAGGTCGACGCGAAGGAACTGCCCGCGATCACGTTCGCCGACAGCGAGAAGGTCGAAGTCGGCGACAAGGTCCTCGCCGTCGGCAATCCGTTCGGTATCGGCCAGACGGTGACGAGCGGCATGGTCAGCGGCCTGGGCCGCGCGACGCTTGGCCTCGATTACGAAGATTTCATCCAGACGGATGCCGCCATCAATCCCGGCAACTCCGGTGGCGCGCTCGTCGACGCGGAAGGGCGCCTGATCGGCATCAATACCGCGATCCTCAGCCGCTCCGGCGGATTCCAGGGCATCGGTTTCGCCGTGCCGTCGAACCTCGCGCGCAACGTCATGGAGCAGCTCGCGACCAAGGGTAAAGTCGTTCGCGGCTACCTCGGCGTGAGCGTGCAGGACGTGAACGCCGAGCTCGCGGAACATTTCGAATTGAAGGATCGCAAGGGCGCGCTCGTGGCCGAAGTGGTGCCCGGCAGCCCGGCTGAGAAGGCCGGCCTGAAAAGCGGCGACGTGATCAAGACGTTCAACGGCAAACCTGTCACCGACGCGCGTCATCTGAAGCTCACCGTCGCGACCGTGCCGCCGGGCGAGAAGGTCGCTGCCGAGGTGATTCGCGACGGCAAGTCGGAGAAGGTCGACCTCACGATCGCCTCGCGGCCGAACGACCGCCGGCTCTCCCGCAACGATGGCAACGACGACTTTGGCGGAGCTGACAACGAAGACACCGGCACGCTCAACGGCGTCGGCGTGGCCGATCTCGATCCGCAAACGCGGCGCGAGTTCGACATTCCGGCCAAGGTGCGCGGCGCCCTCGTCACGGCAGTCGAGCCCGACTCGCCCTCCGCGCAGGCCGGTCTGCAGCCCGGCGACGTGATCCAGGAGATCAACCGGCAGCCGGTCCGCAATGCCGAGGACGCCGTGAAGCTCACGGAAAATCCTGACAGCAAGAAGACGCTCCTGCGCGTGTGGAGCCAGCGCGGCACGCGCTACGTGATCGTCGATGAAACCGAGGCGTCGGACGAAAACTGAGCCGGCCTCGAAAGACTAGACTTACCAGCGCAAGCTGGGTGCTTGTGTGTGTAGTGTGTAACAGCTCCGGGCGGCCGTCGCCCGGAGCTTTTGGTTTTCGCGGTAGGTGCGTGTTCAGCTGCTTGCACGCACGAAGCGCGCCCCGCACGCTTGATCCGGTGGCGCGTCGTTTCCTGGCGTTCGCCGTTTCTTTTCCGATTTTCTCATGCGAGTCCTCGTTGTCGAAGACGATGCCAAGATTGCCTCTTTCGTGGTGAAAGGCCTGAAGCAGGAAGGCTATGCCGTGGACCACGCGGCCGACGGCGACACCGGCCTCGCGCTCGCCAGCGCGACCGTTTACGACGCCGCCGTCGTCGACATCATGCTGCCCGGCTTGGATGGACTCAGCCTCGTCCGCCGGTTGCGATCCCAACGCAGCGATGTGCCCGTGTTGTTTCTCAGTGCCCGCGCGACGGTCGAGGATCGGGTGAAAGGCTTGCAGGCGGGCGGCGACGATTACCTGACGAAGCCCTTCGCGTTTGCCGAACTGTCGGCGCGCTTGCAGGCGCTGATCCGGCGTTCGACGCGTGCGCCGGAGGCCACGAAGCTCTCGGCCCGCGATGTGGCAATGGATCTGGTCGCTCGCACCGTCACCGTCGGCGGTCAATCGGTCGAGCTGCAGCCGCGGGAGTTCGCGTTGCTCGAATACCTGCTGCGCCACGCCGGCCGTCCGGTGACGAAGGTGATGATTCTCGAGCACGTCTGGGACTACAGTTTCGATCCGCAGACCAATGTCGTCGACGTGTTGATGTCGCGGCTCCGCAGCAAGGTCGATCCCGACAAGACCCGCATCGAGACGCTCCGCGGCGTCGGTTATGTTTTCCGGAAAGGCTGAGCGATGAACAACAGGCCCGAGACGAGCCGCGGCGAAGCGCGTTTCGCGACGAGAATGATCGGACCGCTCGAGCGCTGGCGACGCTCGCTCGCGGTGCGGCTGAGCGTGTGGTTCGCGCTGTTGTTCACCGCGGGGTTTAGCGCGATTTTCGGGCTGCTTTATTGGACGCTCGCGCGCCAGCTCGATACGCGCGAGGCGGAAGCGCTCGAATTGCGGTTGCAGCAATACGCGGACATCTACGCGGCGTCGGGTCTGAATGGATTGCGGCAGCGTGTCGCCGAGGACAGCGCGGCGCCGCATGTGCGGTCGCTTTTCATGCGGCTCGTCGGTCGCGGCGGCGATGCGATCTGGGGCAAGATCCCGCCCGACTGGATCGAGGCCGAGGCCCGCCGGGTCGCCGTGCCCGACGGTTGGGGCGGCTGGACGCAGCGTCAGACCTACACGGTGCGCGTGCCGCGCGACGAACAGCAGGATCTGACGATCGCGGGTCGCGTGCTGCCGGACGGACGGCTGCTGCAGGTCGGCCGCAGCACCGACAATCGCGCGGTGTTGCTCATGCCGCTGCGAAAAACGTTTCTATGGGTCGGTGGCGCCGTCGTGGTCGTGGGCTTTGTGGCGGGCGTGGTGACCGCACGGCGGGCGACGCGGCCGTTGCGTGATGTGATCGCCACGGCGCAGCGCATCATCGCGACCGGACAACTCGACGCGCGCGTGCCCTCGCCGCGGCGTCACGACGACGTCGCGGAGCTCGTGCGCGCCTTCAATACCGTTCTCGATAAAAATGCGGCGCTGCTGAAAGCGATGCGCGAGGCGCTCGACAATGTCGCGCACGACCTGCGCACGCCACTCACGCGGTTGCGCGGCACGGCGGAGCTGGCGCTGCAGACCGCCGGCGGGGCGGGACCGCAGGCGGACGCTCTCGCGGAGTGCGTGGAGCAGGCGGACGACGTGCTGCAGCTGCTGCGGGCGTTGATGGAGATTTCGGAAGCCGAGGCAGGGATGCTGAAACTGGCGAAAACTCGCGACGATCTGGCCGTTCTCGCCCGGAATGCCGTCGAGCTTTACGCCGACGTGGCCGAAGCGAAGGGCATCGCACTGTCGCTCGAAACGAGCGACGCCGTGCCGGTCGACGCGGACGCGCCGCGCCTGCGGCAGGCGATCGCGAACCTGATCGACAATGCCGTGAAATATACGCCGACGGGCGGCCGGGTCGGCGTGAGTGTCGCGCGGGACGGCGCCGAAGCGGTGTTGACCGTGCAGGATAGCGGGCCGGGCGTGCCGGAGCCGGAGCAGGCGCGGGTGTGGGAGCGGCTTTATCGCGGCGACTGGAGCCGCTCCGAGCGCGGGCTGGGGCTCGGCCTGAGCGTGGTGCGCGCAATCGTGGAGGCGCACGGCGGCCGCGTGTCCTTGCGCAATGCGCCAGCCGGTGGCGCGATCTTTGAAGTCCGGCTCGCGCTGATCGCCTAGCGATCTTCGCTACAGCTTCACGCGGCGGAGCCGGAGCGCGTTGGTGACGACGCTGATCGAGCTGAGGCTCATCGCCGCGCTCGCGAGCATCGGGCTCAGCAGCCATCCAGTAAATGGATACAGCGCGCCGGCCGCGATCGGCAGACCGGCGAAATTGTAAGCAAACGCCCAGAAAAGATTCTGGCGGATGTTGCGCAGCGTCGCCCGGCTGAGATGCACAGCGCGCACCAACGCGCCGAGATCGCCCTTCACCAGCACGATGCCGGCACTGTGCATCGCCACATCGGTGCCCGTGCCCATCGCAATGCCGACGTCGGCGGCGGCGAGCGCAGGCGCGTCGTTGAGGCCGTCGCCGGCGAAGACCACCCGCTCGCCGCGGGCGGCGTGTTCGCGCACCAGCTCCTGCTTGCGCGCCGGCGTGACGGACGCGTGAAACCCGTCGAGCTTCAGTTCGGTGGAGATCGCGCGCGCCGTTTCCTCGCGATCGCCGGTGACCATCACGACGTGCAACCCGAGGCGTTGGAGTTCGCGGATCGCGGCGGGCGACGTGGTTTTGACGCGATCCGCCAGGGCGATCGTGCCGGCCGGTTTTCCATCGAGGTTAATCGCCACCAGAGTGACGGCCGCGGCGGTCCGGGCCTGCGCTTCGGGCGCGGCGCGGCCGACGTCGACCGTGCGATTCCCGACGGTCGCCCGGACGCCAAAGCCGGGCGTGGCGGAAAAACCGGTGGCGCCCGGGATCTCCAGCTGGCGGGCGTGAGCGGCGGCGACGATGGCGCGCGCGAGCGGATGCTCGCTCGCCGTCTCGGCGGCGGCGGCGAGGGCAAGAAGTTGCGCTTCGTCGAGTCCTGCGGCCGGGACAACCTCGACCACTTCGGGTTTTCCTTCGGTGAGCGTGCCGGTCTTGTCGATCAGGAGCGTGTTGGCGGCGGAGAGCCGCTCGAGTGCGGCGGCGTCCTTCACCAGCACGCCAGCTTGCGCGCCGCGACCGATGCCGGTCACAAGCGAGACCGGAGTGGCGAGGCCGAGCGCGCACGGACAGGCGATGATGAGAACCGCCACGGCGTTAAGCAGCGCGTGGAGGAAGCGCGGTTCGGGGCCGACGAAAAACCACAGCGCAAAGGTCACCGCCGAGATCACGAGCACCGCGGGCGTGAACCACGCGGACACGCGGTCGGCGAGCCGCGCGATCGGCGCCTCGCTCTCCTGCGCTTCTTCGACCAGCCGGACGATTTGGGCGAGCAGCGTGTCGCGGCCGATGCGCTCGGCGCGCAGGATGAACGTGCCGTTGGTGTTGAGGGTGCCGGCGCTCACGGGATCGCCGGTTTGCTTGGAAACGGGAAGTGGCTCGCCGGTGAGCATCGATTCGTTCACCTCGCTGGCGCCGTCATCGATGGTGCCGTCGACGGGAATGTTTTCGCCGGGCCGAACGCGGAGCCGGTCGCCGACGACCACGGCCTCGAGCGGCACGTCTTCCTCGCGGCCATCCACGATGCGGTGAGCGATCTTCGGCGCGAGATTCATGAGCGAACGAATCGCGGCATCGGTGCGGGCGTGCGCGCGTTGTTCCAAAATCTGGCCGAGCAGCACGACGGTGGTGATGAACGCGGTCGCTTCGAAGTAGAGTGGCACGCCGTGATCGGTGCGCAACGCGGGCGGCAGGCGATCGCCGAGCAGCACGGCGAGCACGCTGAAGAAATACGCCGCGCCGGTGCCGGTGACGATCAGCGTGAACATGTTGGTGTCGCGCGTGACGATCGAGCGCCACCAGCGGCGGTTGAGCGGCGCGCCGGCCCAGAAAAATACCGGCGTCGTCAGCACGAGCTGCGTCCAGGCGAGCGTGAGCGCGTCGAACCGGTGAAAGAAATCCGGCGCGATCATCTCGCCCATCGCGAGGACCAGCACGGGCACGGTGCACGCCAGCGCGATCCAGAAGCGCGGCCGCAGATAACGCTCGTGCGGTAGCCCCATGTAAACGGGTTCGTCTGGCGCCGGCACGCCGTTGGCCGCGCGTGCGCCATGTCCGTGATGCCCGTGGCCGCCATCCTGGTGGCCGGCCGGAGCGTGGCAGGAAGCGGCGGATTTCGAATGTTCTGCCGGGTCGGTGGGAGGAGGTGCTTTCATAACCCTGCTGACGGAGACGTTGTGCGGACCTTACAGCCAAAGCGACGCCAGCGAAAGGGTTTGATGCGCTCCGAGGTGAAATAACCCCGAGACACCCGCCCCATCCGCGCCTCGGCCGGCGGCCCCGTGGCGCCGGGAGGACCTCCCGGTTTACGGTGCGAGACTCTGCCATCCGTAAAGGAGCAGAAGTTCACTGAAAGCCATTAACAAAAGGAAGAGTCATGAGCCACGAACGCTACCAGGATTGTATCAAAGCTTGCCACGAGTGCATGGAAGCGTGCGAACACTGCGCGACCGCGTGCCTGCACGAAGATAATGTGAAGATGATGACGCGTTGCATCCTGCTCGATCGCAGCTGCGCAGACGCTTGCGCGCTGGCCGAACGCGAGATGGCGCGGGGTTCCGAATTTGCGGAGCGCGTGTGCGCGCTTTGCGCCGAGATTTGCGAAACCTGCGGCGCCGAATGCGCGAAGCACGAGGTCGATCATTGCCGGCGGTGCGCAGAGGCCTGCCGTCGCTGTGCTGAAGCGTGCCGGGAAATGGCGGGTGCCACTGCCAGTCGCTAAGTCCTCGGGACACAACTTGACGGCTGCTGTCGCGCCTTTGCGGCACCATTGGGCCGGAACTCGGCAGCAGCGGAGGGCATGTCACGCGCCCGATTCACGCGGGGCGCACTCGCAGTCAAGGCAGGCTTCGCCCGCGCAGGGGCCGCAGAACGCCACGAGCTTTTGCCGCAGTTGCGCGCGGGCGCGGTGAAGCTCGACGCTGGCGTGATTGGCGGAAAGGCCGAGCAACGCGGCGACGGCGGAAACGCCCCGGCCCTCGAGCTCGACGGCGCGGAGCAGCTCGGCTTGGCGCGGCTTCAAGGTCGGCAACAACGCTTCGAAACAGCGGCAGATCTGGCGCTCGGTGTCGGCGGCATCGTCGGCGAGGGCGGCGGATTCGCTTGCCCACGCGGTCTCGCGGCGCCGGGCCGCATCGCGGCCGCGGACGTGGTCGATCAGCGTGTGTCGCAGGATGCGGTAAAACCACGCGGTGGCCTTTGCCTCGTCCTGCAGCGTATCCGAGGTTTGGATAGCGCGAGCGAGGCTCGTCTGGAGCAGGTCCTCGGCCTCCACCGGATCGCCCAGGCGGGCGGTGAGGAAGGCGTGAAACGCGCGCCGCTGCGCGAGGAGGGAGTCGGCGAGCGGAGATGGCGCGGAGGACGGCATGGCGCGCCACTATGCCCGGATTCGATCGGGCGTAAAGAAGCGCCGGCGATCGGCTCGCCGGCGCGCGGAGATCGACTCAGGCGGCGTGCGCCAGGGCGTGGTGATTCTGGCTGCGCGCGGTCGCCGGACCGTGGAGGCGGTCCCGGTAGGCGGTCGGCGCTTCGCCGGCGATGCGCCGGAACACGCGGTTGAATTGCGAGAGGGAGTTGAAACCGGCTTCGTAGGCGGCCTCGCTGATCCGCACGTGCGGATTGAGCAGGCGTTGCTTGACCGTTTCGACGCGGAGGCGGGCGAGGTAATCGGTGAACGTCAGCCCGGTGGCGCGTTTGAAGACCTTGCAGAAGTAGAAACCGCTCATGTTGGCCGCGCGGGCGACGTCGCCGAGCGAGATCTCCTCAGTCAGGTGCTCGGCCATGTAGGCGCGGGCGCGCGTGATCGCGGGCAGCTCGGCGGCGGCCTCCTGGACCATGACCTGGTTGCTGAGCGTGGCGAGGTGCTGGGCGAAGACGCTGAGGAGGCGGACCATCGAGTCGTATTGCTTGCGGGCGACGACGCGGCTGGCGAAGTAGGCGGCCTCGAGCTTGCGCAGGTCGACGCCGGTGGCGCCCCACTCCTGGAGCTGGCGGGTGATTTTCTTGAAGCCGGACGGCGTCGGCCGGCTGAAGAGGACCTGGCCGGTCTGCAGGTGACCGATGACCTGTTCGCCGACGCGAATCGGCGAGGCGGACTCGGCGAGGCCGGCGAAGCACTGGAAGGTGGCGGTGTCGGCGGCGGCGTCCGTCTCGATGCGCTGTTGCAGGCGGAGGCATGCCGCGCACGAGGCGCTGTTGGCGGCCATCAACGCGCAGAACGGGTTGACCTGCTTGGAATCGTGGAGGGGCGACTTGAAGGTGCCGGCGGGACGAAGGGCCAGCGGCAATCCCGTGGTGGCCTCGTAGGCTTTGACGTAGTCGCGGAACAGTTCGGATTTCTGGAGGTGGGTAATCACGCTGCGCTCGTTTTCGCCGGGGGCGGCGCTCGGAGCCGGGAGGGTCTCGGGGGAGGGAAGGGTGGTCGCTTGCACGGAACCACTCTACGGCACGGCGGGTTTTTCGGTAATTGGAGCCGAGGCTGTATCCCACTAGGGATTTTTCTTAGTTCCGCGACGCGATCAGCTGACAATAAATCATAATGGCGCGAGACGCGCGCCGCGCATCTTGGCGATTCCTGCGCTTTTCCTGCCGACGCGCCCCCGCTCCGGCCTTGCGCGGGCGGGGCGGCGCGGCACATTCGCGCGGCGTGAACCCGGTCGACTACGATGCCCTTTCGAAGGAAGAACTGATTGCGCGCCTGAAGTCGTTCGAGCGCGAACAGGCCGGTTCGCAGGAGGAGTTGTTGAAGGCGTTGAAGGAGCTGCGCGACGTGAAGGCGGCACTCGACGAGCACTCGATCGTGGCGATCACCGACGCGCGCGGGCGCATCACGTATGTGAACGACAAGTTCTGCGCGATTTCCAAATACGCGCGCGAGGAACTGCTGGGCCAGGACCACCGGGTCATCAATTCGCGATATCACTCCAAGGACTTTTTCCGCGACCTCTGGAGCACGATCGCGCACGGCCGCGTGTGGCAGGGCGAGATCAAGAATCGCGCGAAGGACGGCAGCTATTACTGGGTCGACACGACGATTTATCCGTTCCTCGACGATCAGGGGCGGCCGGTGCAATACGTTGCGATCCGCACGGACATCACCCAGCGCAAGGCCGACGAGGCGGAGCTGGAGCGTTTCGCCAGCGATCTGGCGGAGAAGAACAAGGAGCTCGAGGCGATCGTCTATACCGTCTCGCACGATCTCCGGTCGCCGCTGGTCAACGTGCAGGGGTTCGGTCGCATGTTGCAGCGCGCCTGCGAGAAGATGCAGGTGACGATGGCCGCGGCGGAGGACGGCGTCGTGCCGGTGGCGGCGCTGAAGCAGCCGATGGAGGAAACGATCCCGCAATCGCTGCGTTTCATCAACGCCGGCGTGCAGAAGATGGAGATGCTGCTCGCCGGGCTGCTGCGCTATTCGCGGCTCGGGCGCGTGACGCTCAACATCGCGCCGGTCGACATGAACGCGATGGTGGCGGCAATCATTGCCGCGATGAAGTTTCAGCTCAACGAAGCGAAGGCCGAGGTGCGCGTCGCCGCCCTGCCGCCGTGCGTGGGCGATCACGACCAGATCAGCCAGGTGTTCGCCAACCTGCTCGACAACGCGCTCAAGTATCGTGCGTCCGACCGGCGCCTGCAGGTGACGATCGCCGGCGAGGTGAAGGGGCAGACCGCCTATTATTCGGTGCGCGACAATGGCATCGGCATCCCGGCGGCCCACCAGCCGAAGATCTTCGAGATTTTCCATAGACTGAATCCGGAGGCGACGGCGGGCGAAGGATTGGGGCTCACCATCGCGCAGCGGGTGCTGGAACGGCAGCGCGGGCGCATCTGGGTGGAGAGCGAGGAGGCCGTCGGCTCGACCTTCCACGTCACCCTTCCGGCAAGTTGAGCCGGCGCACGGAATTCGGTTGCTGAACCGCTTCCGGACGGAACATTGCATGAGCACACCTTTCCCGCGGCCCGCCGCCGGCGCCGCGCTGATTCTCAGCTGACCATGGCCACGAAGAACGAACTTGTTATTCTGATCGTCGAAGACGACGAGGGACACGCGATCCTGATCCGTCACAATCTGGAGATCGCCGGACTGGACAACCGCATCGAGCATTTCCGGGACGGCCAGGCAGTCCTCGATTTTTTCTTCAAGCCGAACGCTGAACGCGCCGCGCAGCCGAATCAGACGTATCTGGTTTTATTGGACATCCGCATGCCGAAGGTGGACGGCATCGAGGTGCTGCGCCGGCTGAAAAGCGACCCCGAGCTGCACCGGCTTCCCGTCATCATGCTCACGACCACCGACGACGTCCGCGAGGTGGAGCGCTGTCACGAGCTCGGGTGCAACGTCTACATTCAAAAACCCGTCGATTACGACAAGTTCGCGGAGGCGATCCGCCGGCTGGGATTGTTCGTGACGCTCCTGCTGGTCCCGCCGGTGAAGAGCGCGTGAACCGGGCCCGAGCGCAGTCCCACGTCCGCGCATGACGAAAGCGACCCCTGGTGCGAAGATCCTCGTCGTCGACGACGACGAGGGCCTGTTGATCCTCATGGCGGAGACGCTGCGGGGCGAAGGCTACACAGTGTCGACCGCCAACTCGGGGGCAGCGGCGCTGGAGACACTCGCGCGCGAGACGCCGGACCTGATGCTGCTCGATCTGAAACTGAGCGACGTCGGCGGACCGGAGTTGTTGAAACGCCTGCGCAAGGACCACCTCAAGGTGGCGTTCATCGTCGTGACCGGCCAGGGCGACGAGAAAGTCGCCGTCGAGGTGATGAAAGAGGGCGCGCTCGACTACGTGATGAAAGACACCGCGCTGCTCGATCTGCTGCCGGCGGTCGTGAAACGCGCGCTGACCGCGATCGAGCGCGACCGCGCGCTCGCGGAGGCCGAGCGCACGCGCCAGCGGCTGCAGCAGGAAATCCTGGAAGTCAGCGAGCGGGAGCAGCACCGGATCGGGCAGGACCTGCACGACGGGCTCGGCCAGCAATTGACCGCGATCGAGATGATGTGCGCGTCGCTCAAGGCCGACATCGCCGAGCGTCAGCCGGATTTGAAACAACAGGTCGAGCGGATCGGCGGACTGCTGCGCGAGGCGATCGCGCAGACGCGTTCGATGGCGCGCGGACTCGTGCCGGTGAAGGATGCGCCGGAGGCGCTGTGGGCGAGCTTGTTCGATCTCGCGGAGCGGACCACGGCCGTCGGCCGACTGACCTGCCGCGTCGACGCGCCGGATCCGGTCATGGTCAACGACGCCGTCACTGCCGGACATCTTTACCGCATCGCGCAGGAGGCGGTGAACAATGCCCTGAAGCACAGCGACGCGAAGGAAATCGTGATCCGCCTCGGCCGGCGCCGGGGCGCGCTCGAGTTGTCGATCGCCGATAACGGCCGCGGCCTTGCCGACGGGGAAAACCGCGGCCTCGGTTTGCAGGTCATGCAACATCGCGCGGCCATGATCGGCGGCGAACTCGCCGTGGAATCGAAAGCAGGAAAAGGTGTCACCGTGCGCTGCGTCGTGAAGGATGGCGCGCGGGAAATCCGGCAGGCGAACCCCGCCGCCACGCGCTGATCCTGTCCAGTCATGAAACGCCCGAAAACAGCGGACTCGAAATCTGTCGCCGCCCCGACGCCTCCGGCCCGTCGCCGCATCTTGATCGTGGACGATCATCCGTTCATGCGCGCCGGTCTCGCCCACCTGATCGACAAACAGCCCGGCTTGACGGTAAGCGGCGAAGCGGGCGATCCGGCGTCGGCGCTGCGGGAGTTGGCGAAAGGCCCGGTCGATCTGGTGCTGACTGACATCACCATGCCGGGCCGGAGCGGAATCGAATTCATCAAGGACCTGCAAGCCTCGCATCCGGGGCTGCCGATTCTCGTGGTCTCGATGCACGACGAGATGATCTACGCCGAACGCGTGCTCCGCGCCGGCGCGCGCGGCTACATCATGAAAGAGGCCGGCGGCGAGGCGATGCTGGTGGCACTGAGGCAGGTGCTCGACGGCCAGGTGTATGTGAGTCCGCGGATGTCCGCGCGTATCCTCGACAGCCTTTCGGGGCGAAAACCGCGCGGCTCGAATTCGCCGATCGAGAAACTGACCGATCGCGAATTCGAGGTGTTTCAACTCATCGGTCAGGGCAAGAGCACGCGCGACATCGCGAAGCAGCTCAACCTCAGCTCCAAGACCGTCGACGTGCACCGCGGGCACATCAAGGAGAAGCTGGAGCTCACCGACACGACGGCGCTCGTCCGCCACGCCGTCCGTTGGGTTGAGACGCAGGCCTTCCAGCAATAGGTGAAGCCCGATGTCCCGTCGGGCTCCACCTGCGTCGGGATTCAACGGACCCGGCTCATCTCACGCTTTCGCCAGATGCCGTTCGCGCAGCCAGGCGAAGATCACGGGCGTGACGATCAGGATGTGCACGAGCGAGGAAAGCATGCCGCCGACGACCGGCGCGGCGAGCGGTTGCATGATCTCGGTGCCTGTCCGTGTGCTCCAGAAAATCGGCAGCAAGCCCGCGACCGTCGTCGCGACCGTCATGACTTTCGGCCGCAGCCGCAGTCGCGCGCCTTCCTTCACGGCTGCCAGCAACTCCACGCGCGTGAGGAGCGGTTCTAGGGCGGAGTCTCCCGACCCCGCCGGGATCGAATCGATTTTGTCTTCGGTCGATGCAGTGTCTGCGGCAATGGCGAGGTCGGGAGATCCCGCCCTCCGACGCTTCGCGTCGAGCGCCTTTTTCACCGCTTCCTCGAGATATACGACCATCACGACGCCGGTCTGAATCGCGGTGCCAAACAGCGCGATGTAGCCGACCCAGACGGCGACGCTGAAATTGAAGCCCATGATCCACTGCAAGAGCACGCCGCCCGTCAGCGCGAACGGCACCGCGAGGATCACGTGCGCCGCCTCGCCCGCGGACCGGAACGTCAGCGTGAGAATCACAAAGATGATCGCGATCACCGCCGGCACGATCAGCTGCAGGGTCTGGCGCGCGCGCAGCTGGTTTTCGTATTGGCCGGAATACTCGATGGTCATGCCAGGATCCAACGTGACCTGACGCTCGATCTGCTCGCGCACGTCGTCGACAAACGACCCGAGGTCGCGGCCGGTGACGTTGGCCTGCACGAAGGCGCGAAGACGCCCGTTTTCCGACGCGATTTCGTTGGGCCCGAGCACGCGCGAGATCGTCGCCACCTGGCCGAGCGGAATGTAAGTGCCGTACGGCGTCGCCACCGGAATCGCGGAGAGCCGTTCGAGGTCCTCGCGGTCGGCGCGTTCGAGCCGCACCTGCACGGGCCAGCGTTCGCGGCCCTGAATTGAGGTGGTGACGGTCTTCCCGCCGAGTCCGGTTTCGGCGACCGCGAGGACATCGGCGGCGCTGAGTCCGTAGCGCGCCATCGCGGCGCGATCGACGGTGATTTCGAGGTAGGGTTTGCCCTGCACGCGGGACGGCGCGACGCCGGTCGCGCCCGGGATCTTGTTGACCACCTGATCGATTTCGAGCGCCTTGCGTTGGAGCGCGTCGAGGTTGTCGCCGAAAATTTTCACGCCGAGCTGCGCGCGGATGCCGGTCGACAGCATGAGAATCCGGTTCTCGATCGGCTGGAGAAAACCCGGGACATAACCGGGGACTTGCGTGAGCTTCATCGTGAGCTCGGCGATGAGTTTTTCCTTCGTCATGCCGGCGCGCCATTCGGATGGCGGCTTCAACATGATCGTGGTCTCGATCATCTCCACCGGCGCGGGATCCGTGGCGGTGTCGAAACGTCCGAGCTTGCCGGCGACGCTGGCGACCTCGGGCGTCTCTTTCATCACCTGATCCTGCCACGCCATGATGCGCTTGATCTCCGTCAGCGACGTGCTAGGCAGCAGCACGGGCATGAACAGCAGCGAACCCTCCTGCAGCGTGGGCATGAACTCGGAGCCGAAGCCCCGCGGCGCATGCGCCGCGAGTTGAGGGCTGAGGGTTGAGAGTTGAGAGACGAGCCGCGCGGGCAAACCGAAGGCGATGAGGGAGCAGAACGCCAGCAGCGCGGCGGCGAGCGCGAGGACGGTTTTCCGATGGCCGAGCGCCCAGTCGAGCACGGGATCGTAGAGCCGCAGGAGGAAGCGCATGACGAGGTTGCGGTCCTCGGCGTGAAACGGTCCGCGCACGAGATACGTGCAGAGCACCGGCACGAGCGTGACCGCGAGCAGGGTCGCGCCGGCCATCGCAAAGGTCTTCGTCCAGGCGAGCGGGTGAAACAATTTCCCCTCCTGACCCGTGAGCGTGAAGATCGGCACGAAGGCGAGGATGATGATCCCCATCGCGAAAAAGATCGGCCGTCCGACTTGCAGCGAGGCTTCGAGCGTGATCCGGAAATAATCCTGCTTGGTGAGCCGCGAGCCGCCGGCGGCTTTCTCCGCGAGCTCGCAATGGCGGATCACGTTTTCGGTCATCACGATTGCGGCGTCGACCAGCACGCCGATCGCGATGGCGATGCCGGTGAGCGACATGATGTGCGACTGGATCCCGAACTCCTTCATCAGGATGAAGGAGATCAGAATCGAAGCGGGCAGCGGGATCGTGACGATCAGGATGCTCCGAAAGTGAAACAGGAAGATCACGTGCATGATCGTCACGAGAATCACCGCTTCCCAGAGCGTGTGCTTGAGCGTGTCGATGGCGCGATCGATCAGTCCGCTCCGATCGTAGAACGGCTCGATCGTCACGCCCGGCGGCAGGCCAGCGGCGATCTGCGCGATCTTGGCCTTCACGTCCTTGATCACCTGATACGCGTTTTCGCCGGAGCGCATCACCACCGTGCCGCCCACGACCTCGTGACCGTCGACGTCGAGCGCGCCGCGGCGAAACTCGCCGCCGATCTGGACCCGCGCAACATCACGCAGATAGAGCGGCGTGCCCTCGCGCACGGTGAGCGCAATCGCCTCGAGATCCGCCGCGGATTGCACGAGGCCGCGACCGCGCACGATGAACTCCTGGCCGTTCTCCTCGATGGTGCGACCGCCGACGTTCAGGTTGTTGGCCGCGATCGCGTCCATGACCTGCTGCAGCGTCACCCCGAGCGTGCGCATGCGCAGCGAGGAGACCTCGACCTGCCACTGGCGCACGAAACCGCCGATGCTCGCCACCTCCGCGACGCCCGGAACGGCTGCGAGCTGATAGCGCACGAAATAATCCTGTAGCGCCCGCAGCGCGCCGAGATCCTGTTTTCCGGACGAGTCCTTCAGGTAGTATTGGTAAACCCAGCCGAGTCCGGTGGCGTCGGGGCCGAGCCGTGGCGTGACGCCGGCCGGGAGCACGTTGCCCAGGTAATTGAGCCGTTCGAGCACGCGCGTGCGCGCGAAATAGTTGTCGATGCTGTCGTCGAAAATGACCGTGATCAGCGAAAAGCCGAACATCGACGTTGCGCGCACGGTGCGGACGCCGGCCAGTCCCTGCAAGTTCACCGAGAGCGGATACGTGACCTGGTCCTCGACTTCCTGCGGGCTGCGACCTTCCCAGTCGGCGAAGACGATGACTTGGTTTTCGCTGAGGTCGGGGATGGCGTCGATGGGCACGCGGCGCAGCGCGACGAGGCCCCAGCCCAGCAGCAGCACCGTGCCGCAGAGGACGAGAAACCGGTTGGCGAGCGACCAGCGGATGAGCGCGGAAATCATGGGAGCGAAGGAGGTGCGGCGCAGCTAGCGAATCTCGTCGCCGCAATCGGGCATCGCGGAGCCGAAGAACGGATTCTTGAGCGGCAAATTGCGCTGCACCCAGCGGCCCTTGCCGAGGACGGGCGTCATCGGGCATTGAAAGATCTTCAACCCGAGGTGACTGCGATGCGGCTTGAGCAAATCCGCGACCGCGGTGCTCCACGGCTCGAACGAGCGCCGCGCAGTTTTCAGGCTCGAGCCGAGCTCGAGTTTCGGGAGGTCGAGGCCCTGTGCGGCGCCGGTGAGCTCGGGGAAGATTTTTTGGTAGCGCGCATAGTCGTCGCTCGCGAGCGCGTCGGCGGCATCGATCGCCACGTTGGCGAGCCGGGTGAACGCGTCCATCGAATCCTCGCTCGTGCTGCTCGCCGCGGCGGCGACCGGAGCCGCGTGCGCCGGCGCGGCGGACATCGCGTGCGCGTGACCGGCGGCCTCGCGGTTCAACTGCGCCTGGGCGTCGATCAGCAGATTGCCTTCGGTGACCACGCGCTCGCCTTCGTGGAGACCGGAAAGGACCTCGACGAGGGCGTCGCCGTGACGTCCGAGTTTCAGCTGGCGCTGTTCGTAGCGGCCCTCGCCGACTTCGACATATGCGACCGGGCCGGAACCGGGGTCGAGCACGGCGGAGCGTGGGGCGGCGAGGACGGCGGGCGTCTCGATCAACACCCGGCCTTCGGCGAGCACGCGGTGCGGGAGAAAATGCGCTTCGCCGGCGACGCTGTAATGCGGGTTCGGCAGCACGGCGCGCACGCGCGCGGTCTGTTTCAGGTCGTCGAGATTCGGATCGATGAACTCGATCGTGGACGAAATCACTTCGCCCGGCACGGCGCGGGTGGTGAGCTCCACCGCCTGTCCGACGAGCAGCCATGGCAGGTCTTGCGGATAAGCGTCGAACACGAACCACATCTGCGAAAAGTCCGCCAACTCGAACAAGCGATCGCTGACCTGCACGTATTGGCCCTCGTAAACGGATTTCGCGACGACGACACCATCGACGGGCGCGCGCAGGGTGAAGGTGGCCGACGGCCGGAGCGTTTTTTCCAACTCGGCGATGTCGCTGCCGGTGAGCCCGAGTTGTTGCAGTTGTTCGCGGGCGGCGGCTTGTTCGGAGGCGCTGAAGGCGATGTCGCCGCCGCGGACGCGTTCCACAAACACACGCTGCGCGGTGAGCAGGTCGGGACTCCACAAGGTCGCGAGCGGCGCCCCAGCGACCACGGGCGCGCCGACGAAGTTGATGAAGAGTTTTTCGATGCGGCCCGGCACGCGGGCGGACAGGATGCGGTGTCGGGTATCGTCGTCCTCGATACGGCCGGAAACGCGGAGCGAGCGGCTGAGCGGCTGGCGCGCGACGACGGAGGTTTTCACGCCGATGACGGAGACGCTGGAGCTGCTGAGCGAGATCGTGCTCGCATCGGTGTCGGACGGTTGAGTTGCGAGGGTCGACGCGGCGACGAGGTCCATACCGCACACCGTGCATTTGCCGGGATGGTCGGATTTGATCCAGGGGTGCATGGGGCATTGGTAGACGGACGCGGCTTTCTCCTGGCCTAAGCCGTGGACTGGCGCGGAGTCGGCCGCCAGGACCGGCGCGGCCAGCAGCGCGAAAACAAAAAGGAGTCTAGTCATGGGAAGTTATTCAAACTACACCGCGCGCGGGGTCGGACCCTCGGCAAATCGACAAAATCGTGCGGCGTAAAAATTATCGCGGGTTTGGGCGCCGTTCGGGTTATAAGCGGAAAAGGAAGAACCATGAAATCGCCTGAATCGAACGAACCGCTGTCGCGCGCGCTGGCCGACTGGCGGGTGCAGCCGGCGCGGAACCCCGGGTTTCGCGCGGCGGTGTGGGCACGAATTGAAGCGGCTGGCGTGCCCGCGAGCTGGACGGATTATGCACGGCGCCATGCCGCCATGGTGACCGGCGCGTTGCTGGTCGCGCTGGCGCTCGGAGGCTGGGCGGGACGTGAGCAGGCGCGCTCGCAGGTGGCGGCGGAGCGGGCGGAGATCGCGGATCTGTATGTGCAGAGCCTGGATGCGCGCGAGATGTCGATGCCGTGACGCGATGAAGAACCTGTGGATCACCGTTCTCGTGGTGTTGGGCGTGGCAGGCGCGTCGTATGCGGCGTTCTATCGCCTGAACGACGACCCCGCGCTGCGGCGTGCGGCCCGCGAACACGATGCGATGGCGTGGCTGCGGACGGAATTTCAACTGACCGACGTGCAGTTCGCCAAGATCAAGGAACTGCATGACAACTACGGCGTGCAATGCGCCCGCCACTGCGCCGCGATCATGAAGGCCCGGCGGACGAACGCGCCGGCGAACGAAATCGCGGAGCTCGAAGCCGTGTGCGTCGGCTCCATGTCGGAGCACTTTCAAAAAGTGGCCCATCTCATGGCGCCGCAACAGGGCCAGCGCTATCTCGCGCTCGTGCTGCCGCGCATCAAGGACTACACGCACGAAGGGGCGCCGACGGTGCAGGTAAATCCGTGACTTCGCCGGCAGACGATTCTTCGCGGCGGAGCATCGAAGGCGCGGAGGACCGCGCGTGGATGCGGCGGGTCCAGGCCGGGGACGACACGGCGCTGAGCGCGCTGATGGAGCGTTGGGAACTGCCGGTGAAAAGCCTCATCGCGCGCATCGTCCTGAATACGCGCGAGTCGGAGGAGCTGGCGCAGGAGACGTTCGTGCGTGTCTGGCAGCAGCGGGAAAAATTTCGGGACGGCGCGGAGTTCCGGCCGTGGCTGTTTGCGATCGCGGTCAATCTCGCGCGCAACCGGCTGCGCTGGTGGCGCCGCCGGCCGGAAGTCTCGCTGCAGGAGTGGAGCGAAACGTCGGAGATGGAAGATCGCAGAGCGGAGATCGGAAGCCGGGCGGTGGAGCGCGCCGAACGCGGGGCGGCCGTTCGCGAGGCGATCGCGGCGCTGCCGGTGGAGTTGCGCGAGGCGATCGTGCTCTTTGAGTATGAGCAGCTCTCCCACGCCGAAATCGGAGCGACGCTCGGCTGCACGCCGAAAGCGGTCGAGGCGCGGCTTTATCGCGCGCGGGAAAAGCTGCGGACGATGCTCGCGAAACGATTATAGGCCGGGCGGAGCTTCGTCGCGCCCGGCGCGCGATCACTTCGCGGGCTTCACATCCTCCAGCCAGAACTCGTCGTCACGTTGCACGAGCTGGCCGGTGATCGCCTGGCCTTTTTTCGCGTCGGCGAGCGTGGCGGCGTCGACTTTGAAGAGCATCGTCATCGCCCGCATCACGCCGGGGATGTCCTCGTGTTTCACCAGCAAGGCGGATTGCGCGGGACGAACGTCGACGATCACGCCTTTCAGCGGATGCCGCTCGGCCTTGTCGGCGGCGTCCGCTGCGTGGCAGCAGCAGACGTCCTTGCCCTTGCAGCAGTCGCAGCCGCAGTTCTTCGCGTTTTCGCCGGCGACGAGCGCGAGCGGCAGGAGGCTCAGCGCGGAGATCAGGGACAGCAGTTTCCGTTTCATGGCTTGGAACGTAATCGAGAATGAGGCGGAGCGAAAGCCTGCGAATCACCAGCGGAGCTCGATCCCGGCGTAAACGGCGCGGCCATCGCCGGGGAGGAATTGCGCCTGGTCGGTGCCGGCGGCGTTTTCGATCACGCCGGTCGTCGCGGCGTAACGGCGGTCGAAGAGATTGCGCGCTTCGACAAACCACGCGAAGCCGGGCGACGGACGGTAGCCGAAACGAAAACCGGCGATCGCGTAGGGATCGGCCGCGAAGGTGTTGCGGAAGTCGATGTAGGTTTTTTCTGGAGACCACTCGACCGTTGGACCGGCATACCAGTCGGAGAACTCCCAGGTAAGCTCGCCGCGGACGAGGTGCGGCGGAAGCCCCGCGAGCGTGTTGTTGCCGTAGCGCGGATCGTCGTCGAACCGGAAGCGGCCATAGGTCCAGGCGGCGCGGAGCACCAGGCGGTGCGCGGGATGCGCGTTGGTCCACGCCGAGCCGAGCAGGTCGAGTGCTGCGGCGAGCTCGATGCCCTCGTGAATCGTGTCGTTGGCGTTGACCGTCGCGGCGGCGGTGGCCGGGTTGTTGTCGTCGTCGATCGTGAGCAACTCCTTTTCGAGCGCGGCGCGGTAGAGCGAAAGATCCCAGCGGAGCGGGCCGCGGGTGCCGCGGGTGCCGAGTTCAAACGTGGTCGCGGTCTGCGCGTCGCGCGCGGTGTTGAGCGTGAGTGTCTCGCTGAAAGACGGCGGCTCGTAGCTGCCGGAAACGTTCGCGTAAACCTGCACTTCGCGCGCGTCCCAGCGCAGGCCGAGCTTCGGCATGAAACGCTCGTAATCGAGCGCGTAGTCCGGCGTGGCGCCGACGGTCTGGTCGTTGGCGCGACGATTGGCGGCGGCGCTGGCGCCGAGCACGAGCGTGAAGCCGCGGCCCAGCGAAATCTGATCTTCGACGAATGCCTCGAGATTCGTCGCGGTTTGGGTCGCGGCGGTGACCAGCGCGCCGCGGCGTCCGGCGATGTTCACGAAATTCGCGGCGTTGGTCTGGCCGCGGTTGAGCCAAAGTCCACCGCGCAGGCGATGCGCGCGACCGCCGAAATCGCCTTCGTGGATGGCGGTGGCGCCGAGGAGAAGGTCGTTCGAGAGCTGATCGACAACCTGAAAGATCGGGTGATCGAGGTCCTTGTAGGACCAGGCCGTGGAGAAATCCCAGCGCGTGTCGCCGGTCCGCACCGTGGCTTTGGTGGCGAGGCGGAGCAGGTCGAAATTGCGTTTCTGGTTAAGCGTGAGATTGGCGGGGTTCGCTTGCGAGGGGTCTGTGCGCAGCTGCGCGCGCGTGAGATTGCCCGGCAATTCGGAATCGGTGCGGACCGCAGTCAGATAAACACGCGTCTCCGCGGTGGCGGCATGGCGGAGACCGAAATTGGCGAAGAGCCGCTGGTTTTCCTGTTCGGCGTGGTCGCGGAAGCTGTCCTGCGACGCGCGCGTGAAGGACACGTAGGCGTCGAGGTCCCCGCGCACACCACCGATCGCGAGTCCGGTGCGAAGGTAGTTCCATGCGCCGAGTTCGAGGCGCGCGAAATACGGCGGATCGAGCCGCCCGGTGCGCGACACGTAGTCGATGGCGCCGCCGAGCGTGGACGCGCCGAATGTGAGGGCGTTGGCGCCGCGCCAGACGCCGACGTGGGCCGCGGCGAGCGGCTCGATCGCCTGCATGTCGAAGGAACCGTCGGCGAGGTTGATGGGAACGCCATCCTGCAGGACGCGGAGGCCGCGGCCGTGAAACGTGCGCTGGAGTCCGGAGCCGCGAATCGAGAGCCGCGCCTCGTCGGAACCGAACCGCGACTGCGCGATGACGCCGGGCGAAAGAAAAAACGTATCCGCGAGCGTCGAGGCGCGGCCGCGCAGAAAGCGTGCGGCGTCGACCAGTTCGACGGCTCCGGGCGTCAACCGGAGCTCGGCGGCCGCTTGCGTCGCGGTGGCGACGGTGAGGCTTTGGGCGCGCGCGGCGGTGACGTCGAGCGGCGAGAGTTGAAGGGGATCGTCGCTGGCTAACGCGGCCGGCGCGATCGCGAGGGCGGTGGAAAGGAGGAAGGAACGGGAAAAAACGGTGTTCATGTGCGAGTGGGCACGGGCGGCGCCCGAGGCGCCGGAAGGGAAAAGGGAGGAAACGCGGCGGCGTGGCAGACGCGCGAACGCGCGGGAGCGCCGCAGGGCGCGGACAGGGACGGCGGGTCAAACGACCTTCGCCGGCAGCAGGGGCAGATCAGACCGCGAGCGGGCGCGGCGGCGGCACCGGCGGCGCGGCGCGCCAGGCAGCGGGGGTCGGAAGGTCGCTCAGCGACCACGAAAGCAGATTGGGGACGGGCACGACGGTTTCCGGCGTGCGTGCAAAAACGAGGATGACCTTCCCATCGAGCTTGCCGCCGGGAATGGCGGTGGCGTCGGACTGCTGCTGTTTCGCTGTCGCGACTGCGGAGCAGACGCCGCACATGTTTTCCGGCGTGAAGGTGAGTCGCACCGCCTCCGCGAGCGGCATCGTCTTCGAATAGGTCGCGATCATGCGGCCCCAACCGAAGGTTTGCACCAGGTCCCAGTGGCTGCCGGTGGCGAGGAGCCACGCGGTCAGCGTCAGGAGCAGGGGCAGACGACGGCGCATGATGTGGGGCAAAAAATGCGGGTTGGCCGCCGTTTCAAAGCAATTTATGCGCGCCGGGCCGGCCGGACGCAGGCAGCAGCGACGCTGCTGTTGCGTCGCTGTCCTGCTACTGGAGAAGGTGTTGCCGGCGACGCGTGGCTCAGCGGACGGTGCGGAGCTGCACGGCGTCGATCAGACGATCCTGCGCGAGGATATCGGTGGCGACGATGAGTCTGTCGCCGGGCTGGATCCAGCCGCCGCTACGAAGCAGGGCGATGGCGTTCTCGATCGTGAGATTGGGCTCCTCGGCGAACTCGAGACGGAACGGTTCGACGCCGCGGAGAATCCGCAGCTGACGGAGGAGTTCCGTGTAGGGGGTGAACGCGAAGATCGGCGCGGCGTCGGGGCGGAGCGCGGCGAGGCCGGTGGCCATGAAACCGTGACGGGTGAAAGTGACGATCTTGGAGTGCGGGATCTGGTTCGCGAGCACGACGGCCGAGTTGAGCAGCTTCATCTTCTCGGTCGCGAACGTGGCGGACTCCATGCGGTTGGGATCCTGCTCGGCTTCGACGCGGCGCGAGATCTTGTCGAGCATCTGGACGCATTCGAGCGGGTATTTGCCGACGGTGGTCTCGCCGGAGAGCATCACGCAGTCGGCGCGTTCGTAGACGGCGTTGGCGACATCGGTGATCTCGGCGCGCGTGGGCACGGGCTGCGAGATCATGGACTCGAGCATGTGGGTCGCGACGATGACGGGGCGGCCCTGGGCGATGCAGGCGCGGACGGCGCGGCGTTGGATGACCGGCAGTTCCTCGAACGGGCATTCGATGCCGAGGTCTCCGCGGGCGATCATGAGGGCGTCGGCGGCGGCGACGATGTCGTTGAGATTGGTGATCGCGGACTGGTCCTCGATCTTGGCGATGATGCGGGCGTTGGAATTGTGCTCGTGGAGGAAGCCACGGAGCGCGGCGATGTCGCGGGCCTCGCGGACGAACGACAGCGCGACGAAATCGATGCCCGCCTCGATGCCGACGAGCGTGTCGGCGCGATCCTTCTCGGTGAACGACGGCAGGTTGACGCGGACGCCCGGCAGGTTGATGTGGCGGCGCGAGCTGAGCTGGCCGGGGATGAGGACGCGGCAGCGGATGTGGGCGGCGTCCTTTTCGAGGACCTCGAGGCGGATCAGGCCGTTGTCCACCAGCACGGTATCGCCAATCTGGATATCGTTGACGAGGTCGCGGTAGTTGACGTCGACGGAGCGGACCTCGTGCGCGGAGTCGCGGGCGGTGCCGGGCTGGACGGTGAAGTCGAAGATCTCGCCGGGCTTGAGCTGGATCGGGTTGGCCAGGTCGCCGGTGCGGATCTCGGGGCCCTTGATGTCCATCATGATGCCCACTTCGCGGCCGAGCCGGGCGCTGACCTCGCGGATGCGGCGGACCGTCTGGCGGGTCCAGTCGTGCGTCGCGTGCGCCATGTTGAGGCGGACGATGTCGGCGCCGCCGCGGATCAGCTGTTCGAGCATGGTCTCGCTCTCGGTGGCCGGCCCGAGCGTGAAGACGATTTTCGTGCGGCGGAAGGATTGAACAACGTTCATGCGAACGGCGGTGGTGCCGCAAACCGGCCCGGCCGGCAAGCGCGGGAAAACTGTCCCGTCGCATGGGCGGGCCGGTTTTTCCGTGCAGCGTCGCCGGTTTCGGCTACAACACGCGGCCCATGAATGCCCACGTTGCCGGCCCGACCGGCGGCAGTGTCTCGAGTTATCCACCGGGATTCCGGCGCCGTCGCGGGATCAATTGGGCGACCGTCGGGCTCATGTATACGAGCTACTACTTCTGCCGATATAATTTCGCTTATGCGAACAAGGCGATCGCGGACGAGTTCGGCTTCACGAAGTCGGACATGAGCACGATCCTGTC
Source organism: Opitutus sp. sgz309028 (assembly GCF_059821195.1). Taxonomy (NCBI): domain Bacteria; kingdom Pseudomonadati; phylum Verrucomicrobiota; class Opitutia; order Opitutales; family Opitutaceae; genus Opitutus; species Opitutus sp. sgz309028. The sequence continues at coordinate 224,847 of NZ_JCAMRR010000004.1, read as the reverse complement.
GATGCAGTTCGTCGCCTACGGCTGCGGGCAGATCCTCAACGGTTTGCTGACGGACCGGATCGGCGGGAAGAAAGCGATGCTGATCGGCGCGACAGGCACGATCGCTGTCAACCTGCTGTTCGGCGTGGCGTCGTTCTGGGGCATGCTGTCGCTGTTCACGCTGTTGTGGGGGATTAATGGATACATCCAGTCGTTTGGCGCTCCGGGTTTCATCAAGATCAACAGCGCCTGGTTCAGCGAGAAACAGCGCGGGACGTTTGCGGGCATCTTCGGTTTCATGATCAACCTCGGCCGGCTCGCGGCCAACAAGCTGCTGCCGCTGCTGCTGGCGGGCTTCGCGATCTTCGGGTTGATCCACATCCCGCCGCAGCACTGGCGCTGGCTGTTCTGGGTGCCGGCGATCATCGCGGCGCTGGTGGCGGTGGGGTTTGCGCTGGTGGTGAAGGACACGCCGGAGGAGGCGGGTTATTTGAAACTGTTCGAAGGCGAGGCGGACCACGCGGAGATCGATGTGCGCGGCGAGATCGCGATCGTGTTCAAGCAGATCGTCACCAACCCCGTCGTGTGGATCATCGCGGCGGCGTATGCGTGCACGGGCGCGGTGCGGCAGGCGGTCGACCAGTGGTTTCCGGTTTATTTCCAGGAGGTGCATCATCTGGAGATGACCGGAGCGAAGTTTCAGTGGCTCGGTTACATGATTCCGCTGGTCGCGTCGTGCGGGTCATTTTTGTCCGGCTGGATCTCGGACCGCTTCTTTCATTCGCGGCGGGCGCCGGTGGCGTGCGGCATCTACGCGATCGAGTTGCTTGTGATTTTGGCGGCGACGCAGGTGACGACGGTGAACTGGGGCATCGCGTTTTTCGTGATGATTTCGTTCACGGTGAACTCGACGCATTCGCTGCTCGGTCCGGCGGCGGCGATGGACATCGGCGGCCGCAAGATGGCGGCGTTCGCGTCGGGTTGCATCGATGCGTTTCAGTATTTTGGCGCGGCGCTCGGCATGAAGGTGCTCGGCTACGTGCTCGATCGGCACGGCTGGGGCTACTATTTCTACTACATGATTCCGTTCGGAATCATCGGCGCGATCCTGATGTATTCGATCGCGCACCGTCGCAGTCTGAAGAACGGCCACGCGTGAAACGCGTCCCTGCCCGCCGCGTTCAGAGCATCTCGTAAAGCGGCGTGCTCTGGCCCTGCTCGACGATCGCGAACTCGCAGCGTGCGAGCGTCGTGCGCAGCGGCGCGAACGCGCTCTCGACGGCGGTGCGTGAATTGCAGTCGCGCGACAGGTGCGTGAGGTAAATGCGACGCCATTCGGGGCACGCGACCTCGGCGAGGAGCGCGCAGGCGGCGGCGTTGGAAAGGTGGCCGTGGCGGCCGCTGATGCGCTGTTTGAGCGCCCACGGACGTTTCGGGTCGTTCTTCAGCAATTCGGAACAGTGGTTGGCCTCGACGACGAGGACCCCGCAGCCGCGGATGTGTTCGCGGATGTGCATCGGCGCGTGACCGAGATCGGTCAGATACGTGAGCGCGCGGCGCGGCGTGAACAGATCGCCCTCGTGGCCGCTGCTGAAACGAAAGCCCACCGGTTCCTGCGCATCGTGCGGCACGGCGAAACTGCGCACCTCGAGATCGCGAAAGCGAAACGTCGTGCCCGTCTGGAAGAGCTGCCAGTCCGGCCGGTGCTCGAGTCCGCGCTGGATGGCGGCGGCGGTGGCGGCGTTGGCGAACAGGCGGATGTGCGGAAATTTCTTCAAACCCTCGATGCCGGCGGAGTGATCGCTGTGCTCGTGGGTGAGGAACACGGCGTCGATCCGGTCGAGCGATTCGCCGACGGCGGCGAGGAGCGTGTTGAGTTTACGCGCGGAAAAACCCGCGTCGACGAGCACCCGCGTTTCGTCTGTGACGAGGAGCGCGGCATTGCCGGAACTGCCGCTGCCGAGAATGCAAAACCGCATGCCCATGTTTGCGGTTTTGAAGACCCGAGCGGGCGCGGGGCCAAACAAAAAATCGCGCGGATGCGTTAAGCGCGAGGGGCGATGGACAAGCGCGGGTCGGAAAAAGGCGGGCCGGTAGGGACGGCTCTCCGAGCCGTCCGCTTCGAAAAACCAGACGTATCCGTCGCGGACGCCTCGGAGAGGCGTCCCTACCGGGGGGACCAAATGTGAGGCCAATCGTCAGGGTGGGCGATGAGTCCTTTACGCACGGGGTTCATGCGAATGTAGTGTGTCTTTTCTGCGAAGCTCTCGTCGTGGCGGAGCCGGTGATCGAAGAAACCTTTCTGCCACACGATGCCAGCGGAACGGCTCGTGAAACGCTTCCAAGCGGCGACAATTTTTTCGAGTGCTTCCTCCCGTGGGCACGAAACCACCGCGTGAAGATGGTCAGGCATCAGGAGCCATAGCGTCACATGCCAGCGAAGCTGTGTGTGGTAATGACGAGCGGCGTCCAGCAGCGCGGGCGACGTCTCTGGGAGGCAGAGCTGATTCGTGCCGCGCACCTGGCAACAGACGGTGACGAAATAGGTGGAGTCTTCCGCCCAGCTGGGTGGCGTGTGGTGCAGCCATTTGCGCTCGGGGAGCGGCATGGAAGGAGACGGTGAGCGAGCAGCGGACGAATGCGAGTGAAAGCCTTCGGCTGGTGCGTTGCGGCGTAGGGACGGCTCTCCGAGCCGGCCGCTTCGATAAACCAACGCACTCGTCGCGGACGCCTCGGAGAGGCGTCCCTACCGGAATACGGACGACGATCCTCACCAGCTACCGATCGCCTCCACGTGGGCGGCGGAGCCGTCGCGTTGCCAGGCGTCGAGCTGGGCCTGGTCTTTCAACTGCTGGCCGCGTTGGCGCGGCACGACAGCGAAGACGCTCGGGCATTCCGGAAGCGCGGTCATGTCGCCCCAGAGTTTCTCAAATTGCGCGACCGGGAAAACGTCCTCCTGGCCGTGGCCCCAGCGCTTCTTCACGTCCTTCAACGTGACATACGTCGGCAGCCGCGCGGCGAGCGTGCGCACGGCGGTCGCGGTTTTCTCCGCGTCGTTGAGATCGGCGCGCGTGAGTCCGAAGACCGCCAGGAGCCGGTCGATGTCGATCCAGCAGGTATTGCTGTTGTAGTAGCTGAGGTTGAACTCGTCCTCTTCGCGCGGGAGCGCGAGGCCCTCGACGATGCGGAGGCGTCCATCGACGCGCGCGAGACCGCCACCATGGTCCTCGATGCGTTTCGGAATGACTTCCCAGCCGAGCGCGGCGCCGGTGGACTGGAACCAGCCGAGGAGCAGCGGATCGGGCGAAGCGCCGAGGGTGTCGATGTTATGCGCGACGAGCGTGCGGAGCTGCGGCTGCGCGGCGAGCAGGCGTGCGAGCGTGCCGTTTTTCAGCAGGTTCGGAATCTCGAACCAGTGACCAACGGGATGCAGGCATTGCTCGGGCAGATTGTCCGTGTAATCGGCGCCCTCACCGACGGTGCGGGCCCAGTTCGCGAGCGCGGCCCGGATGCTCTCGCGCATCTTTTCCTTTTGTTCGTCGAGCTTCTGTTGCGCGGTTTCTTCCCAGGCAAACTGCAGATCGCGCACGGCGGGCACGAGGCGCAGGCCGATGGAGCGGCCCGGCGAGAGCAGGACGTGGCTGGAGTTGAGAGTTGAGGGTTGAGTGTTGAGAGAGGGCGTGGCGGAGCCGGAGCCGAAGGTGTCGCCATGATTCTCGCGGAGCCAGCGCTCGATGGGGGCGTGCGTGAGATGGCTGGTGGTGAATACGTGCGGGATCGTCGTGCCGTAGTCGCGTTCGGCGCGGCGGGTGCGGGCGAGGTGCGTCTCGATGAAATTGCGATGGCGACCGGCGAGCTTGGCGAAGGGGTGCAGGCCTTTCACGACGCCGGCGCCTTGCGTCCAGCGGCTGCCGACGCCGGCGGCGTAGGTGATGACGACGAGTTCGCCGCGTTTCAGGGCCGCTTCGCCGGCGGCGCGGAAGCGCACCAGTTCCGGGTTTCGGGTTTGGACTTCCGGGTTGTTGGAGACGGAGCCATCGAAGAGCGCGGCGGGCGGGACGTCCTCGATCTTCGTATTCGGCGGGAGCCGGTTCATCGCGAGACCGATGCGGCCGGCGCGGAGATCGGCGCGAATCTGTTCGTGCTGCGCGCGATCGAAGCCGTTTTGCGCCAGCAGCTCGGCGAGGCGTTGCGCATGATCGTTGGTGTTGTCCGCCGAAGGCAGCAGCTGGTCGAGCAGCGTGGGCAACGCGCCGGAGAATTCAGGCAGCGTGCGCGCGGCGCGGGTGAACTGCTGCAGGTCGTGACGCTCACGCGAAGAGAGATCGCGCGCGGAGCGGCGGAGGAGCGCTGGAACGGTGTGACGATAAAAATCCACCGGCAGCAGCGCGTCGTCTCCCGACAACAGCGCGGCGACGGAGCCGTGTTCGTTGATCGCGAAATCGTAAACGACGGGGTCCATCGCGAACGGCAGGGAGGCTTCGAGCTCGCGTTTGGTGGCGAGCATGATCTCGCGGAGCTTTTCCTGGCCTTCGCGTTTGCGGTGCGGGGCGAAGATGAAACCCATGCCGCCGCCGGACATACCGCCGAGCATCCAGAAGCCCCAGAAGTCGTCGCCGAACGCGGCGCGGGTGCGCTCGATCAGTCGCTCGGTGTAGAGATTGCTGACCCACGGGATGATCGTCTGGAGCGGGCCGAAGAAATTCTGCGTGAGCGCGGCGCCGAGCTGCTTGATGTCACCCGCGGCGAGATGGCCGAGGATTTCGTCGAGTGTGGCGACGGCGCGATGACGGGCCGCGAATTCGGCTTCGCTGCGCAGGAGATATTTCTCCGTCGCCATCTCGAGGATTGGGCCGACGTTTTGCGCCATGCCGCCGTGGACCAGGACAAGCGAGTCCTGGAGTTTCTGCCGCGCTTCCGCGGGGATGCGATCGCGCCCGAGCAAGGTGTGGCGTGGCAGCAATGTGCCACGACTGATGCCGTGTTCCGGGTCGCCGGGCTGCGCCGTCGCGCCCTCGATGAGTTTGATGCCGGGCCAGAGGCCGCCGGAGTCCTGCCAGCCGCCGCCGGAGCCGCCGAGCCATTCGCCGAGGATCGCGCGCGCGGCGACGATGCGGCGGTCGGTTTCCTCGAGCGCGCCGGTGAGCGAGCGGATCTGGCTCGTGGCGCGCATGCAGACGCCGATGAGCGCGCCGAGAAGATTCGTCGAAACCGCGAGGCGCGAGCCCTTCGGGATGCGGTTGACGTTGCTCACGAGCTCGAAGCCGCGGCCGCTGCCGAAGATCGCGGCGAGCAGTTCGGCGAGGCTGGCGCCGGAGCGCTCGATGCCGGGCGGGACAATACCGGCGGCGATCACCGCAGCCTTGAGCAGGCCGAGGTAGTCGCGGCCGAAATCGAACACCTCGTCGAGAGTGGCGATCGTGGCGCTGGTCTCGAGGTCGACGCTGGCGAGGCGGATCACCGGTTCGTCGATGACGCGAAACCACGCTTCGACGGGCGGCCGCGGGGCGGCGTCGCGGCCGTGCACGCCGAGGTCGACGGAGATGTTGAGCACGCGCGCGCCCTCGGGGAAATCCATCCCGAGGAAAAAGATGTCGCTCCAGCCGCAGTGCGTGAGATCCATGCGCACGGGCGTGCGCTCGCGCAGTAGTGGAAAACTGGATTCGGCGGAGTCGCGCGCGAGGAGCTCGGGGCGGACGCGCAGCGGTTGATCGAGCGGGTGGCCGAGGCGGAACATCCAGGCGTTGCCGCGGGTGGAGCGGACGGTGCGGCGGACCTGGTCGGCGAGGGTTTGAAACGCGAGGGCGTGGTGGGCGGCCGCGAGCGCGCTCGAAAGGGTTTCGTTGGGGCCCTGCTCGGTCTGGGCGTGAAGAAACTCGGCGATCGCTTCCTCGAAACGGCGCTCGAGCAAATGACGAAAACCGGCGAATGGCACGCGGCCGGAGCGCGGCAGCTCGGGGCGCGCCGGCAGGTGGTAGCGCTGAATCGCGGTGATGAAAAAGAGCGCGCGGACGCGTTTGTAGAGATTCGTTTCGCGGCGACGGTAGGCGTCGAGTTCGGCGCAGGCGGCGACGAGTTCCTCGACGGATTTTCCCTCCGCCCAGCGATCGACGGCGGTGTCGCGGATCGTGGAGTCGGCGGCGTCGATGATGTCGGTGACGCGGAGCGGCGGGCGCGCGGAGGAGCGCGGCGATTCCGGGGCGAGCGTGCTCATGACTCGGTTTGGCGGAGGGCGAGGAGCTCGACGAGCTGGGTGAGGACCTGGTCGCGTTCGCGCCCGGAGAGCGAAAGCGCGAGCTGCGCGAAGAGGAGGCCGTAATGCGCGCCGATGTCGTAGCGGCGGCCTGCGACTGAGAGGGCCAGGTAACGCTGGCGATTGGCGAGCGCGTGGAGCGCGGGCGAGAGGCCGAGCGGTTTATCGGGGGCGGCGGCGCGGTGTTCTTCGAGCAGCGTAAAGATTTCGGCGCCGAGGACGTGGAGACCGAAGAAACAAAGATAGAAACCGGCGCGCAGGCCCGGGACGATCAGGTGCTGTTCGGCGATTGAAGGCGTGGGTTTTTCGAGGACGGATTCGATCTGGTAGAGCGGTTTTTCGCCGCCGACGAGGCGCCCGCCGATGGCGCCGTAGGACGTGATCTGGCTCTCGCGCGTCGGCTGGACGGCGGAAACGGAGGTGTTTTCCGCGGTGGCGACGTCGATGAGTTGGCGGGCACAGCTCGTTTGCCCGTGGGCGACGTGCAGGTGATCGCCGACGAGATGCAGGAAAGGTTCGTCACCGATGAAGTCGCGGCCGCAGAGGACGGCGTGGCCGTAGCCGCGGGCGGCTTTTTGGGGAATGAAACGGATCCGCGGACGGAGTGCGCCGGAGGCTTCGGCGTAAACGGTTTCGTCGCCAGGACAGACGATGACGCAGAACTCCTCGACGCCGGCGTCGGCGGCTTCCTCGAGGACGAGTTGGAGGGCGGTTTTCGTTTGGCCCTGCGCGTCGATCAAGGTTTGGAGCGGAAGAGAGCGTTGGCCGGGATTGGCGGCGGTGATGAGGGCTTTGCGGATTTTCATGAACGAGCTGAACCGGTTGCGGCGGGATAGTAAGTCGGGAGAAAGCGCTGGTTCCGGACTTTAGGACAGATCGGAGGAGGCGAGGGTTTGGACGACAGCGTTGTCAGGCACTTTCGAACGCGCTGCAAGGGTCGGGCGGCGCGGTTGACCGGGCGCGGTTTATCGCTACTTCTGACCCTCCATGCCAGCGAAGTCCCGTCGTCGAAAAGCCGCCAGCCGTGTCCCGCGCGTGCTGCGCGGCACCGTGTACATCACGCGTCAGGTGCATTTCAACGCGGCGCACCGGCTGCACAACCCGTCCAAGAGCCAGGCGTGGAACACCCGCCAATACGGCCGCTGCACGAATCCGCACTGGCATGGTCACAATTACGTGCTCGAGGTGACGGTGAAAGGCGAACCGCATCCGGATACGGGTTACATCCTCGATCTCGCGCAATTGAAACAAATCCTGCACGAGGCGGTGGTCGACAAATGCGATCACCACAACCTCAACGACGAAGTTGATTTCCTCCGCGGGATCATTCCGTCGACGGAGAATCTCGTGATCGCGTTTTGGGAGCAGATCGAGCCGCGGCTGCCGGCGGGAAAATTGCATTGCGTGCGGCTGTTCGAGACGCCGCGCAATTTCGCCGAGTATTTCGGGCCCGACCCGGTCGAGCGCGGCCCGGCGGCACGCGGATGAACGCGCTACACCACGATTTTTCCTCTGCGCCGGACGGCGGTTATCGTCACCCGCCCCAGCCAGAGCACGGCACGCCTTTGCCGGCGCGCTTCAGCCAAAAACGAACATGAGCAAAAAGAAGCCGATGTACCTGCACCGCTCCGCGAGCGGCGCGGATCCGAAGATCAAGCGCGGCTACGACCGGCGCTTCCGCGTGACTGACGCCTATCGTGAGTCGTTGCCGGATATGATGGAGGCCGCGCACGACGCGATCCAGGGTGCCCACGTGCCGATCCAGCAGGTCGGTGTATCCAATTTTAAACTTCCGCTGAAGTTCCGCACGAAGAAGGGCGACGTGCTCACGCTCGAGGCGAGCATCACCGGCACGGTGTCGCTCGAGGCCGATCTGAAAGGCATTAACATGAGCCGGATTGTGCGCTCGTTCTACGATCACAAGCACGAGGTGTTCACCGGCGAATGGCTGGGCAAAATCCTGCGCGCCTATCTGAAAAACGTGCGGAGCAAGGACGCGCGGCTGAAGGTGAACTTCTCGTATCCGATGCTGCACCCAAGTCTGCGCAGCGGACTTGAGGGGTATCAGTTCTACAATGTCGCCTTCGAAGGCGTGCTCACGAGCCGCGGCGACTACCGTCGGTTCATCCATTTCGACTTTGTTTATTCGTCGGCGTGCCCGTGCTCCGCAGAGCTGGCCGAGCATGCGCGCGACACCCGCGGCGTTTACAGCGTGCCGCATTCGCAGCGCAGCAAGGCCCGGGTCGTCGTCGAGGAGGTGCCCGGCAAGAAGATCTGGATCGAGGACGTGCATGCGCTCTGCCTGCAGGCGCTGCAGACCGAGACGCAGGTGATGGTGAAGCGCGAGGACGAGCAGGCGTTTGCGGAGCTCAATGGCGCGCATCTCAAGTTCGTCGAGGACGCGGCGCGGCTGCTCTATCGCGAGTTCGACGCCGATAAGCGGATCAAGGATTTCCGCATCGCGTGCTCGCATCTCGAATCGCTGCACTCGCACGACGCGGTGAGCGTGATCTGCAAAGGCGTGAAAGGCGGTTTCACGGCCGACTTCATGGATTTCGGTCAGCTCGTGTGCTGAAGATGAGAGAAAGACCCATGCCGAAATCGCGCCCGCTGGGGACAGCGGGCTCCACCTGGAAGCATGAATAAATCTGTAACGATGAGTAAACCGGTCGTGCTCATCACCGGAGCGTCGCAAGGCATCGGCACGGCGATCGCGCGGGTGTTTGCGCGCGAGCTTCGCGGCGTGCGGCTCGCGCTCGTTGCTCGCAACGAGAAGAAACTCCGCGCGGTCGCGCAGGCGTGCACGAAGCTCGGGGCGAAGGCCGAAGGGTTCGTTTGCGATGTCGCGGACGAAGCTGCGGTGGCATCGCTCGCGGGAAACGTCAGCGCGCGTTTCCGTGCGGTCGACGTGTTGATCAACAACGCCGGCGCCTTCGTGCCGGCGCCGTTTTTGGAGACCGACGTCGCGGCGTTCGATGCGATGATCGACGCCAACCTGCGCAGCGCATTTCTCGTGTCGCGGGCCTTCGTGCCCGGGATGATCGCGCGCGGCGGAGGCGATGTGTTTTTCATGAGTTCGATCGCGGGGCTGCGCGCTTATCCGCGGAGTGCGGCGTATTGCGCGGCGAAGTTCGGCGTGACCGGACTGGCGCAGGTGTTGCGGGCGGAGACGACCGGCACGGGGCTGCGCGTCTGTTGTGTGCATCCGGGCGCGACATGGACGCCGTCGTGGGACGGCAGCGGCGTGGCGGAGGAACGCACCATGCCGGCCGACGACATCGCGCGGGCGTTCTTCGCGGTTTACCGGATGTCACGGCGCACGGTGGTCGAGGAGATCGTGTTGCGACCGCTGGCAGGCGACGTGTGACGCCAGACGCAGCCGGGCGGCGTCGCAATCGTTGTCACTGCCCGTGAACGTTTTCCTGGGCGTGTCATAGCCGGCTATCGGGGAAAGTCGTGGGAACTGTGGAAGCGGCCGTCCTGTCGCCGGCCTTCAGCGGTGATGGCCGGAATTCCGGCGGATTGCACGAGTCGTTTCCTGCGCTTCGTGCGGAATTCGGGCGATCGCCGCGCTACACGCACACCACAAAATCGCAGTTCCCTGTTCCCTCGCGCTTTAGCACTGACCGACCGACGTTGGCACAGCGGGCGCTTAAACAAGCATCATGAATATGAATCACGCCTTTGGATTTCTGTTTGTCGGTACCGTCTTCGGATTGTTGCCCCGGTTTGCGCCGGGTTTGTGCCCGGTGGGTTTGGATGGCTCGAGCGCGCGCGAGCTTTGGTTGCAGCTGATGAGCGCGGTGTTGATCGGTGTGGCGGTGATCAGCATCTGCCAGCGGGTGCTGAGCGTGCTCGCGAGCATGCTGGAATACGATGCGCGCCGCGTGGCGCAGCAGCCGGAGCTGGAAACGATGCCGGTCGGCGCGCAGGCGATCGAGATCGCGGCGGTGCGTCCGGCGATGGTGCGCCGCGTTCGTCCGGGCAAGCTCATCCCGGTGCCGGTCGCGGCCTTGCGGACCGGCCTCCTCGAGCAGCAGCGAGCGGCTTGATTTTGCCGCCGCATGCGGGCGGCGCCAGAATCGTCCTTTCGGTCGCGGGGATTTCCCCGCGGCTTTTTTTTGCCGGATTCCGGGGAGCGATTGGCCCCTTCCAGCTTGTGTCCCTCGGTCCGGCCGCTGATTCCGGAGATTCGTGCCGTTTCCCGGCACCGCCATGACGCAACCTACGCTCCGCACGGAAAGTCTCTTTCAGCTGACCTGGCCGATCTTTCTCCAGCAGGCGACGCACAGCTTTGTGCTGCTGGTGGACTTTTGGTTTTTCAGTCATTTGTCGGATCGCGTGGCAGCGACCGTGGGACAACTGCTGCCGATCATCTGGGTGGGCGCGTTTGTGATTCCGGTGTTTGCCGGCACCGGCGTGTCGGTCGCATCGCAATACATGGGCGCGAAACGCTTCGAGAAAGTGGTGCCCGCCTACATGATGAACCTCGGGCTCACGGGCGCGCTAGGACTGCTGTTTGCGGCGAGCTTGTGGATCTGGGGTGACGACATCGGCCGGTGGATGGGATTGGACACGTCGCTCAACGCCATCGCCGCCACCTATCTCGGCGCGATGAGTTTCTACTTCGTGTTCATGGGCGTGCTGGTTTCTTACAACGCCGTGCTCTCGTCGCGCGGGATGACGCACTGGCTGATGTACAGCTCGTTCCTGGTCGCGACGCTGAACGTCGCGCTCGCGTCGCTGTTCGTGCTCGGCTGGGGCTGGCAGATCCGCGGCGTGGTCTGGGCGTCGGTTATCAGCGTGGCAACGGCGATGTTGCTGGCGATCTGGCTGGTGCACCTTCGGCTGCGGGTGCGGTTTTATCTGAAAGGGGCGTGGCACGACATGCGCCCGGTGTTCCGGCCGATGCTGCGTATCGGAATTTCGAATGCGCTCGAACCGTTCAGCTACACGATCCAGCAGATCATTCTCTCGACGATGATCATCGCGCTGGGCGTCAATGCCATGGCGGCGAACGCCTATGCCGGTCGCGCGCAGATGTTTCAGATCACGTTCTCGGTGTCGCTCGCGCTCGGCGCACAGATCCTGATGGCGCACTGGATGGGCGCGCGGCGGTTCGAGGACGTGGACCGGCTGTTCTGGAAGGCGCTGCGCCGCGCGATGGCGGTGGCGTTTCTCTACTCGTTTTCGATCTGGTTGTTTGCGGACCAGGTGCTCGGGATCTTCACGGAGGACGCGCAGATCAAAACGCTCGGCAAAACGCTGCTCTTGATCGCGGTGTTCTACGAGCCGGCGCGGGCGGTGAACATCATCGGCGGGTTCAGCTTGAAGACGGTCGGCGATGCGCGCTTTCCGCTCCTCGTCGGCATCGCGTTCATCTGGGGCATCCTGCCGATCATCGTCTTCGTCGACCGCACGTGGGGCATGAGCCTCGCGGGCTTCTGGTTGTGTTTCGCCGCCGACGAAATCATCCGCGCTGGCATCAATCTCTGGCGCTGGCGCACCGGAAAGTGGAAGGCGATGGGCATCGTCGGCTCCGATCCGGTCGCCTCGTCGCCGACGCCGCCCTCCGACGCGCTGCCGGTGTAGTCGCGCGCGGCGCTTGAAACCGATGCCGGAGCGCGGCATCACGCTCGACATGACCGGCACGCGTCAGGCGATTCTCGTGGTGGAGGATGAGGCGGCCATCGCGGAGACGATCGTTTACGCGCTGAAAACCGAAGGCCTCGGCGCGATCTGGAAAACGACCGGCCGCGAGGCGCTGGCGGTCTTGCGCGAAGAACCGATCGCGCTGGTGGTGCTCGATATCGGGCTGCCGGACATGAACGGCTACGACGTCTGCCGCGAGCTCCGCCGCGAGCGGCCGGTGCCGGTGATCTTCCTGACGGCGCGGAGCGCGGAGGTCGATCGCATCGTGGGCCTCGAACTCGGCGCCGACGATTACGTCGCCAAGCCGTTCAGTCCTCGCGAGCTGTCGGCGCGGGTGCGTGCGGTGCTGCGCCGGTGCGACGGGTCGCTCGTTGCGGGCGGGCACGAAAACGTGGCGGATGAACGCTGGCGCCATGACGAGGCGCGTTGCCGGATCAGTTACGACGGCCGGCCGCTGGAACTCACGCGCAACGAGTACCGGCTGCTCACCGTGCTGCTGCAATCGCCCGGACGCGTGTTCAGTCGCGAGCAGTTGATGAACGCGGCGTGGGAGGATCCCGGCGCAGCGCTCGATCGCACCGTCGACGCCCATGTGAAACTGCTGCGGGCCAAGCTGCGGGCCGCCGGCGCGGGCGAGGACGCGATCGTCACGCATCGAGGACTTGGATACGCGTTGAGGGAAACGTGAGAATCCGCACCTCGATCTTTGGCGTGTATGTCGCGGCGTCGGCGGTGGGTTTTCTCGTGCTGATGTACTTCATGCTCGCCGAGGTGCGGCCGCGCTACGTCGCGTCGTTGCGGACGACGCTGGGCGATGCGGCGCGGTTGATCGCGGCCGCGCTCGCGGAGCGGCCGCTGCCGGCGAAAATCGAATCGCCCGGCCCGGGGCTGCGGTTGCGTGTCCTGACGCCGGACGGTCGCGTGTTGCTCGACTCCGGCGCGCCGGCGGCCGCCGAGGAATTGGCGGACCGGTACGGCGGCCGTTTGCTCGGGCAGGAAAGTCCGCTGACCGATGACGAGGTGCGGGTGCGGACGACTGCGACGCTGGCGGACGGCGCGCCGGCGATGGTCGAACTCTCGCGTCCGATTCGCACCGTGAACGCGTTGATCTGGTCGGAGCGAAGCAAGCTGGCCGGCATGGCGCTGATCGTGGCGAGCGTGATGCTGGTGGCCGGCTGGCTGCTCGCGTTGCGACTGACGCGTTCGCTCGAGCGGCTGACGATTTATGCGCAGCAGATCCGGGATGGCCGCAAGGCGGAGGTGCCGGAATCGCGCGCGAAGGAAATCGCGGAGCTCGCGCGGGCCTTTGAGGAAATGCGCGAGGCGCTTGAAGGGCGGCGTCATGCCGAACGCTACACGCAGGCGCTGGCGCATGAAGTGAAGGCGCCGCTTGCGGCGATTCGCGGAGCTGCCGAGTTGCTGGACGAGGAGATGCCGGCGGAAACCCGAAAGAAGTTTCTGAGCAACATTCGTTCGGAATCAGCGCGCATCCATGCGATGATCGATCGCTTGCTCGAACTCTCGTCGCTCGAGGCGCGGAAGGCGCTGCGGCGCACGGAAACGGTGGCGGCGGACGAGGTAATGCGCGAGGCGGTAGCGGTGGTGGCACCGACGGCCGAAGCGCTGGGCCTGCGTCTCGTTGCCGAGGGCGAAACGGCGCTGCGTCTCCGGGCGGAGCGGGTGTTGCTGCGCGAGGCGCTGGTGAACCTGTTGCAGAACGCGATCGAGTTTTCGCCGGCGGGCGGCGAAGTGCGGATCGGCTGTCGTCGCGAGGACGGGAGGATCGTGTTCGCCGTCGAAGATGGCGGACCCGGCGTGCCCGTGTATGCGCTGGCGCAGGTCTTCGAGCGGTTTTACTCGTTGCCGCGGCCGGGCACGGAGCGGAAGAGCACGGGCCTCGGGCTTACGCTCGTCCGCGAAATCGCGCATCTGCACGGTGGAGAGGCGTCGCTCGACAATCGTGCAGGCGGTGGGGCGCGGGCGGTGCTCACGTTGCCGTCTGCCTGAGTTTCTCATCGCAATTTCATCCGCGCTTCATGCGCGTTTCACACTGCGCGGGCAGAGTGGCGGGATGACTCTCTTCCCTGACACTCTCCGGTTCCCCGAGATTTTTTGGCCAGAACGTGCGAGTCGGTTCCATCGCCTGGCGTATCCGGCTCTACCGCGTTCGCGGGAGCAGAACGGAGGTGGCCGATGAACGTGGAGCTGCCTGTCATCGGGGCATCGGTGCGGCAACGGGTGATGTTGTTCGCGAAGCTGGTGGGGATTCTCGTGCTGATTGGCGTGCTGCTGATTCCGCTGGCAATGATCGGCGGGGTTTTGCGCGAGCGCCGCGGTTATCAGGCGCAGGCGACCGAAGACATCGCACGGCTGTGGGGGCGCGAGCAGTTGGTGACCGGTCCGGTGCTGGCGATTCCTTACGTCTATCGCGCAGCGGTGCGACGGCCGGCTTCGCCGCAGGATGTTGCGAACGGCATGGCCGGCAGCGAGCTGCTCCCGGCGACGGCTTATTTTCTTCCGGAGGTGTTGAACGTGAATGGAGCTGCCGAGCCGGAGCGGCGGCATCGTGGTATTTACGAGACGGTGGTATATGTGGCGAAGCTCGAGCTGGAGGGTTTCTTCCAGCCGGATTTTGCCGCGGCGGGAATCGAGGCGGAGCGAATCGACTGGGCGGCGGCGAGGGTGCTGCTCGGCGTCACCGATGTGCACGGCGTGCGCGCGGTGGGGCCGCAGCAGCGCAATGGCCGCGACGGCGAGGCGTTCGATTCGGCGAGCGATACCCTGCTGCCGCTCGCGGCCAAGGCGCCGGGCGTGATCGCGGGAGAGAAACACGCGTTTCGCTTCGCCGTCGCCGTGCAGGGTAGCGGCCGGCTGCAGATCGCACCGGCGGGTGGCAAGACCGCAGCGATGCTGCGAGCGGATTGGCCGGATCCATCGTTCGTCGGCGCGGCGCTGCCGGTGACGCGGCGCGTGAGCGACGAAAGGTTTGTCGCCGAGTGGCAAAGCGCGCGGTTCAGCCGCGGCTTCGCGCAGAGCTGGTCGGATCGATTCGTGTCGAATGCCGATGCGCTGGACCGCCTCGCTGCCGCCGGTTTCGGCGTGAGTTTCGCGCAGCCGATCGACGGTTATGGCATGGTCGAACGTGCGCGCAAATACGGTGTGCTCTTTCTCGTCCTCGTTTTCGCGGTCTTCTTCCTTTTCGAAGTCACGGCGCGGCTGCGCATTCATCCGCTGCAATACGCCCTCGTCGGCGCCGGGCTTTGCCTGTTCTTCCTGACCTTTCTCGCGCTCTCGGAGTTCTGGCCGGTCGGGCTGGCCTACGCGGTGGCGGCGGCGGCGTGCACGACGCTCGTGTCGCTTTATGCGCGCAGCTTTCTCCAAGCCGGTCGGCGAACGCTTGCCCTCGCCGGAGCTTTGGCCGCGACGTATGGTTACCTGTATTTCGTGCTCCAGTCGCAGGATTACGCGCTACTCGCCGGCACCGCGGCGCTCTTTGTGGCGCTGGCGCTGCTGATGTTCTGCACGCGCCGGATCGACTGGTATGCGGTGGACCTGGGCGCGGCGAAGCGCGAACCAGAAGGAGACCGAAATCCGACGTGAGCCCGCAGCCTACAGCAACGCACCCTGCTCGGCGCCGCCGAAAGGTTTCAGGCCGACGGCGGCGTAACCCTTCGGCGTGAGGATGCGGCCCTGTGGCGTGCGTTGCACATAGCCTTCCTGAATGAGGAACGGCTCGTGAACTTCCTCGAGCGTTTCGGCCTCTTCGCCCACCGCGACGGCGATCGTGCTCATGCCGACCGGGCGCCCGCCGTAATTTTCCGCCATCACGCGCAGCATGCGCTTGTCCATTTCGTCGAGTCCGGAGGCGTCGATCTCGAGCAACTCGAGCGCGGCGGCGGCGACGCGCTGGTTGATCTTTCCGTCGGCGCGCTGCTGCGCGTAGTCGCGCACGAAATTGATCAGGTTGTTCGCCACACGCGGCGTGCCGCGCGAACGCGCTGCGATCTCTCTCGCGCCGCCGTCGTCGACGACGACCTTGAGGAGCCCGCAGCTGCGGCGGACGATGGTGACGAGCGTCGGCACGTCGTAGTAATCGAGGCGCGTCTGCAGCGTGAAACGCGAACGCAGCGGTGCGGTGAGCAGGCCCGCGCGCGTCGTCGCGCCGACGAGGGTGAACCGCGGGATCGAGAGCCGCACGCTGCGTGCGTTGGGGCCCTGATCGATCATGATATCGAGACGGAAATCCTCCATCGCCGAGTAGAGATACTCCTCGACGGTTTTCGGGATGCGGTGGATTTCGTCGATGAAAAGAATGTCGCCCTCCTCGAGATTCGTGAGCAATCCGGCGAGGTCGCCGGCTTTTTCCACCACCGGGCCGGAGGTGACGCGGACGTTTTTACCGAGCTCGTTGCCGAGGATGAACGCGAGCGTGGTCTTGCCGAGACCCGGCGGACCGGAGAGCAGGATGTGATTGAGTGCCTCGCCGCGCTGGCGGGCGGCGCCGACCATCACCTGCAGGCGCTCGATGGTCTTGGGCTGGCCGGTGAAATCGGAAAACGCGAGCGGCCGCAGCGCGGCCTCGGCCGGCGACACGGGGGCTGCAAGCGTGCTGGTGATGTAGCCGAGGCCTTTGGAAGATTCGGAAGCCATGAGGAGCTAAGCGCGAAGACGCGACGGTGGCGAAGTGACGCGAAGAAGAGGAGGAGTTTCGATCCCTGAACTCGAAAATCTTCGCGGCTTTGCGGCTTTGCGCTTCAACGGATGCTACTGCCAGTCCACATCGGCGCCGAGAGATTGCAGGTTTTCGACGAAGTTCGGATGCGCGCGTTTGATCGTGTCGGCGTTCTTCACGATCGAGCGGCCAGGAATGCTGGCCGCGACCATGTAAAGACCGACGGCGGCGCGAATGATGTAGGGCGCGTCGACTGTCGCGGGCCGCAGCGGGCGATCGCCGAAGACGATGATGCGGTGTGGATCGCTGACGACGACGTGTGCGCCGAACTTCGAAAGCTCGGGCATCCAGGTGAAACCGCCCTCGTAGATCTTGTTCCAAAACTGCATCGCGCCCTTCGCGCGGACGGCGAGCGCGATCATGCAAGGCAGCAGGTCCACCGGGAAATACGGCCACGGCGCGGCCTCGATCTTGGGCAGCAGGTTCGTGGTGAACGGTGCCTCGATGATGAGCTTCTGCTTGCGGCGCACGACGGCGGTGTCGGCCTGGTGCTCGACGTTGACGCCGAGCTTGCCGAAGGCGCGGGTGATCAGGTCGAAGTGATGCGGGAGCGACTGGCGGACCTTGATTTCGCCGCCGGTGATCGCGCCGAGCGCGAGGAAGGTGACGACCTCGTGGTAATCGGTGTTGATGGTGAAGGTGCCGCCGCGCAGGCGTTTCACACCCTCCACCACAAGCTTGCTGGTGCCGATGCCGGAGATCTTCGCGCCCATGCCGACCAGCACGTCGCAGAGATCCTGCACGTGCGGTTCGCTGGCGGCGTTGATGAGCGTCGATTCGCCGTCGGCGAGCGCGGCGGCCATCACGAAATTTTCCGTCGCGGTGACGGACATGTAGTCGGGCCAGTGGCGCGCGCCGGTGAAGCGATCCTTGAGCACCATTTTCACCTCGCCGTTGTGCGTGATGCGGGCGCCGAGCTTTTCGAGAATCTCGAGATGCGGATCCAATTCCCGGATACCGAGCGAACAGCCCTTGGCGTTGGACGGGATCGCGATGCGTTTCACGCGCTGCAGGAGCGGCGCGAACAGCAGCACCGACGAACGCATGCCGGCGGGCAACTCGCCCTGCAGCCGGTCGCCGTCGAAACGCGAATGATCGATCGTCATCGTGCCGGCCGCGCGGTCCCACGCGATGCGCGAGCCCTGCTCGGTGAAGAACGCGACGAGCTTCTCGACGTCGGTGATGGCGGGCACGTTGAGGAGCCGCACGGGCGCGTCGGTGAGGAGCGTCGCGCAGAGAATGGGCAGCGCGGAGTTCTTGTTGCCGGACGGCGTGATGGTGCCGGAGAGCGGCTTACCGCCGTTGACGATGAGGTCGGCCATGGAGAAGCGGAGAGTCTGAAAATGGAAAGGTCCGAAAAAAGAATGAGCGGAAGCGAATCGCCTCGCGAGACGGGCGTCGAACTGGATCCCCGGCGCGGCCGAGAATGACAAACTTTTTGCCGACAAAAAAGGCGTCCGCCAAAAAGCGGACGCCTGAGAGCTGAACGAAGTGAGCGGTTGGAGCGCTTAGATCGCGCCGCCGCCCTGCTGGCCTTCGCCTGCAGGGCCGCCGCGGTCGCCGCGATGGCGTCCGCGACCTCCGCGCCGGCGGCGACGACCGCCGCCTTCGAAGCGACGCTCGCCCTGCGACGATTCGCCGCCCTGGAAACCCTCGCCACGCGGTTCGCGCGGCTGGCCTTCGCGGGGACCGCGATTTTCGCCTTGGAAACCGCCGCGGCCACGGCCGCCGCGGTGACGCCGATGCTGGCGGAATTCGCCGTCGCCTTCGCCGCGATGCTCGCGGTTGCCGGGAGCGGCCGCGGGGGTCTCGGGTTTGCCAAACAGACCTTTCAGCCAGCCGATGAAGCCGCCGGATTTCTGCTCCGGTTGCGGGGCGGGGCGCGGTTCGCGCTGCTCGCGACCTTGGCGGGGCTCGCGAGCTTCACGACCTTCGCCCGACTGTGGACCGCGCGGTTCGAGCGACGGTTCGCGGCGCGGGAAACGCGTGTCCTGCGGACGACCGGTGTCACGCGGTTCGTAAGCACGGGGATCGCGGCGCTCGCCGCGTTCCGGGCGGAACGTGGCGCGGGGTTCGCGACCCTGCTCGCGGGTATCCTCGGCGTTCTGGCCTTCGCCCCAGCTGACGGTGGGCCGTTGGGCCTGAGCCGGGGGGAGGATCTTGATCGCCGCTTTTTCGACCGAAGGCTGGATGACTTCGGCGGGCGGGGTGACCGGCTCGCCGGCCGCCGGGGCGGTGGCGGCGGGCGGTTCGGACGCGCCGGTGACGGGCGCGTTGGCCACGGGTATCTGGGTGTTTTCGACGGTAGCGGCCGGCGCGACTTCAGCAGCCGCGGGCTCGTTGACGGGACTCGCTGCGGGCTGCTCGCTCGCAAACGGGTTGGTGTATTCGCGCCGCGGCGTGATGACCTCGACGGCGGTGGGCTTGTAACCGCCGGTCGCGGGAGCGGCGGCGGTCGGAGCGTTGGTCGGGCTCGGGCGTTTGCCGCGCGACAGGCCGGAGCCGCGCGCGTTGCCGAAGGACCCGGCCGGAGCCGGCGTTTCGGGGGCTACCGCGGCAACCGCGGTGGGGGCGGGCTGGGCCGCAGGCGGGTTCGAGGCCGCGGGGGGCGCTTCAGGAGCGGCGCCGGCGGCAGTCGCGGGAGCCGCAACCGGCTCACCCGACGTGGTTTGTTCTGACATGTTTATCTTTGTTTATGGCTGGCGTCCGCCGATCGGGCGCCTGCACGCAGGAGGCGGCAGGGGCAGGCGGCGAGCGCCGTGGTTGGAGGGCTCGCGGAGCGCGGGTGCGCTCGACGCAAGCGTGAAGGCCGGAACGTCGTGCAATCGCTGCCGCGGAGCAACTGCAAATTCCGGCCCGACCCGCGCCGGCCGCAGCTGACGGCGCCTTGCAGTCATCGGCTTAGGCGATCGGCGGAGCCGCAGTTGTCACTTGCAAGGGCGGCGACGCGCGGCGCAGTTTTCCCGCATGGACAAACTCGAGGAAATTTTCCGCATGCAGGACGCGTTAAACCGTCGGATCGGCGTCGCCCTGCCACCGTCGACCGACGAGGAGAAGGCGAAGTGGGTTTTGAACTACACGCGCGCGCTGCAGCAGGAAACCGCCGAGCTGATCGACTCCGTGCCGTGGAAATGGTGGGCGAAATATCAGAAGTTCGACGAGCAGAACGCGAAGGTCGAAGTGGTCGACCTGTTTCACTTTCTCGTGTCGCTCGCGCAGACGCTCGGCATGACGGCGGAGGATGTTTACCAGGCGTATCTGAAGAAAAACGCGGTCAATCACCAGCGTCAGGAGACCGGCTACGCGAAGAAGGACGAAGCCGACTCGCGTCACATTTGATCGGTGTCGCGACGCGCTCTGCCGGTGGACGACGCCGCTGCGGCGCGTGCGCTTAGCGCGAAACGACGAAGGCCGCGGTGACGTCGACCGCAACGGCGCCGTTTTCCACGACGGACGCTTTCAACTTCAACTTGGCCTTGCCGTAGCGGGAGAGCGCCTCCTTGAACTCGGCGATCGCCGCCTGCGCGGGGCGTTCGCAGATCGCGCGCAGGTCGCCGAGCACCGGGCGACGATAGGCCGCGCGGCTTTCCTTCACGACGATGTGCCAGTGCGTTTTTTCCGGCGAGACCTCTTCCTTCATCAGTTCCCAGACGACGCCGTAGCCGGCGAGCGTGGCGAGGGAGACGAGGCTGCCGCCAAACGCGGTGCCGAGGGAATTCTTGTTCTGCTCCTTCGGGGCGGTGAGGACGAGCGCTTGGGCATCGCTAACGGCCACGCCGACGCCCATCGCCTTTGCGAGGGGAATCATTTCGTGGAGGAACAGCTCCAGCGCGGGGACCTTCACCGATTTCATGCGAACGGGGACGTTGAGCAAAAAAAAGCGGTTCGTCAAAGCGGACCGCAAAGGTTCCTTCGGCCGCGCTGACCTTACGCTGTTTTAGCAAGTTGCGACGCAAATGCCAGCGAGCGGCGTTGGGACGCGCGCAGGATTGCGGGCCGGCCGGCGCGGTGGGAAACTCTGCGGGAGCGCACGACGGATTTCCCTGTCCGTGCTGACCAGCCCCCACATTCACATGAAATTCCAAAATCGTCGTCGTCTGCGTTGGGTGGTGGTCGCCGTTGGATTGTATGCGGCGATCGGATTCTTCGCGCTGCCGCCCCTCATCAAGTGGCAGCTGGAAAAACGCCTGCCCGCCGAAATCGGCCGGCCGGTGAGCATCGGTCGCGTGTATGTGAATCCGTTCGCGCTGTCGTTCGCGCTCGAGCGCGTGAGCATCCGCACGCCGGACGGCAGCGAGTCGGCGCTGGGCTGGCAAAAACTCTACGTCAACTTCGACGCGATCGCCTCGATCGGACGCGAGTGGGTGTTGAGCGACGTGTCGCTCGCGGGCCTGCAGGGAGTCGTCGGGGTGAAGCCCGATGGCTCGCTCAACTTTTCCGATGTCCTGGAACACGTGAAGGAGCGTCACGCCACGCCCGCATCCGACGAACCCGGTCGCCCGTGGCGCATTCATCGACTCGATGTTGTCCAGGCGGGACTCGAGTTCACCGACGAATCGCAGGCGACGCCGTTTCATACGACCGTGGGCCCGGCGAATTTCACCGTGATCGACCTGCGCACCGCCGGCGTGAGCCGCGCCCCGGGCCGCTTCGAGGCGGTCAGCGAATCGGGCGAGAAACTCACCTGGATCGGTTCGCTCACGGCCGTGCCGTTGACCTCGACCGGCGAAGTCCGCGTGGAGAATTTTTCGCTGCCGAAATACGCGCCCTATCTGGCGAATTTCATCAAGGCCCAGCTCGAGTCCGGCCGCCTCGCGCTCACCGCCAGCTACGAGCTCGACCTGAGTCCCGACCATCGCCGCGCCGCGCTCACCGATGGCTCGCTGAAGCTCCAGGATTTCAAGTTGCTCGACGCGAATGATCGCACGCCGATCGTGGATCTCGCCCTCCTGGAAGTGAACGGTCTCACCGGTGACGCGCTCGCGCCGAGCGGCGCGGTGAATGCCGTGCGCATGGAGGGCGGCCGGATCCAGGTGGTGCGTGCGGCCGATGGCGCGATCAATCTGCTCGAACTCGTGGCGAAAAAGCCGGAGGCCAGCGTGAACGTGACGAAGACGGGAGCCGCGTCGCCGCCGCTCGAGTTTTCCGTGAAGGAAGTGCGCGTGCGCGATTTCGAAGTCGCCGTCCGCGATCTCAGCGGTCCGCGTCCGGCGGAGTTTGCGTTGACCCGCCTGGATGCCTCGCTGGACGGCTTCGCGCTGAAGCCGGGCGCCGCGATGGCGCTCGACGTGCGGAGCGAGTGGAGCGCGGGCGGCACGCTTCATCTCGGCGGCAACGTCACGCTCGATCCGCTCGGCGCGGACCTTCAACTCGATCTGGCCGGCGTCGCGCTTGCGCCGCTGAGCCCGTATTTGGAATCCGGATTCGCCGCGAAGCTCGCGCGCGGCGCCGCCTCGACGCAGGGGAACCTGCGGGTGTCGCTCCCGGAGAACCGGTCGCCGGACATCCTGTTTTCCGGCGGCGCCCGCCTCGAGGACGTGAGCGTCACCCCGGCGGAGGCGGACAACGAGCTCGCGGCGCTGGCGGAGTTGAGCGTCGCCGATGTGAAACTCTCGACCGCGCCGCGCCTCGTCGCGTCGATCGGCGAGGTCAAACTGGTCCGCCCGGTCGGTCATCTCCGGCGCGATCAGGAGGGAAAGCTCAATCTTCCGCAGCCGACCGGCGCGGCGAAAACGGAAGAGCCGTCGCCACCACCGGCCGTGGCCGACGCGGGCGGCTCGCAGCCGGAAATCACGATTTCGCGGGTGCTCATCGACGGCGGCGAGGTGACGTTCGAGGACGATTCCGTGCAACCGCCGGCGAAGTTCACGGTGACGCAGCTCGGCGGGGCGTTGCGAAATTTCTCCTCGTTGCATCCCGAGCTCGGCAGCATCGAGATGCGCGCGAAGGTGAACGGCGGCGACGTGTCCGCGACCGGCCGACTGAACCCGCTCGGTCAGCAGCCGGTTGCCGATGTGGTGCTCACCGGCGAGGTGATCGACCTCATGCCGGCGGGCCCGTATGTGGCGAAATATGCGGGCTTCGCGCTGGAGAACGGCCAGCTTTTCCTGAACAGCCAGGCGCGACTCGACGGCGACAAGCTCGATTTGAACAACAAGGTCACGCTCGATCACTTCACGCTGGGGCAACCGACGCCGAATCCCGATGCCGTGAAACTGCCGGTGAAATTCGGCGTCGCCCTGCTGAAGGATTCGAGCGGGAAAATCGTCCTCGATCTCCCGGTGCAGGGCAGTCTCAGCGATCCGCAGTTCAGTGTCGGCCCGGTGGTGAGCCATGCGATCACGTCACTGCTGTCGAAGGCGGCGACGTCGCCGTTCGCGCTGCTCGGTTCGATGTTCGGCGGTGGCGGCGAGGAGCTCGCGCAGCAGGAGTTTCTGCCAGGCCAGACGACGCTCACCGAGACGAGTCTCCAGCGCTTGCAGACCGTGCAGCGTGCGCTCACTGCGCGCCCCGCGCTGCAGTTGCGGATCAGCGGTGGCTTCGATCCGGCTGCGGATCGGCGGTCGCTCCAGGCGGTGAAGTTTGAGGATCAGCTGCGCGAGCGCGCCGGAGCGCCGGCGGCGGAGCTGACGCCGGAGCAGCGACGCGCGGCCGTGGAGACGTGGTTCGTGCAGGCGTTTGCGAACGACGCGGCCCCGACCGCGGCGGTGCCGCTGCCGCCGGCCCCGGCGACGCCGCCCGCCAGCGCGGCGGCGTCAGCGGAACCCGAGGAGCATCGCGGCCTGGTGCGGCGGGCCTGGGATCTCGCGACCCTGAAAGGCGCGCGCAATTGGTGGCACGACCGGAAGGAGCGTGCGCGCGAGGAGGAGCGCGCGAAAGAGGAAGCCGCTCGCGCGCAAGCCGCGGCGAAAGCGGACGCGGAAGCGCGAACGCGTGAGGCGCAGAGTCTGGCCGCCGGCGCTCCGCCCACGCTTTCTCCAGAGGAGATGGAAGCGCGCTTGCGGGAAACGATCACCGTCACCGACGACGAGCTGCGCGCGCTGGCGGAGGCCCGCGCCCAGCGGGTGCGCGAACAACTCCTCGCCGACGGCAGCATCGCGGCCGAGCGCCTGCAGATTTCGCCGCTCGATCCGAAGAGCGCGGCCGGTGGCGCGCGCGTGACGCTGCAGCTGCAATGAGGAGCAACCTCATCGCGTGTCGCACCGGCTGCGGCGCCTGTTGCATCGCGCCGAGCATTTCTTCGCCCATCCCCGGCATGCCCGACGGCAAGCCTGCCGGCGTGCCGTGCGTGCAGTTGTCGCCCGATTTGCGTTGCGCCCTGTTCGGGAAACCGGAGCGGCCGGCGGTGTGTGTCAGCCTGCGGCCGTCTGAGGAAATGTGCGGCGTCGATCGTGAGGACGCGCGGCGCCGGCTCGAGGATCTGGAGGCGCTGACGGCGCCGTGAGCGGGCAAGATTTGGCGTTGAGCCGGCCGGCCTTCGCCGGCTGCATGCGTGTCCCCATGAAAAAACTCACCCTGTTGTTGTCCGCGGCGTTGCTCGCGGTTTCGCCTGTTGCCGTTTTCGCCGCTGACACCGCCAATCCGGCCGCCACGCCCGTGCCGCGCAACGACTGGATCGCCCGTCACGAGGGCTTCGTCGAACGCGCCCGGCAGGGCGATGTCGACGTCCTCTTCATCGGCGATTCGATCACCGACGCCTGGCGGCGCACGGGCAAGGCGATCTGGGACGAGCGCTACGAGCCGTTGAAGGCGGTGAACTTCGGCATCGGCGGCGACAAGACCGAGCACCTGCTGTGGCGTCTCCAGAACGGCGAGCTCGACGGCATCGCGCCGAAACTCGCCGTGCTCATGATCGGAACCAACAACAGCGGACGGGACACCGCGCCGCAGATCGCCGAAGGCGTGCGCGCCATCCTCGATGAGATTCACCAACGCTCGCCGAAAACCAAGGTCCTCCTGCTGGGCGTGTTTCCGCGCGGCGAGCAGCCGGATCACCCGCTGCGCTTGAAGGTCGCGGACGTGACGAAGCTCATCGCGAAATTCGACGACGGCCGGCGCGTGTTCTTCCTTGATATCGGCGACAAGTTCCTGCGGCCGGATGGCGTGCTGCCGGCGTCGATCATGCCTGACTTCCTGCATCCGAACGAGGAAGGCTATCGCATCTGGGCCGGGGCGATGGACGCCAAATTCCGCGAGCTCCTGCGCTAAGCGGGGGTTGTATTCGAAAATCCCCGACGCGGCAGAAGCGTTCGGTCAGAGACGGTCGGTTGCGAGCCCGGCGGACGCCGCCGGGCTTACCTCAAACTAGAGCTCGGCCGCGGAGACCTGCAGGTGGCGCGCTTGTTCGGCGCGTTTGACCGAGCGTTCGACGCCCACGGCGGCGAGGCCGAGCGCGTTGGCCACGGCGAGCACGGTGCCGACGCCGCAGAACGGATCGAGGACGGTCTGCGCGCCGGCGTGATCGCGGGCGAAGCGCACCGCGTGCGCCGCGGCGCGAATTCCCATCGCACGCACCCACGGCTGCCGGCCCGGATCCACGATCACGTCGGGAATCGGCAGCACGTCCGGACATTTCAGCGCCCGCGAGACCGCGATCAGGTGCGTGTAACCAGGACGTCCATACGTGAGGAGTCCGGGCTGGCGGCGGCAGACGATCTTGTGAAACAGCACGCGGGCGCCGGCGTCCTCGGCCGCGCGCACGACCAGCGCGCCTTTGTCGATCCAGACGCCCTGATGTTTGATGTCGGATTGAAAAAACAAGGCGGCGTTTTCGGCCGGCACGCAGTCGACCACGAGCCGGACGGCGGCGAGAAACCACTCGCGCCAGGCCGGCAGCGAGAGATTCACCTCGGAGACGTCAGGCAGCGAGGTGACTGCGCACGTGCCGGCAATCGCGCCGCGGGTGCGCATCCACGGCATCGCGTCGGCACAGTGGATTTCCCGTGCGGCAGATGAGGACGAGGTGGCGGCGGATTCGGTCACGCGTCGCAGATCGCCGCAGGTCTGCGGCCTTCGCGCAAGCTGCGGATCAACCCAGCAGGACGGGCTGTCGGCGCGCGCCCCAATGTCCCGGTTCGGGCTCGAACACTCCCGCGATGCGGCGCCCGCAGGCGGGACAGTGGTTTTCGTCGAGCGCGTAGCGGCCGATC
Source organism: Opitutus sp. sgz309028 (assembly GCF_059821195.1). Taxonomy (NCBI): domain Bacteria; kingdom Pseudomonadati; phylum Verrucomicrobiota; class Opitutia; order Opitutales; family Opitutaceae; genus Opitutus; species Opitutus sp. sgz309028. The sequence continues at coordinate 199,082 of NZ_JCAMRR010000004.1, read as the reverse complement.
TTGTAACCGGTCCGTTCGATGAGGAGTTCACCGCAGGTCGGGCACCAGGTGCATTCGCCGAGCGCATCGCGCACATTGCCGGTGTAGACGAAGTTGATGCCATGCGCGCGGGCGATGGTGCGGGCGCGCTCGAGCGTGGAGCGCGGCGTGGGCGGCGTCGCGAGCAGCTTGTAGTCGGGATGAAACGCGGTGAAGTGCCACGGCACGTCGGGACCGAGGTGGGAGGCGAACCAGGCGGCCGCGCGCTCGAGTTCCGTGTCGCTGTCGTTCTCGCCCGGTATCAATAACGTGGTGACCTCGAGCCAGACGGACGTCTCGCGATGCAGGTAAACGAGCGTGTCGAGCACGGGCTGGAGGTGTCCAAGGCAGAGTCGTTGATAGAAGTGTTCGTTGAACGCCTTGAGATCGACGTTGGCGGCATCCATGGCCGCGAAGAATTCGGGGCGCGCTTCGTCCGTGATGTAACCCGCGGTGACGGCGACGGTCTTGAGGCCGCGCGCGCGGCAGGCGTGCGCGGTGGCGATCGCATATTCGGCGAACACCACCGGATCGTTGTAGGTGAAGGCGACGGAGCGGCAACCGAGCTTTTCGGCCGCGGCGGCGATCTGTTCGGGCGACGCGGTGTCGCAGAGCCGGTCGAAAACGCGGGCCTTGCTGATGTCCCAGTTCTGGCAGAACTGGCAGCCGAGATTGCAGCCCGCGGTGCCGAACGAGAGCACGCTGGTGCCCGGCAGGAAATGGTGCAGCGGCTTCTTCTCGATCGGGTCGATGCAGAAACCGCTGCTGCGCCCGTAGGTCGTGAGCTCGAGGTGATCGCCCACGCGCTGGCGGACGAAACAGAAGCCGCGTTGCCCGTCCTGCAGCTTGCAGAAGCGCGGACAGAGCCGGCATTCGATGCGACCGTCGGCGCGGCGTATCCACCAACGGGCGACAAAGGTCTGGCTGGTCGGCGTGGAGTTCATGGACGGCCGCGGAGGAGATGGCCCGGTGGGGGCGGGAAAGCTACTCGTCGTCCGGCGGGAGCGGCGGCTCCTGGAAGACCTGCGTCGTGAAACGCTGGATCTCGATCTTCTCTTCCGGCTGGATCCCGGCCTTGTGACGGACGAGGCGCAGCTGTTCCGCCACCGTGTCGACGCCCTTGATCGCCGGCAGGAGCAGGCCGCGCCGGCCCTTCTTCGAACTCACGAGCACGCCGTAAAGTGCCGGGTCGAGCAGCGAAAGGGAGGCCACCGGTTCGAGCGGGCCGAGGATGCTGACGCTGAAGCGCACCTGTGAAAGCTGCTCCTCGCGGAGCGGCGGAAAACGCGAATCGAGCAGCGCGGCCTCGCGCGCGCAGCGCCAGGTTTCGTGGATCAGATCCGGTTGCTCCGGGGTGGGCGAACCGCGGCAGCCGCGCAGGACCTCGTGTTTGCCGCGCAACGTCACGAACACGCCGTGCGGTTGCGTGAGCTCGCCGGCCGCGACAAACGGCGGCTCCTCCGGGCCCCCGGCGAAATGCGCGGCGACGGCGGCGCGGGCGACGCCCGGCAGATCCGCCCAATGCGAAAGCACCAGCGGGCCGACGGCGGCGGCGGGTGCGGTTGACGTGGCGACCGGCTGTTCCGCCAGAATTGCAACGCCATAGCCTACGCCGAAAGGACCCTCGTAGCTAAGGACCGTCCGGCCCGGCGTGACGTAGTTGGTGGAGGCGAGTGCGATGCGGGTCGACTCGACCACATCCTGCGCCGCGTTTTCGAGCAGAACGGGATTGAGATGACGGACTTCCTGCAGCGAGCCGTTGTGGAGCAGGTCGATGAACGTTTCGTCGAAGCGGCGGCCATCCGCGTGGAAACCGCAGGGTGCGGAAGGATTGAGCCGGTGGCTCATGTCGCCGCTCGCGATGATCGCGAGCCGCCGGCCGAGCGTGCCCGCCGCGGCGGCGATCGCGTGGCCGAATTCATCGAGACCCTCGTCGGCGGGTTCGTTGAGGCTCACGATTGCGGTTGGCCCCTGCCAGCCGGCGGCGACCAAAAACGACAGCGGGACGGTCGCGCCGTGATCGAGTTTGCCGCTGAGAATGCGCCAGGTGTGAAGCCCGCGGGCGGCGGTTTGCTTTTCGAGCTGCTCGGTGAATTCGCGGTCGAGCGGCAGGTCAACGCGGCTTTCGTCCGAGCCGAACTCCTCGAACGAACCGTGCAACAGCGGTGTTTGCCAGATGCCGAAGGCGCCGGCGCGTCGTGGCGAGTGCGGGGAGATGATGAGAACCGTGTCGGGCTGGACGGCGAGCGTATGCGTGGCGATCTGCTGCATCGCGGCGAGCGTGCGGCGCACGTGCGTGTGATGTTCCCGTCCCACCCCGGAAACGAGGATGGGAGCGTGGGGCATGAGCCCGACAAAAACGATGGAGTCGTTGGGCATTCTCCGCGCGTCAGCTCGAGGCGTCGAAAGAGGATTCGTCGACCGGACGTTTCCCACGACACCTTACTCCTTCCGGGCGCCAGCGGTGCGCAAAAATTGGCGATTGCTCGGCAGGAATTGGCGGGGTTCGGTGAACGCGGATTTCGAAGTGGGTGGTCGAATTCGGCGGGCTTCAGACGACGAAGAGATGAACCCAAACAAGGAAACCAACCCATTCCCCTCATGCGCTACGCGATGCTGATCTATTTGAACGAAAAAGCGTTCACGGCCCTGCCGAAGGAAGAACAAAACCGGGTGCACCGCGCATGCGGAGCGTGGCACGACGAACTCGTGCGCTCAGGCCAGAGCGTCGATGCCAACGGGCTGCAGCCCTCGGCTGCGACAAAGACGCTGCGCGAAAACGGCGGGCAGGTGCTGGTTACGGATGGCCCATTTGCGGAAACGAAGGAGCTGTTGGGCGGCTTCGAAATCCTGGAGTGCGCCGATATCGACGAGGCCGTGACGATCGCGCGGCGGTTTCCGGCGCTGGGCGTCGGCGCGACGCTCGAAGTGCGTCCGCTCGTGGCCGGCGGCAAGTGCGAGGCATAGCGCTCGCAGCCTGCCGCCGGGCTAACGGCGGACTTGATCACGGGAGCAGCCCGACGAAGTGGCTCGCGTTCAAGTCGGTGCGGTGGCGCACCTCGAGCACGTCGTAGAGTTTCGCGAGCTGCCGCTCGACCTGTTCGAGGCGCGGTTCGTCGCCAACAAGCAGCAGCGCGCGGCTGGTGGTGCCGTCGCCGACCGGCGCGCAGACGATTGCGTCGAGGTTGAACGCCCGGCGCGCGAACAAGCCGGTGATGTGCGACATCGTGCCGGGATGATTGCGCACGAGGAGCTCGAGCACGGTGGAGCGGGCCGCGGCGGTCGCGGGGAGGAGAGCGGTGTCAGGCATGGGTGAGGGCGGTTTCGGCGATCATGTTGCGGTTGGCGGCGCCGGGCGGCACCATCGGGAGCACGTTGGCGGTTTCGTGGATCGGGATGTCGATCACGCACGGGCCGGGCGCAGCGAGCGCGGCGGCGAGGGTTGCGAGCGGATCGCGATCGTCGGCCTCGATGCGCACACCGCGGATGCCGAACGCCTGCGCGAGCGCGGCGAAGTCCGGCACCGCGTGGAAACGCGAGGCGGCGTAGTTTTGCCCGTAGAACAGCTGCTGCTGCTGGCGCACGAGGCCGAGGCTGCCGTTGTTGAAAATCACCACGGTCACCGGCAGGTCCAGTTCGGCCAGCGTGGCGAGTTCCTGGATGTTCAACAGGATCGAGCCGTCGCCGGAAATGCACACGACGCGAGGTTGAGGCGACGTCGCGGAATTCGGAGTTTGGAGCTCAGAGTTCGCGGCGTCACGCAGCGCGAGCGCGGCGCCGATGGCGGCGGGCAGGCCGAAGCCCATCGTGCCGAGTCCGCCGGACGTGAGCAATGTGCGCGGCTGGCGAAACGGCCACACTTGCGCGACCCACATCTGGTGCTGGCCCACGTCGGTCGTCACGATCGTGTCGGACGGCAGCGATTCGCCGAGGAAGCGGCAGAGATTCACCGGATGCAGTGGATCCTCGGCGCGCGGCGGATGCGCGAGCGGATAGGCGGCGCGCAGTTCGGCCGCGCGACCGCACCAGCGGCGACGCTCGATGGGCGGCAGACGATCGAGGAGCCGGCGCAGGATGTCGGCCGCATCGCCCACGAGGCCGAGGAACGGGTTTTTGATTTTACCGATTTCGGCGCGGTCGATGTCGATGTGTGCGATCGCGGCGCGTGGGCAGAACTCCGCCACCTTGCCGGTGGCGCGGTCGTCGAAACGCGCGCCGATCGCGAGCACGAGATCGGCTTCCTCGAGGAGGAAGTTGGTCCCTTTCAACGCGTGCATGCCGAGCATGCCCATGAAGAGCGGGTCGTCGCAGGGCATCGCGCCGAGCGCCATGAGCGTCGACACCACGGGTGCGTTCACGCGATGCGCGAGCTCGCGCGCGAGGTCGGCGGCGCCGGCGGAAATCACGCCGCCACCGAGATAGAGCACGGGCCGTTGCGCGTGGACGAGTTGATGCGCGAGGGCCGCCACGAGATCATCGGAGCACGGCGGCGTCGGCTTGCGGCCGCCGGGCCCGGGCCAGGCGGTGACCTCGACGCGCTCGTTGAGCACGTCTTTCGGCACGTCGACCGCCACCGGGCCGGGACGGCCGGATTCGGCGATCGTGAACGCGAGCGGAATCGTTTCCAGCAGCTCGGCGGCGGAGCGCACGAGGAAATTGTGTTTCGTGATCGGCAGCGTGAGCCCGTAGGTGTCGACCTCTTGGAACGCGTCGGTGCCGATCAGCGCCTGCGGCACCTGACCGGTGATGGCCACGAGCGGCACCGAGTCGAGTTGCGCATCGGCGATGGCGGTGAGGAGGTTCGTCGCGCCGGGGCCGGAGGTAGCGAGGCAAACGGCGGCGCGGCCGGTGACACGCGCGTAACCATGCGCGATGAATCCGCCGCCCTGTTCGTGGCGGGCGAGGATGTGCTCGATGGGTTGCGCGGACTCGGACGAGTGCAGCGCGTCGTAGAACGGCAGGTTGGCGCCGCCGGGCATGCCGGCGAGAGTGCGAATCCCCTGTCGTTCGAGCAGGATTCGGAGGATGTGAGCTCCAGTGAGGTGCATGTTGGTTTCGGTTTCGGGTGAGTGCCCGTTCCCGTGCCGCGCCGATGGAGCCAAAAAAAAGCCCCTCCGGTTCGGCACCGGAGGGGCAAAGTCGCGTTAACGATCAGAACCCTCGCGTGCCGGCAGGCGCGACGACGACGACGACCGCGAGGACGACGGAGTTCGAAAGGGCGCGTGTGCCGGAGAGGATCATGAACGTGAGTGGCAGAAAGTCCCCACGCGCGACGGGTGTCAAGTCCCGTGTCGGCTCCGTCCACTCGCGATCGCCACCTGAGCGCGGGAGTTGCGCGCGTCGCGGAGGCTGGCCAATTTCGCGGCCCATGGCCAAAGCCGACGAAGCTCCCACCATCATTTTCTCGATGCTCGGCGTCTCGAAGAAGATCGAGCGCAAGGAGATCCTCCGCGACATCTCGCTGTCGTTTTACTACGGCGCGAAGATCGGCGTGCTCGGCCTCAATGGCTCCGGCAAATCATCGCTGCTGAGAATTCTCGCCGGCCGCGACACGGATATTGAAGGACGCGTGCATTTCGAGCCGGGTTATTCGGTGGGGCTGCTCGAGCAGGAACCGCAGCTGACGCCCGGCGCGACGGTGCGCGCGTGCGTCGAGGAAGGCGTGAAGCATCTGACCGATCTCACGTCGGCCTACGACGCGACCTGGGACGAACTCGCGGCGACGGATGACGAGGCGGAGAAGGACCGGATCATGACGCGCCAAGGCGAACTGCAGGAGAAGATCGACGCGCTCGGCGCGTGGGACGTCGCGCCGCAGGTCGAGATGGCGATGGACGCGCTGCGTTGTCCGCCGGGCGAGGCGATCGTGGACAAACTTTCCGGTGGCGAACGCCGCCGCGTGGCGCTCGCGCGGCTGCTGTTGCAGAAGCCCGCGATCCTGTTGCTCGACGAACCGACCAATCACCTCGACGCCGAAAGCGTGAACTGGCTCGAGCAGCATCTCGCCCGTTACGAAGGCACGGTGATCGCGGTGACGCACGACCGCTACTTCCTCGACAACGTCGCGCAGTGGATCCTCGAGCTCGATCGCGGGCACGGGATTCCGTGGAAGGGAAACTACTCCTCGTGGCTCGAGCAGAAACAGCGCCGCCAGGCGATTGAGCAGCGCACGGAGGACCGGCGGCAGAAGGCGATGGCGCGCGAACTCGAGTGGATCCGCTCGGGGGCGAAGGCGCGGCAGGCGAAAGGCCAGGCGCGCATCAACGCCTATGAGACGATGCTGAAGCAGAACGTCGCCGAAAAGGAACGTGAATTCGAAATCCTGATACCTCCCGGCCCGCGACTCGGCACCCTCGTGGTCGAGGCGAAGGACCTGGCGAAAAGCTACGGTGACAACGTGCTGTTCGAAGGCGTGAACTTCACGTTGCCGCCGGGCGGCATCGTGGGCGTGATCGGTCCCAACGGTGCGGGCAAGACGACGCTCTTCCGGCTCATCACGGGCGTCGAACAGCCCGATGGGGGAACGCTGCGCGTGGGCGACACGGTGAAGATCGCGCACGTGGATCAGTCGCGCGAATCGCTGCCGAACGAGGCGACGATCTGGGAGGCGATCAGCGGCGGGGAGGAGATCATGCGGCTGCCGAACCGCGAGGTGAACAGCCGCGCGTATTGCGCGCAGTTCGGTTTCACCGGCGCGGACCAGCAGAAGAAGGTGGGGGTGCTGTCAGGTGGCGAGCGCAACCGCGTGCACCTCGCGCGGCTGCTGAAGAGCGGCGCCAATCTGATCCTGTTGGATGAGCCGACGAACGATCTCGATGTGAACTCCATCCGCGCGCTGGAGGAAGGCTTGGAGAACTTCGCCGGTTGCGCGGTCGTGGTGTCGCACGATCGCTGGTTTCTCGACCGGGTGGCGACGCACATTTTAGCGTTCGAAGGCGAGAGCGAGGTGAAGTGGTTCAACGGCAACTTCTCGGCGTATCACGAGGATTACCGGCGTCGGAAAGGCAAGGACGCGGACCAGCCGCATCGCGTGAAGTATCGGAAGCTGACGCGGTAGAGAGGCGAGGGGCGAGAGGTAAGAGTTGAGGGGTGAGAGGACGGAGTGAAGGCCTTGCGGCGGGAATAGAATTGGGCACCGTGAATCTCACCTGCATGAAAACCTGGCTGGCAGCGGTGGCGCTCCTCTTTCCTCTCATGACTCAAGCGGCTGAAAAGAAACTCGAATCGATCGTCCTCGGCGGCGGGTGCTTCTGGTGCACGGAAGCGGCCTACGAACTCCTTCCCGGCGTGAAGGACGTCGTCAGCGGCTACGCCGGCGGGGACGAGCCAAATCCGACCTACGAGCAGGTGTGCGCGCACGTCACGGGTCACGCGGAGGTCATCAAGATCGACTACGATCCGGCGGAGGTCTCGCTCGACGAGGTGCTCGATTATTTCTGGCACGTGCACAACCCCACGCAGGTGGGCGGGCAGGGCAACGACATGGGGCCGCAGTATCGCTCGATCATCCTCTACGCGAACGACGCGCAAAAGACCGCGGCGGAAAAGTCGAAGGCGAAGGCGGCGCAGGAGTTTCGCGATCCGATCACGACGGAAATCGTGCCGTTGAAGAAGTTCTGGCGGGCGGAGCGCTATCATCAGGATTATTTCCGGAAGAATCCAAACGCCGGATACTGCTCATATGTGATCGCGCCGAAGATCCGGAAGCTGGAGAAGCAGCTGGAAGCGAAAACGAAGTGACGCTCGGAAGCGGAAATCGCGAACGGCGCGAATAACGCGTGAGTGCTTCGCCGACGGTTTCCGTGATTCTGCCGGTGTGGAATGCGGCGGCGACCGTGGCGCGGGCGATCGCGAGCGTGCGGGCGCAGAACTGGACCGAGTGGGAGTTGATCGCGGTCGATGACGGGTCGACGGATGCGTCGGGGCAGATCGTCGAGGCCGCAGCGCGGGAGGATCGGCGTGTGCGGCGGCTCGCGCGTCCGCACGAAGGCATCGTCGCGGCGTTGAACGCCGGACTGGCGGAGGCGCGGGGCGAGTTCGTGGCACGGATGGATGCGGACGACGAAATGTATCCGGAAAGGCTCGACGCTCAGGTCGCGTTTCTGCGGCGCGCGGAACATGCGGACATCGGGCTCGTGGGCTGCGGGGTGGAGTTCGGCGGCGATCGGGCGGCGAATGCGGGTTATGCGCTGCACGTCGATTGGATCAACTCGCTGGTGACGCCGGAGGCGATCGCGCTGGATCGCTTCGTGGAATCGCCGCTGGCGCATCCAAGCGTGATGTTCCGGCGCGAACTGATGGAGCGGTTCGGCGGGTATCGCGCGGGCGATTTTCCGGAGGATTATGAGCTGTGGCTGCGGTGGCTGGACGCCGGTGTGCGGATGGCGAAGGTGCCGCGGGTGTTGTTGCGCTGGAACGATTCGGCCGGACGGGCGTCGCGGGTCGAGGGGCGTTATGCCGAGGAAGCGTTTTATCGTGTGAAGGCGGAGTGGATGGCGCGGGAGTTGAAGCGTATCGGCGGCGGGCGGGAGGTTTGGGTCTGGGGTGCGGGACGGCCGACGCGGAAGCGGGCGCGGGAATTGGAGAAGTGGAGCGTCAGGATCGCGGGGTTTGTGGATGTGGATGCGAAGAAATGGACGCGGGCGCTTGGCGGCGTGGGCGTGCCGGTGATCGGGCCGGAGAAGCTGCCGCGGCCGGAGGACGTTTTCGTGCTCGGCTACGTGAGCTCGCGCGGGGCGCGGGAGTTCATTCGCGCGGCATTGCGCGCGCGCGGGTTTGCGGAAGGTCGGGATTTTCTGATGGGTGCATGAGGGCCGACCAAGCGCGAAGACGCGAAGTCGGCGAAGATGCGCGAAGAATCGGGATGGAGATGCGGGAAGATTGATGCAGGGTCGTTGGCGACGTGGTGGGCGGTGAAACAGAGAAACATCGGGAATTGAAGCGACTCGCGCTGCGTTGGGCGCAGACGAATGGGTTTTCCATCGCGGCGTGCGAGGTGCGGGTGCCGAAGAGTGGGTATCGGGCGGATGTCGCCGCGTGTTCGCGCGGGGCGGAGCGGCGCACGGCGGTGTTCGAGTGCAAGCAGGCGCGGGCGGATTTGTTGAAAGATGCGCAGCGCGAGGACGAGGCGCGGAGAAAGGTGGAGGAGCTGAGCGCACGCGTGCGGAACCTCGAGGAACTGATCGGCGGGCACCGGCCGGACTTGCGGAAAGGCGAGGCGCTCTTCGCGGAATTTGACGCGTGGGACTTTTCGGGCGTCGACCATGCGACGCACCGGCGCACGCTCGAGCAGCTCGCGACCTGGCAGGGGCGCGTGCTGCGCGGGACGAAGTTCGCGAAGCTGTTCCGCTGGCGGGCGGCGGATTATTTTTACCTCGTGAGTGAAGATGGAATCTTTGGGGAGGCGGAAATCCCGGCGGGCTGGGGCCTGCTAGTCCGCCGCGGCGAGGAACTGGCGCTCGCGCGGAAGCCCGTTTGGGCGGAGGCGAAGGAGGAGGCGCGACGGACCTTGGCGGAGTGTATCGGGATTTCGGCGACGCGGGCGGTCAATCGCGCGATGGGCGTGGAGTTGCCGCCGGCGCCATGGGCGAGGGAGCGGTGAGGCGGTTTTCGGCCGCGGTCCCTGCGGCGCTTACGGCCGCTAGCGTCGCGCTCGCACCGGCCGCAGATTGATGTGGTTGCGGACCGCTGGTTGGTAGTGCCGGCCGACGGGCACCGGCGGCAGGTTGGCGCCGTCGAGTTCGATCACCCATCGCCCGCCGGAGGATCGCCGCAACCGGCGCACGTGTTTCCAGCCGACAATATGAGAGCGGTGCACGCGACCGAACAACTCCACCGGCAGCATCGCGGTCCAGACGCTCAGCGCCTTCAACTCGAAGAACTCCCGGCCGCCGGACAGCCGCACCCGTGAATGATCGCCGTCCGCCGCGATGGTGGCGATCTCGTCCCAGTTGACGCGCACGTGGCAATTCCCCGCGCGCACGAAGCAGCCTCCCGTCTCCGACGTTGCCGGCGAGGTGGGAGGTGACGCTGCGGGCTCGTCGCGCGGGCGGTCCGCCGCCGCCAGGATCAGTTCGCCGAGGCGTCCGAGGGCCATCATCTCGGCCTTGGTCCACGCGTGGATTTTGCGGGTGTCGTCGAGTCCGATCAGCGCGACGAGCCGGCCGTCGCGAAACAGGGGCGCGCCCGCGGTCGCGCGATTGCCCTCGCGCCGCATTTCTTCCTTCAAGCTCTGGGCGTCCGGCGGCAGCGTTTCGATGTCCGCCAGCACCACCGGATGTCCGCGGAGAAATTCGCGCAGCGGATGCGCGATCAAGGCCGTCGGCACATCGGGCAGATCCGGGAGGCAGGCCGGCACGCGATCGGCGCACCATTCGTAAGCCACGGCAAAGGTCTGCTGGCGCTCGTCGATCCGGATGAGCCAGGCCCGATCGGCATCGAAAGCCGGACCGATCAACGCCAGCGCTTCGGCAGGCGCGGTCGTGGGGGGAAACTCGAGAAGGCTCCGGGCCACTCGGAACAGCAGGTCATCGCGCAGCATGAAAAGAACGTTGTGAAGCCCGATGAGGCCTGAATCAACCCAGGGTGCGCGGAGTGCTTTGCAACGCCTTCGACGGCGACGAGTTCTCTCGCAAGTTCGCGCTCAGGCGCGCGGCGGTGCCCAGTGCCGGAAAAACTCCAGGATCGCGGCGCGACGATATGCTTTCTTTTCCTTCATCTCCCAGGCGCCCGTGCCTTGGGTGACGAGCCGCCGGCCCGTTTCGTCGAGCACGACGATTGCGGGCAGGCCCGCTCGCGTCGCCGTGTCGAAACGGAGCACGACGTCGCGGTTGCGCTGGGTGCCGCTCTTCGCGTTCACGTCAATCTTCACGAGGATGTAGTCGCGATCCAAATACTGTAACAGGGCCGGATCGCTCTGGAACGCCTGGTCGAGCCGGTGGCACCACGGACACCAGTTCGCACCGAACACCACCATGACGCGCTTGCGCTCGATTTGCGCCCGGGCGATCGCCGCGTCCACCGCCTCCATCCCGTTCGCCTTCGGATCGTAGACGTCCATGCCCAGCGCTGGGTATTCGGCGCCGCGCGCGGCGGACACGAGCAGGACGGCGAAAACGATCGCGCGACGAAGAGACCACATCGGCCGACGCTGCGGCCCGCGGACGCCGCGGCCAAGCCGCAAGTCCGTCCGCGGCGGTGTCGTTGGGCGACAACGGATGCCGTTCGTCGATTGCCGGTTTCGGCCCGGCCGGATTGTCCGCGCAATGCCCCGACACCTTTCCCATGCCCATTTTCGTTTCCCTCGCTGCGCTCCAGCGGCAGAGCGGGACGCGGACGGATCTTCCCGTCGTCAGCGCGTCGCTTTTGCTCCGCCGGCTTTTCGCCCTGCTCATTCTGCTCAGCGCATCATTGGTCCCTTCGCCGGCGCACGCCGACGATGAAGAAGGCTGCATCCCGAGCCCGGAAGACGGTATCTTTTGCGGCGAGGATCCACCGCCGTTCGTGCTCTTCGGGGCCTACGATGCTCCCATTTACGGCGACGTCACCGAGGCGTGGGATGCGGCGGCCAACAGTCAGACGTCCTTCAGCTACCATCACGGGGGCGGCGACGTGGATTTTTATCGCTACGCGCTGGCCGAGGGGGCGCGCCTGAGCGTATCCGGCACCGACAACATGATCTACGTGGGCACGATTTCCGGCAGCGGATCTTTCCGCCTTCTGGCCGGCACGCTGCGGTTCAATCCGTCCGGCAGCTACGTCAACACCGACTCCAACAACGTCGCTTACTATTCGCTCAACACCTACACCGGCGGGACGGAAGTGGCGGGCGGACGTCTTCGCATCTACGATGACGGCAGTCTGGGCGGCGGCGCACTCGCGCTGTCCGGAACGGGCCAGCTCGAGACGATCGACGGCGGTTCGGTGCGCGGTTTCAGCGTGACCGGCACGGATGCCGCGCTCGTGACCGATGCCGACCTCACCGTCACCGGCGCGATCACCGGCGATGGCCGGTTCAACAAACTCGGCAGCGGCACGGTCTCGTTCTCCGGGACGAACACCTACACGGGCGGCACGGAGGTCGGTGGCGGCTCGCTCTCGCTCGGCAACGACAGCGATCTAGGCGCGGCGGATACCGCCGTCTCGCTCGCCGACGGCGCCGGTTTGATCCTGGCCGCGGGTTTCGCCTCCTCGAATCGCGCGCTCGAACTCGCCGACGGCACCGCCACGCTCGACGTCGCGACCGGCACGGCGACCTGGAGCGGCGCCACGTCGGGTGCGGGCGGGATCGACAAAACCGGCGCCGGCACGCTCGTGCTGACCGGCGAAACCGGCCACACCGGCGGGGCTCATCTCGGCGGCGGCACGCTCGAGGTCGCCGTTTCCACCTCGGTGGGAGTTGACGGCTCGACGACCTGGGCGGGCGCCGTCACGGGCTCCGGTCGATTCGTGAAATCGGGCGCGGGCACGCTCGTCCTGAGCGGAGCCGCCAGCCACACGGGCGCGACCCTCGTGCAGGAAGGCACGTTGCGAGCCGGCACGGACAACGTGCTGAGCGCCGGCTCCGCGCTCTTCCTCATCAACGGCGCGCAGGTCGATCTCGCCGGTCACGATCAGACGTTGGGCGATCTCGATTCCTATGATGCCGCTCACGACACCTTCGATGCCGGCACGCTCGCGCTTGGCGGCGCCACGCTGACGACGCTCACCCGCGTAACGAACATCTGGGCCGGCGCGATCACGGGCGAAGGCAACGTCATCAAGGAAGGCGCCTCGATTGCGCGTTGGAGCGGCGCAAACACCTTCGCCGGCACGCTTACCATTGCTGCCGGTACGCTCCAGACCACGGCCGACGGCACGCTCAGCCGTGACGCGGTGGTCTCCGTTTCGTCCGGCGCTACGCTCGACCTTGCGGGCCACGCGCAAACCGTCGCCGGACTCGCGGGCGGCGGAACCGTGACGCTCGGCTCGGGCTCGCTCACGGTCGCGCAGGACTCCGATCGGACGTTCTGCGGCGCCCTCAGCGGCACCGGTGCCGTCGTCAAGTCCGGCGCGGGCACGCTCACGTTTTCCGGCTCCCAGGATTTCTCCGGCGGACTCACGCTTGCCGGCGGAACGGTGAGCGTCGCCTCCGACGCCTCGCTTGGCGCGGCGGGCGGATCGATCGCGTTCGATGGCGGCACGCTGACGACCACCGCGGCGTTCACGTCGGCTCGCGATCTTGCGCTCATTGGCGCCGGCACGATCCAGACGGACGCCGGCACGCTGACGCTGTCCGGCACGCTCGCCGGGTCCGGTGCGCTCACGAAGACCGGCTCCGGCACGCTCGTTGTCTCGGGAAGCAACGCCGGTTTCACCGGTGCGACCGCGATCGAGGCTGGCACCCTCACTCTCGGCCACGCGACGGCGCTCGGGCAGGCGGGAGCGGTGTCGATCGCCAGCGGGGCGACGTTGAATTCGGCGGCGCACGGTTTCGATCTCACGCGCGTATCCGGCGACGGACTACTCACGGGCTCGGGCACGTTTTCGCACGACTCCAGCTCTGATCGCTCGCTTGCCACGATGCTCGCCGGGACGGGCGGCCTGACCAAATCCGGCAGCGGCACGCTCACGCTCACGGGCGCGAGCACCTATACCGGCGTGACGACGATCGCGGCGGGGCGGCTCATTGTCGACGGCTGGATCGCGAACAGCGAGCGCACGACCGTCGCTGCCGGCGCGACGCTCGGTGGCTCCGGCTCCGTTGGCGCGCTTACAATCGCCAGCGGCGGCACGCTCGCGCCCGGCAACTCGCCCGGCACTCTCACCGCGGGCGATACCGTTTTTGCCGGCGGCGGCATCTTCGATTTCCAGATCGACGCCGCCAACGGCGTCGCCGGCACTCAATGGGATTTGCTCAGCATCAGCGGCACGCTCGACCTCACCGGCCTCTCGGAGGCGAACCCGTTTCACCTCTCCATCACGTCGCTCCTCGCCGACAACTCCTTCGGCGCGCTGGCGGACTTCGATCGCGCGCAGTCCTACGCCTGGATTTTCGTCGAGACGAGCGGCGGGATCGGCGGGTTTTTCGCGGACGGGTTCGCGATCGACACGACCTCATTTTTGAACGCCACGGACGGCACGTGGTCGATCACCAGCGACGGTTACAGTCTCTCGCTGGCCTACACCACCTCGGCGATCCCGGAGCCCTCGACCTACGCCGGGCTCGCGGGTCTGGTGGCGCTGGGACTCGCGGTCTGGCGCCGCGGGCGGGTCGCCGCCGGGCCCAGGCCCGCTCGTGCAGTGCAGGCGGCGGCTGGTGCGCTTGCCGGAACGCCGGGAACTCGCGGGGACGAATCCGCCTCTACAGCGGACGCACGGAGACTTCCTTGAAATAAACGATGTCGCCGGGGTCGTGGGTTTGGAGGCCGATGTAGCCGTGGGTCGGACGGAGCGGTTCGCGTTTCGGGGCGAACCAAGCCTCGCGCGGCGGGACGTCGGTGGTGGCGGAGTCGAAACGGGTGAGGGTTTTACCATCGAGCTCCACCACGACTTCGGTGCCACGCAGCGTGATGATCATCGTGCGCCAGCCGTCGGCGGGTGCGGGCGGAAGCTCGGCGGCGGGCGCGTAGGAGTAAATGGAACCGGTCCGGTGAAGGGCGTCGCCGCTATCCATGATCTGCACTTCGAAGCCGTGATGAACGGCGAACCAGGCGCCGTTCTCCTGTTCCGACGCGGTCGCCATCTTTTGCGCTTCGGCGTCCGAGAGGCGGTTGTTCGGGCCGCGGGTGACGCCGATGAGGTCGTCGCGGCCGATCTGGTCGAGGATGCCACGATCCATGCGAATGTGGACGCCGGCGTTGTCGTTGGGCTCGTCGGGGCGGTAGACGATGCGGATCTGGCAATCGCCGAAGGTTTCCTGCGTGTAGACGAGGAGACCGAGTCCGCGCGGATCGGGATCCGTGCGAACGGTGTCCCCTTCGACGATCATCTGGCCGAAGCCGACGTGCTGCCAGGCGGGCGCGACGCGGTTGTTTTCGATAAGCGGAAGCGGGCGCCAATCGGCGGCGGAAAACGCGGTGAGGCAGCAGGAGGCGAGGGCGAGGAGCGCGAGGGGAACGAATCGCTTCATGGACCAAACGCTGGCGAGGGAGGCAGGATGTGCAAAAAAGAACCGCGGCCGTGGCCGCGGTTGGGTGTAGAGTCCGGCTGGATTGCTTCGTCGCTTTGCTCCTCGCAATGACAAGGAGGCGCGGAATTAACGCGCGGCCACGGCGGCGGCGGGTTTCTGTTCGGTGTAGAAGACGGTGCGCGAGAGCTGGGCGGGAAGGTCGCCCTCGGGGATGACGCGGGCTTCGACCCCGTCGATCTCGGCGTAACCGATGACCATGGTGTTGACGCGTTTCTCCGTGAGTGCGCGGCCCGCGAGGTCAAATTCGCGGCCTTCGTTGAGCCAGAGGCGGCGCTCGGTGAGACCGGTGAACCAGCGGGTGCGACCGAGGCCCTTGGGGTCGTCGGCTTCGACGATGTCGGCGGGCACCCAGCCGTAGTTGGGAACGAAATACTCGGCCCAGCAGCGGTAGCCGGGATCGACCTCCTTGCCCTCGTTGGGTTCGCGGAGCCGATAACCCATTTGGAGACGGGACGGGATGCCGCGGGCGCGGGCGAGCGCGATGAACATCGAGTGGAGATCGGTGCAACAGCCGCCGGCGTTGGTCATGCAGTCTTCGGCGTCGCCGATGCCGCAATGAGGTTTGGAGGGATCTTTCGAATAGTGGTCGGCGTAGTCGGCCACCGCACCGAGGAGCAGCTGCGCTTGTTTCGCGATATTCGTTTCGGAACCGCAGGTTTCGTTCGCGAGCTTGGCGATCCGCGGCGTGACCTTCATGTACGGCGCGTCGGTGCGAAGCTCGTCGACGAAGAGCGAACGATGCGAGTCGGTGATCGGACCGGCTTTCGCAGGGTCGAGATCGACGAACACGGAGCGACGGCGAACGGTGAACGCAACCTTCGACGACAGCGAGGTGGCGGTGGGGTTGGCGATTTCGACCAACATGAAGCGGTTGCCGTGATCGGGCTCCGTGACGATGCGCCAGGGGCCCGGTGCGGAAACGACGTCGAAGTCGAGGACTTCCTGGAAGCGCTCGTCGTCGGGGATGGCGATCCACCACTTCACCGATTTGGAGCCTGCGGGGAGGTCGGAGAGCGTGACGGTTTGTTGAACGTGATAAGTGCGGGTGGTTTCGGGGAAGTCGCCGGCATGGAGTCCGGCGGTGGCCGCGAGAGCGGCGAAGGTGAGGAGGGCGGGGAGTTTCATGGGTGCGGGGAAAGGTGGCTTTACCACTTCCAATTCAGGTCGAGGCGGAAGCGTTTGCCGTCCTGGCGGCTCGTGATCGCTTCGACGAGAAAGAGACGCGCCATCACGTTCAGGTCTTTGGTGAACGCGTAGGCGACGCGGAATTCGGAGCCTTCGATGTCGGTAAGGTCTGATTGCGGACCGTTGCCGAAGCGGGCCCAGTCGTCCTCCGCGTAGGACGCGTTGGTCGCAAACGTTTCGACGTGTGCGTAGTAAAAACCGCCGAGCCAGTCGCCGCGCTGCTTGAGCTGCCCGGCGACGACGGAGAAGACGTAACCCAGCGTCTCGTCGGTCTGGTTGGCGGGAAACGGGGCGACGTCGGCAGCGCTGTAGTTTTTGAAGTTGTGGAAGACGTCCACGCCGAAGGCGAGCGGGAGGCCGGCGGCTGGCGTGCTCCACTGGGCGCTGAGGACGCCGACGAGGTAGTCGCGGGCGCCGTTGCGGTTGCGCAAATAGCGAGCGCCACCTTCGCCTTGGAATGCGTGCAGCCCGGCGGCGACGGTCAGACGAGCGGTTTCGACCGGCGCGGTGTATTTGACTTGGCCGGCGAAGAGCTGGCCGTGGAGGTGGTTGACGCCGTCGGGCAGGGCAAAGGCGCCGAGCGTGGTGGTGAGGGTGGCGGCGCCGTAGTTGCGGTCGAACGACGCGGCAGCGCCGGTGGGCGTGACATCTTCGTCCCAGAACATCTCGTTTTGCTGCCAGAACGGGGAGCTGTTGCGACCCAACCACGCGGTGGTGGAGCCCTGCTTGTACTGCAGAAAGTAACGGTCGAGCGAGACGCGGAAATCGTCGCTCGGGCCGTCGTTGGCGGTGAACGTGAGGTGAGGTGACTGCTGGCTCTCGGGATTGCCGGTGCGGACGCGGGCATTGAAGGACCACGCCGGGTCGAAGGCATAGGCGGCGTTGACTCGAAGACGGAAGCGGCCGCGTTCGCGGTCGGTGCGGAGCGCGCCGGTGGCGGTGTGGGAATCCCAGTCGGATTCGTAGCGGACGCGCACGTCGCCGTTGACGGTGAGGTTCGGCGCGAGGGTGAACGCCAGCGCAGTCGCGGGGGCGAGCGCTAACGTGAGGAGAAGGCACGCGACGACGCGCGGGCGGGCCGGGAGGCGAGCAGGGAGGGGCATGGGGCTGTGGGGTCGCGCCGAGTGGGCGCGGTGGGGGAAGGGGCGACGACGGAGCGCATGGATTCCCGGGCCGAGTGCAACCGGTTGGGGACGAATCACCGCTGCCGCGGGGCCAGTGGCGGAAAAACCGCGGAAGCCCCGTTTTTCGGTGGCGGCTCGACAAACGTCCATCGCGCGCAACGTTGCCGGCCATGCCAGATATCACACCGCCCAACCTCGACGATGCCGGACTCGACGTGGCCACGTCGTTCGTGCGCAGCCGCAACGCCCTGCTGGCGCGCGCGGAGTTCGGGGACCTCTTCGTCGACTACTACCTCCACCTCAGCAAGCACCAGATGCATCCGGGCCCGACCGCCGATGCGATCTTCAAGCGGGCGCTCGCGGCGTTCGTGCTGCACTGCGCCTCGCGTCCGCGAACGGAGCTGGTGGCGTGGACGATCAATTTCCAGCAACCTCTGATCAACGTGTTCCTCACCGGCGACAACGAGACCGGTGCCGTGGCCGGACGCGTTTTCGAGGAAAACGTGAAGGAGTTGCCGGAGAACCTGTTTTACGCGGACGTCGTTCGACGCGGTCCGGTCGGCGGCACCTGGCAACCGAAGCGGCGCAGCACGATCGCGTTCAAGGGCGACGATCCGATCGAAGCCGCGGAAAAGTTCTACGCCCAAAGCGAGCAGCGCACCGCGCGTTATTTCCAACTCGACGAGGAGGAATTCGCGATGGTCACCGAGCACCCGGATTGCGACGTGGGCTGGCTGCACGGACTCGATGCCGAGCAGGTCAGCGCGCTCGATGGACGCGAGACGCTCGTGCCGATGGAGCAGCGCGTGTATCGCTGGCACTGCGGTTGCAATCAACAGCGGATGCTCGAGGTGCTCGGGCCGACGATGCTGCAGGATCCGGAAGGGCTTTTCGGCGGCGACGAGAAGATCGAGATCCGCTGTCCGCGCTGCGGCGCGCGCTACACGATCACGCGCGAAGCGCTTGAGGCCTACGTGGCGAGCCGCTGAGCGGTCCTTGAGAAAAGCCTCGATGCCCGCGGGGGCGGGGTTTTGTGTTTCCTGCCTCGCCCCTATGAAACGTTCCCTTCGTCTCTTCTTCGCGGCCGCGCTCGCGGCGCTGTTGTCCTGCACCGTCACGCATGCCGCTGCCGCCGGCCCGAAGCTCGGGCTGCAGTCGTGGACCTGTCGCAACATGACCTTCGACGAGGTCGTGGCCTTCGCCGAGCAGCATCAGTTGAAATACCTCCAGCTGATCGCGAAGCACATCGATCCGAAAGGCCCGCGCGAGGAGACGCTGCACAAGAAGGCGATCCTCGAGCAGCACGGGCTCGTTTGCTACACGTTCGGCGTCAACGGCACCTCGCTCGACAAGGAGGAGAACCGGAAGCTGTTCGAATTCGCGAAACTCATGGGCATCGGGCTCATCATCGTGGAGCCGAAGAATCTCGCCGAGTGGGACAACCTCGAGGAGCTCGTGAAGGAATACGACATCAAGCTCGCGATCCACAATCACGGCAAAGGCACGGTTTACGGCGATCCCGCGACGGTGAAAAAAGTGCTCGCTGAGCGCGATGCGCGCATCGGCGTGTGCCTCGACATCGGCTGGGTGACCGCCGCGGGTTTCGATGCGGCGAAGGTGTTTCGTGACTACGACGGCCGCGTGTTCGACATGCACCTGAAGGACAAGAAAGTGGAAATGTCCGGCGACACGGCCGTGGTTCTCGATGTCGAGGCCGGCGCCGGCCAGTCGAATTACGACGGTCTGTTTGCGGAAATCAAAAAATCCGGCTGGAGCGGCGTGATGGCGATCGAAACGGACAACGCGAACTTCGCGAAAAATCCGCACGACCTCGTCGAAACCGCGAAAGCGCTGTTCGCAGCCAAAACGAAGTAAACCTTCGCCAGCGCCGGCGCCGGCCGGCGATTTGATGCGATTCTCTTCGAGCGCCGGTTCGCCCGGCGCTCGCTTTCTTTTCCACCGCGAATGTCCTTCTTCGAAATCCTCGGCACCGTGCTCGGCGTCGTCGGCGTGTGGCTGATGATTCGCCAGAATGTCTGGACGTGGCCGGTCGGCCTCGTGCAGGTGACGGTGTCCGCGTGGGTTTTTTTTGAGGCGCGGTTGTATTCCGATGTTTTGCTGCAGCTGATCTATATCGCGATCCAGGCGTATGGTTGGTGGCACTGGCTCCACCCGCAGGGCCGCGCGCATGCGGAGTTGCCGGTGACGCGATTGAGCGTGCGGGCGATGGTCGGCTGGAGTGCCGCGGGGGCGATTGGCACGGCGGCGTGGGGCGAGTTCATGCGGCGCAACACGGATGCGGCGTTGCCGCATTGGGACGCGTTCATCCTCGCGTTCAGCCTCATCGCGCAATGGCTGCAGGCGCGGAAGCGGCTCGAGAATTGGGCGACGTGGATGATCGTGAATCTCGTGGCGGTCGGCGTGTATTGGACGAAGGACCTGCGGTTGTTCGCGGGCCTGTATGCGTTGTTCTTCGCGATGGCGGTCGCGGGTCACGTCGAGTGGCGTCGCAGCATGAAAGCCGGCGAACGGGAAATGCCCGCATGAGCGAGACGAAACGAATCGCGGTGTTCGGCACGGAATCGACCGGCAAGACGCGGCTGGCGGAGCAGCTCGCGCGACATTTCGGCGTCGAGTGGGTGCCGGAGTATGCGCGGGAGTTCTGGGATCGCCACGGCGCGATCGCGCTCGACGACATGACGCCGATCGCGCGCGAACAGTGGCGGCGCGAGGACGCGGCGGCGGCGCGCGCCGGGCGTCTCCTGATTTGTGATACGGACGCGCTGACGACGATGCTGTGGAGCGATCTGCTTTACGGCACGTGTCCGGAGGAAGTGCGGCGCGGCGCCGAGCAACGCTGCCGCAACTACGCGCTCTACCTGCTGCTCGACGCGGACGTGCCGTTTGCGCCGGATCCGCAGCGCTGTTTCCCCTTGCCGGAGGATCGCGAGAAAGCGGCGCGCGTGTGGCGTGGAGCGCTTGAGCGCCGCGACCTGCCGTTTGTGGAAATTCGCGGTCTTTGGGCCGAGCGCGAGCGACAGGCCATCGCGGCGGTGGAGAGCGTGCTCGCGGGGCAGAAGTAAGCGGCTAAGGCGCCGCGGGTGAGCGCTGCCGAGATCATCGAGATGATCAAGAAACTGCCCCCGGAGGTGGTGGCGTTCGTGAAAAAGACGGAGCCGGCAGCAAACGAATCGGCGGCCAAGTATGCCTCGGATGCCGAATTCGATCAGGCGCTGAAACAAGTGGTCACGGAGAATAGCGAACTTCTTCGGCGCCTCGCGCAATGAGCGAGGGCGAGCCGGTTTTTGTGACTACAGCGCGGCGGCGAGGGTTTGGCTGAGCTCTTTCGGCGTGAGCGGGAGCGGGTTGGCTTTCATGCTGCTGGCGTTCAAGGCGGCGGCGACGATCGCGTTCGTATCCGAAGTCTGAATGCCGTAAGCGGCGAGCGATGGGATGCGCAGGGTGGCGACAAGTTCGCGGGTCCAGGCGACGAGGTCGTCGGGCCGGGCGTATTTGTTGCCCGTGACGATTCGCGCGATTTCGCCGTAGCGCTCGAGCGCCGGATGGCTCGCAGCACGGTCGCGGAGCGCGGTGAGATTCGCGGCGGTGACGGGAGCCAGGAGCGCGGCGCAGACGGCGCCGTGCGGCGCGGGGAACATCCCGCCGATCGGGCCGGCAAAACCGTGGACGGCGCCAAGACCCGCGTTGGCGAGCGCGAGTCCACCGCAGAGGCTGGCGAAGGCCAGGTCTTCGCGGGCGGCGGCGTCACGGCCGTCGCCAAAGGCGCGGCGTAGCGAACGCGCGATGCGCGGGAGCGCTTCGCGGCAGAGGCCGTCGGTCAGCGGATTCGCGCGGGCGGAGACAAACGGCTCGATCAGCTGGGTGAGGGCGTCGAGACCGGTCGTGGCGGTCACGGCGGGCGGGAGCCCGGAGGTGAGCTCGGGGTCGACGATGGCGACGCGCGGCAGCAGGTGCGGACTGCGCAGGCTGACTTTCACGCGGTGTTCGGGCGAGGCAAGGACCGCGTTGCGCGTAACTTCGGCACCCGTGCCGGCGGTCGTGGGAATCGCGATACAAGGCGCCGCGGGAGCGGCGAGCGGCCGGGCTCGGCCGATCACTTCGAGGTAGTCGAGGATCGGGTCGTGATTCGTGAGCAGCGCGGCGATGGCCTTGGCGGCGTCGAGCGCGCTGCCGCCGCCGAAACCGATGACGCAATCGCAACCGGCCGCGCGGGCCACGTTCACGCCGCGCGAAATATCGTCGAGCGTGGGCTCGCGCGTGATCGGAAACGTGGCCGTGGCGAGATCGGCGGACGCGAGCAGTTCGAGCAGGCGTTGCGCGCGCGCTGGATCGCGGCCGGTGACAACGAGCGGCCGGCGGCCGTGCTCTCGGGTGGCCGCGGCGGCTTCCTTGAGCGTGCCGGGGCCGAAAACGATGCGACCGGCGGTGGCGAATTCGAAGCGCACGGGCGGAGTGAAAGGGAAAGTGACGGTGAAGGGAGCGGCGGAAGCGTTTGCGTTTACCACTCGGTGTCGGGCGGGAAGACGTTGACCAGTTTACGAGCGGTGCGCGCCTCGGCCATCATCGTCGCAACCGTGTCGCGCCACGTGGCGTAGTGAGGCGTCTCGCGATGCGCGGCGTGAGCCGCGGGCGTGCGGTAGGCTTCGAGGAGCAGGAAACGGCTCGGATCTTCGAGGTCCTGCACGACGTCGAAGCGGGCGACGCCGGGCTCGGCCAGGCTCGCGCGGGCGTTGGCGAGCGTGGCGGCCTTGAAGGCGTCAATGCACTCGGGTTTTACGCGAGCCGAAACATGAAGGAGGTGCATGGCGGGGAGGGGGCTGGCGGAAGCCAACCACGAAATGACGGGAAAAACACGCCAGGATTCGGCGGGCACCAGCGACGCGATTTCGAATGGGCGCTGGACGCGGCGCCGCGCGTGACTACATCGGCGCAGGATGACGGACGATTTTGAAGATCGGTTTGGCGGCGTGGCGCGGCTCGTGGGGCGGGCGGGTCTGGCGCGGCTGCGCGACGCGCACGTCGGCGTGGTGGGCGTCGGCGGCGTCGGTTCCTGGGTGGTGGAAGGCCTCGCGCGCAGCGGCGTGGGCGCGTTGACGCTGATCGATCTGGACGATGTGTGCGTGACGAACGTCAACCGCCAGCTGCCGGCGCTCGACGGGCAGATCGGGCGACCGAAAGTGGAGGTGCTCGCGGAGCGCGTGCGCGCGATCAATCCGGGCTGTCGTGTGACGCCGCACGCGGAGTTTTTTACGGCGGCTTCGGCGGAGCGGTTGCTCGCGTCGCGCTTCGATTTCGTTGTCGACGCGATCGACAAACTTTCGAACAAGGCGCTGCTGATCGCGGCGAGCAGGGCGCGCGGTTTTCGCGTGTTGACGATCGGCGGCGCGGGCGGGAAACGCGATGCGACGCAGGTGCGCACGGGCGATCTCGGCGATTCGTGGGGCGACGAATTGTTGCGTCAGGTGCGGAAGAAGCTGCGCCGCGATCACGGTTTCGCGCACGGCGAGCAGACCGGGAAAATGTTCTGGGATGTGCGCTGCGTGTGGTCGAGCGAGCTGCCGGTGTTTCCGTGGGCCAATGGCACGTGCGCCGCGGACCCGGAGCCGGGATCGGAACTCCGGCTCGACTGCGCGAGCGGGTTTGGCACCGGCGTGTTCGTGACGGGCGCGTTCGGACTCGCCGCGGCGGGCGACGTGGTGCGGACGATCGCGGAGGCCGGTCCGCGTTAGTTTACGCGACCGCGGCTCCGCGCAGCAGAACGCGGATGACGTCGGCGGCGCTGTAGGAATCGCGGCTGAAATCGAAGTAGCGGGCCAGCTGCACGAGTTCGTCGCCGGCAGTGACGATCGGAAGCTCCGCTTCGCCGTCGCGCACTTGCGCGAAGCCGGCGGTCGCCGTGAGCCCGTTGCAGAGACATTTGCGGCCGACGGTCTCGGCTTCGGTGCCGCCTTTGCGGATGAAGTCGGCGACCGGCTCGGCGGCGCAGCGATAGCCGATGGAGCCGTCGCTGCGGCGGAAAAGTTGGCGCAGGTAGCCGAGGTCGCAGATACGCTGGCGTTTCGCGAACGCGGTGGCGTCGGAGAGGGTTTGCGCGAGTTGGGCGATCTTGAAGGGGAAGCCGGTGGGCGAAGCGAGCGGATCGGTGTGAACGCGGGCGGCGCCGGCGCGGATCAGATCGCGAAAACGACGTTTCAGATCGGGGATGATGCCGGACTCCTCGCAGAACGCGAACGCGGTGCCGACCTGCACGCCCACGGCACCCTGGGCCTGGGCCTCGGCGATTTTGCCCGGCCGGGAAAATGCGCCGGCGAGCCAGAACGGCAGGCCCAGCTCGCGGATTTTCGGAATCTCCGGCGTGTCGCGCGGGCCGTAGATGGGCTCGCCCGTTGAAGACAGTTGCAACGAACCGCGCGGAGGAGCGTTGTGACCGCCGGCGACGGCGCCCTCGACGACGAAACCGTCGACGCGGCCCGAGGACTTTTTGGCGAGCGTGGCCGCGAGGGTCGCGGAAGAAACGATGGCGAGAAAACGCGGACGCGGGACGGGCGGAAGCGGTTGTCCGGGAAACAGCGATTGCGGATCGAAGCGCAGCACGCGCAGCGGGTCGTCGGGCGCGGCGCCTTCGATGTCGAGCTTCAGTTCGACGGCCTCGCCGCGGGCGAGTCCATCGAGCACGCCGGGAATCGCTCGCGGGATGCCGGCGCCCATCAGCACGGTATCGACGCCGGCGAGCATGGCGCCGTAGAGCGAAGGCAGCGTGGGGAGTTGGATTTTTTCGAGGAGATTGAGGCCGACCTGGCCGGAGTGACCTTCCTTCGCGAGAAAGACCTCGGCGAAATTGGCGAGAACGCACAGCTCGATGAACGCCGCACTCAACGGGAGCGCGGGCATGGGCACCGCTTTGAACGGCTGGCCGGCCGGCAGGCCGCCGGGGACGTAGTAATCGCGCCAGATGCGTTCGGCGACGGCGGGCAGCGGAAAATGGTCGAACGCACGGCGGAGATGGCCGCCTGGATCGCCTTGTTGGAGGAGCCGGGTTTGGACAACCGCGAGCAAGGTGCCCGAGACGACGCCGAGCTGACCGGTGAGCGAGACGGCGCGGGCGAGGCGCCAGTTGGAGACGGCGACGCCCATGCCGCCTTGAATGATCGTGGGAAGTGACACGGGTGAGGCGTGTGGTGAAACCGCGACCTTGCCACCGGCGGTGCGCGGACGGAAGGGCGGACGTGCCGCGCGAACAGGAAAAGACTGCGCAGATCTTGCGCCCGCGCCGCGCAGGACAAGCGATGCGGAGCGTTCGTGTGGTGTAGGGCGAGTTGGGGCCCGTCCCTGGCTGCCTGAAACGCGAAAAGCTGGGGGCGGCGAATGGGCTAACGGGTCGGCGGGCCAAAGAGCGTGTGGAAGTTCTGCTCGATCTGCGCCGCGAGGGCGTCGAATTCGAGGCCGCGAATCTCGGCGAGACCGGCGTAGACGGCGCGGAGATTGGCAGGGTGATTGATCGGATTGCCATCGGCGAGGCCCGGGAGCTCGTGTGTGCGGCGCTCGGCCGGGAGCGGCATCGCGGGAGCGTCGGTTTCGACGAGCAAGCGGTTGGAGGGAAGCGTCTTGAAGACGTCGCGTTTGGCCGTGGCGCGTTCGCCGAGGAAGTAGCCGTTGAACGAAAAATAAGCACCCGCGGCGGCAAACTCGCGCGCGAGCTCGGCCGAGCCGCCGTAAGAATGCAGCAGGAAACCGCGCGATGGCAGCGACGCGCGGCGAAGGGCGTCGGCGAGCGCGCCCCAGGCGTCGATGCAATGAATCGTGACGGGCAGATTGCGCGCGGCGGCGAGTTCGAGCTGCCAGAGAAAAGCGTCGCGTTGTTCCTCGAGTGGCGCGCGGCGCAGACCGGCGAGGCGCGAGTCGTCGGGCTTTGCGCGATCGAGCATCCAGCGATCGAGGCCGATCTCGCCGATGCTCGCGCGAGGATCGGCGTCGAGGTGACGGAGCAGCGCGTCGCGCCAGTGCGGGGAGGCGTTGCCGACGTTCCACGGGTGGAGGCCGTAGGTGGGGAGACGGCTGAGTTGAGAGTTGAGGGCTGAGGGTTGAGAGTCGGAAGTGCGGCACAACTGGGCGACGTCGGGCCAGTCTTGTTCGCTGGTGCCGTTGACGACGCAGGCGCGCACGCCGGCGGGCGGGAGCTCGCGCAACACGCGTTCCAGGTGAGGCTTCAGCCACGGGTCCTGCAGGTGATTATGAGCGTCGAGCAACGGGACCACGGCGGAATCTTTCAGCTGGCGAGGTGCGCTCGGGCGAAGGACACGATGGCGGCGCGCACGGCGGCGAGTCCGCGCTGGCGGGTGGGCGACAACGTGCGCAGGAGATCGAGCGTCGCGAGCGGGTCGGCGTCGCTGGCGGCGATTTCGGCGGCGAGGGCGCCGCTGTAGAAATCCGCAAGGACGTTCACGAGGCCGCGCACGACCGGGGAATCGGCATCCGCGCGAAAATAACAGCGGCGGTCGTCGCGGAACTCACTCACGAGCCAGACACTCGAGGAACAGCCAGGAACGAGGCGCTCGGGCGTGCGTTCCGCGGGCGAAAGCGGCGGCCGGCGACGGGCGCGATCAACGATCGCGGCGAGGCGTTCCTGCGGATCGTGACAAAGCTCCAGTTCTTCGAGCAGCGCTTGCTGGCGGGCGTTGAGTCGCATGCGAGGCGCAGTCTGTCGAATTAGGCGCTAAAATCCAAGGGAAGTTGGCCGTTAATAGAGGACAAACGCGCCGCCATGTCCGATAACGTCCTCATTCCGCTGCCCGGCTTTTCCCTGCCGACCGATTTTCCCTGGCGGGTCGGTTTCATCGCGGCGGTGGACGAACATCTGCGCCGGTTGCGCGCGACCGGGCATTTCGTGCCGTCGCGCTTCTTTGCCTATTATTTTCGGGGCAATGTTCCCATGTCGGTCAGCGGTAACTGGACGGTGACGCTCGATCTGCAGCCGCCGATTTCGCAACTGCCGGAAGTCGTCGACTATGTGACGCAAGGTCAGTTCAGCATCGCGAGCGCGGCGCGCGACCGGCTGCCGGATTACATGTTGATTCACGACCGCCGCGACGGCGCGTGCTGGCTCTGGCGCTTCGAGCATGGGCTGCGTTTCGCGGAAGCGACCGATCCGGTGATGGACGAAGTCGATACCGGCATCGACGGCGCGCAGAACCCGAAGCTTTTGGAACCGTAATCGGGCGCACTGGCGTCCGTCCGAGCGAGCGGCGTTTTCATTCACGCCGTTGAGTAGGAAATCTTTGACCGCCATTAGCGGACCCGATGGAGTCGCGGAGCATGGCCCCCGTTACCGCTGCCCCGCATGGAGTTAAGCGCCGTCGTGATACGCTTTATCTGCAGGTCCTGATCGCGATTGCGCTGGGTGTGGTCGTGGGCTGCGTCTGGCCCGATTTTGGCGCATCGCTGCGGCCGCTCGGCGAGGCGTTCATCAAGCTCGTGCGGATGCTGATCGCACCGATCATTTTCACGACCGTGGTCGTGGGCTTGGCGGGGATGGGCGATTTGAAGAAAGTGGGCCGCGTCGGCGCCAAGGCGCTGCTGTATTTCGAAATCGTGACGACGTTCGCGCTGCTGATCGGTCTGGTGGTGGCGAACGTGTTTCAGCCGGGAGCGGGGTTTCACGCGACGGCGGAGAGTCTCGGCGCGCGAGCGGGCGAGATCGCGCGCTACACAACGGCGGCGCAGTCGCTCAGCACGGTGGATTTTCTGCTGCACATCATTCCGAACAGCTTTGTCGGGGCGTTTGTTGAAGGGGAGATTTTGCAGGTCTTGCTGCTCGCGGTGTTGTTCGGCTTGGCGATGGCGGGGCTGGGCGAGCACGCGCGGCCGGTGATGAACCTGATCAATGACATCGGCCGCGTGTTTTTCGGGATCGTGAGCATCGTCGTGCGGATCGCGCCGCTCGCGGCGTTTGGCGCGATCGCGTTCACGGTGGGCGCGTATGGGCTGGCCTCGCTGGCACGGCTGGTGTCGTTGCTGGCGTGCGTTTACCTGACGTGCTTCGTGTTTGTGTTCGTTGGGCTCGGTCTGGTGGCGCGGCTGGCGGGCTTCAGCTTGTGGAAAATTCTCAAACTCATCCGCGACGAACTGCTGATCGTGCTGGGAACCTCGTCGTCGGAATCGGCGCTGCCCGGCTTGATGCAGAAGATGGAGCGCGTGGGCTGTGCGCGTCCGGTCGTCGGCATCGTGGTGCCGGCCGGGTATTCGTTTAATTTGGACGGCACGTGCATCTACCTGACGATGGCGGCGCTGTTCATCGCGCAGGCCACGGATACACCGCTGGCGCTGGGGCAACAACTCGGGCTGCTCGCGGTGTTGTTGTTGACCTCGAAAGGCGCGGCGGCGGTGACGGGCGGCGGCTTTATCACGCTGGCGGCGACGCTGTCCGCGACCGGACACGTGCCGGTCGCCGGACTCGCGCTGATCCTCGGCGTCGATCGGTTCATGTCGGAGGCGCGGGCGATCACGAATTTCATCGGCAATGCCGTCGCGACGCTGGTGGTCGCGAAATGGGATCGCGAGCTCGACGTGACCAAAGCCGGCGAGGTGCTGGCGAATCCGGTGCTGGTGAATGGCGCGGCGCAGGTTGACGTTTAGCGAAGCGGATCCGAACGCGCATAAACTTCGCCGGCAGGCCGTGGCCGGCCGACGAACTCAGGCGCCGGCGGCGAGCGGCGGCATCGGCACGCCGAGCGTGGCGGCGACGGCGCGGAGCAACTCGGCCTCCGTGATCGATATCGTGCCGTCGGCGCTCACGACGCAGCCCGCGGCGAGCAACGTGCGTTGTTTGATCGGACCGCTGGCGACGGCGAGTTTGTCGAGCGCGGCATCGAGCCGCTCGAAATCGACTGGCGTCGGATCGAACGTCAGCTGCGGCTCGATCAGCTTGAGCTGCGCGGCGCCGGTGGCGAAGGCCTGTCGGGCCGCGGCCGCATCGTCGGTCGACGCATGGGCGAGCGCGGAAAGCACGGTGCCGATCTCGCCGACGAGAGCGTTGAAGGAATGAAACTGTACGACAGCGGCGCCGGGATCGCGTCCGAGCGCGAGCGCGCGGGTGAGGAGTTTTTGCAGCGCAAATTCGAACGCTGAGACGCGTCCATCGGCGTGCACGAGTTCGTCGAGCGTCTGCAGAAACGGCGCGAGCGCCTCGCGTGACAGCAGGTGAAGTGCGGGCAGCGAAAGTTGAACGAGGGGGAGTTTGTGCTCCGGGCCGAGCGCGAGCAACTCGGGCGCGAGGCGGTCGACGGCAGCAAGGGCGTCGGCTCCGGCGTGAAGCGAGATGAGGCGGCGCTGCGGCTCGCGTAGATCCGGATTCGCATCGAGCAGCAGGCCGTAGATGAGGATCGGGGCGGTGGACGGATCGCGGGCGGCCTCGCGCAGGCTTGCGGGGACGGCGGCGAGGAGCGATTCGGCGGCGGTGACGTGTTCCGGCCCCAGCGTGCCGGCGTGAGCGAGTGCGGCGGCGGCGCTGAAGGTGGGGAGTTCGGGCCGGGGAATTTGCCGTTTCGGCGGATGGAGGCCGGCGGAGACAAACGACTCGGCGGCGACGTCGACCTGTTCCGGCGGCTCGAACATCTGGTCGTCGAATTGTGGCTCGATCGCGCGGATGCGTTCGGCGAGCGGCGGATGGGTTGACCAGAGGCCGGTGAAACCGGAGCGGAAACTTTGGGCGAAAAAGAAATGGCCGATCGCGGCAGCCTTGCTGGTTTGGAGGCGCGAGCCGAGGGCGTAGCCGCCGATTTTTTTCAGCGCGCCAGTGAGGCCGGTAGGATTGCGGGTGAACTGGACCGCGGCGGCGTCGGCGAGGTATTCGCGCTGGCGGGAGACGGCGGCCTGGATCAGCCGGCCGAAGAAGTAGCCGACATAGCCGATGACCAGCAGGGCGAGGCCGACGAAGACGATCGCGGCGAGGACGCCGCCGGAATTCTTGTTGTTGCGCGAACCGCGGGAAACGCGCGCGTAGCGCAAACTCCACAAGATGCCGCGACCGGCGAGTCCGAGGACGAGGATGCCGAACAGCAGCGCGGTGAGGCGCAGGTTGAGGCGCATGTCGCCGTTGAGGATGTGGCTGAACTCGTGGCCGACGACGCCCTGCAGCTCGTCGCGGTTGAGTTTCTCGAGTGTGCCGCGGGTGACGGCGACGACGGCGTCGGACGTCGTGAGCCCGGCGGCGAAAGCGTTGATCGCGGGTTCGTCGTCGAGCACGTAGACGGCCGGCACCGGCGTGCCGGAAGCGATCGCCATTTCCTCAACGACGTTGAGGAGGCGGCGCTCGCGCAGATCGGTCGTGCGCGGGTCGATGCGGCGGCCGCCGACGCTCTCGGCGACGGCGCGGCCACCGGCGGAGAACTGCGTCCATTTCGCGAGCGAAGCGAACGTGACGACGGCGAGCACGGCGGAGGTGACGCCGAAGAAGAGTTTCGGCCGCCACAACGCGGGCGCGGAATCAGACGCGGTCGCAGTTTCGGCGTAGCGCTCGGGTTGTTCCGATTCGACGAAGCCGAAGCCGAGAAGGGCGGCGAAGTAGCTCGCGGCAATCGTGCCGAGCACGGCCAAGACGAAAAGCGCGACGAGCCGGGACGTGCGTTTCTTGGCACGAGCCTGGGCTTCGAAGAAGTCCATGGGCGAAGCTGATAGCTAAGAGCCTAGAGCCGGAACGGATCGGAGGCGGATCGAGCTCTGGGCTCTCAGCTCTGAACTCTGAGCTTCAGGTGAACGACACCTTGGGCGCCGTCCGCTCGGTGGCGTCGTCGATCTTGAAGAGTTCGGCCGGATGAAAACCGAACATGCCGGCGAAAACGACGTTGGGGAAGGTCTCGCGGGCGGTGTTGTAGGTCATGACGCTGTCGTTGTAGGCCTGACGGGCGAAGGCGATTTTGTTTTCCGTCGAGGTGAGCTCCTCGGTGAGCTGCATCATGTTCTGGTTGGCCTTCAGATCGGGATATTGCTCCGAGACGACGAGCAGCCGCGAGAGCGCGCCGGTGAGGCCGGTTTCGGCGGCGGCGAGACTGCGGACGGCGCTGGCGTCGGCGGGATTGGCGGCGGCGGTTTGCGCGGCAGCGGCGGCGATGTTGCGGGCGCGGATGACGGCCTCGAGGGTTTCGCGTTCGTGCTTCAGGTAACCCTTGGCCGTTTCGACCAGATTCGGGATCAGGTCGTAGCGTCGCTTCAGCTGCACGTCGATCTGGGCGAAGGCGTTTTTGAAACGGTTGCGGAGGCTGACGAGGCTGTTGTAGATGCCGACGATCCAGAGGCCGAGCAGGAGAACGAGGGCGGCGAAGATGCCGAGGACGACGAGAGCGCTCATGGGGAGGAGGGGAGGTGGTTGCGCAACGAGGTCGCAGGATGGCGGGAGCGGGGGGAGCGCGCGAGTCGGAACTGACGACAACGCGGTTGATTGTTGGCGGGGCGCGGCGCAATTTCACCGGGGACGTGATGCGATTTTCAATTTTCCTCGCGGGAGTGTGGTTGATGGGTGCGCTGGCCGGTCGTGCGCAAACGCCGCTCAATCCGCCGGTGCCCTTTGTCGAGCCGTCTTCGGCGATGGAGTCTGCCGGTCGCGATGCATTGTCGCTGGTGGCGGCGCAGCGGGCGCAGGAGATGGGATTTCCGTCGGCGGCGGCAGCAATCTACCGCGAGCTGATGCAGCGGCCCGACGTCGACCGCGAGGCGGCGATGTTGGGACTCGCGACGGCCTTGCTCGACGAAGGCAAAGGCGCGGAAGCCGAGCGCGTGCTGCACGCGTGGGAAGGCCCGCGCAGTCCCGCGTGGCATCTGCGGAAAGGCCTGGCGGCGTGGCAGCAGAACTTCATCACGACGGCGAAAAACGAGCGCGACGCGACGCGAATCGGGGAACTGGCGCCGGCGGATCGCGCGTGGCATCTGTTTTTGCAGGGGTTAATCGCGACCTCGGACAACGAGCCAGACAAGGCGGTGGCGCTGTTTGACCAGGCGATCGAGCTGGCGGTGTCGCCACCGGCGCGGGCTCAGATCCTTCTCAAACGCGAACAGGTGCGGCTGCAGCGGGGACCGGTCTCGGAAATGGCGGCGCTCACGGCGCGGAAAAACATGGAGGAGTTTCAGGGCCGCGCGCGCGGATACGAATGGGGCCGCGTGTATGCGACGACGCTGGACGAACTCGGGCGCAAAGCCGAGGCGGTGGCGGTGCTGCAGCGGCAATTGCTGTCGCTTCCGGCGGAGGAGCGCGGGGAACTCGACGACACGCGGCTGCTTCTCGGCTTGATCGGCGGCGCGAGCGAAGGACCGGGGCGAAGCGCGCTCGAGCGGTTGTTGGAGCGCGGCAACGATCGCAACAAGCAGCGCATCGCGTTGCAGGCGCTCGCCGAAGCCTCGACCCGCAATCCGCAGCTGGCCGCGTTTCGGAGGCTGCTCGACGAGTTGATCGCTGCGAAGACGCCGCACCCGCTGCTCGAGGACCTTTATCTTTACCGGGCGCAGGTGGCGTTGACGATGGCGCGGGCCGAAGGCGGTTCGGCCAGTTATGCCCAAGCGGAGACGGATGCGCGCACGTTGCTGCAGACGTTTCCCGGTTCGCCGTTGAAGGCGCATGCCTACGCGGTGCTGACGCAGGCGGCGTGGGATCAGCGCCGGTATCGCACGGCGGCGGACAACGCGGTGAAGGCGCGGGCCGAGTTGCCGGAAGGGGCGTCGCGCGCGGCGCTCGGCCTGTTGATTGCCGAGGCGTGGTTTCGGGCGGGCGATTATCGCAGTGCGGCCGACGCATATGCGGCCGTCCTGCGGGAGGGTCCGGCGAAGGCGAATCCCGGCGAGCTGATGTTTCAACGTGTGTTGTCGGAGATTCGCGCCGGGACGCCGGAGGTGGCGGTCGCGATGCTGGACGATCTCGCGCGCGATCCGGGCTTCGATCAGGTGAACCGCTGGGAGGCGGAGTGGAATCTGGCGCGGGCGCTGCAGGTGCGCGGCAAGACCGATCAGGCGCTGGAACGGGTGAACCGGGTGCTCGACAGCGCGCAAACCACGGGCGCGCGGGCGGTGCCGACGGAGTTGCGCGCGCGCATGGCGTGGCTGCAGGCGCGGCTGGCGTTTGCGGCCGGGCGGCCGGAGCAGACGCTGCAACTGGTGGAGGCATTTTCCGGCGTGCTGGCGAATGTGACGCCGGCCTTGCGAGACGAGATCGCGAGCTCGGGCGCGCTCTTGAAGGCGGAGGCGAGCTTCGCGCTCGATCGGGACGCCGCCGCGCTGGAAACGTTGAAAAAACTGCGGACGGATTATCCGCGATCGGTCGCGGCGGTGTCTTCGTATTTCGTCGAGGCGAAGCATTATTCCGAGCAGGACAAAACCGTCGAGGCGCAGCAGTTGCTGATCCAGCTGGCGGAGCAGGACAGCTTTCCGGAGAAGCAATTCTACGCGCCGTTCGCCCTGTTTCAGGCGGCGCTGCAGGCGGAGCGGCGCGGGCAGGAGGCGAATTACCGCGAGGCTTACCGACTGATCGAGGATCTTGTCGGCAAGTATCCGCAGAGCGACCTCGTGTTTGCGGCGCGGATGAAGCAGGGCGACCTGCTGCGGAAGCTGAACGATTTCCCCGCGGCGCAGCGCGTTTATGAAGAGCTGGTGAACCGGTTCTCGCAGCGGCCGGATGTGGCGCTGGCGCAGCTCGCCCTGGCGGAGACGCACAACGCCCAGTCGGCGAACGAACCCAGCCATGCGGAAAGCGCGCTGGTGCTGTTCGAGCACGTGCGCGATCGCGTCGACGCGCCGCTCGACGCGCGGGTGGAGGCCGGGTTCAACCTCGGCCTGCTCCGCGCCCGGCGCGGCGAGCCGGCGAAGGCGGAAGAGGTGTGGTGGCGCGACGTCGTCACGGAATTTTTGATACAGCCGGGCCGGGCCGAGCAGTTGAGCGACAAAGGCCGCTACTGGATGACCCGGACCCTGCTCGAGCTCGGCGGGCTGTATGAGCAGCAGGAGAAACTGGAACAGGCCAAGCAGGCCTGGTTGCTGATCCTGGAGGCGAAGCTGGGCTACGGCGAAGCGCTGGCGCGGGCCCGTTTGGCGCGGTTCGGGCTTCCCGAGGCCAAGGCCTGACCGCGGGTTTCGCATTTACGCCGAGCGGGGAAC
The DNA here is from genome assembly GCF_059821195.1 of Opitutus sp. sgz309028. Classification (NCBI taxonomy): domain Bacteria; kingdom Pseudomonadati; phylum Verrucomicrobiota; class Opitutia; order Opitutales; family Opitutaceae; genus Opitutus; species Opitutus sp. sgz309028. The sequence continues at coordinate 165,434 of NZ_JCAMRR010000004.1, read as the reverse complement.
GCGGTCTAACGCTGATCACGATGCGCGATCTCGATCTTTTACTCTTCGCCAAGGGCGGCCCGATGATGTGGGTGCTGCTCGTGATGGGCCTGATCGGCGTCATGTTGTTCGTCGAGCGGACCCTTTATCTGCATCGCGGGCAGATTCGCTCCACCGCGTTTCTGAACGGCATCAAGAACATCCTCGCGAAGCGCCGCATCGTGGAAGCGTTGACCGTGTGCGAGGAGACGCCCGGACCGGTCGCGGCGGTGGTGAAGGCGGCGCTGCTGCACGCCGACGACAACGCGGATCAGATGCGATTCCATGTGCAGGAGGCGGCGGTGATCGAGCTGCCCGCGCTGGAGCGGCGCCTCGGGGCGATCGCGGCGATCGCGCAGGTCGCGCCGCTCGTCGGTCTGCTCGGGACGATCCTCGGGATGGTGACGACCTTTCTCGCCTTCGAGAAGGACTACGCCACCGCGAACGTGCTGGCGACGGGGATGTGGCAGGCGCTGCTCGCGACGGCCGGGAGCCTGATGCTCGCGATCCCGGCGCACCTCGCGTATCACTTTCTCTCCGGCCGGGTCCGGGCGATCGTGCGCGACGTCGAATGGGCGGGTAACGAGATCATGAAGTATTTGTTGACCGAATACCGTGGATTGAAGCCGGGGGCCGGTCAGGAGGGCGGCGAGGGGGGGTTATCCGCGTCATGAATGCGGGCGACCGGAGACCGGCCGGCATGATCACGCGCCCGCTCGATCTGGCGGCCCGGTTGCGGCCGGAACCGCGGAATTTCGATTCCTGGTTCTATGTGAACGGCGGGTTGATCGTGTTGTTTTTCCTTTTGTTCGGCTCGCGCTTCGTGCTCGCGCCGGGCCTCGGCGTGGATTTCCAGATGCCGGCGATGAGCGGCGCGCGCGCGGGAGCGGCGATGACGCAGCGGGTGATCAGCGTCCGCCCCTCGGGCCAGATTTTCGCGGCGGACGGGCTGTTGAGTCTTCCGCAGTTGCGCGAATGGCTGCGGGGCGAGGCGGCCAAGTTGAAGGAACCCTCGCTGCTCGTGCGCGCGAGCGCAGGCGTGCCGATCTCGACGATCGCCGAGATCAAGAGCGCGGCGGCGGACGCCGGATTCGTCCGCGTGGTGATTGGAGCCGAGGAGCCGGGAGCGAATCCGGAGCTCGATCGTTGAAGCCGATGGCGCGCGCGGAACCGTCAGGATATCGCTGGGGCATCGGCGCGGGAATCGCGGCGCTGCTGGCCTTGGGTGCGGTGTTCCTGGTGCGGGTCCCGCACTACGAGGCGGCGCGGGACAATACTGGCCCCACGCCCGCGGCCCTGCCGATCGGCATCGCGCCGCTCGAGTCGAAAAACGGCGACGCCACGCTGCGGGAGGAAGCGGTGTTGCGCGACCCCGCGCCGCTTTTCCTGCCCTCGCGCTGGAGTGCGAGCGAGAATACCATTCCCGCGGAAGCCTGGAGGGAGCCCGTGACCTCATTTCGTGGATACGAGCCGAAATGGTCGTTTGCCGAGAGTCGGTTGAGCTTGGAAATGCCGGCGGTGATGCAAGCTCCCGAAAAGGCCGCAGGCGTCCTCGCGATCAGCCGGCCGGAAAGGCCGTTCCTGGGATTCGGAGAAACCGGCCTGACGACCACACCGCTGCCATCGCGCGCGGCTTTTCTCGAAGTTTCGGCCGCCGGCAGCGGGGTTCCCGTGCTGACCCAGGCGCTGATGGACGCCCAACCGCCGTCCGGCGCGGCGTGGCAACCATTGCGTTTTCTTGTCGCGGTGGACGTCCGGGGGCTTATCGGACCACCCGTGCTGATCGAAAGTTCGGGTGCCGGCGCCGTAGACAGTTATTTTCAGGACTACCTCGCGCAGACCTTGCGATTGGGGGAGCGTTTGGGCCCGGGATATTATCGGGTCGGGATCGGGCCGTAAGGATTGACCTGCGTCGCGAAACGCGATTCTTCTTTCCGTTCCGCGATCGGAGGCGCTACCGGGCAAAAAAGAGCAAGTTTGCTGTTGACCTCAATTTTCGCGGAATGCACTTTCTTCCCTCTTTTCGTTTTTTGATCCCTCCCTCGGTCTGCCCAGATAGCTCAGTTGGCAGAGCACGTCCTTGGTAAGGACGAGGTCGCCGGTTCGAGTCCGGTTCTGGGCTCCAGGTCAAACGTCGCATGACTTCAGCGACGTTAATAACAGAGGTCAAACTTCATATATCGAACCACTAACGTCTCCGAACTCCCATGGCTAAAGGCACATTCGAACGCAAGAAACCGCACGTCAACGTCGGCACCATCGGCCACATTGACCACGGCAAGACGACCACGACCGCCGCGATCCTCGCGGTGCAGGCCCGCAAGGGTCTCGCCGAGGTGAAGGCCTATGCCGACATCGCGAAAGGCGGTACGGTTCGTGACGCCACCAAGACCGTGACGATCTCGGTCGCCCACGTGGAATACGAGACGGCCAACCGTCACTACGCGCACGTCGACTGCCCCGGCCACGCGGACTTCGTCAAGAACATGATCACCGGCGCGGCGCAGATGGACGGCGCGATCCTCGTCGTCTCCGCCGCTGACGGCCCGATGCCGCAGACGAAGGAGCACGTGCTCCTCGCCCGCCAGGTCGGCGTGCCGAAGATCGTCGTTTTCCTCAACAAGGTCGACCTCATCGACGACCCGGACCTCCTCGAGCTCGTCGAAGAGGAAATCCGCGACCTCCTCACCAAGTACCAGTTCGACGGAAAGAACACGAAGATCGTTCGTGGGTCCGCCACCGCCGCTCTCGAGGGCAAGCCCGAGGGCGAGAAGGCCATCGGCGAGCTGATGGATGCGATCGACACCGAGATCGCCGAGCCGGTCCGTGAGATGGACAAGCCCTTCCTCATGTCGGTCGAAGACGTCTTCTCGATCACCGGCCGCGGCACCGTCGCGACGGGTCGTATCGAGCGCGGCATCGTCAAGCTCAACGACACGGTTGAGATCGTCGGCCTCCGCGACACGACCACCACGGTCGTGACCGGCATCGAGATGTTCCGCAAGCTGCTCGATAGCGGCCAGGCGGGTGACAACGTCGGCCTTCTTCTCCGCGGCGTGGAAAAGGAAGGTATCGAACGCGGTCAGGTGCTCGCGGCTCCGAAGTCGATCACCCCGCACAAGAAGGCCAAGGCCGAAATCTACGTCCTCTCGAAGGACGAAGGCGGCCGCCACACGCCCTTCTTCGACGGCTATCGTCCTCAGTTCTACTTCCGCACGACGGACGTGACGGGCGTTGTCAATCTCCCGAAGGGTGTCGAGATGATCATGCCCGGCGACAATATCACGGTCGACATCGAGCTGATCGCTCCGATCGCGATGGAAAAGACCCAGAAGTTCGCCATCCGCGAAGGCGGCCGCACCATCGGTGCCGGTCGTATCACGGAGATCGTCGAATAAGTTTTAGCCAATGGTAACCGGCATCGCCGAGGCCTCATATCGGGGCCTCGGCTATGTCGTCTAAGAAAGACTCCTGCACAGGCGTGTAGCTCAATTGGTAGAGTAGCGGTCTCCAAAACCGTCGGTTGGGGGTTCGAGTCCCTCCGCGCCTGCCATCTTCAAGTTCATGAAAAACCCGTTCAGGTCCGTCCGCATCTTCACGACCGAAATCGTCGAGGAGCTCAAGAAATGCACCTGGCCGACCATGTCGGAGCTGCGTGACTCGACGATCATCGTGGTGGTTGCCTCGGCGATCTTGGGCGTTTTCACGAGTATCAGCGATTTCTCCCTTTATCAGTTCGTGGATTTGTTCACGCGGCTGGTCAGCTAACGTCCCGTTCTCATGTCTGCCCAAACGACCGCGCCCGCCGACGCCCAGTGGTTCGCCTTGCACACGCTCTCCGGCCAGGAGAACAAGGTGAAGGCCTACATCGAAAAGTTCAAAAAGGCCGAGGAGCTCGACGATTACATCTTCGAGGTGCTCCTGCCCACGGAAGTGGTTTCCGAAGTTAAGGGCGGCAAGAAGAGCACGAAGGTCCGCAAGCTCTATCCGGGCTATGTGTTCATCCAGATGCGTCTCTACGGCGAGGATGGCAAAGTCATCAACAAGCCGTGGTATTTCGTGAAGGAAGTCGCTGGCGTGATCGGCTTCGTCGGCGGCGATCGCCCCGCGGCGCTGCGCCAGACCGAGATTGACGAAATTCGCGCGCGCATCGAAGCGGCGAGCGGTAAGGAAGTGCCGAAGGTTCAATACTCCGTCGGCGAGGAAGTGAAGATCACGGACGGCGCCTTCGCCTCCCTCACGGGTCGCATCGACGAGATCGATCCGGAGCGCGGCAAGCTGAAGATCTCCGTCTCGATCTTTGGCCGCTTCACGCCGGTCGAGCTCGAATACTGGCAGGTCCAGCGCAACACCGAGTAACTCCTTTTCATCCTTTCGATTTTGGATTTTCGATTTCAGCCAGCCTCAGGCCGGTCGGGATCCCTGAATCGAAGCAGTAAATCGAAAATCCAAAGTCCCTCCGTATGGCCAAGAAAATCCAAGGCTACATCCGCCTCCAACTTCCTGCCGGCGCCGCGAATCCCGCGCCCCCGGTCGGTCCCGCGCTCGGTGCGCAGGGCGTCAACATCATGGCGTTCTGCAAAGACTTCAACGCCCGCACGAAGGATCAGAACGGCATGATTCTGCCGGTCGTGATCACGGTCTACACCGACAAGAGCTTCACCTTCATTCTCAAGTCCCCGCCGGCGTCCGTCCTCCTCAAGAAGGCCGCGAACATCGCCAGCGGTTCCGCCAAGCCCAATCAGGACAAGGTCGGCAAGGTCAACCGGAAGCAGCTCGCCGAGATCTGGAAGATCAAGAAGGCCGACATGAATGCCAAGGACGAGGAAGCGGGCATCAAGATCATCGCCGGCACCGCCCGTAACATGGGCATCGAGGTCGTCGACTAACCCTTTGGTTTTGGGTTTTGCGTTTTGGGATCCCGGTTTCCGAACCGACCCAAGCCAAGACCCAAAGCTCAGAACACAAAACTACCCAGCGGGAGTCCTCCGGGACGCTTGCACCGCAAGGAGTCATCCATGCCAAAAAAGCACAGCAAACGCTACAACAGCGCCGTAAAAGTCGCTGATCTCAATCAGGAATATCCACTGGCGGAAGCCGTGGAGGTTCTCGCCAAATTCCCGAAGGCCAAGTTCGACGAGACGGTCGAGCTGTCGTTCCGTCTGGGCGTCGACGCCACGTCCGGCGAACAAAACGTCCGCGGCACGACCCCGCTGCCGAACGGCTCGGGCAAGAAGGTCCGCGTCGTCGTCTTCACCGACAGCCCGAAGGCCGCGCTCGATGCCGGCGCCGACTTTGCCGGTCTCGACGACCTGATGGCGAAGATCAACGAGGGCTGGCTCGATTTCGACGTCGCGATCGCGACGACGGAGGCGATGAAAAAGGTCCGCACGCTCGCCCGCGTGCTCGGTCCCAAGGGCCTCATGCCGAACCCGAAGTCCGGCACGGTGACCGACGACGTCGTCGCCGGCATCAAGGCCGTCAAGGCCGGCCGCGTGGAGTTCAAGATGGACAAGACCGCCAACCTCGGGGTCGGCGTGGGCAAGCGTTCGTTCACGAACGCCCAGATCCTGGAGAACGTGCAGGCTGTGGTGGAAGCGGTGGGCAAGTCCAAGCCTGCCACCTTCAAAGGCAGCTCGTTCATCAAGAGCGTCACCATCTCGTCGAGCATGAGCCCGGCGGTGAAGGTGGCGTCCAGTGAGTTCTCGAAATACTAAAAGGAGCCCGACCGATGAGAGCCGAAAAACAATATTTGATTTCCGAGGTCGAGACTCACCTGAAGAAGTCCGACTACGTCATCCTCACCAATTTCACGGGGGTGACGGTTTCCGAACTCGCGGACCTGCGCGGCAAACTCGCCGCGGAAAACGCCGAGTTTCACGTGGTGAAGAACAGCTCGTTGAAGGTGGCTGCCAAAGCGCTCGGCCTGCCTGAGTTCGACACCGCCCTTACCGGCCCCACGGCCGTGGTGGTCGGCGGCAAGAACTCCGCCGGCGTCGCGAAGATCGTGAAGAAGTTCTTCGACGAGAAGCAGAAGCTCGAGATCAAGGTCGGCGTGATGGAGAAGAAGATCATCTCCGCCGAGGACCTGAAGAAGATCGCCGATCTGCCGTCGTTCGAAGTGCTGCGCGCTCAGTTCCTCGGGCTGCTCACCAGCAATGCCGCCGCGTTCGTCCGCGTCCTCGACGCCAAGGTCAAGAAGGAGCAGCCCGCTGCTCCCGCCGCCTGAGCGTCTCGTTCGTCACTTACACTTAAGCTTTAAACCTATTTTCCGGCGCGAGCCGGGAAGCGAAAACATCCATCGAGGCCGGCTAGGAGATACGTCTCTTAAACGCGTTTCCCTTCTGAAACCGCTATCCGCCTCAGGAGATTACCATGAGCAACATCACCAAAGACCAAGTTATCGAATGGCTGTCCGCGCAGACCGTTCTCGATCTCGCCGCCCTCGTTAAGGACCTCGAAGGCAAGTGGGGCGTTTCCGCCGCCGCCGCCGTCGCCGCCGCTCCGGCCGCGGGTGCCGCCGCTCCGGCTGCCGAGGCGCAGACCGAGTTCACCGTCGTCCTCACGGATGCCGGCGCGAACAAGATCGGCGTCATCAAGGAAGTCCGTGCCATCACGGGCCTTGGCCTCAAGGAGGCGAAGGACCTCGTCGAGGGCGCGCCGAAGCCGGTCAAGGAAAACGTCGCGAAGGCCGAAGCCGAGGAGCTCAAGAAGAAGCTCGAGGCCGCCGGCGCGAAGGTCGAACTGAAGTAAGTTCGTTGGCGTCTTTTCTCGCACATCTTCCGATTCCATCGGGACAGGCCGCGGCTGACCGCGGCCTGTCCTTTGCCTTTTCTCGCAATTGTTCTTTTGTCAGTATTTCCAGCCGATCTGCCGCCGCTGACGCCAGCGCGCGCATCGTCTGAGTTTTTACCCAACGGGAATTTCCATGGCCGACCGCACTCACTCTGAACGCATCAACTTCGGCAAGCTCCGCGAAGTCATTCAGCCGCCGAATCTCATCGAGATTCAGATCACGTCCTATCTCGACTTCCTGCAGAAGGGTATTCCCGACAAGCAGCGCAAGCCGCAGGGCCTCGAGGCCGTTTTCCGTGAGGTATTTCCGATCCTCTCCTACGACGAGCGGCTGACGCTCGAGTATGTCTCCTACACGCTGGGCGATCCGAAGAACACCGAGATCGAGTGCCTGCGCGAGGGCATCACCTATTCCGTCCCGCTCTACGTCAAACTCCGCCTCCGCGAAGAAGACTTCATCAAGGACGAGGAGATCTACATGGGCGAAATCCCGATGGTGACCGAGCGCGGCTCGTTCATCATCAACGGCGCCGAGCGCGTCGTCGTTTCGCAGCTCCACCGTTCCCCCGGCATCGCGTTCGAGGTCACACCGCATCCGAACGGCAAGCCGCTCCATTCTTTCCGCATCATCCCCGATCGCGGCACCTGGCTCGAGGTGCAGTTCGACAATAACGATCTGCTCTACGTCTACCTCGACCGCCGCCGCCGTCGCCGCAAATTCCTCATCACGACGTTGCTCCGCGCCGTCGGCTATTCGAGCGACATCGATATCCTGAACCTCTTTTACGAGATCAAGGACCTGAAAGTCGCCAAAGCGCTCGACTTGGAAAACGTCTCCACGTTGGTTCTCGTCGAGGACGCGATCGATGCCCAGAAGGGTGTCGTGCTCGCGCGCGCGTTCGAGCCGCTCACGAAGGCGATCGTCCGCACGTTCGAAAAACACGAGATCTCCACGCTGCGCGTCATCGACACCGCGGCCGACGAAGGCGCGATCATTCGCGCGCTCAAGAAGGATCCGACCCGCAACGAGGAGGAAGCGCTCAAGGAAATCTACAAGCGCCTCCGCCCGGGCGAACCGCCGACCACGGCGAACGCCAAGGCGCTCCTCAAGCGTCTCTTCTTCGATCCGAAGCGTTATGACCTCGGCCGCGTTGGCCGTTACAAGGTCAACCAGAAGCTCGGCCTGAAGGTCGACCTCGAGCAACGCATCCTCGAGTCCGGCGACGTCGTCGCCGCGACCAAGTATCTCGTCCGCCTCAAGAAGGGTGAGGGCGTGGTCGACGACATCGACCACCTCGGCTCCCGCCGCGTCCGCACCGTCGGCGAATTGCTCGCCAACCAGTGCCGCGTCGGCCTCAGCCGCACCGAGCGTCTCGTGCGCGAGCGCATGACGATGTATGATCAAAGCGTCGATTCGATCACGCCGCAGAAGCTGATCAACCCGAAGGCGCTCACGACGGTCATCCGCGACTTCTTCGCCCGCTCGCAGCTGTCGCAGTTCATGGATCAGATCAACCCGCTCGCCGAGGTGACGCACAAGCGCCGCCTCTCCGCGCTCGGGCCTGGCGGTCTGAACCGCGAACGTGCCGGCTTCGAAGTCCGCGACGTTCATCCGTCACACTACGGCCGCATCTGCCCGATCGAAACGCCGGAAGGCCCGAACATCGGTCTGATCAATTCGCTCTCGACCTACGCGCGCGTCAACGAATTCGGTTTCATCGAGACGCCGTATCGCCTGGTGAAAGAGGGTCGCGCCACCGACAAGATCGAATACCTCACCGCCGACCAGGAAGAGGGCAAAGTCATCGCGCAGGCCAACGCCGAGATCGACGACAAGGGCCATTTCATCGGCAAGGTCACCGTGCGTAAGGACGGCGAGTTCCTCGAAGTCCCCGCGGACGACGTCGACCTCATGGACGTCTCGCCGAAACAGGTCATCTCGATCGCGGCGGGAATGATTCCGTTCCTTGAGCACGACGACGCCAATCGCGCGCTCATGGGCGCCAACATGCAACGCCAGGGCGTGCCGCTCCTCCAGGCCGAGGCGCCGTTCGTCGGCACCGGCATCGAGGAGCGCGTCGCGCGCGACTCGAAGATCGTCGCTGTCGCCGAAGAGGCCGGCGTGGTCGCGTCCGTCGACGCGAAGCGCATCGTCATCACGAAAGACGGTGAGCTGCCGCGCAACCTGAAGACCGACTCGAAGAACGGCGTGCACGTTTACGAGCTGCGCAAGTTCATGCGCTCGAACGCGGGCACCTGCTTCAACCAGAAGCCCATCGTCAAACAGGGCCAGAAGGTGAAAGCCGGCCAGATCATCGCCGACGGCCCTTCGACCGATCACGGCGAAATGGCGCTCGGTCGCAACGTGCTCGTCGCGTTCATGCCGTGGAACGGCTACAACTTCGAAGACGCCATCCTCATCTCCGAAAAGGTGCTGAAGGAAGACATCTTCACCTCGATCCACATCCAGGAATTCGAGGTTACCGCCCGTGACACCAAGCTCGGGCCCGAGGAAATCACGCGCGACATCCCGAACGTCGGCGAAGAAGCGCTGAAGAACCTCGACCACAACGGTGTCATCCGCATCGGTGCCGAGGTGAAACCCGGCGACATCCTCGTCGGCAAGATTACGCCGAAGTCCGAAACCGAGCTCGCCCCCGAGGAAAAACTCCTCCGCGCGATCTTCGGCGAAAAGGCCGCCGACGTGAAGGACACCTCGCTCGTCGTTCCGTCCGGCGCTGCCGGCATCGTGATGGACGTGAAGGTTTCCTCGCGCGTCGACTTCGAAAAGGAGAAGCTCTCGCCCTCCGATCGTCGCCGTCAGGTGAAGCAGATCCAGGAAGAGTACAAGACGCAGATGGACAAACTCCGCGAGGGTTTGACCGAAGCGCTCTCCAACATCCTCCTTGGCGAAAAGATCCCGCTCGACGTCATCAACGGCGAGACCGGCGAAATCATCATCCCCGCCAATCGCAAGATCACGAAGACGCTGCTGCGCAAACTCGCCGCCGTCTCGAAGCACGTGCAGATCGATCCGTCTCCGGTCCGTATCAAGATCATGGAGATCATCGGTTCGTATCAGACGAAGTTCGACGAGCTCGAGAGCGACCGTGAGCGCAAGATCGGCGGCATCGAATCCGGTGCCGAAGCCGGCGACGGCGCGATCAAGCAGGTCAAGGTCTACATCGCCACGAAGCAGAAGCTCGAAGTCGGCGACAAGATGGCCGGCCGTCACGGTAACAAGGGTGTGGTCGCCAAGATCGTGCCCGAGGAAGACATGCCGTTCCTCCCGGATGGCACGCCGATCGAGATCTGCCTCAACCCGCTGGGCGTGCCTTCGCGCATGAACGTCGGTCAGGTGCTCGAAACCCATCTCGGCTGGGCCTGTAAAAAGCTCGGCCTGAAGGTTGCGACGCCCGTCTTCGACGGCATCCCGGAAAAGAAGGTGCGCGAATACCTGCGCGACGCGAAGCTCCCGTCCTCCGGCAAGAGCGTGCTCTTCGACGGACGCACCGGCGAGAAACTCGATCAGGAGGTCGTCGTCGGCTACATCTACATGATGAAGCTGAATCACCTCGTGTCGCACAAGATCCACGCGCGCGCGGTCGGCCCTTATTCACTCGTCACCCAGCAGCCGCTGGGCGGCAAGGCCCAATACGGCGGCCAGCGTTTCGGCGAAATGGAAGTGTGGGCGCTCGAAGCCTACGGCGCGGCGCACACCCTCCAGGAACTCCTCACCGTCAAGTCCGACGACGTGCAGGGACGCACCAAGATCTATGAGTCGCTCGTCAAGGGCGATAACACGCTGCAGGCCGGCACGCCGGAGTCCTTCAATGTGTTGATCAAGGAAATCCAGTCCCTCGGTCTCGACATCAAGCTCAACAAGAGTGACGCGCTCGGCTTCGGCACCTGATGGCCGCCGCGCCGCGTCGATTCCTTTCACAACAACACAGGGAGCATAAATGAGCATCCAACCCAACGAAGTCGCCGCCTCTGCCGCCCGCGAAGAAACCCGCGGTGCCCTCGGCCTTGAGGAAAATCCGTTCGACTGCGTGTCCATCACCGTCGCGTCCCCGGAGACCATCCGCAAATGGTCGAAGGGCGAGGTGAAGAATCCCGAGACGATCAACTACCGCACCTTCAAGCCCGAGCCGGGCGGCCTCTTCTGTCAGAAGATCTTCGGCCCGGTGCGCGATTACGAGTGCGCCTGCGGAAAGTACAAGCGCATCAAATACAAGGACGTCGTTTGCGATCGCTGCGGCGTCGAAGTGACGATTGCGCGCGTCCGCCGCGAACGCATGGGCCACATCGAGCTCGCCGTTCCGGTCGCGCACATCTGGTTCTTGAAGAGCATGCCGAGCCGCCTCGGCCTCCTGCTCGACATGACCGCCCGCTCGCTTGAGCGCGTGATCTACTACGAGAACTACATGGTGATCGATCCGGGCAAGACCCCGCTCGAGCCGCACCAGCTGCTCACCGACACCGAGTACCGCCAGGCCCTCGACGAATACGGTGAGGACTCCTTTGTCGCCAAGATGGGCGCCGAGGCCGTCCGTGACGCGCTCGTCAAAACCGACATGGAAGCGACCGTCGCCGAGCTGCAGGAGCAGATGCGCGCGACGAAGTCGAAGCAGATCAAGAAGAAGCTCTCGAAGCGCCTGAAGGTCATCCAAGGCTTCATCCACTCAAAGAGCCGTCCCGAATGGATGGTTCTCGAAGTGCTGCCCGTCATCCCGCCGGACCTGCGCCCGCTCGTCCCGCTCGAAGGCGGCCGCTTCGCGACCTCCGACCTCAACGATCTCTATCGCCGCGTCATCAACCGCAACAACCGCCTGCGGAATCTGATGCAGTTGAAGACGCCGGACGTCATCATCCACAACGAAAAGCGCATGCTGCAGGAAGCCGTGGACGCGCTCTTCGACAACGGCCGCCATGGCCGCCCGGTCACGGGCGCCGGCAATCGCCCGCTGAAGTCCCTTTCGGACATGCTCAAGGGCAAGCAGGGTCGTTTCCGTCAGAACTTGCTCGGCAAGCGCGTCGATTATTCCGGCCGCTCCGTGATCGTCATCGGTCCCGAGCTGAAGCTCAGCCAGTGCGGCCTCCCGAAGAAGATGGCGCTCGTGCTGTTTGAGCCGTTCATTATTCGCCGCCTGAAGGAACTCGGCTTCGTGCACACCGTCCGCGGTGCGCGCAAGATGATTGAGAAGAAGTCGCCGGAAGTCTGGGACATCCTCGAGGAAGTCACGAAGGGCCACCCGGTGCTGCTCAATCGCGCGCCGACGCTGCACCGTCTCTCGATCCAGGCGTTCGAGCCCGTCCTCATCGAAGGCGAGGCCATTCGCGTTCACCCGCTCGTCTGCACGGCTTACAACGCCGACTTCGACGGTGACCAGATGGCCGTGCACGTGCCGCTCTCGCTCGAGGCAATCATGGAGTGCAAACTCCTCATGATGGCGACGAACAACATCTTCTCGCCGTCCTCCGGCAAGCCGATCCTCACGCCGTCGCAGGACATCGTGCTCGGCGCCTATTACCTGACGATCGAGCCGCGCAAGAAGCCCGCCAAGGGCGAACGCGTGCCGTTGCTCTCCGGCCTGCAGGAGGTGCTCTACGCCGTCGCCGATGGCGCGATGAAGAAGCACGACTGGGTCGAGGTTCCGAACCCCGACTACGGCCGCGAGACGGTTTTCGGCAACAAGGAGAAGAAGACGCTGCGCACCACGGTGGGCCGCGTGATCTTCAACCAGATCTGGCCGGCCGGTCTCGGCTTCGTGAACTTCCCCGTTCCGAAGGGCAAGCTCGGCGACCTGATTCTCAATACCTACAAGACCTCCGGCGACCAGGTCACGGTCGAGACCCTCGACCGCCTGAAGGAGCTCGGTTTCCAGACCGCCATGCAGGCGGGCATCTCGATCGGCATCGACGACATGATCATCCCGGAGGCGAAGAAGGACATCGTCGCCGACACCCGGAAGAAGATCGCCGAAGTCGAAGGCCAGTTCAACAAGGGCATCATCACGGAAGGTGAGCGCAAGAACAAGGTCATCGACCTTTGGACGAGCACCACCGACCGCATCGCGAAAGAGGTCTTCGCCAAGCTCGAAAGCAACGAAGGCCGCAACGAGGTGAACCCGGTGTACATCATGATGGACTCCGGTGCGCGTGGTAACAAACAGCAGGTCCGCCAGCTGTGCGGCACCCGCGGTCTGATGGCCAAGCCTTCCGGCGAAATCATCGAGCGTCCGATCCTGTCCTCGTTCCGCGAGGGCCTCACCGTGCTCGAGTACTTCATCTCGACCCACGGCGCCCGTAAGGGTCTGGCGGATACGGCGCTCAAGACCGCCGACGCCGGTTACCTGACCCGCAAGCTCTGCGACGTCGCCATGGACGTCATCATCGCCGAGGACGATTGCGGTTCCCGCGACGGCGTGTGGAAGAAGGCGATCTTCGAAGGCGACGACGAAATCGTCAGCCTGCGCGAGCGCATCGTCGGCCGCTTCTCGAGCGACGACGTCTTCAATCCGCTCAACCCCTCCGAGCTGCTGGTGGGCTCCGGCGAGCTCATCACCGAGGAGATCTCGGCGAAGATCGACGAGGTCGGCATCGAACGCTTGAAGGTCATGTCGCCACTCACGTCCACGACGCAGCACGGCATCGACGCGAAGTCCTACGGCATCAACCCGGCCACCTCGCGCGTGGCGAAGATCGGCGACTCGGTCGGCATCATCGCCGCCCAATCGATCGGCGAACCGGGTACGCAGCTCACGATGCGCACGTTCCACATCGGCGGCGTCGCGTCCGGTGGGTTCAAGACTCCCGAAATCCGCGTGCGCGCCTCCGGCAAGGTCAAATACAAGGGCCTGCGCCTCGTCGAAACGGCGGATGGTGCCGCGATCGTCCTGAACAAGACCGGCTCCATCCAGATCCTCGACGCCGAGGATCACGAGCTCGAGAGCTACAACATCGTTGTCGGTTCGTTCCTCCACGTCGGTGACGGCGAGATGATCGAAAAGGGCGGGGTGCTGGCGCAGTGGGATCCGTATAACATTCCGGTTCTTTCCGAGAAGGGCGGCACACTCGCCTTCAAGGACATGATCCCAGGCGTGACCGTGAAGCGTGAGCTCGACGAGTCGTCGGGCCGCATCGCCACCGTCGTCATCGAGCACAAGGAAGACCTCAATCCGCAGATCGAGGTGCGCGACGCGAAGAACAAGCCGCTCGCGGCTTATTCGATTCCCGTCGGCGCGCAGATCGCGGTCAACGAGGGCGACATCATCCAGCCGGGTGCGTTGCTCGCGAAGACTCCGCGTCAGGCTTCCAAGACGAAGGATATCACCGGTGGTCTTCCGCGCGTCGCCGAGCTGTTCGAAGCTCGCCGCCCGAAGGAAGCCGCCGAGATGTCCCGCATCGACGGCATCGTCTCGTTCGAGGGCACGGTTCGCGGCAAGCGCAAGCTCGTCGTCAAGAACGACGAGACCGGCCAGGAAGAGGAACACCTCATCCCGACCGGCAAGCATATCATCGTCCAGCCGGGCGACGTCGTGCACAAGGGCCAGCACCTCACGGAAGGCGCAGCCGATCCCCACGAAATCCTCGAGATCCTCGGGCCCAGCGCGCTCTACGACTTCCTCATCTCGCAGGTTCAGGAAGTTTACCGCCTGCAGGGTGTCTCGATTAACGACAAGCACATCGAGATCATCATCCGCCAGATGCTCCGCAAGGTCCGCATCACCGATCCGGGCGACACTGAGAACTTCTGGGGCGAGCAGGTCGATCGGGCGGCGTTCCTCGCGGAAAACCGTCGCATCGAAGAGGCGGGCGGCAAGCCCGCCGAGGCCGAACCGATCCTGCTCGGCATCACCAAGGCGTCGCTCGAGACCGAGAGCTTCATCTCGGCCGCGAGCTTCCAGGAGACGACGCGCGTCCTCACGGATGCCTCGACGCTCGGCAAGGTCGATTACCTGAAGGGCTTCAAGGAAAACGTGATCATGGGTCACCTGATCCCGGCGGGCACCGGCCTGCCGCGCTACAAGAACCTGAAGATCACGCTGCCCTTCGGCGCCGACCTGCCGGTCGAGTCCGAACCGCAGCCGGTCACAGAAGCGAGCTGATCCCGCGATCGTAGTCGCTTGGCTTTCAAGCCGCAGACGTTGTCGTCTGCGGCTTTTTTTTGCCCGCCGTCGACGCGCAATCGGACGCGCGGCGAAGCGAGAAACGTTGTCAACAGCTCGTGAAAAAAATTCTTGTCTCCGGCTCCGCGCTTGACGACTCTCGGCGTCCCTCCCGCCAAAACTGCATGTAGAGCTTAGCTCCGTGTGGTTTATTGCCCGGCCTCACCGCCGGGCATTTTTTTTAAGCCGCGCGGCCCGGCGGAGAATTTTCTTGTGTTCACCGGCACGCGCGCAACGTTCGACCCTCCCACTTTTCCCTGCGCGTTTTCGGAGTTTTTCGAAGAACGCTTTTGTTTTCGCGACCGGCTTCACTGCTGCGAAATCGCGGCAATGTCCACTTTCAGCCAAAAAGTTCTTGCCGAGCTTTTCGGCCCCGGTAGCGTTTTCCTCTTTTCGTCAATTTTCATTCTTCACCACTCGTATGCCGACCATCAATCAGCTCGTGCGCAAAGGCCGCCGCAAGGTGCGCACCAAGTCGAAATCCCCCGCCTTGGATGGCAATCCGTTCCGTCGCGGCGTGTGCGTGCAGGTCATGACCCGCACCCCCAAGAAGCCGAACTCCGCCATCCGCAAGGTGGCGAAGGTTCGCCTCACGAACGGCAACGAAGTGATCTCCTACATCCCCGACGAAGGCCATAACCTGCAGGAGCACTCGATCGTGCTCGTGCGCGGCGGTCGTGTGAAGGACCTTCCCGGTGTTCGTTACCACATTGTGCGTGGCACCCTCGACGCGACCGGCGTCGAAAAGCGCCGTCGCTCCCGTTCGAAGTACGGCGTCAAGCGCCCGAAGGCCAAATAACCACCGTTCTTTTCCCAACTAGAATCTCGTCATGTCACGCCGCCACAGAGCCGAAAAACGCCACGTCGAGCCGGATATCCGTTACAAGAGTCCGCTCGTTGCGCACCTGGTCAATGTCATCATGAAGAGCGGCAAGAAGAATCTTGCCCAGCGCATCGTTTACGGCGCGTTCGAAAAAGTTTCCGAGAAGCTCGAGAAGGGCGATCCGGTGGACCTCCTCCTGGGCGCGCTCGAGAATGCCCGCCCGCGGCTCGAGGTGAAGAGCCGTCGCGTCGGCGGCGCCACCTATCAGGTTCCGATCGAAATCTCCTACGAGCGGCAGGAGAGTCTGGCGTTGCGCTGGATCGTCGATGCCGCCGGCAGCCGCAAGGGCATGCCGATGAAGGACGCGTTGGCCGCCGAAATCATCGACGCCTATAACAACACGGGCAACGTCGTCAAAAAGAAGGAAGACACTCACAAGATGGCGCAGGCGAATCGCGCCTTCGCCCACCTCCGCTGGTAACCAGTCCAGCCCCTACCGCCCATGTCAGTCGCTGCTCCCAAGATTTCCATCATCACCGACAAGGCCAAGATTTCCTCGGCCAATTCCAAGGACCGCCCGTTCCCGCTCGAGTGGACCCGCAACATCGGCATCGCCGCGCACATCGACGCCGGCAAGACCACCACCAGCGAGCGCATCCTGTTCTACACCGGTTCCGTCCACAAGATGGGCGAGGTGCATGAAGGGACGGCGGTGACCGACTGGATGGAACAGGAGCGCGAGCGCGGCATCACCATCACCGCTTCCGCCATCTCCTGCGCCTGGCTCGCCTCTTGCGGCCCGTGGAAAGGGATCAAGCAGCGTATCAACGTTATTGATACGCCCGGACACGTCGACTTCACCGCCGAGGTCGAGCGTTCCCTCCGCGTGCTTGACGGCGCCGTCGCGGTCTTTTGTGCCGTTGCGGGCGTGCAGCCGCAGTCGGAGACGGTCTGGCGCCAGGCCAACAAATACAGGGTTCCGCGCGTTGCGTTCATCAACAAGATGGACCGCACCGGTGCCGACTTTTTCCGCGCCATCGAGGAGATGCGCACGAAGCTGAAGGCCAATGCGCACGCGCTTTTCCTGCCCATCGGCGCTGAGGAAAATTTCAACGGGGTCGTGGACCTCGTGCAGAACCTCGCCTACATCTTCGACGAGACCAAGGATCCGCTCGGCATGGTCCCGGTCACCTCCGAGATCCCCGAGAACATGCGGGCGCAGGCCAAGGAGTATCGCGACAAGCTGATCGAGGCGGTCTCCGATTTCGACGACGTCATTGCCGAAAAATATCTCGGCGGCGAGGAGATCAGCGCGGACGAGCTGATGCTCGGCATCCGCAAGGCGACGATCTCCCTGCAGTTCACCGGCGTGATCCCCGGTTCCGCGTTCAAGAAGAAGGGCATTCAGCGCCTGCTTGACTGCGTGGTGAATTACCTGCCGAGCCCCATCGACGTTCCGCCGATGAACGGTCAGGATAGCGACGGCAAGGAAGTGTTCGCGCCGGTTGACGACAATGCGAAGCTCTCCGGTCTCGCGTTCAAGCTCTGGACCGACCCGTTCGTCGGCAAACTGGTGTTTTATCGCGTCTACTCCGGCATCCTCAAAAAGGGCACCTCGCTCTACAACCCGCGCACCCGCCGCAGCGAACGCGTTTCCCGTCTCGTGCTCATGCGCGCGATGGACCGCGAGGAAATCGATGTCGCTTATTCGGGTGACATCTGCGCGCTGGTCGGCGTGAAGGACGTCATCACGGGCGACACGCTGTGCGACGAGAATTTCGATATCCGCCTCGAGCCGCCGTCCTTCCCTGAGCCCGTCATCTCGATGTCGATCGAGCCGAATTCGAAGGGCGATCAGGAGAAAATGGGCACGGCGCTTCAACGCCTCGTCGCGGAAGACCCGACGCTTCGCGTCAAAACCGATCCGGACACCGGCCAGACGATTTTGGCCGGCATGGGCGAGCTTCACCTCGACATCATTCGCGACCGCATGAAGCGCGAGTTCAAGGTCGAGGCGACCTCGGGCAAGCCGCAGATCGCTTATCGCGAAACCATCGCCAAGCCGGCTGACGGCGAAGGCAAGTTCATCCGCCAGTCGGGTGGCAAGGGCCAATACGGCCACGTCGTCGTCAAGATCGAGCCCAACGAAAAGGGCAAGGGCGTCGAGGTCATCAACGAGATCGTGGGTGGCGTCATTCCGAAGGAATTCATCAAACCTTCCACGGAAGGTATTCTCGAGGGCGCCAACAACGGCGTCGTCGCCGGCTATCCGGTCGTGGACGTCAAGGTCCGCATCGTCGATGGCTCCTTCCACGAAGTCGACTCGTCGGAACTCGCGTTCAAAATGGCCGGCATCTTCGCGTTCAAGGAAGCGATGAAGAAGGCCAATCCGATTCTCCTCGAGCCGATCATGGGCGTCGAAGTCACCACCCCGGACGAATACCAGGGCGACCTCATGGGCGACATCAACCGTCGTCGCGGCACGATCAGCGGCATGGAGAACAAGGCCGGCGCGTGCATCATCAGCGCGAACATCCCGCTCGAGACGCTCTTCGGCTATGTGACCGACATCCGCTCGCTCTCCAAGGGCCGCGCCAGCGCGTCCATCACGCCGTCCCACTTCGAGCAGGTGCCGAATTCTCTGCTGCAGAAGATCGTCGAGACGTCTTCGAAAGCCCCCGCCCGCACGTAATTCTCCGTTCTTTGCCTCCCATGAAAGGTCAACGCATTCGCATCAAACTTCAGGGCTTCGACTATCGCGTCATCGATCAGTCGGCGCTCGAGATCGTCGAGACCGCCAAGCGCTCCGGCGCGCGCGTCTCGGGTCCGATCCCGCTGCCCACCCGCATCGAGAAGCTTTCCGTCAACCGCTCCCCGCACGTCGATAAGAAGTCGATGGAGCAGTTCGAAACCCGCACGCACAAGCGGCTCATCGACATCATCGAGCCCACCGCTCAGACCGTCGACGAGTTGAAGAAACTCAATCTCCCGTCCGGCGTGGACATCACCATCAACGTATAACGCGCCCAGGTTTCACCACTCTACAGTAGCAGTTGCCTGTGTGCCTTCGCGGCACCGCCAGGCCCCTCGCTAAAGTAGGTTCTTAAACGGAACATCCACCTACCACTTAGCCTATGATCTCATCGCTTCTAGGTAAAAAACTCGGAATGACGCAGGTCTACGACGCACAGAATGTGCTCGTGCCCGTCACCGTGGTCGAAGCCGGCCCGTGTGCCGTCGTCCAGGTCAAGACCACGGAAACCGACGGCTACAACGCCGTTCAGATCGGCTTCTCGCAGAAGAAGGCCAAAAATTCCTCGGCCGGCGAAATCGGCCACGCCAAAAAAGGCAATCTCGACCAGGCGCCCCGCGTCCTCAGCGAAGTTCGACTGCAGGATGCCCCGACGCTCAAGGTCGGCGACGTCGTGAACGTCACCGCCTTCTCCGAGGGCCAGCTCGTCGACGTCATTGGCGTCACGAAGGGCAAAGGGTTCCAAGGCGTGGTGAAACGTTATCGCGTTGCAGGCGGTCCCGCCACGCACGGCTCGATGTTTCACCGCCGCATCGGTTCGATCGGTATGCGCCAGACGCCCGGTCGCTCGTGGAAGAACCAGCCGATGCCCGGCCACATGGGCCAGCAAAAGCGCACCGTGCAGAACCTGACGATCGTCAAGGTGATCGCCGACAAGAACCTCATCCTCGTGAAGGGCGCGATCCCTGGCGCGAACGGTGACGACGTAATCGTCCGCTCCGCCATCAAAGGCCAGCCGAAGGCCCAGGCCTAAACTGGAGACACAGACATGAAGCTTACCGTTTTCAACGCCGACGCCACCAAGAGCTCCGAGAAGGAGTTCGGCCTGCCGACTTTCGAGGGCGACAAGGGCCTTCAGGCCGTCAAGGAAGTGATCGTCGCGATCAACGCCAACAACCGCCAGGGCACGCACTCGACCAAGACCCGCGGTGAAGTCCGCGGTGGCGGCAAGAAGCCGTGGCGCCAGAAGGGCACCGGCCGCGCCCGCGCCGGCTCGATCCGCTCGCCGCTCTGGAGCGGTGGTGGTGTCGTGTTCGGCCCGAAGCCCCGCGACTATTCCAAGAAAATCAACGCGAAGGTGAAGCAACTCGCCTTCAGCCGCGCCCTCTTCGATCGCGCCGCCGCCGGCGAACTCGCCGTCATCGAGCAGTTCGACACGAAGGCCACGAAGACCAAGGCGATCAACACCATCGTCGGTCGCATCGCTCCCAAGGGCAAGGTGCTGCTGGTCGATGCTCCGTTCGCTCTGGAGACCGCCCGCGCCTCGCGCAACCTCGAGCGCGTGACGCTCCAGGAAGCGGCGAAGCTCAACACCCTGGATCTCGCGCACTACAGCAAGATCATCGTCAGCACCAAGGCGCTCGAAACGATTCTCACGCGCGTCAACGGAGGCAAAAACTAATGCACGCCGACCAGATCCTCAAACTCGTCCGCCTCTCGGAAAAGTCGAACAAGCTTTCGTCCGAGCTCGGCCAATACACGTTCGAAGTTCACGGCCACGCCAACAAGCACCAGATCGCCCAGGCCGTGGAGCAGACGTTCAAGGTCACCGTCAAGCGCGTGAATACCGCCGTCTATCGCGGCAAGAACAAGAAGAGCCGCACCGGTCGTCCGACCGTCGGCTCCGATTACAAGAAGGCGATCGTGACGCTTAAAACCGGCGACAAGATCGAGCTCGTCTAACGCGCTCGCCCAACCCGGAGACACTCCATCATGGCAATCCATTCCTTTCGTCCGCTCACGCCCGCGACCCGCTTCACCTCGCTCAACAAGATCGAGGGCCTGAGCAAGAAGCGTCCGGAACGCGCGCTCACCCAGTCGAAGAACAAAACCGGTGGCCGCAACGTCTACGGCCGCATCACCACGCGTCATCGCGGCGGCGGTCACAAGCAGCTTTACCGCGTCGTCGACTTCAAGCGCAACCTCCTCGACCTGCCCGCCAAGGTGCAGGCGCTCGAGTATGACCCGAACCGTTCGGCCAATCTCGCGCTCGTGGCTTACGCCAACGGCGAGAAGCGCTACATCCTCGCGCCGAATGGTCTGAAGGTCGGCGACAAGATCTTCGCCTCGAACAAGGCGACGACCAACGACTACAACGTCGGCAACAACTTCCCGCTGGAGATCATCCCGCCGGCCACCCGCCTCCACGCGGTTGAGCTCGTCCCCGGTCGCGGCGCCCAGATCGCCCGCTCCGCCGGCGCCAGCCTCGAGCTGGTGGCGATCGAGAATGGTCAGGCGACTCTCAAGATGCCTTCCGGCGAGCTCCGCCTCGTCAATGCCAAGTGCCGCGCCACCATCGGTGAAGTCGGCAACGGCGACCATCAGAACCAGTCGCTCGGCAAGGCCGGCCGCAGTCGCTGGCTCGGCATTCGTCCGACCGTCCGCGGTATGGTGATGAACCCCGTCGATCACCCCAACGGCGGTGGCCAAGGCAAGTCGAAGGGTGGTGGCGGTCGTCAGCAGCTCGTCTCCCCGTGGGGCCAGCTCGCGAAGGGCTTCCCGACCCGCCGTCGTTCGAAGCAGTCGAACGCGCAGATCATCGTCCACCACAACGGCCGCAAGCCGCGCGGCAAGAAGTAATCACGCCCCTCTCGCACCATGGCACGTTCCATCAAAAAAGGTTTCTTCGTCGACTATCACCTGCTCGAGAAGATCGAGAAGGCGAACAAGGCCGGCACCAAGAAGCCGATCCAGACCTGGTCCCGCCGCTCGACGATCACGCCCGACTTCGTCGGCCACACGTTCAACGTGCACAACGGCAAGGCATTCGTCGCCGTTTACGTCACGGAAAACATGGTCGGCCACAAGCTGGGCGAATTCGCGCTGACGCGCTCGTTCAAGGCCCACGGCGGCATGACCCGCAAGGAAATTTAATCTCTCGTATCAACTAAATCAGGACATCACCAAAAGGGTAGAGCGTCGCCACCCGGCGACGCCACTATCGCCGGCTTCACCGCCGGAATCCTCAAGACACCCATGGAAGTTCAAGCCCTCACTCGCAACGCGCGCATGTCGCCGAAGAAGGTGCGCGAAGTCGCCCGCACGATCCAAGGCCGCAAGGCCGCGGACGCCGTCGACTATTTGACGCTCATTCCGCGCAAGTCCGCGCGCCTCATCGCCAAGACGCTGAAGAGCGCCATCGCGAACGCCGAGAACAACAACAACCTCTCGGCCGACGCTCTCATCGTGAAGAGCGCCATCATCGAGAACGGTCCCGTGCTCAAGCGCTTCAAGGCCGGTGCCCGCGGTTCCGCCATGCCCCGTCGCAAGAAAATGTCCCACATCCGCATCGTCCTCACCGACGGCGAAAACAACTGATTCACTTCCATGGGCCAAAAGACCAATCCCACCGGTTTCCGTCTCGCCGTCCGCCGCAACTGGCAGTCCCGCTGGTATGCGACGAAAAAGGATTTCCCGAAGCTCCTCGCCGAGGACCAGCTCATCCGTGAGAAGCTCATGGAGAAACTGAAGCAGGCCTCCGTGCCGCGCATTTTCATCGAGCGCGCCTCGAATCGCGTCCGCGTCAAGATCTACACCGCCCGCCCCGGCATCGTCATCGGCCGCAAGGGACAGGAGATCGAGAAGATCAAGGAGGAGCTCGCGAAGCTCACCGGCAAGGACATCCTTCTCGACATCCAGGAAGTGAAGAAGCCCGAGATCGAGGCCCAGCTCGTCGCCGAAAACGTCGCGCTGCAGCTCGAACGCCGCATCGCCTTCCGCCGCGCCATGAAGAAGGCGGTGGAAATGGCCATGACGCTCGGCGCCGAGGGCATTCGTATCCAGTGCTCGGGCCGTCTCGGCGGCGCCGACATCGCCCGCCGCGAATGGCAGCGCAAAGGCCGCGTTCCGCTCCACACCCTGCGCGAGAACATCGACTACGGCTTCTCCGAAGCCCTCACCGTCTACGGCAAGATCGGCGTCAAGTGCTGGATCTGCAAAAAAGAGTCCGACAACAACTGAGCCGCGCCGCGCGCATCTCAGCTCTGAAATCTCAAATTTCAAATTTTTAGGCCATGGCTCTCGCTCCCGCCCGCACCAAATATCGCAAGACGCAGAAAGGCACCCGCTCGGGTAACGCCAAGCGCGGCAACACGCTCGCCTTCGGTGATTTCGGCCTGCAGTCGCTCACCCGCGGCCCCATGACCGGCCAGCAGATCGAAGCGGCCCGCGTCACCATCTCGCGCCACCTGAAGCGCAAGGGCAAACTCTGGATCCGCGTTTTCCCGCACAAGCCCGTCACCAAGAAGCCCGCCGAAGTCCGCATGGGTCAAGGCAAGGGCCCGGTCGAGTTCTACGTCGCTGTCATCAAGCCCGGCGCGATCCTCTTCGAACTCGCCGGCGTGCCCGCCACCATTGCGAAGGAAGCGTTCCGTCTCGCCGACGCGAAGCTGCCCTTCCACTGCCGCTTCATCCAGCGCGACGGCACCGCCGTCTAAACCCAAGTCCGCTCCGTCATGACTTCCAAAGAAATCCGCGATCTCTCTCCCGCCGAGATCACCACCAAGATCCGCGAAACCCGTGAGCAGCTCCTGCAGCTGCGCCTGCGCAAGCAGACGGGCCAGGTCGAGAAAACGCACGAGCTCCGCACCCTGCGGAAGGACGTCGCGCGCCTTGAGACCATTTTGAACGAAAAGAAAAAGTCCGCGCCGGCCGCCGCCTGAGCACCGCGCCCTAAAACGATACATCCGCCATGTCCTCTCCCGCTCCCGGCCAGCGCAACCAGCGCAGAACCCAAGTCGGCTTCGTCACGAGCCGCTCCGGCGACAAGTCCGTGAAGGTGACCGTCGCCTACAAGACGCCGCACCCGCTCTATCACAAGGTCGTCAACCGCCAGACCGTCCTGCACGCGCACGACGAGAAGAACGAGACCCGCTTGGGCGACAAGGTCGAGGTCATGGAGACCCGCCCGATCAGCCGCCTCAAGCGCTGGCGCATCGTCTCTGTCCTCGAGAAGGCCGTCACCACCGACGCCGTCGCCATCACCGAAACCGACGTCGCCGCCCAGGTCCCGACCAAGACCGCCTCGACCCAATCCGAAGCGCCCGCTCCGCAGGCCTGATTTAAACAACCCACGCAACTCACAGGAGGCCTGCCATGATTCAACTGCGCTCCATTCTCGACGTCGCCGACAACACCGGCGCCCGCAAAGCCGCGATGATCTCCCGCAAGGGCCAGAACACCGACACGGCCGCGGTCGGCGACATCATCACCGTCCACATCAAGCAAAGCTCCACCGAAGCCACCGTGAAGAAGGGCGAGGTCCACAAGGCCGTCGTCGTTCGCACCAAGGCGCCGGTTCGTCGCGCCGACGGCAGCTACCTGCGCTTCGACAGCAACGCGATCGTCATCATCGACGCCACCAACAACCCGCGCGGCACCCGTATCTTCGGGCCCGTCGCCCGCGAACTGCGCGCGAAGAACTTCATGAAGATCATCTCGCTCGCCCCGGAGGTTCTCTAACATGGCCCAGAAGTTTCACGTCAAACGCGGCGACCAGGTCGTCGTCATCGCCGGCTCCCAGAAGGGCAAGTCCGGCAAGATCCTCGAGGTCCTCGCCGCCAAGCAGCGCGCGCGCGTCGAAGGCCTCGGCATGATCAAGCGTCACGTCAAGAAGTCGCAGGAGCACCCGCAGGGCGCGATCGTCGAGCGCGAAGGCTCGATCCACCTCAGCAACCTGATGCTCCAGTCGACCTTCGACGCCAGCAAGCGCAAGAAGGCCGCCCCGGCGAAAGCCTGAGCACTGCGCGCTTGCCAACCGGCCCGCGCGCCTGCGTTACTCGACGCTTTTCCACTCAAGACATCACTCTCCATTGCCTCGCGGTCGGTAATCGCGGGCCCCTAAAATGAGCTACGTTCCCTCCCTCAAGAAACTTTACGTCGAGCAAGTCGCGCCCGAGCTCGTGAAGAGCCGCGGCTACAAAAACAAGCATCAGGTGCCGAAGCTGGTGAAAATCAGCCTCAACACCGGTATCGATGCCGACGCCGACAAGAATCAGATCACGGACATTCAGCGCGACCTCGGCCTGATCGCCGGCCAGAAGGCCGTCCTCTCGAAGTCGAAGAAGGCCATCGCCAACTTCAAGCTGCGGCAAGGCCAGATCGTCGGCTGCCACGTCACCCTTCGCGGCGACTCCATGTGGGAGTTCCTGCAACGGCTCATCGCCGTCGCGCTGCCCACCATTCGTGACTTCCGCGGCGTCGCGGCGAAGCTCGACGGCCAGGGCAACTACAACCTCGGCATCACCGACCACACGATCTTCCCGGAAATCACCGTGGAAAACGTTAAGAAGCACATGGGCCTCGACCTCACGATCGTGACGAGCGCGAAATCCGACGACGAGGGCCGTGAGCTTCTCCGCCTGATTGGCATTCCGTTCCGCCGCGTCGAGTCCGCCACGAAAGCCGCCTAACTTTTCCGACAATGCCCAAGACCTCCGCCATCGAGCGCAACGAAAAGCGCAAGCGCCTCGTCGCCCAGTACGCCGCCAAGCGGGCCGAGCTGAAAGCGACCCTCCTCAATCCTGCGACCACGGACGAAGAGTTCTTCGCCGCGCAGAAGAAGCTCCAGAAGCTCCCGAAGAATTCGTCGTCCGTGCGCATTCGCAACCGCTGCTCACTCAGCGGCCGCCCGCGCGCCTACATCGGCAAGTTCGGCGTCTCCCGTATCCAGTTCCGTGAGCTCGCGCTCGCCGGCAAGATCCCCGGCGTGACCAAATCCTCCTGGTAATTTCTTTGGCCCACGGGGGTCGGATATGACCCGCGCGGCCCTTCTCAACAACATCCACCATGACCGATCCGATCAGTGACTTCCTGACGCGCATTCGCAACGCGTCGCGAGCCCAAAAGGCCGAGGCCGTTTCGCCGCACTCCAAAATGCGCGAGGCGATCGCCGGCATCTTGAAGACCGAGGGCTATATCGCCGACTACCGCAGCGACACCACCGAAGCGGGCCACAAGAACCTCGTCGTCGCGCTCAAATACGTCGACGGTTCCCCCGCCATCACCGGCCTCACGCGCGTCTCGACGCCCGGCCGTCGCCTCTACTACGGATACTCCGAAATCCCGCGCGTCCTTAACGGCCTCGGCATCAGCATCGTTTCGACCTCGAAGGGCCTGATGAAGGACGCCGATTGCCGCCGCAACAAGGCGGGCGGCGAACTGATCTGCAACGTCTGGTAAACCGCCACGCATCATGAGCCGCATTGGCAAACAACCCGTTTCCATCCCCGACAAGGTCAAGATCACGGTCGACAAGAACGGCACCGTGCTGGTCGAGGGACCCAAGGGCAAGGTGCAGAAAACCTTCGCCCCCGTCGTCAAAGTCACTGTCGCCGACAAGAAGGTCACCTTCGCGCCGGCGGAGGATTCCCGTTTCGCGAAGGCGATGTTCGGCACCGCACGCTCCGTCGTCGCCGGCATGGTCAAGGGCGTGACCGAGGGCTATACGAAGGAGCTCGAGATTCAGGGCGTCGGTTTCAAGGCGAACCTGAAGGGCAAGCAGCTCGACCTCGCGTTGGGCTATTCGCACCCGATCCTCATGGACATTCCCGACGGCATCAAAGTCACCGTCACCGACCAGACCCGGTTGAAGGTCGAGGGCGTTGACAAGCAACTCGTCGGTGCCGTGACCGCGGAGATCCGCGGCTACTACCCGCCGGAGCCTTACAAGGGCAAGGGCGTGCGCATCGTCGGTCAGCGCGTCCGCCGCAAGGAAGGCAAGACGGTGGCGTAAGCCTCCGGCTCCCGCCGATCTCAAACTTCAAATTTCAAATCTCAGATTCCGTGAGCAACACCATTTACAAAGCCGGGCTCCTGCAGAAACGTCGCTGGAGAATCCGGAAGAAGATCCAAGGCACCGCCGCCCGCCCGCGTCTCGCCGTGCGTTTCACCTCGAAGCACATTTACGCGCAGGCGATCGACGACGACAAGGGCGCCACGCTCGTGTTTTTGGGCACGCTCGACGCCGAGCTGCGCAAGCAGAAGCTCGCGGCCAACCTCGCCGGCGCCAAGGTGCTCGGCACGGCCTTCGCCGCGAAGGCCAAAGCGGCCGGCATCAGCTCCGTCGTGTTCGATCGCAGCGGCGCCCGCTATCATGGCAAAGTCAAAACGTTCGCCGACGCTGCGCGCGAAGGTGGTCTCCAATTCTAAATAACGCATGAGCACCGAACCCACTTCCGCGCCCACTCCTGAAGCCGCTCCCGAAGCGCCGGCGCGTCAGCCTCGCCAGTTCAACCGTGGCGGTCCCCGCCGCGATGGCCCCGGTGGCCCCCGCCGGGATCGCCGCGACAACCGTGACTCCGCGCCGTCCGATGGCCCGCAGATGATCGAGAAGGTCGTCTTCATCAATCGCTGCGCCAAGGTCGTCAAAGGCGGTCGCCGTTTCAGCTTCGCTGCGCTCGCCGTCGTCGGCGATGGCAAGGGCAAGCTCGGCATCGGCTACGGCAAGGCCAACGAGGTGCCGGACGCGATCAAGAAGAGCACCGCGCACGCGCACAAGAATCTCATCACCATCAAGCTCAAGGGCGACACGATCCCGCACGACGTGCTGGGCGTTTACGATGGCGGCCGGGTTCTGCTCAAGCCCGCCACGACCGGCACCGGCCTCATCGCCGGCGGTGGTGTCCGCGCGGTGCTGGAAGCGGCCGGCGTCAAGAACGTGCTCACGAAGTCGATGGGGTCGAAGAACCACATCGCCGTCGTGCACGCGACGCTCGAAGGTCTCCGCCAGCTCCGGCTCGCCGACGATATCAACGCCGTTCGCAAGTAAGCGAACCGGCGGGCAGTGCGGGGTGCGAATCCCGCCTGCATTTCCATCTGACATCTAATCCGAGTCTTCGCCGCCACATTCGGTCGGCGAGGGCGCCCCTCCACGAGGAATCCAAATGAAACTCCACGAACTCAAGAACGTTCCCGGTGCGGTGCACCGCAAGAAGCGCGTCGGCTGCGGCGAAGGCGGCGGTCGCGGCAAGACCTCCGGTCGCGGCGGCAAGGGCCAGACGGCCCGCTCCGGCGGCAGCATCCGTCCCGGCTTTGAAGGCGGCCAGATGCCGCTTTACCGCAAGCTCCCGCACCGCGGCTTCAATCAATACAATTTCCGCACCGAACTGCCCGTGGTGAACATCGGCGATCTCGCGTCCCTGGAC
This sequence comes from Opitutus sp. sgz309028, assembly GCF_059821195.1. Classification (NCBI taxonomy): domain Bacteria; kingdom Pseudomonadati; phylum Verrucomicrobiota; class Opitutia; order Opitutales; family Opitutaceae; genus Opitutus; species Opitutus sp. sgz309028. The sequence goes on along the minus strand of NZ_JCAMRR010000004.1, from coordinate 137,453 downwards.
GCCGGCATCACCGAGGTCACGGCCGAGGTGTTGGCCAGCAACGGCCTGATCCGCGCGGGCGAGAAGAGCGTGAAGATTCTTGGCGACGGTGAAATCAACCGCGCCCTCAAGGTCACGGCGGCGAAGTTTTCCGAATCCGCCAAGGCCAAGATCGAGAAAGCCGGCGGCCAGGCGATCACGGCCTGATCGGCCCTTATGGGTTTTCGATTTCCGATCCTCGGTTCGGGCGGCGCCTGAATCTGGTTTGACGAACCGAAAGCCGGGAATCGACAATCGACCTTCTCCATGTTTTCCGCCTTCACGAACTCACTGAAGATCCCTGAGCTGCGCTCGCGGATCTTTTATACTCTGGCGTTGCTCTTCGTGGCCCGCGTCGGTGCGCACATCCCGCTCCCCGGCATCGATCCGCACCCGCTGCAGAACTTCTTCGCCGATCAGACGGCCAGCGGCGGCGGCGCCTTGGTGGGCCTGTATAACATGTTCACCGGCGGTGCGCTCGTGAAGGGCGCGATCTGCGCCCTGGGCATCATGCCTTATATCAGCGCGTCGATTATCTTTCAGTTGATGACGGCGGTCGTGCCGGCGCTCAGCCGGTTGCAGCAGGAAGGCGACGTCGGGCGGCAGAAGCTGACCCAATATACGCGTTATGCGACGGTGCTCATCTGTCTTGTACAGGGCACGCTGCTTATTCTTGCATTGGAGAATCCCGGGCGGCTGTTCCCCGGCTACGACCTCAACACCTACGGCAGCATCGTTATCGTCAGCAAAGTCAGTTTTCTGATCACGTCCGTCATCTTCATGACGGCCGGCACGCTGCTTTTGATGTGGCTGGGCGAGCAGATCACGCAGCGCGGCATCGGCAACGGCGTCTCGCTTCTGATCACGGTCGGCATTCTTGCCGACATCCCCGGTGCGGCGGCTCAGACCTATCAGCTGTTCTTCCGGCCCGTGGGCACCGGTCCGAATCTCGGCCTCCCGCAGGCGGTGATCATGATCGCGCTCTTCATTCTGGTCGTCATGGGCATCGTCATGGTCGTCCAGGGTCAGCGGAAGATCCCGGTGCAGTATGCGAAGCGCGTGGTGGGCAACAAGGTCATGGGCGGCCAGAGCTCCTTCCTGCCGCTCAAGGTGAACTATTCGGGCGTCATGCCCGTGATTTTTGCCAGCGCCATCCTGCTTTTCCCGCAGCAGATCTTTTCCCAGTTGGGCGCGGCGTTTAACATCAAGTTCCTGATCGAGTTCTCCGAAAACCTCCTTCGCGGTCACTGGAGCTACTATCTGATCTACACGGTGCTGATCATGTTCTTCAGCTACTTCTGGGTTTCCGTGATGTTCAAGCCGATCCAGATCGCCGACGATCTGAAGAAATACGGCGGCTACGTGCCCGGCGTTCGACCCGGCCAGCCCACGGCACAGTTCCTGGATTTCATCATGACCCGCCTGACCCTCGCGGGCGCGGTGTTCCTGACCATCATCGCGGTCATGCCGGACGTGCTGCTCTTCGAGCTGAATGTCCCGCAACGTATCGCGATTTTCTTCGGCGGCACCGGCATGCTGATCACCGTCGGTGTGGTCCTCGACACGATGCGTCAGGTGGAGACGTTCCTCCTGCAGCGGCACTACGACGGCTTCCTCAAGAAGGGGCGTATTCGCGCCCGCAGCTCCGCGCCGGCAGGTGCGACAGGCGATGCCGTAAGCTCGGAAGCGCTCGTGAAACTCGGCATCCCCGTGACGGCGATCTTCCTCGTGGGCATCGTCGCCTGGGCGATCCAGAAGTTCGCACTTTAGTTCTTTACTCGGGTCGCGATGGCCGCCATCAACGACCTCTTGGCTTTCTCCGGCGCTCGCGCCAAGGCCAAGCTCCTCTTCCTCGGTTCATCCGATTTTCAAACCGAAAACCTGATGAGCCGGCTTCGTTCTTTGAATCTAGAGCACGTCTCTCCCGCCATACTGCGGTCGGAGATTTCGCGCCGCCCGGCTTCGGCCGCGGCGGAGGAAGCAGCCACGCTCGCCTCGTTGCGAAAGTGGTTCTTCACGCGCAAACCTGATGCGGGGTTCCTCCTGAAGGAATTCCCGGCTACGCTGCTCCAAGCAAAAGTGTTCGACGAATGGCTCGATGCCCGCGACGAAAGTCTCGATGGCGTCATCGCCGGTCCCGGCTCCAGCGAGCCGGTAGTCCGACACTACCAGACCCTCGGTCTTCTCCTCGAAGCCGGGGAACTCGCGGCATGACGATCCCTATCAAATCTAAGGAGGGGATTGCGAAAATGCGCGAGGCCTGTGCGATCGCGGCCACGGTGCTTGAACAACTCAAGCCCCTGGTCCGGCCGGGCATCACCACCCAAGACTTGGAAGAGGCCGGTCGCGATTGGATCGCGCGCCTCGGAGCTCGCAGCGCCTGTTACGGCTATCAACACGGTTCGCGCCGTTATCCCGCCCACACCTGCATCTCGGTGAACGACGAAGTCGTTCACGGCATCCCGTCCTTTCGACGGATCCTGCGCGACGGCGATCTCGTCTCCCTCGACATCGTCGTCTGGCACGATGGCTATGTCGGCGACAACGCCTTCACCCTGCCGGTCGGCAACGTCCAGCCCGGTATCCAAAAACTGCTCACGGTCAGCCGCGAGGCCCTCGACCTCGGCATCCAGCAGGCGCAGGTCGGCAATCGCATCGGCGACATCTCCGCGGCGATCCAGCACTACGTCGAATCGCACGGCTTCAGCGTCGTGCGCGAGATGGTCGGCCACGGGGTCGGCGTCGCGATGCACGAACCGCCGGAAATCCCGAACTTCGGTCGCAAAGGCACCGGCGCGAGGATCAAGCCCGGCATGACCCTCGCGATCGAGCCGATGGTCAATCTTGGCGGATCGAAGACCAAGATCCTCAGCGATGGATGGACGTGCGTGACGGCGGACGGCTCCCCGTCCGCGCACTTCGAGCACACGGTGCTCACCACGGAGCACGGCCCCGAAATCCTCACGCGGCCGCGCGTCGTCTCCTGAATTTCATTCTCTCGTTAACTCTCAACTAACCACTAAAACATGCCTCGTCTCCTCGGTGTAGAAATCCCCGCGAAAAAGAAAGTCGCGTATTCCCTCCGTTATATCAACGGCATCGGGCCCACCCGTGCCGACCTCCTCGTGAAGGAAGCCGGGCTCAACCCCGACATGCGCGCGCAGGATCTCACGGAGGAACAACTCAACAAGATCCTTCACCTGATCGGCGAGCACAAGTGGGTGCTCGAGGGCGACCTTCGCCGCGAAATCACGGGCAATCTGAAGCGCCTCCAGGCGATCAACTGCTACCGTGGCGTGCGCCACCGCCGCAGCCTGCCGGTCCGCGGCCAGCGCACCAGCACCAACGCCCGCACCCGCAAGGGCCCGCGTCGCACCGTCGGCGTCACGAAAGCCAAAGAATAATCTCCCCCCGTCATGGCCGAAGAAAAATCCGCTCCGAAGAAAGAAAAGCCCGTCAAAGCCGCGACCGCCCCTGTTGAAGGTGCCGCCGCTGCGCCCGCCGAGAAGAAGGCCAAGACGGCCAAGCCCGCCGCCGAAGGCGCGGCGGCCCCTGCCGCCGCTCCCGCTGCCGCCGAAAAGCCCGTCGAGCTCATCGGCGGTGTGGCCAAGCAGCCCACGGCTGAGGATCTCCTGAAGGAAGAGCTCGGCGTCATCAAGGTTCGCAAGGCGAAGGGCTCGAAGAACGTCACGTCCGGCGTCGCCAACGTGCTGGCTTCGTTCAATAACACGATCGTCTCGATCACCGACCAGAAGGGCCAGGTCATCGCTTGGTCGAGCGCCGGCAAATGCAACTTCCGCGGCTCGCGCAAATCGACCGCTTACGCCGCCCAGGTCGTCGCGCAGGACGCCGCCCGCAACGCCATGTCGCACGGTTTGAAGGATGTCGTCATTCGCGTCTCCGGTCCGGGCCTCGGTCGCGATTCCGCCGTTCGCGCGCTTCAGGCGATCGGCCTTGAGATCACTTCGATCATCGACGTGACCCCGGTGCCGCACAACGGCTGCCGCCCGCGCAAACGCCGCCGCGTCTGAGCGTGCGCCGCACGCGATTTCAAATCTCAAATCTCAAATTTCAAATTAACAGAACATGGCTCGTTATACCGGACCTACCACCCGCCTCAGCCGCCGCTTCGGCCAGCACTTCCTGGGCTCGGGCAAGGCCTTCGAACGCCGCAGCTACCCGCCCGGCCAACACGGTCCCAAGCTTCGCCGCAAGGTCTCCGAATACGCTCTCGGTCTGAACGAGAAGCAGAAGCTCCGCTACATTTACGGCCTGCTCGAGCGGCAGTTCCGCCGTCTCTTCGAGATCGCCAAGAGCGAACGCGGCGTCACCGGCGAGCGCTTCCTGCAGCTGCTCGAGACCCGTCTCGACAGCGTCGTTTATCTCCTCGGCCTCGCGAAGACCCGCGCCGCGGCCCGTCAGTTCGTCAACCACGGCCACATCCGCGTGAACGGTCACAAGGTCGACATCGCCTCCTACAACGTGCAGGCCGGCGACGAGATCGAAGTCCGCAATGCCGCGGCCTCCCGCCAGCTCGCGACCCGCAACCTCGAGGAGAATCGCATCCGCAACGTCCCCGGCTGGCTCAGCATGAACGCCGAAACGTTCAAGGCCACGGTCAACCGCCTGCCGAACCGTGACGAGATGGAGCAGGGCATCAACGAGCAGCTCATCGTCGAGTTCTACTCGCGCTTCTAAGCGCATCCCGGCGCTGTTATATGTTGAAGCCGTAGCGAGCCGCCTCCGCCTCTCGCTGCGGCTTTAAACGTTACATCTTACTCTTACACGTAGTATTTACCTGCCATGCCCAAACGTCTCGGAAAGTTCGAACTCCCGTCCAAACTCACGAAGGTCGAGGAAGGCGCAACGCCGACCTACGCCAAGTTCATCGCTGAGCCTTTCGAGGCCGGCTACGGTCATACCATCGGTAACTCTCTCCGTCGCGTTCTGCTCAGCTCCATCGAGGGTGCCGCCATTTCTTCGATCAAGATCGACGGCGTGAATCATGAGTTCCAGTCGATCGACGGCGTCGTCGAAGACGTCACCGACATCGTGCTGAACCTCAAGAAGGTCCTCATCGTTTCCCAGAAGCGCGAGCCGATCACCCTCGCGATCCGCGCCAACAAGAACGGCGTCGTCACCGCCGCCGATATCCAGGCGGATCCGAACATCTCGATCGTCAACCCCGACCAGGTCATCTGCACGCTCGACACGCGCAAGACGTTCGACGCCGAGGTCGAGATCAAGACCGGCCGCGGCTATTATCCCGGTGAGGCGAACAAGAAGGAAGACCAGGCCATCGGCGTCATCCCGATCGATTCGCTCTTCTCGCCCGTCCGCCTGGTCAAATACGCCGTCGAAGCGACCCGCGTCGGCCAGATCACCGATTACGACAAGCTCGTCCTCGAAGTCTGGACCGACGGCCGCATCACGCCGGACGATGCCCTCAAGCAGGCCGCCTCGATTCTCAAGCACCACCTCGACGTTTTCGACCGCGTCAGCGAAGAGACCTACGAATTCGAGAACCAGCAGTCCGAGGTCAGCGAGGAGCAGAACAAGCTCCGCAAGCTCCTCAACATGTCGGTCAACGAGATCGAGCTCTCCGTCCGCGCCGCGAACTGCTTGAACAACGCGAACATCACCACCGTCGGCGAGCTCGCGATGAAGACCGAGCAGGAGATGCTTAAGTATCGGAACTTCGGCAAAAAATCCCTCAACGAGATCAAGGAAAAGCTCGAAGCGCTGGGCCTCTCGCTCGGCATGAAGTTCGACGAGCGCCTCCTCGACACGAAGAAGGAAGGGTGACCCGGAAGTAGCGAGTAGTGGGTAGCGGGTAGCGAGCATCTCGCGGCCCGCACTCCGTTCTACTCGCTACTCACTACCCACTACTCGCTACCACTTTCGTCTCTCGCGCCGTCCGCTGCCGCTTCACGCTGCGACCGGATCGCCGATCGGGAGACGCCTAAACCAAAACCACAATGCGTCACAACAAACACCGCGCCTCCCTCGGCGTCACCGTCGAGCATCGCCGCGCGATGCTCTCCAACCTCGCCGCCGCGCTCATCACGCACGGCCGTATCCAAACCACGCTGACGAAGGCGAAGGCCCTGCGTCCGTTCATCGAGAAGGTCATCACCAAGGCCAAGAAGGCCGCGGCCAAGACCGAGAAGAAGGACGCGCTCCACCTGCGCCGTCTCGCGCTGTCGGACGTCCGCGACGAGACCGCCGTCACCAAGCTGTTCAACGAAACCTACAAGGAGTTCGCGGATCGCAACGGTGGCTATACCCGGATCTACAAGCTCGGCCAGCAGCGTCTTGGCGACGCCGCCGAGATGGCGCTGATCGAGTTCGTGAAGGCCGACGACCAGGGCTACAAGAAGTCCAAGGGCAAGAAGGCCTCCAAGTCCAAGGGCAAGGGCAAGAAGGCGAAAGCCACGCCTGCCGCCGAAGCCGCCGCTGCCGCAACGACCGAGGCCGCTCCGGCCGCCGAGCAGAAATAAGACGGAGCCGGCGAGTCCGCCGGCTTTGTTCTCCTCTCGCTTTCCTCAACGCGCCGACTCGCCGTCGGCGCGTTTTCTTTTTCTCCGTGGCGGCGATCGGCTCAGGCCAGACGCTGCCCCGCTGGATTCTGCGCTTCGCACGGAGCCAACAGTTCTGCCACGCTGAACGGGTTCGCGTCATGCTCGATCTCACCACCGCCGTCATCTTCTACTGCACGCTGGTCGCCCTCGTGTTCCTCGGCCTGTGGCTCTGGTATGACCGCCGCGATCACCGGACCTTCGAGCAGGAGCGGCGCAAGACGACCTTTCACTGCATTCGCTGCGACGAACTTTATACCGCGAAGGTCGGCACCGAGCTCGCGAAGTGCCCGCGCTGTGGTCACGAGAATACGCGACTGAAGTTCTGAACCGGTGGACGGTCGAGGGGGCGCGGCGATCTCCCTCCGGAGGCGACGCCGTTGCGTCTCGCGGAATTCCCGCCACGGTGCGGCCGTGAACTCGGAAGCGCGATCTGCAGATCCCGGTCGGAATCCGTCGCGCGCACGTGCCTGGCTCGGACGCATTCGCCGGGTCAAGCCGCTGCTGCTCTGCAACGCCGCGGTGTTTCTCTTCGCGTGCTGGGTGTTTGGCTTTGTCGCGGACGAAGTGCGGGAGCAGGAGCATCTGCAATGGGAGAAGCAGGTCATGCTCGCGTTGCGCACGGGCGAACCGCCGCATCCCATCGGGCCGCATTGGCTGGCGGAGGTCGCCCGCGATGTTACCGGACTCGGCAGCGTGGCCGTGCTCAGCTTCTTCGTTTTACTCGTGACTGCCTTTCTCCTGTTCACGCGCCGCCGCGTGGCGGCGCTGATTCTTCTCGCGGCCTCGTTCGGCGGTCTGGCGATCAATCACACCCTGAAAAGCGCGTTCAGCCGCGCCCGGCCCGACGAATCGCTGCGTCTGATCGAGATCGAGTCGTGGAGCTTTCCGAGTGGACACGCCATGTCGTCAGCGACGATTTACCTGACGCTCGCCGTGCTGCTCACGCGCCTGGTCGAGCGCCGGCGCGAGAAAACGCTCATCGTCGGCGCCGCACTCGTGATCAGCGCGCTGGTGGGCGTCAGCCGCGTGTTCCTTGGCGTGCATTATCCGAGCGATGTCGTGGCGGGGTGGGCCGCCGGAGTGGCGTGGGCGCAGGTGTGCTGGTTCGCGTCTTACCTTGTCAGCCGACGCGAACTGGAGCGAAACGCATAGACTGCCGGCCGCCTTCCAGCAGCCACACGACGCACGCGCATTCCCACCCAAAGGGAAGATAGCCGGCGTAGCCGAGCACCGGCATCTCGAACACGTGCCAGCGCTGCACGAACGGCACCGTGTAGATCCATTTCGCCGCGCTCCCGACGTTCCACATCTCCCAGAAAAAACCGCAGATGAGCGCGGCAGTCATCCAGCTCGCCGCCACTTGCCAATCGCCTCGCGCGATCTCCGACCACAACCCCTCCTGATGCCACCACAGGCCCGCGCCGAACATCAACGCCAGCGGCGCCAGCCACAGAGCCGGGTAGAGCCACTGCGGCGCGAAACCCACACCCAGCAGCGCGCCGCAGCCGCCCGCTGCCAGCCACCCTCCGGTCGCCGGGCGCGCGAGCCACGACCAGCGCGGTCCGGCGGCGGCTCGCGTAGCGAATTCTGGAAATGAGCCGACCCATTCGCGCGTGGTCGCGACCGCAGGGAGCACGGTCGAGAAACACAGCGAGGCCTGCGCGACATAGCCGGCTGAGCCCAAGTCCTGCACGCCGAGATAATGCCAGTTCAGCGCGAACCGGTTCAGCCATTCGAACAGCCACCAAAAAACCGCGCTCATTCCGAACAGCAGCGCGACGTAGCGTGGCCGCGCGAGCAGCAGACACGAGCCGGTGCGCCTCAGCGTGAGGGCGTTCACGACTGCGATGTAGCCGAGCCAGAGCGGAAAAAACGTGAACCGTTGCAGCGGAGCGAACCAGTCGAATCGCGTCCACGCCAGCAGCCACCACAGCAGAATCCATGCGACTGCCGCCGAGCCCCACACCGGCCACGCCTTGGGCGACACTGCGGACGCCCGCGCCCGCGCGATGCGCGGCGAACGCGTGCGAATCCAGGAAATGGAGACAGCGAGCAGCGGTGCCAGCACCAGCGCCACGGCGATCCAGGAGAACCGGACGTAGCCCGGCGGCAGCCCTAACCGCGGCGGAAACTGCAGCAGCGCGCCCAAGCTTCTTCCGGCCAGCGTCGCGCCCACTGCGGGCAACACGATCACCGCCGCGACAATTGCGCCGGCGGAAACGAGACGGGCGCGCGGACCGGGCATGCGGCAAAGGCATGCAAAAACCCCGCGGGGTCAACGCCCGCGGGGTCGGATGGCAGTCCGTGCCAACGATGGCTGCACGCCGCGCTCAGCTCGAGGCCTGATCGGCCGTCTCCGCTTTCTGATTCAAGCGGCTGGCGAGATGCGTGAGCTTCTTGTCGGTCATTTCTTCCTCGGCGATCGTCTGCTTCAGCAGCTTCGCGGCATCGTCGTAGTTCAGCACGCGCGCGAATGTCGACACGCTGCCATAGCCGGCGATTTCGTAGTGCTCGACCTTTTGCGCGGCGACGATCAGCGCCGCGTCGAGCACCGCCGGGTCGGCATCTTCATCGAGCGTTTCCTTCGCCTCGGCGATCAACCCGGCCATCGCCTTGCACGATTTTCCTTCGGGCGAGGTGCCGAGGCCCTTGAAGATTTGCTCGAGCCGGCGCGCGTGCTCCTTCGTTTCCTCGAGGTGAGTCTTGAAGCCGTCGCGAAGTTCGGACGCGTTCGCGGCCTGCGCCATCAACGGGAGTGCCTGCGCGAGTTGTTTCTCCGCGTCGTAGAGATCGCGGAGTTCGTGGATGAAGAGATCGTGTAGATTTTCGAGCGATTCCATAGGTGAATTCGGTTGTGGGTTGGAGATGCAGTGAGCGAGCGAACGAGTGAATTTACTCGTGCGGCGGCACGGCGTCTTTGGGGCGAAGGCGGAAGCGCGCGTGGAGAAAATTCCGTCGCGACTTCATGCTTGATCGCGTTTCAACGCGCGTCTTTCGCGCATCGCGATGCGCGATGCGAAATGAGCGTGTGGAAAAAATTATCCAGTTGGCCAGCGGTCTACAGTTTACAAAACGCCGTTCACCACGCCAATTTGGAGCTGGCGACACGCCTCGTGTGTGTTGCCGACACAAACCCCACAAAAAAAAGGAAAAACCAAATGGCTAAGAAAGCATCGAAGTCTGCCAAGAAGAGCGCTCCGAAGAAGAAGACGGCTGCCAAGAAGAAGAAGTAAGGGCGTCGGCTTTGCTCGACTCGCGATTCGGCAACGAGCCGCGAGCAGCAGAGACCGCTTGGAATTAGGCGCGCGGCTACGCGCGCCTATTTCGTTTTTGCCCGCGGCGGGAGCGCGGGATTCATGATGCCGGTCCTGGAGGGATGAGCGGCATCGCCGGCAGAGCCGGCACGCAGTTGGTCGTGAGCGGGCGATGGGCGTTGATGCAGCGCGCGCGCGGCAGACGAATCGCCCGCGAGAGGCTTGTTCTCCGACGGGTAATCTTCATCGCGGATGTTCACTGTATCCGGAGAAGGCATGACATCGCGACGGCTGCGCTCCGTGGTATCGAGGTCGGCGTCGCGGGGCACGTTGATCTTGTTCTTCGAGGTCGAATGAGACGGTTTCATCCGGCAACCTAGCGCAGAGCGACGGCGCTGTCGTGACTCGCTTTCCCCTCAGCGCGCGTGGAGGAAGTTCCGCCGGCGGCGTTTTCGCCGCCGTGCAGTTTGCGCTTTTTGCTCCGATCAGACGTGCACCTTGCCGGACGCGATGGGCGCCGGAGCGATTCAGTCGACTGCGCTGGCGGCACTTCCACGGTTGGCATTCCGCAAGCGTCGGCGCTCCTCATGAATCTGCACACGCTGTCCTTTCCAAGCCGGCGTCGCACGACGGCCGGTTCGCGTGCGGGCGCAGCGCGATCGCATCGCCGCAGTCGGCCGTGGCTGGTGGGCCTCGCGATTGTGCTGTTGCTGCTGCTCGCGATCCGTTTTGTCGGTTCTCCGATCGCCACCTCCATCGTGAATCGGAAGCTCGGCGCGCTCGAAGGCTTCGTCGGGAGAGTCGAGAGCGTCGATCTCTCCGTGTGGCGCGGCACGGTGAACGTGCGGAATTTCGTGCTGCGGGCCCGCGGTCGGGATCAGGATCCGCCACTTGCGTTTGTGCGCCAGGCGTCACTCACCGTCGCGCCGGCCGCGCTGTTTTCGGGGAAGCTGGGCGGCCGCGTGTTGATCGATGGAGCGGAATTCGACGCGGTGAAACACCGGCGGTTCAATGGTCCCGCGGACGCCGCGGAGGAGGCGAAGCAGGAAGTCGCGGAGAAGACCGACGACGTTGCGCGCTGGCAGGATGGGTTGCGCGAGGCGTTTCCGATGGAGCTCACGCGAGTCGAAGTCAGGAACGCCGCCTTCCGCTTCGTGGACGAAACGCACGACCCGAAGGTCGACGTGGGGATTCGCGATCTCCGCATCCTGGCGACGGATATCCAGAATCGGCCGAAGGCGAATGGCGATCCGTTGCCCGCCAAACTCGAACTCACGGGCGTCACGACGGGCGACGGCCGGCTCTCGCTTGCCGTGCAGCTGGACCCTTTGGCGGAGCAGCCGCGGTTGAAAGGCCGGATGGAAATCCGCGATCTGCAACTGCCGCCGTTCAACAGCTTCCTGCTCGCCTACGCGAACGCCGACGTTTCGCGCGGCACGTTCGAAATGTATATGGAGGTCGAGGCCGAAGGCGGTGGTTACAACGGCTACATCAAGCCGCTGGTGCATGACCTCGATTTTCGCACCGCGTCGGACAAGGACAAAAATGCCGCTGAACTCCTCGCCAAGAAGGTCGTGACTGTCGTCGCGTCCGTGTTTGAGAACGACGAGAAGAATCAGGTCGCGACGAAGGCACCGTTCTCGGGAAACTTCGAAGACAACCAGGTCGATATCTGGTCGACGATCGTGACGCTTTTCCGCAACGCCTTCGTGCAGGCGTTGCGCGGCGGTTTCGAGGGGCAAACGCCGAACCGCTAGAACGGGCTCACGCCACGCCCGGCCGCTGACATCGGCGCGCCAGATCCGCGGCAGCTCGCGCGGTGGTCGCGCGCGCAGCGGGATCAGCCAGGGTGCGCTCAGCGGTGGCGCCGACGGCGAGCGCGGCCCGACTCAGCGTTTCCCGGCGAGCGGGCAGGGTGGTGCGTTCCTCGATCTGCGCGATCGCCCACAGCAGGCGGTCGAGCACGACCACATTGTTCGTTCCGCTCTCGCGGATCTGATCGAAGGCCAACCCGACCATGTGGTCGAATTCCGCGCGCTGGGCGATGACTCGTAGTTTGCCGTCTTGCACGCGATAGGGCCATTCCGGCTGCCGGGCGGCGGGGTGCCGCAGCAGATCGGCGAGATGATTGATGCACAGCACTGCCGTGGTGGTGTCGTTCAACGACGGCGAAAGCGCGCGCAGGGCGACATCGACGATCTGGCGCAGCCCAAAGCTCGCGTCCTGTTCGATCGAGCGGGTGCGATCGATCGCGAAGGTCGTCGCAATCGCCGCGGTGGCGTCGGCGTTATTTTCGAGCGAACGGCTGGCGGAGACGAGCGGCGCGCCGCGCAAAATGAAATCGCCCACGCGCCCCTCCATGCGCAGCACGCAGTCCGTCTCGTTGGCCCAGCGCAGGAGCGTCGTTTCGTCGACCATCTGCAAGTAGCCGGTCGCGGGCGAGGCGATCGGATGCCAGTGAAGATCGTTGAGATCGCACGGGGGCGCGCCGGCTTCGCGGCCGAGGGTCTCGGGAAACAGCAAGGCGATCGCCGCATGCGTTTCCGTCGCCACGGCGGTGAGGATGGCGGACGCCTGAATGGCAGTCGCGACATGGTGAATGAAGTAGATCAGGCAGGTGACGCCGCAGAGCGCCAGCACCACGCCCACGAGCACAGCCAGCGCCGGCACATGCGAGGCATGGTCGCCGCCGCGGATCGAGGGGAGAACGACGAGACAGTAGGCGAAGACGCCGACAAAGACGCCGAGCACGGTCTGATTGCCCTGATCGCGCATGAAGTGGCGCAACACACGCGGCGAGTATTGCTGGGACGCCAGCGACAGCGCGACGATCGTGATCGAGAACGCGACGCCGGCGACCGTGATCATCGACGTCGCAATTGCGGAGAGCATCGCCCGCGAGCCTTCCGCGCCAAATCCGAATAAGACGGGCAACTCGTCTTGGGCGAGCATGGGGATGAAGTTGCCCACCGCGGAAAGGAAAAGTCCGAGCACCACCGCGAACAAGACGATGACCGAAGGAAGAAACCAGAGGCTGGACCTCAGCCGGATCCAAAGCGCCAGAAGACGGTGCATGGCCTCACAGTCAGCGTTTTGCCGATCAGGTTCGCCGGCGGGTCGCCGCCCACCGGGCCCGGGAGAGAAACGCGCTTGCTCCCACTCGGTCGCTTGCGTTGTGTTTTCCGTTTCCCACCTCGCACATGCCACAAACCATCGCCGTCCTGGACTTCGGTTCTCAGCTCACGCAGGTCATCGCGCGCCGCATTCGCGAGTGTCAGGTTTACTCGAAGATTTTCCACTTCGCGACGCCCGCGGCCAAGTTGCGCGAGGAAGGCGTGGTCGGCATCATCCTTTCCGGCGGCCCGCAGAGCGTTTACTCGAAGAACGCGCCGCATCCGGATCCGTCGATTTTCGAAATGGGCGTGCCGATCCTCGGCATCTGTTACGGCGTGCAGCTGATGGGGCACTTCCTCGGTGGCAAGGTCGAGCACAGCAAGGCCCGCGAATACGGTCACGGTCACCTCACGATCAAGCGTCCCGGCAAGCTCTTCGCCGGTCTGCCGCGCAAGCTGCGCATCTGGAACTCCCACGGCGACAAGCTCGCCAAACTGCCGCCCGGCTTCGTCGCGACCGCGATTTCGGACAACTCGCCTTACTCGGGCATCGAGGACGCGAAGCGCCGCTTTTACGGAATCCAGTTTCACCCGGAGGTTTTCCATACCGAGCGCGGCGTGGACATGATCCGCAACTTCCTCGTCAACGTCTGCGGTGCGAAACAGGAGTGGACGACGAAGGACTTCATCGCGCACGCGGTCGCCGACATCCGCGCGAAGGTCGGCAAGTCGCGCGTGATCCTCGGACTTTCCGGCGGCGTCGACTCGTCCGTGGCGGCTGCGCTGCTGCACAAGGCCATCGGCAAGCAGCTCACCTGCATTTTCGTCGACAACGGCCTCATCCGCAAAGGCGAGCGCGAGTATGTCGAAAAGCTTTACGCGAAACACTTCCACATCGACCTGCGCGTCGTCGATGCGTCGAAGCTGTTTCTCAAACGCCTGAAGGGCATCACGGAGCCCGAACAGAAGCGCAAGATCATCGGCCGCACGTTCGTCGAGGTTTTCGAGAAATCGTTGAAATCGATCAAGGGCAGCGCCGAGTTCCTCGCGCAGGGCACGCTGTATCCCGACGTGATCGAGAGCGTTTCGATCGGCAACAATCCCGCCTCGTTGATCAAAACGCACCACAATGTCGGCGGCCTGCCCGAGCGCATGAAGCTCAAGCTCATCGAGCCGCTGCGCGAGTTGTTCAAGGACGAGGTGCGCAAAGTCGGTTCGGCGCTGGGTCTGCCGAAGGAAGTCGTCTGGCGCCAGCCGTTCCCCGGCCCGGGTCTCGGCGTGCGCGTGATGGGCGAGATCACCGCCCAGAATCTCGAGATCTTGCGCAACGCTGACGCGGTGCTGCACGACGAGATGATGACGTCGGGTCTCTACTACAAGGTGTGGCAGTCGTTCTGCGTTTTCCTGCCGGTGCGCACCGTGGGCGTGTTCGGCGACGAACGCACCTACGACTACGTGATCGCGCTGCGCATCGTGGAAAGCGTCGACGCCATGACGGCCGACTGGGCGAAGGTCCCGCACGACATCTTGCAGCGCATCTCGAGTCGGATCACCAACGAGGTGCGTGGCGTCAGCCGCGTCGTCCTCGACATCAGCTCGAAGCCGCCCGCGACGATCGAGTGGGAATGATCCCGCGCGATCGTCCCGAAACGATCGCGCCGGGCGCGCTTCGCCGGGCTTCCCTCACGGCCCAAATTTGTTCAAGGTCGCTGCCATGATTTTGCCCTCCTTTCGCCGGCTCGCAGCCCTTGGCGGTCTGCTGTTCTTCGTGACCGCCGCGCTCGCCGCCGAACCGGCCATCATCGCGAAAGCCCGGGCGCGGCTCGCACCCGATGCGACGCTCGATGCGGTGCGTTCCATCCATTACGTCGGCACGCTCATCAGCCCGACACCCGGAAAGCCCGGCGAGGAGACCCGCAGCAAAATCGAGATCATCCTGCAGAAACCTTCGCAGCAGCGCATCGTGATCACGATGCCCGACGTGATCGAGGTGAGCGCGCTCGACGGTTACGAAGCGTGGAAACGCACGACCGCCGCGAACGATCCGACCAACTGGCAACAGCAGCAGCTCGGCGTCGAACAGATCCGGCAGCTCCGCGCGGATGTCTGGCAAAACCTGTATTTCTTCCGCGGTATCGAGAAGATCGGCGGCTCCGTCGAGGATCAGGGCAGCGTGACGATGAACGGTGTCGTTTGCCGCAAAATCGCGTTTTCCCACACGCCGACGCTCATCTACTACCGCTACTTCAACGCCGACACCGGCGAGCTCGTTTTCACGGGCGACGAACAGAACAACGTGCGCGAAGAGGGCGAGATCGTCGCCGGGGGAATTCGTTTTCCGAAGACCATCTTCATCACGCAGGTCCTCGCCAGCGGCGAGAAGGTCGAGCGGCGGATCGATTTCGAAACGATCACCGTCAACGAATCCTTCCCGGCAAGCCTCTTCGCCGTGCCGCTGCCCACGCTGAAGTAATCGCTCCACCTTTCCTCCAGCCCGACTTTTCGCTTTTCTTGTAGATCCGTGCGCACGCTTCATCACGCCGCCAAGTCCTTCCAAGCCGATCTCGCTGCCTTCTGCCGCACCGCTTCCGTGCCGCGCGAGATCACCGATGCGGTGACGGCGATCCTCGCCGACGTGCGTGAGCGCGGCGACGAAGCCGTCGTGTATTACGCGGCGAAGTTCGACGGCGCCAAGCTTCGCGCCCGCGATCTGCGCGTGAAGCCCACGGAACTCGAAGCCGCCGCGAAACGCCTGCCCGCCGCGGAGCGGAAAGCCATCGCCGCCGCGCACGAAAACATCGTCGCCTACAATCGTCGCGGCCTCCCGAAGGGCTGGACCGCCAAGAATCCGCACGGCGCACAGGTCGGCGAAAAGTTCGACCCGTTGCAACGTGTCGGCCTCTACGTTCCAGGCGGCCAGGTGCCGCTGGTTTCGACCGTGTTGATGACGGTGACGCTCGCAAAGATCGCCGGCTGTCCCGAGATCGCGGTGTTCACGCCGTGCAACTCGGAAGGCAAGATCGCCGACGGCCTGCTCGCGGCGCTGCACTTTCTCGGCATCGATGAAGTTTACCGCGTCGGTGGCGTGCAGGCTGTCGGCGCGATGGCCTACGGCACGGCGACGATTCGGCCGGTCGATAAAATCTTTGGTCCGGGCAACGCCTACACGTGCGAAGCGATGCGACAGGTGTTCGGCGTCGTCGGCGTCGCGGGTTTGCCCGGCCCGAGCGAGGTCATGGTGATCGCTGACGACACCGCCCGCGCCGACTATGCGGCGGCGGATCTGCTCGCCCAAGCCGAACACGGCTCCGGACGCGAAAAGATCTATCTCGTCGCGACGTCCGCCAAGATCCTCGAAGCGATCGTGCAGCAGGTGGGCGAACAACTTCTCACGCTTTCGCGCCTCGAGAAGACGCGCCGCGTGCTGCAGGACGGATTTCTCGCCATCGAGGTCAAGACCCTCGCACAAGCGGCGGAGGTCGCGAACTACGTGGCACCCGAACATCTCGAGCTGCTCGTCTCCGACAGCGCCGCGCGGACGCTGACGAAGAACATCACCACCGCGGGCGCGATCCTGATCGGCAACGACACGCCGACGGCGCTGGGCGACTTCACGGCCGGTCCGAGTCACGTGCTGCCGACGGGGCGCGCGGGACGTTTCTTCAGCGGCATGCGCGTGGCGGATTTTCTCCGCCGCACCAGCATCGTTCGTTACGACCGCAAGAGCATCAAGAAAGCCGAGCCCGTCGTGGCGGCGTTTGCGGCGATGGAGCAGCTCGACGCCCACGGCCGCTCGGCACGGATTCGCGTCGAATAGGTGCGGCTTTACGCCGCGGCCCAAGTTCTGCGAAGCTTTCGTTTCGCGGCCTCGAAAGCCGCCACGTATGCCCGATCTCCCGTCCCTCGCTCTCCCACACGTTGCGAAACTTCACGCCTACACGCCCGGTCTTCAGCCGACCGAAGCGGGCTGGGTGAAGCTCAACACCAACGAATGTCCTTATCCGCCGAGTCCGCGCGTCGCCGAAGCGATCCGCCGCGAGCTCGGCGCCGACGGCGCGTCCCTGCGACTTTATCCGAATCCGAAAAGCGCTCCGCTGCGTGCCGCCGTCGCGAAGCTGCACGGACTGCGCGAGGAAAACGTGATCATCGGCAACGGCTCCGACGATATTTTGAATCTGCTCGTGCGGACGTTTTGTAGCGCGGGAGCGGGAGACCGCGTCGCACAAGGAGGGCAAAGAACGCCGATCGCGGATGCCGTCGCCGGGTTCACCTTTCCCAGCTACTCGCTCTATCCGGTGCTCGTCGCGATCCAGGACGGCCGCAGCACGGTCGTAGAGTTCGACCGTTCGATGAAGCTGCCGATTGAGCGCATCGCCGGATCGAAGGCGCGCGCGTTTTTCCTGACCTCGCCCAACGCGCCGACAGGCGTCGCGTTCCCGAACGCGGAACTTGAGGAGATCCTGCAGCGTTTCGACGGGCTGCTGATGGTCGACGAAGCCTATGCGCCGTTTGCGACGGAGAGCGCCGTCGCGCTGCTCGCGCATTATCCGCGCCTCGTGATCGTGCGCACGCTGTCGAAGGCACACGCGCTCGCCGGCATCCGCGTCGGTTACGCGCTCGCGCACCCACAGGTGATCGAGCTTCTGGATCGCGTTCGCGACAGCTACAACGTCAGCCGGCTCTCGCAGGCGGCCGCCCTCGCGGCGATCGAGGATCCCGATTACTACGCGGGCGTGACGGCGAAGGTCGTCGCGACGCGCGACGCGGCGCTCGCGAACTTCGACCGCCGCGGCTGGTTCACCTATCGCTCGCAGGCGAATTTCATCTTCACGGAGCCGAAAAACGCGCGCGGCGAATCCGGTCCGGCCGTCGCGAAATCCGCTTACGATTTCCTTTTCGCGCGCAAGGTGTTGGTCCGCTACTTCGCGAGCCACGCCTTGACCGCCTCCTTCCTCCGCATCAGCGTCGGCACGGACGACGAGATGCTCGTCCTGCAAAACACCCTCGACGCATGGCTCAAGGCAACTCCAACCGCGTAGCAACCGTCCACCGCCAGACGGCGGAGACGGACATCACGCTGACGCTGGCGATCGACGGTCGCGGCGCGGCGAAGATCGAAACGGGCATCCCGTTCTTCGATCACATGCTCACGCTGTTCGCGAAGCACGGCTTGTTCGATCTGACCGTGAAGGCGAAGGGCGATGTCGACGTCGATTATCACCACACGGTCGAGGATGTCGGGCTCGTGCTCGGGCAGGCGTTCAAGGAGGCGCTGGGCGACAAGCTCGGCCTCTCGCGCTACGGCTTTTTCCTGCTGCCGATGGACGAGTCGCTGGCGCGGGTCGTCGTCGATCTCGGCGGCCGGCCGCATCTCGTTTACGAGGCGGAGGCACCGACGATGTTCGTGCGCGATTTCAATATCGTGCTCGTGAAGGAGTTTTGCCGCGCGTTCAGCAACGCGCTCGGCGCGAACCTGCATGTGAAACTCCTCTACGGTGAGGAGCCGCATCACGTGGCCGAGGCGATCTTCAAGGGCCTGGGTCGCGCGCTCGACGCCGCGACGCGGATCGATCCGCGCGCCGCGGATCTGCTGCCCTCGACAAAAGGCAAGCTCTGATCGGTTTTGGGTTCCGGGTTTTGAGTTTTGGGTTCGTTTGCAATCCAACCCAAAACCCTAAACTCAAAACCAGTTAACTGATGAGTCCGCGAATCGCCGTCATCGATAACGGAATCTGCAATCTCCGCAGCGTCACCAAGGCGCTCGAAGCGGTGGGCGCGGAGCCGCGCGTTGTGCGCACGCCCGAGGAAGTCGCGGCGGCCAGCGCCACCGGACTCGTGCTGCCGGGCGTCGGCGCGCTGCGCGACTGCGTGGCGGCGCTGCGGGCGACGAAACTCGATGCGACCGTGCGCGACTGGATCGCGGCGGATCGACCGTTTCTCGGCGTGTGTCTCGGCATGCAGGCACTCTTCGATCGTTCGGAGGAGGGCGGCGGCGTGGTCGGTCTCGGCATTTTTCAGGGCAAGGTGATCCGCTTTCAGCGCCCGCCGGAGTTCAAGATTCCGCACATGGGTTGGAATACCGTGCGCTTCGTGCAGTCGGATTCTCCGCTGGCGAACTCGCTCGGCGTGGACAACGAGTCGTTTTATTTCGTGCACAGCTATCACTGCGTGCCGGAAGATCCGACGCTGGTTTTGGCGGAGTGCGATTACGGCGGCGTGTTCACTGCGGCGATCGGTCGCGGCCGCTGTTTCGCCACGCAGTTTCACCCCGAGAAAAGTCAGGCCAAGGGGCTTGCGATCTATCGTAACTTCGCCGCGGTGGCCGCGCGCGGCTGATCAGATTTCGCGATAGCGGGCATAATCTCCGCTACGTCATGCGCCCGCCGTATGAAAACGGAAGCGTGGGCAGAAGATTGCTTTGCAAGCGGCCTGGAATTGGCTTCGTTTCGGCCGTCTATGTCGAACCCCGTTTCCGCCACCCTCCGCTTTGACAACAAGGACTATAAGCTGCCGGTGTTGACCGGCTCGGAAGGTGAACGCGCGATAGATATTTCGAAGCTGCGGACGGAATCGGGTGCGATCACTTACGACGACGGTTTCGGCAACACCGGTTCCTGCCAGAGTGCGATCACCTTCATCGACGGCGAGGCTGGCATCCTGCGTTATCGCGGTTACCCGATTGATCAGCTCGCGGAGAAATCCAGTTTCGTCGAGACGGCTTATCTCGTCATTTACGGCGAGCTGCCGACGCCCGATCAGCGCCGCGATTTTTCCCGCCGGCTTTCGGCGCACTCACGCCTGCGCGAGGGCATGCTGCGTTTCATCCAGAACTTTCCGCGCGACTCGCATCCGATGGCGGTGTTGTCCGCGACGTTCAACGCCCTCGGGGCCTATTATCCGCACCTCGCGAGCAACAATCATCAGAGCGATCTCGAGCATTTCGACGAGGCGGCGGCGATCGCGATTTCGAAGGTGCGCACCATCGCAGCGCACACGTATCGGGTGAACAACGGCCTGCCGTTCAACTACCCGCGCCCGAACTTCGGCTACTGCGAGAACTTCCTGCACCTGATGTTCTCGGAGCCGTATAACGAATACGTCCCGACCGCGGAGGTCGCATCCGCGCTGAATCTGTTTCTCCTCCTGCACGCGGATCACGAGCAGAACTGCTCCACGTCGACCGTGCGCATGGTCGCTTCCGCGGGCGCGAACCTGTTCGCGTCGATCTCCGCGGGCGTCAACGCCCTCTGGGGCCCGCTCCACGGCGGCGCCAACATGGCGGTGATCGAGATGCTGCAAAGCATCCACGACGAAGGCGACGACGGCACGAAGTTCATCGCCGCGGCGAAAGCCGGCAAGGGCGAGCGCCTGATGGGCTTCGGCCACCGCGTTTATAAGAACTACGACCCGCGCGCGAAGATCATCAAGGCCAGCTTCTACAAGGCGCTGGGCTCGCTCGGCATCAAGGACGACCCGCTCCTGAACATCGCGATGAAGCTCGAAGAGGTGGCGTTGAACGACGACTACTTCGTGTCGCGCAAATTGTATCCAAACGTCGACTTCTACTCGGGCCTGATCATGCGCGCGCTCGGGATTCCGTTGAACATGTTCACGGTGATGTTCGCGATCGGTCGCATGCCCGGTTGGATCGCCCAGTGGCGCGAGGTGGCGCAGAACCCGAAGCTGAAGATCTACCGTCCGCGCCAGATTTACGTCGGCGCGCC
Source organism: Opitutus sp. sgz309028 (assembly GCF_059821195.1). Lineage (NCBI taxonomy): Bacteria > Pseudomonadati > Verrucomicrobiota > Opitutia > Opitutales > Opitutaceae > Opitutus > Opitutus sp. sgz309028. Next base: position 116,763 of record NZ_JCAMRR010000004.1, on the reverse strand, counting down.
GAAGCGCGACTTCGTGCCGATGGAGCGCCGCGGGTAACGTTGGTTTTTGTAGGGCGGGGTCTCCTGACCCCGCCGGTATCGAATACGGCAAAAGGCTGAAGCTGCGGCGGGGGCGGCGACCCCCGCCCGGCATCCTCGAGTTGGCTGGCGCCTATTTCTTGTGCTCGGCGTGAAACACGTCCTCGAGCGCGAGTCCGGTCAACGTTCGCAGTTTTGACAGGAGCCGCCAGAGCGCGAACATCGTCATCGCCATGCTGGGCACCACGATCACCGGCCAGCTCAACAGATGCATGCGACCGAGCTGCGCATTGAACTCCGGCGTGCCGGCCGGGCCGGTCAGCAGGTAGCGCGCGAGCCCGAAGTTCAGCACGGCGCTGACGAAAAACGAAAGCGCGAGCAGGTAGCTGGAGGTCACGAGCAGCCGGTCGAATTCAGCGCGTGTGCCCCGCAACGCGAGCGCGGTGTCCACGCGGGCCACGTCGATCACCTGTTCGTTGTAGAGCATCGTGCGCACGAGCGGCCGACGCGTCTTCAACGATAGCAGAACCGCGAGGCCGATGACGGTGGGGACGGCGGCTTCTTTCACCGCGAACCAAAAACCGCCGATGTGCAGCAAACCGAGACCGCCGGTGAGCAGCACGCTGACGAAGCCGATGATCGAAATGAAATTCGCCCGCCGCCGCCGCAGGAAATCCCAGATCCCGTAGCCGAGGGGAAACGCGAGCGCGACGACCAGACCCAGGACCGGGCCGAGCCGTTCGGGCGTGCTGAACTTCGACAGAATGATCGCGGGCAGCGCGACGTTCAGCAGCAGGTTGAGCAGGAGGTTTTCCTTTTTCGGCGTCGGTGAGCTTTCCGGCATCGGGACGCCAAAAAAGCCAGCAACTGCGCGGGGCGGCGATTCATTTCTTGGTTTATCGCCACTCCAATTTATAGTCCGCTGCTCCCGCATGATTCTCCTCGGCGTAAACATCGATCATTGCGCGACGCTGCGTCAGGCCCGCTACCGCTCGGCCGACGCTACCAGCGGCGGGACCGTCGAACCCGATCCGGTCGCGCTGGCGCAACTCGCCGAACGCGCCGGCGCCGACGGGATCACCGTGCACCTGCGCGAGGACCGCCGGCACATCCAGGACCGCGACGTCTGGCGGTTGCGCGAATCGATCGCAACCCGGCTCAATTTCGAGATGGCCTGCACGCCGGCGATGACCGAAGTCGCGCTCAAATTGAAGCCGGATTCCGTCTGCCTCGTTCCCGAGAACCGGCAGGAGATCACCACCGAGGGCGGGCTCGACGTCGTCGCCAATCGCGAGCGCGTGCGCGCGTGCGTCGACGCCATGAACGCCGCCGGCATCAAGACGAGCCTCTTCATCGATCCCGACGAGGCGCAGATCGAACTCGCGGCGGAATTGAAGGCGCCGTGGATCGAACTCCACACCGGCGCGTATGCCAGCGGGTATTTTCAGGCGGCGAAGCGCGCTCACGAGTTTCAGCGGCTGCGGCTGGGCGCCGTCCGCGCGCACGACCTCGGTCTGATCGTCAACGCCGGCCATGGCATCAACTATGTGAACATTGCCGAAGTGCGCACGCTGCCGCACCTGCACGAGTTGAACATCGGTCACAGCATCGTCAGCCGCGCGCTCTTCACCGGAATCGAGGAAGCGGTGCGCGAGATGAAGGCCCGCATGAACCCCTGACCGCTCCGGCGCAGACGCGGATGAACATTCAACTTCCTCCCGGCGGCATCCTGATCGGTCTCGGCGCGGACATCATCGAAGTCTCCCGGATTCGCAGTGTGCTGCTGCGCCATGGCGATCGTTTCCTCGAGCGCATCTTGACGGAGGAGGAGCGGGCGTATTGCTCGGCGCTCGCGCATCCCGACAAGCACATCGCCGCCCGCTTCGCCGCGAAGGAGGCGGTTTCGAAATGCTTCACGACCGGCATCGGCTCGGAGCTCGGATGGAAGTCGATCTCGGTTTACCACGGCTCGCGTCACGAGCCGCTGGTGCGGCTGGACGAACAAGGCCAGGCCTTGCTGAAACACGTGGGCGGCACGCATGTGATGCTTTCGCTTTCTCACACCGATAACTACGCGATGGCGGTCGCGGCCTTGGTGCGGGCCTGACTTTCACCATGGACGATTTCGAAAAAGAGCGGCCCATCTCGCCCGCGCGGCTATCGAAGACGCCGTCGTGGATCACGCTCGGATTCGTGCTCGGGGCGCTGTTCGTGCTCGCGTTGCCCAAACGCGAAACGCCGCGCGCGCCGGTGATCGCGCCGCCGCCGGAGGCGACCCTGAAAAAACTCGAGCGTCCGAAGATGACGGAAATCGAGGCGGTGTTCAGCGACTGGGGCGACGCGGCGATCTGGCAGAACGATCGCACGGAAGTCGCGCTGTGGGATGCGGAGCGGCGGGCGTATTCGATCCTCTTCGAGGTGTTGCGCGACGGTGAGCATTATTACTTTCGTTCGATCGACCGGCTGACGCGGCCGCTGGTCACCACGGGCGCACCGGAAAATTCGCCGCTGCTGTTCACGACCCCCGTCGTGGCGCCGCGGGAACGGCGTTCCGACGCGTTGCTCAATCTGCGACCGCCCGTGATGACGCCGCCAGAGCGACCGGCCCCCACGCCGGTGCCCGCCGAGCCGAAACGCGGAGACTGATCCGATGCTCGCCGGCACGCATCCCCTGCTTTCCTGCGACGAAGCGCGCGAACTGGAGGCGGCGTTGTTTGGCGGCGACGAAACGAAGGAGTGGCGGGCGATGCAGCAGGCGGGCGCCGCGATCGCCGCGGCGGTGCTGCGGGATTTCGAGGAGATCGGCGGGATCGCGCCGCGCGGTCGCGTGCTCGTGCTCGTCGGCAAGGGCCACAACGGCGGCGATGCGCTGATCGCCGCCGAGCAGCTTCTCGCCGCGCGCGCGGGCCTCGAGGCCGACGTGGTATTTGCGTTCGGCGAGCGGGCACTCCGACCGCTCACACAGCGGGCCTGGCGCAGCCTTGCGGGGGGCATGAGCGCACGGGTGCGCGTGCGGCCAGCGGAGGCGGCGCTGGAGAACTACGAACTCTGTCTCGACGGGATCTTCGGATTTCAATTTCGCCCGCCGGTCGACGCCGACGTTTCCGCGCTGCTCGACCGCGTGAACGGCACCGCGATCCGGCTGCGGGCCGCGGTCGATCTGCCCAGCGCGGACCGGTTTCAGGCGGATTTCACCTACGCGACGGGTTCGGTGAAACGTCCCATCGTGGACAACGAGCGCGCGGGTCGTATCCGTTATCTGAATCTCGGTTTTTTTGCCTCGAGCGAGCGAGCCGGCGCGGAGCGCGTGCTGACTCCGGACGTGCTCGCGCCGTTGCGCGGGTTGCGCGGGCCGCGCTGCGACAAGCGCACTTACGGCCACCTTTTTCTCGTCGGCGGTTCGCGGAGTTATCCCGGCGCGGTCCTGATGACCGCGCAGGCGGCGCTGCGCAGCGGCGTGGGTTTGCTGACCGTGTTCGCGCCGGAATCGCTGGTGTCTGCGTTTGCGGCGCAGGTGCCGGAGGCGATCTGGGTCGGCTGGCCGGAAACGCCGGACGGCGGGCTGGCGCTGGAAGGACTGCATTTGTTGCACGAGCGAATCGAGCGGGCTTCGGCGCTCGTCGTCGGGCCGGGCCTGGCGCGCGAGCCGGAAACGCTCGCGCTTGCGCAGGAGATCGTGAGCACCGCGACCGTTGCCGTGCTGCTCGACGCGGATGCGCTCCAGGCCGATATCGTGCGGGCGCGAAAAGGTCCGCTGCTCGTGACGCCGCACGCCGGCGAATTCGCCCGGATCGCGGGGCCGCAGGATCTGGCGACGTTCGCGGCAGAGACGGGAATCGTGACCGTGCTGAAAGGCCCGGTGACCAAGGTCGCGCACCGCACCAAGACTGGCGTGGAGATTTATCATTCGTTTTTCGGCGGGCCCGTGCTCGCGCGCGGAGGCAGCGGCGATGTGCTGGCAGGCGTGATCGGAGGCTTGCTGGCGCAGCAACCGGAGCAGCCGCTCGCCGCGGCAGCGCGAGGCTTGGTCTGGCATGGCCGCGCGGCGGATTTGCTGGCGCGTCGGCGCGGACAGGTGGCGGCGCGCACGACGGAACTGATCGAAACGTTGCCCGACGCGTTGCGGCTTGCGGAGTAGCTGGCGGTTTTTGATCGCGGGGCGGACGCGCAATCGCAAGTTCGAGACATGAGCGGCGACCTTACCGAGCGGCAGGCGTTTTTGATTTTGAATGCGCTGCCGAACATCGGGCCGGTGACGCTGAACCGGCTGCTGGCGGAACTCGGTGGCGATCCGCGGGCGGTGTTCGCGACGCCGGCGAAACAGCTCGAAAGCGTGAAAGGCGTCGGTCCCGTGATCAGCGCGACGATCGGCGCGTGGCGCGAGCATTTCAATCTGGAGCGCGAGGAGGAGCGGATGGCGAAGGGCGGCGCGGACTTCATCACGCCGCGTGATGCCGGCTATCCGAAGTTGCTAAAAGAAATCAACGACCCGCCGATCGGCTTGTATCGAAAAGGACGTTACGCGTTCGAGCATCCGTGCATCGCGATCGTGGGCTCGCGGCGGACGACGCTGTATGGCATGGCGACCGCGAAGAAACTCGGCGCGGAGCTGGCGCGGTTGGGGTTCTGCGTCGCAAGCGGGCTGGCGCGGGGCATCGACACGGCGGCGCACGAAGGCGCGTTGTCGGTGGGAGGAAAAACCGCCGCCGTGGTCGGTTGCGGCATCGATATCATCTATCCTCCGGAAAACCTGGAGCTCTATCGGCGCATCGAGGCGGAGGGCGTGATCCTGTCGGAGTTTCCGTTTGGGCGGCGGGCGGACCGGCAGAGTTTCCCGATGCGCAACCGCGTCGTCGCCGGCATGTGCGAAGCGACTATCGTCGTCGAAACGGACGTGAGCGGCGGCGCGATGATCACGGCGCGGTTCGCCGGTGAGTATGGACGTTTGATTTTCGCGGTGCCGGGCCGGATCGATCAGCCGACGAGCGCCGGGTGTCACCAACTGATCCGCGACGGCGCGACGCTCCTGACGAACGTGGACGACGTGCTGGCGGAGTTGAATTATCTCGATGGCCTGCGGCCGGCTGCGATCCCGGCGCGCGCGGCGGCGGACCCAAACACAAGCCTCGCCGGGCTCTCGCCGGAAGAGGCGAAGGTGTTCGCGTGCTTCCGCGGCGGCGCGATCTTGTCGCCGGATGCGCTCGCCGCGCACACGGGCCTGAACGCGGCGGAGCTGTCGGCGACGTTGATGATGCTCGAGTTGAAGCGCCTCGTCGCGAAGCGCGCCGACGGCGCTTTCGAGGCGAGGGTTTGAACGTGCGCTATTGGGCGTCGGTCGCTTTGATCAGGCGCACGCCGTAGATCGAGCCGGTGCGCGAGTTTTCGGCGGCGACGAATTTGATCGTGAGCATTCCGCCTTTCGCGGATGCCGTGACCTCCGCTGGAATCGGATAGGTCACGTCGACGAAACGGTCGCGTTGACGACCGTCCAGGCTGATGTGCGCGAGGGGGTGGTCGTTGGCGAGGATATCGAAGTTTCGCCCGCGTTCGTCGGCGTAATAGGAGACCACGAGCGCGAGCGGCTCTTTGGATTCGGCGCGGAGCCGATAACTGAACCACCTCGCGGCGTCGCGCCAGCGGCGGCCCTGGTTGACGCCGGCGCGGGATTCCTCGCCGTCGAAGGCATGTTCGACTTCGGGCTGTTGTTCGCCGGGCGTGACCTGGTCGAGCGTGCGAGCATCAAGCGCTAGCCGCGCTTTTTCCTCGGCGGCGAGGGAGGCCATGACTTGGGGATATTTTTCCGGGGAGACGGTGCGCCAATACATGATGTAGCGCGCATCATGGACGCGGAAGAATGGCACGAGCTCGAGATCGCGGAAGTGCTCGGGTCGGATCAGCGATTTCGCGGTGAAGGTCAGCGGCTTTCCGGCGACGGGAGTGAGTTGTTCCGCGAGCGTGGCGGGATCGCCGACAAGCATCGGCGCGGAGTCGAGCGGCAGATATGGCCCCGTCGAAATGTGCGCCATGCGGCCATCGCCGGCGATCAGGCCGTCGAGTTGCTCCGTGCCGGTTTTCGCGGCGAGCACGATCGGGCCGTGGAGAAACGCGACGTAATCGGAGCCGTCGGGCAACCGTTCGATCGTGGTGCGCATCGGCAATTCGATCTCGATCGTATCGCCGTCGCGCCACGCGCGCGTGAGCGCGGCGTAGGACGCGGGACTGGAGAGCAGCGTTTGTTTCTGGCCGTTGATCGAAACGGCCAACGCGTCGCGGGCGACCCAGCCGGGATGGCGGACATGAAGCGTGAAGGTTTGCGGCTCCTTCAAATGCAGGACGAGGCGCGTGCGGGCGTCGTCGGGAAACGACGTCTCCTGCCGCACGGTCACGCCGCGTTCGCGCCAGTCGAGTTCGGAGGCGAGGAAGAGATTCACCCACAGGGCGTCGGCGGAGTGCGCGTAGATGAACTCGCCGTATTTGCTGTGGTTCTCCATCCCGGTGCCGACGCAGCACCAGAAGCATTGTTCGGGCTGCGAATACACGCGGTAGTGCTGCGGACGGATCGGGGTGAAATAAACGTAGCCCCCGTGCGTGGGGTGCTGCGACGCGAGGATGTGGTTGAACATCGCGCGTTCGTAGTAATCGGCATAGCGCGCGGCCGGCTCATTGCGGAAGAGCGTCTCCGAAAGCCGGAGCATGTTGTAGGTGTTGCAGGTCTCCGGGCCCTCGCGGGATTCGATCAGCGAAGAGAAATCGTCGGTCGGATTGAAGTGCTCGCGCTCGCTGTTGCCACCGAAAGCGAGGCTGCGCTTTTCGACGACGGTGTTCCAAAAGAAGCGCGCGGCGTCGCGCCACGAAGCGTCGCCGCCGAGCTCGGCGATGCGGGCGAAGCCGATGACTTTCGGAATCTGCGTGTTGGCATGCAGGCCGGTGAGCTGGTCGTGGTGCTGGAGGAGCGGCTCGAGGAGCGCGCGATGGGAAAACCGCTGGGCGAGCGCGAGGTATTTGGGATTGCCGGTGATGGCGGAGACATCGGCAAGCACCTCGTTCATTCCGCCGTGCTCGGTGCGGAGCATCAGTTGGAATTGCTCGTCCGAGAGACGTGAAAGCAGCGTGTCGCACCAGTCGGAGAGTCGCACGAGCACGTCCTTCGCCTGGGCGTTTTCGCCGATGAGCCACGCGTCGCGCAGACCGGCGAAAAGCTTGTGGAGGTTGTACCATGGCACCCACGCGCCATTCAGGCTGAAGTTTTGGAAATCGATTTTACCCGCGGCAATCTGGTCCCACAGGACGCGGCCGCGCGGGACACCGCCGAGATAGCCGTCGGGCTGCGCGCGCTGGCATTCGGCGAGCTCGCTGACCATCGCGTCGAGCCGCTGCTTGCATTCGGCGTCGCCGGTGGCGGCCCAGGTCTCGGCGAGTGCCGTCAGGTAATGGCCGGCGGTGTGGCCGTCGAGGCCGCTGCTTTCCCAGTTCGGATATTTCGGCGCCTTCGGCGGCAGTCCGGCTTCGATGCGGAACGGCGCGAGCAGGCGATGGATGTCATGCTGGAGCAAATACGCGCGATTCAGCTCCTGCGCGTGTTTGAACGGGCCGTCGAGCAGACGAACGCGAGCCAGCGGAAAAGTTTGGGTGACGGATTCGGCGGGCGGGAATTCCGCTGCGTGGAGGGTCACCGTGGCCGCCAGCAAAAGGGGAAGCGATTTCAGGGAAAGCATGGAGCTGCTCCTAACGGAACGAACGCGCGCTGGGGAGCGTTCGCTGGGAGGATCGTAAAGCTGCGCGCCGGCCGGGCGGATCAGCCCGGCGGCCAGGTCATCTGACGTTTCGCGAGCAGGTGAACGTGCAGGTGCGGGACGGACTCGCACGCGTCGGGTCCGTTGTTGATCACGAGGCGAAAACCCTGGGTGAGATTGAGCTTCTGCGCGACCTTGCCCGCGACGACGAGCAGGTGGCCGAGCGTCTGTTCGTCGCTGGAAGTCGCGGCGGCGACGCGCGGAATGACGCGCTTCGGGACGATCAGCAGGTGCACGGGCGCCTGGGGTTCGATGTCGTGCAGAACGATGCAGTGCTCGTCCTCGTGTTCGATTTTCGCGGGAATCTCGCGGTCGATGATTTTTTGAAAGATCGTTTTGGCCATGGACGGAAGGGTTTAACCACGACACACACGAGACACACGAACGGAGAAATCAAGGTTGAGGTTTCGCGGGGTCGCTCTCCCGCCCGGTTCGATAGAGCGTCGGGTCGGCGACGGTCGCCATGGCCGCTTCGTCGAGTGGAAGTCTCAGAAAATGCGCGATGCGCCGAGCTGTGCCCCGAGGATCGGATACGGCGTCGACGTAGGCAACGGGGAGCAAATCGAGGTTGGGGCGTGATTGGCAGAGCGCCTGGGTGGCTCTCACATGCGCGGCCAAGCTCCGGGCCAGCGTGGCGTCGTCCAATCGCGCGCCGTTCTTGCCCTGACGCTCGAGCATTTTTCGTTGCGAGCCGATGACCTCGGCGGCGCTCCGCTCCATGAAAATCACCTTGCATGCGAGATCGGGCGGGATCGCGCTCAGGAGCGGGGCCACGATCTTGATCGCATTGCCGCGTTCCGAGTGCAGCCACGTCCGGTCTTTGGTCGTGAGCAGTCGTTTGACGCGATCGTCTTCCAGATAGCCGCGCGGGTTGGAATCATCCGCGGCGCGGGCGCCGTCGGACACGATGGGCACTCCGCCGGCGGCGAGCATCTGCATCATGAGAGACGTGCCTGAGCGCGGCAGACCGGAAACGACGATCAAGGGCGACGCGGACGTTTTGCTTTCAGCCAGTTGAGCCGTGATCGGCTCGAGCCGTGGAAACGCCATGGCGTCGATCCCGGCGACCGATTTCGGAGGGGAAACGCCACGGTGGCGCTCCTGGTTTTTTCGCGCCGTTGCTCTTGCGAGCTCGCGATGGCGGGCGGATGCCGGTTCGTCCTTGAGCCAGCGGCGATAAATCAGCGCGAGCATGGCGTGGGCTTGCGCGAAGTTCGGCAACTCGCTGACGGCGGTTTTGAGCACTTGCTCGGCGAAGCGCGGCTTGCCGACGCGAATCAAAGCCCTCGCATACACGCAGCGGGCCTGCGGATGGTGAAAGTTCAACTCCAGTGCGCGCAAGGCATTGGCCGCGGCCTCGTAGGGGCGACGGCGGGCGAGGTCGCAATGCGCGAGTCCCAGGTGGCCCTCCGGATTGCGCGGATCGATGGTGCACAATTCGAGATACGCCGCTTCGGCTTCGTCCCAGCGGAACAGCGTTCGCAGCACTTCGCCGCGCTTCGCGAGCAGCGACGGTTGGTGCGAGGGGTCCGCGCCGGCGGCGCGATCGAGGCTGGCCAGCGCCTCTTCAGGGCGCTGCTCGAGAGCGAGCACGTTCGCATGAAAAAACGCGAGGGAGCGGTGGTTCGTGCCGGCGCGAGCCTGCAGCCGGCGAAGTTTCGCCTGCGTGCGCGGATCGGGTTCCTTCGGTTCGGGCGCGGCTTCGGCCAGGTCCGCCTTGTTCTCCGCTGGTGTTTCCAACTCGGCAGTCAGAATGCGCAGTTCGTCCGCGGCTTTCGTGGCGTCCTCCTGTTTGCGCGCAAGCAGCAGATCGAACGTGGCGCGCGCGGACGCGGCTTCACCGAGCGCCAGCGCACACTTGAGCCGGCCGATGCCGAAGCGGCTCTCCGCGGGCCAGGTCTCCCAAAGCCGGTCGAGCATCGCCGCTGCATCGCCGAAGCGGCCGCCGTCCATGTAGGCCTGCGCCAGGTTGAACTGCAGTTCGCGCACCGTTTCGTCGATCGCCTGGCCGCGATCGGAATCGGCTTCCTCGATGTAGCCCAGCTCCACGAGCTGCCGCAACGCCTCGCGGGACTCGACGGGATCGAGCTGCGTTTGCGCGGCATGACGCCCGTCTTCGCCGACGATCTCATCCCAGGAGTCCACGAACTCGGGTGGCGTCGGTGCCGTGAAACAGTTCACCAGCACCTTGCCGTCCATGTCGCGTCCGACCGGGAGCCCGTAGAGGTGCAACAGCGTCGGCGCGATATCGAGCAGGGTCGCTCCGTGAATCCGTTCCCCGGGTTTGATGCCCGGCCCGCGCAGCACAAACAGGCCGAACGGGCTGTGCTCTGCTGCGGGGGCGGCCGGTTCGCTGGGCAGGCCGCGCGGTCGCAGGTTCCCCGATTCGAAGCCGTGATCGGAGATCAACATCACGGTCGTGTCGTCGCCGGCGATCCGCAGCAGCGTGTCGAGCATCATGTCGTGATACCGATACGCGGCTTCGATCACGCCGTGATACAGCTCGAAATCGCGTTCCCCGATCCACGGCTGCCGCGGCGGATGGTATTTCATGAAGCCGTGCCCGAAATGATCGATGCCGTCGTAATACACCGCGGCGAATTCCCACGGCTCGAGTTGCAGACAGGCGGTCGTGGCGGCGTGGATACCGGAAATCTCGGCGATGATTCTCGCGCAGGTTTCCATGCGCTGGTCCGTCGACTGGTCGATTTCGGCCGCGCGGGGAATGAAAGGCAGCAGGTGTTCGTTCCCGAGTTCGGCGGGATGGATGCGCATTGCTTGCAGCGGCTCCGCGAGCGCGGCGGGATGCACCGTGCCCGGCCGTATCGGCCAGTGCTCGCCGAGGTTGCCCACCGCCTGCTGAAAATGATTCGAGACCATCACGCCGCGGATCGGCTCGGCGGGGTGCGACGGCCACCAGCCGATCACGTTGCTCCGCCAGCCTTGCTGCGAAAAGATGTTCCAGATCGCTTTGGTTTTGCGCGAAAGATTGGTGATCGGGCGGATCCCGCCGGTGGCCGGACACGGTTCGACGAAACCGTGGATGCCGTGCTTCCACGCGCGTTTGCCGGTCGCGATGCTCGTCCATAACATCGGCGACAACACGGGGCGGATTGTCGCGAGATCGCCCCACACGCCTGCGTCCATGAGCCGCTTCAACGCGGGCATCTTGCCCTGTGCGAGCAGCGGACGCGCGACGCTCCAGTCGGCGGCGTCCCAGCCGATGAGCAGGACTTTGCGCGCAGGATTTTTCATGAAGGGCAAAAATGAAAACGGCGCCCCACCACGGGGGCGCCGGCGGAAGACGAAGGTGAAAGGAGCGTGCTCGTTCGCTCAGGCGGCTTTGCGGCTTCGCCAGCGCATCAGCCCCGCGGCACCGAGCGCCAACGCGCCGAGACCGACGGCGACGTCGGCGGGCTCGGGGATCGCAGATGCTGCCGTTTGTCCAACATGAATGGAGGCGCCGGTGTTGTCGTAGGCCCATTCGTGGAGGGTGAAGGAGCCGCTGAACCCCGGCGTGATGGTCACGGCCGCCCAGCCGTAAAACATGGTGTCGGCAGGCTTGAACCGAAATCCGATGTAGCCTTCCTGACCGGATACAAAACCTGCTGCGTCCTTGAAAGCATTTCCGTGGGCGATAGTCGCAGCGCTAAAAAAGGCCTGTGAGGCTGAGACAGTTTCAGGCGAGGGCAGAAGCGAAAGATTCCTAAGGTCGCTGTTGCCGGGAGCGCCGACAAATCCGAAGGAATTTAGGGTTCTTTTGAAATAAAATTTGGCGTTGTAGGTTGAAGCGTAGAACTGCACCTCCGCGCTTCCCTCGCCATCGATGTTCCAATCCGTGGGCAATTGCCTGGCTAAATTCACCGTAATTGACGGCAAATTTAGCGACGTATTCGTGACGATCCCGCCGTGAGATTCGGACGCGGCGAAGAGCGTGAGCAAGGTGGCGGCGCCAGTCGTGGCGATTGAGGAAGCGGGAGCGGTGCTGGTGGATGGGGTGGGTCTGGGCATGGTAGGGATGGGGCGACGCGCCAAGGGCATGGATCCGCTGTCGGAGGCGGGGGGCGCCGGCTAGAAACGCGGCTGCGACGAGGAGGTCAACGTCCGATCCGGAAAAGATCGCGATTCGGAAACGCTGGAACGGTTTTTGTATTCAAACCAACAATACTTTTGCATCATCCCCGAGTTGATGCAAACGCCGGGCTCCTGAACGGTATCAGGGCCGGAAAAATTCTGACGTATCCGGAAGTGCGAGACGCGCTCCGGTTACAGGAAGAGTAATTGTAGATTGGCGCCGCGGGTGGTGCGGGCGGCGGCGAGGTCCTGGATGAGCTCGAGCGCCTCGACGTAATCGCGCTGACGTTGCGCGGTGGCGCGGCGGGTCGGCGGGATGAGCGCGGGACGGAGATTGGTGACGAGCAGCGTGGATTCCCGAAAGGGCGCGAGCTGTTTCAGGCCGGCCATGATTTCCGCGCGCGTGAAGAGCGGCGTCGCCGAGGCCAGCGTGAGCGAGGCATCCCAGTGGAAAAATCCGTGTCGCGGCAACTGCGTGAAAAGCTTCGCGAGCAGATCGGCGGCCGCGGCGTTGAAGGCGGCGTCGTATTTCGCCGCGAGCTCGGGGTGCGCGGCGGTTTGCGCGGCGAGTTCGGCGAGGCTGAACGTGATCGCCTCCTTGATCTGGCGCGCGAGATAGAGGTCGTGCCCGGTCACGTGCGCGAACAGCGCGTCGATGAAGTGCAGGCGGCGAAGCTCGTCGCGGGAGGCGGAGGTCACGGCGGCGGTGTGTCCGATGGCCTGTAAGCAGGCTCCCGCGATCAGTGCGGCGGGTTGGTGCCGTTTTTCGGTTTCGGCAGGGAGCCGATTTCCTGCACGAATTCGGAGACGTCGCGAAATTCCTTATACACGCTCGCAAAGCGCACGTAGGCGACCTGGTCGACGGTGCGCAGGCGCTGCATGACGGCGTCGCCGATCGCCGCGGAGGGGATCTCGCTTTCGTAATGCGCTTCCAAGACGTCGATCACGTCCTCGATCAGCATTGCGATCTGCTCGGCGTCGACGGGACGCTTGTGACAGGCGGCGCGGACAGCGTGGACGAGTTTTTCGCGGGAAAACTCTTCGCGGCGGCCGTCGCGTTTGAGGACGACGATGCCGTCGCGGATGAGCGTCTCGGTCGTGCTGTAGCGGTGGCCGCACTCGAGGCACTCGCGCCGGCGGCGGATGGTCGATCCCTCCTTGCTGATGCGGGAGTCGATGACCTTGTCCTCAATCGAAGTGCACTTGGGACAGCGCATGGGGATTTAGTTTTGGCCCACGGAACACACTGAATACACGGAATGAAGGTCGGGTTTCGTGTGGTCCGTGTGTTCCTTGGGCATCAATTCAGCTCCAGAAAGTTTTTCAGGATCTTCATCCCGTCCTCGGTCGCGATCGACTCGGGGTGAAATTGCACGCCCCAGATCGGCAACGTGCGATGGCGCAGGCCCATGACTTCGCCCTCGGCGGTTTCGGCGGTGATTTCAAGTTCCTGCGGAAACGTGCTGCGCTCGACGAGCAGCGAATGATAGCGCGTGGCGGCGAAGCCCTGCGGCATTCCGCGGAAAACGTCGGTGTCGCGGTGCAGGATCGGCGAGGTCTTGCCGTGCATGAGCCGTGAGGCGCGCACGACATTGCCGCCGAAATAATGACCGATCGACTGATGACCGAGACACACGCCCAGCATCGGTTTCACGCCGGCGAACGCCTTGATGATTTCGAGGGTGACGCCGGCCTCCTTCGGCGAGCACGGGCCGGGCGACAGCAGCACGCGGTCCGGGTTCAACGCCAGCGCTTCGGACGGGGTGATCTCGTCGTTGCGAAACACCCGCTGTTCCACGCCCAACTGGCCGAAATACTGGACCAGGTTGAAGGTGAACGAATCGAAGTTGTCGATGACCAGGAGCACTTCGGGACAGTTACCCATGGCTTCCGGGGACGGTCAAGTGCGCCGCCGTGCATTCTGGCATTGCGAGCGGCACAGCGACGCCGCAATCCATCCACGCTCTGCCACTGGCGATGACTTCTCCTTTTCAGCTGCTTAAAACCGACACCGCGACCGCGGCCCGCCGCGGGCGTTTGCAGACGCTTCATGGTGTGGTGGAAACGCCCATCTTCATGCCCGTCGGCACGCAGGGCACGGTGAAATCCCTGACGCCGGTGCATTTGCGCGAGATCGGTTCCCAGATCATTCTGGGCAACACCTACCATCTCAACCTCCGCCCCGGCAGCGAACGCGTGCGCGAGCTCGGTGGGTTGCATCGGTTTATGGGCTGGGACGGCCCGATTTTGACTGACAGTGGCGGTTTTCAGGTTTTCTCCCTCGCGAAGCTGCGCGACATCCGCGACGACGGGGTGGCGTTTCAATCGCATCTCGATGGCGCGAAATTGTTCCTCGGTCCGCGGGAGGTGATGACGATCCAGCAAAACCTTGGCAGCGACATCGCGATGGTGCTCGACGAGTGCCCGCCGTGGCCGTGCGAGCGCGACGAGTGCGCGCGGGCCGTGGCCCGAAGTTACCGCTGGGCGAAACAGTGCAAGGAGATCGCCACCGACAGCGGCTTTCTCGCGGGCGGCCATCATGTGTTTGCGATCGCGCAGGGTTCGACGTTCGACGACCTGCGTCGCGAGGCGGCGGAGTCTTTGGCGGCGTTGGACTTTCCTGGATACGCCGTCGGCGGCGTCAGCGTGGGCGAGCCCGAACCGGAGATGTTGAAACAAGTCGGCGCGACGACGCCGTTTCTCCCGGCGCACAAACCTCGCTACACGATGGGCCTCGGGACACCGCCGCAGATCCTGAAGATGATCGCGCTCGGCGTGGACATGTTCGATTGCGTGCTACCGAGCCGCGTGGCGCGCAACGGTCTCGTCTTCACGCCCGACGGGCCGATGAATCTGCGCAACGAGAAATACCGCGACGATCCGCGGCCGATCGTGGAGGGCCTCGACAATTACACGTGCCGGACGTTTTCCCGCGCGTATCTGCGGCACGTGACGCTCGCGGGCGAGATCATCAGCTGCACGCTGCTCACGCTGCACAACCTTCATTTCTACCTCGATCTCGTCGCGCAGGCGCGGGCGCACATCGAGGCCGGCGATTTCGACTCGTGGCACCGCGCCTGGATCGAACGTTACGAAGCCGGCGCCGCGGCGCGGCTCGCCCGTTAAGCGGACGGCCGCGAGCGGTCTCGCGCGCAGCGGGCGCGGCGTCGCAGAACTGCGAACGCGACGAGAAACGTCCCCGCGGCGATCGCAAGCTGAAGCGTTGGCACCGTTGTCGCCGTGCCGCCGCAGAATTCGGGCGCAGCGGAAAAGATCGCCGCGCCCGTGACCAGATAAACGAATACGCACCACGCGCATTTCGGCACCAGCGCGACGCCCGCGGCGATCAGCAACGAGCGACCGAACGTGACTCGTGTTGGACGCGATGTCGCGCGCGGTGACGCATCACGCGTCATAGCGATCGTGATAACGCACCCACGCCATCGGATATTCGAGTCCGTCCTCATCGCGCCCCTTCGGCACGAGATCGAGGAAGTTGTAGGTGTTCATCAGGTGCTCAAACCCGCGGCTGTAGGTGGAGTAGGTATGGAAAACTTCGCCGTCGGCGTCGCGGGCGAAGACGCTGAACCCCGGCGCTTCTTCGAAGGGAAACGACGGCAGCTCGGTGTAGTTGTAGCGGATCCGGCCCGACGCGATTTCCTCGGGCGTGAACGAAACGTGGAAGTCGTAGTTGAAATCGTTCCCTGCGGAAGAAACCCAATTGAACGCCCAACCCATGCGGCGCTTGAACGGCAGGAGTTCGGCGAGCGGCGCGCGTGAAACGACGGCGAAGGCGACATCGCGGGCGCCGAGGTGGGGGAGCATGCCGTCGAAGTGATCGGAGACGAACGAGCAGCTCTTGCAGCCCTCGCCCCATTCTGGGCCGAACATGAAATGATAAACGATCAACTGGCTCCGCGCGCCGAAGAGATCTGCGAGCGACGCGGGACCGGCTTCGGAAGCGAACACGTAGTCTTTCGTCACGCGTTGCCAGGGAAGCTCGCGGCGAC
Organism: Opitutus sp. sgz309028; assembly: GCF_059821195.1. Classification (NCBI taxonomy): domain Bacteria; kingdom Pseudomonadati; phylum Verrucomicrobiota; class Opitutia; order Opitutales; family Opitutaceae; genus Opitutus; species Opitutus sp. sgz309028. The sequence goes on along the minus strand of NZ_JCAMRR010000004.1, from coordinate 100,868 downwards.
GCGCGGCCAGCGCCGCGCGCTGGCGGGTGAGTTCTTTTTCGGCACGGAGCAGTTCGAGACGCGCGGCGAGCCATTCGTCAGACGAGACGAGGCGGGGAGCGATGGGTGTCGTGGTGGTTTTCATCGGGATCAAAAGAGCAAAGCAGTGGCTGGCGACGCAGGCGGTGCGCCGGTAAGCGGGGGAGAACGTCAGGGGCGAAACGTCAGGTAGGCCGGGCTGAGATCAGCGCGGCGCCACCTCGCGGTAATGCGCGTCAAGCTGCGCGTTCGTGGCCCAGAATTTTGGCGGAGTCGTGCCCTCGAGCAGCGCGATGAGGATCGACAGATGCGTGTGCCAGCCGCCGGCGTAGTTGCTCTGTTCCTTGATGTCTTCGCCGCGTGAGCGATGGGTGAGGACGAGGAGAACCTGCCCGTCCTGCGGCGTCAGCTCGAAGGTCACTTCGGAATCGTCGTCGCCGAACGTGTAAGCGAGCACGCGCGGCGGCTCGTAACGCAGCACGCGGCCCTCGAAGGTCACGCCCGGGTCCTGGACCTGGGCGTATTTCGCCGGCGGCGTTTCGTCGGGCGCGATTTTCGCGTGGTGCATGACGAATTCGATTTTCCCGCCGGCCTTGGGCTCGGTGGCGCCGCCCGCGAACCAGCGGCTGCGTTTTTCGGGATCGGTGAGGAACTCCCAGACGCGTTCGATGGGGCCGGGAAGGAGACGGACGATGCGAAGTTCGCCGCGGGCGGGGAACTCGGCGTAGGAGTCGTTGCGGGGGGATGGGTTCATTTGGAAGATTTCTTCTTGGCGTCGTCGGCACGGAGTTCCCGTTCGAGCGCGTCGAGGCGGCGGCTCCACACGGCGCGCGTGCGTTCCAGCCAGTCCGACAGTTCGTCGAGGCCTTCGCCGTTCAACGAGTGGATCCGCCGCTGCCCTTCGGCGCGGACATTCACGAGGCCGGAGTCGCGCAGCACTTTCAGATGCTGGGAAATCGCGGGCGCGGACATGTCGAACTCGTCCACGATCTCGCCGGCGGTGCGCTCGCGCCCGGCGAGCAGCTCCACGATCCGGCGACGGGTCGGGTCAGCAAGAGCGGCGAGCGAGAGCATGGCGCACTAATTAAGTAATAACTTAATTAAGCAAGTTCGAAAATGATTTTTGTCCGGAAATCGCTTCCCGTGTGCGGGCGGTTCCGCTCGTTGCACAACTTTTCCTCGCGAACCGAAACCTGTTTCACAAGTCTCTCAGCCGCACTTATGCGCATCCTTGTCACCGGCGGCGCCGGCTTCCTGGGCTCCCATCTTTGCGATCGTTTGCTGGCCGATGGCCACGAAGTGATCGCGATCGATAACCTCTTCACCGGCCGGAAAATCAACATCCAGCATCTCGCCGGAAATCCGCGTTTCGAGTTTGTGCGGCACGACGTGATCGACCCGTTCAAGTTCGAGGTCGACCAGATCTACAATCTCGCGTGCCCGGCGTCGCCGCCGCACTATCAGTTCAACCCGATCAAAACGACGAAAACGTCGGTGATGGGGGCGATCAATTGCCTGGGTCTGGCGAAGCGCGTGAAGGCGCGGGTGTTTCAAGCGAGCACGAGCGAAGTCTATGGCGATCCGTCGGTGCATCCGCAGCCGGAGAGTTATTGGGGCAACGTGAATCCGATCGGGCGGCGTTCGTGTTACGACGAAGGCAAGCGCTGCGCCGAGACGCTCTTCTTCGATTACCACCGCGAAAACGGCGTCGATATCCGCGTGATCCGCATCTTCAACACCTACGGTCCGCGCATGCACGAAGCGGACGGCCGCGTCGTATCCAATTTCATCGTGCAGGCGCTGCGCGGCGAGGATCTCACGATTTACGGCGACGGTTCGCAGACCCGCTCGTTCTGCTATGTCGAGGACCTGATCGAGGGTTTCGTGCGTTTCATGGCGCAAACCGAGACGGTCGGTCCGATGAACCTGGGCAACCCGGGCGAGTTCACGATGCTCGAGCTGGCCGAGCTCACGTTGAAGCTCGTTGGCGGCAAATCCAAGATCGTGCACAAACCGCTGCCGGCCGACGATCCGAAGCAGCGCCAGCCGGACATCGCGCTCGCGCGCAAGGTGCTGAAATGGGAGCCGCGGGTGCCGCTCGAGGAAGGCCTCAAGCGCACCATCGATTATTTCAAGACGCGCGTCTGAGCGAGTCCGCGGGGGCGTCGGCGACGCCTTTCGCGATGGCCGTTACTTCCGTTATTTCGTTTCCGCGAGGAAACCCCCGAGCGCGTAGATCAGCGCGGCGTTCCAGTTGATCGCGATTTCGTTCGTGCGCGGATCGGGTTCTACGTCGAACCAGTCCTTCGCGGTCGGATTCGGTCCGCCAACCAGATAGCCGGGCCACGGTTGGTCCACGTCGTCGCCGCCGGAGCGGCGGTCATGTGGAAACAGCGGTGGGCGCGCGCCGAGGCCGGTGACGTAGGAGCGGCCGTGGACATTGCGGCCGAACAGGTGGTTGATCGCGTCGAGCGCGGTGTCGCGATACTTGCGATCGCCAGTCAACCGCTGCGCTGCCGCGAGGAGCAGCGTCTGGCGGGCGACGCCGCCATTGCCGCCCCAATAATACCGGTCGCCGAGCGGACGCGCGTAAGGATGCGCATGCGCTTTCGCGACGATCGTGTCGGCGGTTTTCAGCAGGTTGTCCCGCAGTTCCTGCACGAGCGCCGCGTCGCGGCCGGGGCGCTGCGAATAAAGAAACGTGAGCAGACCGAGATTCTTCACTTCGCCCCAATCGAAGTTTTCGTCGAACGCAGGTTTCAGGTCGCGGATGCGGGTTTCGAGATCGCGCAGCGCGTCGGCGTCGCCCGTAGTTTCCCACATCTCCGCGGCGGCCCAGAGACGATCGTCGGCATCCTTCGTCGCATACGTGCCGGTGTGGAATTTCGATTGGTCGGGCGAGATGAATTCGGGATGTGCGACGAGGTAGGCGTAGCTCTTGCGGGCGCTGGCGAGGCAGCGCTCCGCGTAGTCGGGCGCGAACGGCCGGAAAACACGCGCCGCCTGCGCGAGCATGGCGACGAAGTCTGCGGCGGCCGGCGTGCCGGCGGGACACACGAAGCGCGGCGTCGTTTCTTTTTCCGGGAGCACGAACGGCCCGAAGCGCTCGGTCGAAACCTTCGTGTAAACCGACCCATCCGCCGCCTGCATCGTGAGAAGCCAGTCGGTCTCGAATTTGATTTCCGCGAGGTAGTCCGGCAGCGGTCCCCCCGATTCCGGCAGGTTGAGCGCGATTGTCCGCACCGCCGGAAAATCCTCCCACGCGCGCAGCATCGCGCCGAGCGTCACGCCGGCGTTGACGACGTATTTGTTGTAATCGCCGGCGTCGTGCCAGCCGCCCGTCGAAGCGAGTTTCTCGTGACGGCCGGTGACGTGATCGAGCCACGCGTCATCGAGATGACAGGCCGCGTGATGGAAGTGCCGGCCTTGCCACTCGCCGCTGACCTCGACGCCGCAGCGCCACATATACATCGCGCGCGTGACGAGGAAGAACGGCTCGCGATAAAGATCGGACGCGATTCGGAAGACCGGCGACTCGCCGGCGTTCTTCACCTGAAGCACGTAAGTTCCCGGAACGCGCAAACTCGAGAAGTCGGCGACCACCAGGACCTCCTCGCCATCGGGCGCCGACGTGGAGGGCTGCAATGTGCCCTTGAACACCACCGCGCCATCGTGTGCGCGCACGACCGAAAAGTCGCCGGACTTCGCGGCGACCGTGGCCTGTTTCGGCGCATCCGGCAGGAAACCGAGCGTGTTGAGACGAATCGCCGGCGCCGCAAAGGCGGAGACGGAAAACAACGCGGCGACAAAGGGCAGAAGGCGCAGGGGAAGCATAGGGGATCGGCTGCCTGACGCGCCTCGCGGGGAAAAGTTTAACAATTGTTGCCGCGATCGAACTGGGATTGCGGGGCACCTGCGTCAAATCCGGCGCTGCGTGAGTGCGGGTGTTTGCGAGGGAGAAACGCATTTTTGCCAGCGATCCGTGCCGGCCGGCGGTGCGGCAGTGCACGAATTTCGCAGCGGCACGGGGGCGCGGCATTGCATTCTTTTGCGAGCTGCGAAACATCGCGCCCCATGAGGCCGAAGATCCTGCTCGTTTTCCTGATGCGCTTCGAGGAGGCCTCGCGCGTGCTGCAGGGCGTGGTGCAATACGAGCGTTCGCATCGGCAGTGGGCGACGTTTCTCGACGACGAGGCGCGCACGCAGCGCGAACCAGGCTGGCTGACGCAGGAAAAGTGGCATGGCGTGATCAGCCGGCACACGACTCCGGAAATGGTGGAGACCTGCGCGCGACTCGGGATTCCACTGGTGGATCTGAACGATACCCCGCCGTTTCCCGGCGTGCCGAAGATCCGGCCCGACAATGCCGCGATCGGTCACCTGGGCGCGGAGCACTTCATCGAGCGCGGCTTCCGGCATTTCGCGTTCTGCGGTTTCAGCAATGAAGCGTGGTCCTGCGAACGCCGCGACGGCTTCATCGAGGCACTGCGACTCGCGGGCCACAGCTGCGATGTTTTCGACGCCGAGTATCCGGGCGAGATCACGCCGGATTGGGATGCGATGCAGACGGAACAGTTGACCGCTTGGCTGCGCGGTCTGCCGCGGCCGGTCGGCGTCATGGCGTGCGTGGACGTGAAGGCGTTTCAAGTCATGACCGCGGCCCAAGCCGCCGGCTGGCTCGTCCCCGAGGAACTCGCGGTCCTGGGCGTCAACAACGACACCATGCGATGCGAGCTCGCCTATCCGCCGCTCTCGAGTGTCGCGCTCAACTCCCACCAGACCGGCTACTGCGCGGCCGAAGTGCTGGATCAAATGCTGCGTGGCGACGACCCCGGCACGGTGGACCTGCGGATCGAGCCGGTGCACGTGGTGACGCGCCTGTCGACCGACATTCTCGCGATCGGGGACAAGAATGTCGCCGCCGCTCTCAGCTACATCCGTGAGCGCGCCTGCACCGGCATCAGCGTCGACGATGTGCTCAAACACTCGGCGGCGTCGCGCAGCCAGCTGGAGAAGAAATTCCGCCGGTTCATCGGCCGCTCGCCGCAAGCGGAAATCCGGCGCGTGCAGCTGGCGCGGGTAAAGGAACTGCTGATGGAAACGGATTTTCCGCTCAAGACGATCGCGAGTATGACCGGCTTTGAGCATCTGGAATACATGTCCGTGGTGTTCAAGCGACTTACTGCCGAATCGCCGGGCCAATACCGGAAGCGCGTCCAGTCGGTGAACATGCCCCGCGAATCGGTGGCCTGAGGTCGCGCGACAGCTTCGGGCGACCACGCACAATTTACTCCGGACCTGCGGCTAAGAACGCAACCGGAGGCACGTTGAGGATGGGCTCCCCATGGCGCGCCGGTGCGGCGGGGACTACGTTGACGCGGCGAACACAACCCCGTGAACGCCTTCGTTTCGGCGTCCGCCGGCGAAAAAGAAAACAACCCATTCGACAGCCATGAAACCACACTTCCGCACGCTCGCCGTTCTGGCGATGGCCGCTTCGCTTCCTCTCGCCGTTTCGGCCCAATCCAGCACCGGTTCGTCCAGCACCGACACGTCGACCGGCCGCTCGTCGACCGGCAGCACGTCGGGCTCGACCTACAGCAGCCCGTCCTCGACCTCGAGCAGTTCGAACCGCTCGACGAGCTCGATGGATTCGATGCACTCCTCGATGTCCGACATGTCGTCCGGCGCGGCGAGCATCCAAACCGTCTCGCAATCCGCGCTCGATCACCAACTCACGGCCAAGGCGCTGATCGGAAAGAACGTTTACGACAGCCAGGGCAAGCGCATCGGCGAGGTGAAAGATGTCGTGCTCGATTCCTCGCGCACGCCGCAACTCGCGACCGCGTTCGGCAACCGCGAAGGTGCCCGCGATACCAGCAGCACCAGTGGCAGCATGAACACGAGCCGCACGTCCACGGGCACCGCCTCCACCACCGCGGACAGCAATGCGACCCTCGGCTCCTCCATCGATTCCGCCGTCGGCAGTCTCTCGGGCGCGATGTCGGGCGGCGCCTCCGTCGTCATCTCCTCCGGCGGTTTTCTCGGCATGGGCAACGACCTCATCCGCGTGCCGCTCACGCAGCTCAACTATGACTCGAGCAAGGATCACTTCACGCTGAACGTGTCGCAGAGCGAGATCGCGAACATGACGCGGGACAGCTCGAACAAGAATCGCAGCGCCACCGAATAAACTTGGAGCGCCATTCCACGGCTCACGCCGTGTGCAGCAGGCGGGCCGCCGGACGCATCGCGCGATCGGCGGCCCGCGACGTTTGGGAACGCCCCGCCTGAGGCGCGGTCCTCTTCGAGATGGAAAACGCCACCCGCAGGAATCGAAAGACCCGCCGTCAGGGGCTCACGCGGAAACCCGCCGGCAAGGCGCACACGCGTCGCGAGAAAGCGAATACAGCCAGCGCGCGCCGCGCCGCGCCAGGTCCGGCGAAGGCGAATGCCCGCCGCAAGACGACGGTCACGAAGCGCAAGGCGGAGCGCCTTGTCCGCGGCGCCGCTACGAAGCGCGTGGTCGCCAGAAGCAGCGCGCCCGGAAAAAAGACTGCGCCCGGGAAAAAGACTGCGGCCGCGACAAAACGCGCGCCCGCGAAAAAGAAAAAGCGCTGACGCCCCGCGGCGCGTTCACTCCCCGCCCGTCGCCGGCCAGGGCGCGATCGCATCGAGCGCGGGCAGCAACGCGCGTCGCAGCGCCAGAAAGTCGAGCGCGCCGGTTTGCCGGTAGATCACCGCTCCGCCGGGCGCCACCAGTAGCGTGTGCGGCAGCGCGCCGTTCCATTCCGGATCGAGCGCCTCGAGCAGCGCATATTTCTCCGTCGTTGCGAAGATGAGATTGCGCGTCGAGGCGTGATGCTGCTGGAGAAATTTCAGCACGCGTGGCTGCTCGTCGGGAAACTGCGCCGCGACGGTGACGAGCTCGAAATCGCGGTGACGGAACCGCAGGTTCTGCTCGATCAGTTCGTCGAACTCCGCCACGCACGGGCCGCACCAGGTTGCCCAGACATTGATCAGGCGCACCTTGCCCGAATCGCGATTGGCGCGCAGTGCGCGCAGCGCCTCGACGCCGGCCGGTTCGAGTTTCACCGGCTCCTTCGCCACCTTTTCGCGCCAGCGGTGGTTGTCCTCGGTTTTGTCGCTCCACTTCGTCGAGCAGCCGAAGACTTTCGTCTGTGTCACGGCGGGTTCATTTCCCGCCAGCAGCGCGTCGATCGCCGCGCGGGCGTCGCGGTGCTTTACGAGATCGGGCCGCTCGGAATCGTCGATGCGGCCTTGATAACGCAGCCGACGCGCGCTGTCGAAAATGAAGACGTGCGGCGTGGCCACCGGACCGAGTTGTCGCGCGAAGGTCTCCGTCGGACCGTCGTCGAGATACGGGAAGTTGTATCCGCGATGGCGCGCCCGCTCCTGCATCGACTCGAATGTGTCGTCGAGATCGGTGAAGCCCATCTCGTCCAGACGCACGGCATCGGCGTGATTCGGATTGATCGCGACGAGCGCGACGGACCGATCGCGGTAATCGGTGGCGAGTTGTTTCAGACGCTCCTCATAAAGCTGCGCGGTGGGGCAGTGGTTGCTCGTGAAAACGATCGCGAGCACGTCAGCGTGCGCAAAATCGGCCGGCGTGTAGTCGCGGCCGTCGACGCCCGGCAGGCGAAAATCGGGCAGCGGCGAACCGAGCGGAAGAATCGGATGGTCGGCGGCAGTCAGTGGCGACCAACCGGCGACGAAAAAAGCAAACACCAGGAAAGGAACACGACGGATCATGGGGATTGGGGAGGTGCCTAGCACAGACGCGCCATCAGAGAAAAAGAGCCAACCCCTTTTCGCACCCGCTCTGCCTTCCAGCGGAGCCGAACCAGAGTGTCATATAATGTATGACACTCTGCTCGGTGCGGCAGTCGGGAGAGGAGGTGGGGTTCTTGCAAAAGGTCGGCGGGTGTGGCGAGACTCGGTCATGCTTTCCTGGCTTTGCCCCTTGCTCCAGCGGGCCGTGTTGGCGGCCGCGTGCGTTGCCGTAATGAATGCGCGTGAGAAAACGGATCTCGGGCGGATCGAGCCGGTGCCGGAGACGGCGCCCATCCCGATCCAGGATTTTTTCCGGCCGGCCTTGCTGCGATCGCCGTCGCTGAATCGCGCCGGCACGTATCTGGCCGCGCTCGTCACCACCGGGCAGGATCGCGAGGAGCTGCTGGTCTACAATCTCGAGACGAAGGACATCGATGTGCTGCGCGGCGGCGGCGACAAGGACATCTACGCGTTCACGTGGCTCGACGACGAGCGGCTGATGTTTCTTACCGCGCAGGAGAAACTCTACGGGATGGGCATGATGATCGCGCACGTGCGCAACCTGCGCCGCAATTACGCGGTGCTGCAGTATTGCGGGGCGCGGCTGATCGCCGTGCCGGAGCGCAACCGGCGGACGCCGTTGGTCTGGATGAGCTCCGATGTGGAAGACGGAAAAAACCTCGGCGTGGCCGAGATCGACACGAACCTGAATCTCGGCGGCATCGTGAACTTGCGTGCGGCGGACACCGATTGGTCGGACGTGATCGACGTGCGCGACCGCAACGCGCGTCACGTGCTCAAAAGCTATCCGCTGCCGCGCGGTGCGCTGAACGTGGGTTACCTGTGTGATCGCGACGGCGAACTGGCGTTCGCGTTCACACACGAGGAAGGTTACGCGCACCTGCATCGGTTCGATGCGGGCGGGTGGAAGCCGTCGCCCATCGATCTCGATGCGGTCGACATCGTCGGCGCGGGCGAAACTCCGGGACAACTGGTGGTGGTGTCGCCGCGCGAGCCGAACCAGCCGCGGGCGCTGCGTTTCATGGATGCGGCGAGCGGCGAGGTGGGCGAGTTGCTCGTGCGCGACAAGGCCTACGATTTCGAGGGCTACATCCGTCGCGACTTCGAGACCCGCAGCATCGTGGGGGCGTTCTACCACGCGGCGGCACCGAAATCCGTGTGGTTCGACGAGGGGTATCGGACAGCGCAAAAACTCGTCGAGGCTTCGTTTCCAGGGATGGTCGTGCGTATCCAGGATCGGGATACGAAGGGCCGGTTTCTCGTCGAGGTTTGGTCCGACCGGCAGCCGTCCGTGTATTACCAGGTCGATCTGAAGAATCGTTCGCTCGGGCTGATCAAGGCTTCGGTGCCGTGGATCGATCCGAAGCGGATGCAGCCGATGGGGGTGGTGAAGTTCACGACTGACGACGGTCGTGAACTCGACGCCTACCTCACGCTGCCGGCAGGGGCGTCGAAGAAAAATCCCGCGCCGCTCGTCGTGTTGCCGCACGGCGGACCGTGGGTGCGGGATGTCTGGGGCTTCAACCCCGAGGTGCAGTTTCTCGCCAATCGCGGCTACGCGGTGCTGCAGCCGAACTACCGTGGCTCACCCGGCTACGACTGGCGTTTTCCCGAGGAAGATCGATGGGACTTTCGGAAGATGCACGATGACGTCACCGCGGCGACGAAGAAGCTCGTCGCTTCGGGGCTGGTCGATGCGAAGCGCGTCGCGATCATGGGCGCGTCGTTCGGCGCTTACCTCGCGCTGTCGGGTGTCGTGAACGAGCCGGAGCTCTACCGTTGTGCGGTAACGATCGCCGGCATCTTCGATTGGGCGCAGGTGCTGCAGGACGCGAAATACGATCAGTTCACGGATGCGCGCTACGCGGCGCTCAAGCGCCGCTTGGGCGATCCGAAGCAGCAGCAGGAAAAATTCGATGCGATCTCGCCCGTGCGCCGCGCCGATCGGATCCGCGTGCCGGTCTTCGTTTCCCACGGCAAGGAGGATCCGATCGCGAACGTCGGAGAATCGAAGCGCCTGATTGACGAGCTCGCGAAAAATCGCGTGTCACACGAAACCTATCTCGTGCGCGGCGAGGGGCACGGGATGGCGCGGCTCGAGCACAACATCGAGCTGTATTCGCGAATCGAGGCGTTCCTGGCGAAGCACCTCGCGCCTTGAAGTCGCGGCGAGGCGGCGGCGTGTGCGTTTTTGCGCTTCAGGCGGCGGCGCGGAATTCGGATACGAGGTGGCGGACTTCGTTGCCGGAAATGGTTTCGCGGGCGATGAGCGCGGCGGCGATCGCGTCGAGGCACGCGCGGTTCTTCATCAGTTCCGCGGTCGTGAGCGCGTAGTTGCCGTCGAGCAGCTCGCGCACGTGGCGCTCGGCTTCGTGAAACGTCTGCTGGCTCGCGATCGCCTCGGAGCCGTCGCTGCGCGTGAGCGCCATGAAGCCGAGCGGCGACATGCCCCATTCGAAAACCATTTGGCGCGCGGTGCGGGTGGCTTCCTGGATGTCGCCGGAGGCGCCGCTCGTGATGCTGCCGAGCGCGATCTCCTCGGCGATGCGGCCGGCCATGAGGCACTGCAGTTTCGCGATCAGCTGTTTCTGCGAGTAGTTGAACAGGTCGCGCTCGGGTGTGAAGTGCGTGCTGCCGAGCGAGCGGCCGCGCGGGATGATCGTGACTTTCTGCAGCTTCACGGCGTCGTCGCCCGAAAGAACCTGCATGAGCGCGTGTCCCGCTTCGTGATACGCGATGACGCGCTTGTCCTGCTCGGTCATGGCGCGGCGCGTTTCACGGCCCCAGTTGATCTTGTCGCGCGCCTCGTCGAGATCGGCCATCGTGATCCTGGCACGGCGGTGCCGGGCGGCGTGGATCGCGCCCTCGTTGAGCAGGTTCGCGAGATCGGCGCCGGAGTAGCCGGGCGTCGCCTTGGCGATTTCGTTGAGATCGACGGTTTCATCGAGTTTCACCGCCCCGGCGTGGACTTGCAGGATGGCCACGCGGCCGGCGAGGTCCGGCAGGCCGACGGACACCTGACGATCGAAGCGGCCGGGGCGCAGGAGGGCCTTGTCCATCGTATCGGGACGATTGGTGGCGCCGAACACGACGACGGCGTCGTCGGATTCGAAACCATCCATCGCGACGAGCAGCGCGTTGAGCGTCTGGTCGTGTTCCTGTTGTGCGCCGCTGGCGTCGCCCGAGGCGCGCTGGCGGCCGATCGCGTCGATTTCGTCGATGAAGATGATGCTCGGCGCCGTCTCACGCGCTTTCTTGAACAAGGAGCGGACGCGCGACGCGCCGACACCGACGTAAAGCTCCACGAAATCCGAGCCGCTCAAGCTGTAGAAATGGGCCTTCGCTTCGCCCGCGACGGCTTTCGCGAGCATCGTCTTGCCGGTGCCCGGAGGGCCGACGAGCAGCACGCCCTTCGGCATGCGTCCGCCCGTTTCGCGAAACCGGGTCGGATCTCTCAAAAACTCGACGACCTCGTGGACCTCGTCCTTGGCCTCGTCGCAGCCCGCGACGGAGGAGAATTTCACGCTCGAGGTCACCGGCCGCAGCCGTCGGCCGGAGAACGCTGCGATGCGGCCGGCGTAGCGTTGCACGCCGCACGCGGTGCCGATGAAGAGCGCGATCACGCCGAGCGGCACGAGCGCGCCGCGGACGAGTTTCGCCGCCTGCAAGAGGGCGGCGGGCTCGGCCGTCGCGGCGAACGTCGCCACGTCTTCCTCGACGAAATGCTGCTGCCGGAGCACGAGCAGATCGGCGTCCGTGAGACGCGCGGCGGAGCGCACCGTGGCGGTTTGTTCTCCCGTCGTGCGCGTGGCGACGAGATCGGCCAGGCCGAGCGCGTGGCCGCGGTAAACCACGTGGCCGTTTTTCAGCTCGCCCGCGGACGCGGCGGCGAGGAAGTCGGCGGCGCCGATGCGCTGGTGTTCCTCGGCGGCGCGGGCGTCGGCGGCGACATGGGAGAAGAAAAACAGGTCGCTCGCGGCAACGAGGAGAAAAAGTCCGCTGGCAAGATAGAACCAGCGCAGAGGAATAACAGGCATTCTTCCTATGCGACACATCGGGCGTTTCCCGACAACTGCGAACCTCGATGACGGAGCAGCGTCGCGAAAAGTATCTACAAAATTCGACCGCGGCGGCTCACCGCCGCGATTCTGCCGCAGCCCTGCATGGCTGCGGAATTTGCGCATGAAGATGGCGGCGCGGGCTGCCCGTCTTGCGCTCGCAACCGCTTGATACCGGTGCCTGTAAAAAAAGGGGGAAACGTCAGCGAGCGGGCGCCGCGGGCGGAGTTTAAGGAAATGACCGGGGCGCCGGTCGGAGGTTTTGTTGCGTGCCTTGGGGCCCGGCGCGCGGTCTAGCGACGCATGAATCGCAAAACCACCGGCGACCTTGCCTCGAAGTTGATCCTTCAGGGCGTCCATCTCGAGCTCACCCCAGCGCTGCAGACGGCGATGCGCGACAAGTTTGGCGCGTTGCTGCGCCACAACGATTACATCGTGCGCATCAATGTGCGGTTGCACCGCGATCAGACGATGGGCACGGAGCATCACTTCACCGCGACTGCGCAGATCGAAATCGGCGGTCCGGACATCGTCGCGTCGGCGGAGGGCAAGGAGGCCTATAACGTGCTCGACGATCTCGTCGAGAAACTCGATCGCCAGCTGGCGAAGCGCCAGGGCCTGCGGAAGGACAAGCGCAATCACCCGCACGCGCCGGAGATCGATGCGCCGCTGCCGAAGGTGACCTGACGGCGGTCCGCCGGCGGCGCGGATCTACGCGTCCGGCGTCTCGACCCAGATTTCTCCGTTCCGCTCCTCCGCGCGGAACGTGCGCAGATCGACCTTGGCCGGACCGCCGGTGACCTTGCCGGAGCGCACGTCGAATTTCGAATTGTGCCACGGGCAGACGATTTCGCAGCCGCGCAAGGTGCCCTCGGACAACGGGCCGTATCGGTGAGGGCAATACTCCTGAACCGCGTGGACGCGGCCCTCGGTCCGCGCAATCACGATCGCGGTGTCGCCGGCTTTCACTCGCAACGTGGCGCCTTCCGCCAGCGCCGCGGCGTCGGCCACGGGCACGAACACACCGCGGCCACGGGGCGCGACGATCGTTTCCCGCGGCAGCAGGGGTTTGCGGCGGTGGCGGCCGACGGCGACACCGTCGCTGTAGACGAGATGGCCGCCGAGGTAGCCGGAGTAGGCCAGGATGAGCGTAGCCACCCCCGAGACCACCACGGCGAGCAACGGCGTGCGCATGGCCTCGAGGTGATTCCAGCGCGCCGCGAGGCTGGCGCCATACAGCGCGAGCGCGACGAGATTCAGCACCATGTGCAGCGTCGCCGTTTTCTTCGCCGGATGATCGCGCCGGATCTCGCTGTAGTCGACGAAACCGACGAGGCCGGCGAACAGGCCGGTAAGAAGGCCGGCCGCGAGGCAGAGAAAGGCGCCGCGCACCAGATAGAGTTCATTGAGCGGACAGACCCAGCTGCCGAGATCGAGCAGCAGGCCGAGCGGCAGCAGTGCGATCGGGACATGCACGAGCGCCGGATGCAGCGGACTCCGGAACGGTTTGCCGAGCAGGAGATTTTTCGCCGCTGCCATCGTTCAGTTCTCCTCCGGGACTCGTGCGCCCTCGCGCACCGCGCGTTCGCGCCACTGCTGCTTCGAGAAGCGTGCGACGGCGATGCCATGATCGAACGCGAGCAGCGAGCCGAGATAACCGCCGGCGAGGACAAGCAGCGTGCCCGCGGCGGAGGTGATCATGATGGGAGGCGTGACGGCCTGCTCGGTATCGAACCGCTGGACGAGGTTGATGCTCCAGAGGATCATGGCGGCCACATTCAGCAGCAGGTGGTAGACACCGAGTTTTTTGGCGGGCTTGTCCGGCTTGATGGACAGCCAGTCGGCGAGACCTGGCGCGGCGGCGAGGACGGCGCCCGCGAGGCCGAAGGCGACGCAGAAAAGGGCGAGCCGGCCGGGGCCGCCCTGCGTCCAACCGGCGAGGTTGGCCACATCGAGCGCGCACGCCACCAGCCACGCGCCGATCGGGACATGCACGAGGGCGGGGTGCAGGGGATGGCCCAGCCACTTGCCTTGCAGGAGGTCGATGAGCTTCATGACGGGGCGCGGGGACGCCCCGAGAGTGGGCTCGCGTGGCGGGAGGTTCCCCGGCGAATCCCTGATCGGGATCGCGAGCTTTTTCGGACGCGGGCTACTTCAGGATCTCGAAAACGCTCGCGCGATCGTCGGTCCAGACCGCCACGTCGCGGCCGGAAGGGGCTTCCGCTGACCCGGCGATGTCCTCGCTCTCAAGCAGGTCTGCGCGCCGCGCCACCAAGACCCAGGTGCTGCGGAACAGCCACCAGTGTTCCGACGACGGGTTGTCCGAAAGGGTGGCAGTGTGCAGGCCGAGCTCGCGCGCGACGGTCTCCACCACCGGCTGCAGGTCGAGGTAGCGATTGGATGTATGCACCGCGATGATACCGCCCGGCTTCAGGTGCCGCAGATAAATTTCAAACGCCTCCCGGGTGAGCAGGTGAACGGGAATCGCATCGCTGCTGAACGCGTCCAGCGCCAGCACGTCGAATTGTTGCGATTCGCCGCGCTGGAGCTCGCGCTCCATCGACAACCGCGCATCGCCGAGCACCACGTCGACTTTCGCAGGCGAACGGGCCAGATACGTGAAACGTGTCCGGGCGAGCCGTTCCACCTGCGGGTCGATCTCGTAGATGCGCACCCGGTCGCCACTGCGCCCGTAGGCGGCGGTGGTGCCGGTGCCGAGACCGACGGAGCCGATGTGCCGGGCTCGTTGCGGTGGGATTTGCGCGAGAGCGAGGCCGAGTCCGCTTTTCTCGCCATAATAGGTGGTGAGCCAGTCCGATTGCGGGGCGGCCGCAAACTGCAAACCGTGCGACGTCACGCCGTGCACGAGCGTGTAATAATGCAGATCGGGTTGGTCGGCATTGTGCTCGAACACCTTCAGCACGCCGTAAAAGTCGCGGGAGGTCAGCACGGCGTCCTGCGAGTCCTTGCGCACCTGCGCGATCAACAGCATGCCGAGTCCGATCGAGAAAAGCATCACGAAGTTGCCGGCCCGCAGGGTCCAGGTCCGCGTCCAGCCCTGGCGGCTCACGAGACTGACGGCGGCCGCGATCGCCGCGAACGCGATCAACGCGAGGTGTTCGCCGAAAAATGTCTTCAGTTGCTCGAAGAACGCCGTCCACGGCTCGTCCGAACGTTCGGCGAGCGCTCCGAGCGCGGGCACGACGAGGCTCGATGCCAGCACTCCCGCCGCGGTGCCGAATACGAGCGCGAGGCTGCGGTGGCGGAAGGCGAGCACGCCCACAAAGTAGCTCAGCAACCAGAGCCCGAGATGCAGTTCGAGATAACGATCGAACACCAGCGGTGCGATCACCGCCACCACCAGCCCGCCGCAGGCGCCGCCCGCGGCGACCGACAGATAGAAGGACGTCAACTGTCCGGCGCCCGGGCGCAGCCGGTAGAGTTCGCCATGACAGAGCATGCAGCCGGCGAAGAGCGTGCCGGCGTAGCCGATCACCTGTTCGGCGAGCCGGGCATTGTGTCCGGCGAACAGCAAGGAAACGTCCACCAGTGCGCCCAAGGCAAAGAGGCCGCTGAACAAGCCGCGCGAATACCAGCGCGGATGATCGAAACACAGGATGAAGCTCAGCAGATACAGGCTGAGTGGCAGCACCCAGAGGAAGGGGACGACCGCGACATCCTGGCAGAGCTTGTTGGTCGTCGCGAGCAGCAGCACGGAGGCGACGGCGGCGAGGCCGAACCACAGCAAGCGGTCGAGCGGCGCCGGTCTCGCCTCGGCGGCGGCGAGCGCATCAGGCGGCGCTTCGGCCGGGCCTGCGACAGGTGCGCCGGCGACGCGCCAGATCCGCCACACGCACCAGCCCGCCCCGGCGGCGTAAATCACGAGTCCCGCCGACCAATAATGGGCGAGCTCCTGTCGCGAAAAAAAACGTTCGAACAGGAAAGGATACCCGAGCAGCGCCAGCAACGAGCCGACGTTGGAAAGTGAATACAAGCGATATGGCGAGCGGCCCGGATGCACGTGGCTGAACCAGCGCTGGATCAGCGGACCGGTCGAGGACAGCACGAGATAAGGAAGTCCCACGCTCGCGCCGAGCAGCAGCAGAATCCGCGGGATGGGATTCTCCGCACCCTCCGGCCGCCAGCGCAGATCCGGTGTCACCGGCAGACACGCGAGCGCGGCCGCGATCAGGACGAGGTGCAGCAGTGCCTGGCGCCGCAGCGACAGCCGGCTCGACGTCAGATGGGCGTAGAGATACCCGCCAAGGAGTAGCGCCTGAAAGAAAAGCAGACACGTCGTCCAGACACCCGGACTGCCGCCAAACCACGGCAGGATGAATTTTCCGAGGAGCGGCTGGACTGCGAAGAGCAGGAAGGCACCGACAAAGATGGTAAGGGCGAAGGGAAACATGCAGGCGCGCGACCCGCTGACAGCGCCGAAGGCACCGGGTGCGGACTCGCGCGCCGGACTGTTTCAGGCTCGCTGCGCGTCGGCAACGCTGGCGAGTGCGCGCTCAGGTTGTCGGCGTCGCGGAGTCGACTTTCCGACGCTGGCGCACGGTTCTCCAGCCGATCAGACCGACGAGGAGCGCGGCTCCGGCCAGGGCGTAGGTGGAGGGCTCGGGCACGGGGGTGAAGTTCACGTAGAGCGCGCCGGCCGGCATCGATTGATTCTCCGGAATTTGAAAGGCGGGCGGCGCCACGAAGGTGAATTGCACGCGATAGCCGGCGTAATCGAACGGAGCGATCGGGGCCGCCGAGATCGTGAACGCGTCGTCGATCAATCCGCCCTTGTTGGGCGTATTATCGATGGTGAACGGGATCGTCGTCAGGAGGCCGGAGTGCGCTTCCGGCGACGTCAGCGAAATCGACAGCGCGAACTGCGCGGACGTGGCGGTGGAGTTGAGCAGGTTGCGACCGTTTGTGATGGTGAAGAGATCGTCGGCTACGAGGCCGGGACCGATGTCAGTGAAGTTTTTCTGGGTGAACTCGATCGAGGTTGGGACCGAGCCCTCGCCATAGGTGATCCCCGACACGAACGATGCGGAACTGCCGTCGGGCGCGTTCGTGACCGTATCGTTGGGGCCGGCGGCGTTGGTGAATTCGCCGGTGAGTTTGCCGGAAATCATCAACTGGGCGTCGGCCGCGCAGGTGAACATCGCGGCGGCGAGAAGCAGGGCGGAGCGGGGTAGTGAAAGTAGTTTCATGTGAGTGGAAGTTTGCGTTGGAAGGTTGGACCTGGGGCGCGCCACTTCGTGACGCGCCGGGGCCGCCGAAAGGGGCCGAGCGGGAGAGCGGGCCGGCGTCCCAGTCCACCCTCGGAGGATTTCCGTGAGCGCCGCGACGTCTCCAGTTTGGCACTACGCAAGTCCCGCGCCTTACGTCACCTCGGCCGAAGTCGCGCTGCGCCGCGGCGGCGCGCCGAAATCGTCGAGCCGTTCCTGCACCGCCTCTGGATCGATGTCGTCGCGGACCGCGGACGGGGCGCGTCGGGTGCCGCGAGCGGGTTGCACGTCGGCCGGCGCGGGTTGGTGGGCGGCGGACGTGGTGCGGGCGGAGGCGGCCTCGGCGGCGAGCTGGTTTTCCGCTTCGAGCCAGATCTCGACATCGTCGCCAGAGGGCCGGCCGCGATTTTCCCAGATGCGACGCGCGCGCTGGGCGATCGCTTCGTGACTGAGGAAAGGAGAGGAGGGATGAGTTTTCATAAGCAATGGAATTGGATGCACGTGCCGGCTGACCGCCGGGCGTGTCTTCGCGACCGGCGCGGGCGCGGCGGGTTGCTGGGAGAAGTTGGGACGCGCGTCCTCGGTGCGACGCCCCATGTTGGCGCGACAAGAAATCTCAAATCTCGAAGGTGAAAAACGGATGTTGCGCGCCGCGACTTTCGTTAAGCTCGGCGAATCCCCAACCCCTGCCTAGCCCCGAAGCAGCATGCACCTGACCCGACGCGATTTCCTTGTGACCGCGGCCGTAGCGACGGCCGGAGCTTGGTGGACGAGCCGCGGCGCAGCGCAACCTGAGCCGGGACCGTGGCGACAGCCAAAGATTCCGCGCTGGCGCGGTTTCAATCTGACCGAGCTGGCCGGCGGCCGGCGCGGGCAGCGCTTCGTCGAAAGCGACTTCGCGTGGATGCAGGAGTGGGGTTTCGATTTTGCCCGGCTGCCGATGTCGTATTGGGCATGGTCGGAGGCGAACGACTGGATGAACATCGACGAAGCGGCGCTGGCGCCGGTCGACGAGGCGATCGAGTGGGGCCGCGCGCACGGCATTCACGTCAACCTGAACTTCCATCGCATTCCCGGCTACTGCGTGAATCGCCGGGAGTTGGAGCCGTATCTGCTGTTCGACAGTCCGCGCGAGTCGATGGAACGCGCGCTCGAGGCGGCGACGTATCACTGGCGGTTTTTTGCGGAGCGCTACCGCTCGATTCCGAGCGAGCGGCTGAGTTTCGATCTGTTCAACGAACCGCCGTTCATGAAAGATCACGCTCGCTACGAGGAGATTGCGCGGACGCTGGTTGGCGCGATTCGCGAGGTAAGTCCGGACCGGCTGATCTTTGTCGATGGCGCCGATATCGGTCAGACGCCGGTCCTGGGGCTGGCGGATCTCGGGCTGGTGCAAAGCACCCGCGGCTACCTGCCGAAAATGGTCAGCCATTACACGGCGACGTGGGTGCCCGAGAACGAGTTCGAATCGCACGAGCAGCCGACGTGGCCGATGGTCGATGCGCACGGCGTGCGCTGGGATCGCGAGAAGCTACGTGTGGAGCTGATCGAACGCTGGCAGCCGCTCGTGCGTCGCGGTGTGCCGGTGCACGTCGGCGAGTGGGGCTGTTTCACGGCGACCCCGCACGACGTCGCGCTGGCATGGATGAGCGACCTGCTCGCCTTGTGGAAGGAAGCGGGTTGGGGCTGGGCGATGTGGAATCTGCGGGGCGCTTTCGGGATCGTGGACAGTCGCCGGCCGGACGTGGCTTACGAAGATTTTCGCGGCCACCAGCTCGACCGCCGCATGCTCGAGCTATTGCGGGCGAATTGAACCGGCGCGGGCGCGGCGGGGGTCAGTCTTCGACCACCTCGAAGTGGACGCCGAACGGGTCGCGGAAGTTCACCGACGTTCCCCGATCCTCCAGCACCTCGCAGCCGTTTTCTTCGAGAAGTGTCCGGGCGGCCCGCGCATCGATGACGGTGAACGACGGTGCCGGCGGTTGCGGACGCGCGCCCTTTTCGATGTAAAGCAGCAGCCGGCCGCTGTCGTATTCGAGACGCGAGGGCGTCTTGGCGAGGAGCCGGAATCCGAGCACTCCGGAATAAAACGCTTCGGCTTTCTTCAGATCGGGGAGCTGCAGGGACAGACTGTGGTTGGAGCGGAACTTCATGGCTGGAAAGATCGTGATCCACCGGAGCTTTGCCGTGAGCGCCACCGTCCCGGGGCCACGGACTGGCGCCTGCACGCACAGTCGCCCCCGGAATTGATTGGTTCCCGAACGGACGTAGGTTTCCCTCCGGAATGCCCCACGTGACCTCTTTGTGCTATACTCATGCATCTGTCCGCCGCGCTTGAAAACCCGCTGCGGACGCGTGCGGATCTCCAGGCCTTGGCCGAGCAGTTGTGGAAGCCTTTCGTGCCTCTTCTCGCGAAGGAAGGTGCCGCGATTTCGCTCGACGCGGTGACCGCCAGCTATGGCGCGCCGGCGGACCGGCTGGAGACCTTCGTCCGGCCGTTGTGGGCGGTGGCGTCGCTCGTCGCCGGCGGCGGCGGGTTCCGGGATGCGGACCTGATCGCGGAGGTGCTGGCGCAGGGAGTCGATCCTGCGCATCCGCATTACTGGGGAGCACTCGTCGATCGCGATCAGCGGGCGGTCGAGATGAGTTCGCTCGCGGTGGCGTTGTGGCTGGCACCGGAACTGATGTGGCGTCCGCTCGGCCGCGAGACGCAGCAGCGCCTCGTCGCGTGGCTCGGACAAATCAATCGCCGCGAAGTCCGGGACAACAACTGGCACTTTTTCCGCGTTTTGGTGAATGGCGCGCTCGCGTCGGTGGGCGCGCCGGTCGACGACGTCCGGTTGGAGGCGGACCTGCAGCGACTGGACGCGTTTTATCACGGCGACGGTTGGTATCGCGACGGAGCCACCCGGCACGTCGACTACTACGTGCCGACGGCGCTGCACCTCTATGGCTTGGTCTGGGCGAAGCTCAGCGGGCCGGGCGCCACGCGGACGAGCGATTATCTGGAACGGGCGCGCCGCTTTGCGCCGGATTTCGTCGCCTGGTTCGCACCCGACGGCAGCGCATTGCCGATGGGCCGCAGTCTGACGTATCGCTTCGCGCAAGGGGCGTTCTGGGGCGCACTGGCGTTTGCCGATCTCGAGGCGCTGCCTTGGGGAACGATAAAACACCTCCATCTGCAGCATCTCCGGTGGTGGGCGCGCCAGCCGATCTTCGACGGACGGGGATTTCTCACGATCGGCTACGCGTATCCAAACCAGATCATGGCCGAAGCCTACAACGCTCCCGGCTCGCCGTATTGGGCGGCGAAGGCGTTTCTGCCGCTCGCGTTGCCGGAATCGCATCCGTTCTGGACCGCGGAGGAACGTCCGCCCGAGGTGCCGGCGGTGAGCGTCGCATCAGGCTGCGCCGGGCTGCGGATCTGCCGCGATGACTCGCGCGGACACGTTTTTGCCCTCGCGGACAATCCTCTCGAGACCGCGCACCTTCGCCACGCGGCGCAAAAGTATGGGAAGTTCGTCTACTCGACGGCGTTTGCCTTCAGCGTGCCGGTGGGCGGAAACGGCCCGCAACACGGGGCGGCGGACAGCATGCTGCTCGTGAGCCGGGACGGACGCGACTGGCGCGGACGCGAGCAGTTCGAAACGGACAATACTCCCGACGCCCCGGCGCTCCATTCGCGCTGGCAGCCCTGGCCTGGAGTGGAGATCGACACGTGGCTCGTGCCGGCGCTGCCGGGACACGTGCGGCTGCATCGTATCCAAAGTTCAGTGACGCTGCGATCGTTCGAGGGCGGGTTTCCGCTCGAGCGCACGGCGCAGCCGGCACTCGTGCTTGCGCGCGACGCGCGGACCCTGCTCGACAACGGCGCGATGTTTTCCGGGATCTGGGATCTCGCCGGCACGCGGACGGCGGAGATCGCCGTGCCGGAGCCCAACACGAATCTGCTGCATTCGCTGACGGCGGTGCCGGGGTTGAGCGGTGACGCGGAACCGGGCGAAACCTGGCTTGCCACCGCAGTCGCGGGGCTGCCGGGAGTCGGACAACAGGCTGCGGCCGAGGCGTGGCGCGACGAATTGCGTTTCGAAATCGGCGAATCCATCGCCCTCTGGCGAGGCGCGAACGTCCTGTGGCGGCTCGACCGGCCGGCATCGGGAAAGTCCCCGAAACGCCGGCGTCCGGGCTCCAGCGGAGGAACCTGACGCCCGGAGGCCGGACCATCGCGGCATGCCCGCCGACAATCTCCCCATCCTTTATGTGAAGCCCGGCTGTCCGTGGTGTCACGAGGCGGTCGAATTCCTCAGCGAGCACGGTATCAGCTACCGCGAGCGCGACGTCGTCGCCGATCGCGAGGCGATGCGTGAGATGGAGCAGAAATCAGGGCAGACCAAGGCGCCGACGCTCGACTGGCACGGCAAGATCCTGGCGGATTTCGGCGTCGATGAACTCGTGCCGTTTCTTCGCACCCAAAACGTGAAACTCGAGGACAGCTGACGCCGCGCCGCGTTGCCGGGACGAATCGCGATCGCCGCTTCCAATTCTCGCCATGCTGAAGTGGGCTTTGGTTTTTCTTATCATCGCCGTGATCGCGGGGCTGTTTGGCTTCACGGGAATCGCGGGCGCGTCGTCGGAAATCGCGAGGACGCTCTTCTTTGTTTTCCTCGTGCTCCTCGTGATCTCCGCCCTCGTCGGGGCCTTCCGCGGGAAACCGCCGATCTGATGGTCGCGTGGTCCTGGCGCGCGCACGGCAGCACGCGGCGTTGGGGTTGAAAGCGGCGCGCTTGCGGACAACGGCGGGCGCGGCACGCTGCGGGCGGTGAATGCACGCAAACGGTTCGGAGTGGACTGGCGCCTGGCCGCGCTGATGTCGCTGCTGCTGACGACCGCCGTGTCGGCGGGGATCGAAGCATCGGCGTATGTTCGCGAGATCGAACAAGCGCGGGCCGAGCGCCGTGAAAACCTGACGCGCGCGGACGGCTGGCTGACGTTGATCGGCCTTTATTTTCTGGAGCCCGGCTCGAATTCGATCGGTTCGGCGCCGGACAACCGGATCGTGCTGCCGAAGGGCCCGGCGCATCTCGGCACGGTCATCCTCAGTCCGGCCGGCCGTGTTTCCATCACGACGAATCCCGCGGCTGATGTGAAAGTCGATGGACGCGAAATGTTGGGCGCGCCGTTGGTCGTGGAAGGACGCGAACCGCCGACGCTGGTGACCGCGGGCACGTTGACGCTTTACGCGATCGAGCGCGGCGGCCGGCTCGCGCTGCGCGTCAGAGATTCCGAATCGGAGCGGCGGATGAACTTCGCCGGGATCGACTATTTCCCGATCGATCCGGCGTGGCGGATCGAGGCGCGCTGGGAGGATTTTCCGCGGGCGAAAGAGGTGACGTTTCGCAACCTCCTGGGGCAGGAGTCGACCGCGCTCGTTCCGGGCAAGGCCGTGTTCGAGAAGGACGGGCGCACCTTCGAATTGTTGCCGCTGGTTGAAGCGGTGAACGAGCCGCTGATGTTCGTGATTTCCGATCTGACGAGTGGCGACGAAACCTACGAGGCGGCGCGTTTCGTTTACGCGGATCCGCCGCGACGCGGGAAGATCGTGCTCGATTTCAACGAGGCGCTCAACCCGCCGTGCGCGTTCACTCCCTTCGCCACGTGTCCGCTACCACCGAAGGAAAATCAGCTCCCGATCGCGGTGCGCGCGGGCGAAAAGAAATATCGCGGGGAGCACGAGTGAGCCCCCGACCGCGACGGCGCGCTATGGCGGCCCGGCGTCAACGGAGCGGCGAACCGTCGACCAGGTCGAAGGCGGACAGTGGCCGCCCGTAAAAACGATCGCGATAGCCACGATACGGATAGCCGCCCTTGGTGTGCATTTCGGCGTAGCCGACCGAAATCGCATAACGGTTTTCCGGATCGTCGTAGGTGAGCACAACGCCACCGCCATATTCGCTGTAGCCGTGACTCCCCACGCCGACGACGAGGGTCATGGAGCCGTGGATTTGCGGGTCGCGGCGCAGTTTCCAGCTCGTGACCGCCGCCGAGGACGAACCGCTGGTGGCGAGCGCGCCCGACGCGGCGGGCGGCGGGGCGATGAGGCGCTCGACGGCGCCGTCAAGCTGACCGACTTCGACCTCGGTGAGGAGGTCGAAGCCGGCGTTTCGCCGCTCATCGGCGCTCAGGCGCTCGGAGAAGCGGCGGGTCCCGGTTTGCCTGGCGGGAAGACGCGATTGGGCAATATCGCGGCGCACGAGCGCATCGAGCACGGCGATCTGATCCGACGACAACCGCGCGAGCCCGGACGAGGCGAACTCCTCGGCCGGCAGGCTCTGCGAGAAACGCATGCCCGCGTCCGGCGCGGCGAGCGCCGGCCCGACAATCAAGGTGGCGACGGCGCAGACGAGAAGGGAGAAGCGGAAGCGTGATTTCATCGTCGAATAGACCTTGAAGACGTCGGCGGTTTGCGCGCGGTTCCGCGAATTTCGTTCACTTGAACAGCAGCGGCAGGAATTCGCCCAGGAAGCGGCGCCAGACCGGCCATTCGTGACCGCCGTCGGTCACCTGCCACTCGTGCGGAATCTGATGCTGGTCGAGCCAGGCGACGAAGGCCTTGTTTTGCTCCAGGAGAAAATCGTCGCGGCCGATGCCGATCCACAACAGTTGCGGTAGACCGGATTTTTTCTGCGCGGCGGTGGCGAGGCCGGCGAATTTGGCGTCCAGATTTCCCGCGGGCGCCGCGGAACTGAAACCGCCGATCCAGCCAAACTTTTCGAGATGCGTGAGGCCGATGTTGAGCGAGTGGCCGCCGCCCATCGAGAGCCCGACGATCGCGCGATTCGCGGCGTCGCGGCGCACCGGATAGCTGCGTTCGACGAGCGGGATGACTTCGGTGAGCAGCTCCTGCTGCATCGCGGCGAGATTGGCCGGAGCGTAATCGTTGAAACTCGCGCCGGGCGGGATCGGCACGGGATGGCCGTTGGTCATCACGATGATCGCCGGCACGGCGCGTTTTTCGGCGATCAGGTTGTCGGCGATGAAGTTGGCGCGTCCGGTTTCATGCCACGCGGTCTCGTCGTCGCCGAATCCATGTAACAAATACACGACCGGATAGGTGGTCTTGGCACGCGGATCGAAACCAGGCGGGGTGTAAACGAGGATCGCGTTGTCGCGGTGCCGGGTTTTCGAGTCGAAGACGTGGCGGTGGACGACGCCGTGCGGCACGAGCTGCGAGGCGGCGAGAATGGGCGGCGAGCCGGAGATTTCGAACACGCTCTCGCTGCGGATCCATTTCTTGATGTTGCGGTTCAACGGATCCGTGACGGCGGCTCCGTCGATCGAAAACGTGTAGTAATAGAACTCCGGTTCGAGCGGACCGATCGTGAGGCTCCAGACGCCATCGTCGTTTTTCTGCATCGGCTGGGGTTCCTTGAATGTCACGCCCTGGAGCGCGACGACCTCGGCCTTGGGCGCGAGGAAGCGGAAGGTGACCGTCCGGTCAGAATGGACCTCGGGCGAGACGATGGGATCGGCGGCGATCATCGTGAGAGCGGTGCAAAGGAAGAACGCGAGGAGACGGGGTAGCGCTTTCATAGATACAACCCAGGTTGTCGCCTGGGCTTCCCCGAGGTTGCACGATCCGGCGAGTTTGTCGCCAACGAATGCGCGATTGCGCCGCCGGGCGCAGCACTCAGCGGGCCGGCGGCGGGCCGAAATGCGCGGCGTGTGCGGCGTAAGCGGCCGAGTCGGCCAGCATCGCGTCGATCGTCGCGGCGAGCGGCTCGATCCGCCAGAGGCCGGAGACGACGGCTTTGTCGCCGATCGCGTCTTCGAGGAGAAAGGCCGGCCGCTGGTTGATCTGGTGCGCGAAAAACTCCTTGGTCGAGGCGTCGACGCGCGCGCGGACCTCGGCGGATTCGGCGCGGGCGCGAAGTTTCGCGGGATCGAGCCGGCCGGCCTGCGCGGCGATCGCCACGGCCTCAGCCATGTCGCCCACGCGGCGGCCGTCGCGCATCGCGGCGGTGTTGAGTGCGAGCCGGATCTCGTCGCCGTTGAAACCGAAATCGCGCGCGGCCTCGGTGACGAAGTTCGGCGCTTCGTAGTGGCCGTGGCGCTCGAGTTCGAACCAGCCGCTGTTCAACATGAACGGCGAGCGCGCGATCGTGCCGCTACGCTGGTAAAACCAATCGCACTGCGCGCGCGACGCGGGAAAATCCTCGGGCCGCATCAGCGCGACCTTCCACTGAAACTCCACGCGGCCGGCGTAGCGCTGTTTCAGCTCGGCCCACGCCGGCTCCGCCCAGTAACACCACGACGACAGGATTTCGATGAAGTAGGTAATTTTCACGGACTCAGCGAAATCGGTCGGCCCGGCGCGTCAACCGGCGGGGGTGTCAGCGCCGATACAGCGGCGCCGAGCGACCGGGGGCACAAAACGCCGACGCGCGTTATTTCTTTTCGGTCTTGTCGCCGCCGAAGAGCTTCTTGAGGCCCTCGCCGGCTTTTTTCGCGGCGTCGCCGGCAGCGGCGCCCATCGTGCCGCCGATCTTGCCGCCGGCGCGCGTCGTGGCAGCGACGACATTGGTCAGCACCTGCCGCACGACGGCGACGGAAAGCTGGCCGGCGGTGAGGCCGCCTTCCTTCACGCCGAGGTCGTTGAGCTCGAGGCCGGGGAGCGGGAGCGGCAGCGCGGCGGGACCGACGCCGAGCGTGACCTTGCCGTCGGCGAGCTTGAAATGTTTCACGATGAATTTGCGCGGTTTGGCGTTCTTGTCCTCGGGCTGATCCTTCCCGCCGACGGACGCCTCGATGTTCTTCAGCAGGTCGCCGATGTTGCTGGCGACGACGCGTGTCTCGTAGGTCAGCTCGGGATTCTCGATCACCAGATCGTCGATCACGATGGTGTCGCTGAGGAGCGAAGCCGGGGCGACCTCGACGTGCACGCGACCGAGATAAAACGCATTGGCGTCGCTCCAACCGGCGGGATTGCCGACGGCGAGATTGCTGAGCGTGCCGCTGCCGGTGACCGGCGAAATCGTGGCGCCGCCGAGCTCCACTTTCGTTTGCGTGACCTTCGGGCCGACGTTGTTGACGCCGGCCTTCACGATCGAACCGAGAAAGAAATAACCCGCGACGTAGGCGATCAACACGAGCGCGAGCAGGCCGAAGAGGAGGTAGAGGAGGGCTTTTTTCATGGCGGTGAGTGCTGACGCCAGTATGCGCAACTCGCGGCGCGGCACAATCCTGGAACCGCAACCCCGTCCGCGACGTGCGCCGGCCCGAGGATTTCGCCGCGCGGTTCGCCGCCGCAATTGCGCTTGTCAGGCGCGGCGGCGCGGCCCTCTGTTTCCCGCAAAAAATCCATGGCCCAAGCTTACACCGAAGCGAGCATCAAGACCCTGTCCTCGACCGAACACATCCGTCTGCGTCCCGGCATGTATATCGGGCGGCTGGGCAACGGCAGCCACGCGGAGGACGGCATCTACGTGCTGCTGAAGGAGTCGATCGACAACTCGATCGACGAATTCACGATGGGCCACGGCCGGAAGATCGAAGTCGAGCTCGTCGACCGCACCGTGCGCGTGCGCGACTACGGCCGCGGTATTCCGCTCGGCAAACTCCTCGAGTGCGTGTCGGTGATCAACACCGGCGCGAAATACGACAGCGAAACCTTCAAGAAAGCCGTCGGCCTCAACGGCGTCGGCCAGAAAGCCGTCAACGCCCTTTCGTTCGAATATCGCGCGCAGGCGTTTCGCGACGGGCAGACCAAGGTCGTCGAATTCGCGCAGGGCAAGTTGAAGAAGGACGCGAAGGTCGCGAAGACCGACGAGCGCAACGGCACGCTGATCGAGTTCACGCCCGACGAGGCGCTGTTCGGCAAAGATTTCAAGTTCCGCACCGAGTTCATCGAAGACATGCTGTGGAACTACGCGTTTCTGAATCGCGGCCTCGCGCTCACGTTCAACGGCAAGGTCTTCAAATCCGAGAACGGCCTGAAGGACCTGCTGCAGAAAAATCTCAGCGGCGAGCCGCTGTATCCGGTCATCCATCTCGAAGGCGACGACATCGAGGTGGCGTTCACCCACGGCGCGCACTACGGCGAGGAATATTACACCTTCGTCAACGGCCAGCACACGACGATGGGCGGCACGCACCTGTCGGCGTTTCGCGAAGCGCTGGTCGAGACCGTGCGCAATTTCTTCAAACGCGATTACGACGCCGCGGACGTCCGCCAGTCGATCGACGCCGCGATCGTCGTGCGCGTGATGGAGCCGGTGTTCGAATCGCAGACGAAGACGAAGCTCGGTTCGACCGACATGGCGCCAGGCGGTCCGTCGATCAAGGAATTCGTCGGCAAGTTCATGCAGCAGACGCTCGACGTCTATCTGCACAAGAACCGCGATACGGCGGAAGCGTTGAAGTCGAAGATCGAGGAGAGCGAGCGCGAGCGGAAGGAGCTCGCCGGCATCCGCAATCTCGCCCGTGAACGCGCGAAGAAAGCATCGCTGCACAACCGCAAGCTCCGCGACTGCCGCCTCCATCTCGGCGACCGCAACGAGCGCGCCGAGGAAAGCACGCTCTTCATCGTCGAGGGCGATTCGGCCGCGGGCTCATTGACCGCGACGCGCGACGTGCAGACGCAGGCGGTGTTCGCGTTGAAGGGCAAACCGCTGAACACCTTCGGCCTCTCGAAGAAAGTCATCTACGAGAACGAGGAGTTTCACCTCCTGCAATCGGCGCTGAACGTCGAGGACGGCATGGACGGTCTCCGCTACAACAAGATCGTCATCGCGACCGACGCCGACGTCGACGGCATGCACATCCGGCTGCTGCTGATTTCGTTTTTCCTGCAGTTCTTCCCCGACCTGATTCGCAACGGTCACCTCTACATCCTCGAGACGCCGCTCTTCCGCGTGCGCAACAAGAAGGAGACGATCTACTGCTACTCCGAGGAGGAAAAACAAGCCGCGATCGCGAAGCTCGGCGCGAGTCACGAGATCACGCGTTTCAAAGGCCTCGGCGAAATCTCCGCGGGCGAGTTCAAGGATTTCATCGGCGAGAACATCCGCCTCGAACCGGTGACGCTCGCGCACCTGCACGACAGCGGCGATCTGCTGACCTTCTTCATGGGCAAGAACACGCCCGAGCGGCAGGACTTCATCATCGGCAATCTCCGCGTGGAGAAAGATCTGATCGAAGTCTGACGCCACTCGCACCGGTGGGATCGTTCGTGGCGGACGATCTCGTTTCTCCTCGGGCGCGACGTCACCGCTGAACCAAGGTCCACCTGCCAACTCCCGTGTCCGCGCTCGATCGTCCACTTCGTTCGTTTCGGATTTCAGTCGTCCTCGGCGTGCTGCTGCTCGCGTTGCTGGCCGGCGGTTGCGCGACGCTGCCGACCGAGTATCGCGAGCCGCCGGCGCTGTCGCAGGTCGAACGCACGAAGCTCAATGAAAAGGTGTTCGATCGCGCGTGGTCGCTCGTGGATCGGAAGTATTTCGACGCGAGTTTTCGCGGCGTCGACTGGAAGGCGATGCGCGAGCGGTATCGTCCGGAGGCGATCGCGGCGAATAATGACGACGCGCTTTACGCGGTGCTGAACCGCATGTGCGCCGAGTTGAAGGAATCGCATCTGGTCGCGCTCACGCCGCGCCGCGCGCACGAGATCGCGACGGAGCATCGGGCTGCGATTGGCGTGCGCTGGGAAATGTTGGACGGAAAACGCGTCGTCACCGACGTCGTGCCCGGCGGCCCGGCGGATCGCGCGGGCATCCGGCGCGGCTGGCTCGTCGTCACGCGCAACGGCGCACCGATTCGCGACGAGGTGCCGTTCGTCACGCATCTGGGCCAGCCGGTGACATATGGCTTTCTGGACGAGCACGACGTGGAGCGGACGTTCACGCTGCGACCGGAATTGTTGAATTTCGAGCGGCTCGAGGTTCGGCCGCTCGCGGGAGATTTCGTTTATCTGCGCTTTGATCGTTTCGCGCGCGAAACGCTGAGCTGGCTCAGCCGGCAGCTGAAAGCGCACCGCGACGCGCCGGGCGTCGTGATCGATCTACGCAACAATCACGGCGGCTCGGCGCTCGCGCTCACCGTGGCGCTCGCGGAATTTTTCCCCGGGCGGGTGGCGGAAGGCGAGATGGTGCATCGCAGCGGCCGCACGAAACAGTCGCACAGCCTTTCGTGGTTTTCCGCTCGTTATTCCGGCGACGTCGTCCTGCTCGTCGGACCGGCGACGGGCAGCGCGGCGGAGATTTTCTCGCACGTGTTGCAGCATCATGGCCGCGCGATCGTGATCGGGCGCAAGACCGCGGGCGCGGTGATCTACTCGCGTTCGTATCGATTGCCCGGCGGCGGCGAGTTGCAGATTCCGGTGACCGATTACGTCGGGCTCGATGGCGAGCGACTGGAAGGCCGCGGCGTGAAACCCGATATCGAGCTGCCGAAACCCACGCTCGAAGATCGGCGCTCTGTCCGCGACGTGGAACTCGAGCGCGCGCTCGAAGTGCTGCAACGTGGCGACCGGAAAGCGTTGGACAACGCCGCTTGACGCTGACCGGATCGCGTTTCACAACCGCCGACCAATCGCCCGCGATGGCCAAGAAAAAACCCGCCAAGAACAACGACCAACCTGAACTCCCGCTCGACGGAGCGCCGGCACCGGAAGCGAAGTCGGAAAAAACCGCTCCCGCCGTTCCGCTGGAGCCGGTGGCGGAGGACGCGACGGTCGCCGATGCCGCGGCCGTGAAGCCGCCGCGGCGCGGAGGCGAGAAGGTGCAGGACGAGGATTCGCCGCTGGCGTCGAGCTATCGCAACTGGTTCCTCGATTACGCGAGCTACGTGATCCTCGATCGCGCGGTGCCGCACCTCGACGATGGCCTGAAACCGGTGCAGCGCCGGATTCTGCACACGTTGTGGGACATGGACGACGGCCGTTTCCACAAGGTTGCCAACGTCGTCGGTCGCACGATGTCGCTCCACCCGCACGGCGATGCGTCGATCGGCGCCGCGCTCGTCGCGATCGGTCAGCGGGGGTTCCTCGTCGAGCCGCAGGGCAATTTCGGCAATCTGCTGACGGGCGACGATGCGGCGGCGCCGCGTTATATCGAAGCGCGCCTGACGAATTTCGCGAAGGACGTGCTCTTCAATCCGAAGACCACGACTTGGCAGCTGAGCTACGACGGCCGCGCGAAGGAGCCGGTGACGTTGCCCGCGAAATTCCCGATCGTGCTGCTCGAGGGCGCGGAAGGCATCGCGGTCGGCCTCGCGACAAAAATCCTGCCGCACAATTTCAACGACATCTGCCGCGCGGCGATCAATCACCTCCAGGGGAAAACGTTCCGGATCTACCCGGACTTCCCGACCGGCGGCGTCGCGGATTTCACGGAATACAACGACGGCGAGCGCGGCGGCAAGGTGAAGGTCCGCGCCAAGATCGAGGTGCGCAGCAAATACCTGCTCGCGATCACCGAGCTGCCGTATGGCGCGACGACGGAATCGCTCATCGAGTCGATCCTCGCCGCCAACGCGAAGGGCAAGATCAAGGTCCGCCACGTCGACGACAACACCGCGGACTCCGTCGAGATCCTCGTGCACCTGCCGCAGGGCAGCGATCCGGAGAAGGTGATCCAGCAGCTCTACGTGTTCACTGGCTGCCAGGCCAACATCTCGCCGGCGGCGTGCGTGATCGTGACCGACGAACAGAGCCGCCAGGACAAGCCGGAGTTTCTCGGCGTGCGCGAGATCCTGAAGCGCTCCGTCGACAAGACCAGGGAACTCCTCAAGCGCGAGCTGGAGATCCGGCTCGGCGAGCTCGAGCAGCAGTGGCACTGGGATTCGCTGGAGCGGATCTTCATCGAGGAGCGGATCTACCGCCGTATCGAAAAATCCAAGACGTGGGAAAGCGTGCTCGAGGAGATCCGCGAGGGTTTGAAACCCTTCGTGAAAAACCTCCGCCGCGAGGTCACCGACGACGATATCACGCGCCTGACGGAAATCCGCATCAAGCGCATCTCCGCCTACAACCGCTTCCAGGCCGACGAGGCGATCAAGAAGATCGAGGAAGGCATCAAGGAGACGAAGGCGAATCTCAAGAACCTCACGGGCTACGCGGTGGAGTGGTTCGAGATGCTCCAGCAGAAATACGGCAAGGGCCTCAAGCGTCGCACGAGTTACGACGAGATCGAGCAGATCAACGCCGCCGAGGTCGTTTCGGCGAACCAGCGTTTGTATGTGAATCGGGAGGACGGCTTCATTGGCCTCAACTGGCGTCAGCACGAGTTCGTGCAGGAGTGCACGATTCTCGACAGCGTGCTCTGCATCATGCGCGACGGCTCGCTCAAAGTCGCGAAGGTGGCAGACAAGGTTTTCATGGGCCGCGACATCATCCATCTCGGGATCTTCCCGAAAGACGGCGACCCGAACTTCTACACGATGGTCTATCAGGACAAGGAGAGCGGAAAGGCCTTTGTGAAACGCTTCCAGATCGGCGGCCTCTCGCGCGACAAGCTCTACCCGCTGGTGAAGTCCGAAGGTTCGAAGATCGTGTATCTCGAAGTCAGCAAGACCGAGAAGGAGATGCCGAAGAAGCTCACCATTTTCATCGACGGCCGCAGCGGTGCGCGCGTGCGCGAGTTCGAGTTCGATCTCGCCAGCGTGCCCGTGAGCACGCGCACCGCGAAAGGCCTGACGGTTTCGAAATGGCCGGTGAAAGATGTGAAGCGCGCGGATCTCGCGCTGCGGTGACGCCGCGCGAAGCAATGCAACGACCGCTCCGGCGCCTCCTCGCGGCGGGCGCGGCGCTCTGTATCCTCGCGACGCTGCCGCTCGCGGCGGAGCCGGCGAATCTCGGCCCGCACAAGGCGGAAATTCGCGCTTACGTGGAATCCGGTGATTACCTGCGCGAGGTCGCCGCAGTCGCCGGCCAGGCGCGCACGTGGCTCGAGCAGCGGGTGCGACTGGAACCGCGGACCGGCGGGAAACCGGCCGCGCGGCTCGCGATCGTGCTGGATCTCGACGAGACGCTGTTTTTCAACTGGCCGCAAATGGCGGCGCAGGACCTCGGGTATGTGCCGGACGTCTGGGAGAAATGGGTGGAGTCGGCGGCCGCGCCACCGCTCGAACCGGTGCGCGACCTTTACTGGACGGCGCGGCGGCTGAAGATCGCGGTGATCTTCCTGTCGTCGCGACCCGAACGGCAGCGCGCCGCCACGGAGAGAAATCTCCGCGCGATCGAGTGCGGCGATTATGAGTCCTTAATCCTGCAGGCGGACGACGACCGCGCGAGCAATGCGGAGTTCAAACAGCGGGAGCGGACGCGGCTCGCGGCGGACGGCTTCACCCTCATCGCGAACGTCGGCGATCAGGACAGCGATCTTGCCGGCGGAGGCGCCGAGCGAAGCTTCAAGCTGCCGAACCCGTTCTACCGCACGGAGTGACGCGGCTGCGCTACCCTGCCTCGGATTTTGGAACCACAGAATGAGCGGAATAGCGGTGCAAGATGTCGGTGAACCGAAGGCCGGAAGTGAGCATTCCGTGCACTCCGTGCATTCTGTGGTTCAAAGTTCCGGCTCGGGCGCCTCGCGGCAACGTGAGGTCATGGCGATCGGGACGATCGCCGCTACCCATGTATCGGATTTTGGAACCACGGAATGCACAGAAGGCACGGAATAAGGCTGGGAGATGGCCAGTGACCGGGGGTGGAAGTGAGCATTCCGTGCCCTCCGTGCATTCTGTGGTTAAAAAATCCGGCTCCGGCACTCGCCGTAATACGAGATCATGGCGATCGGGACAATCGCCGCTACCCATGTATCGGATTTTGGAACCACGGAATGCACAGAAGGCACGGAATAAGGCTGGGAGATGGCCAGTGACCGGAGGTGGAAGTGAGCATTCCGTGCCCTCCGTGCATTCTTTGGTTCAAAGTTCCGGCTCGGGCGCCTCGCGGCAACGTGAGGTGATGGCGATCGGGACGATCGCCGCTACCCATGTATCGGATTTTGAACCACGGAATGCACAGAATGCACCGAATAAGGGTGGGAGATAGCCAGTGACCGGAGGTGGAAGTGAGCATTCCGTGCACTCCGTGCATTCTGTGGTTAAAAGTTCCGGCTCGGCATTCGCGGCAACGTGAGATGATGGCGATCGGGACGATCGCCGCTACCCATGTATCGGATTTTGGACCACGGAATGCACAGAATGCACCGAATAAGGCTGGGAGATGGCCCGTGACCGGAGGTGGAAGTGAGCATTCCGTGCATTCTGTGGTAAAGGACCGGAAACGCCGGGCCTTCTGCGAACGCCTCAGATTCAGAGCGGCAGCATCCCCGCGATTCCTGAAACGGCCCTTTTCTTGATCCGCCCTGGCGATGCGGCGAATTCGAATCGTGGATACGGGTCAGCGCCGCTCCACGCGGCGCATCAACCAGATCGCGGCGCCGAGATAGATCGCGTTGGGCAGCCACAGCAGCAGGTCGGGCCGGACTTCCGGATGCCGGTCGAGGACCTTGATCACGACCGTCATGAGGTAATAAACCAGCGTGAGACCGACCGCGACTCCGAAGTTCGCGGACGTCTCGCGGCGCGAGACTTTGATCCCGAGCGGAATGCCGATCATCGCGAACGACAGCACGGCGAGCGCGGTGTTGAATTTGTCGTGGTAAACCATGTCCGCCTTGATCCGGTCCTGCGCGAGCCGCTCGGCTTCCTCCGGCGCGGCAGGCGTCGCGACCTGCGCGAGGCGCTGGCGCTCCGCCTCGAGTTGGTCGTAGGTGAGCCACTCGCGTTTGACCCGGATACTGCTGCCGCGGCCGAAGAAGCGCTCGAGCGAAAGGTGAATCGGCCCCCACTGACCGAAGGCGCCGACGAGCTGCGCATCGGTGAAGTTCTCCGGCGCTTTCTCGCGGCGCGATTCGACCTGCGCGTGCGTGAGCGTGAGAATGAACTCGTTGTTCGTATCGTCGTAATCGACGCGACCGGATTCGGCGCGCACGACGCGCACGACGCGGCGGTCTTTGTCGAGCTCCCAGAGCCAGAAGTCGTGCAGGAGTCCGCCTTCCTTGTCGTTCACGTAAACGACATAGCCCGGAAAATCGCGGATGAAGGTTTTCGGGACGATAATGCTGAGCGGATTCGAGCGGATCGCCGCAGCGAGCGTGCTTTCGTAGGCCACGCGCGCGCGCGGCATCGAATCGAAGTTGAAATACAATCCGACCGCCGCGCCGAGCACGCCGAGCAGCACGACGGGCCGCGTCGCCCGCGGCACGCTTACGCCCGCGGCGCGCATCGCCGTGATCTCGCTGTCGGCGGAGAGGCGCCCGAGCGTGAGCAGCACGCCGGTGAGCATGCCCATCGGCAGCGCGTAAACGATCGCCACCGGCACGAGCAGCGAAATCAGTTTCAGCAGCGTCAACGGCGGCAGCTGGCCGGCGAGCGCGTGCGCCACGAGATCGCGCGCGATGTTCGGCACGACGACGATGAACGCGAACATCCCCACCGCCGCGAGGCAGGTGAAGAAAACGCTTTTGAAAATGTAGCGATCGAGGAGGTTCAACGTGAGCGGCCGCGATTACTCTCAGGCAGGCCGGAGCATGCCAAGACGCTTTGCACGGTTTTCAACGCGACGCAGGCGACAGCAGCCCGGACAATTCGCGGAACTGTTTCAACTCGAAGAAGCGACCGGGCGCGTCCGGGAGCGTGTCGGCCTTCTCCAGTTGCCAGAGCAGATGATACGGAATGTGCGCCGCGGATCCGCCGAGCGTGAGGACGGGCAGGATGTCGGATTTGAGCGAGTTGCCCACCATGAGAAACTCGTGCGCGGCGACGCCCTGCCGCCGCAGGATTTTTTCGTAGGTGGCGACGTTCTTTTCGGAAACGATCTCGACCGCGCTGAAGTGCGGGGCGAGGCCGGACTTCGCGAGTTTCCGTTCCTGGTCGCGCAGGTCACCTTTCGTGATCAACAGCAGACGATGCGAAGTGGCGAGCGTCGCGACGGTGTCGCGCACGCCGTCGAGCAGTTCGACCGGATGCGCGAGCATGTCGCGACCGAGCGCGAGCAGCGTGCGAATCTCCTCGGCGCGGCTGCGACCGTCCGTGAGCTCGATCGCGGTCTCGATCGACGAGAGCATGAAGCCCTTGATGCCGTAGCCGTAGAGCTCGAGGTTGCGCGCTTCGGTGGCGAGCAGCGTGCGGTCGACGGTGGCGGCGTCATGGTAGTGCGAGAGCAGCGCGCGGTAGCGCTCGTGCACGCGTTCGAAAATCGTCTCGTTGTGCCAAAGGGTGTCGTCGGCATCGAGGCCGATGACGCGGATGTGCTGCATGGCGCGAAACGAAACGCGCGCCGCCCGCGGCAAGCAAGCAGCGACGCGAGCGAGGCGCCGCGCGCGCGTTCGTGCGTCAGAACATTTCCAGCTGCGTGCCGCCGGGTCGGCGGAAGTGTTCGGTCGAAAGCGAAAACTCCGTCTGGTTCAAACCGGCGCGGCGGGCGGCGACGTGGAAGAGTTCGGACGTTTGTTGCGCGAAAATGCCCTCGCCGCGCATGCGACGGCCCCAGTCGCTGTCGTAGAGTTTGCCGCCGTGAAGCGTCTTCAGCCGATCGATGACGCGGGCTTTTTTCGTCGGCGCGTGGGTGTCGAGCCAGTGCAGAAAAACATCCTTCACGGCGAAGGGCAGCCGGAGCAAAACGTGGCCGGCGCGCCGGGCGCCGGCGGCCGCGGCGGCGGCGAGAATGGCGGGCATCTCGGTGTCGGTGAGCCCGGGAATAATCGGCGCGACCATCACGCCGACCGGAATGCCCGCGCGGCTGAGCTCCTCGATCGCGCGCAGACGGGCGGCGGGACGCGACGCGCGCGGTTCGAGTTTGCCGGCGAGATCGGCGTCGAGCGTGGTCACTGACACATGCACCGCGATCGCGTTGAAACGCGCGAGCTCGCGCAGGAGATCGAGATCGCGGGTGACGAGGGCGTTTTTCGTGATGATGAAAATCGGGTGGCGCAGCTCGGCGCAGACCTCGAGACAGCCGCGGGTGAGGCGAAACTGGCGCTCCGCGGGTTGGTAGCAATCGGTGGCGCCGCTCATCGCGATCGGCTGCGGTTGCCAGCGTTTGGCGCCGAGCTCGCGTCGCAGCAATTCGGGCGCGCGCAGTTTCACGAGGATGCGGCTCTCGAAATCGAGCCCGCTGCTCCAGCCGAGGTATTCGTGATACGGGCGGGCGAAGCAGTAGGCGCAGCCGTGTTCGCAGCCGCGGTAGGAGTTGAGCCCGTAACTGAAGCCCACGTCGGGGCTGTCGTTTTTCGCGAGGAGCGATTCGGTGGTGTCGTAGAAAAATTGCGTGCGCGGATGCGGACGCTCCTCCTCGGGCGCGTCAGGATCGGGTTCGACGTGCAGTTGATCGAAACGGTTCGGCGGATTGATCCCGGCGCCGCGACCGTGAAGGGCAGGGGAAGGCGGCGATGTGTTCACGTGAACACAGGTGGGCGATTTTCGGGGCGGCGCCAGCGCGAAGCGGTCGGACACACGCGCGCTTTCGGCAAACGGCTGCGCGGCAGCGATTCGAACATGGAAAAAGTTCGCCGACGGGCACGCGCCCGGGGCGTGAAGGCGGCGAAACCAGAGGCGCAGAGTTGGCGATTGCGGCGGCACCCGGAGCGGGCGAGCGTGTCGCACTCCCGCCGATGTCACTTCTTTCGTTCCGCCGCGCCGCTCTGGTTTCCCTGGCCTGCCTGGCTGTTTTGGTTTCGTGGGCCCCGGCGCAGGAAGGTGCGTCGGAGACCCTCGCCGATCGGAGCCTGCGGCAGCTCGTGGATCGGCAGCAGGAGTTGCTGGCGGAGGCGACGAAGGAGAATCCGAATTTCGACCAGGAGAATTTTCGCCTGCAGATCGAGCAGGTGTGCCGCGGATACGAGGAACTTTTGCGCTCGAATCCGAAGCTCGCGGCCGGCTATGCGGCGTATGGTTATTTGTTGGGCAAGGTCGGGCAACGGAAGCAGTCGATCGCGATGCTGCTGAAAGCGAACGAGCTGAACCCCGATCAGCCGCTGGTGAAAAATCAGATCGGCAACTATCTCGCGGAAGAAGGCCGGCCGCTCGATGCTGTGTCGTATTTCACCGCCGCGATCAAACTCGCGCCGGACGAGCCGCTGTATCACTACCAGCTCGGCACGCTGCTCTATGAGGCGCGCGACGATTTCCTGAAATCCGGCGAGTGGAAACAGGATGCGATCGACCGCGCGATTCATCAGGCCTTCAAGCGCGCGGCCGAGCTCGCGCCGGACCGGATCGAGTTCACCTATCGTTACGCCGAATCGCTCTACGACCTCGATCCGCCGGACTGGGATGCCGCCATGACGGCGTGGCGCGACCTCGAGGCGAAAGCGCAGACCGAGGTCGAACGCGAAACGATGCGGCTGCATCAGGCCAATGTGTTGTTGAAACAAGGTCGCGCGGCGGAAGCGAAGGAGATCCTCGCCACCGTGACGGACGAGGCGCTGCAGAAGCCGAAGGAAAAGCTGGTTGCGCAGCTCGAGGAAACGGCGAAGAAGTAGCGGGTGCCTCGCGGTTGCGGAGCGGCTTGCGGTTTCGGGCCTCGGTGCCACCGGTGAGCGGCGACGTTCGCGTTCGCCGTCCCTCCTTTTCGCTCATCCACTGTTTGTTTCACCATGCTCGATTTCCTTGAACGCCGGCTCGGCCGCTTCGCGATCACGCACGCCACGCTTTATCTGATCATCGGGCAGGTGTTCGTGTGCCTTTCGGCGCTGCTGGGGCTGCTCGATCTGCGGCAGTTCGTGCTCGTGCCGGCGCTGGTGGTGAACGGCGAACCGTGGCGGCTGATCACGTTCCTGTTCTTTCCGCCGCCGGTGAATTTCAACTCGATGATGAGTCTGGTTTTCCTGCCGTTCGCTTGGTGGATCTTTTACCTGATGGGCACGGCGCTGGAAAACTACTGGGGCGCGTTTCGCTACAACGTGTTTCTCCTGCTCGGCGTGGTCCTGACGATCGGGGCGGCGTTTCTCGCGCCGATGTCGCCCGTGACGAATGCGTTCATCGCCGGGTCGGTGTTTCTCGCGTTTGCGTGGCTGAATCCGGATTTCGAACTCGCGCTGTTCTTTATCCTGCCGGTGAAGATCAAGTGGCTCGCGCTGCTCACGTGGATTTGGTACGGCTACCAGCTCGCGACGGGCACGTGGTCCACGCGCTGGCAGGTGCTCGCGTCGGTCGCGAACTTCCTGATCTTCTTCGGTAGCGATATCGTGAATACGATGCGCTACCGCCGCCGCTCGATGTCGCTGCAGGCGAAACGCGCGGCCGAGGAGCGCAAGGGCCCCGAACCGCGTCACCGTTGCCACGTCTGCGGCAAGACCGACCTGACGAACCCGGAAATGGATTTCCGCTACTGCTCGAAATGTGCGGGCGACCAGTGCTACTGCCCCGAGCATATTTTCAATCACCAGCACGTCGTCGAACCGGCCGAGGAGGGTAAACGATGACGTCGGTGCGCGCGGTTCGGAGTTCCGCTCGAACGTAACGGTGAATAAGCGCTCCGATCCATTCGCGTCCGCCGGTACGCTCGCGACGCCCGGCGAGTGGCTGGCATTTGCCGAGGGGCTCTATGCGCGCGAAGGCGTGGCGCTCGGGCAGGTCGCGACCGACGCGCATGACGAGGCGCTTTATCTGATTCTGCGCACGCTCGAGCTGCCGCTCGACAGCGATGCGCGGGTGCTGACGCGGCCGTTGCGGGCGGCGGAGCGGAGCCGGTTGACGGAGACCTTTCGCCGGCGTGTGCTCGAACGCGTGCCGGCGGCGTATCTCACGCACGAAGCGTGGCTCGGCGAGCATCGGTTTTACGTCGACGAACGCGTGATCATTCCGCGCAGCTACTTCCTCGAGATCATCCCGGAGCAGCTGAAGGCGCTGCTGCCGGAGCGGGGCGCGCGGGTGAAGCGCGTGGTGGACGTCTGCACGGGCTCCGGCTGCCTCGCGATCCTGCTCGCGCATCATTTTCCGCAGGCGCAGGTCGACGCGATCGATCTCTCGGCGGACGCGCTCGCCGTGGCGGAAATCAACGTCCGCGAACACGGGCTCGGGAAACGCGTGCGATTGTTCGCGAGCGACGTGTTCGACGCGGTTCCGCCGGCGACCTACGACGTGATTCTGAGCAACCCGCCTTACGAGCCGAGTGCGCACGTCGATGCGCAGGCGCCGGAGTTCGCGGCCGAGCCCCGGATGGCGCACGACGGCGGCGGGGATGGGCTGGTCGTGATTCGCAAACTGCTCGCGCAGGCGCGGGAGCGGCTGGCGCCGGACGGGGTCGTGTTGATTGAAGTAGGTGGTTTGCAGAAGGCGATCGAACGCGAGTTCGGCGCGATGGAGCCGAGCTGGTTAACCACGGAGGACGGCTCGGATTGCGTCTGTGTTTTCCGGGCGGAAAAGCTGCGCGCCGGTCCGAAATCGAAACGCTAGGCACGTCGGCACGGTCAGATTGAGCCGGAAGGCGCGAAAAATGCACGCCGAAGGGTGAAACCCTGCCCTTGACACTCCCAAAAGCGTCGGGCACCTCTGACCCTCTTTTTCTCTAGAAGATCATGAAACCCACATTCCGCCCGCATCGCAAAAAGCGCGCCCGCAAGATTGGTTATCGCGCGCGCATGGCCACCAAAGGCGGCCGCAAAGTCATCAAGGCTCGTCGTTTGAAGGGCCGCAAGCGGCTCACCGTCGTCTGAGTAACGTGAAGTGCGGGTGACCGTGAAAGGGCGCTGTCGCTCTCACTCTCGCCTTCACTTTCGCAACCATGCGTTTTCGCCCTGAGCAGCACGTCCGCCGCCAGAGCGAGTTTCGCGCGATTCGTGAACAGGGACGCCGCGTGCACTGCGGCGCGTTTACGTTTTCGTATTGGCCGCGGGCAGCGGCGGGCGCGGTGCCGGGCGAACTTCGCCGGCTCGGGGTCGTCGCTTCCACGGCGGCCGTCGGCCACGCCGTTCGGCGCAATCGTGCGAAACGTCGTCTGCGCGAGGTTTTTCGCCGGCACCAGGAATGCGTGCCGGCCGGCTGCGATGTGCTCCTGACCGCCCGCGCGGCGGCGGTGGATGCGCCGCTGCCGGAGCTGGAGCAGAAATTCGTCGACGCCTGCCGGCGCATTCGCCTGCCGTCCGCTCCGGGCGGCGAGCGTCGCGGAGAGGCCTCGGGATCGGCAGCGTCATGAAGCGCCTGTTTTCGGTTTTGCTGCAGATTCCGGCGCGCGCCCTCCTGGCGCTCGTCTGGGTCTATCAGCGCACGCTCTCGCCGGTGCTGCCGGTGGTGCTCGGTCCGAACTGCGGCTGCCGGTTTTACCCGTCCTGCTCCCACTACGCCGCGGAGGCGATCCGGCGGCATGGCGCGCTCGCGGGCGCCGGACTGTCGATTGTCCGGCTTCTGAAATGCACGCCTCTGCACCCGGGCGGATTCGATCCGGTGCCGGCGACGCTGCGCCGGCGTCCGACCTGCCGTCGCGAATCGACGGATACGGCTCCGTCGCTGCTTGCGTCCGGCAAGGCGCGCTGACTTCCCCTTTCTTTTCCATGGATAAAAAGAACACCACGATTGGCGTGCTGCTGCTGCTGACAGCGTTCGCCAGCCTTTACCTCGGCCAACGATTTTCTCCTCCGCACACGCCGGCACCCACACCCACCGTCAACCAACCCGGCGTCGCGGAGAAGGTTGCGGGCGAGACCGCGCCGGCCGCGCCGTCGACGATGACGCCGGGCACGGCCTTTGCCGCGGTGAATCACGACGTCGCCGAGGCGCAGGTGCACACGCTGGAGAACGCGTTCGTCGCGGTGGAGTTCACGAATTTCGGCGGCGCGATCCGCAATGTCGCTCTGAAAAAGTATCCGGCCGAGCAGGACAGCCCCGCGCCCTTCGTGTTCAACGAGCTCCACGCCGACCCGATGCTGGCGTTCGTCGATTTTCCCGGTCTCGACCGCGCCACGCCGTTCCAGGTGGTGTCCTCGACGGCGACGTCGATTGTCTATCGCGCCGTCTATGACGGTCGCATCGAGGTCACGCGTCGCTATGAGATCGTCGCGAATCCCGACAAGCAGCACGACCCGTATGTCATCCGCCACGAGACGACTTTCCGCAACCTGACGGATCAGGCGGTGCCGGTGCCGCGCGTCGCGCTGAGCCTCGGCACGGCGGCGCCGACGAATGCGGCGGACGTCGGCCTGCGCCTCACGGCGGGTTACTCGACCGGCAAGGATCAGGAGTTTTTCGCGCGTTCGAAGCTTGAGCCGAGCAACGGCATCCTCGGGATCGGCGGCCATGCGGC
This sequence comes from Opitutus sp. sgz309028, assembly GCF_059821195.1. Lineage (NCBI taxonomy): Bacteria > Pseudomonadati > Verrucomicrobiota > Opitutia > Opitutales > Opitutaceae > Opitutus > Opitutus sp. sgz309028. Next base: position 59,451 of record NZ_JCAMRR010000004.1, on the reverse strand, counting down.
GGTGCCGTTCGTGGCGACCGGCGGACCGCTGACCTGGACCTCGGTCAGCAATCAGTTTTTCGCGGCGATCCTCACACCCGATCAGCCCGCCGCCGGCATGCTGACGCGGCGCGTGAAGTTGCTCCCCGCGCTGCCCGACGAGAGCCACAACGCCTATGGCCTGACGAGCGCCACGCAGTTCGACGTGCCCGCGCTCGCCGGGAGCGGCGAGGCGAAGATCGGCGCCGATTTTTATGTCGGCCCGAAGGAATATCGCCGGCTCGCCAATGGCGACGTGTTCAAGGCCGATCAGGACAAGGTGATGCAGTTCGGCATGTTCAAGTTCTTCAGCCAGATCCTGCTCACGCTCATGACCTGGATTCACGGTTTCTTCCCGGGCGCGACTTGGGCGTGGGGTTGGGCGATCGTGCTCACGACGCTGGCGCTGAAGACCATCTTCGTGCCGTTCACGCTGGCGGCGTCGAAATCCGCGAAGCGAATGGCGAAGCTTCAGCCGGAGATGCAGGCGATCCGCGAGAAGTTCAAAGACAACCCGCAGAAGCTCCAGGCGGCGACGATGGAGCTGTTCAAGAAGCACAAGGTCAACCCGCTCGGCGGCTGCCTGCCGATTCTTCTCACGATGCCGTTTTTCTTCGGCTTCTTCCAGATGCTGCAGAGCACGGCGGAACTGCGTTTCCAGCCGTTCCTCTGGGCCACGGACCTTTCGTCGCCGGACACGGTGGCGCATGTGGTCGGTCTGCCGATCAATATTTTGCCGCTGCTGATGGGCGCGACGATGGTGATCCAGATGCGGCTCACGCCTTCGCCCACGGTGGACAACGCGCAGGCGAAGATGATGAAGTTCATGCCGTATATCTTCACGCTGTTCTGCTATAATTTTTCCTGCGCCCTGGCGCTCTACTCGACTGTGAACGGCATCTTCACTATCGGTCAGCAGCTCGTCATCAACCGCATGAAGGACGATCTCCCGCCGGCGTCGCCCGGCAGCGCGGCCGTCACGACTGCGGCCGCGTTTCAGCGCCCGACCAAGAACGTCACCCCGAAGAAAAAGAAGTAAGTCAGCCCGGAGCTGAGCGCCGGGAGCCCAGCACTCGACGGCATCCGGATTCTCAGCTTCAGGCTCTCAACTCTCAGCTCCACCAATGGCCGGCCATAATAAATGGTCCAAAGTCAAACGCCTGAAAGCCGTCACCGACGCGCGGAAGGGCAAGGTCTTCTCGCGTCTGTCGCGCGACATCACGCTCGCCGCCAAGGCCGGCGGCGGCGATCCCGCGGGCAATGCGCGCCTGCGCACGCTGCTGTTGAAGGCGCGCGACGCCAACATGCCCGCGGACAACGTCGACCGTGCGATCAAGAAGGGCACGGGCGAACTGCCGGGCGTCGTGTTCGAAGAAATCACTTACGAAGGCTACGGCCCCGGCGGCGTGGCGTTTGTGGTGAAGGTGACGACGGACAACAAGACGCGCGCGGCGCAGGATGTGCGCTCGGTGTTTTCGCGCTGGGGCGGCAATCTCGCAAGCAGCGGTGCCGTGGTGTTTCAGTTTTTGCACGCGGGCCAGTTTCTCATCGCGAAGGAGCAGACCACCGAGGATGCGCTGATGGAGATCGCGCTCGAAGCCGGCGCCGACGACGTGATCGTGAGCGAACAGGGTTTTGAAGTGCGCTGCGCGGTCCAAGCGTTCGACCGCGTGGCGCAGGCGCTCGAACAAAATGCGATCAAGGCGGAAAGCGCCGAGATCGCCTACATTCCGACGACCACCGTGCCGGTGACCGACGCGCAGCTGGCGCAGTCGCTCGCGAAGCTGCATGACGCACTCGAGGAGATCGACGACGTGCAGACGGTGTTCTCGAACGAGGAAGTCGACGAGAAGGTCGCCGGCTGAGGCTGCTGAACTTGTTTCGTCTTACTGTCCGCGCGGATCGCGACACGACGTCGGGTGCGTCGTGTCATCGCGCGAGCGCACGACTGATGACAAACGCGACCCTTGTGTCCGCTCCGCTCCCGGACGATCCTGTCCTTCCCGCATGACCGACGATCCGACTGACGTCATTGCCCATGATCGCCTCGCGCGCGGCGAGGTGGGCATCGTCGTGCCCCACGATTTCGTTTACCCGCATCCGTTCACGTTCAACAGCGGTCAGACCCTGCCGGGATTCACGCTGCGTTATGAAACCTACGGCGAGCTCAACGCGACCCGGGACAACGCCGTCCTGATCTGCCACGCGTTGAGCGGCGACCATCACTGCGCCGGCCTGCACACGCCCGAGGATCGGAAACCCGGCTGGTGGAACAACCTCATCGGTCCCGGCAAGGCGGTGGACACGGAACGGTTCTTCGTCATCTGCGCCAACGTCCTCGGCGGTTGTCAGGGGTCGACCGGCCCGTCGTCGACGAACCCGGAGACCAACCGGCCTTACGGGCTTTCGTTTCCATTCGTCACGATTCCGGACATGGTGCGCGCGCAAAAGCACCTGCTCGATCATCTTGGAATCAGCGAGCTGCACGCCGCGATCGGCGGATCGATGGGCGGCATGCTCGCGCTGCAATTTGCGATCGAATATCCCAACTTCGTGCGACGCGTCGCGGCGATGGCCACGACCGCCCGCGAAGGCGCGCAGGCGATCGCGTTCAACGAAGTGGGTCGTCAGGCGATCATGCAGGACCCGGAGTGGCACCGCGGCGATTACGCGAAAGGCGGCGGACCGCGCGTGGGCCTCGCGATCGCGCGCATGATGGCGCACATCACGTATGTCTCCGACGCGAGCATGGACCGGAAATTCGGCCGGCGGCGGAAGAGCGGCGCCAACGGCGGGAGCTACAACTTCGACGTGCAGTTCGAGGTGGAGAGTTATCTGCGCCACCAGGGGCAGAGCTTCATCAACCGGTTCGACGCCAACACGTATCTCTACATCACGCGCGCACTCGATCATTTCGATCTGCCCCAGGCCTACGGCTCGCTCGAGGCGGCGTTTGCGCCTGTGCAGGCGGAGACGCTCGTGGTCGGTTTCACGAGCGACTGGCTGTTTCCGCCGGAGCAGAACCGTGCGATCGCGCTCGCGCTGCTCCGCGCGGGCAAACGCGCCACCTACGCCGAGCTTTCGACCGACCTCGGCCACGATTCCTTCCTGCTCGAGTCGGAGCAGCTTTACACGCTCGTCCGCAGTTTCCTCGAGACGACGGCCAACCCCGTGTTCGATTTCTCGATCTGAGAAATCCGCCACACGCGACATCCTGCCATGACGAAGGTCATCGAGAAACGCACGGTCGACATGCAGATCATCGGGGAATGGGTCGAGCCCGGCTCGCGCGTCCTAGACCTCGGCTGCGGCCGCGGCGCGCTCCTCGATTATCTCGTGCAGACGAAGCAGGTGTGCGCGGTCGGCGTGGATCTCGACTTCGAGCGCATCACCGCCTGCGTCGCGCGGGGCCTGTCCGCGTATCAGGGTGACATGACGTCCTTCATGCGCGAGTTTCCCGACGGTCATTTCGACCGCGTCATCTGTTCGCGTACCGTGCAGGAACTCGATAATCCGACGGCGGTGATCGTGGAGGCATTGCGCGTCGGGCGTTCGGTCACGGTCGGTTTCGTCAACCACGGTTTCTGGAAGAACCGCCTCGATGCGTTGCTGCGCGGGCGCAAGATCCGCAACGAGGTTTACACCACGGAATGGTTCGAAAGCGCGCCGACGAACCCGGTGACGATCGCGGACTTCGAGCATTTCTGCGCCGTGAAGGGCATCCGCGTGGTGCGTCGCGCGCACCTCAGCGGCAACTGGCGGACGCCCTGCCGCTGGTTCCCGAATCTATTTGCCGGCTACGCGCTCTACGATCTCGCGCGTTGAGCAGGAACCACGAAACACACGAAAGGCCGGAGAAGGCCCACGGAACACACGGACGACACGGAAGAATAAGTCTGAATTCCGTGTAATCCGTGTATTCCGTGGGCTCATTTTCAGGGATTCGTTTTTCGCGTGTTTCCTGGTTTCCGGCTCCTTCCGCTGACTAGCGGCCGAACGCTTCGGCCTGCTTGGTGAGCTGTTTTTCCAGGCTGCCGCAGACGAGTTCGCAGAGTTTGAAGATCGTCGGGTCAGCAATCGAATAGAAGACCTGCAGCCCCTCCTTCCGGCGGGCGAGGACGTGCGCCTGGGTGAGCGTTTGCAGGTGACGCGAGACATTCGCCTGCGTGCCGCCCGTCTCCTCGACGAGCGCGTTGACGTTCTTCTCTCCCTGGAAAAGCGCGTGGACCAGCCGCAATCGCATCGGCTCGGCCAGCACGGAAAAACGGCGCGCGATCAACTCGATCGCCGCCTCGGAAAGGGCGGGGGATTTCGGCATGCCGCGGACAAAACAGAAGGTTGACATCGATTCAACTACATGCGTATATGCGCATATAAATTAAAACCGCAACATGAAAACCGATTCCTTCATTCGCGCGCTCGCCGGGTCCTTCGTGCTCGCGGGCACGGCCTTGGCGGCGTTCGTCAATCCGTGGTGGCTGCTGCTGCCCGCTTTCGTCGGCGCCAATCTCGTGCAGTCCGCCTTCACCGGGTTCTGTCCGCCGACGCTGCTGTTGCGCAAGCTCGGGTGGGTCGACGCCAGCGACGTGATCCACTGGGGAGGCCGGAGGCTGACGAACGCCTGAGCGCCGTGAATCATCCGATCCTCCGTTATCTCCTGCCGATCCTGGTCGGAGCCGCTTTGGGCGCCGCGCTCGGCGCCATCGGCCAATGCACGTCCGGAACGTGTCCGCTGACTTCCACCTGGTGGCGCGGAGCGCTGTATGGCAGCGGCCTCGGGCTGCTCCTCGCGGTCAGCGCGCGTGCCCACTGAAACCCAGCGAGCCCGAAACCTTTCCGCTCATGTCACGCCTGATTCTGGTTGGTTTGATTCTGTCAGTGGTCGCCGGAGTTCGCGCCGAGCCCTGGACGCTTGAGCGCGCACTCGCGACCGCGCGCGAACACAGTCCCGATGCGCGCCTCGCCCGCGCCCGCGTGGAGGGCGCGCAGGCGCTGGTGCAGCAGGCCGGCGCCGCGTGGCTGCCGCAACTCGCACTGTCGGGACGTTATACCGAAACGAACAACGCCATGGCGGCGTTCGGCTCGATCCTCAACCAGCGCGCCTTCAGCTCCGCCCTCGATTTCAATCACCCGGGCCAGATCGACAATCTGAACGCCACCGGGACCGTGGCCTACAATCTCTACAGCGGCGGCCGTGCCACCGCCGGACGCAAGGCCGCGCGCGCGGGCGTCGAGGCGGCGGAACTCGACTTGCGCTCCGCGCAGCAGCAACTCACCGCCGAGGTGATTCGCGCGTTGCTCAATCTCCGCAAGGCACGCGAAGCCCTCGCGGCGGTGGAAGGCGGCGTGAAAGCCTACACCGCGGCGGTGGAGGTCGCCCGCGCGCGGTTCGACGCCGGACAGATGCTCAAGTCCGACCTGCTCGCGCTCGAGGTGCAGCTCGCCCAGACGCGCGAGACGCTCTCGGCGGCGAGACATGGCGAGGCACTCGCCGGCCGGGCATTTCGTTTCGTGCTCGGCCTCGACGCCGCGGACGAAGCCATCGAACTCGCGGCGGACGATCCGGCGCTCAACCATCTCCAGATCCCGGATACGCGCGACATCTCGCGCCGGCCCGAACTGCTCGCTTTACAGGCCCGCCTGCGCGCCGCCGAGGCGATGGTCGACGCCGCGCGGAGCGGACGCCGTCCGACCGTCAACGCTTTCGCCTCCTATCAATACGACCGCGGCTGGGAACTCGACCGCGACGCCACGGGCTGGCTCGCGGGCGTGTCGGTCGATGTGAACCTCTTCGACGGCGGCCAGACGTCCGGGAAAATCCGCGAGAGTCGCGCCAACGTCGCCCAGCTCAAGGAAGCGCTGCGCAAGACCACGCTCGGTTTGGAACTCGAGGCCGAGCAGGCGCGACTCGCCCACGCCGATGCGCAGGAGCGGCTCGCCGTTTCCGGCCAGTCGGTGGCGCAGGCCGACGAGGCGGCGGCGCTGACCCGCGCGCGTTTCGAACAACAGGCGGTGCTGACCGCCGACGTGATCGGCGCCGAGAGCCGGCTGCTGGAGGCGCGGCTGCGGCGCACCGTGGCGGCGTTCGACGAACGCCTCGCGCTGGTCGAACTGCGCCGCGCGCTCGGACTCGATCCTTTGCCGTAAACCTTCGTCATCTGCCCATGAATGTCCGCCGCTTCCTTCCGTTGCTCGCGCTCGCGTTGATCGCGGGTTGTCACAAATCGCCGCCGGCACCGATCTCCGCGGAAAGCGGTCCGTCGCGGCCGGTGCAGGTCGTAACCGTTCGCTTGGAGTCGTCGCCGATGTTTACGGAAATCACCGGCACGCTGCGTCCGCGGCAACGCGCGGTGCTCGCCGCCAAGTGGATGGGCGCGATCGAGGAGCTGCCCGTCACGCTGGGCCAGAGCGTCAAGGCCGGCGACGTGCTGGTGCGCATCGCGGCCGGCGAGATCAACGCGCGAGTCGTGCAGGCGCGGTCGCAGCTCAATCTCGCGCGGCGCGACCTCGAGCGGGAACGCGAGCTGCTCGGAAAAGGCGCCAGCATGGCGGACATGGTGCGGGGATTGGAGGATCGGTTTGCGATGACGGAGGCGATGGTGCGCGAGGCCGAAGCGATGCTTGGCTATGCCGCGGTGCGGGCGCCGTTCGACGGCGTCGTCGCGCGAAAATGGGTCAATGCCGGCGATCTCGCTGCACCCGGACAGCCGCTGCTCGAGATCGAGGGCACGCGCGATTTCGAGGTGGAGTGTGGCTTGCCCGATTCGCTGGCGTCAGGTCTTGCCCCCGGCAGCGAACTGCGGGTGGCGGTCCCCGCGGCCGGACTCGAATTCACGGGTAAACTCACGGAACTGTCGTCGGCCGCAGATCCCGCCGCGCGCACGGTGTTGGCGAAAATCGTGGTGCCGGCGCAAACCGTCGTGCGTTCGGGCCAGTTCGCGCGGGTGAGCGTGCCGAGCGGCAGCGCGCAACGGCTGCGCGTCCCGGTATCGGCGGTGACGGCGGTCGGTCAACTGGAACGCGTGTTCGTCGCCGATGCGCAGGGCCGCGCGGCGCTTCGTCTGGTCAAAACCGGCGCGCGCGCCGCGGGCGAGGTGGAGATTCTGAGCGGACTCGACGATGGCGAGCGCGTCGTGATAGCGCCGCCCGCCGATCTGCGCGAAGGCCAGCGGCTGGAGGTGAAGTCATGAGCGGGAGAGCGGAGCTTCCCGGCGCGAAACGCTATGGTTTCGCGGGTCGGATGGCGGCGCTGTTCATCGATTCGAAGCTGACGCCGATCCTCGTGGCGGCGTCGCTGCTGCTCGGCGCGTTCTCGGTGCTGATGCTGCCCCGCGAGGAGGAGCCGCAGATCAAGGTGCCGATGATCGACGTGCTCGTCGCGATGCCCGGCGCATCGGCGGCGGAGGTGGAGAATCGCGTCACCCGGCCGATGGAAAAGCTGCTGTGGGAAATCCCCGGCGTGGAGTATCTCTATTCGACGGCGAGCCCGGGCGGGAATCTCACGATCGTGCGGTTCAAGGTCGGCACGGATCTCGAGGCGGCACTCGTGCGGCTGAATCAAAAGCTGCAGACGAATTTCGACCGGATTCCTCTCGGCGTCACGCCGCCTCTCGTCAAGCCGCGCACGATCGACGATGTTCCGATCCTCGCGCTGACGTTTCATAGCGGCAGCTACGATCACGCGATGTTGCGGCGGATCGCCGCACAGGTGGACGAAGAGGTGAAAACCGTGCCGCAGGTGGCGGAAACAACGCTGATCGGCGGCGAACGCCGGCAGATCCGTGTGCAACTCGACCCGCAGCGGCTCGCGTCGCGCAATCTCAGCGCGGCGATGCTCGTGCCGATGTTGCAGCAGGCGAACGCGCAGGTGCTGGCCGGCGCGCAAGCCGCGGCCAACGCGGAAACGTTGCTGCAGACCGGCGAGTTTTTCCGGAATGCCGACGACGTCGCCGCGATCGTGGTCGGCGTGCATGAGCAACGTCCGGTGTATTTGCGCGACGTCGCGACCATCGTCGACGGGCCGGAGGAGCCGGCGAACTACGTGCTGCACGGCTCCGGGGCGGCGCCGGGCGAACAGCCCGCGGTCACGCTGAGCCTGGCGAAGCGGCCTGGCGCCAACGCGGTCGACGTGGTGGCGGCGGTGCTGGTGAAAGTCGATTCGCTGAAAGGCCGCGTGATCCCGGCCGCGGTCGAGGTGGCGGTGACGCGCGATTACGGCGCGACCGCGGCCGAAAAGTCCAACGAGCTCCTGCTCCACATGGGCCTGGCGGTGTTCGGCGTGGCGGTGCTGATCCTGTTGTTTCTCGGCTGGCGCGAATCGCTCGTCGTGCTGCTTGCGATCCCGGTGACGCTCGGTCTGACGCTGCTCGTGTTTTACCTTTATGGATACACGTTGAACCGGATCACGCTGTTCGCGCTGATCTTCTCGATCGGCATCCTGGTGGACGACGCGATCGTGGTGGTGGAGAACATCGTGCGGCACATGGGACTGCCGAGCTGCCGCCGGAAGCGGTTGTTGCAGATCGCCGTCGAGGCGGTCGACGAAGTCGGCAATCCGACGATCCTGGCCACGTGGGCGGTGATCGCGGCAGTGCTGCCGATGGCGTTCGTGAGCGGATTGATGGGCCCGTATATGCGGCCGATCCCGATCGGCTCGAGCGCGGCGATGCTGTTTTCGCTGCTGGTGGCATTCGCCGTCACCCCGTGGGCGGCGGTGAAAATGTTGCGTGGTCACGCCCGACCGGCTGGTGAAGCGGCCGCGTTCGTGGATGCGCCGTTGAGTGAAAAAGAGGAAGCCGCGGAGGACGAGGCGGTGCCGGACACATGGTTCGCGCGCGTTTACCAGCGGGTGATGCGGCCGCTCCTCGATCATCGCGGCTGGCGCTGGGCGTTCGTCGCCGGAGTCGCGGCGCTCACGGTCGGCGCGATGGGCCTGGTGGGCCTCGGCGCGGTGAAGGTGAAGATGCTGCCGTTCGACAACAAATCCGAGTTTCAGGTGATCATCGACATGCCGGAAGGCAGCACGCTCGAGCAGACGGCGCGCGTGGCGCGCGAGATGGCGGCGGCGATTCGGGTCGAGCCCGAGGTGCGCGATTACCAGGTCTACGCGGGCGTGGCGTCGCCGTTTAACTTCAACGGCCTGGTGCGGCATTATTTCATGCGCCGCGGCAGCAACGTCGCCGACCTGCAGGTGAACCTGCTGCCGAAGCACGGGCGCGCGGCGCAGAGTCACGACATTGCGAAACGCATCCGGCCGCGCGTTGCGGCGATCGCGGCCAACTACGGAGCGTCGGTGGCCGTGGCGGAGGTTCCGCCGGGACCGCCGGTATTGCAGACGCTCGTCGCCGAGATCTACGGCCCGACCGAGGAAGCGCGGTTGCGTCTGGCGGAGAAGGTGCGGGAGATTTTCCGGACGGCGGAGGGCGTCGTCGATGTCGACTGGTATGTTGAGGAGCGGCAGCCGAAGGCCGTGCTGCGCGTCGACAAGGAGAAGGCGGCGCTGCACGGCATCACCGAGGCCGCGATCGCGCGCACGGTGCAGATGGGAGCGCAAGGATTGCCGGTGACGTTGTTGCACGCACCGGCCGAGCGCGAGGATGTGAACGTGGTGCTCGAGCTACCGCGGGCGATGCGGGCGCGGGTCGACGATCTGCTGGCATTGCCGATCGGCTCCGAAATGAACCCGCAGGCGCCGCTGGTGCCGTTGCGCGAACTGGTCACGGTCGAAATGACGACCGGCGATCGAAACATTTATCACAAGAATCTCCAGAACGTGACCTACGTGACGGCCGATGTCGCGGGCGCGGTGGAAAGTCCGGTTTACGCGATCCTCGCGATGAACCGCGAGCTGGCGAAACTCGACGCGGTGGCGCTGGCAGGAGTCGCAGGCGGCGAATCACGGCCGGTGCGGATCTATAATGCGACGATGCCGGACGACACGCGCGAACTGGCGCTGAAATGGGACGGCGAGTGGCAGGTGACGATCGAAGTTTTTCGCGACCTCGGCCTGGCGTTCGCCGCCGTGCTCATCCTGATCTATATGCTCATGGTCGGATGGTTTAAGAACTATGCGACGCCGCTGATCGTGATGACGGTGATTCCGTTTTCGCTCGTCGGCATCATGCCGGCGCACGCGGCGTTGGGCGCGTTTTTCACTGCGACGTCGATGATCGGTTTCATGGCGGGCGCGGGCATCGTGGTGCGCAATTCGATCATCCTCGTCGATTTCATCGAGCTGCGGCTGAGCCACGGGCGATCGTTGCGCGACGCGTGCATCGAGTCGGGCGCGGTGCGGTTTCGTCCGATGATGCTGACCGCGCTTGCCGTCGTGGTGGGCGGACTCGTGATCCTGGCGGATCCGATTTTCCAGGGCCTGGCGATTTCGCTGCTGTTCGGTGCGATCGCGTCGCTCGTCATCAGCCCGATCGCGGTGCCACTGATCTACTACATGACGCACGCCCGGCGCGAAGCCGGGACGGCGCCGTCTCCCTCCTCCTCATGAGTATCCTGAAAAAACTTACATCTTTCCTGCAACCGGCGCCGCGCGCCACGCCTGCGGAGCACGGTTCGCGGGTGCGATCCGGCGAAGTGCTGCTGGTGGACGTTCGCGAGCCCGACGAGTGGGCGGGCGGCGTGGCGGAGCGGGCGGTGTTGCTGCCGCTCAGCGAACTGCGGGCGGGCGGCGGACGCTGGCAGGAGTTTCTCGCGGGTGCGGGAACGCGCGAAGTGCTGCTCTATTGCGCGTCGGGAATGCGCTCCGGGCTCGCCGCCCGGCAGTTGCGGGCGGCGGGCGTGCGGGCGATCAACGCCGGCGGGCTCGGCGATTGGGCGGCGGCGGGCTGGCCCGTCGAGGTGAGACCGGACGTAACGCAGCGCTGAAAAACGGAAGATTGAAAGCGGCTGGCGACGGCTTTCGACGCTCGCTTCCTTCCGGTTTTGGGACATGTTGCTGTGCCATGGCCGCTGGAATGGAAAACTCGGAATCGCGCCGGGAAAATGTGCTGGTGCCGTGCGGTGGCAGCTGTCGTTTCGCGGAACCCTTGCGCGGCGACTACGTCGGCTGGGTTTGGTGCCATCATCCGTTTGCGTCCGTGCGGGTGCGGGCCGAGACGCACGAGTGCCGCTGGTTTTCGCCAGGCCTGGCGGGATTGCGTGAGGCGCGGGTATCCGCGGACGCATCAGGCGAATTGCTTTCGTCCAGACTGCCCGCATGACCTCCGATTTTTGGAACGCCCGCTATTCCGGTGCGGAATATTTCTATGGGACGGAGCCGAACACGTTCGTCGCAGACTCCGCGGCGCTGATTCCGGCTGGACCGGTGCTTTGCCTCGCGGAAGGCGAGGGCCGCAATGCGGTGTTTCTGGCGAGTCGCGGTCACGCGGTCACGGCCATGGATCAGTCGCCCGTCGGTTTGGCGAAAGCGCGCGGTCTGGCGGCGGCGACGGGCGTCGCGTTGCACACCGAGACGGGCGATCTGGCGGATTATGCGATCGCACCCGCGGCCTGGAGCGGAATCGTGGCGACGTTCGTGCACCTGCCGAAGCCCCTGCGCGCCGACGTGCACCGCCGGGTGGTGGCGGGCTTGCGCCCCGGGGGCGTTTTCATTCTCGAAGCCTACACGCCTGCGCAGGTGAAGTATCGCACCGGCGGACCGGTCGATCAGCCGGAGTTGTTGATGCAGCTTGCCGATCTGAAAACCGAGTTGGCCGATCTGGAGCTGCTGGTGGCGCGCGAGCTCGAAAGGGAAGTCAACGAGGGCAACCACCATCGTGGGCTGGCCGCGGTGGTGCAGGTGCTCGGACGAAAACGGTAGGGTTGCGGTGCGGTGGCGAGCGAGCCGCGCCCAGCGTGGGCGTTCGACTTTGGCGGGCGCGCGTTTATTTTCGGGGATGAGCCACGAATTCGTCATTCTTCGCACTTCCCTCCAGCCGCTCGAGACCATCTGTCAGCGGCTGCCCGAGGTTGCGCAGCGCCATCGTTTCGGCGTTCTCGGCACGCACGACTTGCGGCAAAAAATGGAAAGCAAAGGCGTGCCGTTTCCGCGCGAGTGTCGCGTCTTCGAGGTCTGCAATCCGCAGCAGGCGCAGGCGGTGCTCACACAGGCGATGGAAGTTTCGACCGCGCTCCCGTGCCGCATCTCGGTCTATGAGGAAAACGGCCGGACGGTGCTCGCCACGTTGAAGCCGACCCGCCTGCTCACGCTGTTCGGCGCGCCCGGCGCGGCGGACGTGGCGCAGGCGGTCGAGAAGACCCTCGTGCGAATCATGGACGAAACGGTGGCGGACTAGGCGCACGCATGCGACGCCGATCGACGGTTGCCAGCGGGGAAAAGCCGGTCACGTTGCGCGCCATGAAAGCGATGCTGGCATTTTTCGCGCTGCTTCTGGTCTCGGCGACGATGGGGTGGGCGGCGGACGTGGCGAAGATTTCCTCGGTCGAAGCGGCCCGTCGCGTGGCGTCGGGGCAGGCGATTCTGATCGACGTGCGTGAGCCGGACGAGTGGACGGAGAGCGGCGTGGCCGAGCCGGCGATGCTGCTCCCGATGAGCGATTTCAACGGCGAGCAGAAACTGTGGAAACCGTTTCTGGCGCAGAACGCCGGCAAGGAACTCGTCCTTTACTGCCGCTCCGGAAATCGGTCCGGCAAGGTCGCCGCGAAGCTCGCGGCTCAGGGAAAGCGGGTGGCGAACGCGGGGGCGTTTCGCGATTGGGAAGAGGCCGGTTTGCCGGTGCGGAAGGTGGAGAAGTAGCTTTTCGCGCCGCGCTCGCTCGTGCAGCTTCCTCCCGCGTGATCCGCATCGCCGTCATTTCCGATACCCACGATCGTTTCCCTGCCTCGCTGCCGTCGCGGTTGAGCGGCGCCGACGAAATCTGGCATCTCGGCGATGTGTGCGATCCAACGACGCTGGTCGAGTTCGAGCAACTCGGCGTGCCGTTGCAGGTCGTCGCGGGAAACTGCGATGCGCATCCGTGGCCGCCGTCGCTGACGCTGGAGCGCGGCGGCTTGAGCTTTCACATCGTGCACATCCCGCCTCATCCCGCGCGGGTGCCGCCGGGCGCGCACGCCGTTTTGCACGGTCACACGCATGTGCCGCGCGACGAAACGATCGGCGCGGTGCGCTGGCTGAATCCCGGGTGCATCACGCGTCCCAACCGCGGGGCGCCGGCGAGCTTCGCGTGGCTGACGATCGAGGGCGGTCGTTTTGGCTGGGAACTGGTGCGGGTTTAGCCTGACTCACCCCGCGCCGCCGCGTCGACGGTTTCGACCGTGAGAGGACGACCCGGCCGGACCGACATGCGCCGACTGCCGTATTTGCCGAATCTGCTGAGCAGCCTTCGCATCGCGCTGGCTCCCGCGATGCTCGGAGCAGCGTATTCGAATGCGAAGATCGGTTTTGCGGTGCTGCTGGCGGTGGTGCTGCTCACGGATTTGTTCGACGGCGTGCTGGCGCGGCGCTGGCGGGCGGAGAGCGAGCTCGGCCGACGGCTGGACCGTTGGGGCGACGGGCTGGCGATGGTGATGGGCGCAACCGGCGTCTTCTTTCTCTGGCCAGAAGTGGCGGAGCGGGAATGGCGTTGGATGTTGCTGGCGCTGGCGGGCTACGGATTGATTGGAGTTCAGCGCGCGCTCCTGCCCGCCGAGGCGAAAAGCCGGCCGTCCTGGATCTTCAAGTTGCTCAGCCTGGCCGTGCCGGTGAGTTTGGTGCCGCTGATCCTGGAGACCTCGCCGTGGCCGTTTCGCGTCGCGGCAGGACTGCAGGCGATCGCGGGAATCTGGAAACTGTCGGGCCGCATCGGCCGGCAGGTGGAAACGCCGGGGCGCGCCGCCGCGCAGCCCTGAGCCTGGCGAAGGACGAGGCGATGAGCGACGCATCCGGCGAACGGGCGACAACGCGAGACCGTTCGCGAAGGGCGGCCCGGCTTGAGCCGGCGGAGCGGGTCGACAGGATGGTCGGCGTGAACCGCTCGATCTGGCCGAATCTTGCGACCGCCAGCCGCATCGCGCTCGCGCCGGCGATCGTCGCCGCGGCGTTTGCCGGCAGCCGGCTGTGGTTTGCGGGATGGCTGGGCCTCGCGCTTTTCACGGACGTCCTCGACGGCTACCTGGCGCGCCGCCTGCAGGCGTATTCAGAACTTGGACGCAAACTCGACAGCATTTCCGATTACGTGACGCTGGCGGCCGGGCTCGCCGGACTGTGCCTGTTGTGGCCCGAGATGATGCGGCGCGAGTGGCCGTGGTTTGCGGCGGCGATCGGCGCGTTTGCCCTCGCGCTGCTGGTCACGGGGGTGCGGTTGCGACGCGTGCCGTGTTATCACACCTGGATGACGAAGGCGGGGGTCTTCGGGATCGTGTTTTCGATGGTGCCGTTGCTGGCGGGGTGGACGCCGGTGCCGGCGCGGAGCGTGGCGGTGTTCGAGGTGCTGGTGGGGCTCGAGCAAATCGCGATCGCGTTTCTCGTTCCCTGGCATCGCGGCGAAATGCGTTCGGCCTGGCATGCCTGGCGCATGCGGCAGGCGCGCGCGGAAGGTTGACGGCTGCCCGCGGATCGTGAGGCTCGCCGCGTCGCGCATGAGCAGTGAGCTGCAGCAGGATCTGTTCGGGATGTTTGCGCCGGAGTCGGGCGTCCACAAGTCGCCACCGGCGCCGGTCGCCGCGCCTGCCGCGGCGGGAGAACCGTCGGTGGTATATCGCCGCAGCCATCAGGCGAAGAGCTATCGGCTGACGTTGAAGCGCGACGGCACCGCGGTGGCGACGATTCCGCTCCGCGGGTCGGAGCGGGAGGCGCGGCGGTTCGTCGAAGAACATCAGGACTGGCTCGAGCGCGCGCGGGAGCGGCAACGCAGCCGGCCGCGCGGCGCCGATGTCTGGACCGTGGGCACGCATGTGCTCTGGCGCGGGGCGATGACGGAGATCCGAACGGCGGTGGCGGGGGAAAAGCCGCAGGTGGCGCTGGCCGCGGATGTGTTTCGCGTGGCGCGGCTCGACGGCGATCTCCGGCCCACGCTCGAGGCGCATTTTCTGCGGCGCGCCAAGGTCGAGTTGCCGGCGCGCACCTGGGAACTGGCCGCGGTGACGGGCGTGGAAGTGAAGCAGGTCGTCGTGCGCAATCAGCGTTCGCGCTGGGGCTCATGTTCGGCGAACGGCACGATCTCGCTCAACTGGCGGCTCGTGCAAACGCCGGACTCCGTGCGCGACTATATTGTCTATCACGAGCTCATGCACCTGCGGGAGATGAACCACTCCGACCGTTTCTGGGCGCGAGTCGAGGAGGTGTGTCCCGGCTGGCGCGAGGCCGAACACTGGATCAAGCGCAACGGCTCGCTGGTCGGTTTGTGATCGTCGGTTGGCGGGCCCTCGGAACACACGAGAGGAAAACCGGGCTGCCAGCGTCCGGCCTCGCAGGAAATCTCCGGAACGAGACCGATCCCGCTTCTGTGTTTTCTGTGTGTTCCGTGGGCGGTCAGGATCTCCCGCTTAACGAAAATCGATCAGCTCGACTTCGAAGACGAGGGTGGCGCGCGGCGGGATTTTCGGCGGGCGGCCCTGCACGCCGTAAGCGAGCCAGTAGGGGATGATCAGCGTGCGCTTCTCGCCCTTGTGCATCGTGAGAAACGCCTCGTCCCAGCCCTTGATCACGGCGCCGGTGCCGACGCGAAACGTGAGCGGCGCGCCGTGGCTGTAGGAACTGTCGAACGGCGTGCCGTCGAGCAGCCGGCCGTCGTAGTGGGCGATGACTTCGTCGCCGATATGCGGCGTGCCGCCGGTGCCGGGCGCGCGGACGGAGTAAAGCAGGCCGGATTTCGTGTGCTGCGCGTTCGGGTAACGTTCGCGGATGATCGCGGCATCGGCGCTGCTCACTTCGGGAGTGCCGCCTTTCTCCAGCGCTTCGCGCATCGCGCTGTTGATCGGTCGCCCGGGATCTTTCCGCGCGAGCATGCCGGATCGGACGACGAAGGCGATCGTCACGAGAATGACTCCGAGAAGGGCGAGGTAGATGAAGCTGCGCATGGGTTTGCCGCGTAGGATCAAAATTGCTCCGCGCCCCGGCGCAAGCAGCGGCAGCAGAGAATATCGGATCTCGGGTGGCGCGTGGATGCGGCCGGTTTCGCGTGGACGGCCGGAACGAAGGTTGCGAGCGTTCGCTCGTGCTCGTCCTCAACACGCTTGCGCCCGTTTTCCTGCTGATCGGGCTTGGCGCGCTGCTGCAGCGCGGCGGTTTTTTTTCGTCGGCCTTTTTGAAGGAGGCGAATCGCGTCAGCTATTGGCTCGGACTGCCGGCGCTGTTGTTCAGCCAGCTCACGCATTCGTTTCACGAGGCGGGCGAGGCGCAGACGATGCTGGCGGCGATGGCCCTGGCGACCGGCGGCGTGATCGTCGCGGCGTATGTCGTCGGCGCGTTGGTGCGGGTCCCGGGCGCGAGTTTGGGCACGTTTGTGCAGGGGGCGTTTCGCGGGAATCTGGCGTTCATCGGGCTCCCGATCGTCTTTGCGCTGCCGGATGTGCCGCTGGCGGGCGGCGTGTCGCCGCGAGCGGCCGGCGTGGTGGTGGTCGCCCCGATGATGGTCGCTTACAATGTCATCGCGGTGGTTGTGCTCCTGCTCAGCCAGCACCGGCTTGGGTGGAGCATGGTGCGGCCGTTTTTGCGTCAGTTGCTGACGACGCCGCCGTTGCTCGCCACGATCGCCGGTATCGGTTTTGCGCTCGCCGATTGGACGCTGCCGTCAGCCGTGGACAAAGCCATGTCGGCGCTCGGGGAAATGGCGCTCCCGCTCGGACTGCTCGGCGTGGGTGGCTCGCTCGCGACCGTGAACAAGGCCGCAACGGGCGCGGGCGCGTGGGCTGCGGCGGGGTTGAAGACTCTCGCCGGGCCGGCGCTCGGCTGGGTGGCGGGGCGGGCGCTGGGACTTGGCGCTGCGGAGACGAAGCTCGTCATGATCTTCCTGGCCACGCCGACAGCGATCGTCTCCTACGTAATGGCGATCGAGATGAAAGGCGACGAGACGCTCGCGGCGGCCTCGATCGTATCGAGCGTGTTGCTCTCGATTGCGGCGTTGGCGGCGGTGATTGGGTTCTTCTGAAGGCTGCGACTGCGGGCGCGAAGTCAGCCCTCTCTGTAGAGCGGGAGAGCCCGCCCTATAGGATCGGAGGGGGCCTTCCGCGATCAGGGGATGCGGAGAGCCATGCCGACCGTCAGCGCGTTGGGGTTGCTGACGGTGGCGGCGTTGGCGCGGAGGATTTCCTCCCAGCGATTCGGCGTGCCGTAATACTGGCGGGAGATGCCGGCGAGGGTGTCGCCGAGGATCACCACGTGGGTGCGCGGCGCGGGGTCGGCGGCCGGCGGCGGAGTCGCGACCGGTTCCGCGGGAGCGGCAGCGGCATTGCCGGGGCGCGACGGGGCCGCGAACGCGCCGCCGGGCGCGGGCCGTGCGAGGGCCAGGCGCGTTTTCAGTTCGGAATTTTCCGCCGCGAGCGAGGCGAGTTGCGCCCGGGTTTGCCGGAGTTCGTTGAAAAGCGCGGAAATTTGCGTCGCCGAGTCTGCGGCCGACTTGGCGGCGGCGGTGTGGGCTGCCTCCACCGTTTGGGCGGCGTCGGCCTTGAGACGGTCGTTTTCCTCCTGCAACAGCGAGAAGCTGCGCAGAGTGGTGGCGAGCTTGTCCTCGACCTCGGCGAGTTTGCGGGTGGTTTCAGGCGAAGGCTCTTCCGCCGCCGTGGCGGCGAGCTGGTTTTCCAGCGCGGCCTTTTCGTCGCGCAACGTGTTCACCTGGTCGCGGAGCGTGGCGAGCTCGTCCGCACTGGTTTTGAGGTTGTCGTTTTCCTGCTGCAGCAGCGTGTAACTGCGGAGTGCGGCCTCGAGCTTGCTTTCGAGCTCGGCGACGTGGCGCGAGCGGTCGGGCGCGGCGGAGGTGGCGGCGTCGAGCTGCTGGCGGAGCGATTCGGCGTTGGCCCGAGCGTCGGCGAGCTGAGACTCGAGCGCGGCCTTCTCCTTTTGCAGCGTGGCGGACGCGGCGGCGGCCTGGCCGCGCTCGGCGGCTTTCGTTTTCAACAGCTCGTTCTCGGCTCGGGCGAGGGATTGGGCGCGCAACGCCGTGGTGAGTTTCGCCTCGGTGTCCGCGAGCCTGGCGGAGAGATCGGGGTCAGGTTTCTCGGTCGCGGTCGCGGCGAGCTGCTCGCGGAGACCGGTCTCGGCGCGACGCAGGTCGGCGAGTTGGTTTTTCAGGGTTTGGTTTTCCTCCTGCAGCCGCGCGGAGCCGGCGACGAGGGTGTTGAGGCGGGCGACGGCCTCGTCGGCGCGGCTCTTCTCGCGCGCCGCGGCGGCGACGGCGTCGGTGTTCGCTTTTTGCGCGGACTCGGCGGAAGCGGTGCGGGCGGCGGCCAGGGCGGACTGGGCGTCGTGCAGCTCGGTGGTGCGTTTGGCGAGGTTCGAGTCGAGCTGCTGGTTCTTTGCCACCAGCACGTCGATGGTCGATTGCGCGGTTTCGAGTTTCTTGAGCGTCTCGGTGTCAGGCGCCGGAGCGGCGACTTTGGGCGCGTTTTCGAGGCGGGCGAGCCTCGCGCGGAGCGTGGCGAGCTCGCGGGCGCTGTCCTTGAGCGCGGCTTCCTGCTGGGTGCGGGCGGACTGGGCGGTGGAGAGATCGGTGTTCAACCGCTCGATGGCGGCGCGGGCGTTCTGCAGTTCCGCCTCAAGCCGGCGATTGGCGGTGCGCAGCGCGTCGACTTCGGCCGAGGCGGAATCGTCGGGGGCGCGTTCGATCACGACGGGATCCTGGGCGCGGGCGGTCGCGCCGGTGAGAACCGGCGACGCAATGAGACAGAGCGCGGTGAAGCGGGCGAGGGATGTCATGGCGACAAAGGGGTAAAACGTAGCGTTCTACGGCTTTGACACAATCCGCGAGTGAGAGTGCGCACGAACCGTGCAACATCGCCGAGGGGGCGCTGACGCCGCCGAATTTACACCCAGTGCCGGGCTCGTTCAACGGCACGCTGCCAGTCGCGTTGCAGCGGGCGCATGGACCGTAGCGGCGCGGCCGGCTGGAACGTCCGCTCGGCGGCCCAAAGTCGTGAGATCTCAGCCCGGTCTTTCCAAAACCCCGTCGCGAGCCCGGCGAGGTAGGCGGCACCGAGGGCGGTCGTCTCCGTGGTGCGCGGCCGGATCACCGGCACGCGGAGCAAGTCGCTCTGGAATTGCATCAGCGGGTTGTTGATCGAGGCGCCGCCGTCGACGCGCAACTCGCGGAGCCGCGCGTGCGAGTCGGCCTGCATGGCGGCGAGGAGATCGGCGCTTTGAAACGCGATGCTCTCGATGGCGGCGCGGGCGAGATGCGCGGCGGTCGTGCCGCGGGTCAGTCCGAGGATGGCGCCCCGGGCGGAGGCGTCCCAGTGCGGCGCGCCGAGCCCGGCGAACGCCGGGACAAGGTAAACGCCGCCGTTGTCGGGGACGCGGGCGGCGAGCGCTTCGACCTCGCCCGAACGTTGAATCAGCCCGAGCCCGTCGCGGAGCCACTGCACCACGGCGCCGCCGATGAACACGCTGCCCTCGAGCGCGTATTCGAGGGGGCCGTCGGCGCCGATCCGCCAGGCGACGGTCGTCAGGAGTTGGTTTTTGGATACCACCGGTTTCGTGCCGGTGTGCTGCAGCAGGAAGCAGCCGGTCCCGTAGGTGTTCTTCGCCATTCCCGGACGGAAGCAGGCCTGGCCGAACAGCGCGGCCTGCTGGTCACCGGCGATACCGCAGATCGGCAGGCCGTTCAGCGCGGGCAACGTAGAGATTTCGCCGAAGTGCCCGCTGCTGGCGCGCACTTCCGGCAGCACGGCCCGGGGAATCCGTAATGCTTGCAACAGCTCCTCGTCCCACGTGCCGGTGCGCACGTTGAAGAGCAGCGTGCGGGAGGCATTGGAAACATCCGTGGCGTGCACCCGGCCGCCCGTGAGCTGCCAGAGCAGCCAGGTATCCACGGTGCCGAACGCCAGCTCGCCGCGGGCAGCGCGACGACGGGCACCGGGCACGCGATCGAGCAGCCACCGCAGTTTCGTTCCGGAAAAATACGGATCGAGCACGAGCCCGGTCCGGCGCCGGAACAGCGGCTCGAGCCCGGCGTGCTTCAGCCGCTCGCAAAGTCCGGCGGTGCGGCGGTCCTGCCAGACAATGGCCGGACCGACGGGCGCGCCGCTGCGCCGGTCCCACAGCAGCGTCGTCTCGCGCTGGTTCGTCAGGCCGACGGCGGCGAGATCGCGGACGGTGAGATTGGCCTCGGCGACGGCGGCGAGCGCGACGCGGCGGGTGGTTTCCCAGAGGTCGCGCGGGTCGTGCTCGACCCAGCCGGGTCGGGGGAAATGTTGGGCAAACTCCTGCTGCGCGGTCGCGCGGGCGCGTCCTTGCCGGTCAAATACGATCGCGCGGGACGAAGTCGTGCCCTGGTCGAGGGCGAGAACGAAAGCGGCACTCATGGGGTGGCGGCAGAATGGGGCGAGCCGCCGCCGGCGGCAAGTGGCGAGCCCAGCGCGGCCGCGTGGTCGAGCGGCCGTGCGGTCGCCAAGATGTGCAGCGGAGCGGAGGTCTCTCGTCTTGACTTGGATTCGATGGATCAGGGATAAGCCTCAGGCCCTCATTCGACATGTGGTTCCAGCTTCATCGCCGATCGATTCCGTGCGCCGCGGTGGCGGCGGCTGTGGCGACGGGCGGCTGAGCCAAGCCGCGCGCGAACCTGCGACGAGCGATTCCGCACCGGGCCGGCGCCACCCCTTTCTTTGCATATGAAACTCCTCCGTCTTTGCCTCGTGTTCGCGAGCGCCCTCGTGGCGGCCGCTCTCGCCCAGGAGAATCCGTCGAAACCGCAGCCGAAGACCTACACGGCCGCGATTTTCGTGACCAACAGCGCGGGGCCGCAGAACGATGCGAAGCTCGAACCGCTGGAGGATTATGTCACCTCGGGCGTGACGGATCTTGGCGTTTCGGTGATCAGCCGGCAGACGGCGCTCAATGCGGTCCAGGGGATCGATCCCGACGCGAAGGAGAACGCCCTCGACCAGCAGCTGGCGCAAAACGCATCGGCCGTCCGGCTGGCCCAGGCGCTCGGCGCCGATTACCTGCTGCAGGTTTCGCTTTCCGGACTCGGTTCGAAAAAGAACGCCGTCAACGCCTACGGCGTGAAGTCCATAAACGACGAGCGCACCGTGCGTGTCAGCTACAAGATTCTCGACGGCAACACCGGCGCGAGCCTCACCGCCGACACCGTCAAGGCCAGCCGCACGGTCCAGACGACCGCGAACGCCACCGAGGACAACCAGGGCGTGTGGGACGATCTGCTCGCCGAGGCCGGCCAGAAGGTGGCCGCCAGTCTCAAGAACCGGATCGATCGCGGCCGTATCGCCGCCCCGGCGGCCGCCGCCGGGCTCGTCAACATCACCATCACCACCGAGGTGGCTGACCTCGTCATCCCCGACGTGCGTATCGGCGTGGAGAATACAGTCACGATCTCGCAGAGCAAATTCAAGGTCTCGCCGCTTTCCGCGACGGTCGAGGTCGACGGTTTCGCGGTCGGCTCCGCGCCGGGCACGATCGAAGTCCGGCCGGGCCTGCACAAGCTGCGGGTGACGCGCGAGGGCTTCGCGCCGTGGGAGCGCACCGTGAATTTCACGAAGGGTCTGACGCTCAACGTCGCGATGACCATGAGCGACGAGGGTTACGCCCGCTGGCAGGATGCCACCGCCTTCCTCAACGTGCTCAAGAACGGCGCCAAGCTGACCGATGCCGAGGTAAAGGTGCTCGAGGGCCAGGCGAAGATGCTGGAGCAAAGCGGCTTTCGCGTGAACACGAAGGAAGGCATCACGATCAAGCAGAACTCGATCTTCAACTGAAACGGCCGCCCCTTATTTTTCCGCCTGTTTTAACGTCATGAAATTCTTCCGCTTCATCACGCTCACGCTCGCCGCGACGTTCTGCG
Organism: Opitutus sp. sgz309028; assembly: GCF_059821195.1. Taxonomy (NCBI): domain Bacteria; kingdom Pseudomonadati; phylum Verrucomicrobiota; class Opitutia; order Opitutales; family Opitutaceae; genus Opitutus; species Opitutus sp. sgz309028. Next base: position 37,492 of record NZ_JCAMRR010000004.1, on the reverse strand, counting down.
CCGTCGGCGCCGTTGCCCAGGACGCGCCGGGCAAAAAGAAGATCGCGATCACCAAGATCACCGCGACCGACGCGCTGCGTTTGCGCATGTCGAAGCAGGGCGTGACGCTCTCGCTGGACAGCGTCCTTCAGGCGCTCGACTCCCAGGTCTACGACCGCGTGCTCAACACCCGCCGGTTCGACGTGCTGGAGCGCACCGATGCCGATGCGCTGGCGACGGAAGCCGCCGCCGCGGGCAGCGCGTTCCAGTTCAACCAGGCCGATTACCTCCTCACGATCCGCGTGGACTCGTTCAACGATCGCCTCGAGACGCGCCGGCTCGCTTCGCTCAACAAGACCGTCTCTGCGCGCACGGTGGAGCTTTCGGCGGTCGCCAAAATCACCGAGGTCGCCACCCAGCGCGCGATCGCCAGCACGAACTTCCAGGTTTCCCGGCGCGCCGCGGAAAACCGCTCGGAGAACACCGTCGAGCGCGTCGGCGAGGCCGACGATGCGCTCCTGATCGACGCGACGCGCGAGATGGCGCAGAAGATCGCGCTCCGCGCCGCCGACGCCATTTTCCCGGCGCGCATTCTCGCGAAACGCGACAAGGTCGTGACGATCAACCGCAACGATCAGTCCGGCGTCAAGGTCGGCCAGGTCTGGGACGTGTTCGTCTTCGGCGACGATATCGAAGATCCGGATACGGGCGAAAAGAGCAAGGAGGAGGTCTTCGTTGGCCAGGTGAAGATCTCGCGCGTGACGCCGCAGAATTCCCAGGCCCAGGTGATCGAGGACAGCGGCATCGAGCGCGGCGCCTTGGTCCGGCTAAAGGACGACGTCGCCGAAGAAGAAGAGGAGCCGTAAGCGGCTGCCCTTCGTTTTGCGCGGATCGCGTCGGCGAACCGCGCCCATCTTCCTCCAGCATCAACCCAACTCCGGCATGAATCATTCGCTTGTCCCGGCGCGGCCTGCAGTCCGCGCCGTTGTCAGCAGTCTTGCGCTCCTGCTTTTGGCGGGCTGCGCCACGTATCAGGAACAGTCGCGCGATTTCGCGCAGTCCACGAAGAGCGGCAGCTTCGCCGCGGCCGTCGCCAGCATCGACAAGAAGGCCGAATCGGCCCGCGGGTCGAAGGACGAAATCGTCTGGCGTCTGGAACAGGGCGCGAGCCTGCGCGCCGCCGCGATGGCGGACCCGTCGCTCGTGCCACCGCCGCCCGCGCCCGCGGCGCCGGCACCCCAACCCGGCCAGGAGCCCGCGCCGGCTCCCGTGCTGCCGACCGCCGAGGAGATTCACGCGTATTATTTCAACCGTTCGCTGGAGGCCTTCGATCTGGCGGAGGAGCGGATCAATCGCTACGAGGACGAGGCCAAGGTCAAGGTCGGCTCCGAAATCGGCGCGGCCCTGACTTCGCAGGCCACCCTGCCGTATCGCGGACGGTCTTACGACAAGGTGATGATGAACACCTACAAGGCGCTCAATCACCTGGCGCAGGGCAATCGCGACGGCGTGCGGCTCGAGCTGAACCGCTCGCTCCAGCGTCAACGTGACGCCGTGGCCGAGAACGAAAAGCGGATCGCGGAAGCGCAGGATGTCGCCGCCCGCGCCAAAACCGGCGAGGCGAGCACCGAGGACGGCAAACATGTCGCCTACGATGCCGACAAGGCGATGTCGGATCCGAAGACCGGCTCCGCGCTGCAGGACGCGTTGAACGCGTCGCTCGCGCCGATGAAGCCCTACGGCGACTACGTGAATCCGTTCGCCGTCTGGCTCGACGGGTTGTTCTTCGCGACGCTCGGCGAGAACGGCGCCGACTGGGAGCGCGGACGCAAATCGCTCGAGCGCGTCGCCGCCATCGTGCCCGAAAATCCGTATCTCACCGCCGACCTCACGATGGCCGCCGAAGCTGCGGAAGGCAAAATGGCGGAGGGCGTGACGTATGTGATCTTCGAGACCGGCAGCGCGCCCAGCCGCGATCAAGTCCGGATCGACATCCCGACCTTCCTCGTCACCAGCAAGCTCGCGTATGTCGGCGCCGCGTTTCCCAAGTTGAATTTCAGCAGCGACTACGTGCCCGCGCTCGGCATCGGTTGCGGCGACCAGACGCTCTCGACCGCGACCATCGCGAGCATGGACAGCATCGTGGCCAACGATTTCAAGAACGAGTGGCCCAGCGTGGTGACCAAGACCCTCATCACCACGGCGACGAAGGCCATCGTCCAAGCCGCGGTGCAGAAACAGCTCGACGACCGCGCAGGTTTCCTCGGTAGCGTGGTCGGTGCGGTCGCGATGACCGCGCTCAATTCCGCCACGAACATCGCCGACACGCGCACCTGGTCGAGCCTCCCGAAGGAGTTCCAATACGCGCGCATCGCCACGCCCGCCGATCGCACGCTCACGCTCACCGCGGGCACCGCGACGCAGACGCTCCAGCTCGTCCCCGGCACGGTGAACGTCGTCTACGTGAAAAGCGCCTCCACGTCGGCTCCGCTGCTCGTCAACCAATTCGCTCTCAAATGAAACCCTGCCTTCTCCTCCTCGCCGCCGGCCTTCTCGCCGGCGGTTGTGCCACGACGGTGAATACCGTCGAGCGCGCGCAGCCCCAGGCCGCGCCCAGCTACGTCGCCGACAAACGCGTCGTCACCGACAACTCGCTCGCCGCGACTTTCCGCGTCGCCTCCGTCAACCAGGCCACCGTCTCCGGCAACCTCCTGAAGGTGCAGGTCGCGGTGGAAAACATGAAGAGCTCGACCAAGGCGCTGAGCTACAAGTTCGAGTGGGTCGACGCCAGCGGCATGAGCATCGATTCGCCGAACGAGACCTGGAAGCAGGTCCGTATCCAGCCGCGTGAGACGATCATGCTCTCGACCGTCTCGATCAACCCGCGCGCCGTCGATTTCGTTCTCAAACTCAAGGAATAACCCGTTTTCACCATGCGTAACATCCGCTTCCATCAACTCACGCTGACCGCGGCCCTGTCCGCGGCCGCTCTCTTCCTCGCCGGTTGCGAGACCGCGCCGACCACGCGCACGATCGACGCGAAAGGGCCCGAGGCGCTCAACACCTCGAGCATCAATTCGCAGGATTGGGCCAACGCCGCCGACCAACTGGTGGCGTCGCTGCTCTCGTCCAACGCGCTGGAGCGCGCGCCCGTGCAGCCCGCCGTGCTCGCGGTGGACCGCGTGATCAACAACACCACGCTGTCGATCGACACGGACCTGCTGATCAAGAAAATCCGCGTCGCGCTCACGCAGACCGGCAAGGTCGTCATCACGAACACCATGGGCCTGGGCGAGCGCGCCGTCGTCGCGTCCGAAGCGGCCGAGCTCGAGGAGATGACCACGGGCAAGAAGCAGAAGCTGAAGGCGCCCAACTACACGCTTTATGCGAAGCTGATCCAGCAAACGGATCGCGAAGGCAGCAAGACGCAGAATACCTACGCGTTCCAGATGTCGCTCGTCGATGTGAAGACGGGCTACACGGTCTGGGAAGAGGAGCGCACGATCGCGAAGCTCTCGAAGCGCCCGACCGTCGGCTGGTAAAGCACCGCCGTCGTCCGCGACGTTGACTACCAACAGCAAAGCCCCGGCTTCGGCCGGGGCTTTTGTTTTTTGCGAATGAGAAAGGGGGCGGCGCTGCCGCTGCCCCGGGCCGCCGCGCGACTTACTTCGTCGCGGGCGTCGTCGCCGGGCCGATCGGCCGGCCGTATTCGTCGACCTCGGTCTCGACCGGCACCTGGATGGTGCGGCCGTCGGCCGTCGTTTCCGTGCGCCAGGTGCGGATCGTGCGGCGTTCGTTCTTGAACGGCGCCTTCGCCGCGGCCGTCGCGCCTTCCGCGCCGCCGACCACCGCGCCGGCGACACCGCCGGCCACCGCGCCCACCGCGGATCCGACGGCGTGGCCCACGGCCGGACCGGGCGACTTCGGATTGGTGATCCGGGTTTCCGCCGGCTGGGTGGCGCAGCCGCTTGCGAACGAAGCAATCAACACGACGCCGGTCACGACGAAGACAGAGGACGTTTTCATTTGCGGGCGACAGGCTAGGTTTTGGCGAAAAAGCCGGCAAGGCCGATCTGGCCGGCTGAGCGCCACTTGGGCACGCGGGTGAAACTTCGCGGAGACCCTCCTGTCTCCCGAACCATGCTTACGTTGAAATGGCCGCGGCTGCTGATCGTCTTCGCGACGGTGGTGCTGCCGGCGTTCGCCGGCGTTCACGATCGGCCGACGCGGAATTTTTCCCACTCGCATCGCTGGGCGCATTCCCCTGCGTCCGGACGCTTGGCGTTTCACTCGACGCCGCAGGTCTGGCGCGGGCATCGCTATGGCGCATGGAGGCCGGCGTGGCGCGCGCCGTATCGCTACGGTTGGCCCTATCGTTCGGGGACGGTGATTTCGTATCGTTATGGCTATCCCGGCTACAGCTTCGGCGTTTACGACGACGTTTACGTTTCGTCCGCCTATCCCGCGCGCGCGAACTACGCGACCAACGGGCTGCTCTGGGGCGCGCTGGCGGGCGCGGTGATCGGCAACAACAGCGGCGACCTGGGTCACAACGCGTGGCGCGGTGCAGCTTACGGCGCACTCGGCGGTTATGTGCTCGGCGCGATCGCCGACCGTCGGGCGGAAGCCCGCGCCGCGGAGTCGGTCGCCGCCGTTTCCGCCGAAACCACGTCGTCCGTTGTCACCCCGACGCCCGCTCCACCGGTGTCGGTGCCCTCCACGCCAGCTGTCACCGAACCGTCGCGCCGGTCGTCTTCGATGGCGGACGCGAACCGGCTGTTCGGGCGGTGAAGCAGATTTCGCGGCACCGCACCCGCGACGGCGGGGTCAACGCGCGTCCTATTCAAATGACTACGTTTCCTCGCATTCTTGTCGCGCTCGCGCTGGGCGCGGGTTTCGCCGGTTGTGCCTCGCAAGGCGTGAAGAATCCATCGGGCGTGCCCGTCACCGAGATGAACCCCGACGAACGCGGGTTCGTCGCCGGCACCGGTGTCGAATCCCAGGATCTCGTGACCGTGACCGATCGGATGGCGCGCAGCATCCTCGGCATCCCTGAAATCGCGCGGGCGCAGATCGCCCCGCGCGTGGTCATCGATCCCGTGCTCAACGACACGCGATTCCCGATCAACAAGGACATCTTCACCGACCGCATCCGGATCGAGTTGAACAAACAGGCCGCCGGGCGCGTGCGCTTTCTCGCGCGGGATCGGATGGCCGCGCTCGAGCGCGAGCGCGACCTGAAGCAAAGCGGCCAGGTGACGGCGAGCGCCGATCCGAATGTCACCGAGTTTCGCGGTGCCGATTATTTCCTGACCGGGAAACTCGCGGGGCTGACGACGCGCACCAGCGCGGGCACGAGCGATTACGTGCTCTACAGCTTTCAGCTGATCGATGCGCGCACGAGCGAGATTGTCTGGGAGGACTCTGCCGAGATCAAGAAGCAGGGCCTCGAAGACGCGGCGTATCGTTGAACGCGTCCGCCCGAAACCGGAGCGATGCGGCCATGACTCCGGGTCTGCTCCATGCGCGACGCCGCCTGCCGGCCGTTCTCGCCGCGCTTGCGCTGGGGCCGCTCGCCGGCTGCTACACCGCGTCGCGGATGCCCGATATCCGTTACACCGGCGATCCGATTGTCGACGGCAACGCGCAGATCGCGGCGGCCCGGCCGCAGGATCGCGTGCTGTGGGAGTATCGCCTCGCGGCGACGGCGCTGCGGCTGGGGAACTTCGCCGAGGCCCGCGCGAAACTCGACGACGCGATCCTGAGTATCGGAGGAATCATTACAGACTCCACCGATGCAGCGAAGGCCCGGGGGCTGTTCTCGCCCGAGAGTTCGAAGGTGTTCATCGGCGAGCCCTACGAGCGCGTGATGGCCTATTATTATCGCGGCCTGCTGTATTGGCGCGACGGCGAGCCGGACAATGCCCGGGCGTGTTTTCGCACGGCGCAGTTCATCGACAGCGACGCGGGCGTCGGCTATCGCAGCGATTACGTGCTGCTCGATTATCTCGACGGGTTTGCGACCGAGAAACTCGGCGGCGATGGAGCCGATGCCTATCGTCGCGCCGTCGCCAACGCGAAGGGCCAGACGCTGCCGCGCTACGACGCCCAGTCGAACGTGCTGGTGTTCGCGGAATTCGGCCGCGGCCCGACGAAGTATGCCGGTGGCGAATACGGTGAACAGCTCCGCTTCAGCGTGTGGAATTCCCCCGCGCATTCCGCGGCGCTGAGCGTCGACGGCCGCACGATCGCGCTGCCGGCTTACGACGATCTCAATTTTCAGGCGACGACGCGCGGCGGGCGCGTGATGGACTACATCCTCGGCAACAAGGCCGTGTTCAAGAGCACGACCAGCGGCGTCGGCGACGCGGCGATCGTCGGCTCCGTGATCGCGGCAAACCGCGCGTATCGGCCCGACGGTTCCCGCAGCGAAGGGTCGCAGAACACGGCGCTCGCGCTCGGCGCGGTCGCCTTGATCAGCAAGCTCGCCTCGGCGGCGACCACGCCGGAAGCCGACACGAGGTCCTGGAACAACCTGCCGCAACGGCTGAGTTTCGCCGCGTTGCGTCTGCCGCCCGGCGCTCATCCCGCCACGCTGGAGTTTTTCGACGCGACGGGAGCCCGGATCCCGGCGTTGACGCAAATGCTGACGATTGTTGTCGATGATGGAGCGCGAGATACCGTGGTTTTTCTCAGTGAACTAAAGCGCTGACCCGCAGTCTCACCCCTTCCCAAGCCAACCGACCATGAACTTGACGCACCGCTCCTCCGTGATCGCCGCCTGCGCCGCGCTGCTGCTGCTCGCCGGCTGCGCCACCGAGCCCGGCCCCTACCTTCCGCAAGACAGCACCAAATACACGGTGGAGAACACGGAAAAGTTCGTGCTGCTCGACAAACCCACGCAGTATTCGATCACCTGCACCGGCTTGCAGGAGCGCGTGCTGCCCGACGGCCGGCTCGAGGTGGTGGCCAACGTGAAGAATCGCGAAAACCGCCGGCTGCAGGTCCAGATCAACTGCGTCTTCAAGGACGCGCAGGGTTTCAGCACGGGCGACGAAACGCCGTTCCAGACGCTCGTGCTGGCGGAGTATTCCACGCAAGCCGTGCGTTTCACGGCCGCAAATCAACTCGCCAAACGCTATACCATTCGCGTCCGCCAGGCGCGTTGAACGCGCGGCGCGCCCGCGCCGTTGCTTCGCGTGACGCTTCCCGGCCGACGACGTCCTCGCTCCCGCCATGAACGTCCGCGCTCTTGTTTTGGTTTCCCTCGTCGGCGCCCTGGCGTCGAGTCTCGCCGCCCAGCCGGGCCGCGATCCGCATGCTCCGGTCCCGGTCGATTCGCCGCCGCCGAATCAGCACGACAAATCGCTGCTCACGCCGCCGGAAGGGGAGAATCAGCGCGTCTACGGGTCCACGCAGTCGGCGCTCATTTCTTTGGAAGAGGCGCGCGACTTGAGCGCGCGGTTTCGCGCCACGTATGCGAAGGAGGCTGCGCCTCGGATCGTGGTTTACGTGAATCGCGCGCTGGTTGAAACCGGCGGTCTGCGCCTGACCGGGCGCACGGAAAAGTTCAACGAGACCACCACCACGAACGAGTCGGGCGCGGGTGCGACCTCGACCGTGAACACGACGGGCGAAAACACTTATGCGGCCACGGACGCGTCCGCTCCGAACCTCGCGGATCAGCAGACGGTGCGCGAGATCGAGCGCTTGTTCGGCCGGGTGTTTCGCCACGCGGGCGCGCGGTTGGCCGATCCGAAGATCGCGGCGAGTCTGCTCGCCGACCAAGCCGCCCAGCGATTGGCCGGTCGGGAGGCGGTGCGCCAGCGCGAGGCATTGAAACAGGTCGCGGATTACGCGATCGAGGTGCTCATTTCGAGCCGGAGTCTCACCGTGCGTGAACTCTCCGGCGATCGCACGATCGAGGTCCCGGACATCCAGGCCACGGCGATTCGGTTGAGCGACTCGGCCATCGTCGGCCAGGCAGCGTCGAGCGACGTGCTGGGCGGCGGCGGACAGGCGCGCAACGTTGCCCGTCAATTCGGCACGCCTGACATCACCGAGGCGACCGCGTTTGTCCTCATGGAAGACATGCTCACGGGCCACGCCGAGCCGGCGGCAGCGCCGTAACGGCGATTCGCTTAGCTGCCGGGTTTCGCGCGGACTTCGGGCGCGAGTTCCGGCTTCGGTGGCACCAGCGGCGCGAATTGGATGTTTCTCGCCGCGGCTTCGATTTCTTTCGCGGCTGCATCGATCAGCGCTTTTTCGCCGGCGTCATCGATGACGACGGGTTTGCCGGAGGAAAAATCGATCGTGGCGCGATCGCGCAGCGCGATCTCCGCCGGAGAAAGCGGTCGTGGAGTGAACTGCGGCGCACGGTGGCGATTGAACCACCACCCGGCGAGCACGACCGCCCCGACAATGAGGAATAAAAGGATGAGCGGGCGCTTCATGAGAATCAGCCGAGGGCGAGCGCGATGACGCCGATCGCGATGGCACCGGCGGCGAGCAGGCGGCGCCGCGATTGTCCCTCGTTGAGGAGTCGCGCGCCGAGGAACGCGCCGATCACGATGCTGATCTCCCGGGCCGGCGCGATATAGCTGACAGGAGTGAAGGTCATGGCGGTCAGGATCAGGATGTAGGCGAGCGGCGAGAGCAGGGCGACGCCGAAAATCCAACGCTTGTGCTCGCGCCATTCGCGCGCCACTTCCGCACGGCGGCGAAGGGCGAACGGAGTCAACAAGGCGAGCTGCGTAAACGCCGTGCCGCCGTCGTAAAGCACCGGCGGTATCCGCAACGTGGCGACACCGTGGCGGTCCCAAACGGTGTAGGCCGCGATGAAAACGCCCGAAGCGATCCCGTAGTTGACCGAGGAGAACAGCCGCGTCTGAAACGAGGCGGGCTGCGACGTGGACGAAACGTCGCCGGGGCGCGGCCTGCGGGCGAACAGCGCGCCCAGTTTCCCGGTGCCACCGGTCAGATGGAAGATGCCGGCGACGATTGTCAGCCCGCCCGCAAAGGCGAGGCCACTCGGGCGCTCGCCGAGCAGCACGATCGCGGCGAAGGTGGAGAGCAGCGGTCCCGTGCCGCGGGCGAGCGGGTAGATCAGCGAAAAGTCGCCCGTGCGGTAGCCGCGTTGCAGGAAGAGCGAGTAGCTGGTCTTGAGCAGACCGCTGCCGAGGATCCATGCCACCGAGCCCGGAGGCAGCGTCGGTGCCTGCCAAAGAACATAAACGGTGAGCACCGGAAGGTAGCCGGCGCAGATCACGACGCCCACGATCCAGACAAACGGCAGGCCGCCGCCCGCGCGCTTGGCGCAGTAATTCCAGACGGCGTGCAGCGCCGCCGCGGCGAGCACGAGAGTCAGAGCGAAGGCGGTCATCCGGCGTGTTTGTAGGTGAACGCCTGGGGTCGGTCCACAGTGGCGCGGCGAAATTTCCCGGCATTGTTCCGCTTGGGCGGAGAGGTTGCGTTTTCATCCGGGACGCCTCGCGATGCCATGGAGCCTCGTCTCCTCATGCAACGCACCCTTCGCGAAGTCCGGCCGATGCTCACGCTCGCCCTGCCGATTGTGATCGGGCAGCTCAGCCAGATGCTGATCGGCATCACCGACAGCGTCATGATCGGGCGCACCGGCGCGGTGCCGCTCGCGGCGTCGTCGTTCGGCGGGAGCGTGTTCGGGGTGTTCTACGTGCTCGGCATCGGCTTGATGACCCCGGTGGCGGTCTTCGTCGCGCATGCCCGCGGTGCCGGCGAGGAAAACGAATGCGGCGAATACCTGCGACATGGCCTCGCACTCGCGCTGGCGTTTGGCGCGCTCGAGACGATGGGGTTGGGCGTCATGGCCACTCAACTACATCGCTTCGGCCAGCCGCCCGAGGTGCTCGCGATCGTGATACCGTATTTTCTGTTGATCGCGGGCTCGATCACGCCGGTGCTGGTTTATCTCGCGCTCCGACAATTCGCTGAGGCGCTCGGTCGACCGTGGATGCCGATGGCGGTGATGCTCGGCGGCGTCGCGCTCAACGCCGGCTTGAACTGGATCTTTATCTACGGGCATTGGGGCGCGCCGGCGATGGGACTGACCGGAGCCGGCGTGGCGACGCTGATCGCGCGCGTGCTGGCTGCGGCGGTCATCTTCGCGTGGGTTTGGAACGATCCGCGGCTGCGCGCCGCGTTGCCGTCGCGCTGGTTGGCGCCGCTGTCGGGGCAGCGTTTGCGCGAGATGTTGCGGCTGGGGCTGCCGGCGGCGGGGATGCTGCTGTTCGAGAGCGGCGCGTTTGCCGCGGCGGCCGTGATGATGGGCTGGCTGGGCGCCGTGCCGCTCGCGGCGCACCAGATCGCGATCACCTGTGCGGCGACGACCTTCATGTTTCTGCTCGGTCTCTCGATGGCCGCCGGCATGCAGATCAGCGCGGCGGCGGGAGCAGGCGAGCGCGAGCGGCTGCGGCCGATCGGATACGCGGCGCTCGGTTCGGGCGGTGTGATCGCGGCGGTGTGCATGTCCGGCTTTCTGCTGGGAGGAAACCGCATCGCCGGTTGGTTCGTGCCGGATGCGGCGGTGGTGACGCTGGCGGCGCAACTGCTCGTGGTCGCCGGGCTGTTCCAGTTCTTCGATGGCGGGCAGGTGATCGGCGCGGCGCTGCTGCGCGGGCTGAAAGACGTCAAAGTGCCGGTGGCGATCACCTTCGTCGCCTACTGGATTTTCGCCATCGGCCTGGGCTTCTGGCTCGGCTTCGTGCGCGAGCTCGGCGCGGTCGGCGTGTGGGCGGGGCTGGCGACCGGGCTCGCGTTTGCCGCGTTTTTCCTGGCGCTGCGCTTCCGGCGGCTGACGCGCTGAGTCAGCCCACGTGCGCCTTCACTTGCTCGAGGCTGACGCCCTCGAGCCGAACGTATTTCTGGCGCGAGGTGTCGCCGCGAACGACGGTAACGGCCCGTCGCGGGAGGCCGAAGGTGTCGGCGAGAAACTCGCACAGCGCTTCGTTGGCGCGGCCCTCGACCGGGGGCGCGTGGACCTTGACCTTCAGGGCATCGCCCAGCCAGCCGACGATCTCGTGGCGCGGGGCGTTGGGGATCGCCTTCACGGCGATCGTGCAACCGGGCGCCGGGTCCGATGCGCGTGAAGGTTGCGAACGCGGGCGTGTCATGGAAATAGCACTACGCCAGCGCCTCGGCCAGCGCGGCGAGGATGTCCTCGATCGGCTCGGCACCGACCGCGAGGCGGAGCAGATCCGGATCGAGGCCGCTGGCTTGAAGCTCGGCGCGTCCGGTCGGCGTGGTCACGAGGTCGTAATGCGCGAGATACATGAACGGGCACAGCAGGCTCGTTTTCATGCCGAAGCTCGGGCCTTTCGGCAGGCGGACGCGGTCGTAGAAGCGTTCGAGCGGAAGGTGCAGCGTGAAGGTGATCATGCAGCCCACGCTCTCGGGCGTGCGGGCGACGCGCAGGTAATTGGCGCGGGAGGCCGGCGCGAGCGCCCAGTGGATCTCCTTCACGTTCGGATGACTGCGGAGGAAGTCGACGACGTGTCGGACGTTGGCGTTGATGCGTGCGAGCACCTGCGGAGCGGTGCCGATCTGGGCGGCGAGTCGTGCGAGGTCGCGGGCGTAGAGCGGCTCGATCTTCGCGGAGAGATGACGGAGCAAGATGGCGGCATCGCTGCCCGCGGGATTCACGACCACGAGACCGGCGGTGAGATCGCCTTCGCTCGCGGCGTATTTGGTCAGGCTGGACACCACCACATCCGCATGCGGGAGCACGTCGATGTTGTGCGACGAGGTGATCGAGGGATCGAGGATGAGGCGCGCACCATGACGGTGCACGAGTGCCGCGAGCCCCGGGAGATCGGGCATCTGCACGAGCGGATTGGTGGGCGCTTCGGCGACGAGGCCGGCGATGCGATCGCCACGTTCCGCGAACAGACGCTCAAGAGCGGCGAGATCGAACACGTCGCGGACGTGCACGTAGTCCACCGGACTGGCGGTGAACTTTTTCAGCAGTGCGATCGTGTCGAGATACAGCCAGCCGAGTTGCACCCAGATGGTCCGGCCACGGGAAGCCTGCAGTTCGGCGACGGCGCGGAACGCGGCGTCGACCGCGCTCATGCCGCAGTTCGTGAGGAACAGTTGATCCGTAGGCACGCCGGTGAACAGCGGCGCGAGATGCCGCCGCACCTCGGCGAGCGCATCGCCGGCGAACCGCAGCTCGGGCGTCGGGCGGACGAGACCGTGTTGGGCGAGGCGGTCTTCGGCGGCGCGCGAGGAGAGAAAGCCGCCCGTGTGCTGGAGGAAGGTCTTGGCGCGGCTGGCCAGTTCCGTCGCAGCGGGATGCGCCACGAAATGGATGTCGCCGTCGGACAGCAGCGTCGCGTGGGCGGCGCCCAGATGTTCGGCGAGCCGCCGCGCCATGCGCTCGGAAGACGCGGCCCACAATGTGTGGCCGTCAAGACCGCGGGTTTGGGCGACGTGCGACGCGAGTTGTTGCAGGAACGGGTGCACGACGAAGCGCGGGTAGCCCGACGTCATCGCGCGGACGATCTCCGGATCCTTCTCCTCGTAGCCGCGCACGGCGCGCATCGTGGGCAGGCTGCACGAGACGGCGTGAAGGGATGCCGGAATGCGTTGACCGAGCGGAATGGGCACGAAGGCGGGCATGGAAGGAGGAGCGAAGATCGGCGACGGACGTTCCGGTTTGCAACCGGAAGCTGCGTCAGCGGCGCTACCGGCGGCCTCGATTTCGGCGCTAGTCGAACCGTGGAGAAACGGTTTGCACCGGCGGGCGTCCGTGCATTGATCGGCGCGCATGAAGCTCGTCTCCTGGAACGTCAACGGCGTGCGCGCCGTCCTGAAAAAGGGGTTTCTCGATTACATGGCCAAGGTCGACGCCGACGTGATCTGCCTGCAGGAAACGAAAGCGCATCCCGGTGATGTGCAGCATGTCGCATGGGTCGCGGGCTATACGCCGCACTGGTATTCGGCGGTGAAGAAAGGCTATTCCGGCACGGTGACCTTCACGCGCGTGCCGCCGTTGAGCGTGACGTTCGGCATCGGGCTGCCGGATCACGATGACGAAGGTCGCGTGATCACGATGGAGTTTGCCGACTTTTATCTGGTCAATGTTTACCAGCCCAATTCGCAGCGTGGACTGACGCGGCTCGAGTATCGCACGCAGGCGTGGGATCCGGCGTTTCTGGCGTTTCTGAAGAAGCTCGAGAAGAAAAAGCCGGTGGTGTTCTGCGGCGATTTGAACGTGGCGCACACCGAGATCGACCTGACCAATCCGAAAACGAACCGCCGCAACGCCGGCTTCACCGATGAGGAGCGCGAGAATTTCTCGAAGCTCCTCGCGAGTGGTTTTGTGGATACGTTTCGCGAGTTCGAGAAAGGACCCGGCCATTATACCTGGTGGAGCCAGATGATGAACTGCCGCGCGCGGAACATCGGGTGGCGCGTCGATTATTTCGTCGCGAGCGAGAAGCTGCGGGCGCGACTGAAGCGCGCGTGGATCAGCCCCGAGGTGATGGGCAGCGATCACTGTCCGGTCGGCCTCGAGCTCAAGTAATCCGGCCACGATTCGCGAGGCCCGATGAGCGCTGAGCTGAAGGAGCTGATGCTGCGGACGCCTCCGCTGACCCTTGCGGTCGCGGAGAGTCTCACGGCAGGAAACGTGCAAGCGCGCGTCGCGGCGGTGTCGGGTGCGTCGAATTTCTTCCTCGGCGGAATCACGGCCTACACGCTGGAGCAGAAGGTGAAGCATCTCGGCGTCGATCGCGCGGCGGCGGCGGAAGTGAATTGCGTGTCGGCGGAGATTGCCGGTCAGATGGCGCGGGGCGCGTGCGCGCTCTTCGGTGCGGACGTCGGCGTGGCCACGACCGGCTATGCGGAGCCGGCGCCGGCGGTCGGCGTCGACGTGCCGTTTGCCTGGTGGGCCGTGGCATGGCGCGAGCCGCGAGCGCGGCGCTGGCAGGTGCGGCAGGGACGCGTCGCATGTCCCGGCGCGTCCCGCGTGCAGGCGCAGGCCATCGTGGCGGATGCGGCACTGGCCGAGCTGATCGTGGTGCTGCGGGCGATCCGGAGCGAGCGCTGACCGGGCACAAAAAAGGCCGGCGAAAAGCCGGCCTGGGGAAGTGGGAGGCTCGCGCGCCTTACGGCGAGAGGCGCCGGACGTAGTTCATCAACGGCACGACTTCCTGCGGCGGTTGCACCCAGTCGCTGTAGAGCAGCTCGGGCAGCGTATAGCGGGTGTTATAGAGCACGAAGTTGGCTTCGTCGTTGCGGCTGAGGTAGCCCGCCTTGACCGTGGCGCCGGCGAAAAGCCCCTTCGATTTCGAATAGACGAGCACCGGTGCGTCGATGATCGGATGGTTGTCGCGTTCGCGTTCCGCGGCTTTGGGACCGGCGACGGCCTTGGCGTCGACGCCGACGTTGAAGCGCTGGTTGAAGAGCAGCTTGGGCGTTTGCTCGTTGGTGATGATCATCACCGTTTCGACCGATTTGGCGCCGGCCTGGAGCCCGAGGCTGGCCTCGCCCGCGGAGAGGAGCACCGGAATGCTCCACTGACCGTCGGGCTTCTTCACCATGATCACGCCGTAGCCGTCCTTGATGCCGAAGAGGAAGCCGGCCTTGAACTGGTTGACGATCACGATGGCCTTGGCTTGTCGCAAGATATCGGCGGGAATGGCCTCCGCGGGATTCGCCATGAATTCCTGCAGGATCGCCTCGCAGGTCTCGATGCGGGTGACGCATTCGGCGCGTTTGACGGCCGCGGACGCCGTGGCGGCGGAAACGAGCGCGAGGAGGAGCAACGAAAGAAGTTTTTTCATGGACGTGGCAGAAACGATAATCCGACGCGAACTAAGCACGGTGAAGCGGAGTTGGAAAGCGCGGAGTATGAGGTGCGCTGGCTGTGCCGGGACAAAGCGGGTTGCGCGATGTTCCGCGCGGTTGACGGCGTCTCAATCGAGCCCGCGGGCGGCGAGGTCGTCCTCGTCCCAGCCGAAATAGTGGCCGAGTTCGTGAAGGTAGGTGAGCCGCGTTTCCTCCCGGAAAATTTCCGGATCCTGTTCGGCGAAATCCCACAGGTTCTCCAAGTAGAGGATGATTTCCGGCGGCGCGGGGTTGGTGTGGTCCAACTCGTGGCCGTGCGCACTGCCGGTGAAAAGGCCGAGGATGTCGGGTGGAAAGCCGTCGGCGAGGACGTCCTCGTCGGGCATTTTTTCGAAATGCACGGGCACGCCGCGCGCGAGCGGGCGAAGCGGCGGCGGGAGTTTTCGCTGCGTGGCGCCGACGACATCGGCGGCGAGGTGGACGAGTCGATCGAAATTCACGGGCGGGGCTCCGAGGAAAGGTCGAGTTTTTCGAAACGGCGGCCGAGCCACCAGAGTCCGCACCAGAGCTCGGCCAGAAGCACCAACGCGACCGCGATCGTGGCGAACACCACCGACAGGGCGGGGCCGATCAGCCATTGGGTGACGAACACCAGCAGCGCCGCGGCCGCCGCTGCCGGCAGCAGCGCCAGCACCACGACCAGCACCTGGCCGAAGCCGAAGATCAATCGCTGGCCCATCAAATCGATGCCGCCGCCCGGCGTGCGCAGGGTTTGAAACCAGCTCGGGAAAAGCAGGGGCACGGCGTTCGGGATCAGCAGCTCCATCGCGATCACGACCGGCGTCACCACCGCGGCGCACAGGCCGAACACGATGCGCATTTCGGGTCCGAACCACTTGGGGGAGAGGGCCGGCGGCTGGTGTCCTTGCAGACCGAGAAACCACGCCAGCAAACTCAGCCAGGCGATGCCGGTGAGGACGACGATCGGCGCGAGCAACTCGCCCAACAGGATCCGCCATCCAGGAAGTGGATACGTTTTGAGGATGTCGGCGTTCGCGAGATCGTGGCGCAGGTCGAGCCGCGTCAGCAGCGGGCCGTAAAGCAACGCCATCGCGCCCGCGAGCGCACCTCCCGCCGCGAGCACGCCGCCGGCTTTCCAATAGGCCGGGCCCAGGAGCGCGTGAAATCCGGCCGCCGTGGCGATGAGCAGGAGCGCGACCGCGCCCCAATTGCGCAACGTGAACCATGGGCGGGCGGTGGAGAGCAGGTTTTTCCAGAGAAACGCCAGCTCGGGGCCGCGCACGCGAGCGAGATCGAAGGGGGCACGGCGGGCGTGACGCCGCGCTTCGCCGAGCCGCAGCACGCCCGTGCGACGCAGCTCGGCGACACGGTCGGCCTGACGTTGCGCGTGGGCAATCGAGGCGTCCTCAAACGCGGTGTTCATGCGCACCACCCAGAAATAATGCAAAACCAGCAGGCCCGCCACCGGCGCCAGCGCGAGGGCGAAGGCGGCCGCGTCGTGAACCAGAAAGGGCTGCACGAGCAGTCGAAACGGCCAGAACAGCCAGCGCAACGGACCCTCGTTGACCACACCCGGGATCCAGCGGCTGAAGTAATCGCCGAGATCGGCGCTGGCGGGAAGTTTCTGCAGGCCATGCCAGAACGAATAGCCGGTCGCGACGAGCACTCCTGCCAGCAGGGCGAAAATCGCCGCGCGCCGCCGGCCAGGTCGGGCTCCGCGCTCGACCAGCCGCGCCAGGGTGAGCGAGGAGCCTTGATAGTGCAGGGTGACGATCGCCAGCAGCGCCCACCATGCGACGATCACGAAGCCGGCATCGCCGCTGAAGAGCCGCCGCGAGTTGAAGAGGAGTGCGTAGAGCAGCGACTGCAGCAGCGCGGTGAACTGCGCGCTCAGCACCTTGTAGTGCACGAGACCGCGGCGGGTGAGCGGCGCGGGAAAGAGGAACGCAATTTCCGCCTCGCTGAAATTCAGTCCCGGTTTCGTGGACGGCGCGCCCCACATCAGCAGGAAAACGAGGAAGAGCGCGATCGATCCGACCGCCGCGATCGAAGCGCCGGCGTCGGGCGGCAAAAACGGCGAGACGCTGGCGACACCCGGTCGCTCGCCGAGGTGTTGCACATGCCGGAAAAAGAAAAAATAGAAGTAGGCGAGACCGACGATGGCGCCCGTCAGATACTTCGGCTGGCGCAGACGCCGCAGCCGCGAGAGCAGGAAGTTTTTCAGCGACGTCAGTCGCAGATAAAGGATGGCGCGAACCATCGCCGTTCAGTTTTCCGAACCGCCGGTGGCGCGGATGAAAATCTCTTCCAGGTTAACGTCCGGTTCGCCCTGGCTGAACTGCGCCGTGATTTCGGGGATCGTGCCGTCGGCCAGTTTTTCGCCGCGTTTCAGGATCAACACGTGCGAGCAGACCTCCTCGAGCAGGTGGAGCAGGTGGGAGCTCAGCACGATCGCGGCGCCATCGGCCGCGCGTTTCACGATCGAACGCTTCATGCGGCGGATGCCGAGCGGATCCAGTCCGGTCAGCGGCTCGTCGAAAAACAGAACCGACGGCGAGTGGAGCAGCCCGCACGCGATTGCGAGTTTCTGCTTCATGCCGCGCGAGAGCGCGCCGGGCAGCTCGTCGGCCTTGTCGGCGATTTCGAACTCCTCGAGCAACGGCCCGGCGAGGCGCTCGTGATCGGCGACGCCGTAGATTTTTGCCACGAACGCGAGGTGCTGACGGACCGTGAGATAATCGAACAGGCGGGGCTCGTCAGGGAAAAACGCCAGCGCGCGTTTCGCCGCCACCGGCGTCGCGGCGAGGTCGTGGCCCGCGATGGCGATGCGGCCCGCACTGGGCGGGATGATGCCCGCGATGCAGCGGAGGGTAGTGGTTTTGCCCGCGCCGTTCGGGCCCACGAGGCCGAGGACCTGGCCGGGCTGCACCGCGAAGGAAAGGTCCCGCACGGCGGTGAACGCGCCATAGTGTTTCGTCAGCCCCGACACGTCGATCATCTCGCGACGGTGGTCGGCAAAGCACATCGCAGCAAGCTTCCCGCGGACGATGTAACCCGGCCGGCGATCGCGCGTCTCGAGGGGAGCTACCATGAAAACTTATCTGAAGGTTGCAGCCCTCGCCGCCCTCGCCCTGCTGGGCACCGCGCCGATGATGCGAGCCGCCACGGACACGAACGCGAGCGCGCCGACCCGACAGACCCGGATGCAGGAAATGCGCGAGCGCCGGATGCAGCAGCTCGACGAGAAACTTCATCTCACCCCGGAGCAAAAAACCAAGATCAACGCGATCTGGGACAATGCCGGGAAGCAGGCGATGAATAATCGCAAGGAGACCGCGGAAAGCCGCCGTGAGCTGCGCCAGAAGCAGCGGGACGAAATGAAAGCCACGCACGCACAGATTCGCGACGTGCTGACCGAGGATCAGAAGAAAATCTTCGACGCGATGCCGCGTGAGCGGCCCGGCCGTCCGGGCGCCGGAAGCGACGATCGAAAGTAAATTTGTCAGGTTGGGGGATATCATCAGTGGCCGCCGCGCGAACAGGACGCGCGGCGGCCTTTTTTTTCTACCGCGCCAGCGACCATGGTTGAGCGGACCGCGCGGTTTTCGGAATGGACGGAAGGCGTCGGCGTCGCCATGTCCGCGGGCATGGGCGAAACGAAACGCGTGGTGATTGTCGGTGGCGGAGCGGCCGGCTTTTTCGCGGCGATCGCCTGCGCGGAGAAGCTCGGCGGACGCGGGACCGTGACGCTCTACGAGGCGACCGCGCATCCGCTCGCGAAGGTGCGGGTCTCCGGTGGAGGGCGGTGCAACGTCACCCATGCGTGTTTCGAACCGCGGGAGCTCGTGAAACGTTATCCCCGCGGCGGTCGCGAACTGCTGGGCGCGTTTCACCGGTTCCAGCCGCGCGACACCATCGCGTGGTTCGCCGACCGCGGCGTGGAGCTGAAAACGGAAGACGACGGCCGGATGTTTCCGACGACCGACGATTCGGCTACGATCGTGAATTGCCTGCAGCAGGCGGCGGAGCGGGCCGGGGTGCGGGTGGTGACGAGCCTCGGCGTGCGCACCGCGGAGGCGCGTCCGGGCGGCGGGGAGGCGGCGGGTAGTGCTTTTTGGATTACGCTGACGGACGGGACGGAACTGCGCTGCGAAAAACTCCTGATCGCGACCGGCGGCAACAAGGCCTCCGCGGGCCCGGCGATCGCGCAGAAACTCGGGCACACGATCGAGCCGCCGGTGCCGTCGCTCTTCACTTTCCACATCGACGATCGGCGGTTGGAAGGCCTCTCAGGCGTGTCGGTCGAGAATGCGTCCGTCGCGGTGCGCGGCACGAAGTTGAAGGACGGCGGCCCCTTGCTGATCACGCACTGGGGCCTGAGCGGTCCGGCGATCCTGAAGCTCTCGGCGTGGGGCGCGCGAGAGCTGGCCAGCGTTAATTACGAGTTTCCGCTCGTGGTGAACTGGACGGCGACGCAGACGCGCGAATCGCTCGTGCGGGAGCTCGGCGAGGTGCGCGCGAAAAACCCCAAGAAGCAGATCACCACTTGGAGTCCGCTGCCGATGCCGCAGCGGTTGTGGGAGCGATTGGTGACGGCGAGCGGAATCGCGGCGGCCACGCCGTGGGCGCAGGTGGGCAACGCCGCGCTGGCGAAGCTCGCCGGCGACGTGACCGCGGCGGAGTTTCAGGTGGTGGGCAAAAGCTTGTTCAAGGACGAGTTCGTGACGTGCGGCGGCGTGCGCCTGAGCGAGGTGGATTTCCGGACGATGGAGAGCCGGATTTGTCCGGGCCTGCACTTTGCGGGCGAAGTGCTGGACATCGACGGCGTCACGGGCGGTTTCAATTTTCAGGCGGCCTGGACGACCGGTTGGCTGGCAGGGCAGGCGATGGCGGGGGCGGAGACGGACTGACGGTGCGACCGGGGCGCCACGCGGCGATTTTGTTTTGCGTGTTCGCGGGCAGCTCGTGCCTGCTCGACCGGTGCTCTCCTATCTCCAGCTCCTGCTGTTGATCTTTCCTGTCTTCGTGTTGATCGCGATCGGCGTGGTGCTGCGTCGCGTGCACTGGGTCGAAGGCGCGGCGGAGGCGAGCATGATCCGGCTCGTCATCAATCTTTGCATGCCGTGCCTGATTTTCGATTCGGTGGTGGGCAACGAGGCCTTGCGCGGGGCGGGCAACCTGCTCCTGCCGCCGCTGGTGGGTTTCGGCACCAGCGTGCTCACGATCGGCGCGGCATTCTATTTCGGGAAGTTGCTCGGACTCGGCGTGGGCTCGGGCCGGCGGACGTTCGCGTTGTCGGCGGGTCTGGCGAATTACGGTTACCTGCCGCTGCCGATCATGGCGGCGATGTTCGGACCCGAAAGCCGCGGCGTGCTGCTCGTGCATAACATCGGCGTCGAGGCGGCGGTTTGGACGGTGGGCGTGCTGGTCTTGAGCGGACTGTCTTTGCGGGAGAGCTGGCGGCGCTTGTTGAGTCCGATCGTGATCGCGCTGGTCGTTTCGGTGGCGGTGAACCTGCTGGGGTTCGGGCCCCAATTGCCGGGCTGGTTGATGGACCTAGTGCGCGCGCTCGGCGGTTGTGCAATTCCGCTCGGCCTGCTGATGACCGGCGTGAATCTTGCGAATCACCTTGGCGAGCCGCAGGCATTGTTCGAGCCCAAGGTGTCGCTCGGGTCCATGCTGCTGCGGCTGGGGCTGCTGCCACTGGCGTTTCTCGCGCTCGCGCGGTGGCTGCCGTGTTCCGTGGAGCTGAAACGCGTGATCGTGGTGCAGGGGGCGATGCCGTGCGCGGTGATCCCGATCATCATTGCGCAACACTTCGGCGGCCGCCCGCTGGTGGCCGTGCAGGTCGTGCTTGGAACGACGGCGCTGGCGGTGGTCGCGACGCCCTTGTGGTTGCGGGCGGGGCTGGCTTGGGTGGGCGTGTAGCGGCAGGCGCGTCGAAACGGTGCGGCCGTTTCCACGCCGGGTCGCATTGACGCCTGCGGTCCGCTTGCGCTTTTTCGGGCGGCATGCTCGAAGCCCTTTCCGATCCGCAGATCTGGATCTCCCTGCTGACGCTCACCGGTCTCGAGATCGTGCTCGGGATCGACAACGTGATCTTCATCTCGATTCTGGCAGGCAAGCTGCCGCGCGAGCAGCAGCCCAAGGCGCGGCAGATCGGCCTCAGCCTCGCGCTGATCACGCGCATTCTGCTCCTCTGCTCGCTCGCGTGGATGATCAAGCTGACGGCGCCGCTGTTCACGATCGCCGGTTTCGCCGCCTCCGGTCGCGATCTGATTCTCCTCGGCGGCGGCCTTTTCCTGATCGTGAAAAGCGTGAGGGAGATCCACGAGAAACTCGAAGGCGAGGAGGGGCGCGCCGAGGCAAAAGTCGTGCCGAAGTTCTCGAAGATCATCGTGCAGATCCTGCTGCTCGACATCGTGTTTTCCCTCGACTCGGTGATCACGGCCGTGGGCATGGCCAACGAACTCGCCGTGATGATCGCGGCCGTCGTGATCTCCATGCTGGTGATGCTGAAATACGCGGGCGCCATCAGCGACTTCGTCAACCGGCACCCGACGCTGAAGATGCTGGCGTTGTCGTTCCTCTTGCTGATCGGCGTCACCCTCGTCGCCGAAGGCACGCACCAGCACATCAACAAGGGCTACATCTACTTCGCGATGGCCTTCGCGTTTGGGGTGGAAATGCTGAACCTGCGCCTCCGCAAGGTCACCGGCGCGAGCAAGCCGGTCGAGCTGCACCAGCCCTATGTAGGGGAAAAACGGTGACGCGAGGAGTGCACAAAAAAAGCAGGTCGTGAGACCTGCTTTTTGGGGTTCATTCCGAACGACGCTCGGAATTTCAGGTGACGATCAGCGGTGATCGCATCCGGATTCTTCGAGTTTGGGCGGAATGGTGAAGACGGTTTCAGGCCCTCGCGTCAGCGCTCAAGCGGCAACCGCCGGGCGCCGAAAACGGCGAACGGCCACCACGCCGAGAAGCAACGCGGCACCCCACAGAGCATACGTCGAGGCCTCGGGAACCGGCGTGAAATGAATGGTCGCGAACAGGCCGGTTTCCGCCCACGTGCCTTCGCCGATCGAGATGCCCGTGCCGAAAGCCGGATTGGTGAAGCCGACGTCGAACGTCACGTTGCGGCCGCCGAAGTTCAGACTGTTGGCCGTCGTCGCGTCGACGAGGAACTGGTCCGGGATCAGGCCGCCCTGATTGACGGTGCTGTCGATGGTGAACAGCAGCGTGCCCAGCTTGAAGGGAGAGGCCTGGCCGTCGAGATTGAGGAAGATGTCCATCGACGCATCGTGCGCGGTGGTGCCGACGAGCGTGCGACCGTTGGTGATGTTGAGCAGCCCCAAATCGATCCGGTCACCATTCCCCAGCCCGCTGAAGCTATTGCCGTCAAACGAGAGCGAGGTTTGCGTGTCGTTGTAGGGAGCGCTGGGACGATAGGCGAGGCCGGAGGCGAACGACGAGAAATCGGAGCCGTTCGTCACCGTCGTGTGAGCCACGCCAGGGTCCAGGAACGTCCCGTAGGCGGAGCCGCTGAGGGCGAGTTGGGCATTCGCCGACGGCAGCGCGGCGGCGAGTCCGAGCGCAGGGAGGGTGAGGAGGAGTTTAAGGGATGTTTTCATTGGTCGAAGGACACGGCTGCTGGACGCCGCGCGCGATGGTTGGATTGTCGCACCGTACGACACCGCTGCCAACGAACGGATCGCAACTTGTACGCTGACTGGGGGGTCCGCACTTTCCCCGACCGGCACCCGGGTCAACCTGCCATGGGCAGGAAGTAGAATAGGACGGTAAGGATGGCATACAGCGCCAGTAACTGCACGCCCTCCAGCCAGTTGCTTTCGCCGTCGCCGGAGATTTGCGCCGCCAGGAAAGCGGCAAACAACACCGCCACAATCTCCGGGATGGTAAATTCCAAATTCAAGCGTTCGGCGAAAAGGTAACTCGAGAACACGAGCACCGGTGCCACGAACAGCGCGATCTGCAGGCTCGATCCCACTGCGATGCCGAACGCGAGATCCATTTTGTTTTTCATCGCCATCGTGATCGCGGTGGAGTGCTCGGCGGCGTTGCCGACGATCGCCACCACGATCACGCCGATGAACGTTTCCGTGACGCCGAGCGACGTGCGGGCCGCCTCGACCGCGCCGACCAGAAACTCGGAGAGCCACGCGACCAGCGCCGTCGCGCCGACCAGGACGATGACCGCTTTGCGGCCCGACCACTCCGCCTCCGCTTTTGCCGCCGCGGCCCCGGCGCCACCCGAAAACAGCTCGCGGTGCGTGATCAAGGTGAAGGCCAGCATCGCGCCATAGCTCGCGAGGAGAATCAACGCGATCACCAGCGAGAGCGTCTGTTCCGCGGCGGGCGTCCAACCTCCGGGCTGACGCGCGGCCGTGTAGTGAAACACGCTGGGAATGACCAGCGCCGCCGCGGCGATCAGCAAGGCCGTGCAGCTGGCCCGCACGCCCGCCTTGTTGAAGGCTTGGTGCCGGTGGCGAAGTCCGCCCGCGAGGATCGCCGCGCCGAGCACGAGCAGAAGATTGCCGATGATCGATCCGGTGATCGAAGCCTTCACGACTTCCAGATGCCCGGCGCGGAGGGCCATCAGCGCGATGATCAGCTCCGCGGCGTTGCCGAACGAGGCATTGAGCAGGCCGCCGATGCCTTCGCCCAGCCGGTGCGCGAGCTGCTCGGTGGCTTCGCCCATCCAGCCGGCCACCGGAATCAGTCCGATGCCTGCGACCACAAAGAGCGCCGTCTCATGCCGCCATCCCGGAACATAACGCAACGCGAATGCCGCGGGAACGAACACCGCGAGCCAGTTCAACGACGGCCGCAGCCGTGAGCGGAGCGCAGCCGCAGCGGTCACGGCATCCTCCGCAGCCTAAGCCCGGGCGCGGCGGCGCCGCAGGAGCTGCTCGAATTTCGCCAGCAGGAACTCCAGGGCGCGGCTGGGATCGTCGCTCGTGACGCTCGCCAGCAGGGCGGAGCCGTCGACGTCGATCTGCCCCTTGGCCACGAAGGGCCCCTCCGTATCCGAAGTTTTCACACGTTCCACCTCGGCATGTACCGCGGCGATGCCGCGAAACGCGGCGATCAAGCGGGAGGCCCGCTCCTGGGCGGAGACTCGCGCCGCTTCCGGCAGATCCAGGTTAACGCCACGCAGCTCGATCACGGCGGCGGGCGGGGGCGGCAAAAGCGTTTGCATGAGCAGATGGACCTGCCCAAACGGAAAGAGTTTGCTGGAAAATGGCGGGACGTTTCTCCGGCCCGCCGGCGGAGGAGAAGCGTCAGCGCTTCTTGTTCAGCGCCGCGCTGAACCAGTCGCCATTGAGCGACTGCGGCGCGCGGGGCGCCGGTGCGGACGGACGACCACCCGCCCCGGGACGCGGCCCGGGCGAAGTGCGAGCACCCGCCCCGGGTGCACCTGCAGAACGGGGCCCGATCTCCGGTTTGCTGCGCATCGACAGCGCAATGCGGTTGCGGGGCAGGTCGACCTCCACGACGGTGACCATCACTTTCTGCTGCGGTTTCACGACCGCCGCCGGATCCTTCACGAACGTGTCGGCGAGCTGGCTAATGTGCACGAGGCCATCCTGATGCACGCCGACGTCGACGAACGCCCCGAAGGCGGTGACGTTGGTCACGATGCCGGGCAAACGCATCCCGGGCTTGAGATCCTTCGGCTCGTGCACGGTCGCATCGAAGGCGAAGGTCTCGAACTTCTCGCGCGGGTCGCGGCCGGGCTTGGCGAGCTCAGCCATGATGTCGTTCAGCGTCGGCAGGCCGACGTCGGCGGTCACGTAGTTCTCGAGCTTGATCTTCGCGCGGAGTTTTCCGTCGCGCATCAGATCGGCAACGGTCGCGCCGAGATCCGACGCCATTTTTTCCACCAGCGCATAACGCTCCGGGTGCACGGCGCTCGCATCGAGCGGGTGCGCGGCGTCGCGGATGCGCAAAAAGCCGGCCGCCTGCTCGAAGGCCTTCGGACCGAGCCGCGGCACGTCCTTCAATTCCCCGCGGGACTTGAACGGCCCCTTCTCGTTGCGACGTGCCACGATCGCGGCGGCGGTGGCGGCGTTGAGGCCGGACACGTAGCTGAGCAATTGCTTCGAGGCGGTGTTGAGCTCGACGCCGACGCCGTTGACGGAGCTAACGACGGTGTCGTCGAGCGAGCGCTTGAGCGCGAGCTGGTCGACGTCGTGTTGATACTGGCCGACGCCGATGGATTTCGGATCGAGCTTCACGAGCTCGGCGAGCGGGTCCATCAGTCTCCGGCCGATGGATACGGCGCCGCGGACGGTGAGGTCGTGGTCGGGGAACTCCTCGCGGGCGACCTCGCTCGCGGAGTAGATCGACGCGCCGGATTCGTTGACCATCACGATCGGAATCGTGGTGGGCAGGCCGAGCTTGCGGATGAAGGCTTCCGTTTCGCGGCCGGCGGTGCCGTTGCCGATGGCGATCGCCTCGACGTTGAAGAACTGCACGAAGCCGGCGAGCTTGCCCTTCGCTTCCTCCTCGTGGCGGTCTGGATAAACGACGTCGTTGTGGAGCAGCTTTCCCTGGCGGTCGAGGAGGACGACCTTGCAGCCGGTGCGGAAGCCGGGGTCGATCGCCATCACGGCCTTTTGGCCGAGGGGCGGGGCGAGGAGGAGCTCGCGGGCGTTGTCGGAGAAGACCTTGATCGCCGCCTCGTCGGCGCGCTTTTTGGAATCGAGGCGCATCTCGGTTTCCATCGCGGGGCAGAGCAGGCGCTTGCAGGCGTCGGTGACGGCGAGATTGACCTGCGCGGCGCAGGACGAGGCCTGCGCGCCCGGCGCCGCCTTGACGAACAACGGCGCGATCTCCGCGATGGCGAGCGCTTCGTCGGGCAGCGTGATGCGCATCATCAGGAACGATTCCTTCTCGCCGCGGCGCATCGCGAGGATGCGGTGCGAGGGAGCCTTGGCGAGCGGCTCGCTCCACTCGAAGTAGTCCTTGAACTTGGCGGCCTCGGGCACGGCGTCCTTGCCGATGAGCACCTTGGACGAAACGATTGCGTCGCTCTGATAACGGGCGCGCAGCCGGGCGCGGGCGTCCTTGTCGTCGCTGATGCGCTCGGCGATGATATCGCGGGCGCCGGCGAGGGCCTCGTCGGCAGACTCGATCTTCGACTTCTGGTTCTTGCCGTCGTCCGCGACGTATTCACGACCGACATACGCTTCGGCGGCGGCGCGGGCGTCGGTCGCCGGATCCTGCGCGAAGATGAGGTCGGCGAGCGGCTCCAGGCCTTTTTCCTTCGCGATGGTGGCGCGGGTGCGCTTTTTCGGGCGGAAGGGCAGGTAAATGTCCTCGAGCGCGGTGAGGCTGTCGGCGGCGGCGAGCGCCTTTTCCAGCTCCGGGGTCAAAAGGTTGCGTTCCTTCAGCGAAGCGACGATCGCGGCGCGGCGTTCGTCGATGGCGTTGAGTTGCTCGAGGCGGTCGCGGATCGCGAGCACCTGGACCTCGTCGAGCTCGCCGGTGACTTCCTTGCGGTAGCGGGCGATGAACGGCACCGTGGCGCCCTCGGCGAGGAGCTGCGCCGTGGCGGCGACCTGGAAAACCTTGACGTTCAATTCCTGCGACAGGCGCAGGACGTGATCCGGATTGGGTAGGGCCATTTGAAAGAATCGCCGATAGCAATCGCGTGGACGAAACGAGCAAGTTGAAAGCGAAAGTAAATGTGTGGTGAAGCCGCCTTGATAAGCGCGCCCGTCAGCTCAAGTGCCGCCGCCACGTGCCGTAAGCGGAGGCGCGGCCCCCGGGTCGCACCATCCTTATGCAACTCCGCACGCTTTTGCGCGCCCTCGTGGGCCTCCTGGTGATCAGCGGTTCCTCGCTCCTGGCGGGAACGGCAAAATTCGACGACCCGCCGGTTCCGATCAAGGCGGTCGCTCCGGTGTATCCGGCGGCCATGGAACGCGAGGGCATTTCGGGTCTCGTGATGGTGACGGTCGTCGTCGACGAAAACGGCGAGGTCGTGGAGCAGAGCATCACGAAATCGAGCCGCGAGGAATTCGAGCAGCCGGCGCTCGCGGCCGTGGCGAAATGGAAATTCAAGCCCGCGCAAAAAGATGGCGCGGCCGTGAAGGTGCAGATCACGGTGCCGATTCGTTTCGCGAGCGGCGCCTGATTTCTTGTCATCGTCCGGAGCGGCGGACTGGCGCTGAGGCGCAAGACGCCTATGCTCCGGACGTATGAAGATTTTGGTTTCACTGTTGCTGGCTTTTTCCGGAGTGGTGGCATGGGCGGCCACGCCGGCCGAGGAAACGTTCGAGCGCGAAGTGCGGGAGCTCGTGCAGCGTCCGCAAGTCACGGTGGTGCATTTCTGGGCGCCGTGGTGTCCGAATTGTCAGCGCGAGATGCGGCCGGACGGCTGGGCGAAGTTTGTCGCCGACAACTCGAACGTGACCGTCGTGTTTCTCAACATCTGGCAC
The DNA here is from genome assembly GCF_059821195.1 of Opitutus sp. sgz309028. Lineage (NCBI taxonomy): Bacteria > Pseudomonadati > Verrucomicrobiota > Opitutia > Opitutales > Opitutaceae > Opitutus > Opitutus sp. sgz309028. The sequence continues at coordinate 10,199 of NZ_JCAMRR010000004.1, read as the reverse complement.
GGCGGGCTCGATCCCGCGCCGAAGCTCGCCGCGGGAAAACTCGGCGGTCAGCCGAACTTCATCGCGATGACGCACCCGAATCCGTCGCGCCGCAAAGGCGAGCAGTTGAGCCGCTTGCTCGACCTGCCGGTGGGCTGGGTGCCGACGACGTGGGTTTTCCGCGACGGCAAGCAGCGCTACGCGCTCAATTACGGCGAAGTGCGTTTCGAGATGCTGCAACAGATGGTCGACGACGCGTCGCGCAAGTGGTGAGCGCCGACGTTCCGGGATGGAAACCACGAAAGACACGAAACACACGAAAACGAATCCGGATCTACCTACGGAAAGATTCGGAACACACGGAGATCAGGTCTCGGCGCGCGCGGCAGCTTTTGCGCAGTGCGTAGATCCTAAAGGCCGGTTTTTCTTCTCTGTGCATTCTGTGCAATCCGTGGTCCTGACACAGATTGGATTTCGTGTCTTTCGTGTATTTCGTGATTTCCCATCTTAACGGCGCTGAAGGTCCCTGACCGCAGGGCGTTTACCCCAGGGCGCCGCAACCGGTTTCACTACCCGCGGGGTCGCGAGGCGCTCGATGGAAGGCGGCGCAATCGCGCGTAGGTTGTGCGATGCAAACTTTGACGCATGCCGAGGTCGGCACGGCCGATCCTTACACGCACCTCGACCAGCAATTCATTGGCGGGCTTTGGCAACGCGGGAGCAGCCAGCGGACGCTGAGCGATTTGAATCCCTATACGGGCGACGAGATCCTTCAAATCCCGCAGGCGAATGCGGACGACCTCGACGCCGCCTACACCACGGCTGCGGAGGTGCAGCCGGAGTGGGCGGCGCGGCCACCGGGCGAGCGCGCGACGTTGCTGCGCGAGGTCGCGCACGTGATGGAGCGGCGGCGTGGCGAGATCATGGACTGGCTCGTGCGCGAGGCGGGCAGCACGCGGATCAAGGCGGCACTCGAATGGAGCTCGGTGCACGCCGTGGCGCTCGAGGCCGCGACGTTGCCGCACCTCGTTGAAGGGCGCATCGTGCCGGCGGATTTGCCAGGCAAGGAGAGCCGCGTTTACCGGCGCCCCGTCGGCGTGGTGGGCGTGATCAGCCCGTGGAACTGGCCGCTGCAATTGACGGCACGCTCACTCTTTCCGGCGCTCGCGGTCGGCAATGCGGTGGTCGTGAAGCCCGCGAGCGACACGCCGATCACGGGCGGCTTACTGTTCGGGAAACTGCTGGAGGAAGCTGGTCTGCCGAAAGGTGTGGTCAGCATCGTCGTGGGCGCCGGCAGCGAGATCGGTGACGCTTTTGTGCAACATCCCGTCCCGCGCGTGATTTCGTTCACCGGGTCGACGCCGGTCGGCCGTCGCATCGGGCGGCTCGCGATGGAGGCGCCGCTGATCAAGCGCGTCGAACTCGAGCTGGGCGGCAACAGCCCGTTCGTGGTGCTCGACGACGCAGACCTCGAACGCGCGGTCGACGCGGCGCTGTTCGGGAAGTTTCTGCATCAGGGACAGATTTGCATGATCACGAACCGCTTCATCGTGGACGACGCCGTGCATGATGCGTTTCTCGAACGGTTCGTCGCGCGGGTGAAGGCCTTGAGAGTGGGCGATCCCAACGATCCCGAAACGCTCGTCGGCCCCATCATCAATCATTCGCAGCTCGCGGGCTTGTGGAAAAAAATCCGCCATGCGCGCGACACGGGGCTCACCCAACGGGTCGGCGGCGATCCGGAAGGCTTGGTGCTGCCGCCGCATGTGTTTGCGGACGTGCCCAACGATCATCCGCTCGCGCGCGAGGAGATCTTCGGCCCGATTGCGCCGGTGATTCGCGCGCACGGCGAGGAGCACGCGCTGCAACTGGCGAACGACACGCCATATGGCCTGTCGAGCGCGGTGTTCACGCGCGACGTGGCGCGCGGGCTGCGCTTCGCGCAACGCGTGCAGGCGGGCATGACGCACATCAACGACCAGCCGGTGAACGATCTGCCGTTCAGCCCGTTCGGCGGGGAAAAGAATTCGGGCGTCGGACGATTCAACGGCCGCTGGGCGGTCGATGCGTTCACCACCGATCATTGGATCACGGTCCAGCACGAACCACGGCAGTATCCACAAAACGCGGACGCGCTCGGTGGCCCGTGGGGTGGCGGCTGAGGAGCGCGGAGACGGAGGAACCGGGAAAAACACGAAGGACACGAAATCCAATCCCCGCAGGGACCACGGAATGCACGGATTGCACAGAGAACAAAACCCATCCTCTAGGTTCTACGCGTAACGGAAAATCTGTCGGCGCCGAAGGTCCGAGTTCAATGTAGCCCGTGTGTTCCTTGGGTTGGCCTTGAATTGATTTTTGTGTGTTTCGTGTTTTTCGTGGTTTCCTCTCCGACCTAGTCGTCACGTCTCTCGCAATGCCGCGGCGATCGGCAGGCGCGCGGCTTGCAGCGCGGGGAAGAGGCCGCCGAGCAGGCCGATCGCAGTGGCCCACGCGATGCCCTGCCCGAGCAGCGCAGGCGTGACCGCAAACGCAAAGGTCACCTGACTGAAGCTCTGCCAGTTCATGGTCGCGGCGTGGAAATTGTTGAACGCCAGAAACGCCGCCGCGCCACCGATCGCACCGCCCACGAGCGCGACGAGGAGCGATTCGATCATCATCGCCACCAGGATGGCGCCGCGGCCGAAGCCGAGCGCGCGGAGTGTCGCGATCTCGCGCGTCCGTGACGCCACGGCACTATACATCGTGTTCAGCGCACCGAAGACCGCACCGACCGCCATCAGCGTGGCGATGAGAAATCCCAGCGTCGTGATCAGCGTGGTGAGCGCGGTGGATTGCTCCGCGAAATGCTCGGACTGGCGTTCCACTTTCACGTTGAGCCGCGGATTGGTCGTGAGCGCGTCCTTGAACGACTGATACGAATTCGGCGAGGCGAGCCGCGCATAGACGGACTGGAACGAATCGCCGCGGTGATACGCATCCTGGAGGACGCGCGCGTCGGTCCAGATCTCCGACTCGGCGACGCCGCCGTTGGCGGTGAACACGCCGACGACGGGCCAGTGGGCGCTGCCAACCTTGACGCTGCCGCCGACCTCGAGCCCGTCGAAGGCGCGTGCGGCGCCGACGCCGACGATGACTTCGTTCTTGCCCCATTCGAACATGCGGCCGGCCGTGATCTTGAGATCGTCGCGGACGGAAATCGCGGCGCCCTCGACGCCGCGCAGCGGGACGTTCGCGTCGGTGCCGGTCGAACGCTTCGGGAGATTCACGATCACGAAGAGCTCGGCCGACGCGAGCGGGCCGCGCGCGTCGCGGGCAAGTCCCGGCGCATCGGCGATGACGCGCGTTTCCTCGCGGCTGAATCCGCTCACCATCTCGGTGTCGGCGCCGCTGCGCAGGATAATCACGGCATCGGGCGAACCGGATGCGGTCATGGCGCGGCGAAACCCCGTCGCGATCGAGAGCACGCCGACGAACACGAGGACCACGCCGGCGACACCGAAGATCGTGGCCGCGACGGAGCCGCGACGTTGCGGGATGCTCATCAACCCGAATTTGGTGACGGCGGCGATTTGCGAGAACCAGTTGAGGGGGCCGGCCATGGTCAAATCCTCCGAACCGCGTCCGCGACGCGGAGACGCATCGCTTGAAGTGCAGGCAACGCGCCGGTCACGAGCCCGAGCGCGAGACTGATGAAGATCCCGACGAGCACGTCGCTGCCGGGGAGCCGGAACATCGGCAGCATGCCGCCGGTGGGATCGCCGCCGGCGGTGACGAGCGCGGCGAGCGCGAGGCCGAGCCCGCCGCCGAGCACGGTGAGGAGGCAGGACTCGGCGAGGACGAGCGACAGCAGCCGGCCGTTCGTGAAACCGATCGCCTTCAGCACGCCCAGTTCGCCGATGCGGTCGCGGATCGCCTGCGACATCGTGCTGCCGGTCACGAGCAGGATGGTGAAGAACACGGCGGCGAGGATCCCGGAAACGATCGCCGTGATGTTGCCGATCTGGTTGGCGAAGCCTTGGGCGAACGCGCCTTCGGGTTCCGTCTTCGTTTCGTAGGGCGAGTTTTCGAATTCCCGATCAACGAGCTTCGCGACCTCGGCGGCCTGGGCGGGATCCTTCACGCGGATCGTATACCAGCCCACCTGGCCGGCGCCCCAGTTCTGCGCCTGCCGGCTTTCGTCGAAATAGTCGTAGCGAAAAAACATCGAAGTCGTGTCGGTGCCCTTCTTCGCGCCGTCGTAGATGCCGACGAGATCGAATTCCCACGTTTTGCGCAGCCAGATGGGCGACATGATCGGGATCTTGTCGCCGATCTTCCAATGAAAGCGCTCTGCGGTCTTGCGGCCCACGATCGCGCCGGTGCGGGTGGCGAGCCATGTCTTCATCTGCTCGGGCGGCAGGATGAACTCGGGAAACATCGCCATGAAAGCCTCCGGCTCCACGGGGTTCTGCATGAAGAAGTTCTTCGGATCCTGATACGTGCCGCCGAACCACGTCTGGTGCGTGACGGCGGCAACGCCCGGGATCCGCGCGATGCGCGCCTGGTAGCTCTCCGGGAGCATTTGAATAATGGATACCTTGTGGCGGACGATGAGCCGGTCGGCGCCGGCGAGCGCGACGCCGCCGACAAGCGCTTCGCGCACCGCGCAAAGGATGCCGAAGAGCACGAACGCCACCATGATCGTCAGCAGCGTGAGCGAAGTGCGGAGCTTTTTCCGCGTGAGGTTTCGCCAGATGAGGGGAAAGAATTTCATCGAAGGATTCGGGGCTGAACCGCGAAGCACACGAAAACGCGAAAGGCCGAGGGTGGGTCGGGGGCTCCCGGTTTGCGGCGGGAAGAACGCGTGGCGTTACTCCGGTTTGGTGGTCGAGAGCTGACCCTTGTTGAGATAAACGGTGCGGCTCGCGCGCGCGGACGCGTGCGGATCGTGGGTGACCATGAGAATGGTTTTCCCGTGCTCGCGGTTGAGAGCCTGGAGAAGCGCAAGGATCTCGTCGCCGGACTTGCGATCGAGGTCGCCGGTGGGTTCGTCGCACAACAACAGCGTCGGATCGGTGACGATCGCGCGCGCGATCCCGACGCGCTGCTGTTCGCCGCCGGAAAGCTGGCGCGGGTAGTGGGCGGCGCGGTGGGAGAGGCCGACGACGCCGAGCGCGGTGCCGACGTGCGCGCGGCGGTCGGCTTTCGACAGGTGCGTGAGCAGGAGCGGCAGCTCGACGTTGCGCTCGGCGGTCATCACGGGGATCAGGTTGTAGAACTGGAAAACGAATCCGACATGACGCGCGCGCCAGGCGGCGAGCTTCCGATCGGAGAGCGCGTCGATGTCGTCCTCGCCGACGCGGACGGAGCCCTTCGACGGGCGATCGAGACCGCCGATGAGATTGAGCAGCGTCGATTTGCCGGAGCCCGACGGCCCCATGAGCGCGAGGAATTCGCCGCGGTGAACGGTGAGGTCGAGTCCGGCAAGGACGTGGATGTCCTCGGAGCCACGCCGGTAAAGTTTCTCGACGTTGGCGATGTGAATGAGGGGTGACGAATCGCTGGGCATGGGAGGCGAGGGGGTGGGGTGCGGCGGTTCGCCGCGAGCGACAGGACTATTTCATGGTGTCGGTGATAGGCGTGCGGTCGACGAGATCGGCCGGTCCCTGGACCACGATGCGCTCGCCGGCGGACAAGCCGGCCGAAACGATGACCTCGTCGGCATTGCGCGCGGCGACGGTGACGGCGCGGCGTTCGGCGCGGCCGTCGTGGACGACGAAGACGATGTCGTGACCGTCGGCGAGGCGAACGGCCGCACGCGGAACCGAGACCGTGCGCGCGGTCGTGGACGATGCCGTGCCGGTGCTTTGAAACGCGACCTTCACGCCCATGTCGGGCAGGATGCGCGGATCGAGTTGGTCGAAACCGACGCGGACGCGAACGGTCGCTTTCTGCCGGTCGGCGGTCGGGATGATCGCGATGACCCGGGCGGGAATTTTCCAATCCGGATAGGAGTCGAGCGTCGCGACGACCGGTTGCCCGGGCTCGACGCGGTTGATGTAGCTCTCGTTCACATCGATCTCGATTTCGAGCGAACTCATGTCGACGAGCGTGCAGACGCCGGTGCGCGTGTAGCCGCCGGAGGACATCGGTGAAATCATCTCGCCGGGCTGGGCGTTTTTCGAGGTGACGACGCCGGTGAAGGGCGCGCGGATGACCGTGTCGTCGAGCTGCTGTTTCCAGACATCGACCTGGCGTTCCGCGACGGCGACTTCGGCGAGGAGCCGTTCGCGGCGGCCGCGGAGCGCACGGGCAGTCGACTCGGCGCGATCGAGATCGGCGATGCTGATGATCTTGTTGCCCGCGAGTTCCGTCTGGCGGCGGAGATCGATTTCGGCGAGGGAGAGGTTGGCGTCGTTCTCGGCGAGCGCGGTGCGCGTGGCGGCGAGTTGCGCTTCGGCGAGCCGCAGACTGGCCTCCGTATTCGAAGCGTCGAGACGCGCGAGAATCTGGCCGGCGTCGACGCGCGTGCCCTCCTCGACGAGCACCTCGACGATCTTGCCGGTGATTTTGGAGGAAACGGTGGCGAGCCGGCGGGCGGTGACGTAGCCGGAGGCGTTGAGCAGGGTGGTGGTGTCGCCGGCGGCGATCTCGCGGGCGGCGGCGGTGCGCACGGGCACGGGCTGGGGGCGTGCGAACCACCACCACGCCGCGGCGGCGGCGAGCGCCAGCGCGATCAGCAGGACGATCCATTTGCCGGAGACGCGGCGGGAGGTCGCTTGCGCGCGATCGATGCGCAAGCCTTCGAGCGAGGGGCGGTCGGCGCTCATAGGCAGAGGCTCACATGAAACCGCGTCTGCGGGGCCGGCTCAATCCAAAGCTGGGCGCGACAATAGACGAACCGTCAGCGTCGCGCCCACCATGCCTGCACGTTGTCGGTGAATCGTTCGAGCGTCGGTGGCACCTGCACGAGAAACTCGTGGACGCCGGGGACATAACGGTCGAGCAGCCACACGCCGAAACCGAGGAACAGCAGTCCGGTCAGCATCTCGATCGGTCCGCCGGGCCGGCTGCCGCACGGAAGTCCGGCTTGCGCGTGCAAGGCGTGACGCGACACGCGCAGCGGCCACGCCAGGCATTGGAAAAGAACGCACAGGAGGAGCACGGCGACCCAGACCGGCATGCCCTCCGGCAACGCGAATCCGAGGAGGTTGCCCTTCACGAGCAGCGAGAGCGTGGCGACCAGCCAGGCCACCGTGAGCGCAAACAGGAGCAGTCCGAAGAAGCCGACTGCCAGCCAGAAGCCCGGCGCGGGCGCGGACACGGCGCCGGTAGTGACCGGTGAGGTGAAACGAAATTGCCGGCGCCATTGGCGCATCTCGCGGCGAAACGTCCGCTGCCATTCACGGCGGACGTGTTTGTCGCGGAAGTTTTTCGTCGCGTTGTAGTAACCTTCCTGCGCGCGACGGATGAATTCCTGCGCCGTGGCGGGAATGCCGTGCGCGGCGGCTTTCTCGGAGTCGGTCTTGGCGGCCGGGATGAGGAGGACGAGTGCGAGGTAGGCGAGGACGACCGCAAAGAATGGAACAAAGGAAACGAAGAGCGAGAGCACCGCCACGACGACGAAGCCGGCGCGGACGAGCGTGGGGTCGACGCTGAAGTAAGCGGCGATGCCGTTGCAAACGCCGCTGATCATGGCGCCGTCGTAGATGCGGTAGAGTCGCTTCACGCCCGCAGTGGCTTCGGTCCCCGGCGGCGGAGCGTCGGACGTCGCGCCGGTGGTGGCGCTGGCGTTTGCCGGGCCGGCGTCGGCGGGAGACGTGTCGTGGACGGGACCCATCTCGGCGATGATCGCTTCGATGTCTTTCGTGAGCACGACGGTGCGATGGCCGCTCAGGCGCGCGCGGCATTTCTCGCCAATGGCCTGTTCGATGTCGGCGATGATCTCGTCGCGGTCGGGATTGGCGGCGAGGTGGCGGGCGGCTGTTTCGAGGTAGGCGTGCAACGCTTCATAGCCCGCTTCTTCGAGCTGGTAGGCGGTGCCGTTGAGGTGAATCGTGACGACTTTGTTCATCGGGGTGCGGGGCTGAAATTCAGACGGAACGCGGGCCGAGGCCTTTCACGGTGCTGTTGATCTTCTGCCAATACGCGGCGGTTTCGCGCAGCTGGTCGCGGCCTTTGGCGGTGAGCTCGTAATATTTTCGCGGCGGACCGGCCTCGGATTCCTTCCACTCGTAATCCAGCAGGCCCTCGCGGCGCATCTTGCTGAGCAAAGGGTAGAGGGTGCCCTCTTGGGTCGCGAACTCGGTTTCGGCGAGCTGCTTCAGGATGTCGGCCGCGTAAACCTTTTCCGCGGCGATGATCTTGAGCACGAGAAACTCGAGCAGGCCTTTGCGGATCGCGGAGAATTTTTCGTCGATGCTCATCGAAGAGGCAAGCTACCTTGTTAAATAAAGGTAGCGTTGCGGTAAAAGGCGTCAAGCGCTGAAATGCCCTGCGACGCGGCTTGAGTTTTTCGCCGAGGGCCGCATGGTGCCCGGTCCGTTCTTTGACTGGCTTGCACTCGGATGCGCGATCGACCCGATCGAGCGACGGCGCGGTATGGCGCGGTCGCTAAAAAATTTCGGGGGTGTTCCGGATTCTACCCTTGGTTGGAGTGCGCCGCTGCCTGTCGAGAGTCGAGGTCTCTCGTTAATCCCCTTCGAAACCAATAAGAGGCAACTACGAAGAAATGCCCATGGCGGCCTAATTAGGCTGCTACGTTGGTCCGGCGACACCTGCTAGCCGTGACCGACGTCGACAGCAGGCATAGCGCGCGGAGCGGTCCGCGGACCGCGCGCCGTATCTTCATCCGGGGAATAGCTGAAGCCTTAGCGCGTGCGATGGCTTGGTTTCGGCGAATTTAAAGTTGCACTAAACACGGTAGACGCGGTGTGCGAAGGTCAGGGGCACAGGGGTTCAACTCCCCTCACCTCCACCATTTCCCGAGTGCAAGCCAGCGAAGCGGGACTGTCCGGGTAGCCCTGACTTGGCACAAATTGACAGCTAGGGGCTTACTCCGCGTTGTGCCAACTAGGGGCTTACACGCGCGAAATACATCGTCCGCTTCGGATCTCCCGTTAGGCCCCATGGCAGGGGCGCATCGTGGCGTCGCCGAGAGCTGACGCCGGCTCTCGCACCATTATCCAAACAGGAGGGCGGGCCTTCATGCTATTGCCTCAGCATTTCGTCCACCAGTTCCTTGCCGGTGACGACTTTGACTCGGCGCATTTGAAACCACGAGCGGACCGTATCCCAGAGCAAACCAAGAGCGAATCGTGGTCCGCTTCGGTTCTCTTGTTGGAGGTTTTCCCATGACGAGCGGCAATAGACACGCACGTCCCCGCTCCAAACGTTCTCAAGCATATCGGGCACCGTGACGTTGAGCTGAGTTCGAAATGCTTCCGTGAGATACTCGCGCAATGTGTGGTGGATGTTCGGGGCGATCTGGGGGAAGCGCATTTTAGGGTCTTCGGGGTGTTGTCCGCGACCGTATTCCAAGAGGGCTACGATCAGGCGCAAAGGCAGTCGATCCCCTGGTGAGAGCTTTGCTGCGTCCTCAATTACCGAGAGCATTGCGGCATGAAGGAACTGAATCTCGCTGAAGATTTCTTCCTTCCCGACCTCCGGGACTGGATGCCCGATTCCGGCACGAATTCGAAAATCCTCAAAACATGCCTGCGCGGTGGATACCAGACGCGAAGCCCTAACCTTGTCAGCTCAGCCGCAAGCGGCCTGACAAAGGCGTCCTTGTCCTCGCTGGCGTGCGAAATGAAGACATCGAACGTTGCCGAAATACTTCAGATTAAACTCCGGATCCTTGACGTATTTCTCGCCTTCTTCGGGTTTCTTTTCACGTGGCGTTGCGGTAAGGCCGAGATGGGTAGCGGCGTTGAAGTAATCGAGAATCTCGCGCCACGCAGAGTCCTCGGTCGCACTACCCCTGTGACACTCATCAATGACAACCAGGTCGAAGAAATCGGCCGGAAACTGGCGGTAGATCTGTTTCCATTCCTCGGTGCCAGTGACCGCTTGGTAGAGGCAAAGGTAAATCTCGTAGTTCTTTTTGACCGTGCGGTTGGTGAACCGTGGGCGAAAAAATACCCGGCCATCGTGCCGTCCTGGCAACGAAACTGGGAGCAAGTCATCCCGTTCTTTGCGTATCCGGCCGAGGTCCGAAAAGTGATCTACACGACCAA